>NZ_JBNMQT010000005.1:0-277734 GCF_050205645.1 Mycobacterium heidelbergense
CGGGCAATCCGTAGATGAACTGGATGATGACGAAGGACAGGATGCCGCCCAGGATCGCGAAGCCGCCCAGCAGGACCAGCGCCACCGAGCCACCCCGCGGCAGGCCCCGCCCGGCGGAGCTGCCCTCCGGTGTGAACACCACACGCATTCCGAGCGCGCAGCCGACGGAGGCCAAGACGTCGCGACTCTCGGTGCCCGGCGCCCCACGCCCGGCCGACCAGCGCGGGCCCGCCAAGCCCGTCCCGCCGGCACGTCCCCCGTCACCCACGCCGTCGGCCGGTCAGACGCAGGCGATGCGGGTTCCGTCGAACAACGACCCGGCCGACGAGTCCGATGCGGCCACCGAGAAGCTGAATGCGCGCGGGCAGGGCGACCATGGCGACAATGGCGACAACTCGCGCCCGCGCCGCCGCGGCGGCGGCGGTCTGTCCGCCCAGGATCTGCTGCGCCGCGAAGGGCGGCTGTAGCAGCTCGGCCGCTAACCCTCAGGCCGATTGCTCGTCGGCGCGGTCCGGCTCCGCCTCGACGATGCCCCCGTCGTCGGCTTCCTCGGTCTGCTTCTCGGCCTCGGCGGATGGATCAGGCGCGAGCAGTACCTGTATCGCGTTGTTGAGGAACGCGACGGTCGGAACCGCCAGCAGTGCGCCGACGATTCCCGCGAGCACGCCGCCGGTCGAGATGGCCAGTACCACCGCCAGCGGATGGATGGACACCGCGCGGCCCATCACCAGCGGCTGCAGCAAATGGGCTTCGAGTTGGTTGACCGCGATCAGCAAACCCAGGGTGATCAGCGCGTAGACGATGCCCTTGGCCAGCAGGGCGACCACCACGGCCAGCAGACCCGAGACCAGCGCACCGATCAGCGGGATGAACGCGCCCAGGAAGACGATCGAGGCCAGCGGCAGCGCCAGCGGGATGCCCATGATCGCCAACCCGGTACCGACGCCGGCCGCGTCGGTCAGCGCCACCAGGAACGTGGCCCGCACATACCCGATCAACGACCCGTATCCGGCGCGGCCGGCCGCCATTACCCGCTTGCGGGCGTCGGTCGGGAAGATCTTGACCACGTACTGCCAGATGTTGCGGCCGCCGTAGAGGAAGAAAATCAGCGTGAACAGCACCAACACCGCCGCGGTGACCAGCTCGGTGACCGTGGCGGCGGTGGACAGGGCGCCGCTGGTCAGCTTGGACTGATTGTTGTGCAGGGCCTGGATCGCGGCGTTTCCCGCGTTGTCGATCTGCTCGCCGCGCAGATGCGCGGGCCCTTCGATCAGCCATCTGCGGGTGGAGTCGATGCTGCGCTCCACCTGCTTGGTCAGGTCGGGCAATCCGTAGATGAACTGGATGATGACGAAGGACAGGATGCCGCCCAGGATCGCGAAGCCGCCCAGCAGGACCAGCGCCACCGAGCCACCCCGCGGCAGGCCCCGCCGGTCCAGCCAGTCGACCGCCGGCACCAGCAACGCGCTGATCATCAAAGCCAGCAGCACCGGGACGACGATGATTTCGAGCTTTTTCACGACCCACAGCAGGGCGACCACCGCGGCCAGGATGACGAGCAGGCGCCAAGACCAGGCCGCGGCCTTGCGGACAAGCGGTTCAACCGCGGCGTCGTCAGGGTTTGCTGGCATTTGGCCAGCCTATCCGCCGGGGGCCGCCGCCAAACGCCCCGCACGCATCCGCGGGTCGGGCCCGGCGGCACGATCCGGTTACGACCCCAGAACGAGCCCGACACGGTCGGAGCTTCGCCTGGATTCCGGCGCCACCTGCACGGTTACCCTGATGCACGTGTCGCCGGACGCACCCGCCCGCAAGCTCGACTTCCCACGCCAGGACACGCCGCGCGGGAAGTACTGGTGGCTGCGCTGGGTGGTGCTGTCGATCGTCGCGGTCGTGCTGGCCGTCGAGATCGCCCTGGGGTGGGACCAGCTGGCCAAAGCCTGGACGAGCGTGTACGAGGCCAACTGGTGGTGGCTGCTCGCCGCGGTCGTGGCGGCCGCCGCGTCGATGCACAGCTTCGCCCAGATCCAGCGGACCCTGCTGAAATCCGCTGGCGTGCACGTCAAACAACTGCGGTCGGAGGCCGCGTTCTACGCCGCCAACTCGCTGAGCACCACGCTGCCCGGCGGGCCGGTGCTGTCGGCCACCTTTCTGTTCCGTCAGCAGCGGCTCTGGGGCGCCTCGACGGTGGTGGCGTCGTGGCAGCTGGTGATGTCGGGCGTGCTGCAGGCCGTGGGGCTGGCGCTGCTCGGCCTTGGCGGCGCGTTCCTGCTGGGCGCGAAGAACAACCCGTTCTCGCTGCTGTTCACGCTCGGCGGCTTCGTCGCGTTGTTGCTACTCGCCCAGGCGGTGGCGTCGCGTCCGGAGCTGATCGACGGCATCGGCAGTCGGGTGTTGTCGTGGGTCAACTCGATTCGGGGGCGGCCGGCCGACTCCGGTCTGGAGAAGTGGCGCGCGACGCTGATGCAGCTCGAATCGGTGAGCCTGGGCCGCCGGGACTTGGGAGTGGCCTTCGGCTGGTCACTGTTCAACTGGATCGCCGACGTCGCCTGCCTCGGCTTCGCCGCGTACGCGGCCGGCGACCACGCATCGGTGGCCGGCCTGACGGTCGCCTACGCGGCCGCCCGCGCGGTCGGCACGATCCCGCTGATGCCGGGCGGGCTGCTGGTCGTCGAGGCGGTGCTGGTCCCGGGCCTGGTGTCCAGCGGCATGTCGCTGCCCAGTGCCATCTCAGCGATGCTGATCTACCGGTTGATCAGCTGGCTGCTCATCGCCGCGGTCGGCTGGGTGGTGTTCTTCTTCATGTTCCGCACCGAGAACATCGCCGACTCGGACGACGACGAACCGATCACCGGTCCGCTGCCCGTCGTGCGGCACCAGGGCGACCCTGCGGTCGACCCGACGGAGACGGCCCTGCAGGGGCCGCTGCCGCCGCCCGATCGAGATCCGGAAAACGGCCCTTAGCCGACGTCGTTCGGCCGCGGCGGAACGCCCACCGGTCCGGTCGGGGTGCCGATCGTGACGCCCGGCAGCAGGGCTCCGCCCGGCGCGGGCGGGACCGGCCCGGTCGCGGCGGGCGGCCCACCCGTCGCGCCCTGCGCCTGCTGCATGACGCCCATCGCCTGCGGGATCGTGATCGGCAGCTTGCACTGCGTCGAGAGGTTGGTCAGCGGCTGCGCGATGGACGTCATGTCAAGGGCGACCTTGGGGTTGGCCTGGAGGTACGACTTCATCGAGTCCACCGTTTGCGGCCCGGCCTGCTGCTGCAGCATCGTGGTCATCGCTTGGTTGGTCTCGGGATGCGTGTCCAGGTAGTCGCCCATCGACTTGGAGACCGAACCGATCGTCCGCGCGACTTCACTGGCCGCGCACGGGTCGTTGGCACCGGTCGCCGGCGGCCCCGCCAGAACCGCGACGGCGGCGCATGGTGCGGCGGCGGCGAGCAGCCCGGCGACGAGCCTGCGGCGTCCGGTCGCGGTCGCTGTCCTCATGGATTACTCCTTTGAGTTTGCGAGGTCTCGCGATTTCTGACGCGTCGCAAACCGCTGCGATAGAGGGGCCGATTTCGCCGCGGAGTTCCCCCGACCTCCGCGCGGCATGCGACATCCTGCCATCCCCGGTACCGGGGCTGCCAGTCGATGTGACTGATATCCCGGTTGATCACCGATTCACAACGGAGTCGCAGCGTCTTGGCAACTTCGGTGTCTGCGCAGCTCAGGAACCAGATAAGCGGCCGTGCTCCACAGCCTCCTGCGGTATTCTCGCCCTCACGCATTACGCGAGAAGACCGGGGAGACCGAAATCCAGCAGTTCATGATGCGCCTAAGCCGCAGCCTGCGCAGGCACCGCTGGTTGGTCTTCACAGGCTGGTTGCTGGCGTTGGTGCCGGCGGTCTATCTGGCCCTGACCCAGTCGGGAAATCTCACCGGCGGCGGTTTCGAGGTGGCCGGCTCGCAGTCGCTGGCGGTCCACGATCAGCTCGAGGAGCAGTATCACGAGCAGGGGGCGTCGTCCTTGGCCCTGGTCGCGGCCCCCCGCCCGGACGCCAGCTACCAAGACATCAACGACGCGGTGGCGCAGCTGCGGCAGATCGCCGGTGAGTTCCCCGGCGTCACGGAGGTACCCAACCCCACCCAGCGGCCGCCGCAGCCCGACCGACCTTATGTGCTGTCGCTGCGGCTGGATTCCCACAACTCCGGCACCAGCGACATCGCCAAGCAGTTGCGCCAAAAGGTGGGGATCAATGGCGACCAATCCGGCCAGACCGCGAACGGCCGGGTGCGCCTGTATGTCATCGGGCAGGGCGCGCTGAGCGCCGCCGCGGCGGCGAACACCAAACACGACATCGCCAAGGCCGAACAGTGGAACCTGCCGATCATCCTGATCGTGTTGCTCGCGGTGTTCGGTTCGCTTGCGGCAGCGGCGATTCCGCTGGCCCTGGGCGTCTGCACGGTCGTCGTCACGATGGGCCTGGTCTACCTGTTGTCGGCGTACACCACCATGTCGGTGTTCGTCACGTCGACGGTGTCCATGTTCGGCATCGCGCTTGCCGTGGACTATTCGCTGTTCATCTTGATGCGCTTCCGCGAGGAGCTGCGTTCCGGCCGCCAGCCACGCGAGGCCGTCGATGCCGCGATGGCCACCTCCGGGCTGGCGGTAGTGCTGTCCGGCATGACGGTGATCGCCTCGCTCACCGGCATCTACCTGATCAACACCCCGGCGCTGAAGTCGATGGCCAGCGGGGCGATCCTGGCCGTCGCGGTGGCGATGCTGACGTCGGCGACCCTGACGCCGGCGGTGCTGGCGACATTCGGCCGGTCGGCCGCCAAGCGCTCGGCCCTGCTGCACTGGTCGCGGCGGCCGGAGAGCACGCAATCCCGGTTCTGGAACCACTGGGTCGGCTGGGTCATGCGCCGGCCGTGGATCTCGGCGCTGGCGGCGTCGACGGTCCTGCTGGTCATGGCGGCGCCGGCGACGTCGATGGTGCTGGGCAACAGCCTGCTGCGCCAATTCGACTATTCGCACGAGATTCGCGCCGGGGTGGGCGCGGCATCCGAAGCGCTCGGACCGGGTGCGCTGGGCCCGGTTCAGGTGCTGGTCACATTTCCCGGCGGCAGCGCCTCCGCGCCCGAGCACGGCCAGGCGATCACCGCGATCCGTCAGCGAATGGCCCAGGCGCCCAAGGTCATATCGGTGGCGCCGCCGCAATTCGCCGACGACAACAACAGCGCGTTGCTGTCCGCGGTGTTGTCGGTCGATCCCGAGGACATGAGCGCGCGGCACACCGTCGACTGGATGCGCGCGGAGCTGCCCAAGGAGCAGGGAGCGGCGGCGCGGGTGGACGTCGGTGGTCCGACCGCGTTGATCAAGGATTTCGATGACCGCGTATCGGCGACCGAGCCCCTGGTGCTGCTCTTCGTCGCGCTCATCGCGTTCGTGATGCTGCTCGTCTCGATCCACTCGGTGTTCCTCGCGCTCAAGGGCGTCCTGATGACGCTGCTGTCCGTCGCCGCCGCCTACGGCAGCCTGGTGATGGTGTTCCAGTGGGGCTGGCTGGCCGATCTCGGGTTCAGCCACATCAGCTCGATCGACAGCACCGTTCCCCCGCTGGTGCTGGCGATGACCTTCGGGTTGTCGATGGACTACGAGATCTTCCTGCTCACCCGCATCCGGGAACGCTTCCTGCGCACCGGAAATACCCGCGATGCGGTGGCATACGGCGTGAGCACCAGCGCGCGCACGATCACCAGCGCCGCGCTGATCATGATCGCGGTGTTCATCGGCTTCGCGTTCGCCGGCATGCCGCTGGTGGCCGAGATCGGTGTGGCGTGCGCCGTCGCGATCGCGGTGGACGCCACCATCGTCCGGCTGGTCCTGGTGCCCGCGCTGATGGCGATGTTCGCCCAGTGGAACTGGTGGCTGCCGCGGTGGCTGTCCCGCGTCCTGCCGTCGGTGGACTTCGACAGGCCGCTGCCCGAGGTCGACCTGAGCGACATCGTGGTCATCCCCGACGACATCTCGGCGTTGACCGCGCCCAGCGCGGACCTGCGGATGGTCCTCAAGTCGTCGGCGAAACTGAAACACTTGGCGCCCGACGCCATCTGCGTGGCCGACCCGCTGGCCTTCACCGGGTGCGGGCGCAACGGCAAGGCCACGGAACCCTGCCCCGATCAGGACAGCCGCGGCCGGGGCCCGGGCCAGATCCCCCACCAGGTCGACATCTGCGACGAGGACGCGGGCCTGGCCCCCGCCGATTCGAAGACCCCCACCAACGGCAATTCCAACGGCCCCCTGGGGGCCAAGAAGCTGGTCGGCGGCCTGGCGTCACGCAATGGCATCGCCCGGGCGATTGCCGGGGCTGACCGGCCGGTCCATCCGGTCACCCTGTGGCGGGGGCGGCTTTCGGTCGCGATCGACGCCCTGGAGAACGACCTCGATTCCGACGCGGACGAGGCACCGAGGTACGCGCGTCGCAGCCCGGTGGAGACCACCAACGTGCAGCTGCCCACCGGCGACCGGTTGCTGGTCCCCACGGGCGCGGAGGCGCTGCGCCTCAAGGGCTACCTGATCATGTGCCGTAACAGCAGCCGCGACTATGCCGAATTTGCTGACATGGTGGACACGTTGGAACCCGAAACCGCCGCGCTGGTCCTGGCCGGAATCGACAGGTATTACTGTTGTCAACCACCGAGGCAGCAGTGGATTGCCACCCAGTTGGTCCGTCGGCTCGCAGATCCGCATCCGTCCGATTTCGATGAGCAGTGGTCTGAACCAGACGCCAAGGCGGGCTGGGAAGAGGTCAGGCAGCGCTGTCTGTCGGTGGCCGTCGCGATGCTGGAGGAGGCGAGGTGACGTTGGCAGCCGACCGACGCCCCACGCCGCCATCTCAGCGGCCGGCCCCTGAACAGCGCAAGCCCGGCGGTGATTCCGAGCAGCCGGTGGAGTTCTGGCCGACCTCGGCCATCCGCTCGGCGCTGCAGGGCGGGGACATCGACACCTGGAAGCGCATCGCCGGCGCGCTCAAACGCGACCCCTACGGACGCACGGCCCGTCAGGTCGAGGAAGTCCTCGAGGGCACCCGCCCGTATGGCATCTCCAAGGCGTTGTGGGAGGTCCTCGAACGCGCCCGCGCCCACCTCGAGGCCAACGAACGCACCGAGGTGGCCCGCCACGTGCGTCTGCTGATCGACCGGTCGGGCCTGGCGGAACAGGAATTCGCTTCCCGCATCGGGGTGGAGCCCGAGGATCTGGCCGCCTATCTCGACGGCAGCGTGTCCCCGTCGGCCTCGCTGATGATCCGGATTCGTCGCTTGTCGGACCGGTTCGTCAAGGTGAAATCGACCCGATCCGCCGAATCCAACTGATTCAGCGGGCGTTGACCGGCACCACGTCGGACACCAACCAGTTGCCGCCGCGCTTGATCAGCGCCACCCGCAGCGCGGGCGCCGCCCGGCTGGGCGGCTGGCCGGGCGTGTTCTGGGTGACCCGAAGGATTACCGCCACACTGGCCGCCGTGGGTCCGATGGCCTCGACTCCGGCCGCCAGCGTCGAGGCCTGTGCGGTCACGTTGCGCTGAGCCAGATCGGCACTGGTCTTTTTGTATTGCTCCTTGAACGCGCCGGCCTGCTCGGGCACCATCATCGCCGCGGCCCGATCGATGGAACTCGTCGGCGCGCTCGGGGTGAACGACGCCATCGCCTCCGCCATCCCGGTGGCGAACTGCACCACCTGCCGCGAGTCCTGCTTGAACTCGCGATCCGTCGTCGTCCAGTGCGTGTATCCGGTCAGCACGGCCGCCGTCAGCGCGGACGCGCACAAGAACACGACGGCCAGCCGCAGCCCGGGGGCGTCGTCGTCGGTGCCGACGCTCACCGAATCGCGGCGCAGCAGCCAGAAGTTGACGCCGACGGCCTCGGCGATCAACACCAGCAGCACCGAGCAGGCCGACACCCACCACAGCGGCCAGCCCAGGATCACGCCGATCATCAGCAGCGCGCCGATCGCGGCCAGCGGCGCCACGATGTCGAAGGCCAGCAGCCGCCAGAGATTTCTCATCGGATCGACTCCAGAGCGGAGATCATCAGCTTGCCGTCCACGTCGGAGACCTCGAGCCGCAAATTCCAGTGCACTGTCTGGGGTTTCGCGCCGACGTTCTCGCTGACCGATGTGGCGGCCAGCATCACCGAGTCGGCGCGGCTGGCGAACGGCGGCAACTTGGTGGGGACAACCGGCTTGGGGGCACCGGGCTGAGTGTCCAGGTCGTGGCGCACCGTTTCGATCGCGACAGCTTCGATCCGGCCGCTGCTTTGCGACTGCAGCTTTTCCACCACCTGCCGGTAGGGCTGCATGGCCGCGTCGAAGTCGGTGTTGAGTTCACCGACCGTGCCGTCGTGCAGCTTCTGCAAGCTGGTGTCGATGTTCTTCGTGTTCATGTTGATCAGCACGCCGGTCCAGTCCGCGGCCGTCTGCATGACGCGGCTCAGGTAGCGGCGTTCGCCCACCTCGTCGCGGTGTGCGTTCCAGATGAGCGCGCCGAGCACCACCGCGGCCACCGCCAGCAGGCCGAGCACGGTCGACGCGATGCCGTACGGAGAAAACATCCCGTCCGCCGTGGCTTCCTCGACGGAATCGTCGTCGTCGGGTGCTTCGGTCTCCTCGGCGTCGGACATGGGCCGATCGTTGCACCCGAAAAGAGATGGAAGGATGGCGGGGTGACAGTAGAGGCCATCCGCTCGGGCATCGACCTGAGCTACGTCGACGAGAATGCCCGCCCCCAGGACGATCTGTTCGGCCACGTCAACGGCCGCTGGCTGGCCGAATACGACATACCCGCCGACCGCGCGACCGACGGCGCTTTCCGCCTGCTCTTCGACCAGGCCGAGGAGCAGGTGCGCGACCTGATCGTCGAAACCAGCCGAAGCGGCGCGCCGGTGGGCACTGACGAACAACGCATCGGCGACCTCTACGCCAGCTTCCTCGACGAGGAAGCCGTCGAACGGCGGGGAACGCGGCCCCTACTCGACGAGCTGGCCACCATCGACGACGCCGCCGATGCCGAGGCATTAGCCGCCGCCCTCGGCGCCCTGCAGCGCACCGGGGTCGGTGGCGGGGTCGGGCTGTACGTGGATACCGATGCGAAGGACTCGACTCGATACCTGGTGCACGTCAACCAATCCGGCCTCGGATTGCCCGACGAGTCCTACTACCGCGACGAGCAGCACGCCGCGGTGCTGGCCGCCTACCCGGGGCACATCGCGCGGATGTTCGGCCTGGTGTACGGCGGTGATGCGGCCGAGCACGCCGAGACCGCGGCCCGGATCGTGGCGCTGGAGACCAAACTTGCCGCCGCGCACTGGGATGTGGTCAAGCGGCGCGACGCCGACCTCACCTACAACCTGCGCACCTTCGCCGAGCTACAAAGCGAAGGGGCGGGCTTCGACTGGGCCGGCTGGGTGACCGCGCTGGGCGGTGTTCCGGAGGCGTTCGCGGAACTTGTTGTGCGCCAACCCGATTACCTCACCGCATTCGCTGCGCTCTGGCATGGCGAAGATCTCGACGACTGGAAGCGCTGGGCGCGGTGGCGGTTGATCCGCGCCCGCGCGGCGTGGCTGACCGACGCCATCGTCGCCGCGGACTTCGACTTCTACGGCCGCCTGCTGACCGGTGCCGAACAGATCCGGGACCGCTGGAAGCGGGCGGTGTCGCTGGTGGAGAACCTGATGGGCGATGCGGTCGGAAAGCTTTACGTGCAACGGCATTTCCCGCCGGACGCGAAGGCCCGCATCGACGCCCTGGTGGAAAACCTGCAAGAGGCGTACCGAATCAGCATCAGCGAGCTGGACTGGATGACGCCGCAGACCCGGGAACGCGCGCTGGCCAAGCTGGACAAGTTCACCGCCAAGGTCGGCTACCCGGCGAAGTGGCGCGACTACTCCAAGCTGGTGATCGACCGCGACGACCTCTACGGCAACTTCCAGCGCGGCTACGCCGTCAACCATGACCGCGAGCTGGCGAAGCTGGGCGGTCCGGTGGACCGGGAGGAATGGTTCATGACGCCGCAGACCGTCAACGCCTACTACAACCCCGGCATGAACGAAATCGTCTTTCCCGCAGCAATTCTGCAGCCGCCATTCTTCGACGCCCGGGCCGACGATGCCGCCAACTACGGCGGGATCGGCGCCGTGATCGGGCACGAGATCGGCCACGGCTTCGACGACCAGGGCGCCAAGTACGACGGCGACGGCAATCTGCTCGACTGGTGGACCGACGACGACCGCGCCGAGTTCGGCGCCCGCACCAAGGCGCTCATCGAGCAATACGAGGCGTACACGCCGAGGGCACTCGACGGCGGGCACCACGTGAACGGCGCATTCACCGTCGGCGAGAACATCGGCGACCTCGGCGGGCTGTCGATCGCGCTGCTGGCTTATCAGCTGTCGCTGAACGGCCGGCCCGCTCCGGTCATCGACGGCCTGACCGGCGTGCAGCGGGTGTTCTACGGCTGGGCGCAGGTGTGGCGGACCAAATCCCGTGAGGCGGAAGCGATTCGGCGCCTAGCGGTGGATCCGCACTCCCCGCCGGAGTTCCGCTGCAACGGCGTCATCCGCAACATGGACGCGTTCTACGACGCCTTTGACGTCGCCGAGGACGACGCGTTGTTCCTGGAACCGCAGCGCCGGGTCAGGATCTGGAACTGACCCCCGCCATCGCCTCGATCCTGGCGGGCACGTGCTTGTGCCAGGGCGTGCCGGCGTAGCTGTCGCGCCATCGCGTGGATGTGAGCATGTTCGGCGCGACGCCGGGAACGACCGTGTGTCCGTCGTCGTCGATGTAGTCGAGGCCGAAACCGTTGGGCAGGGCCGCATGCCCGGGCAGCATGGTCTCGGCGATTTCGATGGTCGCCTCCGCGTTGCCGGCGGCCGTGCTGACCCGCGCCCGGCCACCGTCGACGAGCCCCAGGGCCTGGGCGTCCTCCACGCTGACCCGCAGCGCCCCGTCGGCGTCGCGTTTACGCCAGGACGGGTCGCGGAAGATGTCGTTGGCGGTGTAGGCGCGCCGCTCGCCCACCGACAGCACGATGGGGAAATCCGGCGTGGTCAGCCGCGGCGGCGCCGCGGTCAATGCCGCCAAATCGGCCAGCATTTCGGGGATTTCCAGGGCAATCTTGTGATCGGCGTGCCCGATCAGCTCGAAGTCGTCCTCGTAGTTGTGGGCGGTGAACGTGACTCCCGACGGGCTGTCGAGGATGGCGTCGAACAGCGCGTTACCGTCGGCGTGGCCGGCGCGCCGCACCGCGTCGGGATAGGTCATCGCGGTCTTCTGGGCCAGCCCCCACAGCGCGGCCGCACCCGCCAGTCCCTCCGGCAGCGTCGGTCCGAGGGTTTCGTACAGCACATAGGGGAGCAACTTGGCCACGGTCGGGTTGGTGGCCATCGCGCCGAGGAACTCCTCGGTGTAGGCCTGGCGGCCGCGCTGAGCGGCCTCGCGCAGCGGGCGCAGGTCCGCCTCGTCGACGACGCCGAGCGCCCGCACCAGCCGCGCCCAGATCTCGGGTTCGGGCAGGGTGCCCGGCAAGGGCTCGAGCAGCGGCCGGCGCAACTGAAAGCCGTTGTGCGGGAACTCGAAATTGAAGAACGTGGCCTCGGGCTTTTCGAACTGGGAGGCCGCAGGCAGCACGTAGTGGGCCAGCCTGGCGGTCTCGGTCATCGCGACGTCGACGACCACCATCAGCTCCAGGCTCTGGAACGCCTCACGGCACGCGGCCGAGTCGGCCAGCGAGTGGGCGGGGTTTCCGCTTTCGACGATCATCGCCCGGAACCGGTCCGGGTGGTCGGTCAAAATCTCTTCGGGCACCGCGTTGGCGGGAATCAGTCCGGCGATGATGGGTGCGCCGGTGACGGGAGTACGGCCGGAGACCGTGCTGAACAGGGGCGCGAACGACGAATGCAGGTGCTGGCCACCCTTTTTCGCGAAATTGCCAGTGAGAATCCACAGCATCTTGTTCAGATACGAGCACAGCGTGCTGTTGGGCCCCTGCTGGATGCCGAGGTCCTCGAACACCGCGACGCTGTCCGCCGCCGCGATGCGGCGCGCGGCCGCCCGAAGCAGCTCTTCGTCCACCCCGCAGCGCTGCGCGTAGTCGGCGACCGGGACTTCGCGCAGCGCGTCACGCACCGCCTCGACGCCGTGGACGTGCTCCGCGAGAAACGCTTCGTCGCAAAGGTTTTCCTGGACCAGGACGCCGGCCAGGGCGGCCAGACACCACGCATCGGTGCCGGGGCGCACCCGCAGGTGGAAGTCGGACATCTTCGCGGTGTCGGTAAGCACTGGATCGATCACGATCATCGACCGGTTCGGGTCCTTGGCGACCTCGTTGAGCACCACGCGGGCCCGGGGAAAGCTCTGCGACATCCAGGGGTTCTTGCCGACGAACACCGACACCTCGGCGTGCTCGAACTCGCCCCGCGTGTGACCGCCGTACAGCTGCGCATCGACCCACGCCTCACCGGTCTTCTCCTGCGCCAACGCATTTGACCGGTAGCGCGACCCCAGCGCCTTGAGGAACGCCCCGCTATAGGCCCCGCCCAGGTGGTTGCCCTGCCCGCCGCCGCCGTAATAGAAGATCTTGTCGCCGCCGTAGGTGTCGCGGATGTGCTTGAAGCCCTCGGCGATCTCGACGATCGCTGTGTCCCAGTCGATCTCCTCGAAGGTCCCGTCGGCCCGACGGCGCATCGGGGACGTCAGGCGAGCGCGATTGTTCTGGTAATGATCCAGCCGCAGCGCCTTGTTGCAGGTGTAGCCCTGCGACCCGGGGTGCTCCTTGTCGCCGCGGATGCGCGCCAGTGTGCGGTCCTCGACCTGCACGACGATGCCGCAATTGCATTCGCAGAGAATGCATGCCGTGGACTTCCATTCACCGGTCTTGTTGGCGGTCACTGCGGGGTTCCCTTCTCTAGGTCTCGGCGCCCTCGGCCAGTAGCAGGCTGCGCAGCTGGCGGTGCACGGCATCGAGCGGTGTCAGGTCGCGCCGCACCCGGGCCAGCACGATCGCACCCTCGAGTGCGGCCGTCGCCGTCATCGCCAGGTCGCGGGCGCGGTCCGGCGCGATGCCGTCGCTGATGAACCGTTGCGCGATCAGGTCGTTCCAGCGGTCGAACACCGCGGCCGCGCGCTCGACCACCGGCGCCATGCGCTCGCGGTCCTGCTCGTCACCGGCTTCGACGGAGACGGCGACGATGGGGCAGCCGGCGCGGAAATCGGACTCCAGCAGCTGCCGCCGATACGTGTCGATCAGCGTGTCCAACAGTTCGCCGCTGCTGTCCGGCTGGGTGATGAGGGCTCCGACATGCTCGCCGGCGAGATCGACCGCCTCGCAGAGCAGTTGGGTCCGCCCTCCCGGGAAGTAGTGATAGGCCGAGCCGCGGGGTGCCCCGCTGTGCTCGAGGACGTCGGAGATCGCGGTGGCGTGCGCGCCGCGTTCCCTGATCAACAGCGCGGCGGAGACAACCATCCGCTCGCGTGGGCTTCGCATTGCCGCTCCTCGGTTTGGGCTTATGTATGATGCTATACATAACTGCCGGGCAAATGAAAGCCCGCGAGAAGACGCAAAATCGCCCTATTTCGTGAAGAAATGGGACGATTCTGCGTCTATTCAGCGAGACGGGACTAGTTCATCCAGTCGGCGGAGCCGTCGTTCTTTTTGTAGTCGCCGCCGCTCGAGTTTTTCACGATGATCGGGTCACCGGCGCCGAAGTTGTCGAAGAACCACCTCGCGTTGGCGGGGCTGATGTTGATGCAGCCGTGGCTGACGTCGCGCTTGCCCTGGTCGTCCACCGACCACGGGGCGCTGTGCACGAAGTCGCCGACGTTGTCGAACCGGACGGCGAGTTCGACGGTCACCTTGTAGCCGTACGTCGAGTTGACCGGGACCCCGTAGGTCGAGGAATCCATCACCACCGAGGGCATCTTCTCCTGCACGTAGTACGTGCCGTTGGGAGTTTGGTGGTTGCCGGACGTCATGCCCATCGACATCGGGATGGTCTTCTCCACGGTGCCGTTGCGGGTCACGGTCAGCTGGTGCGTGGCGTCGTCGGCAGTGGCGATCAGCGTGTCACCGGTGTGGAAGGTCGACACCGTGCCGCCCGCGTCGACGGTCACCGCGGTGTGTGCGGGCCAGAAGCTCAGCGGGCGCCACCGCAGCTGCGTGGGCGTCATCCAGTAGAACTTGCCGGGGACCGGCGGGACGGACGACACATGCACGGCGTTGATGGCCGCGCCGGCGTCGTCGACCCGCCCGGGGAAGTTGATGATGATCGGCTGACCGACCCCCACCGTCGAGCCGCCGGCGGGCAGGATCTTCGGAGGCCCGAACGGCGCGGTGCCGGTGAAGGGCGTCGGGTCCTGCCCGGCGGCTGCGGCCGCGGGCTGCGCGAAAGGCGGCGGCGGAGCGAGCGGGTTGGGCGGCGGGGGCGCGAGCGGATCGCCGGGCGGCGGAGGCGGCGGAGGAGCCACCAACGGCGGCGGCGCGGGCGGGTCCGCGGGCGCGGCGACCACACCGGGGTCGCCGGGTGGCGGGTCCGGATCCGCCAGGGCGGGGCCGGTGCCCAGCACCAGCAGAGCGGCGAATCCGGCTGCGTTAAGGGCCGTAAAGAGGCCCTTCCTAGTCGAGCTCGTCGTCCAGCTCGGCATATGCATCCCTCCAGTCAGGTCTGCGACCCAGTGTCGCATAGGGCCGTGCCCAGCTACCTAATCCGCGACCCGACAGGGCCGCCCGGGGACGCAACTCGGGGCTTTTGAGCTGCCGAGTTATGAATCGCGTGAGCTTGCCGGCGGAACATCCAGCATATGCCGGTAGACCGCGATACCGGCCAGGGCGACGCCCATCAGGCCGGCCGAAGCCGTCAGCATCAGCGCGACGCTGCGCTCGTACAACAATCCGCCCGCCAGCGAGCCGGCCATGATGCCGACCTGGAACGCCGTCACGTACAGACCCGATGCGCCGTCGGGATCGTCGGCGCCATTGCGCATGGCCGCGGATTGCATCATCGGCGACACCGCGGTGGCCATCGCGCCCCACAGCACGATCGCGGCGGTACCGATCACCGCCGTCGCCACCGATGTTCGGCCGGTGAAGGCCAGGGCGGTCAGCACCACGAAGGCGGCGGTCAGCCCGGCCATGCAAAGGATGATGGCGCCCCGGGGCCGGCGATCCAGCGGTCGCGCGGCCAACGGCACCGACAGCAGGCCCGCGACACCGTAGGCCGCCAGCACCCAGGCCAGGCTGGCCCCGCGCACCCCGACGACGTTGCGGATGATCACCACGATGAACGTGTAGGACACGAAGTGGCCGGTCACCGCGACCATCGCGAGCAGGCTCACCGTGATCAACCGCCCGTTGCGGTGATGCCGCGACCGGGGGCCGACGTGGGCGAGCTGGTCCTCGGTGAGCACCATCTCCGGCAGCATGAACCGGGCGGCCACCGTGACGATCGCTGCCGCAACGGTCACGCACACCACCGCGAGCCGCCAGCCCCACATCAGGCTCATCGCCGCAGTAAGGGGGCTGCCGACGACCAGCGCCAGGCTCGTTCCGAGGTACATCGACGTCGTGGCGCGTCCGGCATGGCTGGGCGGAACCAGCCGGGTGGCGATCGGGGCGATCACCGACCACAGCACGCCGTGGGTGATCGCGCAGAGCACCCGCCCGGCCGCCAGCACCGCGAAGTTCGGCGCCAGCGCCGAGATGAGCTGCGACACGGTCAGGCAGGTCAGGCTCATCACCAGGGTTCGCCGCCGCGGCCAGTGTGCGGTCCAACGCACCAGCGGCACCGTGGTCAGGGCCGCCACCAGGGCGTACCACGTCAGCAGCGTGCCCACGACGACCAGGCTGACTTGCAGGTCGCGTGCGATCGCCGAAATCGCGCCGACGGGCAGGATCTCGGCCGTCACATAGGTAAAGGCCGCCGCGGCCAACACCGCTAGTTGAGCGGCGATCCGCGGCGTCCACGTTCGCGCACTAGCGGTGGTGGTTCCGGTTTCGGCGGTCATAGCGTCGGCATCGGCCGGACTTCCCGGTGGCTGAGTGGAAATTGCTGGCGCGCTCACAATGCCCTTACCGTACGCACCGCCGCAACGGGTTCATCCCATCTGCGGTCTCAACACACCTAACAACACGGTCACCGATTAGGAACGAACAAGGCGCGCGATGGCGGCCGACGCCTCGGCGAGCTTGTCGTCGGCGTCATTTCCGCCCTCGGAGACGGCGCGGGTCACACAGTGGCTCAGATGCTCGTCGAGCAGATTCAGCGCCACCGAACGCAGGGCGCTATTGACCGCGCTGATCTGGGTCAGGACGTCGATGCAGTATTTGTCTTCGTCGATCATCCGCGCGATGCCACGCACTTGGCCTTCGATGCGCCGAAGCCGCTTGGCGTAGTTGTCCTTGTCCTGCGAATATCCGTGTACCGTCGTCACCCCTCCGAGTTTATACCCCGATGGGGTATGACCCGGCAAAATGCGGTGGACCAGCCCGGCATACTTGGAAAATGGCCAAAACCCCCGCCGACATCAAACCGCGCAGTCGTGACGTCACCGACGGCCTGGAGAAGGCCGCGGCCCGCGGCATGTTGCGCGCGGTAGGCATGGGTGACGAAGACTTCGCCAAGCCGCAGATCGGGGTCGCGTCGTCCTGGAACGAGATCACGCCGTGCAACCTCTCCCTGGACCGGCTCGCCAAGGCGGTGAAGGAAGGGGTGTTCTCGGCCGGGGGCTACCCGCTGGAGTTCGGGACGATCTCGGTTTCCGACGGCATCTCGATGGGTCACGAGGGCATGCACTTCTCCTTGGTGTCGCGCGAGGTGATCGCGGACAGCGTCGAAACCGTGATGCAGGCCGAGCGGCTCGACGGCTCGGTGCTGTTGGCCGGGTGCGACAAATCGCTGCCGGGAATGCTGATGGCCGCCGCCCGGCTCGATTTGGCGGCGGTGTTCTTGTACGCGGGCTCCATCCTGCCGGGGGTGGCCAAACTGTCCGACGGCAGCGAGCGCGAGGTCACGATCATCGACGCCTTCGAGGCGGTGGGTGCGTGCGCTCGCGGGCTAATGCCCCGCGAGGACGTCGACGCCATCGAGCGGGCGATCTGCCCCGGCGAGGGGGCCTGCGGGGGCATGTACACCGCCAACACCATGGCCAGCGCGGCAGAGGCGCTGGGCATGTCGCTGCCCGGCAGCGCGGCGCCGCCGGCGACCGACCGCCGTCGCGACGGCTTCGCGCGCCGCAGCGGTCAGGCCGTCATCGAGCTGCTGCGGCGCGGCATCACCGCGCGCGACATCCTCACCAAGGAGGCGTTCGAGAACGCGATCGCCGTGGTGATGGCGTTCGGCGGCTCGACCAACGCCGTGCTGCACCTGCTGGCCATCGCCCACGAGGCCGGCGTCGCGCTGTCACTCGACGACTTCAGGAGGATCGGGTCCAAGGTGCCGCACCTGGCCGACGTCAAGCCGTTCGGCCGCCACGTGATGTCGCACGTCGACCACATCGGCGGCGTGCCGGTGATGATGAAGGCGCTGCTCGACGCGGGACTGCTGCATGGTGATTGCCTCACGGTGACCGGCCAGACCGTCGCCGAGAATCTCGCCGCCATCGCTCCGCCGGACCCCGACGGCAAGGTGCTACGGGCGTTGGACAATCCGATCCACCCGACCGGAGGGATCACCATCCTGCGCGGATCGCTGGCACCCGAAGGCGCGGTGGTCAAGTCGGCCGGTTTCGATTCCGACGTGTTCGAAGGCACCGCAAGGGTTTTCGACGGCGAGCGGGCGGCTCTGGATGCCCTCGAGGACGGCACCATCACCAAGGGCGACGCGGTGGTGATCCGCTACGAGGGCCCGAAAGGCGGCCCGGGGATGCGCGAGATGCTCGCGATCACCGGTGCCATCAAGGGCGCCGGCCTCGGCAAAGACGTTCTGCTGCTTACCGATGGCCGGTTCTCCGGCGGGACCACCGGGCTGTGCGTGGGCCACGTCGCTCCGGAGGCGGTCGACGGCGGACCGATCGCCTTCCTGCGTGACGGCGATCGGATCCGGCTCGACGTGGCCGGCCAGACCTTGGACGTGCTGGCCGACGCGGCCGAATTCGACGCTCGGCGAAAGGATTTCACTCCTCCGCCGCCGCGTTACAAGACCGGCGTGCTGGCTAAATACGTCAAGCTCGTCGGCTCGGCCGCCATCGGCGCAGTCTGCGGCTAGCCCTGCCCGCGCCGGGATCAGCCGGCCCGGCAGGGCGAATTGCCGCCTGGCTCAACGGACGTGGACGGCTACGTGCGTGCGACCTCGGCGCGTGTGCGCGTGCCGAAGTACGTCGCGTTGAGGCCCAGGAAGGTCAACAACGCGCCACCGACCACATTCGACCAGATCATGCTGGCGGTGGGCGAGAAGCCGGGCAGGACCCACAGCGACACGATGACCCACACGCCGAGCACCGGCAGCGTCCAGGTCATTCCGTGCGCACGGTCGAGTGCCGATGCGAACCCGTAGGCCAAGAACGCGACCGCGATCCCGACGATGAGGTCGCACATCGCAAGCGATCTCGTCTCGCTGAATCCGATGATCCACGGCGACACAGCCACATACAGACCGGTCAGCAGGGCCAGGCCGAAAGTGACATGCGCACTCATCGACTCGGCGACGCGTTCGTAGCGCGCCCGTAGAGCCAACAGATCCGGGTGGTGATCGATTGATGAATGGACTGTACTCATTTTGTGACCTTTCTGTTATGCAGCAAGCCCGTTGTGTAACAAGCACTGTGGGTTCGCTGCAACCCATCCATCTGCTGTCAAGATTACGCTCGATCGCCGGAGCCCAGCAACGAAAACCAGCCCGCTGGCGGGCCGGCTGACGGGACGAATTCCCCGGCCGCGTAGCGTCGTTAGGCATGGACATCGCGGACCGGTTGCGGCTCGACGTTCCGATAGGACAAGCGGGAATGGGCGGCGGACTCGCCGGTGCTGCGCTGGCGGCCGCGGTCGCCAAAGCGGGCGCGCTGGGAACGCTCGGCATCGCGACACCGCGCCAATTGCGCGCGTGTATAAGCGAAGTGCGCGAACGGGCCCCGGGCCGCGCCATCGCGGTCAACCTGTTGATGCCCTTCGTCCGTCGCCACCACGTCGCGGTCTGTGTGGACGCCGGCGTGGATGCCGTCGTGCTGGCGTTCGGCGAAAAGCGGGGGCTGGTGGCGCACTTCCGCGATGCCGGTGTCTTCGTGTTCGTCATGGTCGGCACCGCGGCGCAGGCCCGCGCCGCCGTCTGCTGGGGCGCCGACGGACTGATCGCCCAGGGACGTGAGGCGGGTGGCCATCTCGTCGGAACCATGCCCGCCCTGGACTTCCTGCCCGAAGCGCTCTCGGCGGCCTCCGGTCGGCCGGTGTTTCTGGCCGGCGGCATCGCCACCGGCGCCGATACCCGCGCCGCACTGGCGGCCGGCGCCAGCGGTGTCATCGCCGGTACGCGGTTTCTGCTCACGCGCGAGGCAAACGCCAACCGGGAGTACCAGCGGCGAATCATGCACGCGGACAAGACCATCGAAACGGATCTGTTCGGCATCAGTTGGCCGCTGCGGCACCGCGTGGTGCCGAACGCGGCGACCCGGCGTTGGTGCGGCGACGACGGGAAGGCCAGGGCGCTGCCGGCCGCCCTCAATGCGGCAAGCCGCCCCCTGGCCGCCCTGGGTTATTTCGACGCGGGCGCGTTGATGCGTCTGCAGTCATCGGCGCGTCCGTTCTTCACCCCGCTGGCACCGTTGGCGGGGACGCCCGATTCGTGGGTGGACCATGCGGCGCTGTATGCGGGTGAGACGGCGTTGCGAATCGGCGAAATCACTTCTGCCGAGCAGGCGGTCAAGGATTTGTGCCCGCGCTGACCTAGTGCACCAATGCGAGCGCGAAACCGTCCCACTGCTTGGCCCCGACCGTCTGGATCACCGCCGTGTCCAGCCGGGGGTGCTCGCCCATCAGCTGCAGGGCCTGGCGCGTCGCCGAGACTTTGGCGTCATCGGATTTCGGATCTAGGATCGCGCCCTCGCGAATGACGTTGTCCAGCACGATAACTGAGCCGGGACGGGCCAGCCGGGCGGCCCACTCCACATAAGCGACGTTGTTCTCCTTGTCGGCGTCGATGAACACCAGGTCGAAGGGACCACCCGTCAGCGTCGGCAACGTGTCCACCGCGGCGCCGACTATCACCTCCACGCGGTCCGCGACCCCGGCCCGCTGCAGGTTCGCCCGCGCCACCTCGGCATGCTTGGGTTGGTACTCCAGCGTCACCACCCGGCCCTCGGGACCCGCGCCGCGCGCCAGCCAGATGGTGCTGAAGCCACCCAGCGTGCCGATCTCGAGGATGCGGCGCGCCCCGACGGCAGCGGCCAGCAGGCACAGGAATTTTCCCTGCTGCACCGATACGGCGATCGAAGGCAGACCGGCCGCGTCGCTGGACTCCAGCGCTGCGGCCAGGGCCGGATCGTCGCCAACCACGGTGCTGTCCAGAAACGCATCGACGGCCTGCGGGGTGGGTTTGTCTGTCATGTCGCCCACGCTAGCCGGGAGCACTCGCCGCCGCAGCCCCTTTACGGCATACCGGTAGGGGGTATATGCTAAACTTGTGGTTGATCCACACCACGCGAGTCAACGACAGATAAGGGTGATTCACATGGCGAACTACGAAGCAGGAACCTTGTTGAGCTGTGGGCACGAAGGCTGCGGATGTCGCGTTCGCATCGAGGTCCCATGCCACTGCTCCGGCGCGGGTGAGGCATACCGGTGCACCTGCGGGGACGAGCTGACCCCCGTGGAGTAACGCCGGGCCCCCGGTCGTGCGTTCGGTCGTCGACGCTTGCGGCCGTTAGCGTCCGAACGTACGGCAGGCCAGCTCGACCTCCGCGGTCAGCCGTGGCGCGACCGCCGAAGCCCCCACCGCCACCGAGTAGGCACCCGCCTCGATACGCCAGGCTCCGGCGCCTCCATCGCAGGAGCCGTCGTAGGAGGCCAGCAGGCGCGGATCGGCCTCGATCCGTACCCGGCAGGTCGCGGCGGGCGCCAACTCGATGCGCTGGAATCCCAGCAATCGCAGACATGGCGCACCCGCCGCCGCGGTCAGATACAGCTGTGGGACGTCGGCCCCGGCGCGGTCCCCCGCATTGACCGCGCTGAAGGTCGCGCTGATCGTGTCGCCGCCGGTCACCACCAGGTCGTGGTACTCAAACCTGGTGTAGGACAAGCCATGACCGAACGCGAACATCGGCGTCCGTTGCGTTCTCGCGAACCAGCGGTAGCCGACATCCGCCCCTTCGACGTAGTCGATGGTGGTCGGTGTGCCCGGCGGCGCACCGAGATCGCGCAGTTCCGGGCGCGGGGTCTGGCCGAGGTCGACCGGAAAGGTGATGGGCAGCCGGCCTGACGGATTCACCCGGCCGGCCACGATTTCCGCGATCGCCTGTCCACCGGCCTGGCCCGGATACCATGCCTGCACAATGGCATTCACCGCGTCGCGCCAGGGCATGGTCACCGGGTTGCCGGTCTCCAATACCACGACGGTGTTCGGGTTCGCCTCCGCGACGGCGGCGATCACGGCGTCCTGCCCCCAGGGCAGCGACAGGTCGGCGAGGTCGAACCCCTCGCCCTCGGCGCGCATCGCGAAGACGATCGCGATGTCGGTGCGCCGCGCGGCCAGCGCCGCTTCCGCCGCGCTGATCCCGGGATCAAACTCGAACTGCGCGTTGGGGAATTGCTTTCTCAGCTCGTCCAGCGGGCTCGACGGCAGCAGGTACAGGTTGCGCAGGCCGGCCTCCAGCCCGTGGCCGCCGATCGGGATCACCTTCGCGTAGCCGCCCGGCGGGACGACGGCGCTCGACCCGTAGCCGGCGGGCACGCCAATCTGTGCGTAGCCGCCGATGACGCCGATCCGCGCCGTCGACTCGGGCGCCACCGGCAGCACCCCGCGGTTGGTCAGCAACACGATGCCCTGCCGCGCGATCTGCAACGCAATCTCGTTGTGCGCGTCCATATCCGGCTCCGGGCCGGCTTCGCGGCGGTCGATTCCGACGGCGAACATCGAGCGCAGGATCCGCCTGACCATGTCCGACAGACGCTCCTTGGGTAACCGCCCGTCGGCGTACGCGGCGCGCAGGTCGCCGGCGAACGATTCTGACTGCCACAGCAGCGCATCGATCTGGGCGCCGCACTCCTGGTCGAGGCCGGCGAGCGCGCATTCCCAGCTCGGCGTCGCGCCCCAGTCGGACATGACCCAACCGCGATAGCCCCACGCGCCCTTCAGCACATCGTTGATCAACGTGTGGTTCGCGGCGGCATAGTCGCCGTTGACCTTGTTGTAGGCCGTCATCACGGCACCGGGTTGAGAACGCTCGATGGCGATCTCGAAGGCCAGCAGGTCCGATTCGCGGTGGGCGTCGGGATCGATGACCGCGTTCAGCCAGTGTCGATTGGTCTCGTTGCAGTTCAGCGAGTAGTGCTTGGTCGTCGAGATGACACCCTGTTGCTGGATGCCGTTGATGGATTCCGCCGCCATCGCGGCGCTCAAAAGCGGGTCCTCGGAAAGGTATTCGAAGTTGCGGCCATTGCGCGGGTCGCGCGCCAGGTTGATCGCGCCCGCCAATTGCACGTTGAAACCGCGGCTGCGCGCCTCGCGGCCGATCATGTCGCCCGACGTGCGGGCGAGCGACGGGTCGAAGCTTGCGGCCAGCGCCTGCCCGGACGGCAGCGCGGTGGCGGTGTCCCCCGGGCGGTATCCGGGGTTGGTGACGCCGAGACCGGCGTCGCTCATGCGCAGCGCCGGGACACCGAGCCGGTCGATGCCGGGCACATACCCGGCGCTCATCGGCACGCCGGGCGGGATGCGCTCGTCGCGCAGGGGCCACAGTTCGCCCGCCCCCATCACCCCGACGATCAGCGAGAACCGCTCGTCGTCGGTCAGCTGCGCCTCGACCTCGCGCGCCCGGGCGTCCGGATCGTCAGATTCGCTCACCGCGCACCCTCTTTCGCGTACACGACCCGTAAGACGTGCCCGACTTCGGGACCCATCACCAGTTCGGTCAGCGTGCAGATCGTCGCGACGTACTCCGGGCCGTGCGGCGGCTGCTCCTGGCACAGATGGTGCGCCACTTCATGCAGGACGACCAGCTCGCGCAGCGCCCAGTCGGCGGTGTCACGGTCGGGGACCGCGATAACGCCTGCCCCGTCGTGGTTTTCGTAGTGTGCCGCGGTGGCCGCCCGCCGCGTCCGTACCCGCAGCGGCGACACCTCGGACCAGCGTTGGCGCACCGACGGTAACGCAAGCACCTCGTCAACATAGCGCTGCACGGACGCGACCGACCCGAAACGGGCTTCGGGCGGCAGCGTCAACTGGGTGCCGAAGAACTCGACAACAGATGATCCGTGCTCGGCGGCACGGTCGAACAACGTCCGGACGAACTCCTCAGCCGCGTAAACCTTCGAGCGCTGGGAATCGCGTGGCGAATCCTCAGTCACCGGCGCAGGGCCGAGCGCGCCCCGGGCAACTCGGGGCTGCTGCCCAGCCGTGCGCGCCGTCCGGCCCGGTCACCTGCGCGCCGCGCCTTGGACGAATACCCGGCCGAAGCGCGGCTGGCTTGCCAGGTGCCGCGCGCCTTCGACGCGCCGCGGTAGTAGTCGTGCAGCTCAAGTTCCTTGTCGCGCAAGGCAATAGCGGTGCCCGGTGCCCGGCGGCGGTCCTTCGTGGCTTCGCGCCGGGTCTCGTCGCGGGCCTCGGACAGCCGTTGACCCACCCGGGCGCCGAACGCCAGCTGGAAGTTGAGCCGGGCGGTGATCGTCGGTGTGGGCCGGTGTGCACCCGAGGCGAGGTACGTGTCCGATGCCCGCACCATCTGGACGACCAGGCTGGCGTACAGGGCGTGGGTCGCGTCGATGTCCTCGGCGAACCCGTACGCGTAGACGAACGTCGAATTGGACGCCACATCGCAGCGCACGTCGTTGGCCGCCGCGATCACGACGAACAGCTGCACATACGTCCGCAGTCCCCGACTGCCCGCCGTCCCGATGGTGATGGTCCGCTGCGTCGGGGTCGATGCGGCCGTGCGGTTGGACGAATGGGACCGCGCCACCGCCAAATCGATGGACGCCGCCGTCGCCAGGCGTTGCGCTGCGCTCATGAACGCATCGGCCTCGTGGGGGTTGTCGGTGCCCTCGGCCTGACGCAGCAGGGCGGCGATCCGCGCCAGCATCTTATCGTCAGTCACGGGCGCCGCTCCTCCTCATCGCTTCGTCCCCCTCGCCGCTGCGCGGCTGGGGGTGCCCCCACTGCATCGTCGCCGGCGGGGTCATGTCGTCAAACTAACGGACCGATCCGACACTCGCTTACAGCCGCTCGGTGATCCAGGTGACCACGTCCTCGAGGACCTGGTCACGCTCGGGCTCGTTGAAGACCTCGTGGTACAGGCCGGGATAGACCTTCAGCGTGACGTCGGTGGAGCCCACGCATTCGATCAGGCGGCGGCTGCCGGCGACGGGAATCAGCCGGTCGTCGGAGCCGTGCACCACCAGCAGCGGTGCGGTCAGCGCCGGCGCCCGTCGCGGCATCGTTTCGCCGACCTGCAGCAGCGCACGCCCGATTCCGGTGGGGACCTTGCCGTGGTACACCAGCGGGTCGGCGTTGTAGGCCGCCACCACCGCGGGGTCGCGGGAGATTGCATTGACGTCGAGATCCTGCACCGGCAGGCCGGGCGCGACGACGCCCAGGACTTTGGCGGCGATCGCCATCAGCGGGTTCACCTGCTCCTGGGCTGCCACCGCCGGACCCGACAACACCATCAGGTCGTAGTTGTCCGGGCGTTCGACGCCGTAGGCGAAGACGATCCCCCCGCCCATGCTGTGCCCGAGCACGACGCACTTGAGGCCGTGGTGTTCGCGGGTGGCGATGCCGACCAGGGCGTCGAAGTCGGCCGTGTACTCGGAGATGTCCCGCACCAGCACCCGCTTGCCGCCGGAGCGGCCGTGGCCCCGATGATCCAGCGCGTAGGTGACCAGCCCGGCGCGGCCGAAGCACTGCGCGACGTGGTCGTAGCGGCGGGCGTACTCGCCGAGACCGTGCGAGAGCACGACCACGGCGCGCGGCGCGGTGTCCGGCACCCAGACGTCGTAGACGATGCGCACGCCGCCCAGGCCGTCGAAACTTCGTTCGCTGCGGGTCGTACTCATCATGTGGCAGCGTAGTGGCCACCTCGCCGGGATGTGTCGGAGGCTCTGCGTACGCTCGAAGTCGTGACTGTGCTCGCGGAAAACCCTCAGAGCGAGCCCGGCGGGGATTTCTCGGCCCATGCCGAGCCGTACCGGCGTGAACTGCTCGCGCACTGCTATCGGATGACCGGCTCCGTGCACGACGCGGAGGACCTGGTGCAGGAGACGTTCCTGCGGGCCTGGAAGGCCTACGACCGCTTCGAGGGCAAGTCGTCGATACGAACCTGGCTGCACCGCATCGCTACGAACACCTGCCTGACCGCGCTGGAGGGCCGGCAGCGGCGGCCGTTGCCGACCGGGCTCGGGAGCCCCAGCTCGGACCCGGCGACGGAGCTGGTGGAGCGCCGCGAGGTGCCCTGGCTGGAGCCGCTGCCGGACCTGACGGACGAACCCGCCGACCCTTCGGTCATCGTCGAGTCCCGGGAATCGGTGCGGTTGGCGTTCGTCGCTGCGCTGCAGCACCTCTCGCCCCGGCAGCGGGCGGTGCTGCTGATGCGCGACGTGCTGCAGTGGAAATCCGCCGAAGTGGCCGACGCGATCGGTACCACCACGATCGCCGTCAACAGCCTGCTGCAGCGGGCCCGCTCGCAGATGGAGGCGGTCGGTCCCAGCTCCGGTGACCGGTTGGACGCGCCGGAATCGCCGGAGGCGCAGGACCTGCTGGCCCGCTACATCGCGGCCTTCGAGGCCTACGACATCGATCGGTTGGTGGACCTGTTCACCGCCGAGGCGGTCTGGGAAATGCCGCCGTACACCGGCTGGTACCAAGGCCCGCGCGACATCATCACCCTCATTCACCAGCAGTGCCCCGCGGAATCCGCCGGCGACATGCGCATGATCGGTTTGACCGCCAACGGCCAGCCCGCCGCGGCGATGTACATGCGCGACGGCGATGTGCACTTGCCCTTTCAGCTGCACGTGCTCGATGTGCGCGACGACCGGGTCGCGCACGTGGTGGCCTTCCTCGACGAGGCGTTGTTCGCGAAGTTCGGATTGCCCGCCTCGCTCTGAGGCTCCGCCCCTCGACCGTGACGCTACAGTCACATTCGAAGCCCAGCGTGACTGCAGCGTCACGTTCGGCGCCGACGTCGGGAGGGTATGGCACATGACGGATTCCCCGCAGGCGATACCGGTAGCCGGTCAGCCGCTGCTGCTGCTGGGCGCCTTCGACATTGGCGCCGTGGGCTATGCGGCCGAGGAGTTCTTCCTCTCCGGAACGGCCAGGTCCTACGCCCCCGAAGCGGAGCTGAGTCCCGACGGCCGGTGGAGCGTAACCCCTTCCGGCACTGCCGATTACACCACCCGTGCCGTCGTCTTGACGCCGACGGACCCGGCGCGGTTCAACGGGACGGTGCTCGTCGAATGGCTCAACGTGAGTGGCGGCATCGACGCGCCGGCCGTGTGGATGATGGCGCATCGCGAGATACTTCGCTCGGGCTACGCCTACGTCGCGGTCTCGGCCCAGCGGGTGGGGGTTGACGGCGGCGAGAGCCTGCTCGGCTTCGACATGTCGCTGAAGACCCAGGACGCGACGCGGTACGCACCCCTGAGCCACCCGGGCGACGCGTTCGCCTACGACATCTTTTCCCAAACCGGCGAATTCGCCAGGGACGTGTTGCCCGGGGTGCAACATGTCGTCGCGGTGGGCGAGTCCCAATCCGCGATGTTCCTCACGACCTACGTCAACGCCGTCGATCCCCTCGCCCGAACCTACGACGGCTTCCTGGTGCATTCCCGATTCGGCTCTGCCGCACCGCTTGACGGCATTTCCATCTTCGACGAATCGCAGACCGGCGTGCCGGATGCGGTGCGGTTCCGTCCGGACCTGCGCGTCCCGCTCGTCACGATCATCACCGAGACCGACCTCTTGGGCCCGGTGCGGTACGGCTACTACTTCGCCCGGCAACCCGACAACGAATGGCTGCGGGTGTGGGAGATCCCGGGGGCCGCTCACGCCGACAACTACACGATCCAGGTGGCGCCGATCGACAGCGGCTCGGCGCCGCTCGACGACATCGTGGCGGCCTACGCGCCCACCAACGTGCTGATGGGTCAGCAACTCGGGCACTGCATCAACTTTGCGCCGCAACACCACTACGTGGTGCAGGCCGCGCTCGCGGCGCTGAACACATGGGTCCGCACCGGCGAGCCGGCACCCACCGCCCCACCCATCGCCGTGCGGGAAACCGACCAGCCCCAACCGATTCTGGACGCCAACGGCCTGGCCCGCGACGGCATCAGGACCCCCTGGGTGGACGTGCCGATCGCGCGAACCTCCGGCATGGGCGTCTCAGGCGCCTCGGAACTCGACCCCGCAAGCATCATGACGGCGATCTTCGGTTCGGGTGAACGTTTCGACGACGCCACCCTGCGCCGGCTCTACCCGGGCGGGGCGGGGGAATACCTCGAACGGTTCACCGCCGCACTGGATTCGGCGATCCGATCCGGGTTCATCCTGCCGGCGGATCGCGCCGAGATTCTCGAGCTCGCCGACGCGACGTACCCGCGCGGCCGCTCAGAATAGGCGGCTGTCCGGCGGCGGGCCCTCCACCGGGCGCACCAGCCCGGCCCCGGTGATCAACGGCAGGTCCAGCGCCGACAGCAGCCCGGGCGCGGCGGCGCAAACCGCGGGGATCGCGTTGACCATGCGCGAGGCGCCCGCGATGCGCGCGCCCAAGTCGTGGTCGTGGTCCTCGGCCATCTCGAATTCGCACCGCATGCTCGGCGAACCCTCGATCTCGACGCGGTAAAGCCCACGCCCGGAAGCTAATCCGTAGCCGAGCTCCTTGGGCTCGATGGTGATGTTGGGTTGCGGCCAGTCCGGTGCGATGTCGTCGCGCATCCGGGTGACGTGGTCGATGACGAATGTCGGCTGGTCGCCGACGTAACCGGTCAGCGTCGAGCGCATCGCCGCGATGGTGCCGGCCGCGATGTGCCCGGTGGGCGTGTCGAAGGGCTCGGTGGCCGGCAGGCGTTCGTTGCTCTCCTCGATGTTGTCGATCTTGACGCCCAGCCCCGACGCGAGCTGGTGCAGCACCGGGCCCCAGCCGAAGGTGAACACCCCGGGCGTGGCCGCGAACGCGGCGAATTCGGGCGGCTTGCCGAAGCCTAGGATCTCGTACACCGCGGACTTGTCGGGATAGGTGGCGTAGTTGAACATCTCCGTCACCCGTACCGACTCGATGACCCGGGATACGCCCGTAAGGACCAGCGGTAGAACGTCATTGGCGAATCCCGAGTCGATGCCGGTGGTGAAGAACGACGCGCCGCCCTCCAGCGCGGCCTGCCGCAGCGGCTCGGTGAAGGCGGCATCGACAGCGTCGGGGAACACCAGCGGCACCACCGAACACGACACCACGTTCTTGCCGGCCCGCAGGATGGACACCATGTCCTCGACGGCCTCCAGCGGCCGCAGGTTGGCGCCGGCCGCATACACCACCACGTCGGCGTTCCCGGCCAGCATCGGCGACGGGTCCCGGGTGGCCACCACCCCGACCGGTGCGATGCCGCAGAGTTCGCCCGCGTCGCGGCCCGCCTTGGCGGCGCTGTGCACGACGACATCGACCAGTTCGAGCGCGGGGTGGTCGATGACGCCGCGCAGGGCGATCACGCCCATCGAGCCCGGGCCCCAGACGCCTACCTTGAACACGAGTGGTCTCCTAATATTAGGATAGCTACAGTTACATTTGGGACAAATGTAGGGAGGTCCGCGTGGCCGCGTCAACCGTCAAATCGCCGCCGACCGGCCGGGTGATGGATGTGCTTGCCACGCTTGCGGATTCACCCGAGGGGCGGACGTCGGCCGAGCTGGCGAAGAGCTGCGGAATCAGCACCTCGACCTGTGCCCTCGTCTTGGCGGAGCTGGAGCGGGGCGCCTGGGTGGCACGGCGCGAGGACCGCCGCTTCTTTTTGGGCAGCGGCTTGTTCGCGCTGGTCCACGGTCTGCGGGCGCAGTTCCCGCTGCTGGACCGCGGGCGCGAGGCGCTGTCCTTCCTGCACGCCAGCCTGGGCGTCGGCTGCTCGATGTCGAAGATCGGCGAGAAGCACCTGACCACCGTCGACGCCGTCGGGCATGCCACCGACGGCGGGCGGGCCGTCGGTCAGCGCTTCCCCATCGATCCCCCGTTCGGACTTGTCGCGATGGCGTGGCGCGACGACGATTCCGTGCGGGCCTGGCTGCATCGGGTGACGCCACGGCTGACCCGCGCCGAGATCGCCGACCATCAGCGGGTGCTGGACGACATCCGGGCCCGCGGCTACGGCGCGTGGCGCTTCGACGACACCCACCGATCGCTGCATGACCGGCTGGCCGCGGCGCTGGGGTCGCTGGAGCCGACGGCACAGGTGGCCCGGCAGTTGACCACGCTCATGACGATGGTGACGCTGCAGTCGGTCACCGATGCTCTCGAAACCGAGTTGGCCGCAACGGAATTCGTTGTGCTGCCGATTTTCGGCCCGGACGGCCAGCCGGAGTACCAGATCGAGGTCCACCTGGGCCGCTCGGCCGGGCTGTCGCTGCCCGAGCTGGACGACGCGCTGCGGCACGCGCAAGGGCTGCTCTCCCCACTAGGCTGAGGACATGCCCGCCAACTCCGAGATTCGGCGTGCGGCCGATCGGGCCGTCACCACAACGTCGTGGCTGAGGTCCAGGCATTCGTTCTCGTTCGGTGACCACTATGACCCCGACAACACACACCACGGGCTGCTCTTGGTGAACAACGACGACATCGTGGAGCCCGGCAGCGGATTCGACACCCACCCGCACCGCGACATGGAGATCGTGACGTGGGTGCTGCAAGGTGAACTGACACACCAGGATTCGGCCGGCAACCGCGGGGTGATCTATCCCGGCCTGGCCCAACGCATGTCGGCCGGCAGTGGAATCCTGCATTCGGAAAAGAACGAGTCATCAACGGACCCCGTGCATTTCGTGCAGATGTGGGTGATCCCCGACGAGACCGGCATCTCCCCCGGCTACCAGCAGCACGAGGTGGACCCCGGCCTGTTGGACGCCGGGCTTGTGACCATCGCCTCAGGCATACCCGGTCGTGAGGCGGCCATCACGCTGCACAACCGCAACGCCGCGCTGCATTGCGCGCGCCTGCGACCCGGCCACTCGGTGAACCTTCCGCGGGCCCCCTACCTGCATCTCTTCGTGCCGCGCGGGCGGGCCAGCGTGGAGGGGATCGGAGAGCTTGAAGCGGGCGACGCGATCCGGTTCACCGACGCCGACAGCCGGCGGCTGACCGCGGGCGAGCCGACGGAACTGCTCATTTGGGAGATGCATGCCGGTCTGGGCGGTTGAGACGACATAGAGTGGGCACGACAGACAGGAGCCCGCATGTCTCAATCGCAGCCGCGGCACGCGGCGCCGAACCCCAAGCGAAACATAAAAGCGCTACGGACCGTGCGGTTCTGGGCGTTGCCGATCGTCGTCACGCTGGCCCTCATGTCGGCGCTGTGCGCCCTGTATTTGGGCGGGATACTCAATCCGACGACCAACCTGCGGCATTTCCCCATCGCCGTGGTGAACGAGGACGCCGGGCCGGCGGGCAAGCAGATCGTCGACGGTCTGGTCGCCGGATTGGACAAGGACAAGTTCGACATCCGGGTGGTCACCCACGACGAGGCCCAGCGCATGCTGGACCGGGCCCAGGTGTACGGCGAGGCGGTGATACCGCCGACGTTCTCGTCGAGGCTGCGGGACTACGGGACGAGCGCGGTCACGACCGGCCGCTCCGAGCGGCCGGTGATCTCGATATCGACGAACCCGCGGGCGGGCACGCTGGGCTCCAGCATCGCCGGGCAGACCCTGACCCAGGCGATGGGCGTGGTCAACAGCAAAGTGGGCCAACGACTTTCCGCCGACGTCGCTGCCCAAACGGGCGGCGCGCCGATGGCGGGCGCGGCGGTGGTGGGGCTTGCCAGTCCGATCGACATCAAGTCCGGCGTGTACAACCCACTACCGAACGGAACCGGCAACGGGCTCTCGGCTTTCTACTACGCGCTGTTGCTGCTGCTCGCAGGATTCACCGGCAGCATTGTCGTCAGCACGCTGGTGGACTCGCTGCTCGGCTACGTGCCGGCCGAATGGGGCCCGGTGTACCGATTTGCCGAGCAGGCCAACATCTCTCGGTTCCGCACGCTGTTGGTCAAGTGGGGAATCATGGCGATCCTGGCCCTGCTCACCTCGGCGGTCTACCTGGCGATCGCGCACGGCCTCGGGATGCCGATCCCGCTCGGCTGGCAGCTATGGCTGTACGGGGTGTTCGCGATCACCGCCGTGGGCGTCACGTCCAGTTCCCTGATTGCCGTGCTGGGCTCGATGGGCCTGCTGTTTTCCATGTTGATCTTCGTGATCCTCGGGTTGCCGTCGGCGGGCGCCACCGTCCCGCTGGAGGCGGTGCCATCGTTCTTCCGTTGGTTGGCCGAATTCGAGCCGATGCACCAGGTGTTCCTCGGCGTGCGGTCGCTGGTGTACCTGGGTGGCCACGGGGATGCCGGTTTGTCGCAGGCGTTGCTGATGACCTCCATCGGTCTGGTCATCGGGTTGTTGGTCGGCGGCATCATCACGCATCTGTACGACCGCAAGGGCTTTCACCGGATCCCCGGGGCCGTCGAGCTCGCGATAGCCGCCGAACATCAAGCCCAGCATCAGGCGCGCACAAGCAAGTAGGGGGCGCGCGCCACCGAGCCGCAGCCCGAGCCCGAGGCCGGCGAGGAGCAAGAGGCCGCACCCGCCGACGAACAGCAGCCCGCGCACGAAAGCCCAAGCGAGCAAACGTAATTCCAGCGCGCCCGAAGCGTCACACGTTCGTTATTTAAGTTGACAGTGAGGCCTGTGTGACTGATGCTGTCAATGTTGCATACTCACCCGGGCCGAAAGGGCTACCGTGCTGACCCGCCCCCCAGGTTGGCGCCGACTGGCCGCCTGCTGCACCGCCGTGCTCGCGTGCGTGACGCTGGCGAGCACCACGGGCCAGCCCGTCGCGCGCGCCGCGGACGGCCGGGAGATGCTGGCCAGCGCCATCAGCACCACCCAGGGCTCATACCTGGTGTACAACTTCGGCCCCGGTCACCCCACGCCGATGCTCAACGCCGGCGGTGGCTGGTATGAGATGAACAACGGCGGCCACCTGATGATCATCAAGAACGCGGCGGGACGGCTTGCCCCGCACCTGTTGGTGGACAGCCACCAAGGTGACCAGTCGCGCTGCGAAAGCAACCCCGCGGCCCGCACCTCCGAGGGACTCTGGCAGGCCTCGGAGACATACCCGCCGCTGCAGGCGTGGCAGCGGATGGGGCAACCGACGATCGCGATCAACGCCAACTTCTTCGACGTGCGCCCGCAGAAGGGCGGCTCCTGGCGACAGACCGGCTGCAGTTCGCCGCTGGGCGCGTTCGTGGACAACACCAACGGCCAGGGCCGCGCCAACCAGGCGGTCACCGGCACCGTCGCCTACCCCGGCAAGCAAGGCCTTTCGGGCGGCGGCGAGAGCTGGAGCGCGCTGACGACGATGATCCTGCCGTCGGGTGCGGCGCCTTATGTGGTGTGGCCGAAGGGCAAGAACGACTACGACTCGGCCACTCCGGTGATCCAGGACCTGCTCAACAAGAACGCGAGGTTCGTCGCGGTGTCCGGCATCGGCCTGCTGGCGCCGGGCAACACCGGGCAGCTCCATGACGGCGGTCCCAGCGCGGCGCGTACGGCCCTGGCCTACGCGAAGCAAAAGGACGAGATGTACATCTTCGAAGGCGGCAGCTACACACCGGACAACATCCAGGACCTGTTCCGCGGCCTCGGTAGCGACACGGCCGTCCTGCTCGACGGCGGTGGGTCGTCGGCCATTGTGCTGCGCCGCGAAACCGGTGGCATGTGGGCGGGCGCCGGGTCACCGCGGGGCTCGTGCGACACCCGACAGGTGCTGTGCGACTCGCACGAGCGCGGGCTGCCGAGCTGGCTGGCATTCAACTAGCTTCGGCCGCAGCGGTTTTGGCGGCATTCGGCCCGAATCGGAAGATCAGCAGGCTTGCCGCCACCACGGCGGCGGTAACGCCGAACACCGGAGCGACGACGAACCGGGACATCGTCGCGCCGGCAAAAGCGCCAGCACACATCGTGAAAACGACGCTGAAACGCAGCTTTTCGCGGGCGCCGGTGCCACCGGCCAGACGGCTGTCCAGGCCGAGGCTGACGATCGTCGAGGTCAACACCGTGGTGGAGAGTTCTTGGATCCCGAACTGGCGGGCACTCGAGTGCTGCAGGCCGAACGTCACCGCGAGCGCGCCGATCAGGATCAGTTTGGTGTTGTCGTGATAGCGCAGCACTCCCGTGCCGCCCATGATCGATAGCGCGACCAACAACACGATCTCCGCCGCCAGCACCGTAGTGATCCACGACCGCGCCCGCTCACCGAAGTACCGTGCCAACCGGCCACTGAGGATGGTGGTGCAGACGAAGGTCGGCAGCGCCACCACGACCGCGGTCAGGTCGATGCTGGTTTTCGGGGCGAGCCAGAAACCGAGGAAGATCACGTTTCCGGTCATGTTCGCGACGAACACGTGGCCGAGCACCAGGATGCTGATCGAGTCGGCCAGCCCGGTGGCGAAGGTCAGCAGCAGCAACGCCGCAACGGTCGATCGCTCCGATACCGGCGACGTAACGGCCATGGGATGCAGGGTCTTTCGGCCCGCGCTACGGCCGGGGCGTCAGATCCAGTGAGGTGATGGTCGTCATCCTGGTCACCAGCCAGCGCCCGTTCGTGCGCTTCATGAACAGCCGGTATGACAGGTACTTCAACGCCGGAATGTTCTTGGTCAGCGGGCTTGTGGACGTGGTGTTGGTGTAGACGATGACGACGGCGTTCGGGTCATCCAGCGATTCCACCGCCGCGCCGGTGACCTGGGTGCTGTTGGTTACTTTCGCCTGTTTGTTGGGCGCCACGATCGAGTCGACGAATTTGCGGTACTGCGCTTCGAAGTCGCCGCTGAGGTACGTCGCGGCGCGATCGGCCAGCCCGTCCATGTTCTCCGGGGTGTAGGTCCACAGCGTCGTGATCGCGTTGGCCGCGGTCCGCGCAACCTTGAGTTTGGTTGCGGCGGTGGCACGGTCGGTCAGGTAGGGCTGCAGGGTCGATCCCGCAAACGCCGCGGAACCGACGAAGAGCGCCGCCGCCACCGCGACGGCGATGGCCCTGCCATTCCCGCCGAGTCGCTTGAAGCGGAATCGCTTGGGCTTGGTCGTCGCTGCGGTCTCGTCCGTCTCGTCGGCCTCGTCGGCCTCGCTGGCCTCCTCGTCCGAGGTCGCTTCGGTTGCCGCAGAGGCGGTTTCGTCCTGCTCGGCGGAGTCGTCGCTCTGGGCTTCCTTGGTTACCTTGGCCACCTTGGCTTCTGGAGTTTCCGAAGTTTCCGAGGCCGCGTCGTCGGTCAGATCACCTGCAGCAGGTTGCTGATCTTCCACTGCTTCCCTTCCTGCGTTGCGGTTACCGTCCACCGATTCGTGTTCTCGATGACCTGTTTCTCATCCGGCGATTTGGAGGTGACCGCGGTCGCCACCATCACGGTGACGGTGCCGTCGTCGTTCCACCGTTCGACGCCGGTGCCCAGGACGGTGCCCGTGGCCGGTTCGGCGCGCGCGACCTGGAGCAGGATCTCGTTCGCCTTGTCCGTGTACTGCTTGGCGAACTCACCCGTCGCCTGGGCCAATATCCGGTCTACGTAGTTGTTGGCGTGAAAAGGGTCGATGGAGGTGAACTCCGTCATGAAGCCCGTCACGTAGTTGAGCACCTGGCGGTCTTTCGAAGCCTGGTGTTCGGCGGACTGATGAGCGATCAGCATCAAGGAGGAGACGGTGACCGCCGCCGCCATGACGAGCGCGGCAACGGCGATCATGAGCGGGTACGCCCACGGTCGGTATGACGCCGGCGGGCGCGCGACGAGCAGGGAGTCCTCGCCCGGCGCAAACTTGCGGCGCGGGCTCATTTTCCTTTCCCGGGGGGTTTCGGTTTGGTCAGGACGGTGAGGTCGTCGACGAGCCAGCGGTCGTTGCCGCCTTTGGCGAAAGTCACGCGCACGGTCGCGCTGATGTAGTGTTGCTCGGGCCCCACGCCGCGCCGCCCCTGCATGAACAACAGCATCGTCGCTCGGTCCGGCGTCGCCGATTCGATGGAGCCGTCGGTCACCCAGTATTCGTTGATGACCGGGTTGCCTCTTTGGACGACGTCCTGCTGTTCGGCCAGCTTGTGTCGATATTTGTCGGTCGCCAACGATTGGGCGCGGGAAAAGTCGTCGTGCAACGACTTCGGGTCGTACGTCAGCATCTGTGCGACGATCTTCGGACCCTGCACCTGAATCTGGGCCCTGGTTTGTTCGCTTCCCCGATCGTGGGAGTACACCACCAGATAGCTCACGCCGACGCCCGCGAGGCACACCGCCGCCGCGGTGATGACCGCGACCGCGCTCCAGCGCCGCATGTTCGGCGGCCGCCGATCCGGTTCGACCCAACGGACCTCGGTGCGCAGCAGCATGTCGGCGAAGGTGCAGCCGCGTGAATCCCAAAGCGGCCATAGCCATCCCACCACCGACACGGTGTCGAGGAGATGAGCCAGGTCCCGCAGCAGCAGCCCCCACACCCCGATGGGCTCGCCGTCGCGGTGTAGCACCGTGATGCCATACAGCGCACGCCCCAGGCTCCAGCCGACGATGCTCGGCAACACCAGCCGGTTGACCAACGTCAGCAGGATGGCCAGCCCACCGACGGAGACGCACACCCACCACCAGACCGGGTGCCGAGACACGGTGAGGGCGGCCAACGCCATCGTCGCCACCACGGCGGCGCCCGGAAGCACGTCGAGGGCGAACGCACCCACCCGGATGTGCCAGGGCGCCAATGCATTCCGCGGTGACTTCGGAACTTCCGCCTTGGTCTGGGTCTTAGCCTGAGTCTCCTCGACCACCACCGTCACTTCGTCACCTGGTCGAGCTTGGCGATCTTGTACTGCCCCTCCGCGGTCGCCATCGTCACCCGCAGCCGATACCCGGTCTCGTTCTCCGACTTGTCGCTGGCGACCTTGACGCGCATCGCGACGAGTACGTCGATGGAACCGTCTTTGTTGTTGCGCTCCACCGCCGCGCGCACATCGGCCACCTGGACGTGGATGTTCGAAGCCTGGTACGCCTGAACGAGCATGCTGGTGTACAGCAGGGCCTGGGCGCGGAAAGCGTCTGTGCCACAGTCGATGATCTTCTGTTCGCTCGCGACCATCGCGTTGGTGTCCGGCGCCTGGGTCGCCGAAACACACTCGATCGCCGCTTTGAGCGCCGCGGCGTTGTTGCGCGCGATCGCCTGGCTGTCGTGGTGGTAGCGCAGCGCAAGGTAGCCGCCGGCCCCGATGCCCCCGGCGGCCAGGACCAGCGCCGCCGCGATACCGGCCACCCAGCCGCGACCCAGCCGCGACGGGCGGCGCTCGACGGCGGTATCCCCGACGTCGACGGCAGAATCCTCGGATTCCTCCGAATCCTCGGCAGTCGCCTCAGCGCTGAGCTGCTCCGCGTCGCCCTCGGGCTCCGCCTCGGCCATCACCTCGGCGCTGGCTTCGTCAGCCTCGGATTCCGACGCGTCCTCGGCCGTCACCTCGGTCAGGGTTTCGTCGGTGCTGGTCGGGTCGGCCTCGACCTCGGATTCCTGACGGTTCTTCCGCCCTGGCCTTAGGGAGAGCCTGCGCAGACGACGAGCAATCGGCATCGGTGGGGGGTTCAGCCGGCCGGCGCCAGCATCTCCTTCCATCCGTCGTCTCCTGTTTTAGTCGAGTTTTCGACGGACCATTTAACTCCGTCGGGCCCTATCAGCTGACCGCTCTGCGGACTGTATACCGCCGACGGGGGCCCCCCGCCCGGAGTGTAGACACACGGGTTGGGCTGCTGTCCGTTGCACGTCACGGTACCCGATCCCGGCCGCGACAACGGGTCGCTGGTCGGCGGGGGCGTCCCGGCGACCCGGTCCGAGGGCGCCGGGTTCATTCCGTTGTTGACCGACGGTGCCGGGATCACCATGCCCGGCCGCACCGACTGGTCACAGCGCGCGGCGGGTGCGGGGCAGGTCAGGATCTGGTTCGGGTCTCCGTACCAGGGGTTGGTTCCGGCCGGAACGTACGGCCTGGGGTCGCGGCATTCCCGTGGCGTGGCGGCCCGCTTGCCGGGGATATCGACACACGGGATGTTGCGCGATCCACGCACGCTGTTGGCCGGCGTGTCCATCGGGATCTTGCAGTAGGTACCCGACGGCAGCGGCACCATGCTGGTGTCGGCCGGGGACCGCCATTCCGATGCCGGGACGAAGCCCGTCAGGCAGGGGGGCGGCCAGTTGATCGACAGCCCTAGGTCGAGCGCGGCCTGGTTCGGGAACGGCGCGCCCACCGTCTGCGCGATCGACGCACCCTGCGGCAGGAACACCAGCACCTGTTCCAGACCGTTGTGGTAGCGCTTGAGCAGGTCGAACACCACCTCGAGGTTCGCCAGCGTCTGCGGTAGCGATTCCCGGACGTCGTTGAACACGTCGTTGACCTGATCGGCGGTCGGCGCCGCTTGGGACAGAATGCTTCTCACATGCTGGTCGTTCGCCGCCGACTGCGCGGCCAACGTGTTCAGGTTGCGTGCCCAACGCTCGATCGCGTCATTCGAATTGACCTGGCTGTCGAGGATCGGCCCGGAGTTCTGGATGATGTCGTTGACGTTGGTGATGTTGGTCCTGAAGTCGCCGACGATCGCCTGCGTGGAGTCGACCAGCCGTTGCAGGGCGGGCCCCAGCCCGCCGACCGATTCCGCCGTCTCGTCGAGCAGCTGGCCGATCTTGTCCTTCGGCAACACCGCAAGTCCACGGTTCGCCGTGTCCAGCGCCGGCCCGATCTCGGAGGGCACCGTGCCCTTGGCGATGGTCTGTCCGTCCGAAAGGAACTTGCCGGGGTTCCCTGGCGACACCAGGTCCAGATACTGCTCACCGACCGCCGACACCGAGTGCACGTTGGCGATCGCGTCGATCGGGACCTTGTAGCGGCTGTCGATACTCAGCGTCGCTTCGGCGCCGCGTTCGGTGGGCTCGACGTCGGTGACCTTGCCGATGGTGATGCCGCGATAGGTCACGTTTCCCGTTGGATACAGCCCGCCCGAAGCCGGCAGCTCGGCCTTGAGCGTGTATCGGCCGACTCCCATCAGGCTCGGAATCTGCAGGTAATAGATGCCCAACACACCTAGCGAGATCACCGTCAGGATCCCGAACAGAATGAGCTGGCGTCGAACGAAGGGAGTCAGCATTGTCCTCGCTCCGCCCTTTCCACCAGCGGTCCGCCGGGCGCGTCATTCGGGTTCGGCGTGTAGCGGACGTCGGGGATCATCGTCTCGGGATCGCGCCCGAACGACTGCTCGAGTGCGCGCAGAGCTCCCGACAACCCGGTACCGGTGAGGAACGCGTTGTCGATGGCGCTGTAGGTCAAGTCGAGGGTCAGCGACACGTTCATGTAGTCACCGCGGACCACCTTCGGAACGCTGTCGATGTCGAACGGCTGCGTGAGGATCAACTTCAGCGCGCCGATCAGCATCGGTGACGCACGGCCGAGTTCCCGCAACGGGCACTGCAGCGATTGCAAATCCTGGTGCAGGGGTCCGCGCGCCTCGGACAGGTACTGGTCGGCGGCCTGGCTGAGCCGTCCCACCGAGTCGACGGCGTTGATCAACAGCTGCTTGGTGTCGGCGAAATGCTTGATCAGCGGCGGGATGTCGGTCAGCACTCGATCGAGGACATCCGCGCGGGCCCCCACGTAGACCAATAGCCGGTTGGTGGAGTCAATCGCGTGGGTGATGTCGTCGCGCTGTTGATTGAGCTGGTTGGTGAAGGTATCCAGCTTGCCGAGGAAGGCCCGGATCTGCTCGCCACGGCCATTGAATATGTTGAAGACCTCGTTCTGCAGCACCTCGAGGTTCGGAATGCCGCCACCGCGCAGGATCAACGACAGGCTGGCCAACGTCTCCTCGGTGGTGGGAAACGCGGACGAATTCTTCAGCGGAATCGTGTCGCCGGGTTTCAGCTGCTCCGGCGACGGGTTCGGCGGTGCGGCCAGTTCCACGTGCTGAGAACCCAGCAACGAAGTCTGGCCGATCTTGGCGGTGGCGTTCTTCGGCAGCTTGACGCTCTTGTCCAGACCCAACGTCAGGGTGGCCACCCAGTTCTTCAGCTTGATTTCTTTGATCGAGCCCACAAGGACGTCGGCCACCATGACCTTGCTGTTGTTGTTGATGGCCAACGTGTCCGGCATCTGCACATAGATCGTGTAAGAACCCGACCCGCTACCGGGACCGCCCGGAATCGCCACATTGGAGATGCCACGCCAGCCGCACGAGCTCAGCACCAGCGCGGCCACCAGCAGCACCAGGCCCTGCCACGCGCGGCGGCGGATCAGCATCGTTGCGCGCCTGGGCGTCCAACGGTTCGGCCTTCCGTTCGCGCGAACCGCGCTCACGTCGCGCCTCACTGGCCACCTCCCGGGTTAGCAGGCACCGGCGGCCCGCCGGCGTTGGGCGCGGGCGCCGACACCGGCGCCGGGGTGGGGGCTACGGGACCCGGGGCCACATCGGCTCCCGGCGGCGGCGGTGGAATCGGCACCTGCGGCGGGTTCTGGCCGATGACCGGCAATATCGGGTTCTCGTCGTAGGAGTTCGGCGGTCCGGGCGGCGTCTGCAAGGTCGACTGGACGGGCTCGATGTTCGGCCCACCCATGAGCTCGGCCAACGATTCCGGCGTCATCAGGTCCGCGGTGATCGGCCCCACCTGCTGCCCCTGCATGCCCGGGGCGACAATCCAGCCGTGCTGCGTGTTGCGGTGCGAGGTCGGGGTGTCCGGCGACCAGATCCCGGGGACGGTGGTGTCCTTGTACCCCGGCGGCGGCTGCAGCCGCGGCTCGGAGTACGCGATCTCCTTGGGCAGCGTCTCGGCGGTACTGAACAGGTTCAAACCGAACGGCGGGTAGTTGAACTTGATCGCGTCGAGGATCGGCGCCAGGTACTGCGCACACAGCTCGGCGGACTCTTGATAACCGAGCCGGCTGCCGGCCTGAATGGAGCTGCAGATGAACTGCATCGGGTTGGCGAAGTTGGTGATCGCGGGAATCGCGACAACCGCGCCGTGTGACGGGTGGTAGATCTGGTTGATGTTCGCCGCGGCCGTCGGCGTGACGTGCAGGGCGGTCTCCAGCCCGTTCAGCGAATCCGGTTGCAGCACTGTGTTCGTCGCGGTGGCCAGGTTGTTGATGTCAGTGGTCAACACCTCGCGGTTCTTGTCGAGGAATGGCCGCACGGTGGAGAGCAGGCCGTCGAACTGCTGCAGCGCGTTGGACAGGTCGGTGTCGTTTTGCGCGAGCCGGCCGGTGACGTCCGCGAGGTTCTGGTTCAGCGCGACGAACTGCTGATCGTCTTGGTGCAGCGCGTTGACAAAGAGCGCAAGGCTGCGCACCACCGCGAAGAAGTCGCCACGACCCTCATTGAGCGCGGTCAACGCCCGCGACAGGTTGTTCAGCGTCGTATTGATCTGCTTGCTCTTGCCCGCCAGACCGTTGGCGAAGGACGTGATGACCTCACCGAACGGCCCCGTCGGCTGCTCTTTGGTCGGGCCGAGCTTGGAGATGATGTTGGTGATGCTGTTGCGCAACTGGTCCCACTCCACGGGGACCTGGGTGCGCTCCTCCGGGATCACCGCGTTGTCGCCGAGCACCGGGCCACCCTTGTAGACCGGCTCCAGCTGGATGGCCCGCGAGGCCACCAGGGTGGGGTTGAGGATCACCGCGGATGCGTTGGCGGGAACCTTGTACTTGTTCTGGTAATGGAAGGTCACCCGCATTTTGTCGCCGGTCGGCTCGATCTTGTCGATCGAGCCCACCGCCAGACCCATGATCTGGACCTTGTCGCCCGGGTACAGCGCGTTCGCCGCCGGGAAGTAGGCGACCACCGTGTTGTTGGTCAGCTTGTCGTATAGCCGCCAGCCGACATACCCCACGACGAGCGCCAGCACCACCACCAGCGACCCGATGATCACCGTCGTGCGCGACAGCTTGGGTAGCCGCAGGTTGCGGATGTCAAAGACGGTGCTCAATTCTGGGTACCTCCCGTGACCCCGCTACCTCCAGCTCCGCCCGGATTGATGAACGGCGCCGGCAGCTGGTTGCCCGGCCCGGGCGGTGCCGGCGGACCCGGAGGCAGGCCCGGCGCGAAGGTCGACGGTGGCGGCGTCGGCCCGGCCGGTGCCAGGTTCTCGGTGCGCGCGCCCGGTGGTGCCTGAGGCGGCAACGGCACCGGGGTTCCCGGAACGTTCGGCGGCGGGTCGCCCGGGCGACCGGCGATCGGCATGCCCGGTGTGGGTGGCAGACCGTCGGGATTCGGCGGCGACGTCTCGACGTCGACCGGCGCGGGGAAACCGACTCCACCGAACGGTCCGATGGCCGCACCCGCGCAGGGCAGCGGATTCCACGGCCGCGGCAGACCCTCGTCCCCGACGGTGATGTTGCCGCCGGGATTCGCCGGACTGTACGAGCACGGTGACCCGGGTCCGACGGCCGGTCCCGGATGATCCGGTGTGCCCTCCAGCACCGGCGGCGCGGGCGGCGGCGCACCGTTGGGGAACCGGGTGCCGTTGGGGTCCGGCCACCGGAAGGACGGCAACGCGGCGCCGCGCCAGAAGTTCTCCGGGTCGATCCCGCGCTTCTTGAACGCGGCATCAACCCACGGCTGAACGATCTGATACAGGGCCAGGTTGTGCAGGACCACCTTGAAGAATGGTCCCGACGCGATGGCCTCGTTCAGCGACGGCAGGAACATGCCCACCTCGGTGAGCCCCGCAGCAAGATCGTCTTTGCGCTCGACCAGGATCTGGCTGAGCGTACGCAACTGTTCGAGCACGTGGTTCAGGTTCGGGTTGTCGTTGATGAAGCCCTTGACCTGCTCCGAGAACGCGGCGACGTTCGCCAGCAACGCATTGATGGCCTGGCCGCGTTCGTTGAATGCGGCCAGCAGCGTCTTGGCGTTGACCAGTAGTCGGTCGACCTGCTCGCTGCGGTCACCGAGGACGCTGGCCACTTGATTGGCCTGGGCCAGCAGATGTTTGACCTCTTCGTCGCGTTTGCCGATCGTGTCGGAGAATTTGGCCACGCCCTCCAGCGCTGGGCTCAGGTGAGGGTAGGTCTGATCGATCGTCTGCGACAGCACGTGCAGTGACTCTTTGACGGTGTCGATGTTCCAGCCCTGGGCGGCCTTGGTGACGTCGAAGAACGCGTCGTAGATCTGGTACGGGGTGGTGCTTTGCCCCAGCGGCAGCGTGGCGCCGGGCCGCAATTGCTGGTTGCCGCGCGGCTCGATCTCCATCACCTTCCTACCCAGGATGGTGTCGGTGCGGATCGCCAGCCGGCTCTCGCTGCCGATCGTGTTGGTGCCGATCGAGAACTTCATCACGACGTGGTCGCCGTCGATCCGCAGGCCCTCGACCTTGCCGACGTCCATGCCGGCGATGCGCACCTTGTCGCCGACGGTGATTTGACCGGAGTCGGTGAACTGCCCGTAGTAAGCCGGCCTGGCCATCAGCATCGGGATATTCGTGAAGCTTTGACCCACGCCGATCGCGAGCACCGTCACCACGATGCCCATGAGCCCGATGCGTAGCCGATTCGGAGGTTCCAGCGATCTCATTGCGGCGTGCACCTACCTGTCGGCTGCTGGAAAAGCCGGACGGTGCGGATGGGCCCCCCGGCCTGTAGGCCGTTGATCTTCATCGTGATGTCGCAGGCGTAGAAGTTGACGAAGTCGCCGTAGGACCCGATGGCGCGCCCGATCATGTTCAACCCGGGCGGCACCTTCTTGAGGTAGTCCTGCAGTTGGTCCTGCTGGTCGATGAGCGGCTGCTGAACCGCGTCCAGATAGTTGAGCGTCTTATGCAGCAGCCCGCGGTCCTCGGCCAGCAGATCGGCCACCGTGCCGGCGGCATTGCTGATGTGCGCGGTTCCGCCCGCCAACTGGTCACCGTGGTTCTTCAGCCCGGTGATCAACACCTCGAGATTGTTGATGGTCTGGTCGAACTGCTGGCGATGCCGAACCGTGGTGTCCAGCACGATGTTCAAGTTCTTGATCACCTCGCCGATCGCCTGATCGCGCTCCCCGAGTTGATTGGTCAGTTGCGCGGTGTTGTCCAGGATGTCGTTGATGGTGCCGCCCTGACCCTGGAACACCGTGATGAGCGCCGACGCGATCGTGTTGACCTTCTCCGGCTCCAGCGCCCGGAACAGCGGCTTGAAACCACCGATCAGGGCGTCCAGATCCAGCGCCGGCGACGTGCGAGACACCGGAATGAATCCACCCGGCGGCAGGATCCGGTCGGAGCCCTCGCCCTCGCCGCGCTTGAGCTCCAGATAGCGGTCACCGATCAGGTTGAGGTAGCGAATTTGCGCGGTCGACGACTGATACAACGGGACCGAGCGGTCGACGTTGAATTTCACCCGCACCCGCTTGCCACCGTCGACCAGCTCGACCGAGTCGACCTTGCCGATCTCCACCCCGGAGGCGCGCACGAATTGGCCCTGCCGCAGCCCGCTGATGTTGATGAATTCCGCCGAGTACGCGCTGGTGCGGTCGAACCTCATCTGGCCGAACACCACGACGATCATCACGGTGAACAGCAGCAGCACCAACGAGAAGATGCTGAGTCGGACGATGGTACCGGTGATTTTCATGGGTTGATCGTGTTATCCCCTACCTGACGGCCCCACACGTACTCCATCGCATAGGGCGAACCGGTCTCGATGTGGTTGTACGGCGCGATGCTGTTGCCGGTGTCCATCACCAATTCGGGTGCGGGCCACAGATCGTGGGTGATGTGCTGCCAGCAGCCCGGCGCACCACCCGGCCCACCGCGCGCGTTCACCCGCGGCAGGTTTTCCGGCCAGGTGTAGGGGTTCGGCGCGCCGCCGACCAGGCCGGCCAGCCCGCCGAGCATCGAGGCGATCAAGACAACCCCCGACAGCGGGTTCAGGATTGCGCTCAGCCCCGACAGCGCCTCGGTCTCGGTGTTCAGCGAGTAGCCGTTGCCGCCCAGGTACGTCCGGAGTTTGGGTTCCTCGTCGTGGTAGTTGCGGATCGTGCAGAACAGCTCGGGGCTGTAGGTGTCCAGCAGCTCGGCGGTGGGCACCAAGTCTTGGGCGCCGCGCGCCAGATAGGGCCCACCACGCTGGAAGATATCGGCCCCGGTGTTACCGAACCCCGCCGCCGAGAGCAACGCCTGATCCAAATCCTTCTGCTGCGCATTGATCGAACGCGACGTCACCACCGCATGATTGAGGAAATCAATCAAATCCGGCGCGGCATTGGCATAGGTGTCCCCCAGACCGGCCAACTGCTGAATGTCATGACGGGCCTGAGGCATCTGCGGATTGACATCATCGAGGATCGCGTTGGCGTTGATGATCGACTGCCCAAACCGATCCCCCAACCCCGCCAACGACTGCGCCGCCGCACTCAACGTCAAATTCAGCTTGACCGGATCCACCTTCTCGGCCACCGAGGTGATGGTCTGAAACAACGTATTGATCTCGGTGGTCACCGAACGCGCATCAATCACCGCATGCGCGCGAATCCGCTGCGGCGACGGGTTGGCCGGGCTGGTCATCGACACATACTTCTGGCCGAACACCGTGGTCGCCACGATCTTGGCGTCCACATTGGCCGGAATCAACTTCAGATACCGCGGATAAATGTCCAACACGAACTTCGCCGCCGGCTTGCCATCGGCCTGCACTTCCGAAATGCTGGCCACCCGCCCGACCTGCACCCCGTTCAAGGTGACCTTCGCCCCGGGATCCATCACCAAACCCGCCCGCGACGACAACATCGTCACCGGAGTCTTCTCCGTGAACTCCCCCCGAAACTGCAAATACACCAACCACAACACCAACGCCGCGATCAACAAGACCGCCACACCGACCAACTTGTAAGGGCGCGTCGGCGGCTTGTTGACCTTCAATCGCGGAGTTGTCATGGCAGCTACACCGTGAAAGCGAAGTTCGGGTTGACGCCGTAGAGCGCCATTTCGGCCAACAGGACGATGACGTTCACCGAGACAAGCGAGAAGCGCATGGACCGCCCGACGGCCTCGCCGACCCCGACCGGTCCGCCGCTGGCGTTGTACCCGTAATAGCAATGGGTGAGCATCACAACCCCCGCCATGATGATGACCTCGCCGAACGACCAGAAGACGTCATTGGGGCGCAAGAACGTCCGGAAGTAGTGCTCATAAGTTCCGGTGGCCTGTCCGTACAGCACCGTGGTGACGACGGCCGGAGACAGGAAGGACATGATCAGCCCCAACGAGTACAGCGGGATGATGACCACCAGCCCGGCCAGCGCCCGGGTGGAGACCAGGTATGCCACCGAATCGATCCCCATGACCTCCAGCGCGTCGATCTCCTCGCTGATCCGCATGGCGCCCAGTTCCGCGGTGGCGCCGGCGCCGACGGTGGCCGCCAGCACAACGCCGGAGACGACGGGGGCAACAAGACGCACGTTGATGAGTGCGGCGACGAACCCGAGGAGGGCCTGGATACCGATCTGGCTCAGCGACGCGAAACCCTGAAGGGCGACCAGCGAGCCGGCGGACAGCGTCACGAAGGAGATGATCACCGCCGTGCCGCCGACGACGGCCATGGCGCCGGTGCCCATGCCGACCTGGGCGATCAGCCGCAAGATTTCCTTGCGGTAACGGGTCAGCGCCCACCCCATGCCGCGACCGCCGATTACCGCGAACCAGCCCAGCTTTCCGGCTTCGTCAAGGGATCCGGTCGTGAAGTTACCGACGCGGCTGAGGTTGGCGGCCAACCGCGGGAAGCGGGCGCGAACTACTCCGGTCGTCGTCATTTCACTGCGCTCGTTCCGAATTTGACACCGATGGTGGTCAGCACCACGTTGACCGCGTACAGCGCGACCACGGCCATCACGACCGTCTCGTTGACGGCGGTGCCCAAGCCCTTGGCGCCGCCGCGGACGGTGAGGCCCCGGTAGCAGCCGATCAGGCCCGCGATCATGCCGAATGTCGCCGCTTTGACCGTCGAGATGACCACTTCGGGCAGCCCGGTGATCAGGGTCAGCGTGGCGAGGTAGGCACCGCCGGACACATTCTGGAGGTAGACGCCGAAGAGGAAGCCTCCGACCAGTCCGACCATGCTCACCAGGCCGTTGAGCAACATCGCGACGGTCGCACAAGCCAGAACCCGGGGCACCACCAATCGGTGGATCGGGTCGATGCCGAGCACCTCCATCGCGTCGATCTCCTCGCGGATGGTGCGAGCACCGAGGTCGGCGCAGATTGCCGTGGCCGCCGCGCCGGCGACCACCAGCACGGTCACGATCGGGCCGATCTGGGTGACCACGGCAACGCCCGCGCCCGCCCCCGAGATATCGGCGGCGCCGACCTGGAGCAGCAGGATGTTGAACGTAAAGATGAAGAGCACCGTCACCGGCACCGAGACGGCCATGGTCGGCAGCAGCGCGACGCGCATGATGAACCAGCACTGCAAGACGAACTCGCGCCACTGGAATGGCCACCGGAATGTCGCCCTACCGGTCAGCACGCACATCCGGAAAAAGCCACCGACGAGCGTGAGGAAGGGGGCCACGCGGTCGCGGGCATAGTCGGTCAGCCGTGGCCCTGTGGCCGTCGTCGTCACCGCTGTCCCCTCCCGCAAGCACCGCGCGCCTCCCAGCGCCGCGGCGAATCGTGTCGCACGCCCTGTCCTCGCCCGGACCCTTCGTATGTGACCATCGGCTCCCTACTCGCAAGTAGTAACGGAGACCACAGGAATGTACCCGATGGCCGAGCACGTGTGAACCGACAACTGCACAATTAACCCTCCGTCAATTACGGGCAAACGTTTCGGTTTTCGTCAGCCCTCCTCCCCGGCGGTTGAACCGCTTGACGCAGAACGGCTTTCAGACGCCTCCGCAGTGCCGTAGCGCAGGCGTAGCTCAGTCTTGAGCACCTTCCCGGCGGGGTTGCGGGGCAGTGCATCGACGATCTCGAGCGCCTTCGGGTGCTTGTAGCGGGCGAGCCGCTCGGTCAGGAAGCCGGCTAGGTCGTCGAGTCGAAGCTGGTCGCCGGTGACGGCCGCGACCGCGATCGGCACCTCGCCCCACTTCTCGTGGGCTCGGCCGATGACCGCGACCTCGACGATGTCGGGATGGCTGGCGAGGACGTTTTCCACCTCCGCGCAGTAGATGTTCTCTCCGCCGGAGATGATCATGTCCTTCTTGCGATCCACCACCCAGACGTAACCCTCGTCGTCCATCCGCACCAGGTCCCCGGAGTGGAACCAGCCGCCCGCGAACGCCTCCTCGGTGGCCGCCGGGTTGTTCCAGTAGCCGCTCATCAACGTTGGTGCGCGGTAGACGATTTCGCCCACTTCGCCGACGGGGACGTCGTTCATGTTTTCGTCGACGACGCGGGCGGCGACGGTGGGGATCACCTTTCCGACCGATCCACGCTTACGGATCGCGTCGTCGCCCAGCAGCATGCAGGTGACCGGCGACATCTCGGTCTGGCCGAAAGCGGCCAATATCTGGGTGCCGGGGAACGTCGCCGACATCTCGCGCAGCAGCGCGTCGGGGGCCGGAGCGGCTCCCCACGACATCACCCGCAGCCGCAGATCACGCGGTCGCGCCTGCTGTTCGTTGCATACCGCCTGCCACTGTGCGGGCACCAGGAAGATGCCGGTGACCTTCTCCGCCGCCAGCACGTCGAGCAGCTGGCCCGGGTCGAACGCGCCGAGCGGGTAGATCACGGTGGGGATGCCGAGCAACAGCGACGTCAGCATGTTGCCGATTCCCGCGATGTGGAAGAACGGGACACCGACGAAGCCGACGTCGTTGTTGATGTCGGCGCCGTTGGTGTACAGGCCGGTCATCGTCTGGCCGGTCAGGTTGGTGTGGGTCAGCACGGCGCCCTTGGGGCGGCCGGTGGTGCCCGAGGTGTACATGATCAGGGCCGGCGAGTCGTTCGGGATGTCGACGGGTTCGTGCGGATCGCCGGTCTCGTCGATGAGGTCCTCGTAGCCGAAAACCCCGTCGTCGGTCGAGGCGGCCGCCACGACGATCGTGCTCAGCAGCGGCTGGATGTCGCGGACCCCGGTGGCCACCGGGGCGAGCACGGGTTCGGTGATCACGACGCGGGCTTCGCAGTCCTCGACCAGGAAGGCGATTTCGGCCGGGGTGAGCCGGAAGTTCAGCGGGACGGCGATGGCCCCGAGCATGTTGGCGGCCAGCACCGACTCGATGAATTCGGTGCGGTTGAGCATCAGGATCATGACCCGGTCGCCGAAGCCGACACCCCGCCGGCTCAATCCGTCGGCCAGCGCCGAGACCCGGTGCTGTAGTCCACCCCACGTCACGGTGTTGCCGAGGAAGCGCAGCGCCGTCGCGTTCGGCTGCATCATCGCGTGCCGCTCGAGCTGGTTCACCCAGTTCTGCCGCCGGGCCCGGTAAGGCTGCTCGGTGATTGCGGGCGTCGTGTGGCTGGCCAACTGTGCGGTCAACTACTACCTCCCCTTACACTCGCGCACCGCTTGCGCCAGGTTGATATTTGATAAAACATGGTGTTGTGTGGGTCACACTATGGCTTTAATGCCCCAAAGACAACCCCCGCCGAGCCCCTGAAAGCCCTGGCAGCCCCCGTGAACGCACCGATTTCCACGAAGCCGCGGAGCCGGCGGCCACTGCGCAGGGCGCAGTTGTCCGACGAAGTCGCGGGTCGTCTGCGCGCGGCGATCATGTCCGGGACATTGCGTCCGGGGACTTTCATACGCCTTGACGAGACCGCGGCCGAACTCGGGGTCAGCATCACCCCCGTGCGCGAGGCCCTGCTGAAACTGCGCGGCGAGGGCATGGTGCAACTGGAACCGCACCGCGGTCACTTCGTGTTGCCGCTGACCCGTCAGGACATTCAGGACATCTTCTGGCTGCAGGCGACGATCGCCAGGGAGCTGGCCGCCGCGGCCACCGACCACATCACCGACGGCGAGATCGACGAACTCGAGCGCATCAATCATGCCCTCGAGGCGGCGGTCGGCTCCGGCGACGCCGAGGCCATCGCGGGCATCGAGTTCGCGTTTCACCGCGTCTTCAATCAGGCCAGCGGTCGCATCAAATTGGCCTGGTTCCTGCTGAACGCCGCCCGTTACATGCCGGTGCTGGTGTACGCCGGCGACCCGGAGTGGGCTGTGGCCGCGGTCGACAACCACCGGAAATTGATCGCGGCGCTGCGCAAGCGCGACACCGCCGCCGTCATCGAGCACACCGTCTGGCAATTCACCGATGGGGCGCAGCGGCTGACCGAGATGCTGAAGCGGTCGGGGATCTTCGACTGAGCCCGCGGGCTTCCTAGTTCGCGGACAGCTGCTCGGCGCGCTGCTTGAGGTTGTCCGCGAGGTGGTCGAGCACGGTGTTGAGCATGGACTTCACCATCGGCGCGGGCACGGGCATCGAGGGTTCGACGTCGATATCCACCGTCAACAGGCTCGATGTGCCGACGTCGACCACGCTGAACAGTTGTTCCTGCTTGGCGAACAGGTCGCCCTGCTGCATGACGGTCTGGATCTGGTTCTCGCCGGGGTAGTACACGGCCTGGATATACGTGCCCGCAACGCCTTGAACCTCGGTGTCGAGCCGCAGCTGGCTGGGCCGCCCGTCGTCGTAGCGGGCGAGGATCCACAGCCCCTTGATCTCGTCGTTCCACTGCGGGTATGCCTCGAAATCCGCGACGATGGCCATGATCGAGGCGGCGTCGGCACCGACCTCGACGGTCTTGCTCAGGACTGGCATTGGCGAAGCATAGCCAAGCCACGAAACGCCCAGTGCTGGGCGCCATCTCGGGTGGCTTCTATTTATTGCTTCTATTTATTGCGGCTACGCGGGTGCCACGCAGGCCGTCGACAACAGTGCGTGGATGGCGTCGGGTATCGGGACCGGCTTGCGGCTCGTCCGGTCGACGTAGACGTGCACCCAGTGCCCTAGCGCGGTGATCGGTTGGGCCCTGCCGTCGTCTTCTTCCCCTGCCGACCCGAACAGACCGAGCCGGTAGGTGACGCTGCTGCGACCGAGGCGGGTCACCGCGAGGCCGACCACCAGGTTTTGCGGGAAATGCAGTTCGGAGAAGTAGCGGCAACCGGACTCGGCAACGATGCCCAGTTCGGGCATGGTGGTCGGGTCGAGCCCGGTGCTGGTGTTGATCCAGGCGTTGATCGCGGTGTCGAACAACTGGTAGTACACCGCGTTGTTCAAGTGGCCGAACATGTCGTTGTCGGCCCACCGGGTTCCCACCGGCCACAGGATGGGGAAGTCGCGGCTGGTCAACCCGTCCGGTGGAGGCGGAACCGTTGGAGCCGAAGTCATGCGTCTTGACTACCAGTAGCGCATGGCTTGCCGAAACAAGTCCGCCAGAACCGGCTTGCTCATGTCGCGCGGAGCGTTCTGCAGAAGGCGCTGCTGGGGATGGGCGCCTTCGGTGAGGGCCGCCACGTCGTCGTCGGTGTAGCCCACCCCGCCGAGCCCGTTGGGCATGCCCACGGCTCGCATGATGCGGATGAGTTCGTTGGCCAGCACCTCGCCCGCATCTTGCGCGCCGGCGCCGCGCGTCTCGGCGCCGAGCAGCCGCGCGCCCTCCAGGTGTCGCTGCGGGCTGACCTCCGCGGTGAAGCGGAACGACGACGGTGCGTTGAGGATGACGGCCATGCCGTGCGGCACGAGCGGCTCGTCGGCCGGGTAGCCCGAGGGCCGGAAGTCACGCACCAGCCCCGCAACGGCATAGGCCATGCCGTGCGGCGCGTGAACGCCCGCGTTGCCGAACGCGATGCCCGCAAGCGTTGCGGCCCACATCATCTGCTCGCGGGCCTCGCCGTCGGAGGCGTCGCTCACGGCGCGCTCCAAAAACTGCCCCAGCAGGCGCAACGCCTCACGGCAGCCGAGGTCGCTCCAGGGATTCGCGCCCTGGCTCATGGGCCGCAAGCTGGGCCGTTCGGGAGCGTGCCGCTGGACGTAGGGCCGCGCCGTGTAGGACTCCAGCGCGTGCGACAGCACATCGAGCCCCGCCGAGGCGACCACCTCGGGCGGCAGGCTCGCGGTGCAGTCGGGGTCGACGAGCGCCTCCGTGGGACGCAGCGCATGCGAGGCGATGCCCGTCTTCGCCTTCAGCGCCAGGAGATCGAAGATCGTAATGCCGGTTACCTCGCTGCCGGTGCCCGCGGTCGTGGGGCAAGCGATATGCGGCTTGAGCGGGCCGGGCACCGGCTTGCCCTCGCCGATCGGCTTGTTGACATAGGTCAGGAAGTCGGCGGGATGGGTGGCGTACAGATTGGCGGCCTTGCACGTGTCGATGACGGAGCCGCCGCCCAGCGATACGTAGCCGTCGGGGTCCGTCTCCCGGGCGAAACGCGCGGCGTCGAGGAAAGACGCGTCGGTGGGCTCGACATGGGCGTCGGTGTAGCTGACGACGTCCAGTCCGGCCGCGACGAGCGACTCGTGCGCCGTCGCGAAGATGGGCAGTTCGGCCACGCCGGCGTCGGAGAACAAGGCCACCCGCCGCACCCCGAGAGCTCGTGCCCTGTCGCCCAGCTCCGCCAGACAACCGCGTCCGAAAGTCACCCGCGACGCGTCGACGGTGAAGGCTGCGTCGCAGCCCTCGGCGATGATCGAGAAATCGCAGCACGCCATCGCTGCCATCCTAGGGGCGTTCAGATCTCCCAGGCCCGCCGCAACGCTTCGCCTTGCAACGCGAACAGCCGCTCGGACACGGACCAGTCGGGCAGCAGCGAATCGAATCCGTGGCAGGTGCGCGCGAACACGTGCAGCTCGGTGGAGACGCCGGCGCGCAGCAAGCGCAGCGCATAGTCCATCGCCTCGTCGCGGAAGGGATCGATCTCCGCGCACGTGATCAAAGTCGGTGGCAGGCCGTCGAATCGGTCTCGGCGCGCGGGCAAGGCATCCCCCGAGGCGGCTGCCGGGCCCAGGTAGTGGCGCCACATCAGCTCCGCCGCCTCGCCGTCGAAAGCGGGGCTGGTGCGAAACTGCGCCTTCGACGCGGTGGCCCGATCGTCCAGCACCGGCTGGTGCAGCAACTGGAACACGACCCGCGGTTCGCGCGCGGCGCCGTGCGCGAGGCAGGCGGCCAGGGCGGCACCCGCGCTGCTGCCGGCGACGGCCACGCGGGCCCCATCGATGCCGAGGTCGGCGGCGCCGGCGGCCACCCAGCGCAGCACGGCGATCGCGTCGTCGAGGGCGACCGGATAGGGATGCTCGGGGGCGAGCCGGTAGTCGACCGATACCACCGTGCACCGGCCGCGCCGCGCGAGCTCCACGCACTGGCGGTGATCGGTGTCCAGGTTTCCCAGCGCGAAGCCCCCGGCGTGGCAGTACACCACCGCCGGGGCCGGCGGCTTTGCGCCGCGATAGATCCGCACCGGCACACCGCCGCTCTCGGTCGCCACGGTGTCGTCGACGATCTGGACACCTTGCACCGCAACGCATTCCGCTGCGATGCGGCGCCGCTCGTTGAACGGTCCGCGCATAAGTTCGATGGCGGCCGGCGTGAAGTCCGTCCGCGTGGTGGCGACAGCGCGCAGCGCGGGATCGAGCCGATCGAAGCCGTCCAATTCGGTCATGTTGTTTCCAGCGCCCCCACCGAGTCCCCGTCCCTGGCGGAGCGGGCCTCGGCCCGGAAGCTGAAGTCGGCGGGCCGAAACCGGCGCGTCATTCCCCAGAAGCTGCGCGCGCTTCGCGGCCACTGCGTGACCACCCGGCCGTTCGGGGCTCGGAAGTAGTTGCTGCACTGGGTGGTCCAGACGGTGCCGACCATCCAGCGATCGATCTTGGCGACGAACTCCGCGAGCGCCGCGGGCCGCACCGCGATGTATGTCTTGCGTTTGCGCCGCAGGTATGTCAACGCCCGTACGATGTAGCGCGCTTGGGCTTCGAGCATGAAGATCACGCTGTTGGAGCCGACGTTGGTGTTGGGCCCGTACAGCATGAAGAAGTTGGGAAACCCGGGAACGGCCATGCCGAAGTACGCGTGCGCCCCGTCGCTCCAGGCCTCGCGCAGCGTCGTTCCGTGTTCTCCGGAGACGTCGAGCTCGCCCAGGTAGTCGGCCGCGGCGTAGCCGGTGGCGCACACCACCACGTCGACGTCGCGTTCGCTGCCGTCTTCGGTGACCAGCGAGCGCGCCCGCAGGTAGCGGGCCGGGCTGTTCACCACCTCGACGTTGGGCAGCGTCAATGCGGGTAGGTAGTCCGACGAGAACACCAGTCGCTTGCAGCCCATCGGGTGGTTGGGGGTCAGCTTGCGGCGCAATTCCTCGTCGGCGACGGTCTTTTCGAGCATGCCCAGGGCAAGCGCGGTGAACTCCTGGGTCTTTTCGCTGCCATGCTCTATCACCGAGATGTTGGATTCGCTGCGCAGCCACAGCCGGGTCCGGTACAGCTTCTTGGCGAACGGCACGTGGGCGAGAATCCAGCGCTCGCGGCGCGTGTAGAGCCGGTCCGGCTTGGGCAATATCCAGGTCGGCGATCGTTGCACCGAATACACCCGGTCGGCGACCTTGGCCAATTCCGGGACCAGTTGTGAGGCCGTCGAACCCGTTCCCAGCACCGCCACCCGCTTTCCTTCAAGTGGGATCGAGTGGTCCCATCGTGAGGAGTGCATCACCGTTCCGGTGAACGGCTCCTGTTCGACGAGATCCGGAAGCAGCGGCCGGGTGAACAATCCGACGGCGGAAACCACGACGTTGAAATGGTGTTGCGCCCCGTCGGCGGCGGTCAGGCACCACCGGTGTGTATCGCCATCCCAGCTGGCGGAACGGATTTCGGTGCGCAGTTTCAGATGGGGGCGAAGACCGTAATCGTCCGCGCAGCGTTCGAAGTAGGCCAGGATCTCGGGCTGCGGTGACCACAGCCGCGACCAGTGCGGGTTCAGGTCGAACGAGTAGGAATAGAGGTGCGACTTGACGTCGCATGCCAGCCCCGGATAGGTGTTGATCCGCCACGTTCCGCCGACGTCGTCTTCGCGGTCGAAGATGGTGAAGTCGTGAAAACCGGCCCGCTTCAACAGAATTCCCAGCGCCAGGCCACCGGGCCCGGCGCCGATGATGCCGATCTTCATCGGATCTGTAGGCATTGCCCACCGTCGACGACCAACTCCGAACCCGTGATGAACGACGCCTCCTCGGAGACCAGAAACGCGACGGCGTCGGCGATTTCGCGCGGCTGTCCGAGCCGTCCGAACATCGCGGTCTCGGCCAGCCGTGACTGGATGTCCGCGTCGAGCATTTCGGTGGCGATCGGTCCCGGGAAGACCGCGTTGACGCGAATGCCCGACGGCGCGAGTTCGGCGGCGGCGGTCTGGGTCAGGCCCCGCAATGCCCACTTGGACGCGCCGTAGGCGCTGTGGTGAGGGAACGGGCGCATCGCCCCGGTGCTGCAGATGTTGACGATCGCCGCGTGTTCGGCCTCCAGTAGCAGATCCAGGGTGGCGCTCATGCCGAGGAACGCACCCAGGCAGTTGACCCGCCACGCCTTTTCGAAATCGTCGGCAGTCTCGTCGGCCAACGCTGCCCGGTGCAGCACTCCGGCGTTGTTGACCAGCGCGCTCAGCGACCCGAACCCCTCGACGACGCGCTCGACGGCCGCGTCCCACTGCGCCTGCGACGTCACGTCGAGCTGGATCGCGATCACGTTGTCGTCGCCCAGCTCGTCGACCGCCGCGGCCAATTCGCCGGCCCGCACGTCGCAGGCCGCCACCGAATAGCCGTCCGCGCGTAGCCTTTTGGCGATGGCCCAGCCCTGCCCGCCGGCGGCGCCGGTCACCAGTGCGACGCGCTGATTCATGGTCACGGAACCTCGGGGCTGTCGGACAGGCCGTGGCTGGTCACGAATTGGCACCGCCGCCGCCGGAAGCACCACCGCCCGTCGACAAGCGCCAGTTCGTCGTCGTACAGCGCGGGCCGCAGGTGCAGGTCACCGGCGCGGACGAACAGCACCTGGGATCGGGCAGTCGCGGTATCGTCGCGGACGTCGATGCGCGAGGCCCCGGTCAGATGCAGGCCGCGCGGCGCATCCCGGAACATCTTCTCTATCTCGTCGAGCCCGGCGAAAGATCGCCCGTAGACAACAAATTCGGCATCGTCGCTGAACAGCCTTAGGCACGCCTCGATGTCGCCGGCGTCGAGAGCCAGCGCGTAGCCGGCAATCACTTCGCGAATCGCGGCTTGGTCGTCGGTCACTGTCCGGTCGCCTCACGGAGGTGCGCCGCCGCGCCGCGCCGCAGCGCCTGCGATTCGGCCGCCAGGGTGATCATCCGAAATCCCAGCTGTGCCATGGCGTGACCGGTCTTGCCCCCGCCGGCATGGATCCCGGTGAGCAGCCCGGCGTCGGTCGCCGCGCGATGAATTCGCTCGATCGCGTCCAGCACCTTCGGATGGCCGGTCGCCCCGACGACGTCGACACCCATCGAGATGGCCAGATCGGCGGGCCCGACATAGATTCCGGCCAGACCGTCGACGGCACAGATCTTATCCAGGACCGACAGAGCCCCGGCGGTTTCGATCATCGCGAACACGCTCACGCGGGATTCGTGCTCGGCCGGGTCGAGACCGAGGCTTGCGCGCAGCGGACCGAAGCTCCGCACGCCCGCCGGGGGGTAGCGGGAGGCGGCCACCGCCGCGGCGGCCTCGTCGGCCGACTCGATCATCGCGATGACGACGGCGTCGGCGCCGGCGTCCAGCACTCGCCCGATGGGTGCGGCGTCGGCATTCGGCAGTCGCACCACGGTAGCGATGGGGAGGTGTTCGATGCGCCTCAGTATCCCGGCGATGTCGGCGTCGTCGAGGTATCCGTGCTGGGCGTCGAAACCCAGGTAGTCGTAACCGGCGCGGGCGAATTCCTCGGGCCCGATCAGCGACGGGCCGGTGATCCAACCACCCCACAGCGGGGTTGGGTGGTCGGCGCCGAAGATGCTCATTGCGCGATCGCGATCTTGATGCGCTCGGGCACCGGCCGGCAGGCCAGTTCGAAAGCCGCCTGGACGTCTTGGACATCGTGCACGCCGAACGTGTGGGTGAGATACGAGCCCAGCAGCTCGGGATGGACCGCGGCGAATTTGCCGGCGAGCTCCAACATTCGCCGCCGGTCAAGCGTCACACCGGATTTCAGCGTCAGGTTGTTGCGCAGCATGAGTCGCATGCTAATCGGGTAGGCCTCGTCGTCGGCAACGCCGAAGTAGAAGACGGTGCCGCCGGGGCCGGCGGCTTGGATGGCGTGCCCGAGTGTCGCGACCTGGTGGCCGACGGCTTCGATGACGACGTCGGCCCGGTCCGCCGGCGCCAGCTGGCTCACCCAGCGGTCGCTGGTGGCGCGCACCCGGTCGTCGACGCCGAATGCCGTTGCGACGCCTTCGCGGTCGATCGGGTCGACCCCGGTGACGCGCCGGGCGCCGGTCGCCTTGGCGACATAGGAAAACAGCAGCCCGATCGAGCCCTGGCCGATGATCGCGACGTGCCGGCCGGACAGGTCGGGCAGTTGCTCGCAGGCATAGAGAACGCACGCCAGTGGTTGCAGACCGACCGCTTCCGCGGGGGTCAGCGCCGGGTCGTAGGGCGCCAGCCCGTTGCCGTCGGTGACGACGCGTTCCATCAGCCCGTCGAATCCGGATGCCCAGCCCACCACCAGATCGCCGGGGCGATGATCGGGATGCCTGCTGGCGATCACCTCGCCGGCGACCTCATGGATCGGGAATCCGTCCTTCTCCGCCGCGCTGGGCCCGTCGTCTCCGGGAAGCCGGCCCTGGGCGCCGCGGAAGGCCGGCAGGTCGCTGCCGCAGACGCCGGCGGCTAGGAACCGCAGCAGCACCTGGCCCTCGGCCAGCTGTTCGGGTGCCTTGTCGGGGATCGGCGCCCGCTCGAACACGTAGGGCGCGACGATCCGATAGGACCACACGTCAGACCTCCACGGGGATCTTGTTCCATCCCCATTGGAAGCTGGATGGCAGCCGGGTGGCGGCCTCGCTCTGGATTGCGTAGTCCGGCACCCGCCGCAGCCATTCGGTCAGCAGCACATCGATTTCCAGCCGGGCCAGGTGATAGCCGATGCAGAAGTGCTGACCGCGACCGAAGGCCAGCGAACGGCGGATGGGTCGGTTCCAGACGAACTCGTCGGGGTCTTCGTATTCGCGCTCGTCGCGGTTGGCCGACGCCAGCAGGGTGATGACGCGCTGGCCGGGCCGGATCGTCTGGTCGTGAATGCTGAAGGGCTTCCGCGCCGTTCGGGCGAACCACTGCGCCGGCGCGCAGAACCGGATCATCTCCTCGCGGGCGACCGGCACGTTGGCGTTCGCGTCGGCGCGCACCGCGGCCAATTGGTCGGGCCGCCGGCTGAGTTCCCACAGGCCGTGGGCGACGATCTTCGGCACGGTTTCGGTCCCACCGATGAAGATGCACAACATCTGCGTCGCGGCTTCGACGTCGGACAGGGCGCTGCCGTCGGGCAATCGGTAGCCGAGCAGGCCGTCAACGACGGGTAACGCGTCCCCGGACGGGTCGGCCCGGCGCCGCTGCACCGACGGTACGAGGTATTCCAGATAGTTCGGCCTGGCGTCGGCGACCTCGACCCCGACGCCGGGCTCGGCAAGGCTGCCGGCATTGACCGCGGCCAGCACCTGCGGCGCGAGATCGGTTGGTATACCCAGCAATTCGCACACGACCGAGGCCACCACGACGCCGCAGTAGTCCTGGGTCAGGTCGAACGAGCCCTGCGGCAGCAGCAGGTCGAGCCTTTCGTTGGCCAGCGCGCGGATCCGGTCGCCAAGCCCGGCGACCGCCCGGGGCCGCAGCGGCTGGGTATGGGCGCGGCGTATCTCGCCGTACAAGTCGGCGTCGAACACCGCGTGAAAGGGCAGCGGATGCAACGGCGGGTCACCGACCGGCCCTGCGTTGTGCTTGGCCAACACGGCGGCCGCGGGCAGCGTCCCTTCGGAGGCGACGAATGTCCCATCGTTGACTTCGAGGACCCGCCAGATGTCCTCGAAGCGGGACAGGGCGAAGGTATCCCACTGTGGCATGTAGTACACGGGATAGCGCTCGCGCAGGATTCGGTAGTACGGCAACGGGTTTGCCATCACCCACGCGTCGAATGGGTCGTAGGTGAAGTCCACTTGTGCGCCCGTCACTGCAGCGGCGAGGGCGGTAGGGCCTGCAGAATCGAATCTTCCCAGCCGTCGCGCAGCGCGGGCGCAACGCTCATCCAGGTGACGATCTCGGCCGGTGGGCTGTCCTTCCAGGACGGGTAGTGATTGGCGAAGCATTCCCAGCCGCCGTCGAGTGCCCAGTAGTGGATGACCTCGTTGTAGCGGAACGTCGTGGTGAACGAACCCAGCCAACGCTTTCCCGTGCGCTCCGACCATGGCACGTAGAGCCGCTCCAGCTCGCGGATGTAGTCGTCCTGGCGGCCCGGCTTGGTCTGCATGATCTCCTGAATCACCAGTGGCGCGGCGAAATTGGACTCTCTCAGCTGCGCCAGCGTTTTGTTGCTCGGTCCGGGATACATGATTCGCCCCTCCCCCGAGGCGCCGATGTCGGATAAAAACGCCGACCATTTTCCGGCCGCCGCCTCGTGGCTGCCGCCGCGTGCCTGCGCCGCCCCGATCCTGGCGTAGTCGGCGAAGGCGTCGATCTCCCACATGATCGTCACTTGCGGCCAGTGGCCGTTGTAAGGGGTGGATTCCCAGATCGCGAACAGCCGGGCGCCGAGTTCGGCCATCATCGGCTGGTAGGTGTCGGAGAAGACTTCGGTGAAGCGATCGCTGCGACCGGAGCCCAGCGAGATCGTCTCGTGTAGATAGAGCAGGGTGTGGCCGTAGTACTTCTTCATGGGCGAGTCATGGGTTAGTCGGCGCTAGTCGATCCGGATCAACTCTGAGTCGGCCCGCGAACACGTAGCGGTGTCACACAGCAGTGGCTCGGTGCGATCGACCGTGGCGCACGAAATCCCCGCGGCCGCAAGCGCGTAGCCCTTGAACGTCCGCGCCGCCGCGCTCAGTACGTGCTGCGCCCTCGTCGTCACGCGATTCACGCCCAGCGGCCAGCCGTCGCCCCACAGCGCGACTTCGGTCAAACCGTTGTCCAGCGACTTGAGCACGGTGTCGCGAACCCGCGCGTCGGCCGTGAATGCCTCGGCGCTGACGGCCAGGCCGTGGCTGGGCGAGCCCGTTCCCGCTAAGTGCGCGCCCAGTTCCGATGTCCGCACGCCGAGGATCCGCAGCGACCGGGAGTCGCAGCCCTCCGGCAGCAGCACGGTCACCTGCCATCCGGCCATCACCCGGTCGTAGAGCCAGCCCCCGGCCGATTGCACGACGTCGGCCGCGCTGGCCGCGACGACGTCCAGCCGATATCGCAGGCACTCACCGTCCGCCCGGGTTGTCCGCGCGGCACCGAGCCGGCTGCTCTCGCTGATGTAGGGAGTGACCATCAATCCGTTCCTCACCGCCGCACCGAAACTGTGCATCGGCGTTACCGCAACGCTCGTCCTGGGCTGTCGGCCGCCACGCGGCTCACCGGACAGCGTGACACTTCGGCGCAACTTTGTAAAGGTGCGACCGGCGGTCACACGCCGCGGCGGGCCTTGAGTTCGGCCAGAATTTCGTCGGTGTGCTGGCCGAGTTCCGGTGCCGCAGAACGCGGTGACCATGGCGTGCCATGGAAATCGGCCGGTGTCGCCACCATCGGCACGCTGGATTCTTTGTCCGGTACGTCGACGATGCCGCCGGCGGCATGGAACTGCTCGTCGGCGACGACGTCCTCGATGCTGTTGACCGGCGACCAGAAGAAATCGGGTTCTCCCGCGAAGATGTCCGCCCATTCGTCAAGCGGTTTGGTCGCGAAGATCTCGTCCAACTCGGCAATGAGCGCCGCCCCGTTGACGGCGCGGGCGCGGGCGTCGGCGAATCGGGGATCGTCGAGCCAGTCGGGGCGGCCGACGGCGCGACACAGCGGCGGCCAGTGCCGGTCGCCCTCGAGGCCGACGATCCAGAACCGGCGGCCATCGCCGGCGGTGTAGTTGTTCATGCACGGGTTGCCCATGGTTTCGCGTTGCCCGATGGCGATCGGCTGGCCGGTCAGCAGATAGGTGTTGATATCGAAGCTGACGGTGTAGGCGCCCTGGCGGTACAGCGAGGTGCTCACCAGCTGGCCGGTCCCGGTGCGTTCGCGGGACAGCAGCGCCGCGCAAATGGCCGCGGCCAGCGTCATGCCGGCCGAGTGGTCACCCATGCCGCCGCGCTGAAACGGCGGGGTGTCACCGGGCCGGGTGAGCAGGTGCGCCACGCCGGCGCGCGACCAAAACGCGGCGACGTCGTAGGCGGCGCGGTCGGCGTCGGGCCCGTCTTCGCCGTATCCGGTGATCAGGCCGTAAACAAGGCGGGGGTGTTGGGCTGACACCGACTCGAAGTCGAGGCCCAGCTTTCGCAACGCACCGGGGCGCACGTTGGTGACGAAAACGTCTGCGTCCGCGAGCAATTCGAATGCGATGCCGTGGCCCTCTTCGGTGGTGAGGTCTAGGACGATGCTGCGCTTGGAGCGGTTGTCCATTTCAAACGGCGGGTTGACCCCGAGGTCGCAGCCCAGCATCCGGCCGAACATGCGCCCGGGGTCGCCACGCGGGGGCTCGATCTTGATCACGTCGGCGCCCCAGTCGGCCAGGATGCCGCCGGCGGCCGGCCCGGCCACCCAGACCCCGAGTTCGACGACTTTGATGCCCGCTACCGGTCCTGCCATGGCTGCACACTAACGTTTGGGCGTCTCGGGGATCTTGACCCGAGCGCAGTAGGCGACAATGAATCCATGAGTCTGGTAGCCGGACGTGGTCCGCTCAGCGGCGATCCGGCCGGGCGGTTCTCGCCCGCGCTGCCCTCGGAGGTCGTCTTCGTCGAGCCGCACCCGCGGCGTGTCCAGGCCTTCAAAGACGGGCGCGCGGTGATCGACACCGAGCGGGCGCTGCTGGTGCACCGGCAGGGTAGTCCGCTCAGCTATGCGTTTCCGGCCGACGAGGTCGGCGACCTGCCCACCGAACCCGAGCCGGAGGCGGCGGGCTTCGTCCACGTGCCCTGGGACGCCGTCGACACCTGGCTGGAAGAGGGCCGCGAACTCGTCCACTACCCGCCGAATCCCTACCATCGGGTCGACTGCCGCCCGACGCGGCGCCGCCTGCGCGTCTCGGTCGCCGACACCGTGTTGGTGGACACCGACGACACGGTGATCCTGTTCGAGACGGCGCTCGAACCGCGCCTCTACGTCGATCCCTCGCACGTGCGCACCGATCTGCTGCGGCGCTCGGAGACGTCGAGCTATTGCAACTACAAGGGATTCGCGACGTATTGGTCCGCCGTCTCGGGCGACCAGGTCGTCGAGGACGTCGCCTGGAGCTACGCGGACCCGCCCCCGGAAAGCCTTCCCATCAAAGGGTTCCTGAGTTTCGACGCCGCCCGCGCCGACGTCGTCGCCGTGCTGCCACTCACCCCGGGTAGCTAGGCCGTCCCAGCTTGAGCTCGTGCTGGGCGATCATGTTGCGGAAGACCTCGAGGGTGCCACCGTAGATCCCGAGCGGCAGCGCGAGCCGGTAAAGGTGTTCCGCCGCGCCCTCGCCGATGCAACCGTGGGCATCGGCGGGCAACGCCGACGCCGTCCCCTCGATGTCCATCACATCGGCGGAGATGTCGCGCATCGTCTGGGCGACCGCGACGCGCCCGAACATGCCGGGCGTCGACAGCGCCGCCTCCACCCGCGCGACGCTGCGCCCAAGCCGGTACTTCACCGACTCGTCGGCCGCGGGCCCGACGATGCCCGCGACGGTGTCGACCACTTCGGCCATCACGTCGCCGTGAGCTCCCATCGCCGCAAGGTATTGCAGGCCATGCTCGTCGCGATCGACGAGGCCGTGCTCGGAATCCAGCGCGGCGCGCATCACCGTCCAGCCGCCGTTGACCTCACCGATCCGGTAGAGATCGTCGACGCGTACGTCGCTGTAGTAGACGATGTTGGTGCGATCGCCGTCCAGGGTGCGGATGCCCTGAATCTCGATGCCCGGTGAATCGAGCGGCACCAGAAACATGGTCAGATTTTTGTGTTTCGGCCCTTGCGGGTCGGTATTCGTGAGCAGAAAGACGTATCTGGCGTTCTGCGCGTTCGACGTAAACATCTTGGAACCGTTGATGATCCAGGTATCGTCGTCGCGCACCGCGCGGGTTTTGCAGGTGGCGACATCGGAGCCGCCCTCGGGCTCCGTGTAGCCCAGACAGAGGCGAATCTCGCCCGACAGCACACCGGGTACGACTTTGCCCGCGAGTTCGGGCGCGCCGAATTGCTGCACGAGCCGCGCGACGACGGAGGTGGTGCCCCAGTGATACCAGGGCGTGTGCGCCCGGGCGATCTCCAGGTGAAAGATGCGCCGGCGAACCGCGCTGAATCCGCCCTCGGACTCGAGCTTCCAATCCGAGGCCAGATAGCCGGCTTCGCCCAGCACCAAATGCACTTGCTCGTCGAAGTTTTCGCCGAACTCCCGCTGGCGGCGGAGCACGTCGTCGGTGACGTGCTTGGTGATGAAGGCCCGGGTCTCCTCGAGAAAGGCTTGATCCTCGGCGCTGAGTTCGACGTGTGAGAAGTCCATTTACATCGCGTCGATCACCCGAGCGCGGAACCGGTCGAGGGTTTCCAGCGCGTGCGCCATGCTGTCGCCGGGCAGCCCGACGCTCACCCACGTAACTCCCAGGGCGGCAAGCTTTTCCAGGCCGTCGAGGTAAGCGTCGGCGTTGAATTCGTCGGCGGCGGGGCTGCCGCCCTCGAAGTTGGTGAAGGTGACGTCGATCGTCGACCAATCCCTGCTCGCCTCGTCGCAGCGGCGCCGCAGATCCTCGATCGCGGTGCTGAGGCGCTGCACCGAATCGATGACGGCGGTGCCGGCCGTCTGCGCCAACTGTGGCGGGGCCGGGAACGGACACCAGCCATCGCCGTAGCGCGCCACGCGCTGGCGGGACGCCGCCGTGTTCCCGCCGATCCAGATCGGCGGATGCGGGCTGGTGACCGGCCGGGGGTGCGCGGTGATGCCGCGCGCGCTGAAATGCTTTCCCTCGAACGACATGTCGTCGCTGGTCCAAATCGCCCGGATCACCTGCAGTGCTTCCTCGAACAGCTCCGCGCGTTCGTCGTAGCTCACACCCAACGCCGCGAACTCCCGTTTGAGGTAGCCGACGCCGACCGCGAGCGTGAACCGGCCGCCGGAGAGCAGATCCAGCGTGGCGCCGGACTTGGCCACCACAAAGGGGTTTCGATACGGCAGCACCACGATGTTGGGGATCAGCCGCAGCGTGGTCGTCGTCGCCGCCGCGAAACCCAGTGCGACGAAAGGATCCAGGGCGTCGTGTCCGCCGGCTTCCAGCCACCGCTGCGACGGCGCCGGGTGGTCGGTGAACCCGAAGCCGTGAATGCCCGCCGCCTCGGTGGCCGCCGCCACCTTCCCGATTCCGTCGCCGCTCAAGAACTCCGGGTTGTACGGATGGCTGTGCATCGGGTGCGTGATGGTGAACTGCATCGCAAAGCCCAGCCGTCAGAATCGCGCGCGAGAGTCGATGGCCGTGTCGCTGGTGCGCAGCGGCCGGATCAGCGCCTCCTGAGCGAAGGAGCACAACAGGTCTCCGGCCTCCGAGTGCACGGTGCCCCGCACGTACGACATTCCCGCGCCCACCTGTGTGCTCTCGTGCGTGTAGAGCAGCCACCCGTCCCAACCGAGCGGCTCGTGGAACGCGACGGAGATGCTCATCGGTGCGGTGGACACGGTCAGGTGCGCCTGACTGGTACCGATCCCCGGATGCGCGCGCATGGTGGTCGAGATGCCCAGATGGCCGGTGAAGTACGCGACGAGCGCCTTGGCCAGATCGTCGCGGGCCGGGATCGGATCGTAGTGCAGCCACGCATGCAGCTCCGGCGGCCCCACCTCGTCGGGGCTGTTGACGTCGACGACGTCGACGAGGCGCAGTTCGCGCCCGATCATCGGCATCTCGGCGTGGTTTGCGTCGGCCGGCCCGGCCACGTCGGGTCGCGGCAGGTGGTGGCGGATGACGTCGGCGGTGGGGACGTCGGCCAACACGGTGATGCTCAGGCAGCGTCGCCCGTTCTGGTGCACGGCGACGACCGCGGTCGCGGTGGACCGGCCCTCGGCCACGACGTCGAGGATGAATTCGATCGGGGGGCCGACGGCGACGGCGCGGGAGAACACCGCGTGCGCCGAGCGCACCGACTTGTCCGGGAATCGTTTGGCCACCGCGACGATGGCCTGCGCGAGCACCTGGGTGCCTTCCACCACCTGCCGTTCGTCGCCGCCGGCTCCGATGTCGCCCGCGGTGTCGCCGGTGAACCGGTCCTGCCCGTCAGGGCGCACGTCGAACAGATCCAGCAGGCCCTGCACCGTCCACTCGGTCTGCTCGGATTCCTCGGAAGCCTTAGTCAATCCGCTCCACCTCTCGCGCTAGCAGCTCACGGCTCAGCGTGACACTTTGAGTAAGATTTGTAAAGCTTGGCTAACAAAGCACAGGCTTCTGCCGCCAGTGCCCGGCGGGCGGGGCGCTGGGCGGCGGACGCCCGGCCAGCCGGGCACCCGACCCACCCTAGTCACTCGGCCCGCCAACGGAAAGCACAGGGAGGCAACGCAATTGGGCATCGTCACCAGCACCTCAGAAACCGCATTCACCCAGTCCGCCGAGACCGTGTACGACTTCGTCACCAACCCGGCGAACTGGACCAAGACCTACCCCGGCAGCGCGCACATCGGCGAGCTGCCGGAGCTTCCGCTCAAGGTGGGCGACACCTGGGTGGAGGCGGGTCCCGACGGCGACCGGATCTTCAGCTGGCAGCTGGCCATCGCCAGGCGGCCGACGCTCTTCGTGTTCAACTCCATCGGTCGCCTGGGCCACGATCGCGACGACCCCACCGGTCTAAAAAGCGGGATGGAGGGCCGCATCACCGTGTCGTACCAATTCAGCAGGCCCGGCCACGACATCACGCTGTTCGCCCGGACCATGACGATCGAGGCCTTCAAACACGCGCCGCTGCCCGACCAACTGTTCCAGCAAGCCAATCCGGCCAAGATCGACGCCTATCACGAGGCCGTCGCACGGGAGCTCGCCCGAGCGGAAAATTGACACCGACACCCGCGGTGCGTGACACTTTTGCGGTGTTTTGTAAAGGCATGAGCGGATGATTCCCGAGCCGCTGGCCAACGGCTTCTGCTTCGGCGAAGGCCCGCGCTGGTTCGAGGGCCTCTTGTGGTTCTCCGACATGCTGGGAGAGGCCGTCCACACGTCGACCATGGGCGGCTCGCTGACCACGCTGCCGCTGCCCGGGCGCTCCCCGTCCGGGCTGGGATTTCGGCCCGACGGGTCGCTGCTGATCGCCTCGGCCGAGGATCGCCAGGTGCTGCGCTACGACGGCGAGACGGTCACCACCATCGCCGATCTCACCGAGCTCGCCCCGGCCAACCTCGGTGACATGGTCATCGACGACGCCGGACGCGCCTACATCGGGTCACAGGCGTTCTCCGGTGGGGTCATCATCCGGCTCGATCCCGACGACCGCGCCACCGTCGTCGCGGAGGATCTCGACTTTCCCAATGGGATGGTCATCACGCCGGACGGACAGACGTTGATCGTCGCCGAATCGATCGGCCGGCGCCTGTCCGCGTTCACCATCGGCGACGACGGCAACCCGGGTGCGCTGCGCGACCGCCGGATTTTCGCCGACGGCCTGGACGGCCCGCCGGACGGCATCGCGCTCGACGCCGAAGGCGCGGTGTGGACGTCGATGACGCTGGCGCACCAGTTCGAGCGGGTCGGCGAGGGCGGTGTTGTGACGGACCGCATCGACATGGGTGAGCGCGTCGCCATCGCCTGCGCGCTGGGCGGTCCCGAGCGCCGCACACTGTTTCTGCTGTCGAGCACCGACGCGTATCCGCAGCGCCTCGTCGGCACCCGGCTCTCGCGGCTGGACGCCGTGACGGTGGCAACGCCCGGCGCCGGCCTGCCCTGACCCGCACGACCACGAGGGGGACGAGTGACCGACTCGTACTACGAGCTCATCGCTACGGACGCGGTGGGCGAGAAGTTTCGGGCCACCGACCTGGCGCGCGGCACCTGGTCGGCGGCGATACAGCACGGTGGCCCGGTGTCGGCGCTGCTTGTGCGGGCGCTGGAGCGATGCGAGCCGCGCGACGACACCCGCCTGTCCCGGGTCGTCATCGACCTGTTGGGTGGGGTCCCGGCCGAGGGCGACCTCTGGGTCAGCTCGCGGATGCAACGCGGCGGCAAGCAGATCGAACTGGTCGGTGCCGAGATGCTGGCCCCCGGCCCCGACGGCGAGCTCCGGCCCGTGGCCCGCGCCAGCGGATGGCGGTTGCAGCACCAGGACACCCGGCCGGTGGCGCACGCCGCGGCCCCGATGCCCCGACCGCGATCCGAGGCCCGCGACCGCAACCTCAAGGCGCGGGACTGGGACCGCAACTACGTGCACAGCCTGGATTGGCTGTGGCTGACCGAACCGCTGAGCGCGGGCCCGGGCGAATCCTGGATCAACCCAACCGTGGACCTCGTCAAGGGCGAGACCATGACGCCGCTGGAACGGCTGTTCGCGGTGGCCGACTGCGCCAACGGCATCGGCAGCAAATTGGACATCACCAAGTGGACGTTCCTGAACACCGACCTGGCCGTGCACGTGTTCCGCGTTCCCGACGGTGACTGGATCGGCATTCGCGCGGAGACCAGCTACGGGCCGGACGGAATCGGGACCACGGTCGGCACATTGTTCGACGAGCAGGGGGCGGTCGGTGCGATCCAGCAGTCGGTGCTGGTGCGCAGCCGGCCCCGGCGGGAAGCGAAGAACCCGTGACACGTTTGCGCTACTTCGTAGGGTTTGTCTTATGAGCCATCCGGTCCAAACGGCGGAGATCGACACCTCGACGCGACAGCGCATCCTGTTGGCGACCGCCGAGGTGCTCGGCCGCAACGGCAAGACCAAGCTCAGCCTGTCCGAAGTGGCCACCCAGGCCGGGGTTTCGCGGCCGACGCTGTACCGCTGGTTCGCGTCCAAAGAGGAGCTACTGTCGGCGTTTTCGCAATACGAGCGGCAGCTCTTCGAAAGCGGTTTGGTCAAGGCCACCGCCGGCCTCAAGGGCGTCGACAAGCTCGACGCCGTGCTGCGGTTCATCGTCGAGTACCAGCATTCGTACTCCGGGGTGCGCATGGTCGACGTCGAACCCGAGCACACCATCGCCCAGTTTTCCCACGTCATCCCGCAGATGCGCGACGGGCTGCAACGGCACCTGCCCGGCCCCAACGCCGCGGTCAAGGCGGCGACGGTGATCCGGATCGCCATCTCGCACTACATCGTGCCCAGCGACGACGCCGAACAATTCCTCGCGCAGCTGCGGCACGCCGTCGGAATCAAATCGGCATAACTTTGCCGCCGCGCGCTGGGGGCACCTCCCGCTTGCGAGCGTGCGTGTCTGTACAGCGACACGCCGCCGCGGCCGGCGTTCCGCGCACGCTCGCGGTGGGTGGCGTCTAGAACAACACCGCCGCATTGAGGTAGCCGGTGGGGTCGAGGGCGGCCTTGACCGCCCGCATCGCGGCGATGTCGGCCGGTTCGCGGGACATCCCGAGATAGGGCCGCTTCAGGCTGCCGACGCCGTGTTCCGAGCTGACGTTGCCTCCGCACCGCGCGATAAGACCCATCATCGGCGCGTAGATCGCCGACTCGTGCTCGGCCGGGCAACGCAGGACGTTGAGGTGCAGGTTGCCCTCGCCGACGTGGCCGAACAACACCGGCAGCGCGTCGGGGACGCGCGCACGGATCAACGCAACCGCCTCACGGGCGAACCCGCCGATGGCCGACAGGGGCAGCGACACGTCGAACTTCAACGGCGGCCCGTACACACCGAGCACCTCCGCCAGCGATTCGCGAACACGCCATAACCGTTGCTGCGCAACCGCATCCACGCCCACGGCGGGCTCGCCGCACATCTGCACACCGTCGAGCAGATCGGCGAGCCGATCGGTCTGATCGTGGTCGGCGGCCAGCTCCACCAACAGCAACCAGTCGCCGGACACCGGCGCACCGACCCCGAGATGCTCGCCGGTCAGCGCGGCGGCGCGGCCGTCGATCAATTCCAGCGCGGCGATTCCGTCGACGTCCCGAAACGTCCGGTCTGCCTCGACGAGCGCCTCCAGGTCGGCGAACCCGCAGACCGCCGTCACGCGGTGCGACGGGGCGGGGTGTAGTCGCAGATCCAGCGCGGTGATGACACCAAGGGTCCCTTCGGCGCCGACGAACAGCGCCGGCAGGTCATAGCCGGTGTTGTCGCGGCGCACCAGGCTGTGGCGGCGCAGCAGCGAACCGTCGGGCAGCGCCACCTCCAAACCGACGACCTGCTCGCCCATGTTGCCGTAGCGGACAGTGCGAAGCCCGCCGGCATTCGTCGAGGCCATGCCGCCGATGGTCGCCGTGTCGCGGGCGGCCAGGTCGACGCCGAACACCAAACCCGTTGCGGCGACGGCATTTTGCACGGCGGCCAGCGGGGCGCCGGCACCCACCTCCACACGGCGCTCGAGCGTGTCGACGTCACCGACAGTGTGCAGCCGCTCGGTGGACAGCAACACGTCATCGTGCCCGGGAACGGTGCCGGCCACCAGCGAGGTCCGGCCGCCCTGCACGGTGACGTGCGCCCCGGCGTCGCGGCACACCCGCAGCACCTCGGCGACCTGCTCGGCCGAACCCGGCCGCACCAGCGCGCTGGCCCGGCCCCGGTAGCGCCCGGTGTGGTCCACGCTGCGGCCGGCCAGCACGTCGGGGTCGGTGACGACGTGGCTCGATCCGACCACGTCCGCCAGGTTGCGCAGCATGCTCGCGGTTATAGCACCGCGAAATCGTGTCGATGACACCGGCTAAGAAGGCGGTCTGGCTTTACGAGAGCGTCGGCCGGTCGCGGGGCAGCGTGCGAAGTCGGTCCGCGTGGTTAGGCCGTCGTTGATATCGGCAGCCCGTCGGCCCGATCAGCCCGCAACCGATTCGAGCTTCCCGCCACTGACCGACCGACTCTGTCGCCCGTGAATATCTACGGGCACCTCGCCGCTCAGGGTGACGCGATGCATCAGACGGTGCTGGTTGTCGTAGTCGTCAACCGCGCGATGTTGGGTTGCGTAGTTGTCCCAAATCGCCACGTCGCCGGGTGTCCATTGCCACTGAATCGTGTTCTCGGGCAACGTGATACGTCTTTGCAGCAGTTCGAAAAGAACCTGCGACTCGTAGTTCTCGAGGTCCGGGAATCCCCGCACCCACTGCCCGAGAAGCAGCGCCCGCTCGCCGGTTTCGGGATGCACGCGCACAACGGGATGCTCGGTGCGGAAGTCCGGCGCCGGGGGCGCCTGCCGCAGCGGCTGTTGCTCACCCGGAACGTCCATGTTGCCTGCGGCGTGATGGCGAGCAGGTGAGCCGCCGGGGATGAGAACGTGGCCTAGGCCTTGAAAGTGGCCGACCTGGTCGTAGCGGCTACTGTGCAACGCCCACAGGTTTTCGGTCAGGAGCTTGAGCGGCTCGGGCAGCGCGGCGTAGGCGGCCACAGTCGAGGCCCAAAGGGTCGATCCCCCGTAGCTCGGCAGGGTGATCGCGCGCAGTATTGCCGCCTTGGGATAATTCAGCGCGAATGTCTGATCGGTGTGCCAGTTGGTCGCCTTGCGGTAGTCGGAGTCGAAAGCCAGCTGATCAAGCGGGGCGCCGAGCAACCGGGAAAAGGCGTACTGCTGCTCGTCGTCGAGGTGGTGCTGACCCCTGAAAAAGATCACCTTGTGGCACAGCAGCGCCTGATGGATCTGATCCACCACGCCCGCGTCGAGGTCGCCGCCGAGCGCCACTCCATCGATGCGGGCGCCGATATGCCTGCCCAATTTCGTGACGGCAAGCGGGGTTGTCGCTGGCATAGCCATCGCAATGGTCCTTCGTGAGGCCCGTAACGTGGAGTCAGATCCTACGACACCCACACCAGCAGCGGAAGCGCCCAGCGGTGCCGCCGAATTGCGGCCTAGCGGCGCGAAAGCTATTTCCACAAAATTCGCGATCATGCCCCCGAAAATTTCCCCCGGGGCTGTGGCGCTTTCGCGCTTCTCGCGCACTGTCAAAGCAAAGCGGCGAGAAACTAACGAAATAGCAGTCAATGGTGGCGGCACCGGGCGGATGCGACGAGCCCGATGCCGTAGTCCCATGCGCCGTGACCTGCAGCGGACTGGCTTATAGCGTCTATCCGAAGGGGCACCGGAAATCGGGACATCCTGCCACCGTGTGTGCTACATTTCCGGCTCATGAGCACGATTTCGAGCATCGACAATAGTCAGATCAAAGAAAGCCGAGCTGGCCGTCTCCGGATCTTGCTGCATCCCGGCCCCGGCTCCGGTGCACTTTGCACTGGCACATGCAGTTGTCGCTGCGAAGACGAACGAGTTGTGGAGCAACCTGCCGGGTCGGGTTGGGCCATAGCGCAACCTAGCTAAACCCGCCTCGGGTAGTGCCTACCCACGTTAGCGGCGGCCCCGGTGGTCATCGACAGACCGGGGCCGGCTTGATGCCGGATGTCCGGCCGGGAGCATTTGAGGCGCTGGACTATCAGGCGCCATTCCTTATCGAGAAGCTAGTCAAAGATAGCGTTGTCGAAACGTCTGAGGAGGCGTGCGCACTTTTTACCGAGCTGAAGCGATACCTGGTGCTAACCCATGTCGATCAGACAAAAACCTGGAAGATGCACTCGGCGTACGTGGACGAGGTATGGCACCAGTTCGTGCTCTTCACCGTGGAATACAGCAGGTTTTGCACCAAGTATTTCGGTACTTATCGCCACCACTTCCCAAGCAATGCGCCAGGCGCCTCCGTCGGCGCCCCTCCCGAAGCCACGTTGGCCGAGTTCGGTGACCGGTACCGTGACATCTTCGGCATGGACCTGCCGCAGGTTTGGGACGACTCGCGCTGCGTAACGCCGCACCGACGTATCGTGAACCGCTATTACGGACAATTGGCGTTGGGCTCGGTGGACGGGATGGCCGAGCTGACCGACCGCAACGGTCGAGTTTTCTTGAGTGTCAACGACATTGCACGGGATGCGCTGCGATTCATTGCCGGCACGGGCGCCTTCTATGTCCGTGAACTGCCGGGCGACCTCACCGAAGAGGAGAAGATCGCGCTGGTCGCCGGACTGGTCGAAACCAAGGTCCTCCGTGTCGGTTGAAAGTCCAGGAGGCGCTCCGTGAAGCTCGACGAACTGTGTGAGCTGTTTGACCGGCATGCATTCCCCGACGCGAATGTGCGCGAGCATCCGGACAAAGACGCGGTCCTTGCCGCGCGGGCGGCGGTAACCACGGCCGTCCGTGACGATCACTTCCTCGTCGATTGCTTGGCACACGAGCTGACCCGACTCGAACAACGGCGGGGCCTGCGTCCGGGGTTGGTTCCGTTCTTCACCGTGCCCGGATTTGGAATCCGCTTTGCGTTTGGATACTGGCCGCCGGGCCGCAACGCCGGGGCGCACGAGCACACAGCCTGGACGATTACAGGTGTCTGCCATAACGAGCTGATAGTCGAGACCTACGACCGCGAGGAGTCGTACCGCCGACAGACACTAGTGCCGAAGAACCGCTTCGACGCTCCCGCCGGGCAAGTCGGCTTCATCTACGAGCCGTGCATCCACGATCCGCGCAACCCGACTGACCGCTGGTCGCTGTCGCTTCACGTCAGCAGTCCGCGTGACGGTGAGCAGTTGGCAGACCAAGAACAATGTCTGCCGATTCTGGATAACTTCCCCGCGCGCCGGCGGACTGGTCCGGACGATCCCTACGACGAGGTGATTGCGGCCCGACGCCGGCAGCTCAAAATCCGTGCCATCGCCGAATACCTCGCCCAGGTCGAGGCCGTTCCGGTCGCGGACTTGCTTGAGCGTTGCGTTCGGCAAAGTTCCTTGTCCACCCGACGGTTTATCCACGGCTTGGGCAGAACCGACGTGACGAACGCCGGCCGGCCGACGGCGCGGACCCTTACGCGTTGCCACGAGAAGCTGGCGCTCGACTATCGGGAAACCGGCGACTTCGTTGCTCTCGGGGTCGAGACACCTCGCGGTTGGGTAGAAGAATTGGCCGTTTCGCCGTTAGCGCGCGAGGCCATCGACTTCTGCGTCAGGACACCACGATTCGAGGTGGCCGACCTACCGGGACGCCTGACCGATGAGGAGCGGTGGGCGATCGCCGAGGTACTGGAAGAAAGCGCGCTGTTCACGGCTGACGCCAGCGAATGACGTTGTGCGAATGACGTTGTGACAGAGCAGGGTACGTCGCGCTAAACGCGGGTCATCGCGTAATACGCGCCCCGGCGGGCCATCAGCTCGGCATGGGTTCCCCGCTCGACGATCCGGCCGGCCTCGAGCACCAAGATCAAGTCGGCATCCCGGATGGTCGAAAGCCGGTGGGCGATAATGAAACTCGTTCGGTCCCGGCGCAGCTCGCGAGTCGCATGCGCAAGGAGCAGCTCGGTGCGGGTGTCGACGGAGCTGGTCGCTTCGTCCAGGATGAGCAACTGGGGGCGGGCCAGAAACGCCCGGGCGATGGTGATCAGTTGCTTCTCACCGGTACTGATATTTGCGGCGTCGTCGCTGATCCAGGTTTCGTAGCCGTCCGGCAGCGTCCGCACGATCCGGTCCACGTAGGCCGCCTTGGCCGCCTCGATGATCTCGTGTCGCCCGGCGTCGGGCCGTCCGTAGCCAATATTCTCGGCGATCGTTCCGCCGAACAGCCAGGTGTCTTGCAACACCATCCCGATCCGGGAGCGCAGCGAGCGCCGGCTGAGCGTCGTGATGTCGGTCCCGTCGATCAGGATGCGGCCCGAGTCGACGTCGTAGAAGCGCATCAGCAGGTTCACCAGCGTGGTCTTGCCCGCGCCGGTCGGTCCGACGATCGCCACCGTGCTGCCGGGTTCGGCCACCAGCGACACATCCCGGATGACGGGGACGCCGGGGAGGTAACCAAAAGTGACGTGCTCGAACTCCACCCGGCCGCTTCCGAGCTCGCCCGCCGGGCCCGGGCGCGGCCCCCGGACCGCCATCGGCGCCGGCAGCAGCGAAGAGCCGCTGGCGTGGACGACTTCAGCGCTGTCGGGCGTCTCCTCGGCGGCATCGAGCAACTCGAACACCCGCTCGGCACTGGCCACCCCGGACTGCAAGGTTTGGTACATGCTGGCCACCTGAGTCAAGGGCCCATTCAACTGGCGCACGTACTGGATGAACGCCTGGACGGCGCCGAGTGTGATCTGACCGGTCGCCACCTGTAGACCGCCGACCACCGCGACCGCGACGTAGGTGAGGTCGCCGAGGAACATCGTGGCCGGCGACAGCAGGCCCGACAGAAACTGCGCACGGAAGCTAGGGCGGTAGACGTCTTCGTTGAATTCGTCGAATCGCTCCAGCGTGTGGGCCCGGTGTCCGAACGTCTTAACCAACGTGAAACCGCTATAGGTCTCCTCGACGTGGGCGTTGAGCCACCCGGTATTGGCCCACTGCGCCACGAACATTCGCTGCGAACGTTTGGTGATCAGCCGCGTCGCCAGTAGCGACAACGGCATGGTCAGCAACGCCATCCCGGCCAGCAGCGGCGAAATGGTCAACATCATCGCCGACACCGCCATCACCGTCAGCACCGCTATCAGCAACTGGCTGATCGTCAATGACAGTGACGTCTGCAGGTTGTCGATGTCGTTGGTGAGCCGGCTGAGCAGTTCCCCGCGCGGGCGTTCGTCGAAGAAGGACAGCGGCAGCCGGTGCACCTTGTCCTCGACCTCGGCACGCAGCGCCCGCACGGCGCGCTGCACGATCACGTTGAGGATACGCACCTGCAGCCAAACCATCAGCGGTGCAAGAAGATACAGTACCAACGCCAACCCGAGGGTGCGGCCGACGGCTCCGAAATCCACGCCCACGCCGGGCGTGATGTCCATCCCCGACAGCAGGTCGGCGAAGGTGTTCTCGCCCCGTGCGCGGGCGGCCGCGATGGCCTGCTCCTTGGTGATGCCAGCGGGTAGCCGCCGGCCGATGAACCCGTTGAACAGCAAGTCGGTGGCGTGCCCCAGTATTCGCGGTCCGACCACCCCGATCGCGATACCGCCGGTCGCTAACGTGACGACCAGCGCAGCGAGCCCGCGCTGCGGAGTGAGCAGTTTTACCAGCCGGATCGCCGAGCCGCGGAAATCGCGGGATCGTTCGGTGGGCGGTCCCTCCACCACACCGCGGACGGGAGTGCGGACCACGGCCCTCACGGTGCCAACCCCCCCGTCCCGGCGGTCATCGCCTGCGAGTCAGCGAATTCGGCGTAGGCGGCACAGTCCGCGAGCAACGACTCGTGGGTGCCGTCACCGACGACCTTCCCGCCGTCGACGACGATCACCCTATCGGCTTCGATGATGGTCGAAATCCGCTGCGCGACAATGATAACCGTGGCTTCACGGGCCACATCACGAAGACGCGCACGGACACGGGCGTCGGTGTGGACGTCCAGTGCGGAAAAGGCATCGTCGAACAGGTACACCGCCGGCCGGCGGATCACCGCGCGGGCGATCGCCAGACGCTGACGCTGGCCACCGGAGAAATTGTTCCCGCCCTGGGCCACTGGCATCTGCAGCCCGTCCAGGTGTGCACGGACGAAATCCTCCGCGCAGGCCACCCTCAGCGCGTGCCACATCTCTTGCTCGCTCACGGCCTGCCCTGGAGCCGCGCCGAGCCGCAGGTTGTCGGCCACGGTTCCGGAGAACAGGTAGCCACGCTGGGGCACGAGCCCCAAGGTCGACCAGAGCGCCTCGGTGTCATAGTCGCGGACATCGACCTCGTCCAGGCGAACCGAGCCCGACGTGACGTCGTAGAGCCGGCAGATCAGCGAGATCAGCGTCGACTTGCCCGAACCGGTGGAACCGACGATTGCCGTGGTGGTGCCCGGCAGCGCGGTCAGCGAGAAATCGTGTACCACCGGGCGATCGGCACCCGGGTAGCAGAACGAGACACCGTCCAGCCGGACAACGCCGCGCACAGCCTGCGGACGTTTCGGGTTCGCGGGGCTCGTGATCGCGGGCCGCGTGGAGAGCACCTCGCCGATCCGATTCGCGCATACCCACGACCGGGGCACCTCCATCAGAATCCAGGTCGCCACCATCACCGACATCAGGATCTGCATGAAATAGACCAGGAAGGCGATCAGCGAGCCGACCTGCATTTGGCCACCGTTGATACGCAGACCGCCGAACCAGATGACCGCGACGCTGGACAGATTTATGGTCAGGTTAGTCAGCGGCAGCATCAATCCCTGCCACTTGCCGGCCCGCAGCGCCCTTTCCGCCAGCGCGAAGTTCGCCCGCCCGAATCGCTCCCGTTCAAAAGGTTCCCGGGCGAACGCCCGGATCACCCGGATGCCGGAGAGCTGTTCGCGCATAACCCGGTTGATGTTGTCGACCAGGTCCTGCATGCTGCGGAATAGCGGCAACATATGCGACACGATCCAGTAGTCGCATACCGCCAGCACCGAAATGCTGATCACCAACAGCCAGGACAGCTCGGCGTCTTGCTGCACGGCTACGACGACGCCGCCGACGCACATGATCGGTGCGGTGATCAGTCCGGTGCAGCTCAGTTGCACCAGCATCTGGAGCTGCTGGACGTCGTTGGTGGTCCGCGTCAGCAGCGACGGTGCGCCGAACCGGGCGGTCTCGTGCGCAGAGAAGCCCGTGACGTGGTGAAAGATCGCTCGACGCAGGTCGCGGCCGAACCCCATGCCGGTCCGGCACCCGAAGTACACGGCCCCGGCGCTGCACAGCACCTGCACACCGGTGACCGCGAGCATCAACGCGCCCAGCTTGACGATGGTCTCGGTGTCGCCCTTAGCCACCCCGTCGTCGATGATGGCCGCGTTGACGGTGGGCAGGTAGAGCAAGGCCAGCGCGCTTATCAACTGGAACAGCGCGACCGCTGCGACCAGCCGACGGTAGGGCCGGACGTACCGTCGTACCAGTGCAAGGAGCATTTCCGTACTGTCGCACATTGCCAGGCGCGTCGCGACGAACCGGCGCAGCCGGCCGAACTCGGAAAGTGCGCACCTCGACGGAATCGCTTACTGCGCCGGACTTATCGACGACATGTGAAAGTCGGGGATCCGTAGCGATGGCATCGCCGCCCGGGGAGCCCAGTCGCCCCATTGCCGCGGGAGGGTCAGCTCGCTGACGCCGGCCTGAGTCGCTCGCCGCAGCAGCTCCACCGGGCTCTCACTGAACCGAAAGTTGTTGACCGCGCCCGTGACTTCGCCGTCCTCGATCCGATAGACACCGTCCCGGGTCACACCGGTCAGCAGGAGCGTCGTCGGGTCGACCTCACGGATATACCACAGCGTGGTCAGCAACAGGCCCCGCTCGGTGCTGGCGAGCATCTCGGCGAGGTCCGCGCTGCCGCCGGTCATGAGCAGGTTATCGGCGGCCACCGCGACCGGCGCGTCAAACTCGGCAGCCGCGGCACGCGGATAGGCCAGCGCGTTGATCACCCCGTCGCGGATCCACTCGACTCGCCCGAAATCCAACCCGTTGTCGAAGACTGACACCATCTCCGACGAGCGTGACGCGGCGGCGAACGGCGAACACGCCAAGCCGGGGGCCGACGGGTCGGAGTACAGGGACAGTGGAAGGTCGGTGAGACGATCCCCCAGCCTGGTCCCGCCGCCGACCGACGCGAACGCGGTCCGGCCCTCCTGCGCGCCGCGGCCGGACATCCTGCGCTGCAAGCAGATCATCATGTCGGCCACCGTCGACGGCGGCATGATCGTCTCGTATCGACCCGGCCGCAGCTCGACGGTGCGCTGCGCCCAACCGAGGCGAGTCGACAGCCGTTCGAGCAGCAGATCTGTTGGCACAGCGGCGAAATCCGGCGTTCCGACACCGGCCCAGGCACTAGCGGCACCACGCTTGGCGGTGATCTGCACCGAGCCGGTGGGTTGGGTGTAGCGCCGCCGCAGTCCGGTTGACGAAGCCAAAAACGTCGTCTCCAGCACATGGTGCGCGTAGCCGTACAACTGGTCACCGCCACGGAACGCCCGGCTCAACGGGCCGGCGACATCCGCGAACACCTCAACGCCGGTGCCGGGAGCGGGCGCGTCCCAATCGTCCGGCAGGCCGGAGCCGGTCAGCAGTGGCGCGGCATCGCGCGCCGCCGGAGCCGAGCGCGCCGCCTGCTGGGAAGCCTCCACCAGCCCGGGAATCACCGACGGGTCCATCTCGGCGAAGCGCAGCGAGCAGACGTGCGCGCTACCCTCAAGGCGCACAACGGAAATCACTGTGGTGCTGCGACTGACCGACATGCCGTTGGTGGTCATCGAGTTGTTCGCCCAGCGCAGCGACGCCTCGTCGCGGTCGGTGACCAGGACCAGGGTTTCATCGGCCCCACCCGACCGGGCCGCCTCATCCAGGACGAGCTCGACGACCTGCTGTGCGGGGATCATCGGCGCCGCCCCTCAGCGCGGGTGTTGAGCACGTTGACGCCGCGGAACAACGCGGACGGGCACCCGTGGCTGACGGCGGCCAGCTGCCCGGGCTGGGCCTTGCCGCACGTGAAGGCGCCGCCCAGCCGCCACGTCGACTCGCCCCCCACGGCCTCCATCGAATTCCAGAAGTCGGTGGTGGTCGCCTGATAGGCGACGTCACGCAGCTGACCGTCCAGGCGGCCGTCGCGGATGCGGAAGAACCGCTGCCCGGTGGACTGAAAGTTGTGGCGCTGCATATCGATCGAACACGATCTGTCGCCGACGATGTAGATGCCATCGTCGACTCGGGCGATCAGGTCCGCGGTGCTGGTTTCGCCGGGCCCGGGCTGCAGCGAGACGTTGGCCATCCGCTGGATCGGGACGTGATGGGGCGAGTCGGCGTATGAACAACCGTTGGAGCGTGGCCGCCCGAGCCGTGACGCGGACATCCGGTCGAGCTGATAGCCGACGAATACCCCGTTGCGCACCAGATCCCAGCTTTGGGCGGTCACCCCCTCGTCGTCGTAACCAACGCTGGCGAGACCGAATTCGACGGTGCGGTCGGCGGTCACGTTCATCACCGGCGAGCCGTAGCGCAGGGTTCCCAGCTTGTCCGGAGTGGCGAACGACGTTCCGGCGTAGGCGGCCTCGTAGCCCAGGGCGCGGTCGTATTCCGTTGCGTGGCCTATTGTTTCGTGAATGGTCAGCCATAGGTTAGACGGGTCGATCACGAGATCGGTTGGGGCGGCCCGCACGCCGGGCGCGTTGACCTTTTCGGCCAGCAGCAACGGCATCTGCGCGAGTTCGTCGGTCCAGTTCCAGATGTCGTCGCCGGCCAGCACCTCCCAGCCGCGGCCCATCGGGGGCGCCAGCGTGCGCATCGTGTCGAACCCGCCTGCCCCCGCGTGGACGGTCACCGCCTCGATGGCCGGCGTCAGGCGCACCCGCTGCTGGGTGATCGACGATCCGAACGTGTCGGCATAGAAAGTTTGCTCTTTGACGACAGTCACGTTGGCCGACACATGGTCCACCCCGGCGCCGGCCAGCAACCTGCCCGAATACTCCTGCAGGACGGCGATCTTGTCGGCGGTGGGAACGGTGAACGGGTCGATCTGGTAGCCCGATACCCAGGTGGCGTCGGCATACACGGGTTCGGGCGCCAGATCGACGCGGTCGGTGTTCAGCGCCGCCAGGGTGCTGGCCGCCCGCACGGCCCGCCGCGCGGTGTCCGCCGCAACGTCTGGAGCCAGCTCGGCGTGCGAGGCGAATCCCCACGTGCCATCGACGATCACCCGGACCGCCAGGCCGAGCTCGCGGTTCAAGATCGCCGTCTCCATTTTCCCGTCGCGCAGCTGGATCGTCTCGGTAGCGATGCGATGCACCCGCAAATCGGCATGCGTGGCCCCGGCGGCGCCGGCCGCCGACAGCGCGGCGTCGGCTAGCTGGTGGCGCGGAAGGCTCAGGAAGTCGGCATCGATCTGCCGATTCGATGTCACCACTTCGCCGTAACGACGGCTCTGATGACGTTTACCGAGTTGTGCTGGCTACCTTCCATGAAGGTCCCCTCTCTCGGAGTTCTCGGCCGAACGCCCGACATCTATCACACGGCAGGAACCCAGCGTGCGGTCTCGCTCGGAATGAGTGCCGCGTTGGTAGCATCTGCGCATGCCGTTAACCGGGAGCGTGGCCGGTGGATGAGCCGCCCGGTGCGGACGAGGGCGGCACGGTATGCCTTTCCCGATCCCGCAAACCCTGGCGCATCGGCTCCCGGGCGACCGCCGCGCTGGTGATCATGGCGGTCACGGTGGCTGGCTGCGGGCGTGCCACGTCCACCCCGCAACCAGCGTCACCGCAGAGCGTGTCGACCCCACCGGCGCCGACGCTGGCGTCCGAGGGACTGGACTCCATCCTGCTCACGGTGGCGGACGTCAACGCCGCGATGGGCGCCTCGGACATGCAGCCCACGTCGCCGATCGAGCACGCGACATGGACGGTCGACAGAACGCTGTCCAATCTGGACTGCCGCGCCGCATTCTTCGTAGCCGAAGCGGCCGTGTATCAGGGCAGCGGATACAAGGCGGTCAGCGCCCAGGGGCTGCACGAAGTGGGAGACGACCCGCACCACCGTGTCGGGCAGGCGGCGGTTAGCTTCCCCTCGGCCGACCTGGCGGTGGCCTTCGTGCGGTCCTCGGCGGACAAATGGCGTGCCTGCGCCGGGCAGACCATCACCGCACACCACATGGGGCGGGACTACCTGTGGACCGTCGGAGACCTAGGCGGGAACGCCCCGGCGATTACGCAGCCACACACGCTCGAGGGCGGCAACGGATACACCTGCCGCCACGTGCTGCGCGCCGTCTTGAACGTGGTCCTCGACGTCAATGCCTGCGCATATCAGCTCGGCGACCAGGCGGGCCAGATCGTTGACAAGATGGCCGACACCGTCACCCGGCAAGCCCATTAACGGGGTGGCTGCCGGGACAAGAAAGTCAGCGGAGTGCAATGGACAAGTCGATGTGGGCCACCGCCCTGGCCATCTGCACCGTGGCCGCCGCGTGCGCTGGCCATCCGGCCCCGCAGGCGACGTCAGCGCCCCCTTCGCCCGCGGCGCCGATCGCGGCTTCGGCACTGCCGGGGTTATTGCTCAACACAGAGCAGGTCAACACCACGATGGGCGCAACCGGCATGACCGTCGAGGACGGCAAGAACTACACGCAGATGTCAACCGCCGAGGGCATACCGGCCGAATGCGCGGGGGTGGCCATACCGGCCGCGGCCCCCGCCTATGCGGGCAGCGGGTGGACGGGCTATCAAGGTCAGGTCCTGTTCGAGCCGGGAGACCAACTCGCCCATTACGTTGACCAGGACGTTGTGGCGTTTCCCACCGCCGGCCACGCCACGGCGTTCTATAAGCAAGCGGGGGCGCTTTGGCGGGGCTGCTCCAATCGCAGCTATACAGCCCGCCCGCCGGACCCGGGGAAGAACGGAACGTGGGACGTCGGGCCGGTCAAGGACTCCGACGGAATGTTGACGGCGATCCGACAGAGCGAGAGACATGTTGGTTGGCGCTGCCAGCGCGCCCTCACGGTCGCCAACAACGTAGTGATCGATGTCATGGCGTGTGCCTACGGCAACGCCAACACCCTGGGGGTGACCTTGGCCAAGCAGCTCGCCGCCAAGGCCGCGCCCGGGTCGGGTAACCCCGGCAAGTAACCGCCATCGCGCAATCTCTGGGAGCCGCCCCTTAGGGGCTGTCCAGGCACCAAAGATGCTGCGCCGCAACGCGGATGAGCTCCGTCGCTGATCGTCGGCGACTAGCCAGGTTCGGTCAGAACTCCTTGTGATTCACGTCGGTGACCAGCCCGCCGTCCATCACGTACTCACTGCCGGTGGAGTACGACGACTCGTCGCTGGCCAAGAAAAGCACGAAGGTCGCGACTTCCCGGACCTCGCCCGGACGCCCGAGTGGGATCGTCACCATGTCCTCGGGCAGATGCGCGGTCATCGGCGTGCGGATGAATCCCGGGTGCACCGAGTTCACCCGAATGTTGTGCGGCGCCAGCTCCAGTGCCGCCGACTTCGCCAGCCCGCGCACGCCCCACTTGGACGCGACGTAGGGGTGCACCATGGGCGCGCCGCGCAGCCCCTCGATGGACGACACGTTGATGATCGAGCCGCCCCCGGCCGCGATCATCGGCTCTACCGCGACTCGCATGCCCAGGAACGTCCCGGTCAGGTTGACGTCAATCACCTTCTGCCACTTGGCCAGATCGAAGCTCTTCAGTGGGCCGAGCGCGACGGTTCCGGCGTTGTTGACCAACACGTTGAGCTTGCCGAATTCGCCGATCGCAGTGGCGACCGCGGCGTCCCACTGGTCGGGCTGGGTGACGTCGAGGTGGACGTAGCGCGCGGAGTCGCCGATCTCGTCGGCCAGCGCCTTGCCCTGGTCGTCCAGGATGTCGCCGATCACGACCTTGGCGCCTTCCTCGACCAGCAGGCGCGCATCTTCGGCTCCCATACCGCCAGCGCCACCACTGATGAGTGCAACTTTGCCGTCTACCCGACCCACGCGGGTCTCCTTTCGTTTAGGTGGTCACCAAAGTGCTTGGTGCGTAAAGGCCTTTGCCGGTTACCAGCGGCAGGTCGAGGGTGGTGCGGATGCCAGGCGGCGCGGCGACCACCGCCGGGATGGCGTTGACGATGCGGCCCGCGGCGCCGACGATCGCGGCGTGGTTGTGGTCGCCCTTGCGGCTGCTCGGGACGATGTCCACGGCATACGACGGTTCGCCGGTGATCTCGACGCGATACGAGCCGCCGCCGGAAGCGGGTTGCGGCCAGTCGGGCCGCAGGTCGGGTCGCAAGCGGGTGATGTGTTCGACGACGATGGCCGGGTGCCCCTTGGACATGCCGCGGATCTCGAACTGCAGCGCGGCCTGCGTGCCCTTGGCAATGTGCCCCACCGCGATGTCGAAGTCTTCCGGCGCCGGCTCGCGCTGGATTGACTGGGTAATCTCGTCGATCTCGACCCCGAGGCCGGCCGCCAGCTGACGGATTGCCGTTCCCCAGGCGAAGGTGAGCACGCCCGGTTGCAGCAGCATCGGCACGTCGTCCAGCGGCCCGCCGAATCCCATGTAGCGCATCACTTCTGCGCCGTCGTAGCTCGCATAGTCGGCGATCTCCATGCAGCGGACCTGCTCGATGCGCTGACAGGTCCCGCAGAGCGCGAAGGGAATGAGGTCGTTGATGAATCCCGGGTCAACGCCGTTGATGAAGATACTCGAATTTCCTTGCCGCGCAGCAGCTTCGACGCGGGCGATGTACTTGTCGGGCATGACGCCCCATGGGTACTGCAGCAGCCCGGGCGACGATCCGACGACGTTGATTCCGTCGGCCAGGATGCGCATGACGTCCTTCATCGCGTCGGGCAGCCGGGTGTCGCCCATGGCGCAGTAGACGACGCATTCGGGCTTGGTGGCCAGAATTTCGTCGAGGCTCCCGACGGCCTTGATGCCCGTGCTGACGCCCGCGTCCAGGCCGACGCCGCACAGTTCTCCGGCGTCCTTGCCCACCTTCTTCGGTGTCGACACGCACACGCCCGTCAGTTCGAACTGCGGGTTGGTGATGAGTTCGGCTAGGGCCAGGCCTCCGACATTTCCGGTGCCGACGTGCGCGACGCGGATCGCCATCAGAGTCTCCGTTTCGTAGAACACTGGAAAACTTTTCTAGACACTAGTCCATAATTTTTGGGTCGCCCACCGGGGCTCAGCCGACCCGCAAAGCCCTTGGCCAAACCGCGCGACTTCCCGCAGGCACCGTCTTATGCTCGTTTGTGCTGGCAGTCGGGAAGGGGATGAGGGCGGGGAGATGTCGTACGTAGTCACCACCCCCGAGATGTTGGCGGCAGCGGCCAGCGATGTGGGAAACATCGGTTCGGCGATCAGCACCGCCAGCTCGAACGCGGCGGGACCGACCACAGGTTTGATCCCGGCGGCCGAGGACGAGGTGTCGAAGGCCATCGCAAAGCTCTTTGGCGCGTACGGCCAGGAGTACCAGGCGCTCGTCTCGCAAGCTTCGGCGTTTCACGATGAGTTCACCGAGGCGCTGGCCGCCTCGGGAAACGCCTATGCGGAAGCCGAGGCCGCCAATTCGGCCCTGATGCTCGGGCCGTCGAATGCGCTGAACACGATCGCCTCACCGATCCAGATGCTGTTCGGACAACCGGCGCTCACCGGCGGATCCAGTGGGGCCAGCGCGATGACGTCGATGGCGTCGATGTCCAGGGCGGCCTCCGCGGATCCGCTGCTCGCGTTGATCATGGGCGGCACCGGCAACCCGGCACCCAACCTCGGCTATGTCACGAGCATCTTCAACTCGTACATCCAGCCCAACCCGCTGTTCGCCGGGGCCACCCCGCAGGGCCTCTTCACGCCCGAACAGTTCTGGCCCATCACCCCTAATCTCGGGAACCTGACCTTCGGCCAATCCGTCGCGCAGGGTACCGGCCTCCTGAACAACGCGCTCGTCGGTCCCACCGGAGTGCTCACGCAGGGCAACAGCGCCGTGGTCGTCGGCTACTCGCAGAGCGCGACGGTCGCCACCAACGAGATCAACTCCCTGATGGCGGCGGGCTCGCCCTATCAAGACCAGCTGTCCTTCATGCTGCTCGCCGATCCCAACACCCCCGACGGCGGCATCCTGGAGCGCTTCCCCGGCTTCCACCTACCGTTCCTGGATGTGCCGTTCAACGGTGCGACTCCGCCACTTTCGCCCTACCCGACCAGCATCTACACGATCCAGTACGACGGCATCGCCAACGCCCCGCAATACCCGCTCAACCTCGTGTCGGACGCCAACGCCGTCGCGGGCTACTTCACCCTGCACGACACGTATCCCACGCTGACCGCCGCGCAGCTCGCCAACGCCGTGGCCCTGCCGACGTCTCCCGGCTACACGGGCAGCACCCAGTACTACGAGTTGCTGACGCAGAACCTGCCGCTGCTGCAGCCGATCCGCGATATCCCGTTCATCGGCAACCCGCTCGCCGACGTCTTCCAGCCCGACCTGCGGGTGCTCGTCGACCTCGGCTACGGCTCCTACGGGCCGGGCCTCAACTACGCGAACATTCCCACCCCGGCCGGCCTGTTCGAAGTCGTCAACCCATTCACCACCGGGCCCGACCTCGCCCTCGGGGCCGTGCAGGGACCCCAGGGCGCGCTCGTCGACCTCGGACTGTTGCCACAGTCCGCGACCCCGACCATTTACCCCTACGTTCCGTCCATCGATCCGAACCTGAACTTCTTCCTGGGCCAACCGAGCGTGACCGGGCTGTCGCTGCTCAGCGGCGCCACCGGGGATGTGCTGCGTCTGATTCCGCCCATCCACTGACCCTTTGGGCCTTGACACCATTGTTTAGTGATGCCTAAATTTAGCGGGTGCTAAATGATGCCGATCCGTCCGATCCCATCGTCCTGTACCGCGCCGCGACCGATCGGGCCGTTGCGGTGGTGGAGGCGGTCGCGCCGGACCAGCTGACCTGGCCGACGCCGTGCTCGGAGTGGACCGTGCAGGACCTCATCAATCACCTGGCCGGCGGGGCGGAGTACCTGTTGTCGGCGGCGACGGGTGCGGAGCCGGTCTCACCCGAGGGCTCCGCAGGCGCCGAGTATCGACAGCGAGTGGGCCGCGTGCTGACAGCCCTCGAATTACCCGGCGCGCTGGAGCGCGTCTGCGTCTCCCCGCTCGGCTTCGACTGGCCCGTGGCCGACGCTGTGGCCGGCACGTTCATGGATGTGCTCATCCACACGTGGGACCTGGCCCGCGCGACGGGCCAGGACGAGCGGCTTGATGCCCGCCTAGTCGAAGCGTGTTCTGCAATGTTCCTCCCCGAAATGCCCAGGCGCGGACGGGAAGCGGGGATCGTCGGCCCGGAGGTGGTGCTAGGCGAGGGCGCGTCTGCGCAGGATCGGCTGCTGGCGGCGATGGGCCGCACACCGTGACCGAGCCGGCCGTCGAGGACGCCATCAGGGCGCTGGCCCATCCGGGCCGGCGGACGATGCTGCGATTGGTGTGGGATCAGGAGCGACCCGCGTCCGCTCTCGCCGAGGCCGCGGGCCTGTCGAAATCGGCCGCGAGCCAGCACCTCAAGATATTGCGCGACGCCGGATTGGTCGACGTTCGGGCCGACGCGACCCGACGGCTGTATCGCGCAGACCTGGCCCGGGTCGCCGAGGTGGCAGCACTGCTCGACGACTTCTGGGCCGCGCCGCTAGAGCGCCTGCGGGCGGCCGCGGAAACCGGGCCGCCATGAAGCTAGTCATCCAGCAGCTCGTGGTGCGCGCGAGCGCCGAGCGCGTCTTCGAATTGTTCACCGATCCAGTGCAATTCGGGCAATGGATGGCTGAGGATGCGGTCCTTGACGCCACCGCCGGCGGTGTCGTGCGTTGGACACACCCCAACGGCGACACCGTGTCCGGCCGCTACGTCGAGGTCGAGCGTCCCCGCCGGATCGTGTTCACCTATGGCTGGGAGCGCGCCGACGTCGGAATCCCGCCGGGCTCAACGACCGTCGAGATCGATCTCTTTTCCCAGCCCGACGGCAGCACCCTGCTCAAGCTGGTGCATCGTGGACTCGAAGATGGCGCGGCGGACGCTCACGACGGCGGTTGGGTTCACTACCTCGATCGGCTGCGCCGCACGGCCGAGGGCGAAGACGTCGGCAAGGATCCATGGGCCGACCGTCGGGTGCCGAGCCGCGAGGAGCTACACCGGTGAGCGAGAGGATCACCGAAGCCGACTTCTGGCCAGTCGCCGAACCGTTGTTGACGGCCGCCACGGTCACGCGGTCGACGATGATGGGCCTGCCCTGCCTGCGGGCCAACGGCCGATTCTTCGCCTCTTTCGACCGACGCGGCACTGCGCTGGTCGTCAAGCTTCCCGAGGCCAGAGTGAACGAATTGATCGAATCCGGTGAGGCCGAACCGTTCGCGCCGTCCGGTCGCCGCTTTCGCGAATGGGCGTCCATCGACGCCTGTCGATCCGAAACCTGGTCCTCGCGGCTTGACGAAGCCCTGGCATTTGTTGCCGCCCAGTGAGGTTCGGGACGAGCTTTTTAACGGTCTGGTAGCAGCGCACGCACCCCGCGGAGCAGCGCAAGGGCATGTTCGGCGTCGCCGCTGCGGGCCCTGGCCAGTGCGCCGAGGACGCCGGCCTGAAGGGCATCGGCCAATCTCGCCGGCGTAGCGGGCGTCGCCTGCGCAAGCTCGCCCGCGGCCACCGCACGGCGCAGTGCCCCACGCAGGCCGCGGCGCATGCGTCGCAGGTGCCCGTCGGTCAGGCTCTTGATGCGGGGATCCCGATTGATCGGATCGCGCATGGTCTCCACCGCCAGGCAGCCGGCGGTGCCCATCGGCCCGCGGATGAGTTCCTCGACTTGGTCAAGAAATGCGTGCACGTCGGCGGCACCGGCGCGGCCGCGTTCGAGGGGGATGAGCATCGCGCACGCCGAGTCGACATAGGTCTGCAGCACCGTGTGCATGATGTCTGCCTTGGTACCGAAGGAACGGTACAACGTCGAGGAAGACAGTCCCGTCGCGGCCAGCATCTCCTCTTGCGTTGCCGCGTCATACCCCTTGCGCCAGAACAGCATCAGCAGCGCGTCGAGCGCACACTGACGATCGAACTGCGGGGGCCGTCCGGGACGGCGCTTACCGACGGTTGACATTTGGAGTGAGTATACTCAATAATTGCTTCCTGGTATTCGGAGTCGTATGACTCAATAATCGAGGGAGGTCGCGGTGCTGAACGTGGGCGACAAGATCGACGCACGAGTCCTGCGAACGATCGCCGACACCGACGTCACGCTGCCAGCTCCCGACGGAAAGGTGCACCTGCAGTTCCGGCGCTTCGCCGGGTGCCCGATATGCACCTTGCACATGCACGAACTGAGCCGGCGCCATGAGGAGATCGAATCCGCCGGCGTCACCGAGGTGGTGGTGTTTCATTCCGCCGCCGACACGCTTCGCCGCTACCAGGCCGACCTACCGTTTGCGGTCGTGGCCGATCCGGATCGCAAGCTGTACAAGGAGTTTGGGATCGAATTCTCCATCGGTGCCACGTTGCATCCACGCGCGATGCTCGCCGCCGCCCGCGGCATGCGGTGGTCCAAGGCGAGCGGCGCGATCGGACGGGGGGAGAACCACTTCGGCAAACCTGCCGATTTCCTGATCGCCTCCGACGGCACCGTGTTGGCATGCAAATACGGCAACCACGCCGACGATCAGTGGTCGGTCGATGAGCTGCTCACGCTTGCGGACGGCCGCTAAAGCCCGAGCGGGGAATTCTTGCGGATCGACTCGTCGCGGATCAGCCCGCGCAGCAGGGCGGTGCTGAACTCGGCGGCGATTTCCTTCGCCGTACGCCGCCCGCTCGGGCGCAGCCAGCGATAGCTGCCCAGCGTCATCCCGATGTAGCCCAGCGCCACCACGTGCGAGTCGCACTCGTAGAACTCGCCGCTGGCGATCCCGCGGTCGATGAGGCCGTGCACGTGCTCGTAGACCTGGGCCTCCTTCTCGCGGACCTCGGCGACCTGTTCGGTGGTGAACCACTCGGTGATGTAGGGCTGTTCCTGGAAGTACACCGCGGCCCGCTCGGGGTTGCTCGCGATGCCGGTCAGCAGCCGGACGGTGTACTGGTAGAGCGCTTCGCGGGCCGTCCAGGACGGATCGTCGTGCACCGCGGCCAGCGTGCCCTCGGCGGCCTGACGGTAGATGTCGAACAGGATCAGGGACTTGCTGGCGTAGTAGTGGTAGACGGTCGCCTTGTTCAGGCCGATCACATCGGCAACGTCGTCCATCCGGGTGCCGTGATAGCCGCGGGCGGCGAACAGCTTGGTGGCAACAGCCAGCAACTCCTCGCGGCGTGTCAACCCGTTGGGGGTGATGCTGTCGGATGTCATCTGTACTCACTATCGTCACTGCCGGCGGGGCCGGATCTGGGTTCCGGCGGGTCCGGATGAGGCAAATTATCAATCAACTGGTTGGACAGTTTAAGGCCTCGGGGACCCTCGGCCGCCTGTCGCACCGGCGACGAGGGGACTAGACTTCGATCGGAATTGTCGCAAGTCGAGAGGTGGGGACGATGGATCCGAATCCGGATTACGACGCAAGCGACGAGCTCGAGTTCTTCATGCGGTACTTCACCTGGGGATTGCGGGGCGTTCAGGACGGCAACGGCTACCCGCCGCCCGCTTATCCGCCGGTCTAGAGGCCCGCTATAGCGCTTTGAGTTCCTCGGCGACCTCCGTCACCGATTTCTTCGCGTCGCCGAACAACATCGTGGTCCCCTCGGCATAGAACAGCGGGTTGTCGATCCCCGCGAACCCGGAATTCATCGATCGCTTCAGCACGATCACCGACCTGGCCCTGTCCACATTGAGAATGGGCATGCCGTAGATCGGACTCGAGGCCTCATTGCGCGCAGCCGGGTTGGTGACGTCGTTGGCGCCGATGACGATCGCGACATCGGTCCGGGCGAACTCGTCGTTGATGTCGTCCATGTCTTTCATGGCGTCGTAGTCCACCTCGGCCTCGGCCAGCAGCACGTTCATGTGCCCGGGCATGCGGCCCGCCACCGGGTGGATCGCGTACTTCACCGGCACGCCCTTGTCCTCCAGCAGCGAAGCCATGTCCTTGACCGCGTGCTGTGCCTGCGCGACGGCCAGGCCGTAACCCGGGACCACGATCACCTGGTTGGCGTAGGCCATCTGGATCGCCGCGTCGGAGGCCGACGTGGACTTGACGTGCTTGTCGCCGCCGCCGTCGCCGCTGGGCGCCACACCACCGCCACCGAAACCGCCGGCGACGATCGCGGGGATGGACCGGTTCATCGCCTTGGCCATCAGATTGGTCAGGATCGAACCCGAGGCGCCGACGATCATGCCGGCCACGATCATCGCGGTGTTGTTCAACGCCAATCCCGCAGCGGCGGCCGATAACCCGGTCATCGCGTTGAGCAGCGAAATGACCACCGGCATGTCGGCACCGCCGATGGGTAGCACCACCATCAGGCCCAACACCCCGGCCGCGGCCAGCAGGCCGATCATCCACCACAGCGACACCCCGCCGCTGCCGGGATGTGCGTGCAGGCCGATGACCACGGCGGCCGCGACGGCCGCGGCCAGCAGCAGCACATTGATCGGTTGCTGGGCCCTGCCGAAACCGATCGGAGATCCGGAGATGATCTCCTGCAGCTTGCCGAACGCGATGATCGAGCCCCAGAACGAGATCGACCCGATGATCGCGGCGAACAACGACGCCACCACGATGTGCACGGTCGGCGACTCGTGGTGCTGGAAGGCCGAAAAGCCTGATGTCTCAATGAATTCCGACAGCGCGATGAGCGCGACCGTGCCGCCGCCGACGCCGTTGAAGAACGCCACCAGCTGGGGCATGGCGGTCATCTTGGTCAACCGCGCCGGCGGAACACCGAGCACGACGCCCACCACGAGGCCGGCGATGATCAATACCCATTGGTCGGTGTGCCGGATCTTGACCAGCGTCGCCGCCACCGCGATGGCCATGCCCACCGCGGCGATCAAGTTGCCGCGCACCGCGGTCTTGGGGCCCGTCAGGCCCATCAGGCCGTAGATGAACAGCGCGAAGGAAATGATGTACAGGCCGATTACCAAGTAGTTCATTTGGCAGCCGGCTCCTCGGTCTTCGCTTGGGGCGCAGGCTTTTTGCCCTTGAACATGCCCAGCATCCGGTCGGTGACGATGAAACCGCCGATGACGTTCAGCGTCCCGAACACGACCGCCACGAACAGGATGATCTGCACGGCCAGCGACGGGTGCTCGACCTCGCCGAACACCACCAGCGCGCCGAGCACCACGATCCCGTGGATGGCGTTGGTCCCCGACATCAGCGGGGTGTGCAGCGTGTTGGGCACCTTCGAGATCACCGCGAACCCGACGAAACCGGAGAGCACCAGGATCGCCAGATTGGCCAATAGCTCGTCGTACATCTAGGAGTCCTCCCCGCGGGTCACGCACGACTCCGAGATGACCTCGTCGTCGAAGTCCGGCGCCAGCTTCCCGTCCTTGATCAGCAGATCCAGCAGCGCGGTGATGTTCTTGCTGTAGAGCTCGCTGGCGTGCTCCGGCATCGTCGCGGGCAGGTTCAGCGGCGACGCGATGGTGACGTCGTGCTTGACCACCGTCTGGCCCGGCTCGGTCAATTCGCAGTTGCCGCCGGCCTCACCGGCGAGGTCGACGATGACGCTTCCGGGTTTCATCGCCTCCACCGCGGCCGCGGTCACCAGCCGCGGCGCCGGGCGGCCCGGCACCAACGCCGTGGTAATCACCACGTCGAACCCGCTGATCGCGTCTTCCAACGCCTTCTGCTGCTGGGCGCGTTCGTCTTCGGTGAGTTCGCGGGCGTAGCCGCCCTCGCCGGCGGCGTCGATGCCCACGTCCAGCCACTGCGCCCCCACCGAACGCACCTGGTCGGCCACCTCGGGGCGCACGTCGTAACCGGAGGTGCGCGCCCCCAGCCGTTTGGCCGTCGCCAGCGCCTGCAGCCCGGCCACGCCGACACCGAGCACCAGCACGGTCGCCGGCTTCACCGTTCCCGCGGCGGTGGTAAGCATCGGGAAGAACCGCGTCGACTCCGAGGCCGCCAGCAGCACCGCCTTGTACCCCGCCACGTTGGCCTGCGACGACAGCGCATCCATGGCCTGGGCCCGCGAAATCCGCGGGATGGCCTCCAGCGCGAACGCCTGCACCCCGGCCTGCTTCAGCGCGCCGATCGAGTTGTCGGTATTGCGCGGCGCCAGGAAGCCGATCAGCGTCTGGCCGCCGCGCAACCTGCCGACCTCGTCTGCCGTCGGCGGGGCTACCTTGACGACCACGTCGGCGGCCCAGGCGTCCCCGATGCCGGCCCCGGCCTCGGTGTAGAGCTCGTCGGGAAGGAGCGCCCGTTCGCCGGCGCCGGACTCGACCACCACCGCCACACCGCTGTTCACCAGCGACGCGACCGCCTTGGGCACCAGCGCGACGCGCCGCTCGTCGGTCCCGGACTCAGCCACCACCCCGACCGTCGTCTGCGGATCTGTCATGGCGCGTACATCTACTTTCGTTTGCTTCGGGCTTGCCGCAGACACCCTATCGACCGCTACCAGAGCGGGATGTCTTGGCCATGTTCTGACGCCGGGCGTGGGCCGAAGTACCGTCGCTCGGATTCGTCGATGGGAACGTCGTTGATGCTGGCTTCGCGGCGGGCCATCAACCCCGACGGGGCGAACTCCCACAGTTCGTTGCCGTAGCTCCGGTACCACTGATCGGCCTCGTCGTGGCACTCGTACTGAAACCGCACCGCGATGCGGTTGTCGTGGAAATCCCACAGGCTCTTGCGCAGCGAGTAGTCGAGTTCGCGCTGCCATTTGCGGGTCAGAAACGCCACGATCTGATCCCGGCCGACGATCCGTTCGCTCCGATTGCGCCACTCCGAGTCCGGCGTATAGGCCAGGCTGACGCGCTCGGGGTCGCGGGTGTTCCATGCGTCCTCGGCGGCCTGGACCTTCTGCAGCGCGGTCTCGAGGGTGAACGGCGGGAAGGGGGGACGGCTCTCGGCGTCGGTCATGATGCCATGTCTACCGCGACACATAAACGTCTGCGACGACACGCCGCGGCCGCTCGCAACCGTTTATATTTCGCGCGACGGCGACCTGAAACCAGGCCTTTGTGCACGTGTCCTATCGTGACGGACATGGACTTCGCGATGTCGGCCAAAGCGAGCGACTACCACAAGCGGCTGTCCGACTTCATGACCGAGTATGTCTTTCCGGCCGAGGCCGATTACGACAAATACCGCCACGAGGCCGGCCCGAACGACCACACCGTTCCGCCCGTCATCGAGGAACTGAAGACCAAGGCCAAAGCGGCCGGGCTGTGGAACCTGTTCCTGCCGGCCGAGTCGGGCCTGACCAACCTGGAATACGCCCCGCTGGCCGAGCTGACCGGCTGGAGCCTCGAGATCGCACCCGAGGCACTCAACTGCGCGGCACCCGATACCGGAAACATGGAAACCCTGCACCTGTTCGCCACCGACGAGCAGCGCAAGCGGTGGCTGGAGCCGCTGCTGGCCGGCGAGATCCGCAGCGCCTTCTCGATGACCGAGCCCGCGGTCGCCAGCAGCGACGCGCGCAACATCGAGACCTCCATCGTGCGCGACGGCGGCGACTACGTGATCAACGGCCGCAAGTGGTGGACCTCGGGGGCGGCGGACCCGCGCTGCAAGATCCTCATCGTGATGGGCCGCACCAACCCCGAAGCGGCCAGCCACCAGCAGCAGTCGATGGTCTTGGTGCCGATCGATACGCCGGGCGTGACGGTCGTCCGCTCAACGACGGTCTTCGGTTACCAGGACCAGCCCGGGCACTGCGAGATCATCTACGACAACGTCCGGGTGCCGGTCACCAACCTGCTCGGCGAAGAGGGCGGCGGATTCGCGATCGCCCAGGCGCGGCTGGGGCCGGGGCGCATCCACCACTGCATGCGCGCGCTCGGCGGCGCCGAACGGGCACTGGCCCTGATGGTGCACCGCGCGAACAACCGCATCGCATTCGGCCGCCCGCTGGCCGACCAGGGCCTGGTCCAGCAGGCAATTGCCAAGTCGCGCAACGAGATCGACCAGGCCAGGCTGCTGTGCGAGAAGGCCGCCTGGACCATCGACCAGCACGGCAATAGGGCCGCCCACCTGCTGGTGTCGCAGATCAAGGCGGTCGCGCCGCAGGTGGCCTGCGACGTCATCGACCGTGCCATCCAGGTGCACGGGGCCGCCGGCGTCAGCGAGGACACGGCGCTGGCCCGGCTGTATGCCTGGCACCGGGCGATGCGGATCTTCGACGGACCGGACGAGGTGCACATGCGCACCGTCGCGCGCACCGAACTCGGCCGGGAGCAATCCGCGCTCGCGGCGGCGGTCACGTCACATGGCTGAGGCCGCTGTCCGGGAACTGCCGGGCGCCTGGAACTTTCGGGACGTCGCGGACTTCGCGTCCGCCTTGCGGCCCGGGCGGCTGTTCCGATCCAGCGAGCTGAGCCGTCTCGACGACGAGGGCCGGGCGACGCTGCGCCGACTCGGCATCACCGACGTCGCCGACCTGCGCGCGACCCGGGAAGTCGCCCGTCGCGGTCCGGGACTGGTTCCCGACAGCGTCGAGATCCACCTGCTGCCCTTCCCGGACCTCGGCGAGGACGACGCCGGCACCGACGACCAAGCACCGCACGAACACGCGTTCCAGCGCCTGCTCACCGGCGAGGGCGCCGACTCCGACATGTCGGTCAACGAGGCCGCCGCCCGCTACATGGTCGACGAATACCGCCAATTCCCAACGCGTAACGGGGCGCAACGCGCGCTGCAGCGCGTCATCACGCTGCTCGCCGCCGGGCGCCCGGTACTCACGCACTGCTTCGCGGGAAAGGATCGCACCGGCTTCGTGGTCGCCACCGTGCTGGAGGCGATCGGTGTCGATCGCGACACCATCGTCGCCGACTTCCTGCGCAGCAATGACTCGGCACCGCAACTGCGGGCCCGGATCTCCGAGATGATCGCACAGCGCCAACAAACCGAACTGACCCCGGAGGTGGTCACCTTCACCGAGGCCCGGCTGTCCGACGGGGTCCTCGGCGTCCGCGAGGAATACCTGGCCGCCGCCCGCCAAGCGATCGACGAGGAATTCGGATCGCTCGACGGCTACCTGCGCGACGCGGGCATCTCCGCGGCGGACGTGGACAAGCTGCGCGACGCGCTGCTCGCCTGAGTCAGAGCTTGAATCCGGCCTTCTGCGCAGCGGAGAGGTCCGTGATGTCGCTCCACTGGGCGGCGATGTCCTGAACCGACGGCGGCTTGTCGAAGTTGATGCCGTCGTTCTGGAACAGCGCCACGCGCTGCACCTTGCCGCCGCCGACGACGAAAACCGATGCGCTGTCGGCACATTCCTCGGTGCACAGGTAGGCCACCACGGGTGCGACGAACTCCGGCGTGAGCTTCTCCAGCACCTCGGGCGGCATGATGTCCTGGGTCATCCTGGTGGCCGCGATCGGGGCGACCGCGTTGGCGTTGATGTTGTACTTGGCGCCCTCGAGCGCCAGCGTGTTGATCAGGCCGACTAGGCCGAGCTTGGCCGCGCCGTAGTTGGTCTGACCGAAGTTGCCGAACAGGCCGCTCGTGGAGGTGGCGACGACCACCCGCCCGTAGCTCTGCTCACGGAAGTGCGGCCACGCGGCGCGGATGACGTTGTAGCCGCCGTAGAGGTGCACCTTGAGCACGGCGTCCCAGTTCTCGAACGACATCTTGTGGAAGGTGCCGTCGCGCAGGATCCCGGCGTTGCTCACCACGCCGTGCACCGCGCCGAACTCGTCGAGCGCGGTCTTGATGATGTTCTCGGCGCCCTCGGGCTCGGCGACGCTGTCATAGTTGGCGGCCGCACGCCCACCCGCGTCGCGGATCTCCTTGACCACCTCGTCGGCCATATTGTGGCCGGCGCCGGTGCCGTCGCGGGCCCCGCCGAGGTCGTTCACGATGACGCTGGCGCCTTCGGCGGCGAGGGTCAGGGCGTATTCACGACCCAATCCTCCACCGGCTCCGGTGACGACGATGACGCGATCCTGCACTCCGGGCATCAGGTTCCTCTCTGCGGTGAGAATTTGTGTTTAGCAAGCGATTTGACGCAGGGATGTCAGAACATCCTGCGGGCCATCTTGAACGCCCGCTCGGTGTAGGGCGGGTAGATGAAGCTCGACAGGTCGGGCCGCGTCGGCTTGGTCAGCACCGACTTGCGGTGGCTGAACTCTTCGAAGCCATAGCGGCCGTGATACGCGCCCATGCCCGACGCGCCGACCCCGCCGAACGGCAGCTTGGCCGTCGACACCTGGAAAGCGAGGTGGTTCACCAGCATGCCGCCCGCGGGCACCTCTTTGATCACCCGTTCGCGGGTTTCGCGGGTCTTGGTGAATAGGTAGGCGGAAAGCGGTTTGGGCCGCGAATTGACGAAACGTATTGCATCGTCCAGGGATTGGACGGTGACCACCGGAAGCACCGGCCCGAAGATCTCGTTGCGCATCAGCGGCCCGTCCGGATCCGGGTCGACGACGACGGTGGGCTGGATGCGCAGGCTCGACGCGTCGCAGGCCCCGCCGACGGCGACCTTGCCGTCCTTGCCGGACAGGTAGCCGCTGATCCGGTCGAACTGACGCTGGTTGACGATCCGCATGCCGTTCGGCTTGTCCGACGTGAACTTGGCGATGGCGGCGCCGATCTTGTCCACCAGTTCGTCGCGAATCTTCGCGTCCGCCAGCACATAGTCGGGGGCGACGCAGGTCTGGCCGGCGTTCAGCAGTTTCATCCAGGCGATCCGCTTGGCGGCGACTTCCACGTCGGCGTCGGCCGCCACGATCACCGGGCTCTTGCCGCCGAGCTCCAGCGTGCACGGCGTCAGGTGCGGCGCCGCGCCCTCGTATACCTTGCGGCCGATCTCGGTGCCGCCGGTGAATAGCACGCGGTCCAGGCCCTGCGCTATCAGCGCCTGGCTCACGGAGCCGTCGCCCTCGACCACGGCGATCGCGTCGTTGTCGAGGTATCGGGGCACCAGCTCGGCCATCAAATGCGCCGACGCCGCGGCGATCTCCGACGGCTTGAGAATGACGGCGTTCCCCGCGGCGATCGCGCCGACGGCCGGACCCAGCGTCAGGTAGAACGGGTAATTCCAGGCGCCGATGATCAGCACGGTGCCGTAGGGCTCGTATTCGATCCAGCCGCGGCCGGGAAGCTGCGGCACCTCGAGCAATTGGTATTTGCGCTTCGTCCACCGGCGAACCTTCTTGGCCGCGTACTTCGCCTCACCGGCGGTCGTTGCGACGTCGGCGATGTACGCCTCGAACGGGTTGCGGTCCAGATCGTCGGCCAGAGCGGCGGCGATGGCAGCCTCGTTCTCTTCCATCAACTTTTGCAGCTGCAGCAACTGCCGCTTGCGCCATTCGACGTCCCGGGTGCGACCGGTGGCGAAGGTCTTGCGAAGCCGGTCCACGGTCGCGGCGACGTTGTCTGGTTGAGCTGCCGGGGCCCCGTTGGACGCAGATGTCTTCGGCGTAACCGATTCGGTGGTCATCAGTGACTTCCTTCCCGGAGGGTGCCCACTGCTCGTCGCGCGAGCGCTCATGGGTGATACCGCGATCCTAACCATCCGGTTGGGAGAGCAGTAAGGAAGATCCTGGGCGGCTGCCGCTACAACCGCTCGGCGATCACGAAGTCGGAGAACGCGTCCTTGTCGTCGGCCAGCGGAACGCTCTCGATCCAGCGCCCCAGCCGTCGCATCTCGTCCGTCGACGGCTGCGCGCGGGCGCGCCAGCCGTGGTTGTTGAGCCAGTCTGCGACGTTCGCCCGGTGGTCGTCGCGGTACATCAGCTCCCCGACGTCGATGGTCTCCTCCAGACCGAGCTCGTCGGCCACCCTCCTGAACCGCTCGCGCATCTGCTGCCGCCGCTCGTCGGCGTGCGCGGGGGCGGTTTCGGCCGAGACCCGACTACCGGCGGGGCTCAGCTCACCGATCTGGGTGAACAACAGGTCCTGGGCTTCCGCCGGCAGGTACATCAGCAGCCCCTCGGCGAGCCAGGCCGTGCGCGCCGCCGGGTCGAAGCCCGCGGCACGCAGCGCGGCGGGCCAGTCCTGACGCAGGTCGATCGCGACCTCGCGGCGATCCGCCGAAGGCGTCACACCGTTTTCGGCCAGCGTCGTGGACTTGTAGGCCAACACCTGGGGCTGGTCGATCTCGTACACCGTGGTGCCCGCCGGCCAGTCCAGGCGGTAGGCGCGGGAATCTAGGCCCGACGCCAGGATCACCACCTGCCGGATCCCGTCGGCGACAGCGTCTTTGAAGAAGGTGTCGAAGAAATTCGTGCGCACGGCCTGGTAGCCGCGCATGTGGTGGAGGTGCGCCGCGGATTCGGAGTCGAGGGCTTCCACCCTGGCCGCGACCTCCGGCTCGAGCATGGCCTCCCAGAGGACGCCGGCGCCCGCGTTGGTGACAAGCAGCTTGGCGTACGGGTCGCGGATGAGCGCGTCGGGCTGCTCGGTCTCGACGGCGCGGGCGGCGGCCACCATCACGGCGGTGGTGCCGACGCTGGACTTGATGTCCCAGCTGTCGTCGTGGGTGCGCAGTGAACTCATCGCGTGCTCCTCGGTCAGGGGTGGGCGCGGGTCAGTGGGTCGGGGCGCCGAGGCGTGCGCGTAGCAGCGTGCTGCGCACGGCCTCGTCGGCGAGGTCGTCGGGTACCGGCCGGCCCAGCCGGGCCATCTCGTCGCGGTTGTTCACGCTGTTTACCTGCCAGCCGTGGTCGGCCAGCCATTCCACGGGATCCGTGCGGTCCGGCTCGTGATAGGTCAGCGCCTGGACGTTGACATCGAGGCCGAGCCGCTCTCGCATCCGCAGCCAGCGCTGCGAGTTGCTCCGCGAATTCATGCCGAACGCCTCGATGGCGACCTGGCTGCCCGGCGCGCTCAGCGCGGTGAACATTTCGAAGAGCCGGTCCTGGGCATCGCCGGGCAGATAGGGCAGCAAGCCCTCGGCAAGCCAGGCGGTCGGTTGGGTGCGGTCGAAACCGGCGGCGGTCAACGCTGCCGGCCAGTCATCCCGCAGGTCCACCGGGACCGGGCGCCGGCTGGCCGCCGGTACCGCGCCGTGCCGCTGCAGGATTCCGGTCTTGTACTCCAGCACCTGGGGCTGATCGATCTCGTAGACGGCGGTATTCGCCGGCCAATCCAACCGGTAGGCACGCGAGTCCAGCCCCGCGGCCAGAATCACCACCTGCCGGATTCCGGCGCTGACGGCGTCGGCAAAGTACTCGTCGAAGAAATGCGTGCGCACGGCCTGGTAGTCGATGCCCAGCCGATGTGCACGCCGCGCGTGCGGGTCGTCGTCGAGCCAGGCCAGTTCAGCGTCGGCCAAGCGTTCCCACGCGGGACCGGCCGAGGACACCAGCACGCGGGCGAAGTCGTCGCGGATCAGTGGATTGGGTCCGGCCGTTTCCACGGCGCGCGAAGCAGCGACGCCCAACGCGGTGGCGCCGACGAGTTCGGTGATGGACCACGAGTCACCCGCGGTGCGTAGCGAGGGCGGTGGGGAAGGCTCTACGGAGGTGTCGTCAAGCTCAGTCATATCGGCACCATGCTACCGAATAAGTTAGTTAGCCTATACGCTTTGTGCGCGATTTCACTGGCGCCGGGCGCGCCGCGTCGGGTCAGCCTTCGGGGCGCCAGAGCGCACCTTCGAGCAGCCGCCGCAACACGTCGGTGACAGCCAACAATTCCTCGTAACTGCGGACGTAGCCGGCGTAGAACCCGACCCCGCAGAGCAGCACGACCAGCGTCTCGACCAACGCCGCCGCGTCGATATCAGTGGCGACTTCGCGACGTTCGATCGCCTCGCCGACCGCCCACGTCAGGAATTCGCGGCCAATTCTCACCGAATCGTTTTCGGTCAGGCTCAATTCCGGATGCCGCTGCGATTCCAGCACAGCGGTGATCAGAAACGCTGACACGGCGGGATTGTCCGAATTAGCGCGCACCGCGACGGAGATGAACGCCGTCAGCCGCTTGGTCAGCGTGGTCTCGCGCTCGGCCTCTCGAATGGCAGCCCGCAGGACGATCTCGTTGGTCTGCTCCAGGACTTCGCGATACAGCGCCCGCTTGCTGGAGAAGTAGTGGTTGATGGCGGGCCGGGTGAGGTCGGCGCGGACGGCGATCGCCTGAAAGGTCGCGCCGTCGTAGCCGCGTTCGCTGAACACCAGCCGGGCGGCGTCCAGGATTCGCTTGCGCGTCTCGTCAGCCTTTGCTGCGGGCGGCCGGCCGGGCCGGCGACTCGCCGTTATCGCCATTATTGAAGTGTGCCACCCCGCGATGTGGCATTAACGCGTTAGGCGGAATATTGCCGAACTTCCCGGCTTGGTAGTCCTGCAGCGCCTCGATCAATTCCGCGCGCGAGTTCATTACGAAAGGCCCGTAGTGGAATACCGGCTCGCGAATCGGCCGCCCACCCAAAAGCAGCACATCGATTGCTGTAGTCCGGGACGACTCCTGGGTTGATTGGGCGCCGACGGTGATCCGGTCGCCGGGTCCGAGCACGGCCAGTTGCCCCTGCGTGATCGGGTGCGCGACGGGACCGACATACCCGCTTCCCGACAGGACGTAGACCAGCGCGTTGAAATCGCGCCGCCACGGGATGTTGAGCCGGGCCCCACTTTGAATCGTCGCGTGCGCCAACGTGATCGGCGTGTGGGTGACACCGGGTCCACGGTGACCGTCGATCTCACCGGCGATGATGCGGACCAGCGCCCCGCCGTCACCGGACGCGAGCAGCCCGGCGTCGTTGCCTTCGATGGCCTGATACCGAGGGGGCGCGAACTTGTCTTTCTTCGGCAGATTCACCCACAGCTGGACACCGTGGAAAAGGCCGCCGCTTTCGACCAATTCGGCGGGCGGAGTCTCGATGTGCAGGACGCCCGAACCCGCCGTCATCCATTGGGTGGCGCCGTCGGTGATCAGGCCGCCACCGCCGTGGGAATCCTGGTGCGCGAATTTTCCGTCGAGCATGTAGGTGACGGTCTCGAAGCCGCGGTGCGGGTGCCAATCGGTTCCCCTGGGCTCTCCGGGCTGGTATTCCACCGCGCCCATCTGGTCCATGTGCACGAAGGGATCCAGGGCCGCGGCGCTCACGCCGGCAAACGCGCGGACGACGGGGAAGCCTTCCCCCTCGTAGCCTCGCGGGCCGGTGGTGATCGATCGGACGGGCCGCTCGGTGTCGGATGGATCGGGCGGGCCGATCCGCGGCAGGGTGAGGGTGTCTGCGGTAACAGCAGGCATTTTTACCTCCTCAAATTAGGGTTGCCTATATAACCGGACCGCGGTCCAGTTATTCCACTGGTCTTACGATGGCTGGGTGCGTGGGTGGCGGGGCCGGTGAGCGAGCCGGCGGAGGCCGAACCGCACCCCCCGACCGCCCCGGCCGCGGCGGCGGGCGGACGATTCGGGGGGTCGATCAGGCAGTCGGGCTATGTGCGCAAATGGCTGCTGCTGGGCGCTGCCATCGGTGTCGTCGCCGGCCTCGGAGCCGTTGTCTTCTATCTCGCGCTGAAATACACCGGCGACTTTCTGCTGGGCTACCTGGCCGGTTACCAGATCCCGACGCCCGTCGGAGACGGCGGCGGCCATGGGTCCGGCAGCTTCGTACGTCCGTGGGCGATCCCGCTGGTGACGACGGCAGGGGCGCTGCTGTCGGCATTCGTCGTGGCCAGGCTCGCGCCGGAAGCCACCGGTCACGGTACCGACGAAGCCATTGAGGCGATACACGGTGATCCCCGCGCGATCCGTTTCCGCGCGGTGTTGGTGAAGATGGTCGCCAGCGCGCTGACCATAGGCTCGGGCGGTTCGGGCGGTCGTGAGGGTCCGACGGCGCAAATCTCGGCCGGCTTCTGCTCGTTGCTGACCCGACGCCTGGACCTCTCCGACGAGGACGGCCGGACCGCCGTGGCTCTGGGTATCGGCGCGGGCATTGGCGCGATCTTCGGAGCACCGCTGGGTGGGGCGGTGCTGGCCGCATCGATCCCCTATCGCGACGATTTTGACTACCGCTGCCTGCTGCCCGGTTTCATCACGTCGGGAACCGCATATGCGGTGCTGGGCGCTTTTCTGGGCTTTGACCCGCTGTTCGGCTACATCGACGCGGAGTACCGCTTCGAAAGAGCGTGGCCGCTGCTGTGGTTCGTGGTGATCGGCCTGCTGGCCGCGGCGGTCGGCTACCTCTATGCCCGGATCTTCCATGCCGCGGTGGCGCTAACCCACCGGCTGCCCGGTGGACCGGTCGTCAAGCCCGCTCTTGGCGGGCTGTTGGTCGGCCTGTTGGGACTGCTGATCCCCGAGATCCTGAGCAGCGGCTACGGCTGGGCGCAGTTGGCGGCCGACCGCGGATCCCTGCTGCACATCCCGCTGTGGGTCGTCGTCGTCCTCCCGATCGCGAAGATCGTCGCCACGTCGTTGTCGATCGGCACCGGCGGATCCGGCGGGCTGTTCGGTCCCGGGATCGTGATCGGCGCCTTCGTGGGGGCCGCCGTCTGGCGGCTGGGCGAATTGTCTGGTCTGCCCGGGGTCCCCGGCGGACCGGGAATTTTCGTCGTGGTGGGGATGATGGCATGCTTCGGCAGCGTCGCCCGCGCGCCGTTGGCGATCATGATCATGGTCGCGGAGATGACGGGTTCGTTCTCGGTGGTGCCCGGCGCGATCCTCGCCGTCGGGATAGCCGCGTTGGTGATGTCGCGGACCAACGTCACGATCTACGAGGCGCAGCGGCTCGATCGTGAAACCGCCGAAGCCGACCGTCAGCGTCGGCCCGCCGGGGGCCGGCCCGAATAATCGTTTTGCTACGAATTGCGTCGCGCGCTGCGGGCGGCGTCCTTCTCGGTGGCCGAGCCCTCATGGCTCAACTTGCCGCCGGCGCTCTCCAGGTGCGCCCGAACGAACCACTGGAACTTCTCCAAGTTGCCGGCCTGCTCGATCAACAGGTCCTGGGTGACCTGGTCGATTTCGTCCGTTTCGTCGATCGCGTGGCGAATGTCTTCGATCACGCCGGTGTAGACCAAGTCCAGTGCGGCCAAATGCGCCTGGACGGTGTCGCGGTCGACCGAATAGTCATCCCACGAGCGATCCCTGATGATCGCACCCGGCGTCCCCTGCGGCGAAGCACCAAGGGCCGCAATGCGTTCTGCGACGTCGTCGGCGAAACCACGCACCGCCTCGACCTGGGGATCGATCATCTCGTGCACACCAATGAAGTTGGGCCCCACCACATTCCAGTGGATGTGCTTCAACGTCAAATGAAGATCGTTGTACGTGCTCAGCTGCTTCTGCAGCAATTCGGTCAGCCGCGCGGCCTGTTTGTCGGTCAAGCCCGGAATGGTGAACTGAGTCATAGCTTCCTTCCCTCGCAGGTAGTTGCCTTGACGGATACCCGATGACCAGGCTCGAAAACACCGCCAGGTCAGAGGGAATGAATTTGCTGCACCGGCAGCCGCGCGCCGCGCCGCGGCTCGTATGCCAGCCCGCTGGCCTCCAGCAGGCGAACCACGCGGTGGCGGTGTGGCCGCATCGGCTCCAACACTTCGAGCATGACCGCATCGTCGATCGGGTAGCCCAGCAGCGTCCAGCCGACCATCTTCGGGATGTGATAGTCGCCCACCGAAAGGGCATCGGCATCTCCGAACGCCCGCTGCGCCGTCTCGGCAGCGGTCCACTCGCCGACCCCGGGCAGCGACGTCAGCGCTTGACGTGCCTGCGCCGACGGCCAAGTGAGCAACCGTTCCAGCGAATCCGCACGTCGCGCGCAGCCCACCACCGTGCGGGCCCGGCCCGGGTCGACATTGGCCCGGTGGAATTCCCACGACGGGATGTTGCGCCACACGTCGGCAGAGGGTGGTACCCGCATGCCGGCCGGCGCCGGCCCCGGCGCCGGCGTCCCGTACTTGGACACCAGTACCCGCCACGACCGAAACGCGTCGGCGCCGGGTACCCGCTGCTCGATGACCGCCGGGATCAGGGCTTCCAGCACCCGTCCGGTGCGGCCCAGCCGCAGGTGTGGGACCCGCCGGTGCGCGGCGGCGACCGTCGGGTCCCGCGGAGCGAAGCCCGAGACGTCGTCCTCGGCGCCCAGCAGCGCGGGCAGCGTCTCGGCGAACTCCTCGGCACCGGATCCCCACGCCTCGCCATGGGCGGCATTGGGCGCCGCCCGGCTGATCCGCGCAGCGACGGGTCCGCTGGGCAGTAGCGAGGTTCGCCAGATCGCGCCGTCAGCGGACATCTGAAAGCACGGATCCCGAGGGCCACGGCGCAGTGGCGCGAGCGTGTGCCCGAAGCTGACGGTCCCAGCGAACGTCACCGTGCGCGCACTCTTCACGAAAGCTCCAGCTCACTCCGATTGCAGCCGACGACTCGCGGCGATTGACCGTTCACCGTCTTCCAAGACAATATTGCGATGTGATGACGCCGTTCGATGGCCCGCAAGCGGAACTGGCCTGGATGTTCCTGCAGAGCGTCTGCGAGGGCGGCGATGTGGAGGAGGGTTTCGCCCTGCTCAGCGACGACTTCACCTACTGGAGCATCATCACCCGCGTCTCGTTCGACAAGGAGACGTTCCGGAAGGCGAACGAGCGACGCAGAGAAATCTGCGAGATCAACATCGATCTGCGCCGCTGCATCACGGAAGGTGAAACGGTCGTCGTCGAGGCGCAAGTCTCGGGGACATCGAGGGACGGCATCGAATACGACACCCCGTTCATTTGCATCTTCGAGACCCGCGACGGGCAGATCGTGTCGATGCGCGAATACAGCGACACCAAGTCGGCCGCCGTGTTCACCGATTGAGCGCTACTGATCCACGACGCTGATGTCGGCCTTGTTGGGGTAGAAGGCGACGTGCCCGGCGATCGCCGCGACCGCCGGATAGGGCTGCTCGTACGTCCAGATCACATCCTCGACGGTGTCGCCGGCCGAGGTGGTCACGCTGTAGTAGCTGGCATCGCCTTTGAACGGGCAGTAGGTGCTGGTGTCGGTGCGGGTAAGCCGGTCGGAGACCACGTCGCTCAGCGGAATGTATTGCACCGCAGGCAAAGTCGCCTCGCGCAATTCCAGTGCCGCGGTGGTGTCCGCGACCAGCTCGCCATTGACACGAACCTGCACCCGCCGGTTGGTCGGCTCGATCGTGATCGGATGCCCGGCGTTCGGTTCCAGGACTTGCTTGTGGGCCATGGTTGATACCTCCTACGGACACGGATAAGGGATGCAACACCAGCCGGTGCTCAAGACTTCCCGATCAGACGGGCCCGAATGCGTAGCGGTGGTATTGGGCCATGTTGGCCACCGCCGGAACCAGCGACATGAACTTGCCCAGGGCGCGGTAGGCGCCCGGCAGCTGGTTGAAGGTGTCCGACTCGAACCATCGCTCCCACGCCAGCAGCCGCACCCCGGGCACCGCTTCAAGGATGTCGTCGGGCCCGTCGATTCCCCAGTGCAGTGTCGACCCGGAGCGCCGCACCACCGCGTTGCTCCACTGTGACTTGATGCCCAGTCGGTTAAACGCGTCGAACTGCAATTCCCCGGAGGGGAAGCGGTCGACCACTCGTCGGAGTAATGCGATTCCGTCCTCTTCGGTGAGGTACATGGTGAGGCCCTCGCCGAGGATCAAGGTCGGCCGGTCGTCGGGAATGCGGGACAGCCAGGCCGGATCGGTGACCGCGGCGGCGACGACGTGGTGATGGTCGCCGGCGGGATAAAGCTGTGCCCATAGCCGGGCCACGTCCGGGTAGTCGACCTCGTACCACTCCACGCCCGGGCCCGGCTGCAGCCGGAAGAACCTGCTGTCCAGCCCGCAGCCCAGGTGCAGCACGACGGCCTCGGGGTGCGCACCCAGAAATTGCCGCGCCCAGGCGTCGAAGTGCGCCGTGCGGGTGGTTACCGACGCCGACCGGCGCGCGGTAATGGAGGTCTTCGTCCAGTCGTAGTCGATGCGCTCGACGACCTTCTTGGCGTATCGATCGCCCAGAATCGGACGGGGTAGGTCGGCGTCGAGCGCTTTGGCGTACAACGTCGCCAACATGGTCTGCGGCGCGCCGGTGAGGGCGACGCGGGTCTTTTCAGGAGTCACGTCGCCCGACGTTAGTCAGGCAACCAGCGAACGCGCGCGTGCTGAACGCTCGTCGGCGTGGTGTTCACCCGGTAGTCGTGCTCTTGTCTTTGGCGTCGCGCAACTCCGACCAGAACCGGGCCGCCTCGCGAATGGATTCCTCGACCGGACGCGGCTGCCAGCCGAGCTCGCGCTTCGCCTTGCCGCTGTCGACGTCGGCTTCGGCGCGCATCATGCGCACCGACCTGAGGCTGAGTTCGGAGTCCTTGCCGGTCAGCCGGGCCCTGAGGGTGCCCATTGCGGCCAGGGCATAGAGGACCGGCACCGAGATCGCGCGCTGCGGCGGCACCCCGGCCTCATCGGCCGCGATCCGCACGACATCGTTCAGCGCGAACATCCGCTCGGACACCAGGTATCGCTCGCCGACGCGGCCGCGCTCGGCGGCCAGGATCATTGCCCTGGCGGCGTCATCGACGCCGACGACCTCCAGCTGGATGCCGTTCATCAGAAAGGGCAGCTTGCCGAACACCGCGCCGGCGATGAAGGCGCCGTGCGGGGTGCCTCCCCAGTCCCCGCTGCCGTAAGTGGTCGAGACACACATGGCGACGGCAGGCAGGCCGGCCTCGGCCACGTAGCGCATCACCAGATCTTCGGCCTGAACCCGGGATTGCACATAGGGAGTCAGCCCGCGGGGGTCGATCACGTCTTCTTCGGTCGCCACGTGCCCGTGGCGACGGCCCACCGTCGCGTAGGTGCTGGTGAAGATGAACCGGCGCAGGGCGGGTTCCTTGACGGCGACATCGAGCACGTTGCGCAGGCCCTCGACGTTGGTGCGGAACAGCGGCGCGGGGTCACGCAACCACGCGCGGGTATCGACCACGCAGTAGTACACGTCGTCGACCCCGTCCATCGCCTCGCGCAGGGTGGCGGTGTCGAACACGTCGCCCTGAAAGCGGGTCAGTGCAAGGTCATCGATGGCACGGGTATTGGCGGTCGGGCGCACCATCGCTCGAACCTCGGCGCCGCCGGCGACGAGCTGACGGGCTACGTGTGAACCCAGAAAGCCGTTGGCGCCGATGACCAACTTGGGTGCGTTCATTCCGCTCCTCCGTACTGATGCATCCAACGTTCGGCGTCTTCGTCGAGAGTGCCCAGGGCCTGCGCCTTGCGGCACCACTTCATCCCCGCCCGCAGGAAGCGCAGCGGGTTGTAGATGTCTTCTTCACGGCACCAAAGGCCGTCGCCGGCGTAGGTGATGATCGTGATGTTCGTCGCGCTGATGACGCTGCCATCGCCCGGATCGCGCATCGGGTTGTCCAGTTCGAGGATGACCCGGCCGGTGGGCTCGTCGATGACCGACCACAACGTCGGGAACGCCACCATGTGGCTTCCGGGAAAGGTCGTCATCGTTTGCTTGATCCACTCACGCACCGCGTCGCGGCCGTGCATGGTGCCCGCCGCGTGCTCGATGTATTCGACGTCGGGTGTGTACTGCTGCACCCAGGCGTCCCAGTCCCGAGTTTCGGCGGCCCGGGCCACCGTCTCCTCGAACTTCTGGAAGGCGTCGGACAGTTCGCTGCGGGAGAACGCGGGCGTGCTCACGCGGGCCTCTTCGCGCCGTTGCGGGTCATCGGCGGAGTGTAGCCTGGGCTGGGATCAGACCGGAGTTGTGGCCGATCAGGAAGGCATGCAATGAGCGATTCCCAAAAAGAGCCCCGAAAAGCGGTTCTGGCCGGCGGCTGCTTTTGGGGAATGCAAGACCTGATCCGCAAACAGCCCGGCGTGATCTCGACGCGGGTCGGCTACAGCGGCGGCGACACCCCCAACGCGACCTACCGCAACCACGGCACGCACGCCGAGGCCGTGGAGATCGTCTACGACCCGGCGGTCACCGACTACCGCGCGCTGCTGGAGTTCTTCTTCCAAATCCACGATCCGACAACGAAAGACCGGCAGGGCAACGACAGGGGCCCCAGCTACCGGTCGGCGATCTTCTACACCGACGACGAGCAGAAGCGCGTCGCGCTGGACACCATCGCCGACGTCGAGGCGTCCGGCCTATGGCCCGGCAAGGTCGTGACGGAGGTCAGCCCGGCCGGGGATTTCTGGGAAGCCGAGCCCGAGCACCAGGACTACCTACAGCGCTACCCCGGCGGATACACCTGTCACTACATTCGCCCGGGCTGGAAGCTGCCGCGCCGCGCCGACGCGAACCGCTGAACGCTCAGCGCCTGCGCACCACGATGCGTCCGCCGTCCTTCGGGGTGTAGGCGACACCGCGGCAGTGCCACCGCTCTCCCGGCGCCGGGTTGGTCTCGATAGTGAAGTGACGCAACACCGTTCGAAGCACCACGTCCATCTCCATGTTGGCGAACGCGGCACCCACACACCGCCTGGCCCCACCGCCGAAGGGAATCCACGCGAACGAGGACGGCTTGGTCCCGATGTAGCGCTGCGGATCGAAGCGCTCGGGGTCGGGGAAGACGCTCGGGTTCTCGTGTATCTGTGCAATGCTGACGATCATCGAATACCCGCGGGGAATGGTCCATTCGCCGAGTTGGTAAGTCGGTGGGTAGACCCGGCGAGCGGCGAAGTCGATCACTGTCCTGGCCCGTTGGACTTCCAGAATCGTCGCCTGGCGTAGCTCGCTGCCGCCGTTGTCGGCCTCCTCGACCAGGGCCGCCAGCAGGTCCGGGTGCCGGGTGATCCGCTCGAACGCCCAGCCGAGCGTGGCGGCGGTGGTCTCGTGCCCGGCGGCCAGCAGGGTGAGCAGCTCGTCGCCAATGTCCTTGCGCGACATGACCGAACCATCGTCGTAGGTGCTGCGCAGCATCAGCGCGAGGACGTCCGTGCGCTCTTCGAAGTTCGGATCCGACTTTTCGGCCGCGATCAGCTTGTCGATGACGATGTCGTACTGGCGCCGCCATTCGGCTAGCCGGCCCCACGGGCTGAATCGGCCATAGGTCCGCTTGGGCTTCGGCAGTGCGGCTAAGCGCGATCCCAGGGTGACCCACGGCGGGATGATCCGGCGCAGCTCGTCCAGTTCGGCCCCGTCGGCCCCGAAGACCGCGCGCAGGATGGCGTTGAGCGTGATGCGCATCGTCGACGGCATCGTGGCGAAGGGCTCGCCCTGCGGCCAACCCGCACTCTCGCGCAGCGTCTCCTCTTCGATGATCGCCTCGTAGTTCTTCATGCTCTTGCCGTGAAAAGGCGGCGCCAGCAGCCGCCGCCGGCGGCGGTGATCGTCGCGGTCGAGCGCGAACACCGAGCCGCTCCCGAACATCCGGCTCAGGTTGGGCTGGATATTGCCGAGCTCGTCGGGGCTGGTGGTGAAGATCTGCTTGGCCAGGTCCGGCTCACCGACCACCACGACGCGGCCGAACATCGGAAGGTTGATCGCGAAGACGTTGCCGTAGCGGCGCGCCAGGAGTTTGATCATCCCCCGCCGCGACGTCGCGAAGAAGAGACCGCAGAGCGGCTTCGGGATCCGGGCGGCCGGGGGCAACTTCACTGCCTGGGAAACCGGTGGGACGGTGACTAATTCGCTCAATGCGTGCTCCCAACATCTGCCCCGGGGCGGGGTGGTACCGCGGTGTACCGCAGATCTTTCCCTGTACGGTACTCTGGAGTACCAAACCTGACAAGGTGCCGTACTCGCCGAAAGGGGTCGGCCGTGACATCAGCGGCTCTCGATGCCGTACGCGGCGATGCACCCGCCGAGCCGGACCCGTTTCGGTCACGCTTGCTCGACGGCCTCGCCACCTCGATCGGCGAACGCGGCTACCGCACCACCACGGTCGCCGACATCGTTCGCCACGCGCGCACGTCCAAGCGCACGTTCTACGACCACTTCGCCGGCAAGGAACAATGCTTCCTGGAGTTGTTGAGCGCGGACATCGAGGAACTCGGCGAAAGTATCGCCGCGGCAGTCGATCCCGAAGCGGATTGGCATCGGCAAATTCGCCAGGCCGTCGAGGCCTACGTCGAACGCATCGAGTCGCGGCCGGCGATCACGTTGAGCTGGATTCGCGAACTCCCGTCGTTGGGCGCCGTCGCCCGCCCCGTCCAGCGCCGTGGCCTGCAGTTGCTGTCCGGCCTGCTGATCGACCTCAGCGCCAGCCCCGGCTTCCGGCGGGCCGACCTGCCGCCGTTGACCGCGCCGCTGGCCGTGATCCTGCTGGGCGGTCTGCGCGAACTGACGGCGCTGGCCGTCGAGGACGGCAGGGCGGTCCGTGAGATCGTCGAACCCGCCGTCGATGCCTCCATAGCCCTGCTCGGGCCGCGGCACTAGGCTCGGGCGATGCGCCTATCTACCCGAAATCAACTCAAAGGGACCATCACGGAGGTCGAACTCGGCAGCGTGATGGCGATCGTGAAGGTCAAGCTAGACGGAGGCGATCAGGTCGTCACGTCCTCGGTCACCAAGGACGCCGCGACCGACCTCGGCCTCGCGGTGGGGCAGCCGGCGACCGTGTTCATCAAGTCCACCGAAGTCACGATCGGCGTCGAGTAACCCCGAAAAGCCCTGCCGCAGTTTGCAATTAGAGGCGAAGGAACGCGCGTATCCGGTCGAGCACCAGCTCGGGTCGCTGTTCGACGATCCAGTGCCCGGCGTCGTCGACCAGCTCCACCTCGAAATCGGTTATGCGCTCGGCGTATCCGTCGGTCAGATCGGCGGTGATCACCGGGTCTTTGGTGCCCGTCAGCCATCGAACGGGAACGTTGACCCGGGCCCCATCCTTGAGGTCGTACTCGCCACGCATCCAGCGCAGCATCTCCTTGGTCTGGAATGAGCGGTACCAGCGCGAGCCCGCCTCGGCGTGCCCGGGCTGTCGCATGCACTCGATGTACATCCGGATGTTTTCGTCGGGCAACGCGAAACCACCGCCAACCCAGGAACCCAGCAGCCGCACAAAGCGGGAGTCGGGGTTGCTGATGATCCGCGGACCGATGACCGGCAGCGAAATCGGGATCTGATACCAGAGCCGCCAGATGTTGCGGACCGTCGACGGACCGCGCTTCACCCAGGGCGCCAAGGTGTTCACTCCGAAAAAGCCGGTCACCTTTTCCGGATGGCGCAGCATCATGATGAACGCGACCGGCCCGCCCCAATCATGGGCGACGAGCTTCACCGTGGCGACGCCCAACCGATCCAGGACGCCGGCGAGGTCGTCGGCCATCTCGCTCTTGAGGTAACTGGTGCGCGGCGCCGAACTCCAGCCCGAGCCACGCAGGTCGGGACACAGCACCCGGTAGCCGTCGGCGGCCAGCGGCCCGATCATCTCGTGCCACTCCCACCAGTTCTCCGGGAAGCCGTGGACGAGCATGACCGCCGGCCCATCCGCCGGACCGGCATCGGCGACGTGGATGGTGACTCCGTCGCCCAGGTCCACGTACCTGTGTTCCAAAGTGACAGAGCCGTCCAGTGCGGGCATGGTGACCATGCTCCGAAGGTAGCGGACGCCCTATATCAGAAAACGCTCGACGTACGGCGCGAAGCGCGCCCGCAGATCGTCCTGGCTCAGGCCGAACATCTCGCACGACGTCTCGACGTTGCCCAGCCGGCCGCGCTGGTGGCCCGACAGGTAGGCCCCGATCGCCGCGCGCGCTTCCTCGGTGAACGGTTCGCCGGCCAGCGCGTAGACCCGTTCGGCGACGCCGAGTTCGTCGGCCATGAAGTCGTCGAAACGGATGTCGATCGAGCGGTCCGCACCGATGGTGTCGCGGTCGCGGATGAGCGCGCCGAGCATGTCCTCCAGACGGTCGATCCAGGAGCTCGCGATCCGCTGCACCGGCACCGGGGAGCGGTGCATGCGGGCGGAGTAGGTGATCATCGCGATCATCGACAACGCCACCGGCACCGGGTCGCGATGTGTGAACACGACGATGCTGTCGGGGAAGACACGGTTCAGCACCGGCACCTGCTCGAGATGCTGGGGCGACTTCAGCAGCCAACGCCGGCCGCCGCGCAGGAACTGCATCGCTTTGAGTTGCCGCGCGAGGTACTCGTAGTGCGGCGTCTGGTCGTGGGCCTGGTAGTAGTCGCGCCACCGGGGCACGTCGCCGAGCGTCTCGAAGAGCATCGTCGAGAAGTCGTTGGCCAGGAGCTGGATCTCCTCGTGGACATGGTCGGTGGTCATCTCGTGCATGAGCGCGAAATGCGGCATCACGGTGTTGATCACGCTGACCGCGACGTCCATCCGCGCCCGCCGCGGATCCGGATCTTCTGGGTTCCGGCCGGCTTCCGCGGGCAGCGGGAACGGCTCGACGCTCTCCCAATACGGCATCGTGCGGAAGGTCGGCGGCGCAGCCAGCAGATTGTGCAAGTGGGTGGTGCCGGTGCGCGGCAGGCCGGCGATCACCACCGGCGCTCGCAGCTCGATGTCGTCGATCTCCGGATGACGGCCCACCAGGTCGGTCAGCAGCAGCCGGTTCTTGAGCAATTGCAGTAGCTGCCCATAGAAGTTGACGACCCCTCCCCCGTGCAGCCCGTCGATGTCCCGTAGCGCGCCGAGGTAAACGTCGAGCCGTTCGCGGTAATCGGCGGCGCCGAAATCGTCCAGGCCGGTGTCGGAGCTGGCCCGCGCATGCAGCGCGTCGGCGTCAAGCGGGCATTGCGGGGCCATCGCGGCCATCATGTCGAGGATCTGCTGCGCCTCGGTGCTGAACCGGGGCTGGGCCAGGTCGTCGAGGCGGACGTTCATCGCGGCTTTGGTCACGGCGACTTATGTTACTCTGAGTTTCGTAATGGTAGTAGACCTCGGTCGCCCCCGTGACCCACGTATCGACGGCGCGGTGCTGCGCGCCACGATCGAACTCCTCGCCGAGAACGGCTATCCCGGCCTGTTGGTGTCCGCCATCGCCGAGCGGGCCGGCACCAGCAAGCCCGCGATCTACCGGCGCTGGCCGAGCAAGGCGCATCTGGTGCACGAGGCGGTGTTCCCGATAAGCGCCGCAACAGAGATTCCCGACACCGGTTCGCTGCCCGAGGACCTGCGAGAAATGGTGCGCCGGTCGATGGCCGTCCTGACCACACCGGCCGCCAGGGCGGCCCTGCCCGGGCTGGTCGGCGAAATGGCGGCGGATCCGACGTTGCATTCGGTGCTGTTGGAGCGGTTCGCCGGCATCATCGGCGGAGGTCTCGCCGAGCGGCTCGAGGCCGCCGCGGCCGCCGGCGAGGTCCGAGCCGACGTCACGGCGGCCGAACTGGCGGAGGCCATCGCCGGCATCACGCTACTGGGCTTGCTCACCCGCGGCGCCGAACTCGATGACGCGTGGGTCGAACGCACAACCACGTTGCTGCTGAAAGGAATCCGTGCATGACCGAACACGAATCGACCGCCGCATGGCGCGAGCTGGTGACGACCATCGGCGAGCTCGACCGCACCTTCCTCGAGGGCGATCGCGCGGTCACCGACGACCGGCACGTCGCCGACGGCTACCGCATGCTCGCGACCACCTTGGGCGTGGCGTTCGATACGTACCTGTTCCCCGAGCCCGGCCACCCGCAGTTCGTCGCGGTCAACACCCCGTTCCGCCGCGATCGTCGGTGGGGCGGCGACAACACCGACGCCTACTACTTCCTGTGCCCGGTCGATCCGAACCGGCGCTACCGGATCAGCGGCAACAAGGGTGACAGCGTGTACTTCTCGGTGACGGCGTACAACGAACCGTCGCCCGGGGCATGGTCGGACCGGGTCGTGGCGATCGTCCGCGACACCGACCTCGACGTCGACGCGCAGGGCAACTTCAGCTTCGAATTCCCCGCGACGCCGGATGCGGCCGTGCTGATGACCCGTGACTACCAAGCCGACCCGCTGACCGGGCGCCCGGTGGCCTGGCAGATCGAGGCCCTCGACGAGCCGGAGCCGATACGGCACGGTGACGCCGAAACCGCCGCCCGGCTGCGGGCGACGGCGGCCTGGTTGCGCATGATGTTCGCCATCGTGCCACTGGCCGTCGGCACACGGGTCGACGACGAGCACGGACTCGGGCACGAGACCGCGCACGCCGCAAACGAATTCGCCGCTCCGTATCAGGTGCCCGACGCCAACTTCGGCTGGTCGGCGCGCGACGCGTGCTATTCCTACGGCAGCTTCGTGCTCGACGACGACGAAGCCCTGGTCATCACGCACCGACCTCCGTCGTGCAGGTTCTGGAATCTGGTGGTGTGGAATCAGTTCATGGCCACGTTCGGTGCATCGGATGCCCGCTGCTCCATCAACGGCCACAGCGCCGCGCTCAACAGCGACGGCTCGGTGACCATCGTCTTGTCCCGCGGGATCACGGCCCACCCGAATTCACTGACCGCACTGGGCTATCCGCGCGGCAACCTCGCCTTCCGGTGGTTCCTTGCCGACGGCGTGCCGGCACGGCCCGAGGTGAAACTCGTAAAGGCGGCGGACGCACCCACGGAAGTCAGCTAGCGCCGCTCTACGCGGCGGTGGGCACCTCTTCGGCCGGCTCGCGTTGCCCCGCGCGCAGCGCCGGGAATTTCACCGAGTCCGGGAAGGCCAGCTTGACGATTTTGCGGACGACGGTGCCGAACTGGCGCAGTAGCGGGCCCTTGTTGTACGGAATGCCGTAGCGCGCGCAGATCTCCTGCACCTCGGGTGCGATCTCGGCGTACCGGCGGGCCGGCATGTCCGGGAACAAGTGGTGCTCGATCTGGTGCGACAGGTTGCCGGACAGCAGATGGAAGAGCCTGCCCCCGGTCAGGTTCGCCGAGCCGAGCACCTGGCGGAAGTACCACATGCCGCGGGACTCGTCCTTGGTCTCCTCGACGGTGAATTCCTGTGTGCCGTCCGGGAAGTGGCCGCAGAAGATGATCATGTAGGACCACACGTTGCGCATCAGGTTGGCCGTCAGGTTGCCGGCGAACACGAACGGCGCGAACGGACCGGCCAGCAGCGGGAAGGCGACGTAGTCCTTGAGCGACTGTCGGCGCGTCTTCTTCCAGATGGCCCGAAGGACGTCGCGCTTGTCGTCCAGGCTGATCTCGCCGGAGCGGATGCGCTCGGTTTCCAGCTCGTGCAGCGCGACGCCGTACTGGAACAACACCATCAGCAGGAACGCGTAGACCGGGTTGCCTAAGAAGTACGGCGTCCAGCGCTGGTCTTCGCTCATCCGCAGGATGCCGTATCCGATGTCGCGGTCCATCCCCACGATGTTGGTGTGGGTGTGGTGCATGTAGTTGTGCGAGTGCCGCCACTGGTCGGCCGGGCAGGCGGTGTCCCATTCGAAGGAGCGCCCGGAGATCGTCGGGTCACGCATCCAGTCGTACTGGCCGTGCATGATGTTGTGCCCGATCTCCATGTTGTCCAGGATTTTCGCGACGCCCAGCATCGCGGTGCCCACCAGCCAGGCCGGGGGCAGGAACAACAGGGCGCGTCCGCCGACCTCCAGCGCGCGCTGGGCTTTGATGACGCGGCGGATGTAGTCGGCGTCCTTCTCGCCGAGGTCTGCCATCACGCGTTCCTTGATGGCGTCGAGTTCGCGGCCGAAGGCGTCGGCCCGTTCGGCGGTCAGGGTGATCTTGTTGGGTGTCATGACTTTCCTCCTAGAGGGATAGGTCGACGTCGCCGACGGGGACGGACACGCAGATCTGGACGTCCTCGTCGGGGCAGGTCGAGACGGCGCCGGTGACCAGGTTGCGCACCGTGCCGGCCGTCTTGCGCCGGGTGCAGGTGTGGCAGATTCCCATGCGGCAGCCGTTCTCGGGGGTCAGGCCGGCTGATTCGGCCTGCTCCAGCAGCGAGCGGCCGTCGTCGACGACGTCAATGCCGCTGTCCGCGAACGTGACTCGGCCGCCGGATGGGTTCGCCGACGGCTCGAAGGCCGGCGGCACGAAGCTTTCGGTGTACACGTTGTCGCAGTGCTCGCGGACCGCCTCGACCAATGCCGCTGGCCCGCAGACGAATACCGCATCCGGCGACGGCATCGCGGCGTCCAGGTGCTCACGCCCGAAGCGGCCGGCCAAATCGCCGCCGTCGGCGCGGGTGTACCCGTGCAGCACCCGCACGCCGGGCAGGCCGTTATGGGCGACAAGTTCCTCGCGGTAGCAGGCCTCGGCGGCGCTGCGCGCGTAGTGGATGAACGCGATCTCGGCGCCGGGATTGTGCGAATGACGCTCGGCGATCAGCGTCCGCAGCATCGCCATGACGGGCGTGATGCCGCTGCCGCCGGAGACGAACAGGATGCGCCGCGGTCGCTGCGCCGGCAACACGAAGTCTCCGCCGACGCCTGCCAGGCCGACCACCATGCCGCGACGGGCGCGCTCATACAGGTAGGTCGAGACCAGCCCGCCGTCGTGGTGACCGATCGTCAGCTCCAGGTACGAGCTGCCTTCGGCGTTGGCGGGCGAATAGCAGCGGGTGTGCCGCCGGCCGTCGATGTCCACTGTGACGTTGACGTACTGACCCGCCGTGACGGTGTGGGCGGACGCGAAGGCTTCGTTCGGTGCGAGGGTGAGGGTGACGCTGCGCGGAGTGGTCCGGCGGACGTCGACGACTTTGGCGCGGCCGTCTCCCGACGTCCAGGTCGGCTCCACCAGCTCGGTGTAGCGGTCGACTCCGTGGGGACCCGTGAGCAGGTCGACCAGGTCGGAACCCAGGACTCGCTTCTGGAAAGCTTTGACAAAGCGCCGACCGGAGGTCTGAGCGGTTTGAGTGAACATATGTACACCGTGCGCCCGCCTGCCCCAGCTAGTCAAGGGTTTCTACCCGTATGTGGTAGGGTTCACAATAGTGAACAGTCGTACTCCTGGCTCACGGTCGCGTAAGTCCGGCCGCGAGAGCTCACGCGAAAGCCCCTCGCGCGGCGAGCGCAAGGAGGCGACCCGGCGTGCCATCATCGCCGCGGCCCTCAAGCTGCTGCAGGACCGCAGCTTTTCCAGCCTGAGCCTGCGTGAGGTGACGCGGGAGGTCGGGATCGTGCCCGCCGCGTTCTATCGGCATTTCGAGTCGATGGAGGCGCTTGGGCTGGTGCTGATCGACGAGTCGTTTCGCACGCTTCGGGACACGCTGCGCGGGGCGCGGGCGGGCAAGCTCGACCCCACCCGCGTGATCGAGTCGTCGGTCGAGATCGTCGTCGCCAGCATCACCGAACGCCGCGAGCACTGGCGGTTCATCTATCGCGAGCGCTCGGGCGGAGTCACCGTGCTGCGCTATGCGATCCGCACCGAGTTGCGCCTGATCACCTCCGAGCTGGCAACCGACCTGGCACGATTCCCCGGCCTGCACGAGTGGAGCACCGAGGATCTCAACGTGCTGGCGACGCTGTTCGTCAACGCGATGATCGTCATCGCCGAGGCGATCGAGGACGCCCAGAGCACCGAGGCCCTGGAAGACGTGCGCCGCCTTGCGGTCAAACAACTGCGGCTGATCACGATCGGCATCGCCGGCTGGCGCAGCAGCCCCTGATCCCCTGCCGCTACCGCGGCGCCCGCCACATCGCCCACATCGTCGGGCCGCCGTCGGGCAGCACGATTTCGCGGGTGACCGTGAAGCCGAAACGCTCGTAATACGGCACGTTTTCGCGTTTCGTCGACTCGAGGTACGCAGGGCAGTACTCGGCGTCGCAGCGGTCGAGCCGCGACCGCATCAGGACCTGACCGAAGCCCTGGCCCCGCACCGACGGATCGCTACCGATCACGGCCAGATACCAATGCGGCTCCTCGGGGTGGACGCGCTTCATCAGTTCCTGCACCGCGCGTCCCCGCATCGAACGCGGACCGAACACGCGGATGAACGTCGGCGTCATCGCCAGCTGCCCCCAGCGCGTTTCCTGCCAGTGATTCGGCGGATCCCACAGCGCCGCCGCACCGACCCCCGGCCCGTCGCAGGCCAGCTCCACGCCGCCGAGGCCCAGATGGTGGTGCCGGGTCATCGTCGTGAACAACCGGCGCAACTGCGCGATCCGGGCTTTCTCGTCGGGAAGGAGCCAGACCATCACCGGATCGTCGTAGAACGCGCGGGCCAACGTGCGCGCCAGCGCGCCGAGATCGTCTTTCCGCGCCGGGCGCGCCTGTGGACTCACACAGGTCAGGCTAGCGAGTGTCGTCCGCAGCGCGACGGGTATTCCGGCCCGATGACTGGGATCTCACGGCGGACACTCGGCCGGATGGCCGCGGGTGCCGGCGTGCTCGCAACGGCCGGATTGTCGGGCGCTTGCGGCAAACCCGGGAACGACCGCTCGACGCCCACCGCGCCGGCGCCGGCGCCGGCGGGCAAGGGTGTGGGATTCGTTCTCTCGCACGAGCAATTCCGCACCGATCGGCTGGTGGCACAAGCCCGAGCGGCCGAAGAGGCGGGTTTCGGTTACGTGTGGGCCAGCGACCACATCCAGCCCTGGCAGGACAACGAGGGCCATTCGATGTTCCCGTGGCTGACGCTGGCGTTGGTCGGTAGCAACACCAGCCGCGTTTCCTTCGGCACCGGCGTGACCTGCCCCACCTATCGCTATCACCCGGCGTCGGTGGCGCAGGCGTTCGCCTCGCTGGCGATCCTCAATCCGGGACGGGTGTTCTTGGGCGTGGGCACCGGTGAGCGGCTCAACGAACAGGCCACCACCAACGCGTTCGGCAAATACACCGAGCGCCACGACCGGTTGGTCGAGGCCATCGGATTGATCCGCCAGCTATGGAGCGGTTCACGAATTTCCTTCGCCGGCCGCTATTTTCAGACGAACTCGTTGAAGCTCTATGACGTTCCCGAAACGCCGCCACCGATCTTCGTGGCGGCCGGCGGGCCCAAAAGCGCGACACTGGCCGGCCAGTACGGCGACGGATGGATCACCCAGGCCCACGACGTGACCAACCCGAAGCTGCTCGCCGCATTCGCCGCCGGCGCGAAAGCCGCGGGCCGCGATCCCGCCGGCCTGGGTAAGCGTGCCGAAATGTTCGCCGTCGTCGGCGACGGCACCGAAGCCGCGCGCGCCGCCGGCCTGTGGCGGTTCACCGCCGGGGCCGTCGACCAGCCCAATCCCGTCGAGATCCAGCGCGCCGCCGAATCGAACCCGATCGACAAGGTGCTCGCCAACTGGACGGTCGGCACCGACCCCGCCACCCACGTCAACGCGGTGCAAGCGGTGCTCGACGCCGGTGCCGTCCCGTTTTTGCACTTCCCTCAGGACGACCCCGTCGCAGCGATTCACTTCTACCGCACCAACGTGCTACCCAAGCTGCACTAGTGGTTAGCAGCGCCGCGTCGAGGTAGCTGCGCGGGCGCATCTACGATGGCTTGATCGACGAGGCCGGCGCGAAGCTGCGCTGGAGAACGGTTGGCCACGGTGTGGGACTTCGAAACGGACCCCGAGTACCAGGCGAAGCTGGACTGGGTCGAAAAATTCATGGTCGACGAGCTGGAACCGCTCGATCTGGTCGCGCTTGATCCTTACGACAAACAGAACGCCGAGACGATGGCCATCCTGCGACCGTTACAGAAGCAGGTGAAGGACCAGGGACTGTGGGCCGCGCATCTGGGACCCGAGCTCGGCGGTCAGGGCTTCGGCCAGGTCAAGCTCGCGCTGCTCAACGAAATCCTCGGGCGCTCCCGTTGGGCACCGTCCGTATTCGGCTGCCAAGCGCCGGATTCCGGCAACGCCGAGATCCTCGCGCTGTTCGGCACCGACGAGCAGAAGGCGCGCTATCTGCAGCCACTGCTCGATGGCGAGATCTCTTCCTGCTACTCGATGACCGAGCCGCAGGGCGGCTCCGATCCCGGGATGTTCGTGACGAGTGCAACCCGCGACGGTGACGACTGGGTTATCAACGGCGAGAAGTGGTTCTCCTCCAACGCCAAGCATGCGTCGTTCTTCATCGTCATGGCCGTCACCAAGCCCGACGCCCGCACCTACGACAAGATGTCGCTGTTCATCGTTCCGGGCGAGACGCCCGGCATCGAGATCATCCGCAACGTCGGGGTGGGAGGCGAGTCGAAGCACGGTTCGCATGGCTACGTCCGTTACAACGACGTCCGGGTACCGGCCGATCATGTGTTGGGCGGCGAGGGATCGGCGTTCATGATCGCGCAAACCCGCCTCGGCGGCGGCCGAATCCACCATGCTATGCGCACAATCGCGTTGGCACGCAAGGCTTTTGATATGATGTGCGAGCGTGCGGTGTCACGCAAGACCAGGAATGGCCATCTGTCCGACTTCCAGATGACGCAGGAGAAGATCGCCGACAGCTGGATTCAGATCGAGCAGTTCCGGCTGCTGGTGCTACGCACCGCGTGGTTGATCGACAAGCATCACGACTATCAGAAGGTGCGCCGCGACATCGCCGCGGTGAAGGTCGCCATGCCCCAGGTGCTCCACGACGTCGCGCAGCGCGCGCTGCACCTGCACGGCGCGCTCGGCGTCTCCGACGAGATGCCGTTCGTCAAGATGATGGTGGCCGCCGAATCGCTGGGCATCGCCGACGGCGCCACCGAATTGCACAAGATGACGGTAGCCCGCCGGACGTTGCGCGAATATCAGCCCGTGACAACGCCTTTCCCGTCGCAGCACATCCCCACCCGGCGCGCGGAGGCCCAGGCCCGGCTGGCCGAGCGCCTGGAACACTCAATCGCCGAGTTCTGACGGCGCGCCCTACCCCATCCGCGACACATAAACCTTTGCGACGACACGCCAAGAAACTTCGCAGCAGTTTATGTTTCGCGGCTGACGGCGCGTCGGCTGCCTGCGCCGCGGCGTCAGGAGATGTAGCGGACGATGCTTTCGGCCACGCACGCCGGCTTCGGCGCTCCGTCGATCTCGACGGTGGTCGACACGATCGCCTGCACGGCGCCGTTGCCGAGGTCGTCGACACTGACCAGTGAGCTCTGGGCGCGCACGCGCGACCCGACCGGTACCGGCGCGGGGAAGCGAACCTTGTTGAGGCCGTAGTTGATCGCGAGCTTGATGCCGTTGACCGTGTACATCTGGTGCTGCAGGCGCGGCAACAGCGACAGGGTCATGAAGCCGTGGGCGATGGTGCCGCCGAACGGGCCCGCGGCCGCTTTCTCCGGGTCGACGTGGATCCATTGGTGATCGCCGGTCGCGTCGGCAAACAGATTGACGTCGTTCTGGGTGATGGTCACCCAGTCGCTCTGCCCGATCGTCTCGCCCGCCGCGGCGGCGAGGTCGGCGACTGACTCGAAGGTGCGCATTCGGTGTTCTCCTCTGCTCGCGGGTAAGCATAGAACTCGTGAGGCTGCTGCTGATCGCCGATACCCACGTCCCGCGACGGGCTCGCGACCTGCCCGCGCGGGTGTGGGACGAGGTCGCCGCCGCGGATGTCGTCGTGCACGCGGGCGATTGGGTGGTGCCCGAGCTGCTCGACGAGCTGGAAGGCAGGGCCGCCCGGCTGGTGGCGTGCTGGGGCAACAACGACGGGCCCGCGTTGCGCGCGCGGTTGCCCGAACGGGCCGACTCGATGCTGGACGGCCTGCACCTCACCGTGGTTCACGAAACGGGTGCCGCGGCGGGACGGGAGGCGCGCATGTCGGGGCTCTATCCGGACAGCGATGTGCTGGTGTTCGGGCACAGTCACATCCCGTGGGATACGACGACACAAACGGGGTTACGGCTGCTCAATCCCGGTTCCCCCACCGATCGGCGACGGCAACCATTCTGCACTTACATGACCGCGAGCGTCGAGAATGGGGTGCTCACCCGCGTCGATCTCCATCGCCTCGAAAAGTAGCCGACGTCTAACTCCCGCACAGCTCGCACACATATTTAGCTCGCAAACAGAGCTATTATGGATGCTATGCAGACGCGCACCGACTTGGTCACCGAGGTGTTCGGCGTGGTCGGACGACTCCGCCGGCAGCTCCGCCGATCGGCCGGCCGCGGCCTGGATTCCGGGCGGCTCACCGAGTCGCAGTCGGAGCTGTTGTGGCTCGTCGGGCGGCGACCGGGGATCTCGGTGCGCCGCGCCGCCGCGGAGCTCGGGTTGGTACCCAACACCGCGTCAACCCTGGTCTCCAAGCTGGTGGCGAACGGGTGGCTGATCCGGACCGTGGACGAGACAGACCGGCGCGCCTGCCAGCTACGGCTCGCCGAGCCCACCCAGCAGGTCGTCGACGCATCGCGCGCCGCGCGGCGCGCGCTGATGTCCGAGGTGCTCGGCGAACTGGACGACGACCAAATCGAATCTCTGACAAAGGGATTGGAGGTCCTGGACACGATGACCCGACTATTGCAGGAGCGAAGCTCATGAGCCTGCCGATGGCGATCGACTGCCGGCACCTGACCTACCGCTACGGCCAGTTCACCGCGGTCGACGACCTGACATTGCAAGTGCGCCCGGGCGAGACGATGGGCCTGCTGGGTCCCAACGGCGCGGGAAAGACCACCCTGGTCCGAATGCTCACCACGCTGACCCCCATCCAGCAGGGTGAATTGCGCGTTTTCGGACTGGACTCCCGCCGCCAGACCACCGATATCCGAAGCAATATCGGCTATGTGCCACAACAGCTTTCGATCGAGCCGGCCTTGACGGGTCGCCAGAACGTGGAGTGGTTCGCCCGGTTGTACGGCGTTTCCCGCGCCGATCGCGCCGAGCGCGTCGAACAGGCGCTGGCCGCCATGGAACTGCTCGACGTGGCCGACCGGCTGGCGGGAACCTACTCCGGCGGCATGGTGCGCCGGCTGGAGGTGGCCCAGGCGCTGGTCAACCGCCCGTCGCTGCTGGTACTCGACGAGCCGACGGTCGGACTGGACCCGATCGCACGTGACGGCGTGTGGACGCAGGTGCAGAACATGCAGGCCCGGTTCGGCATGACCGTATTGCTCACCACCCATTACATGGAAGAGGCCGATGCGTTGTGCGATCGCGTCGCGCTAATGCATCGCGGCGTGTTGCGCGCGGTGGGTACGCCCGCCGACTTGAAGGCCCGGGTATCCAAGGTGTCGCCCGGTGCGACGCTCGAGGATGTGTTCCGGCACTACGCGGCCTCTGACCTGGATTCGCCGGCCCCGTCCGATTTCCGCGAAATCCGGTCCAGCAGAAGGGTTGCCAGCCGTGCCAGTTGACCAAGCCTTCAAAGACCCGGCGGTCGTAATTCGCGCGCCGCGCGGATGGCAACGCGTCCGTGCGACAGCGGGGCGCATCGGGGCCTTCGCCATCGTGGAAATGCAAAAGCTGCAGCACGACCGGACGGAACTCGTCACCCGCATGATCCAACCGGCGCTGTGGCTGCTGATCTTCGGTACCACGTTCAGCAAGTTGCACGTCATCAACACCGGGTCGGTCTCGTATCTGGCCTTCCTGGCGCCCGGCATCATCGCCCAGTCGGCGCTGTTCATCTCGATCTTCTACGGCATCCAGATCATCTGGGACCGCGACGCCGGCGTGCTCGCCAAACTCATGGTGACGCCGTCGCCCGCGTCCGCGCTCATCACCGGAAAGGCGTTCGCGGCCGGGGTGCGATCGGTCGCACAGGTCGTCGGCGTGCTGGCGCTGGCGTATGTGATGGGCATCGGGCTGACCATGAATCCGCTGCGCGTGCTCGCGGCGATGGCCATCGTCATGCTCGGTGCCGCGTTCTTCGCCTGCCTGTCGATGACGCTGGCGGGACTGGTTCGCAGTCGCGATCGGCTGATGGGCATCGGTCAGGCCATCACGATGCCCTTGTTCTTCGCCTCCAATGCGCTGTACCCGGTCGACGTGATGCCCGGGTGGTTGCACGCGCTGAGCGTGGTCAACCCATTGAGCTACGAGGTCGACGCCCTGCGGGCCTTCTTGATCGGCACGCCACTGAATCCGTTGGACATCGTCGTGTTGGCGGTGGCTGCTGTCATCGGAATTGCGACGGCCTCGACACTGTCACGCCGCCTCGTTGCCTAGCGGAAAGCGATAGCGCAGTTGCCATCTCATGTGAAGGCAGCGGGGCGCTTCCGATAGCCAATTGTGATCCGGCCGTGACGATTTCAGGCCGACGCCCAATCGTTGCCTAACCGCGACTTCAAACTCCGGCCGTGACAGCCGATTTGCGCGCTATCCCTGTGTTTCACTCCCCGAGAACGGATTCGACCGCTGCTCGCGGCAGATGAAGGATGGGTAGGAGCTATGAAGTTCGTTGAGAAGTTGCGTGGCGCAGCGGCAACCATGCCGCGCCGGCTGGCTGTCGCGGCCATCGGGGCCGCCCTGTTGAGCGGTCTGGTCGGTGCTGTCGGCGGCTCGGCGACCGCGGGGGCATTCTCCAAGCCGGGTCTTCCAGTGGAATATCTGCAGGTGCCGTCGCCGTCGATGGGCCGCAATATCAAGGTTCAGTTCCAGGGCGGCGGACCGCACGCGGTCTACCTGCTCGACGGGCTGCGGGCCCAGGACGACTACAACGGCTGGGACATCAACACGCCGGCTTTCGAGGAGTTCTACCAGTCCGGCCTGTCGGTGATCATGCCCGTCGGCGGCCAGTCCAGCTTCTACAGCAACTGGTATCAGCCGTCGCAGGGCAACGGTCAGAACTACACCTACAAGTGGGAAACGTTCCTGACCCAGGAGATGCCCAGCTGGCTGCAGGCGAACAAGCAGGTTTCGCCGTTCGGCAACGCGGTGGTGGGTCTGTCGATGTCGGGTGGCTCTTCGCTGATCCTGGCCGCGTACTACCCGCAGCAGTTCCCGTACGCCGCGTCGCTGTCGGGCTTCGTCAACCCGTCCGAGGGTTGGTGGCCGACGCTGATCGGCTTGGCGATGACCGACTCGGGCGGCTACAACGCCAACAGCATGTGGGGTCCGTCCTCCGATCCGGCGTGGAAGCGCAACGACCCGATGCTTCAGATTCCGCGGCTGGTCGCCAACAACACCCGGATCTGGATGTACTGCGGCAACGGCACACCCAGCGATCTCGGTGGCGACAACATGCCGGCGAAGTTCCTGGAGGGCCTGACGCTGCGCACCAACGAAACCTTCCAGAACAACTACGTGGCCGCGGGTGGACGCAACGGCGTGTTCAACTTCCCGGCCAACGGGACACACTCGTGGCCCTACTGGAACGCCCAGTTGGTCGCGATGAAGCCCGACATCATTCAGGTGCTCAACAGCGGCAACAACGCCGCTTAAGAGACGCCTGACGCCCCCTAATCAGCATCGGCAGCAGCGCCCCGGTCAGCGCTGCTGCCGATGCTTTTCACTGCCCCGACTCGTCCAGCAGAGCCCGGCGATCCTGGTGAAAATAGGTGTATCCGGTGGTCAACGCGCACACGACCGAGGCGACCACCAGCATCAAGGTGCCGTTGACGATCAGGCTGACAGCCCCGCCCGCGGTCGCGCCCGCGACGAAGCTCGCGAAAAGCAGGAAGTAGCCGAGCCAGTCCGATGCGCTCCCCCCGGCGATGTGGCGTTCGATGCCCTGGCCCATCTTGACCAGCGTGCCGGTCACATAACTCAACGGAACCGACACCTCGCCATCCTTGACGAACGACGTGTTCAAGGCGCCAATACCGAAGACCACCAGCATGATTGGCGCGAAATCAAGAGGATTGTCTTTCCATCCCTCGTCGATGATGTCCACCACCGTGGCGGCCAGCAGACTGATGGTCGTCAGCACCGTCGGACCGTGCGGATGCGCCACCCAGAAATGCCGCCTAAACACCGACGCCACCACCACGCCCGCCACGAAGCACAGCATCAGCAGCGCGGCGGTAATGGACAACACCACGTCGTCGCGGAAGTACCCCAACACGGCACGTTGGGCGTTCCCGGTCATGAACGTCACGAAATAGCCGGCGGAATGGGTGAACGCCGTCGCCCCCAACACACCGGCCAGCCCGGCCAGCACCCACGACAACCGCGCCTCACTGTCGAAAATCTCATTCGCCACACGGACATGCTTGCAGACCGCGGGCGGCCGAGCGGGCGCTAGGCAGCGGTGAGCCGCGCGATGGACCGCAGCGGGATCGGCAGCCAGCCGGGTCGATGCCGCGCCTCGTAGCCGGCCTCGTAGACCGCCTTGTCGAGTTCGTAGGCGGCCAGCAGCAAGGCCGAATCCCGTGGATCGATGCCCGACGCGGCAGCGTAGCCATCGCAGAACGCGGTGCGGTTGCGCTCGACCCATTCGCGGGCGCGGGCGGCCAGCTGCTTGTCGTCGCCCTGGTCCACCAGTGGCCCGTAAGCCGCGTACTCGAACGAGCGCAAGACCCCGGCCACGTCGCGCAAGGGGGAATCGGGCGCCCGCCGCTCGTCCAGCGGCTGACCGGGCTCACCCTCGAAGTCGATCAGCAGCCAGCTCTCCGGGGTGCGCAGCACCTGTCCCAGATGCAGGTCGCCGTGTATCCGCTGCACGGTGATCGCCTCGTCGGCGAGCTTGCCGAATCGCTCTTCGATCGTCGGGGCGTACTCCCGCAGTTCGGGAACGAGTGCCACGGTCGACGACAGCCGCGCCAAGACGTTGTCCAGCGGGAAAGTCACCTGCGCCGTCCCGAGACACTCGGCCAGGGCGGCGTGCACGGACGCGACGGCTTCGCCGAGCCGGTTGGACTCGCCCGCGAAATCGCCGCCGACTTCGTAGGCATACAAATCGGCCTCCGCGAACAGGTCACGCACGCTGGCGGTGGCCATCGCCCAACCTTCGGCCGCATTGGACGCGAACTCGGTGACCATGCCCAGTGGGCACGTCTCGTCGCCGAACACGTCCGGCGCGTCGATCTCGTAGGTGCCCAGCAACCTGGCCACGTGCGGGTTGCCGGCCCGGCCCAGTACCCGGTTCAGTTCGATGTCGGGGTTGATGCCGCTGCTGACCCGACGGAAAACCTTGAAGATCGCGTCCCGGTCGAAGATCACGCTGGTGTTGCTCTGCTCGGCATCCGAGACGTGGGGCATGGCCTCCAGCGGGAGTTCGACGTCGGGTTCCTTGACGAACCTCAGCTCGGCCCCCGACGAGGCGCGCGCGGCCGACGAGTCGATCAACGACAGCAGAAATTGCGGCGCGTCGGCGTCGTAGAGGGCGTCAAATCCGGTGCGGTCGTCGGCGGCGCCGATCGTGGCGACCGTGCTGTACTCGGAGAGCGGCGCAAAGTCCCACCCCACGATCACCTGGTAACGCTCCGTGGAACCGTCGGCGTAGTCCGCGTCGACCAGCACCAGATCGAGATCCTCCCGCAGCGGGACGACCAAGCCCGCCTCCGCGGCGAGAAGTTCCCGGTTGCGGCCGGCATACCAACGCTGCTGTGGCAGCCACTCAGACCAAGGCAGCTTGGCTGGCAGACTCATTTGCGCCGTTCCTCCTCATCGCTTCGTCCCCCTCGCCGCTGCGCGGCTGGGGGTACCCCCACCGCAACGTCACCGGCGCGTCTCATGCGTTCTCCTCGGAAGGGGACAGCTGGAACCAGTAGAAACCATGTCCCGGCAGTGTCAGCAGATAGGGCAAGTGGCCGATGCGCGGAAACTCCACCTGCCCGGTCAGCTCGATGGGCGTGTGGCCGCTCCAGTGCTGCAGGCTCAGTTCGATGGGCTGCGGAAACCGCGACAGGTTGTTGACGCACAGCACGGTGTTGCCGTCGTCCCCCGCTTGGCGCACGAATGCCAGGACCGACGGGTTCGACCCGCCCAATTCCTCGAACGTGCCGATCGCGAAGGCGTCGTGGCGGCGGCGGACCGCCAGCATCGTGCGGGTGAAGTTGAGCAGCGACGTCGACGTGTCGCGTTGGGCCTCCACGTTGACGGCCTGGTAGCCATAGACCGAGTCCTGGCTCGGCGGCAGGTAGAGCCGACCGGGATTCGCCGTGGAGAAACCGGCGTTGCGGTCCGGTGTCCACTGCATCGGGGTGCGCACCCCGTCGCGATCCCCCAGCCAGATCACGTCGCCCATGCCGATCTCGTCGCCGTAGTAGAGGACGGGCGAGCCGGGCAGCGACAGCAGCAGCGCGGTGAACAGCTCGATCTGGTTGCGGTCGTTGTCCAGTAGGGGCGCGAGGCGGCGACGAATTCCGACATTCGCCTTCATCCGCGGATCCTTGGCGTACTCGGAATACATGTAGTCACGTTCTTCGTCGGTCACCATTTCCAGCGTCAACTCGTCGTGGTTACGCAGGAAGATCCCCCACTGGGCCATGTCCGGGATCTCGGGCGTCTGCGCCAGGATCTCCGAGATCGGAAACCGGGATTCCCGGCGGACGGCCATGAAAATGCGCGGCATCAGCGGGAAGTGAAATGCCATGTGGCACTCGTCGCCGCCGGTGCTGGGGTCGCCGAAATACTCCACGACATCGGCCGGCCATTGGTTGGCCTCGGCAAGCAATACCCGGCCGGGAAACTCGTCGTCGACGACCTTGCGGACGCGCTTGAGGAACGCGTGCGTCTCGGGCAGGTTCTCGCAATTGGTGCCCTCGCGCTCGAAGAGGTAGGGCACCGCGTCCAGCCGAAACCCGTCGATACCGAGGTCGAGCCAGAAGCGAATGACGTCGATCATCGCTTCCTGCACGGCGGGGTTCTCGTAGTTCAGGTCCGGCTGGTGGGAGAAGAACCGGTGCCAGTAGAACTGGCGACGCACCGGGTCGAACGTCCAGTTCGACTCTTCGGTGTCGACGAAGATGATCCGGGCGTCCGTGTACTTCTCGCTGGTGTCGCTCCAGACGTAATAGTCGCCGTACGGCCCGTCGGGATCGCGGCGCGACTCCTGAAACCACGGATGCGACTCGGAGGTGTGGTTCATCACCAGGTCGGTGATGACGCGGATGCCGCGCTGGTGAGCGGCGTCGAGCAGCGCGACGAAATCGTCGACGGTGCCGAATTCGGGGAGCACCTTGTAGAAGTCCCGGATGTCATAGCCGCCGTCGCGCAGTGGGGAGTCGTAGAACGGCGGCAGCCAGATGCAGTCGATCCCGAGCCAGTGCAGATAGTCCAGCCGGTCGATCAGCCCACGCAGATCGCCGCAGCCGTCGGCGCTGGCGTCGAAGAACGCCCGGACCAACACCTCGTAGAAGACGGCATGCTTGAACCAGGTCGGATCGGCGGGCAGTACAGCGGCGTCGCCGAAATCGTCGGCGCTCGGATGCTCGACGACACCCCCTTCGACGTGACTGCCCCCGGCGGGATGGTGTTCGACAGCGTCTCTTGCGTCGTTCATCAATTCCACGATGCCACGTGTACCCGAGGCGGGAGTTTCGGAATCACACGGGGAAACTTCCCTGGCGGCAAGCGAATTAGCGAGCCGCGTGGCGGTATCCGCGCGGGGGTCAGGCCGGAGGTCCCTCCGCCAATGTCACGTTCGCGGTGCGGTCACCGCCGTTTCCGCGCAGGTGCACGACGATGGTGTCGCCCGGGTGATGGGGAACGAGCACTTCCGTCATCGCGGTGGCCCCGTTGATCGCGGTGTTGTCGACGCCGGTGATGACGTCGCCCGGTGCGATCCCGGCCGCCGCCGCGGGCCCGGTGTTGACCACGCGTTCGACCCGCGCACCATTGCCACCGTTGTCCATCACGCCCAAGCCAAGGAAGGCCGTCGGCCCGATGTGGACCGTGTTCGACCCGGCGCCCGACCGGATCTGCCCGGCGACCGCCATCGCGGTACCGATCGGAATGGCGAAGCCCTGCCCCTTGGACATCTTGTAGCTGTCGGTGGCCGCGGTGTTCATGCCGATCACTTGACCGCTGTTGTTGACCATCGGGCCGCCGGAGTCGCCGGGCCGGATCGGGGCGTCGGCCTGGATCAGGCCTCCCAGCGTCTCGTCGGCTCCGGTCAACGTGTCGGTCGCCGAGACCGTCTGGTTGAGCGCGATGACCTTGCCGCTCACCGCGCTGGGCGTCCCGCCCTGGCCGCCGGCGTTGCCGAGCGCCACGACCGGCTCTCCGACCCCGACGCCGCCGCCGATCGCGGCGCTGGGCAGGCCACCCCCGCCGCGCAGTTGCAGGACCGCGACGTCGGCACTTCGGCTGTAGCCCACCACATCGACGCCGTAGGTCTGGCCGTTGCCCACGGCGAACGCGCTGATATCGGTGGCACCCGAGATCACGTGATTGTTGGTCAGCACGACACCGCCCGGATCGATGACTATGCCGGTTCCGGCGCCGACGGCGTTGTTGTAGCCGAACTTGGTGCTGATGTCGACCACCTGCGGCCCGACCTGGCCGACCATCGCCGAGGGGTCAAGCGGTATCAGGGGCCGGTCGGCGAATCGGTCGAGCGCGATGGACGGCCCGGATGGGGCGGCGGTCGCCGGCACCGTCGTCAGGCCCAGGCTCAGGCCGGCCACAGCCAGCACGCTGACTAGCCATGTCCACCAGACTGGGCGGCGGTGCCCTTTGCTCATCCCCGTACCTCCTGCGTCGCGGTAAGAACCCGAATCAGCCCAGGCTCCGGGTCTGGGCGGCATTAATTGCTCCGTACAACCGTAGTGCAGGTAGCTATGCGGGGCATGGGCAAGTCCGGGATCTTTGCCGACCTCCGATCGCGATCAGTCGCGTTGAGCCGGGGAAATGGGATGGGCGAGATGGCGGCTGACATCGCCGATCATGTCGATCATGGTCAGGTCGCGGAACGAGAACCTCCAGCGGCCGTCGACGCGTTCGAAGCGGTCGTGGTAGCGGCCGGCGACGATCGTCTGCAGCGGGGTCTCGTCGGTCTGCTGCAGCACCGTGTAGTAGCTGCGGCAACTCGCGGTACCGGCCTCCTCGTCGACCTCGATGATCGGATTGGTGGTCAGGTGCTTGGTTCGGGGCGTCCCGTCGGCGTGCAGGACGATCAGTGACTTCCATATCTTCAGCAGCTGCGAAGCGTCGACCGTCTCCTCGGCGGCGACCCGGATGCGGGCGTGCCCGAACAGCTCGGCCGCCCCGGCCAGGTCGCCACTGTCGATGCATTCGGCGTAGCGATACAGGAGGTTGGTGATCTGCGTCTCCGCCAGCATGCGGCTAACCTAGCCCAGCTCCTAAGCTGACTTCTAAGCTGGCGTCGTGGGCGAATTCGACCCGACGGTCAGATTCACACAGTCCCCGGTAGCCCGGCTGGCCACGGTCTCACCCGACGGCAGACCTCACCTGGTGCCGGTGGTGTTCGCCCTCGACGACGACCGTGACGTCGTCTACACCGCGGTGGATGCGAAACCGAAAACGACGCAGCGGCTGCGCCGTTTGGCCAACATCGAAAGCAATCCACAGGTCAGCCTGCTCGTCGACCACTACGCCGATGATTGGACGCGGCTGTGGTGGGTCCGCGCCGACGGTGTGGCCGCGATTCATTCCGACGGGCCGGCGATGCGCACGGGGTATCGGCTGCTGCGCGCGAAATACCCTCAGTACCAATCCGTTTCGCTGAACGGTCCGGTCATTACGGTCACCGTGCGCCGCTGGGCGAGCTGGCACGCCTGAGCGGGCGGCACCGGCACGGCCGGCCGCTCCCGCGCGGTTAGCGCCGCCGACCCGATTGTGACCGGCCGGCGGCCTTGTGTTGGGCGGCAGTTGGGGGAAAAGTTGCTTACGCGACAGCGACCCCGATGGGCCGAGCCAAGCGAGCCAGCGGAACCGGAGGAAAGTCATGGCGGAAAAGGCGAGCGCTTCCCAGGGGGCGGGAGCCGCTCCCACCGCGAACAGTCCACGCGATGTGCGCAACGTGGTGCTGGTGGGGCCGTCGGGCGGCGGCAAGACCACCTTGGTCGAGGCCCTGCTGGTGGCCTCCGGGGTGTTGACCCGGGCGGGCTCGGTGGTGGATGGCACGACGGTCTGCGACTACGACGACGCGGAGATCCGCCAGCAGCGCTCGGTCGGCGTCGCGGTGGCGTCGCTGTCGCACGACGGCATCAAGGTCAATCTGGTGGACACACCCGGATATGCCGATTTCGTGGGTGAACTGCGGGCCGGGCTGCGGGCCGCGGATTGCGCGCTGTTCGTGATCGCGGCGAACGAGGGCGTCGACGAGCCGACCAAGTCGCTGTGGCAGGAGTGCGACCAGGTCGGCATGCCCCGCGCGGTGGTGATCACCAAGCTCGACCACGCCCGGGCGAACTACCAGGAGGCGCTGGCCGCGGCGCAAAACGCGTTCGGGGACAAGGTATTACCGCTCTACCTGCCGACCGAGCTGCCCAGCTGCAGCGGTCTGATCGGGTTGCTGTCGCAGACGTATTACAAGTACGACGACGGCAAACGGACCACGCAATCGCCGGACGAGTCGGACGCCGACCGGATCGAGGAGGCGCGCGGCACCCTGATCGAGGGAATCATCGAGGAGTCCGAGGACGAGTCGCTGATGGACCGCTATCTCGGCGGCGAGACGATCGACGAGTCGGTCCTGATCGAGGACCTGGAGCGGGCCGTCGCCCGGGGTTCGTTCTTCCCGGTCATCCCGGTCTGCAGCGGCACCGGCGTCGGCACCCTGGAATTGCTGGAGATCGCCACCCGCGGATTCCCGTCTCCGATGGAACACCCACTACCGGAGGTCTTTACGCCACAGGGCGCCCCGCACGCCCAGCTGGCCTGTGACGCCGACGCGCCCCTGCTGGCAGAGGTGGTGAAGACGACGTCGGACCCCTACGTCGGCCGGGTCAGCCTGGTCCGGGTGTTCTCCGGGACCATCAGGCCCGACGCGACGGTTCACGTGTCGGGCCATTTTGCGTCGTTCTTCGGCGGCGCCAACGGGAACGGGCATTCGCACCCCGACCATGACGAGGACGAACGCATCGGGGTTCTGTCGTTCCCGCTCGGCAAGCAGCAGCGCAGCGCGCCCGCCGTCGTGGCGGGCGACATCTGCGCGATCGGCAAGCTGAGCCGCGCCGAAACCGGCGACACGCTCTCGGACAAGTCCGAACCCCTGGTGCTGAGGCCCTGGACGATGCCCGAGCCGCTGCTGCCGGTTGCGATTCAGGCGCACGCCAAAACCGATGAGGACAAACTGTCGGTGGGGCTGGGACGGTTGGCCGCCGAAGACCCGGCGCTGCGCATCGAGCAGAACCAGGAAACACACCAGATCGTGCTCTGGTGCATGGGTGAAGCCCACGCCGGCGTCGTCCTCGACGCGCTGTCCAACCGTTACGGCGTGACGGTTGATACGGTGGAGCTCCGGGTGCCGTTGCGAGAAACCTTCAGCGGCAAGGCAAAAGGCCACGGCCGTCACATCAAGCAATCCGGCGGACACGGCCAGTACGCGGTGTGCGACATCGAGGTGGAGCCGCTGCCGGAGGGCTCCGGGTTCGAGTTCGTCGACAAGGTGGTGGGCGGGGCGGTGCCCCGCAACTTCATCCCGAGCGTGGAGAAGGGCGTCCGCGCGCAGATGGAAAAGGGCGTGCACGCCGGTTATCCGGTGGTGGACATCCGCGTCACGCTGTTCGACGGCAAGGCCCACAGCGTGGATTCCTCGGACTTCGCGTTCCAGGCGGCGGGTGCGCTGGCGCTGCGGGAGGCGGCCGCGGCGACGAAGGTGACCCTGCTCGAGCCCATCGACGAGATCTCGGTGCTGGTGCCCGACGACTTCGTCGGTGCGGTGCTGGGGGACCTCTCGAGTCGTCGCGGCCGTGTGCTGGGTACCGAGACCGCCGGTCACGAACGCACCGTGGTGCGGGCCGAGGTGCCTCAGGTCGAGCTGACGCGGTATGCGATCGACCTGCGCTCACTGGCCCACGGGGCCGCGTCGTTCACTCGGTCGTTTGCCCGCTACGAGCCCATGCCGGAGTCCGCGGCCGCCAGGGTGAAGACGTCGGCCTGATCTTCATGTCGACGGTCAACGGACTCCCCGCACACATCCTGTTCAACCATTTCGTTGTCGTGCTGGCTCCGCTGGCGGCGATCCTGGCGATCCTCTGCGCGCTGTGGCCCGCCGCGCGGCGGCGGCTGATCTGGCTGGTTCTGTTGCTGGCCCTGGTGACCCTCGTCCTGACGCCCGTCACCACCAACTCGGGTGCGTGGCTACGCGACAAGCTCGGTCCGTCTCCCGCGATCAAGAACCACCAGGATCTCGGCGAAACGCTCGTCTACCTCGTGGGGGCGCTGGTGGCCACCGTCATCGTGCTGGCCGCGGTGCACATCCGCCAAGCACGGGGGCGCAGCGTGAACCTCGGTGTGCACACCGTCGTGGGACTCCTGGTAATCGCCGCCGCCGTGGCGACGCTGGTGCAGAGCTACCGGGTCGGCGAATCGGGTGCGCGGGCCGCGTGGGGAACCGTCGCGGCGGCTCACACCTTGGGGCCGAACTGCTCGGCGACGGCGCGGCGGTCGAGCGAGCCCTTCGCGGTGTGCGGCAGTTGACTCGCCTCCTGAAACTCCGCGGGAATCTCGAAGGGCGCCAACCGATCCCGGCAGAAGTCGGCTAATCCCTCCGGTGTCGGCGAAGCCGACTCCCGGGGGACGATCACCGCGGCCACCTTCTCCCCATACAGCTTGTCCGGAACGCCGAACACGGCCACCTCCATGACGTCGGGATGGCTCGCCAGCACGCCCTCGACACGCTCCGGGGAGATCTTCTCCCCGCCCCGGTTGATGAGTTCCTTGATCCGGCCACGAATGATCAAATCGCCCGCCGCCGAAACCGATCCGAGATCACCGGTACGCAGCCATCCGTCGGTGAAGTTGGCGGCGGTGATGGCCGGATCGCCGAGGTAGCCGCGCACCACCGTGGGGCCGCGCAGCCACACCTCCCCCACGGCTTCGGCGGGCTCGGGCCGGCCGTCGGACCCACTGATCCGGATCTCCGGTCCGGTCGACCTACCGACGAGACCCGTTGTCGCCGCCGGGTTTTCGATGTCGTCGATGCCCGTGGTGGCCACCTGGTGGGTGGCCTCGGTCATACCGAAAGCGCACACCACGGGCGCCGAGAACTCCGCCTGCAGCGCTCGCGCCGTTTCCGGGGTGAGCGGGGCACTGCAGCTGCGGATGAAGCGCAACGCGACTCGCTTGTTTCCCGACCGCTCGGTCGCGGCGCGCTCCAACAGGATCTGGTGAATCGTCGGGACCGCCGTGTACCAGGTGGCCCGGACGGCGTCGATGTCGTCCCAGAACGTGTGTGCCGAGAACCGCCCGCGGGCGGGCAGCACCACCGTGCCCCCCGATGCCAGGGTCGACAGCAGGGCTGCCAGCAGCCCGTGGCCGTGGTAAAGCGGCATCACCGCGACCGTCGCGTCCTGCGGGCCCAGCCGGTAGCCGGCGACGATGGCGCGCACCGACGCGGCGATGTTGCCGCGGGTCCAGGGGACCATCTTCGGCGCGCCGGTAGTGCCGCCGGTGAACATGATCATCGCGTCGTCGTCTCGGAGCCCCTCGGGCTTGGACACGCCGCGGTTCGGCGGCGCGGCGGCGTCCAGGGTCACCGCGACGGTGCCTGCGTGTGTGGACACGGCGATCGGCCACCACCGCAACTCAGGGTCGTCCCTTTCGCCCTGACCGCCGGGGTCATCGACGAGGACGACCGCGGCGCCGGCGGCGGCGCATCGGACGCGCTGCTCACCGGCGGGCAACGCCGGGTCCAACGGGACGGCGACCAGTTCCGCCCGCGAGGCGGCCAACAAGCCGACGACGAACTCGGTGTTGCTGGCGGCGCGCAGCGCTATCCGGTCGCCCCGCGTCACGCCGGCGTGCCGCAACCGCTCGGCCAGGTCATCGACCAGTCGTGTCAGGTCGCGGTAGCTGATCGGTATCCGCTCGGCGGTGACAACCAGCGCGGGAGCGTCCGGCCGCCGGGACGCGGCGACCTCGACCAGATCGGCGATGCGCGGGCTCGCGGATTCATCGGACATATTGGCACCATGCCCAGCCGCACCCCGTTCGTCCAATACCGATCAGCTGACAATCGATAATCGGGAGCTATCGAATCGGCGCCGGCAGGGTCGATAAGCGGCGTGAATCGCTGCATAGCGGCTTGGTCTTGGACACCGGACGGGCTCCCGGACCACAGTGGTGACAACGCATTCGCGAGGCAGAGGAGCCGCCAGCATGAGTACCGTTTCGGGATCTCCCGGCGAAGGGCCGCAATCGACGAGCTTGACCGACGGCTTCCACCTCGTGGTGGACGCGCTCAAGGCCAACGACGTCGACACCGTCTACGGAATCGTCGGCATCCCAATCACCGACCTCGCCCGCACCGCGCAGGCGTCGGGCATCCGCTACATCGGCTTTCGGCAGGAGGCCTCGGCGGGCAACGCGGCCGCCGCCGCCGGGTTTCTCACCCGGCGACCCGGTGTCTGCCTCACGACGTCCGGGCCCGGCTTCCTCAACGGCCTGCCCGCGCTGGCCAACGCCACGACGAATTGCTTTCCGATGATCCAGATCTCGGGGTCGAGCAATCGCGCGGCGGTGGATTTGCGGCGCGGTGACTATCAGGACCTCGATCAACTCAATGCCGCAAGGCCTTTCGCGAAGGCGGCGTATCGAATCGGCCGTATCGAGGACATCGGCCGCGGCGTCGCGCGCGCGATCCGAACCGCGATCTCCGGCCGCCCGGGCGGGGTCTACCTCGACATTCCCGGCGAGATCCTGGGCCAGGCCATGGACGCCTCCGCCGCGGCGAAAACGATCTGGCGGGTCGTCGACCCCGCTCCGCGCCAGCTGCCGGCGCCGGAGGCGGTCGATCGTGCCCTCGACGTACTCGCACGGGCGCAGCGGCCGCTAATCGTGCTCGGTAAGGGCGCGGCGTATGCGCAGGCGGACACCGTCATTCGGGAATTTGTCGAGACCACCGGAATCCCGTTCCTGCCGATGTCGATGGCCAAGGGACTGCTGCCGGACTCCCACCCGCAGTCCGCCGCGGCCGCGCGCTCGCTGGCGATCGCCCGCGCGGACGCGGTGTTGCTGGTCGGCGCGCGGCTCAATTGGCTTCTCGGCCACGGAGACTCGCCGCAATGGTCCGCCGATGCCGCATTCATCCAAGTCGACATCGCGGCATCGGAGTTCGACAGCAACCAGCCGATCGTGGCACCGCTGGCCGGCGACATCGGGTCGGTGATGTCGGCGCTGCGCGACGGCCTCGGCGCCCATCGAATCGCAGCACCCGCGGAGTGGACCGACGAGTTAGCCGATCGCAAAACGCGCAACGACCAGAAGATGCGCCAGCGCCTGGCAGAAGACTCGCACCCGATGCGGTTCTACAACGCGCTCGGCGCCATTCGCTCTGTGCTGCAGGAAAACCCGGACGTCTATGTGGTCAACGAGGGCGCTAACGCGCTCGACCTGGCCCGCAACGTCATCGACATGCAGCTGCCGCGACACCGGCTCGACACCGGAACCTGGGGCGTGATGGGTATCGGCATGGGCTACGCCATCGCCGCCGCGGTCGAAACCGGCAAGCCCGTTGTCGCGATCGAGGGCGACAGCGCCTTCGGCTTCTCCGGGATGGAAGTCGAGACCCTCTGCCGGTATCGGCTGCCGGTGACGGTCGTCATCCTCAACAACGGCGGCGTGTACCGCGGCGACGAAGCGCCGAGGGGGAACGACCCGGCGCCGACGGTGCTGAATGCCGGCGCGCGGCACGGGTTGATCGCAGAGGCGTTCGGCGGCAAGGGATATCACGTCACCACGCCATCGGAGTTATGGTCGGCGCTGACCGAGGCGCTCGCCTCGAACAGCCCCTCGATCATCGACTGCGCACTCGACCCGGCGGCGGGGGTGGAAAGCGGTCATCTCGCGAGCCTCAACCCGACCAGCGCGGCGGTCAGCGCCGACGCGTGATTCCGAGCAGCTGCGTGTCGAAAAACTCGTCCAGCGCAAGTTGTTGCGCGGACGCGATGAGCGCGCGGGCGACCGGTGATCCCGGTCCTGCGGAGTTGGTGGCCAACGCGATCTCTGCTTTCAGCACCGGATCGACCATTTCGACCGCACGAATCCCCGCCGCCAGCGGCGACGTCCACAACCACGTGTGCGGGACGATGCACGCCCAATTGCCACTGGCGACTTGCGCGAATAACGATGCGACGGAATCGGTCTCGACTTGCGGCGTCACCGTGATGCCGTGGCCCGCGAAGGCTTCGTCGATGATCTGGCGATCCCGCATGTCGGGGGTGAGCAAGGCGAGCGGCAACTGGGCGGCGTCGGGCCACGCCAGCGTCGCCGCGCCCGAGGGCAACATGTCCGCCGACGACAGCAACACGTAGCGCTCCTGGTAGAGCGGCACCAGGTCCACGTCGTGAGCGTCTTCAGGCGCGGAGTGCACGATGGCGGCGTCCAGCTCGAACTCGCGCAGCCGCCGGTACAGCTCCGCGGCGGCCAGGCGGGAACTGATCTGCACCTTCGCCAACGGATGCGCGGAGCAGAACGCCGAGAGCACCAGCGACGCCGTAGTCGAGGCGGTGGGAACCGTACCCAGCCGAAGCGTGCCGGTGATCCCGGACCGCACGGCGTCCACCTCGGCCTTGAAAGCATCGTGCTCGGCGAGAATCCGCTTGGCCCACACGACCAATCGCTCACCTTCGGGCGTGAGGCCCTCGAAGCTGTGCCCGCGGTTGATCAGGGTCACGTTCAGCTCGCGTTCCAGCTTGGCGATCGCGGCGGACAGCGCGGGTTGCGACACATAGCATTTCTCGGCGGCCCGGGCGAAGTGGCGTTCCTGAGCGACCGCGACAAAGTACTCCAGCTGACGGAAGAGCACCGGCACCTCCTCGGCCTTCACCGCACCGCTATCGCCGAGGCTAACGCCTCGCCAGCACGCAGCCAATCACGTGTCTCGGCAGTAATTCGACGTTTCGACGCCGGGTCTGGGGGCTGCTGCCGGCGGAAACCGGTGTGCTGAACTCACTTTCGCGCGGACGTCCCCGCCGCGGGCGCGCCGCCGACCGGCATCGGCGCCTCGGGTCGGCCTCCGAGCCTGCCAACGGAGGCGTGTAGCGATCGTTTGCCGGCAGGCCCGCTCCGTCGTGACGGAATCGAACTCAACGGGTAATCGGGTCGTTATCGCCACGTGCCCGGCGGCGATGTGTATGTTTGCTAAAACCCGTAAAGGGTAGATAGTCAGTAGAATACCGTTGTGTTGATCGCACCATCTCGAAGGGTGGACGCCATGCGTCGTATGGTTCGTTATCTGTTCGTTATGGTAGCGATCGCCGGCATGGGCGTGCTGGGGAGCGCCGCCCGCGGCGTGGCCGCCGTCCCGCTACCCCAACCGATTCCCGCGGTCGCGGCCGTTTTGCCGGCCGATGGTGCGGTGGTGGGCGTGGCGCACCCGGTAGTGGTGACGTTCACTGCGCCCGTCACCGATCGCGTTGGCGCCGAACGGACCATCCACGTCAGCTCGCCGAGCAACGTGCCGGGACACTTCGAGTGGGTCGACAACAACGTCGTGCAGTGGGTTCCGAACCACTATTGGCCCGCCCACAGCCACGTCTCGGTGGGTGTGCAGGCCCTGACGACCGGTTTTGACACCGGTGACGCGCTACTCGGTGTTGCCAGCGTGTCCGAGCACACGTTCACCGTCAGCCGAAACGGCGAGGTGCTTCGCACGATGCCGGCATCCATGGGGAAGCCCACCCGCCCGACACCGATCGGCAATTTCACCGCGCTGTCCAAGGAGCGCACCGTGCGGATGGACTCGCGGACCATCGGTATCCCGCTGAGTTCGCCCGAGGGATACAACATCATCGCGTCGTACGCGGTCCGCATCACCAACAGCGGCGTCTACGTGCACTCGGCCCCCTGGTCGGTTGACTCGCAGGGCCATGCGAACGTCAGTCACGGATGCATCAACCTGAGCCCTGACAACGCCGCGTGGTACTTCAACCAGGTGAACGTCGGCGATCCGGTCGAGGTCATCGCCTAGCTGCCCCAACATCGCTGCGGGCAAAGACATTCCGCGCGATTGCGGCTTCTAGCCACCAACCTCAGCTGGGCGGCAGCCCGCTCTTGATCGCGGCATCTTGCTTGCGGCCGATGTCGGTCGCCATGCCCGGATCGATGGGATCGTTGGGCGCACTGTCGAATTCCAGGTTGACCAGCGCCTTACCCTCGCTGAACAACAGCACCGTCACCGCCTGGGAGTTGTCCGGCGATGTCCCGGAGATCATTGCCCCGTTGGATCCCACGTCGACCGGCTGCCACGTGCCGCTGACCTTGCCCGCGTAGTTCGCTTTGGTGTTCTCGATGCCGGACGCCGCCGTCTGAGGATCGGCGACGATCAAGATGGTGTCCCCAATTCGGCGGCTGTTGTCGGCATTGGCGAACAGCTGCGCAACCCCGGGCGCATTGTTGGGATTCAGCACGGGGGGTTGGGGCGTGGTGAGGTCTGGGCCGATGTCGCTCGGCTTGATCAGCAGCCCGCTGTAATCGGTGGTCTGTCCGGGCGATGGGCCAGTCACCGCGGTCGACGGCGCCGCGGTGCTCGACGACGACGGCGCCGAAGTCTTGTTGTTGGCGCAGCCGGTAAGCGCGGTGCCCACCGCAAGGGCGGCGACGCTCAAGCCGGCGACAGTAGTCCGAGCAAGCTCCATGGACTTTCCTTCCCTGCCAATCCGCTGACGGCACAACACCAGCGCATACGAACATACGCGCAAATTTCTCCGACGGGGCCGGAGAGTCCGCGGCCTATGCTGGCGTGGGCAAGCGTTTGGGCGAAGGAGACCGAGATGACGGCTGCGACGGCGCGCGCCGTACGGTTCGACCGTTACGGGGGCCGCGATGTGTTGTATGTGGCGGACATCGACATGCCGACGCCGGAACCGGGCGAGGTCGTGGTGGAAGTTCGCGCGGCCGGCATCAACCCCGGCGAGGCCGGCATCCGGGTCGGGGCGATGCATGAGATGTTCCCCGCCACGTTTCCGTCCGGCGAGGGCAGCGACCTTGCCGGTGTCGTGACCGCCGTCGCGCCGGGAGTCACCGAGTTCGAAGTCGGCGACGAGGTGCTGGGTTTCAGCTTCCGGCGATCCAGCCATGCCACCCACACCGCGGTTCCTGTCAATCAACTGATCCGCAAACCTCCCGAATTGAGTTGGGAGGTCGCGGGTTCGCTGTACGTGGTCGGTGTGACGGCGTATGCCGCCGTCCGGGCCGTCGCCCCCCAACCGGGCGAGACGGTGGCCGTTTCGGCGGCGGCGGGCGGGGTCGGCAGCCTTGTCGTGCAACTGCTGGTTCTGCGCGGGGCGCGGGTGCTCGGCATCGCGGGACCCGACAACGCCGACTGGCTGCGCGCACACGGCGTCGTCCCCGTCACCTACGGGGAAGGCCTGGCCGACCGGCTGCGAGAGGCGGCCCCGAACGGAATCGACGCGTTCATCGACTTGTTCGGCCCGGACTACGTCCAGCTCGCAGTCGATCTCGGGGTGGCGCCCGAGCGGATCGATACCATCATCTCGTTTCAGAAGGCGGGCGAAGTCGGCGCCAAGACCGAGGGCAGCCAGGAGGCGTCGACCCCGGAAGTGCTCGCCGAAATCGCCCACCTGGTCGCTACCGGCGCCCTTGAATTCGACATCGCCGCGACCTATCCGCTGGACCGGGTCGCCGATGCCTTCGAAGAGCTCGAGCAGCGGCATACGCACGGCAAAATCGTTCTGCTGCCCAACGATTCGCGGTAGTTGCGGGACGCCGGTCGCACGATGGAACGAATCACCGCCGGTTGTCGATCGGGGGGTGGCCGCCCAACGAGGCGGTGACCACCGCGATCGGCATCCGTGACACGTACAGGTTGGCCCGCTCCTGTGGGGTCAGCGCGCTGCGGGCGCGCAACTTGTCAGCCAGCAGCCGAGCCGACCGCAGGAACGCCCGTCCGTGCCCGCGGCTCCGGCCGGTAACACGGTGCGTAACAACGAAAGCCATGATCGTTCTCCTTCTGGAGGCCCGATCGGCTCATGGCATCCGGGCATGAACGCGCTCAGGCGGACAAAGGAATGCCGGAACCGGGTCGGGGCAAGAGGTATTTCGGATAGGGACTCTCGCCGGGACTCATCTCGCCCTCACCTCCTCACGGCCGGGACACACGCGGGTGTCATCACATCGGTAGCGAAAGAGGAAATGACCGGCGCAACAATGCCGGTCGCACCCCTCTCGTCGGAGCTTTGGCACTGCACGGCGTATCCGGATCGAACCGGAAGCCACTTGGGCTCAACCCTTGGGTCCGGGAAGAGCTGTCCTGACCCGGGGCGTCTCTCGACGTTCGGGGTCAGTGGCCTGTATCCGTGCAGACGCCTCACCTACCGAGGTGCTTGCCCGTACATGCTGGCACCGCGACCCGCCGCGCGTCAAACTCGTTATCGCATTGGTAGGGGATCGGTTTACAGACCGCCGCACTGGGCCGGGCCGCTGAAGATCGTGGCCCAGGGCGGGCAACTGGGGTCATGTGGCATAGGTCCCTGCTCGATCATGCCGTTCGGCCCGGGCGGGAAGTCATGCCAGGCAAAGTGCCATTCGTGGCAGGCGTTCATGTCCCAGTCGCCGATGATCCCGGCCTGCCCATGCGGGCCGGGTATCGGCTGCCCCGGGCACCATTGGGCCAGCGGCGTGGCGCCGGGCTGGGCGTGCGCGGTGCCTGCGGAAAGCCCCGCCACACACACGGCACCAGATACCAACAGAGTCGCCGCCAAGCCGACGACTGCCCGCGTCATAACGCTGGATCGCGCGGTCGTGTTCATGTTCGTCCTTCGCTGCGGTCGGCCCCAGGCGGGCCGCTCAACTGGTAGGAGTCTCGACGCGCACCGAACCGGACACTTTTACGGCCTACCCTCGTGGGCATGGCCACAACTTTGCAGGACCCTCGGGTCGCGACCGTGCTCGACCGGATGTACGCCGAATCGAAAAACCAGATGTCGCTACTGCGTGAGCGGCGTGATCAGTTCGATCGCCCGATGACCACCGCGGAACGCGCCGAGGCGATGAGCGAGTTCTACATCCCGGTGACTCCCGAAGCCGGCCGCTTGCTATACGCGTTGGTGCGTGCGACGCGTCCGACCACGGTGGTCGAATTCGGGATGTCGTTCGGCATCTCGGCCGTCCATCTGGCCGCCGCGGTGCGCGACAACGGCACCGGCCGAGTGGTCACCACAGAGCTCAGCGACACCAAGATCGCCGCCGCGAAGAAGACGTTCGCCGAGACCGGTCTGGACGAGGTCATCACCATTCTCGAAGGCGATGCGCTCACCACGTTGCAGGGCCTGGACGGGCCGGTCGGGTTCGTCCTGCTCGACGGCTGGAAAGATCTGTACCTGCCGGTAATCGAGCTGCTCGAACCGCACCTGCCCACCGGTGCTTTGATCGTCGCCGACAACACAAGCGCGGCGGACACCGGGCCCTACCTCGAGCTCGTGCGCAATCCTGCCAAGGGCTACACCAGCTTCAATTTCCAGGTCCGCGAAAGTGACAGCATGGAAATCAGTTGCCGCACAAACGATTAACGCCTATCTCAAGGATTCCTCGAGCCACGGCGTCAGCCACTTCACGCCTTCCGGGGTGAGGTGCACGCCGTCGCTCCGCACCTTGATTCCGTCGACCTTACCGGTGTAAACCCCGTCCGGACACAGCTTCTTGTTCAGGTCGAGGATCTGGACTCCGCGGTGGCGGCTAACCGTGTTGCGCAGCATCGTGTTCCACTGATTGACGCGGTCCGGCTGGTCCTCCGGGTAGAGGCGGCCATCCGGCTTTTCGCCGCCGCGGCTGTAGGGCACGGTCGCCACGACGACTCGAACACCGGGGGCGCTCACGATGTTCAGCGCCCGCTCGAGTTCGCCGTTGAGGTACGCGTCGAAGGTCGGATCGCCGATGTGGGTCCACTGTCCCTCGTTGACCCTGTCGACGGTCTCCCAACGGCCGATGATGAGCAGGGCGACGTCGGGCTGGTCCTGACCGACCTGTGTCGACCATCGGGTCGGCCACGTGTCGCATTCCGCTCGTTGCTCCAGCGTCTGGCCGATATACCGGTACGGCGTGCCGCGCACCAGGCTGCAGCCGATGACGGTGTGGTCGAGGAAAGCGAATCCGGGCGTCGGCGGCAGATAATGCATCCACGTCCAGCCGATCGAATCGCCGAACACCGAAACGGTGAACGGGCGGTTGGGATCTCGAGGCCGCGGGCGAACCACGCCCGGCGGCGACGGCGACACCGCCGCGACCGAGGACACCCCCGGCGGCAACCCGGTTTCCCGTAGCGCGGGCCCGGTACCCACCGGAACCAGCAACAAGGTGATAGCGGCGGCGCTGGCCACGGTGGCAGCCGCCAGCGGCAACAACGGCACCCGCTCCGGTCGCCAGCGCCGGATCGGTTGCTCGATTAGCCACCACGACGCGGCGGCCACAGCGACTGTGGCGGCACACCGGGCGGCGAACAGCGGCACCCCGGCCCAGCCGGTGCGTTCCCCGTTGAGCGCCAAGAAGATTGGCCAATGCCACAGATAGACGCCGTAGGAAATGGTGCCCAGCCACACCAATGGGGGCATGGCCAGGATGCGGGCGATGAGGCCGCGCTGTTCCATCGCCACCGGCGCGACCACCAACACGGCCGCGATCGCGACCGCGATCAGCAGACCGTGGCGGAATTCACCGACATTGCCCGTCGCGTAATGCGTGGCGGCCGCCAGACCCGCCACACCGACAAACGGCAGTGCCCGCGCGACGCGTCTCCCCCACCGAGTCCGGATCATGCACCAGCCCCGGTTCAACGAGGGCCAGTCCCGAACCAGCAGAGCCGCCGCCGCGGAGCCGACCAGCAAAGCCTGCGCGCGGGTGTCGGTGCCGAAATAGATTCGGTCACGGGTGCCCTCGGAGACGAAGACGATGGCCGCCGCGGCCGAAGCCAGCGCCCCCAGCGTGGCGATCACGAAGATGGCGAAGCGGACCCCGCCCACGGTCGCCCGCATGAAGTAACGCCTGGCCCGCGCCGCCAACAGCAGGGTCACAGCGATCAACAGCACCGGCCACACGAAGTAGTACTGCTCCTCCACCCCGAGCGACCAGGTGTGCTGCAGCGGTGAGGGCGGGGCGCCCTGCGTGAAATAGTCGGTCTTCTGGGCCACGAACCGCCAATTCGCGATCCACAGGAACGCCGCGACCGCGTCGTCCCGCAACCCGGACAGGGCCTGGTAGGGAAGGAGTTCGCGGGCCGCGCCCACGGTGATCACCATCAACACCAGCGCGGGCAGCAGCCGGCGCGCACGCCGAATCCAGAAGCCGGTCAGCTCAATACGGCCGCTGCGCCTCAGCTCATCGAGCAGCAACGAGGTGATCAGGAAGCCGCTGAGCACGAAGAAGATGTCGACGCCGATGAACCCGCCGCTCACCCCGGGGATACCGCCATGCCCGACTAGCACCACCGCGACCGCTATCGCGCGAAGCCCGTCCAGTGCGGGAATGCCGCTGCGCCGTTCCGGTTGATCCCAGATCGCCAGCCGACCGACACGTCGCACCGGAGCAACCCACCGGGTCCGCCGAGCAGAAGGCGCCGGTGCGGGATGCCTCCCGCCCGGCTCAGTGTCCGCTGTTAACGCGCCCTGGCCCATGCCGATGCGTCGCTGCCCCTCCTCTTGATCGCAGCCAGCCTAGTGGCGTCGCGACCGGATTCAGGAGATAGACACGCGAAGACACGCAACGGTTTCCGGTTGCGGCGGCCCCCATTTCCGGGCTAGGCCTGCGCGCCCGGATTCGCGTCCGCGGGTGCCAGTCCGAGTTCTTCGAGCACCTCCGCGGTGTCCGCGCCCAACTCCGGAGCGGGCCCCGCGACGCGGCCCGGCGTCCGGGAAAACCAGGTCGGCACGCCGGGGAATCGCACCGGGCCGTGGACCGTGTCCAGCGTCTCGAAAAAGCCGACGGCGTTGAGGTGGTCGTCGTCGAACAAGGTCGCGGGGCTGGACAGCGCCGCGGCGGGTATCTGAAGTTCGCGAAAGAGGTCGAGCCATTCCTGGGTGGTTCGCTGCACCATCGTTTCGGCCAGCAGCGCGTACACGGTGTCGATCTGGCGCGCGCGCCGCTCGAGCGTGCCATACAGATCGCTGGCCCACGGGGGCCGCACGGCTTCCATGAACGCGGCCCAGTGCTTGTCGTTGTAGATCAGCGCGGCGATGTAGCCGTCGCTGGTGCGGTACGGCCGCCGGTTGGGCGCGACCGTGCGGGGATAGACCGCCGGGCCCAGCGGCGGATCGAACATGGCGCCGTTGGCGTGTTCGACGAGCATGAACGAGGCCATCGTCTCGAACATCCCGACCTCGACCTCTTGCCCTTCGCCGCTGCGCTCGCGGTGGAACAACGCCATCATGGTGGCGTAGAGCGCGGTGAGCCCGGCGACTTTGTCGGCCAATATGGTTCCCACGTAATTGGGTTCGCCGGTCAGCTGTTCCTGCACGTAGGGCAGCCCGCACGCGGCCTGGATGGTGTCGTCGTAGGCGGGCAGGTCCCCCTTCGGCCCGCGGCGGCCATACCCGTAGCAGTTGGTGTAGACGATGGTGGGATTGATCGCCGCCACTTCGTCGTAGCTGAATCCGAGCCGGGTGACCGCCTTGGACCGCATCGAGTGGATGAACACGTCGGCCTGTTCGATGAGTGCTCGCAGGGCGGTCTTGCCGGATTCGGACTGCAGGTCGAGGGTGACGCCGCGCTTGCCGCGGTTGACGTTGACGAAGACGCCACCCATGCCCCGGACCGGGCCGACGGAGATGTAGCGGGTGTCGTCTCCTTGCGGCGGTTCGACCTTGATCACGTCGGCGCCCATATCGGCCATGATCTGGGTGCAGTAGGGACCCATCACCATCGCCGTGAGGTCGACGACGCGCACACCGGCCAGCGGTCCGGCCCCGTTGTTAGCCATGGCTGGCGCCTTCCCGGGTCGCCCGCGCGGCGGTGTCGAAGCTGTAGCGGATGTGGTCGGTATGACCATCGGGTACGACGGGAAAGACCAGCGGCGCAGCGAGATAACGGATGGCGTCGATCTGCTCGGCCACGTCCTCGATCGACCACGATGGACGGTGCACGCCGGGGGTCTCCGCGACGACCGCTTTGGCCACCCGGCCCGCGATGGCGATCAGCATCTCACCGGTGACCGGGCAGGTTTCGTGCGCCAGCAGGCCAACCACCGGCGCCACCAGCTGCGCGCCCATCGGGGGATATGCCGAAATGTCCAGGCCCTCAGCCATTCTGGTGACCGCCGACGGGACGATGACATTGCAGAGCACGCCGTCGGCGGCGCCTTCGAGCGCGACGACATTGGACAGCCCGATCAGGCCCGCCTTGGCGGCGGCATAGTTCGCGACCGCGTGGTTGCCGTACAGCCCTCCGATCGACGAGGTCAAGACGACACGGCCGTAGTGTGCGGCGCACATCACGGGGAACGCGGGCCGCACCAGGTGGAAGGCGCCGCGCAGGTGGACGTCGATGACGGCATCGAAGTCCTGGTAGCTCATCTCCTTCAGCGATGCGCGCCGCACGTTGCCGGCGTTGTGGACGAGGATGTCGATCCGTCCGTAGTTCTCAAGTGCGGCTTGGATGATGGCCTGGCCGCCCTCGGGGGTCGCCACCGAGTCGACGGATGCCACCGCGTCGCCGCCCGCCGCCGTGATCTCGGCGACCACCTGCCGGGCCGGCCCCTCGTCGGTGCCGGATCCGGTCAGGGCGCCGCCCGTGTCGTTGACGACGACCCTGGCTCCCCTGGAAGCCAGCAGCAGCGCGTACTCGCGCCCAAGACCCCTGCCGGCGCCCGTCACGACGGCCACCCGATTGTCGAACCTGAGTTCAGCCATCACGATCCCAGCACGAGGCCATCCAGGTCACCGTTGGCGCGCCACTCGGCCAACAGGTCGCCGAAGGCGTAAAAGCCTGGCCCGTAAGGCTCGCCCAGATGAGACCGGATCCCTTCTCCCTTCGCGGTTCCCATGCCACCGCCTTCGTTGTTGTAGTAGCCCGGTGTGCACTCCAGGTCGAACTGGCTGTGGTCGATCGCGGTGTCCCGGATGGTCTTGCACCAGTCATCCTGCGCCTGCTGAGTCGGTTCGACCGTAGCCGCGCCGCGGGCCAGCGCTTCGGAGATGATGTAGGCAATGTGCTCGCCCTGCAGTTCGTAGTTGGCGGCGATGTTCGCCGAGATACCGACCTGGGTGAACCCGGTGAAGAACTGGTTGGGAAACTCGCGGCTGGTCATCCCGTGAAATGTCTTGTAGCCGTTGCGCCAGTGGTCGAAAAGCGATAACCCATCTCGGCCGGCGATGGTGTCGATGGAGTAGCGGCGGCTGATCTCCGTCGTGATCTCGAACCCGCTGGCGTAGATGATGCAGTCGACTTCGTACTCGACGCCGTTGGCGATCAAACCCTTTTCGGTCGCCCGCTCCACACCTTTCGTCGACGACACGTCGACCAGCGTCACGTTGGGACGGTTGAAGGTCGGAAGGTAGTCGTCGTTGGTGCATGGCCGCTTGCACAGGAACCGGTAGTAGGGCTTGAGCGCCTCGGCGGTGCCGGGGTCGTCGACGATGCTCTCGACCCTGCGCCGCAGTCGCTCCATGACTTTGTAGTCTTCTTCTTCGCGGATGACCATGAACTGCTCGGGGGTCATCGACGCCGGGTCTTCGAGGGTGAGAACACGTGCGGCGGTGTTGCGGCCGAGCTCGGTCCAGAAGTCGCAGACGTAGTCGGGTTGACCCAGCGCCATTCCCTCGAACGTCCAGGCGTGGAAGTTGCGCTGCCGCTCCTTCTGCCAGCCCGGCCGCAGCGATTTCACCCACTCGGGGTCGGTCGGGGTGTTGTTGCGCGCGCCCACCGACGACGGCGTGCGCTGAAACACGTAGAGATGCTTCGCATCCCGGCCCAGGAACGGGACGATTTGGACGGCGGTCGCCCCGGTACCCACCACCGCGACGCGTTTGTCCGCCAGCTTGTGCAGCCCACCGTTGCTATCCCCGCCGGTGTATTCGTAGTCCCAGCGTGACGAGTGAAAGCTGTGCCCCTTGAAGTCGTTGATGCCCGGGATGCCGGGCAGCTTGGGCCGGTGAAACGGGCCCGACGCCATGACGACGAACCGTGCCCGGATGTCGTCGTCGCGATTGGTGCTGACCCGCCAGCGCTTGATCTCCTCGTCCCAGTGCAGGGCCCGGACCTGGGTGGAGATGATCGCGGAATCGTATAGGCCGAAATGCTTTCCGATGCGCCGACAGTGCTCGTAGATCTCGGTGCCGTCGGCGAACTTCTTGCTCGGTATGTAGTTGAGCTCTTCCAGTAGCGGTATGTAGCAGTACGATTCGTTGTCGCACTGCAGTCCGGGAAACCGGTTCCAGTACCAGACGCCACCGAAGTCGCCAGCCAACTCGATGATCCGAACGTCATCGACACCGGCCTTCTTCAGATACGCGGCACACAACAGCCCCCCGAACCCGCCGCCGAGCACGGCGACGTCGATGTCCTCCGAGATCGCGTCGCGGACCAGCGGCGGCGAGTGCGGGTCGGTTTCGTAAAACCCCGCGAAGTCGTCGACGAGTTCGATGTACTGCTTGGAACCCTCCGGGCGCAGCCGCTTTTCGCGCTCCCGGCGGTACTTTTCGCGCAACGCGGGGACGTCGATGTCGTCCGGCGTCGGCGTCGGTGGGCAATCGGGATTCGTCATGCCAGCGCGTTCTCCGGGAGCGCGGCGGGATGCAGCGGGGCCTCCATCTTCTGGACGGCCGGCAGCACCTCTTTGGCGAACAGCTCCGTGCTCGCCATCGCCTCGGCGTAGGGCATGGTCCCGAACTGCGGAACGATCGTCAGCTCGCAGAACGAGCAGGCCCGCTGAGCGGCCTGGATCCGGTTGAAGATCTCTTCTGGCGTGCCGATCAGCAGATTGGAGGCGTGGTAGCCCGGCGTCTTGGATGGGCCTTTGGCGTCACCCGTAACCGACGAGGCGAGGACCGCGGTGGCGCTGGCTTCCCGGGCCGCATAGGCTTCATAACCCTTGACGCCCTTGAAGTTCGACGCGTCGGCGAACCCGTAGTGCACGGTGACGTCGCGGTTGGCCGTCCAGATCCATTCTTCGGATTTGCCGGGGTCGTCGGTCGTGCAGTACATGAACATCACATTTTTCGGCTGACACGGTCCCAAACCCTCTTCCTTGCGGAACGTGTTGACCTTTTGCACTTCTCGTCCGGCGTCCTCGATCGGCTTGTTGCCCACGAACAGTGGCACCATTCCGCGTCGCGCCAGGATCTCCAGCGACTCCGCGGTGGACGACGAGCTGTAGATGCGCGAAAAGAGGTCGCCGCTTTGGGGTTCGGGCCGAAGCGACATTTCCGGCACGGTGAAGATCTCCCCGTCGTAGGAGAACCGCTCCCCGGACAGGGCGAGCTGCAGGATGTCGAGCGTCTCGTTGAACCGTTGCCGGCTTTCCTCCCGGGGCACGCCGACGGCGTCGAACTCTCCCTTGGAGACCCCGCGACCGATCCCGATCGTCGTGTACCGGCCGTTGGAGAGGATGTCGAGGTACGCGATTTGGTGCGCCAGCCGCACCGGGTGCCACCACGGCGCAACGACGACGAAGGTGCCGAGGCTGACGCGTTCGGTGCGCCCGGCGAAATAGCTCAGGGCCTGAATCGGGTTGGGCGTCATGCCATACGGGGTCCCGCAGTGCTCCGGCATCCAGATGCCGTCGAAGCCGAGCGGTTCGGCGAGGTCGGCAATCGCGAGCGTGGCCTGCACGCACTCCCAGTCGGGGGTCGCGGGAGGGTCACCGAAATTCCCCGCCAGCACGCGGTCCCAGTCGTGGGAGTTGTGCGATCCGAACCCAAGGTTGACTTTCACCGATCCATCTCTCTTTCTGTTTGGGGGGCGAGTTCGCGCGGCGCACCGCTGCCCATGTACTCGGCGAGGTTGCGATGCAGGTTCGCGGTGCTGCGCTCCATGTAGGGGTTGGGCTTGGGGCCCCGGAAGCCGAGCGATTTCATGCCTTGCTGAACGGCGGCCATGTTGGAGAAGTCCTGCGGCAGGACGCTGCGCCAGTTCGGGTCATCGGGTGGCGCGTATACCCATTCCGTCTGCGGCTCTTCGCCTTTCGGATAAAGCTCGTAACACGAGGCTTCGAAGATGCAGTGGTCCGGGTCATAGCCGTGTGGGCGGGCGCTGTAACACAGCGCGGTGGTCAGGCCCTGCCCGATTTGGAAGTTCGGAAAGATCTGCCACGCGGTGCCGCTGCGGGCCAGGTGCTCGGGGTCGATGGTCGGCCAGACCACGCCGCGCGCGGCATCGTCGCGTCGTGCCGAGGACAGCCAGTGCTCGAGCACCGCGCCGGCCGGCGCGTCCTCCGGAAGCTCGTCGACCAGCCGGCGGGCCGCCTCAACCAATGTTCTGGTGGTCGTCGCGTTGGTTTCCTCCAATGTGTAGATCTGCATCTCGGCGGTCGAGACGCGCGGATCGGCACCGGTGCCGAGCCGGATCTTCGATTTGGTCTCTTCCAACTCCGCGGGCGCGTCGTAGCCGATGTTGCTGTGCTTTCCCTGCGCCATGGCCCAGCCGCGAAAGTTGCCGAATTTGTTGAACTGTGGATGCGTGGTCGCGACGTGGTAGGTCTCGTTGAAGGCCTCCATCGCGACCTTCCAGTTGCACTCGAAATGCAGCCACTTGCGCCATTTGCAGCGCATGTCCTGCAATCCGAACGGGTCCAGCATGGTGGCGGCCGGCTCGAGATAACCGCGCAGCGGCTCGCACCCGGGATCCATGTTGATCCAGATCCAGCCACCCCAGGTATCGACGTTGACCTTCGCCAGGTGCGTGTTCTCGGGCGTCAGCGCCCCCTGCCAGTCCTGCTGTTCGGGGATGTGGATGCAGGTGCCGTCCCGGTCGTAGGTCCAGCCGTGAAATCCGCACACGAACGACTTCTTTTGGCCGCAAGCGCTTTTCGCCCCCGGCGGGACGTCCACAAGGCGGCGGCCACGGTGCATGCACACGTTGTGGTGCGCCGCCAGGGTGTCGGGGCCGGTACGCACGACGACGATGGAGTCGTCGAGGATGTCGTAGGTCAGGTAGCTTCCCACCTTGGGCAGATCCTCGACCCGCCCGACTTGCTGCCACACTTTTCGCCACAACTTGTCGCGCTCGGCACGCACGTATTCCTCGGAGACATACGCTTCCACCGGGATCGTGACCGGTCCGGTCAGCTCGTCGGCCGCTGCCGCGCCATTGGTGCCGCTGTCGGTCATCGCGTTTCTTCCTTTCTCCCTAGTCCCAGCGTGTGATCGCCGCGCGGAAGTTTTCGTCCTTGAGGAACACCGAGGTGTTGTCGGCGGCCAGGTGACCCCATTTGAGATTCAGGCCGCCGTCGACCAGCAGCGTCTGCCCGGTGATGTAGCTGGACAGGTCCGACAGCAGGAAAAGGACCGCGCCGGCCACCTCTTCCGGGCGGCCGCGGCGTCCCATCGCAATGGCGCGACGGTCGCGTTCGGGGTCGGCGTCCACATACGTGGTCGACGCCGGCGTCTCGGTGACCCCGGGCGCAACAGCGTTGACCCGGATCGCGGCGCCGTTCTCGCCGGCCGCCAGTTCCAGCGCCATGGTTCGGGTGACCGCGACGATCGCGGCTTTGGCTGTGCCGTAGGCGATATGGAAGGGCGCCGTGTTCATCCCGCTGATCGACGAGATCGACACGATCGAGCCCGGGCTCTTGCGCCGCTTCAGTTCCACCGCCACGGCCTGGCTCATGAAGAACATCGTCTCGAGGTTGCGGGCGAACAACTCACGCCAGTCGGCGCGCGTCACCCGGGTCGACGGCATCCACGTCGACGGATCGGCGCCACCCGCGACGTTGACCAGCCCGTGGAATTCGCCGTCAGTGCGCCGCACGGCCGCCAGCGTGGCACTCACGCCGTCGTCGGTGGAGGCGTCGGCGGCGACCGGCACCACGGGGAGCCCCTCGGCTTGTAGGGGGCCGACGTGCCGGTCGAGGTTGTCCTGATCGCGGCTCACCGCGACGACGGTCGCCCCCGCCTGAGCGACCATGCGCGTGACGGTGGTACCGATGCCGCCGCCCGCTGCGCCGGCGACCACGACGATGCGCCCCTCCAGGCCTAACAGATCATGTCCCATGCAGATCAAGTAATTGTCTGGACAAGATAATGACGTGCACTCATTAGAGAGCATGATTCTCCTACGACGGCCAGCACGTCAAGGCTGGAATATGAGTTCGTGTCGACTATTGTCTGGACTATTGGCCGATTGTTAGGGTGCGAGCGGTGATAGCGGGAACCGGATTGTCGCAGGACGCGAGCCGCTACTCGGCCGCGCGTCAGCCCAGCCTCGCCGAAGGCTGGAGCCTGGAGCGACTCACGCCGCCCAGCCGGCTGTTCGGCGCCAACGGCCTGCGCACCGGGCCGGACGGCCGTGTCTACATCGCACAGGTGACCGGCAGCCAGATCAGTGCGCTCGACCCGGCGACCGGTCGGCTGGACACGGTCAGCGCCAAGGGTGGCGAGATCGTCGCGCCCGACGACGTGGCCTTCGACCCGAACGGCAACCTCTACGCCACCGAAGTGATGGACGGCCGGGTGAGCGTGCGCGACGCCGCCGGGCGCACCCGGGTGCTGCGCGACGACGTCCCGTCGGCCAACGGCATCACGTTTCACCGCGGCCGGCTGTTCATCGGTGAGTGCCGCGAGGGCGGGCGGCTGCTCGAACTCGACCTCACCGGCGGCCCGCCGCGGGTGCTCCTGGAGAACGCGCCGATGCCCAACGCGATGGAGGTCGGGCCCGACGGCTTGTTGTATTTCCCGTTGATGGGGGCCAACGAGATCTGGCGCATCGACCCCGAAGGCGGTGTCCCCGAACGCGTTGCGGGTGACCTCGGCGTCCCCGACGCGGTGAAGTTCGATTCCCGCGGACGCATCGTGTCGACCCAGGTCCAGACCGGAGAGGTGCTGCGCATCGATCCCCGCAGCGGCGAGCGCACGGTGCTCGCGGCGCTGAACCCCGGGCTGGACAACCTCACCTTCGTGGGCGAGCGGTTGTTCGTGTCCAACTTCACCGGGGAGATCACCGAAATCCTCAGCGACGGAGAGTCCCGCGCGGTGCTGCCGGGAGGTTTGAACTGGCCGCTGGATCTGGCGGTCGGCGCGGAAGGCAATCTCTACGTCGCCGACGGAACGTATTTCTACGTCATGGGTGCCGACGGTGACGATCGCGAGGGCGGCGAAGCCGGGCGAAGCGGGTCGTCGCCCATCAGGCCCGGTGACGATCGCGAGGGCGGCGAAGCCGGGCGAAGCGGGTCGTCGCCCATCAGGTCCCGCTCGCTGCGGACGGCCGGCATGCTGTTCAGCCCCGGATACCCCGGCTTCGTGCGCGGCGTCGCCGCGGCGGGAGCCGGCGAGTTCGTCGTCACCACCTCCAACGGCCAGGTGTCGCGGTATCGACCGGCCAGCAACGAAAGTGATGTGCTGGCAGAGGGTTTCGACCAGCTCTACGGTGTGGCGGTCGCTCCCGACGGCGCCGTCGTGGCCGCCGAGCTCGGTGCCGGGCGCGTGTTGTCCATCCGGGCCGGCCGCGTCGAGGTGCTCGCCTCCGGGCTGAGCGATCCGGTGGGCGTGGCCATCGCCCCCGACGGGACATGCCTGGTCACTGAAGCGGGAGCCGGGCGGGTCGTCAAGCTGGACGGCACCGGGACCCTGGTGGACGGCTTGCGTCGGCCGCAGGGCATCCTCGTGCGCGACGGGCAGGTCTACGTCGTCGACGCCGGCGCCAAGGAGCTGATCGAGTTCGATCCGGCAGCCGGGACGCGGCGCACCGTCGCGTCGGGGTTGCCGGTAGGGGCGCCGCCGGGTGTGATCCCCAAGCCGTTGCTTGGGTTGCCGCCCTTCTCCGGGCCGCAGGGTCCCTTCGCCGGCATCGCCGCGGGGCCCGACGGAACGTTGTATGTTTCGGCGGACGCCGAGGGCAGCGTGCTGGCGCTGCGACACGCGGGAGGCTGAGGTGCCGGACGCCAAAGTCGTCGATCACCGCTACCTTCAGGTCGCGCGAACCCTGCGCAAGGAAATCGTGGACGGTGTGTATCCGGTCGGGTCGCAATTGCCCACCGAGCATGAGCTGTGCGAGCGGTTTGCGGTCAGCCGCTACACCATTCGCGAGGCGCTGCGGCGACTGCGCGAGGACAACCTGGTGTCGTCGCGGCCGCGAACCGGAACCCTCGTGGTGCCGCGACCGTCGTCGGATTCCTACGTTCAACACGTCATGTCGATCAACGACCTGCTGGCCTTCGCGACCGGTACGCATTTCGCGATCGAATCGGTCGCCATGGTCACGATCGACGACGAGCTGGCGCCGCGAACCGGCCTGACCGTCGGGGAGCAGTGGCTGACCGTTCGCGGTTACCGGCTCACCGATGGCGCCGAACTGTCAGAGCCTGCGCTGTGCCGCGCCGAGTACTACATCAACCGCGCCTTCGCCGCGGTCGGCAGGCTGTTACAGCGCCACGACGGCCCCATCTTCCCGCTGATCGAGGACCTCTTCGGCCTGAGTATCGTCGAGGTTCATCAGGAAATCGCGGCAGTACTCATCCCTTCTTCACTGGCCGGTGGCCTCGACGTCGAGCCCGGGACCCCGGCGCTGCAGGTGCGTCGCACCTACACGACCTCCGACGGGCAGGTCGCCCAGGTCACCATCAACACCCACCCCGCGTCCCGGTTCCGTCACTCGATGACGATGCGGCGCATGAAAGGCTAGCCGGCATCACCGCCACGCATCACGACCGAAAACTCATCGGCGACCGCTGGGTTCGATGGGACGACGCGCGTGCCGCCGACGCCTACGCGCGCGGCTGGTGGGTTCGCGCCACGCTGGCCGACGCGCTGCGCGATGCCGCGGAGCGGACGCCGCAGCGGGTGGCACTGGTCGACGGCGACCGGCGGGTGGACTGCCGCAGCCTCCGTGAGCAGGCGACGACGCTGGCGCAGGCGTTGCACGCACGCATCCCCCCGGGCAGCGTCGTGTCGTTCATGCTGCCCAATTGGCATGAGGCGGCGGTGGTTTACCTGGCCGCGACGCTGGCGGGAATGATCGCGAATCCGATCCTGCCGTCGATGCGGGACCGCGAGCTGCGTTTCATCCTCGAGGACGCCGACAGCCGCATGCTTTTCGCGCCGTCGAATTTCGGGCGCCACGACTACCCAGCGATGCTGCACAGGGTGACGTCTCAGATGGAATCGCCGCCGGACGTCGTGGTGGTGCGCGGGGATCCCGGTGCCGACCAAATCCCGTTCGGATCCTTGCTCACCCCGCAGGCCGTCGCGAAGGGTCTGCCCGCGCCGAACCCCGACGCGGTGCGCATGATCCTGTACACCTCCGGGACCACCGGTCGCCCGAAAGGTGTTCTGCACACCCATAATTCGATTCATGCGCTGATCCGCCAGATCGGCGACCACTGGCTCGTCGAGCCGGGCGACGGCTTCCTGGTGGCATCTCCCATCGCCCATATCGGCGGTTCCATCTACGCGTTCGAATGCCCGCTGCTGCTGGGCACCGCCGCCGTGCTGATGGATCGCTGGAACGGCGACGAGGCGGTCCGGCTCATGCAAACCGAGCGGTGCACCCACATGGCCGGTGCGACACCGTTCCTGGAGCAGCTGCTCGCCGCCGCGCAGCGGGCGGGCACTCGCCTGCCCGACTTGAAGCTGTTCGTCTGCGGGGGCGCTTCCGCATCGCCCTCGCTGATCCGAAGGGCCGCAGCGTATTTCGAGTCGGCGGCGGTCACCCGGGTGTACGGCTCGACGGAAGTGCCGGTCACGACGGTCGGAGCTCCGCGGCACCGCGGGCACGCCGCTGACACCGACGGGCGCGTCGGATTCGCCGACGTCAAACTCCCCGCCGGTGAGATCTGCGTGCGCGGACCGCAGATGCTGGTGGGCTACCAGCACCCCGAAGACGAAGCCGAATCGTTCGACCCGGAGGGGTACTTCCGCACCGGGGACCTTGCCCGCTGGGTCGACGACGACTACCTCGTCGTCACCGGCCGGGCCAAAGACATCATCATCCGCAACGGCGAGAACATCTCGCCCAAGGAGGTCGAGGACGTCTTGACCAACCATCCCGGCATCGCCGAGGTCGCCGTCGTCGGCCTTCCCGACGACCGCACCGGCGAGCGGGCGTGCGCGGTCGTGGTGCCGGCCTCCACACCGGGCCCGGCACTGGACGTAGCCGGCTTGGGTGCCTTTCTCGAACGGGAGGGCGTGGCGCGATTCAAAGCGCCTGAGCAAGTGGTTATTTGGGATGTCCTGCCGAAAAACGACGCGGGAAAAATATTGAAGCACCAGATCAAGGCGGCACTGATGAAAGCGGACCAGTGACATGCAGGTAGCTATCGTGACCGGCGCGAGCGGTGGGCTCGGCGTCGGTTGCGCAACGAAACTCGCCGGGATGGGCATGGCCGTGCTGGCGACAGGCCGGAGCGAGGACAAGCTCGCCGAGTTGGCGCGCGGCTTGGCCAGGATCACCGACGACCCCGACCGGGTGGCCACCCACGCCGCCGACCTCACCGAGGATGACGCGCCCCGCCGCCTCGCGGACCTCGCGGTTGCGCGCTGGGGGCACATCGACTTCCTGATCAATATCGCCGGAATCGGCAGTCCCAAGCCGGTGCACGAGACCGACGACGAAACATTGGACCGTTTCCTCGATTTGATGCTGCGCGCGCCGTTCCGCCTCATTCGCGAAGTCCTGCCGCACATGCGGCCCGGTTCGGCGATCATCAACATCACCTCGACCTTCGCCGTCGTGGGGGGCCTTCGTGGCGGCGCGTACTCGGCGGCCAAGGGCGGGCTCACCGCACTGACCACGCACATCGCCTGCCAGTACGGAGCACAGGGAATCCGGTGCAACGCAGTGGCTCCCGGGGTCATTCAGACGCCGATGACCGAGCATCGCCTGCAGGACGAGCGGTTCCGGCGGATCAACACCGAGCTGACTCCGCATCAGCGGTTGGGGACCGTCGAGGACGTCGCTAGCACCGTGGCGTTCCTGTGTTCTCCCGGCGGTACCTTCATCAACGGCCAGACGATCGTCGTCGACGGCGGTTGGAGCTCCACCAGATACCTCTCGGAATTCGCCCTCACCTCGGAGTGGAAGGCCCGCTGATCAAGCGGATTCGAAGTGGCGACGGATGCCCGCCAGCATCTCGATATGCGCCTTGACCGCCTCGCGGACGGTCACCGGGGCCAGTACACGGGGCGCCCTGATCCGGATTCGCTCGGTGACACGGGTGCCGCTGGCGGCGGGCTCGAAGCTCACCGTTCCGCGCAGGCGGACGCCGGGGGTCTGGTTGGCCTCGGTCAGCACGTCGCCGGTCGCGGGCACGTGCAGGAGGGCCCGGTAGGTGGTTCGAATGGTGAACGGCCCCAGCGGAATTCGGTCGACCACACGATAGCTCTGGCGGTAGCCGTCCGAGCTTTCGGTGCGGGACAGCGTTTCCACGGACACGATCAGCGGATGCACCAGCTTGATGTTGTCCAGGTCGACGTAGAAATCGCGAACCTGGTCGGGTGGTGCGGGCACGTCTTCCGTCATCGTCCGCTCGGCCTGGGCGGTCCACCAGCTCATGGCAGACAACCTAGCCCGCCGCGGCGGCCGGGCTTACCGTGGACGACATGGGCAACGCGATTGAAATCGGCACCGGCACGGTCGAGCGGTACCTGGAGTGCCTGGCCGCACACGACTGGGACGGACTGGCCGACACCATTGCCGACGAAGGTTTGACCCGGGAGGGGCCCTTCTGCGATCGGGTCGACGGGAAGGCACACTACGTCGCCTACCTACGAAAGGTGTGCACCAGCCTTGCGGGCCATCGGCTGGAGGTCCAGCGCGTCTCGCATGTGGACGCCCGGCTGTCGTTCGCGGAGCTGACCGAGACGTTCGAGATCGACGGCGTTGCCACCACGTGGCCGGAATGCATCCTGTTCGAGCAGGGAGACGACGGTTTGATCGTCCGCGTCAGCGTGTTCTTCAAGCAGCCTGGGGCCGACACGCATTGATGGCCGGCCGGTGAACTATTCCCTCATCCGCGTAATTGACCTAACGTGTCATGGATGGAGGCAGACGGAACACCGGAGTCGGTGGCGGTCGAGAAATTGCACTCGGGCGACCCGATCACCGATTGTGGTCAGCGGTACATAGTTCTCGAATCGAAAGCCGTCGGCGACAGCTGCGTCGTCCTCGAACTCGAATCCAGAGTGGACCATCAGCTACAGGTCATCGAGAAGTCGTTCCCGGCCGGGTACCAGGTTGGCAGGGCCAACCACCGAATTCTGTAGACCCCGCGTCCGACAATGCGCGAGTAGCCGGTCGACGGCTACCGCGCATTTGTGTTTTCCGGCCGGCGATTGCGAATAGATCCCGGTGCCGAGTCACGCGCGCGGCGGACGTTGATCGTTGGGATCGTTGGGGTCCGGCTCGCCGAACCATCGCGACGGCTCGTGCTGTCCGTAGGCGTCGTGCCAGTCCCACCACTCGTAGGGCGCGGTCTGCGGGTAGCCCTCCGGCGAATCCTCCCAGTTTTCCTGGCGCCCAAGGGCTGTCATGTCGAGGAAGCTCCAAGTGTTGCCCAGCGCCTCGTCGCCGCGGTTGTTGATGAAATAGGTGCGGAACACGCGCTCGCCGTCGTGAATGAAGGCGTTGGTGCCGTGCCATTCGTCCACGCCGAAGTCGGCGTCGAAGCTGTCGGTGATGGTGTACCACGGCATCTTCCAGCCCATCCGCTCCTTGAGGCGCTCGATGTCGGGTTGGGGTGCGCGCGAGGCGAACGCGAGCGTCGTGTCGCGTGCGTTGAGGTGCGCAAGGTGCCCGATGTGGTCGGCGATCATCGAGCAGCCCCGGCAGCCGTGGTCGGGCCATCCCTCGATGTCGGGCCCGTAGAAGGCGCGGTAGACGATCAGCTGACGCCGGCCTTCGAACAGGCCGAGCAGGTCGACCTTGCCCCCTGGTCCCTCGAACTCGTACTGCTTGTCGACTGGCGTCCACGGCATCCGCCGGCGCATGGCCGCGAGCGCGTCCCGGGCCCGGGTCACCTCCTTCTCCTTGACCAGCAGTTGCTGATGGGCCGCCGTCCAATCCTGGGCCGACACGATGGGGGGTGTGTTCATGGTCATGAGGTTGTCCGCCTTTCGGTTGAGTGGGTTCAGGCCAGCGATGACAGGCCCGCGGAGGTGAGTAGGTAGGCATCGCCGTCCCGTAGGCCGCCGACGGCGATCTCCAGTACCGACCGGCCGGCTTGATCCGCGGTGAGCGCGGGGCCGGCGGCCTGGACGAACGTGTCGACGTCGACGCCTTGGCGCTCGGCGTAGGCCGCGACGGCCTTGGCACCCAGATCGGTGGCCGGGGTCAAGCGCGGCAGTACGGATACGAAGCTGATCCCCAGCCCGGCCCGTTGCGATTCGGCGGCGGCGTAGCTGGTGATGAACCGGACGGTCGACTTCGCGCCCGCGTAGCCGCCGGACAGCGGTGACCCGTTGAGCGCGGCGCCGCTGGACATCACGATCACCGAGCTGCCCGGAGCCAGGGGGCGCCGCAGCGCGTGCCGGGTCCAATGAAATGCCTGAGCCACGTCCACGTTCCAGTTTTCACTGAAGGTCTCCCAGGTCTGATCCTGCAACGGGCCCATCCGCGGAGCCGCCCCGGCACACAGCACCAGTGTGCGCGGCCCGTATTCGTCGATGAGCCGGCCGGCCGTGGCCGGATCGGCGGCGTCGGCGGCCACCGGGGTGAAGGTGTCGCCCAGCTGGCCGCGGACCTCGTCCAGCAGCGCGCGGTTGCGTGCGACGCCGACGACGTCGGCGCCGGCAGCCGACAAGGCGGTGGCGATGGCGCGGCCGAATCCGCGGCTGGCCCCCGTCACGATCGCCGTCGTGCCGGCGAGGTTGGTGATTGTGTTGGTCATGATTGTGCTCGCTTTCGGTGTTGACGTTCTCAATAATTCAGATACGTTCTGTCACCGCGATTAATCGGTGACGTCCGCGAGCAGCGCCGCATACTGGCGCTCGAGCGCCTTCGCCGCGCCGGCACTCCAGCTGTCGGCCACGGACTTCGACATGGCGTCGGGGAAGATGTCCTCTTCGCCGTTCGCAACGCCGTCGAAGATGGCGCGCGCGACCGATTCTGGGGAGCTTTTCGGTATCTCGAGGCCCCGCGTCATTTCGGTGTCGACGGGTCCGGTGAGGACGGCGTGAACACTGACGCCCCGTCCGGCCAACAGGACGCGCAGCGATTGCGTGAGGTTGAACGCGGCCGCCTTCGAGATCGAGTACGCGGGAATGAGCGGCAAGGGCGCAATGGCGTTCACCGACAGATTGTTGACGATGGCTCCGCCGGAACGAGTCAGCAACGGCAGGAAGGCCTGGATCATCGCGTAGGTGCCAAAGAGGTTGACGTCGAGATGGCGTTCGAGCGCGAGACGTTCGCTCAAGTCGTCGTAGAGCGCCAGGCCGGCATTGTTGACGAGGACATCGAGCGATTCGACTTCGTCGACGGCTCCCTGGATGTGCGCCGCGTTGGTTACGTCCAGGGTGAGGGGCGTGACGCGGTGATCCCGGTGGCTCAGCGGCGCGCGCGTACCGACGTATACGCGCTTGGCGCCTCGGCTCAACGCTTCTTCGACCAGGGCCCGCCCGATGCCGCGATTGCCCCCGGTGACCAGGACTGTGGTGTCGGCGATTCTCACCATGATGACGATCTCCTCGTTGATCTGCGCGACGGTGCCGGTGCATCGCCGGGCGGCGCGACGGCCGCACTAATTCCGATACGGCGCGGTGCACGGATTCATCGCGGCACGATGAATTCCGGCGCCCGGGTGTCTCTGTACTGGAGTAGCGTTTCGGCCCAGCCCGGACCGGAGGCCCAGATAGGAGAAGCCCGTGCCGGCTCAGGAGGAATTCATCGAACGGGCGGCACCGTTTCGTGCCGAGTTGATCGCGCACTGTTACCGCATGCTCGGTTCGGTGCACGACGCCGAAGATCTGGTCCAGGAAACCTATCTGCGGGGCTGGCGGGGTTATCAGGCCTTCGAGGAAAGGGCGGCGTTGCGGACCTGGCTATACCGGATCGCGACGACCGCGTGCCTGCGTGCGCTCGAGAACCGCGCGCGGCGGGTGCTGCCGGCCGGGCTGGGCGACAGCTCGATCGACCCCGACGTCAGCCTGGACGGGTACACCGGCGGCCATCAGTGGCTGGAGCCGCTTCCCGACGCCCTGATGTCCGAGACTCCGGAAGGATCCGTCACGGCACGGCAAAGTGTGCGGCTGGCGGTGATGACGGCGCTGCAGGAGCTTCCGGCGAGGCAGCGTGCCGTCCTGATCTTGCGTGATGTCGTGCAGTTCAGCGCCGCTGAGGTTGCCGAACTTCTGGAAACCACACCGGCGGCGGTCAATAGCTCCCTGCAGCGGGCGCGGGCCCGCCTCGCGGAGATCTCGCCCACCGAAGACGACGCCGTCGAGCCCGACGACGCGCAACTGCGTGAATTGCTCGACCGCTATTGCGCCGCATTCGAAAACGCCGACATGGCCGCGCTCAGCGAGTTGCTGCAAGCCGGCGTCAAGCTCGAAATGCCGCCTCTGCCTATGTGGTTCACCGGCCGCGACACGGTGATGCGGTTCCTGGCCGCCCGTGCCTTCACCAAGGCCGGCGACATCGTGATGGTCCGGACGGCCGCGAACGCACAACCCGCCGTGGCCGAGTACCGCCGCAGTGCCGACGGCGTCCTGCGCGCCCATTCCATCCACGTCCTCACCGCGGGCCACGAAGCCGGCACCGCCGGGATCGCCGCGATCACCGTTTTCCTCGACCCGGCTTTGTTCAGTGCGTTTGGATTACCGCAAAGTAGGTAAGCCCCCTTCATCACGAAGCCCTACCGTCCAGGCCCTATGTGGACAGGTCCTAACGACGCCAGGAGGATAGGCACGGTAGAGGTAATCGAAGGGTGGCCACATGAAGATTCCGGGTGTTGCCAGCGTCGTCGCTGGCGTCACCGGCGGAGCGGCCCAAGTAGTGCGAGCCGGCGTGTCCACCGCGGCCGGCGCCGCGGGCACAGTGCAGATGTTGGTCAGCCCGGTGGTGGAGCTCGCCGGCCCCGTGGCGCATTCGGTGGCCAATTCGACCGGCCGAGCGTTCGGGATGAACGGCTCCCCCAACGGTTCCCGTAACGGCGTCGCGGCGCCGGTGCGCTGGCAGAGCGGGCGCCGGGTGCACCTGGACCTGGATCCGCTGCTGCCGTTCCAGCGCTGGCATGAGTACGCGGCGGTGGTGGAGGAACCGGTTCGCCGGATTCCGGGCGTGGCCAAGGCACATGTCGAGGGCTCCCTGGGCCGTTTGGTGATCGAACTCTCCGAGGACGCCGACTACGACGTCGTCCTGGACGAGGTGCGGGAAACGGTGGCTGCCATAGCCGACGACCTCGCGTCGTCGGGTCCGGGATCGGCGGCCCTCTCCGCCCCATTCGCCGACCCGGGCAACCCGTTGGCGGTTCTGGTGCCGCTGACCGCCGCCGCGATGGATCTCATCGCGGTGAGTGCCGCCGTCACCGGCTGGGTCACCCGCCTGCCCGCCGCACCGAAGACAACCCGGGCCGCGGCCGCCCTCATCAATCATCAGCCACGGATGGTGTCACTGCTGGAGTCGCGACTGGGTCGAGTGGGCACCGACATCGCGCTCGCCGCGACGACGGCGGCAGCTCATGGGCTGACCCAAGCGGTCGGCACGCCGCTGCTCGATTTCACGCAACGCACCCTGCAAATCTCCGAGGCGACGGCTCACCGTCGCGTGTGGCGAGACCGGGAGCCCCAGCTGGCCTCGCCCGACCGGCCGCAGGCCCCGGTGGTGCCGGTCATCTCATCGGCCGGGGCCAGCTCGCACGCGCCGCGGCACAGCTGGCCGGCCGCGGCGGCGGGTGAGGCTTCGCACGTCGTGGTCGGGGGATCCATCGACGCGGCGATCGACACCGCGAAAGGATCGATGGCGGGCCCGGTCGAGAGCTACGTCGACTCGGCCGCGAACGGCTCGCTCATCGCGGCGGCGAGCGCGTTGGTCGCCGGCGGTGGTACCGAGGACGCGGCCGGGGCGATCGAGGCCGGGGTGCCGAGAGCGGCACACATGGGCCGGCAGGCGTTCGCGGCGGTGTTGGGTCGCGGCCTGGCCAACGCCGGACAGTTGGTCCTCGACCCGGGTGCGCTGCGGCGCCTGGATCGGGTCAAGGTCGTCGTGATCGACGGCGCCGCGCTGCGCGGAGATCACCGCGCCGTTCTGCGTTCGCGCGGCGATGCGCCCGGCTGGGACGACGACCGGGTATATGAGGTCGCCGATGCCCTGCTGCACGGCGAGGAGGCGCCCGAGCCCGATCCCGACGAGTTGCCCGCCACCGGCGCGCGGCTGAGATGGCTTCCGGTGCAAGGTCCGTCGGACACGCCGGCCCAGGGCCGCGAAAGCGCCGACCTGGTGGTCGACGGCGAATGTGTGGGCAGTGTCGATGTTGGCTGGGAGGTCGACCCTTACGCGATTCCGTTGTTTCAGACCGCGCACCGCACCGGAGCCCGGGTGGTCTTGCGCCACGTCGCCGGCACCGAAGAGCTGACCGCGAGCGTCGGGGCGACGCATCCGCCGGGCACCCCGCTGTTGAACCTGGTGCGTGAGCTGCGCGTGGATCGCGGCCCGGTATTACTGATCACCGCGCTGCACCGCGATTTCGCGTCCACCGACACGCTGGCAGCCCTGGCGATCGCCGATGTCGGTGTGGCCCTTGATGATCCACGCGCGGCGACGGCGTGGACCGCCGACATCATCACGGGCACCGACCTGGCCGACGCCGTGCGGATCCTCTCGGCGATCCCGGTCGCCCGGTCGGCCAGCGAATCGGCGGTGCACCTGGCCCAGGGCGGCACGACGCTGGCGGGGCTGCTGCTGGTCACCGGCGAGCAGGACCGAACCACCAACCCCGTGAGCTTCCGCCGCTGGCTCAATCCGGTCAATGCGGCCGCGGCCACCGCGTTGGTGGCGGGAACCTTCTCGGCCAGCAGGGTGCTACGGCTACCCGATCCCACCCCGCAGCCGCTGACCGCCTGGCACGCGCTGGACCCGGAGATCGTGTATTCGCGGCTGGCCGGGGGCGCGCGGCCATTGGCAGTCGAGCCCGGCACGCCGTCGTGGCGACGCCGTCTCGACGACCTGTCCTACACACCCGCGCTGGCACCGCTGCGCGGACCGGTGACCAGCTTGGCGCGGCTGGCGTCGACGACCCGCGCCGAGCTGGCCGATCCGCTGACCCCGATCCTGGCCGTCGGGGCGGCCGCATCCGCGATCGTCGGAAGCAATATCGACGCGCTTCTGGTCGCCGGCGTGATGACCGTCAACGCGATAACCGGTGGGGTGCAACGGTTGCGGGCCGAGGCGGCCGCCGCCGAACTGTTCGCCGAGCAGGACCAGCTGGTGCGACGGGTGGTCGTCCCGGCCGTCGCGACCACGCGGCGCCGGCTGGAGGCGGCCCAGCGCGCCACGCGTACGGCCACGGTGTCCGCCAATTCGCTGCGCCCCGGTGACGTCATCGATCTGGCCGCACCGGAAGTGGTGCCGGCGGACGCGCGGCTGTTGGTGGCCGAGGATCTCGAGGTCGACGAGTCGCTGCTCACTGGCGAGTCGCTGCCGGTGGACAAGCAGGTGGACCCCGTCGCCGTCAACGACCCCGACCGGGCCAGCATGCTGTTCGAGGGCAGCACGATCGTCGCCGGACACGCTAGGGCGATCGTCGTGGCCACCGGAGTCGGCACCGCCGCGCACCGCGCGATCTCGGCGGTCGCCGACGTCGAAACGTCGGCCGGTGTCCAGGCCCGCCTGCGGGAACTCACCAGCAAGGTGCTTCCTCTGACGCTCACCGGCGGTGCCGCGGTAAGCGCTTTGGCATTGCTCCGGCGCGCGACACTGCGCCAAGCCGTCGCAGACGGCGTCGCCATCGCGGTGGCCGCGGTCCCCGAAGGTCTGCCGTTGGTGGCCACCCTGTCCCAGCTCGCCGCCGCCCAGCGGCTGACGGCGCGCGGAGCACTGGTTCGGGCCCCACGCACCATCGAGGCACTGGGCCGGGTCGACACCATTTGTTTCGACAAGACCGGCACTCTCACCGAGAATCGGCTGCGCGTCGTGTGCGCGGTACCGGCCGCGGCCGACGCACGGGACCCGTTTCCGGCCACCACCGATCCGCAGTTCGCGACGGTGCTCCGGGCGGCCGCGTGGGCGTCGACGAAACCCCAAGAGGGTCAAGGACATGCGCATGCCACCGACGAAGCCATCCTCACCGCGGCGGATTCGCTTGCCGGTCAAGGTGATTCGGAGTGGACGATGCTCGCCGAGGTGCCGTTCGAGTCCAGCCGCGGTTTCGCCGCCGCGATAGGCACGCTGAACACAAACGGGTCGTCGCCGCTCCTGATGCTCAAGGGCGCCCCCGAGGTGGTGCTGCCGCGTTGCCGGTTCGCCGATCCGGACACCGACCAGGAGCACGCGGAGTCGCTGGTGCGCAGCCTTGCCGAACAGGGCTTGCGGGTGCTGGCGGTGGCGCGACGCGGCTGGGACAACGGCACCACCGACGACGAGGAGACCGATGCCGACGCCGTCGACGCCGCCGCCCAGGACCTGGAGTTGATCGGTTATGTGGGTTTGGCGGACACCGCGCGGGCGTCATCGCGCCCGCTGATCGAAGAACTGGTCACCGCCGACCGCAACGTGGTGCTGATCACCGGCGATCACCCCGTCACGGCACGCGCGATCGCCCGTCAGCTGGGCATGTCCGCGGACGCGCGGGTGGTCACGGGCGCCGAACTCGCCGGCCTCGACGAGGACGCGTGCGCCAAACTCGTCGCCGACGTTCAGGTGTTCGCCCGCGTCAGCCCGGAACAGAAGGTACAGATTGTCGGCGCGCTGCAGCGTTGCGGTCGAGTGACCGCGATGGTCGGCGATGGCGCCAACGACGCGGCCGCGATCCGGATGGCCGACGTGGGCATCGGGGTGAGCGGTCGCGGTTCCTCGGCCGCCCGCGGCGCCGCCGACATCGTCTTGACCGACGACGATCTGGGCGTGCTCCTCGACGCGCTCGTCGAGGGCCGCAGCATGTGGTCCGGCGTTCGTGACGCGGTCACGATCCTGGTCGGCGGCAATGTGGGCGAAGTGCTGTTCACGATCATCGGGACGGCCCTCGGCACCGGTCGGGCTCCGGTGGGGACCCGTCAACTCCTGTTGGTCAATCTGCTCACCGACATGTTCCCCGCGCTCGCGGTCGCCGTCACCTCGCAATACGTCGAACCCGTCGAAGGCGATTACGAAACCGAAGACGAGGCGGAAGAGGCGCGGCGCGAACACCAACGCGCGGTGCTGACCGGGCCGACACCTTCCCTGGACGCTCCGCTGATGCGCCAGATCGTCACCCGGGGCGCCGTCACGGCCGCCGGGGCGACGGCCGCCTGGGCCATCGGCCGCTGGACGCCCGGCAGCGAACGCCGCACGGCGACAATGGGATTGACCGCATTGGTGACGACGCAGCTGGCGCAGACCCTGCTCACGCGACGGCACAGCCCCCTCGTCGTGGCGACCGCGCTGGGCAGTGCGGGGGTGCTGGTCGGCATCGTGCAGACCCCTGTCATCAGCCAGTTCTTCGGATGCACGCCGCTGGGGCCCGTCGCGTGGACTGGTGTGCTGGGTGCAACCGGCGGTGCCACCGCGATCTCGGCGCTCGCGCCCAAGTGGTTGGCCAGAACCGTCGGTCTGGATGACGAGGCCGACGGTGACGAGGGCCAGGCATGAGCGACCCGGCCCGTTTTCCCGGGCACGACGACCCGGCCGGCGTGCCCGACGCCGTCGGAGCGCGCGCACCGGGACATCTACTGCGTGCGCTGGAATGGCGCACCGGGCTCGAATACGTGGCCGCCCGGCGCGGCTTGCGGCACATCGCCGATTGGCCCCGCGGCGACGGGCATCCGGTGCTGGTGATCCCCGGGTTTCTGGCCGGCCCCCTCTCGACGGACCTACTACGAAATGTCTTGCGCCGCTTGGGATACCGGGTTTACGACTGGGGCCTCGGGTACAACGTCGGGTATCGGGCCAGCATGAAGGAGACGCTGCCGGAACGGCTGCGCCACATCCGCGAACGGACGGGCGGGCGCCGGGTCAGCATTATCGGCTGGAGCGCCGGCGGAATCTATGCGCGCGAGCTGGCGCGCGCGTTCCCCGATGAGGTCCGATCGGTGATCACGCTGGGCTCCCCGTTCCGCGGCAACCATCGGGCCAGCACAGCCTGGAGGGTGTGGCGGCTACTCAACCGCGGCACCGACGCCACCGACGCGGTCGCGGAATCGGCCCGGAGCCGCCGCGAGCAACCGCTGACCACGCCCACCACCTGTATCTACAGCAAGACTGACGGGATCGTCGCCTGGCAGTGCTGCACCAGCCTCCCGGCGCCGCGCACGGAAAACGTCGAGGTCCACTGCAGCCATCTGGGATACGGCCACAACCTGGAAACCCTGTCCGTCATCGCGGACCGTCTCGCCCAGCCGGAAGACGGCTGGCGACCGTTCCAGCGTTGATGATCCGGCGGTGTCAGTGGTGGCGTATCCAGACGACGATGACGACGGCGGCCGCTAGGACCGCCAGAGCCACCGGCACGACGGCGGCGCGTGACCGCACCGGCTCGGGCGCCCGCGCGGTCCCCGGTGGCTCTGGAAGGCTGCGACGCTCGCGTTGAACGTCGACCGGCGGGTTCGTGGACCCTGGCGGGTTGGTCGACGGGGGCGGGCTTGGGCTGCCCTGTGCGTCCGACTCCCGCGCTCGGACCGCCGGGGCCGGAGGCTGTCGCGGATCGCGGCGGCGCCCGCGCCGCCGCACCCAGGCCTCGTCCCCCAACTCGTCGGGAATGAACCACATCAGCAGCCCGAGGTTGACCACCGCCAGCACACCGTGCAGCACGACGTCGGCGGCGTGGAACCCCACTGCCGTCGGCATGTCGCGCGACGTGGCGACGGCGCTGAAAAACAACAACACCATGTAGCCCACCGCGCTCAGCGCGGTCACCGCTACCGCCGCGCGGCGATGGCTGACCGCCGCAATCGCCGCCACCCCGAACGCCAGCAGGATCGCGCTGTGCGCCGGAGCCGTCGCCAGGCCGAGAACCGGGGCGCCGGTGGGCCCGGCATGCGGATGCAGGGCCGCCGAGACCAGCCCGGCAATGCCGAACGCGCTCACCAGCACGCCCTCGGCCAACAAGTACCAGCGCCCGTTACGGAAACGCTTCGGGTCCGTGCGGACCCGGCGCAACCCCGACGTCAACCCGGGAACGTGCCCCGCCGTAACCGGCATCGCACACCTCCACACGTGCACAGAAGTCTTGCGATGTCGGCTACCCACAAATGCGCGGCATTAACGCCGCTGGCGCGGCCCCGCTATGTCTCGAGCAGTTTGCTGCGGATGACCTTGCCGGCGGGATTGCGCGGAATGCTGCTCACGACCTGGATGTCCCGGGGCTGCTCGAAGCGAGAGACCTTGCCCTTCAAGTACTCCCGCAACCCTGCCTCGTCGATGTCGCGCCGCGCAACGATGAACGCCGCCAGTCGCCGGCCGAACTGCTCGTCGGGGACGCCGATGACCGCGGTCTCGGCGACGTCGGGATGGTCGGCCAGCGCGTTTTCCAGTGCGCGCGGATAGACATTCTCACCGCCGGAGACGATCATGTCGTCTTCGCGGCCGACGATGTAGAGCCGGCCCGAGTTGTCGAGGTAGCCCATGTCGCCGGTGCTGGTCATCCGGTCGATGACGGCCTTGGCGCCGCCGCCGGTGTAGCCTTCCGCGCCCAGTTCACCGCCCACGAAGATGCGACCGGTGACGCGCGGCCCAACCGGTCTTCCGTTCCGGTCGAATATCCGCACCGGGCATCCCGCGACGGGCCGACCCACCGTTTCCGGGGCGTGTCGCAGTTCGATCGGCGTGGCCAGAGCGCCGATGCCGACCTCGGTGGAACCGTAGCCGTTGTAGAGGACGTCGCCGTAGGCATCCATGAACCGACGGGCCAGGCCGGGATCGAGCCGGTCACCGCTGGATATCACTACCCGCAAGGACGACAACGGGTTTCGCGCCCGCACCCGTTGCGGCAGGTCGAGGATCCGCGCCAGCATGATCGGGACGACGCTCAACGCGTCGGCACGCTGCAGCGAGGCCCGCGCCAGGGTGGCTTCGGCGTCGAAGCGCCGATGGGTCAGCACGGTGCCGCCCAGGCTCACCGTCAGCATCAGCATGCCGAGCCCCAGGCCGTGAAACATCGGCACCGCCACCGCGATTCGCGATCCGACACGCAGCCCGGTGCGCTCGAGAATTGTCATGCCGACGCCGATGCCCGAGCTCATCCGCGGTACCCGCGGGACGCCCCTGGGCACCCCGGTGGTGCCAGACGTCAGCAGAACGAGCCGGCCCGAGTCGGCGACCTTGGGCCGGGATTCACCCGGCGCAGGCTCAACGGTTGCCGGGTCGATCGCTCTGATGGACTCGCCTGCGCCGCGTACTTGTTCGGCAAATTCGTTGTCGCAGAACACCGTTGCGATCTCGTGTGAGCTCAACGCGCCGGCCAGCGCATTGACGCGAAACTCCGTGTTCACCAGCACCACGTCGGCGCCGACCAGGGCGGCAGCGAAGGCCGCGGCGGCGAAGTTGCGTCCGTTGCGGCACATGATCCCCACCGCCTGGCCGGGCCCGACACCGTCGAGGGAGAGCCCGCGCGCCAGCGATTCGGTCTTCTCCTGCAGCTCGCGGTAGGTGATGGCGCCGTCGTCGTCGATCATCGCGGTGCGCGCCGGCCAGCGGGCCGCCGCGACGGCCAGCAGGGTATAGAGGTTCGTGCCGCCCCGATATACCTCGCGGGCCAGGCGCAGCACCCCGATCGGCGCGGGCGGGCTCAGCAGACCGGACGACAGCAGTGCCCGCGCCGTCGTGGCGACCACGCTGTCGGTCACGACCGGCCCTTGCCGCCGGTGTTGGCGAAGAACCGGCGGTGCCACAGCCGGGCGGCGCGCTCGGCGGGCCCGGCCAGCAGCACGGAGGCCAGCTCGGCGGGCCAGAGCCAGGGCGGTTCGTTGCTGCGGGGCCGCTCGATGATGGTTTTGGCGATCGCGTCGGCGGCCTCATCGGGGGACAGACCCGGAAGCCTGCCCAGGATCGGCGTGGGCGCGATCATCCGGGTGCGGACCAGCGCGAAGTAGACCGACGTCACGTCCACGCCGTCGGCGTGCAGTTCCGGCGCCACGCTGCGCAACCAGCGATCGAATGCCCCCTTGGACGCCTGGTAGGCGCCCCATTGCGGTCCGGGTACGACGCGCGCGGCGACGCTGGACACGTTCACGATGTGCCCGGCGCCGTTTTCGCGCATGGCCGGTAGCAGCCCGAGCAGCAACCAGATCGGCCCGAGGTAGTTGATGTCGATCGTGCGCTGGAAATCGTGCGGCCGGTCGTACTGGTGGTGCAGGGAGCGGCGCAGCGACTTGCCGGCATTGCTGACCACGATGTCGAGCGCGCCGTGGTCCTCGGTGACCTGTTTGGTCAACGCGCTGACGGCGGCCTCGTCGGTGAGGTCCGTCGGGTAAGCGACGGCCTTACCGCCGCCGGCGTTGATCGAGGCAGCGAGGTCGTCGAGCCGTTCCGCGGATCGTGCGACAACCAGCACGGTTGCTCCCGCCGCGGCCAGCCTGCGGGCCGTCGCCTCGCCGATTCCGTAGGAGGCGCCGGTCACCATCACGGTCTTGCCGCAGACAGCGGCGCGCAGCTTGTCGGGATCCGATATCCGCGCAGGATTGGCCAGTCGGTCGGTAGCTCTCTTAACGGCCTCTGCTATTACGTTCACCCTCACCGCATTCACCGAAATGGCTGACTAGTCCTGGTGGCGCGCTGTCGTCCCCACGCTACTCGACTCGTAACTACAGCTACCAGACCACATGTCGAGGCGGAATGCCCGGGCCGGGACGCGGTGTTATTTCACGGCTCTACGCGGCCGTCCCGATCTGAGGAGACTTCTTCGGACGCGCCAGGGGTGTCACCACACGGGTCCTCGTGCCAGTCACCGAACGGGTCGGGGTAACGGCTCCACTCCTGCGGTCTGGCCATCTCCTCGTCGGTCAGCAGCGCACCATTCAGGGCGTCGAGAATCTCGGCCTGTTCGGCCCCGCAGACCAGTACCGTCATCGCGGTGTGCCGATCGCCGAATCGGTACTCCCACTGCAGCTCGGCAAAGATGCGGCGCTCGGCGTCCACTCTGGCCGCCTCCTCAGTGGTCATGGCGGCCAGCCACTTGCCCGCGCAGGCGACCCGCAGACCACCACCGGCTGATTCCAGCCACATGACCTGGTCAGGTCGATTGGCCAGCCACAGTCGCCCACGGGTACGGACGACACCGGCGAGCAGCAGATCCACCGCGGCATGCAGGCGTTCGGCATGAAATGGGCGGCGCGCGTTGAACTCAACGATCCGGACCTGTCCATCGTTGCCCAGCGGAGGCAGGCCGGCCAACAACCACCCGTGCGGATGATCGCTGCGGCCGCGCCGGGAGTCGTCTTCCAGATTCGCCAGCGCCATCTCGATGCGGTCGAGCCCCACGGTGATCCGCGCTCGGGGAGCGAGCCGGCGCAGGACGGCCAGCGTCACGGGTTCCGGGCGGGTCAGCACGAGGAGGTCGGCGAACTCGGCTTGGCCGACTACGACCTGGGCCACCGTGCGCCCGTCCGGCAGATCGTCCTCCCCGAGGGCCCGGGTTAGCCAATTGCGGGAATCGACGCATGTCACCACCCCCGCGATTGCCACGTCCAGCGCGGCCGGGCCGTCGGGATAGCCGGGACCGATTCGGACGCGGACGTGATTGATCGCGACGCAGATGGGTTCGGGTTCGAGCCACGGGGCCAGATGTACGACGATGCGGTGGACACCGTCGCGGCGGTGCAGTGTGCGCAGCAGAAGCAGCAGGTCATTGCGCACGGTGCAGGCCACACACCCATGCGCCAGCTCGAGTGCGTAGTCGGTACTGGCTAATTCGCCAGCGCGCATCGTGATCGTGGTCCGCCGCACCACGTGCCCGTCGAAACGATGCTCGACGACCACCGTGCCCGGGCGGCGCAACAGCGCACCCGTCACCGCATCGGTATCGCCCTGGCCGGTCACCAACACCACGGGTGTCCGCATCACACCTCCATATTGAAAACGATTTTCAATAACGCCTAAATCACGGTACAGTTCCCGGGAGACCTTGTCGAAAATGATTTTCAATAACTGGGGTTCCGGAGGAGGTAGGGGTATGACGGCGCGCTGCCAAGTCACCGGCCGCGCAGTGGGATTTGGTAATTCGGTATCTCACTCGCACCGCAGAACACGGCGACGCTGGTCGCCCAACATCCAGACCAAGACGTATTACCTGCCGTCGGAGGGACGCCGCATAACGCTGCGGTTGAGCGCCAAGGGAATCAAGGTCATCGACCGTGACGGAATCGAGGCCGTCGTTGCCCGACTCCGCCGTTCGGGTCAGCGCATCTGATGGCGCGCAACGAGATTCGGCCCATCGTCAAGCTGCGCTCCACCGCCGGCACCGGGTACACGTACGTCACACGCAAGAACCGCCGCAACGATCCCGACCGGCTCACGCTGAAGAAGTATGACCCGGTGGCCCGCCGGCACGTCGAATTCCGGGAAGAGCGCTGATGGCCAAGAAATCAAAGATCATCAAGAACAACCGGCGCCGCGCGGTCGTCGCACGGTATGCGGAGCGGCGCGCCGAACTCAAGACGATCATCCGATCACCGGCAAGCAGCCCAGAACAACGATTGGCCGCGCAGCAAGCGCTTGCCCGCCAGCCGCGTGACGCCAGTCCGGTACGGCTGCGCAACCGCGACTCGATCGACGGCCGTCCCCGCGGGCACTTGCGCAAGTTCGGGTTGTCCCGCGTGCGGGTGCGGGAACTCGCTCACCGCGGCCAACTTCCCGGTGTGCGCAAAGCGAGTTGGTAGATGGCCGGCAGATCGAAGCGCCGCGCCCTGCAGCGGCCGCCGACGGACAAGAAGAAGAACCTGCTGCACAGCTTGGGCCTCGAGACTGTCGACTACAAGGACACCGGCACGCTGAGGGTGTTCATCTCCGAGCGCGGCAAGATCCGATCCCGGCGCGTCACCGGCCTCACGGTTCAGCAGCAACGCCAGGTGGCCACCGCGATCAAGAACGCTCGCGAAATGGCGCTCTTGCCGTACGTCAGTTCCCGCTAGTCCCCGATGAAACCCTTGTTGCGCATCAGGACGTCCGCCAAAAACCCGTCGTGCGGGATTTCGGGTGCCGAGTGGAAGGTCGGGTAACGGCCGCGGTACACGTTGGCCACCGTGGGTTCGGCGAGTAGGTCGTCGATCAGCTCGTCGTCACCCGTGATCGCGGTGACGACCAACGAATGCCGCAGCGGCTCCACACCGAACCCACGTGACCAGGGCGATACCCATACACACGGGAAGGGCAGCTCGACATTGAGCCTGTCGTCAAGCTTTCCCGAGCCGGGCCCGGCCAGCAGATGCACGGCCGGACGCAGTGCGGCAGCGCCGTCACGGAGGACGGCGACCACCTGATCGGCGCCGAGCAGTGGCGTCGTGCCCGCCGCCTTGGTCGCCAGGTAGCCCGCGATGGCTCGCGCCTTGTCGAGGGGTTGGGTGGGCAGAACGGCGCGTTCGTCGTCACTGGGCAGCGGCTCGATCGTCGCCAACTTCTCGGCGATCGCCCGGGCCAGTGGGCCGGGATCGCCCTCGTAGAGCACCGCGGTCGTGTTGACGCACGCCATCCCGCCCAGGTTGGCGATCGAGTCGGTGACCAGATCGATGTAGTCGCGCCAATCACGGTCGGCGGTGATCAGAATCTTCGCCCGCCCCGGCCCGTTGACGATGACACTCGGATCGTTGGCGTATTTGTCCGCCACGTCCCGGCCGCCGAACACCATGGCCAGGTCGGTCGCCCGGACGATCTCGTCCGCCCCGCCGTGGTCGGTGGGCAGATACGCGGCGTCTTCGGCGCGAAATCCCGCCTCGCGCAGGGCATTCACCAGCCGGTGCGCGGTCAGCGGCTCGCGGCGCGACGGGCGCACCGCGACCCGGTAACCCAGCGCGAGCGCCTGCGGCCACAGGCCGTGCACTCCCGGGCCGTTGCCGGCGGCGTGGACCGCGAACACTTCGCCGCGGCGCGCCCATACCGCGCCCCCGCTGTTGGCGGGCTCGTCGCGCCAGTCGAGGGCGGCACCGACGGGCCGACTCGGCCGCACCGCATCGAATGCCGAGGCGACCGCCGCGGCCACGCCGCGCGCTCCGGCGCAGTCGCTGCGTTTCCAACTGCGCGACACCTCTGCAACGCGGTCTGCACTTGCGGCGGAATGACTTCGATCACCTGTACGGAGGGCGAGCGCGGATTCGACCCGAACGCGATGCCGTTGGAGGAATACATCACCGAGACGATGTTGACTATCGCGGCGTGCGGTCTCCTCACCAGCGACGGCATCAGGGCCGAGGTCAGCCGGATGGGGCCCAGCAGATTGATGGCGATGGTCCGCTCGGCGGTGCCCACCTCGCCGTTGATGAGGTCCTCGACCCGCTGAATCCCGGCGTTGTTGATGACGACGTTCAGGTCGGGGTAGCGGTCGGTCAGCTCGATGGCGAATCGCCGGATGCCGGCCGGGTCGCTTTGGTCCAGCGACCAACTCTGCATGCCGGGGTTGGCCTGCGCGACAGCCTCCAGCAACTCGCGGCGCCGGGCCGCAATGATGACCTGGTTACCCAGCCGGTGGAATGATTCGGCCAGGCCGCGGCCGATCCCGCTGCCCCCGCCGGTGACCAGGACGGTATTGCCCGTCATCTGCATCGCGGTCTCCTCCTTCGGGTTTCGTCGCGGTCCGCTCACCCGACCGACGTTGCCGAATGCCCCAATGCGAAGCCGTCTAATCATCGACTTTTCCGCCTCGCCCAGCGCGGGTGCCAGACCGCGTGAAACTGCACCTCACCCAGCTCGCCGGGCGACGCGGCCGTCGATCATTTCACAAATTCTCGATCGTGACGCAGGCTCAACGGCGGAAGCATGCGACGCGCAGTAAGGAGTGCCGATGCGCTACATCGCCCTGGAGGAAGCGTTCTTCATTCCCGAGCTGGCCGATCTCCAGCCCGCCCATCAGCGGCTGATGCAGCATTTCCAGCCCGCGGTCCGCGAGGAATGTGAGCGCCGCCTGTCCGATTTCACCGAATACCGGCTACCGGACATGGACAGCGCCGGCATCGACATTCAGGTCTTATCCCTGACCTCCCCGGGGCTGCAAGTCGACCTGGACGCCGAGCGGGCGCGCGATAACGCGCGGTTCGCCAACGACTATCTGGCGAAAGTCATTGCCCGGCACCCCGATCGGTTCCAGGGGTTTGCCGCTTTGCCGTTGAGGATCCCGGCGCCGCGGTGACCGAGCTGGAGCGCGCCGTCACCCAGCACGGGCTGTGCGGAGCGCTGGTCAACGACTGCATCACCGGCCCCGGCGGACGTTATTTGGACGCACCCGAATACGACGAGCTGTGGTCGGCGCTGGAATCCCTTGGCGTACCGCTGTATTTGCATCCCGGCGCACCGCCGGCCGATCGCTGGCGTGTCATCGACGGGCGCCCGGAACTCTACGGTGCGACCTGGAGTTGGGCGGCCGAGGTCAGCGGGCACGCGCTGCGGCTGTTATTCGGCGGCGTGTTCGACCGCCATCCCGCGGCGACGCTGGTCCTGGGGCACATGGGCGAATTCCTGCCCTTTCAGCGCAGCCGGTTGGATTCCCGCTATGCCAGCGTCGCGACGACAAATCCGTTGCCACGCCCGCCGTCGGCCTACCTCGGCACCAACATCGTGTTCACCAACAGCGGGGTGTTCTCACCGGCGGTCATGCTGGGCGCGGTGCTCGAGGTCGGCGCGGACGCGATGATGTTCTCCATCGACTACCCCTACGAGTCCTCGCGGGAAGCGGTCGAGGGACTCGAGCGGACAACGCTGAGCGCGAGTGACCGGGAGAAGATCGCACACGGCAACGCCGAACGCCTGCTGCGCATCGGTTAGGCGGCGGGGCGGTTGTGCAGCCCGCGCGGGTCGACACCGGCGCGACGCCACGCCGCGGCCGCCCACGGCGTGTAGACGAACCAGAGCGGCAACCGGTTGACGACCGGGTTCAGCGCACGCACGACCGCCGCAAACCGCTGAAATCGCCTCTCCTTCTTGGCATCCCACTCCAGCGCGCATACCTCGCGCATTTGTGGCGGCATGGTTCCGACCAGAACGAGACGGGTGTAGGCGTTCAGCGGCGCGGACAAAGCCTGCCAAACCAGCTTGGGAATCCAGCGTGGCCCCGGTATCCCCTTCCGGATGTAGCCGGTGCCGTAGAGCACGGTCTTGTGCGGCACGAACCGCTCGAGCATGTCATCCCAATAGGCGACGAACTCGTCATAGGTCTGCGGCTGGTTGCGGGAACTGACTCCGTAGAGGCCGTACCAGACCTTGCCCTCGTTGAAGATCCGCTCCTTCTCCGCGCGCGACAGCCGGCGAATGAAGGTGTCGGTGTTGTAGATGACCTGGTCGACGAACGTGGCATGGGCCCAGTAGAACAACTCGGGATTGAGCGCGTGGTACCTCGAGCCGTCGCTGATGGTGCCCTTGATTGGCTTGTGGAAATCCCGGACCCTGCGGCCCCACTCGTGGGGCTCGTCGGAGTAGACGGTCTTCATCAGCGGCGGGGCGGTCCGCTTGGCCCGTCCCAGCGTGTCGCTGAAAACCACCGAGTGGTCGAGCACTCCCTGGGCGAGTTGCTCGATGCAGTTCTCGACGCCGGCCGTGCGCTGGAACCCGAAGAATTGGGTGCGGTGGTCGCCGTAGAACTTCCAGATCAGGGAATCGGGCCCCAGCCGCGGCAACGCGTCGGCGGTTTGGTCGTCAACGGGCATGGGCACCGCTTCGCGCACCCCGCTGTCGAAATCCTGTCCAGCGGTCATCGCAACCTCCTCACCCCGCGGTTGTGATACAGAGAAACAAACGAGTATCTTTGTGTCACGATAGCATCGACGCGCCGAGATTGCCCTGGAGGTCGTGATCCATGCAGAACCGCAGCCTTGACGGCAACCTCGATGAAATGACCGACCTCGAGCGCACCATCCTGGATACCGCGCGCGCGGTCTTCGAGACCTACGGCGTGCGTCGCGCGAACATCGAAGACGTCGCCGCGCGCGCCGGGGTCAGCCGCAGCACCGTCTATCGGCGGTTTCCCACCAAGGACGACCTGCTGGAACAGGTGGTACGGCGTGAGGCTGAACTGTTCTTCGCCACGCTGGACCGGGCCACCGCCGGCTGCGATCCGCGACAGGCCGTGATCGAGGCGTTCGCGCTCGGTGTGCGCCTGGTCCAGGACTCGCCGCTGTATTCGCGGATCGTCGACAGCGAACCGGAACTGCTCGGCATGTTCTCCCGATCGCACGCGTTTCCGATCCGCCAATTCGCCGACGGGATCGCCCATACCCTGCGCCGATGCGGGGCCGAGATTCCCGAGGCCGAACTGGCCGACATCGCCGACATCCTGCTGCGCGTCGCGCTGGGCATCATCGTCTTCCCCACCGACCGACTCGACATCTCCGACGACGCGGCCGTCCGCGGCTACGCCGCCCGCTATCTGGTCCCGATCATCGGCCGATGACGGGTGTTCGACTTGTCGGTGTGCTGATTTAGCCTTATAGCCGTGCCTGGGTTTTCTGGGACACCACGAACCCGATACGCCAGTTGCGGCGACACGGACATCGCCTACCAGGTGTTCGGCGATGGGCCGATCGACCTGGTGCTGCTACCCGGACCGTCGATTCCGATCGACTCGGTCGACGCCGAGCCGTCGATGTACCGCTTCCACCGCCGGTTGGCGTCCTTCGCCCGGGTGATCCGGCTCGACCAGCGCGGGATCGGGCTCTCGTCCCGCGTGCCCTCGATCGACATGATCGGGCCGAAATTCTGGGCGAAGGACGTCGTCTCCGTGATGAACGCCGTGGGATGCGAGCGGGCCACGATCGTGGCGCCGGGCTTCACCGGGATGACCGGGCTCGTGCTGGCGGCCGATTACCCCGAACGGGTCAGCAGCCTGGTGATCATCAACGGCGGGGCCCGCACCTTGTACGCACCCGACTACCCGATGGGCCAAGAACTCGACACCCTCGATCCCTACACGACGATCCTCACCGACCCCGACGCCGTCGAGCAGGGCTTCGACATGCTGCGCATCATCGCGCCAAGCGTCGCCGACGACGACGCGTTTCGCTCCTGGTGGGACACGGCCGGCAACCGCGCCGCCTCACCCAGCATGGCCCGCGCGATGATCACCACCATCCGGCATTCCGACGTGCGCGACACGCTGCCGCGCATCGCCGCGCCGACGCTGATCCTGCATCGCCGCGACTCCGACTTCACCCCGGTCACGCACGGTCAGTATCTGGCCGAGCACATCGCCGGATCGCGTTTCGTCGAGCTACCCGGCGAAGACACCCTGTACTGGGTCGGCAACACCGGGCCGATGCTGGACGAGATCGAGGAGTTCATCACCGGCATGCGCGGCGGCTCGGACGCCGAGCGCCTGCTCACCACGATCGTGTTCACCGACATCGTCGGCTCCACCGAACGCGCCGCGGAGCTGGGCGATAACCGGTGGCGCGACCTGCTGGACAACCACGACACCATCATTCGTCAGGAACTTCAGCGGTTCGGCGGGCGCGAGGTCAACACCGCCGGGGACGGATTCGTGGCGACCTTCAGCAGCCCCAGCGCCGCTCTCGCGTGCGCGGACGAAATCGTCGACGCAGTGCAGGTGCTCGGCATCGAGGTCCGGGTGGGTGTTCACGCCGGCGAGGTGGAGGTGCGCGGCGCGTTGAAAAACGACATCGCCGGCATGGCCGTGCACATCGCGGCGCGGGTGGGGGCGCTGGCCGGGGCCAGCGAAGTACTGGTGTCCTCGACGGTGCGAGACATCGTCACCGGGTCGCGCTACCGATTCGCCGACCGTGGCGAAAGCGCGCTCAAGGGCGTGCCGGGCCACTGGCAGTTGTGCGCGCTGGTGCGCGAGCACGCCGTCGTCAACCGTTAACGAACGTCACATTTTGAGCCGGTCGAAGCACCCGGCGCCCTCGGCGTAGGCTGCCAGTCAGGGGGCTGCGCCTAACTCGAAGTGCCGACGGCCCCCGGCTCGATTTTGGTGTCCGGCTTGGTATTTGAATGAAGGAAGACACATGACCGACGTGCACGTCTCGCTGCCCCCCGCGTTACGCCGAGCGCTTGAGCTACTTGCCGACCCGCCGGCGGAACCCGACGTGAGCAAGGGCTATCTCGATCTGCTTAGAGGGGCCAGCCACGAGGCCGTTCCGAAAAATACGGGTCCGATCCAGGCGGCGTGGGCATCACCGCTCGGCTCGGCGCTCTACGACAACGCCCAGGCCCTGTCGCGCCGGCTGATCAGCGCATGGCAACACCCGGTCGAGTGGCTGAACATTCCGCCGGGCGGAACCGCACTCGACGTGGGGTCCGGCCCCGGCAACGTCACCTCGTCGCTCGCAGCGGCCGCCGGGCCGGACGGGTTGGCCCTGGGCGTCGACATCTCCGAGCCGATGCTGACCCGGGCCGTCCGCAATGAAGCCGGCCCGCAAGTCGGATTCATCCGGGCCGACGCGCAGCGACTTCCCCTGCGGGACAACACCGTTGACGCGGTCGTCTCACTCGCCGTGCTGCAACTGATTCCGAATCCGGCGGCCGCCCTCGCTGAGATCGCGCGGGTGCTGCGACCGGGCGGGAGGTTGGCCATCATGGTCCCCACCGCGGGTCGCGCCGCGCGTCTGTGGCAGCTGCTGCCCAACGTCGGGGCGCACGCGTTCGGCGATGACGAAATCGCAGACATCCTGGAAGACAACGGATTCGCCAGCGTGCGGGTCAACACGTTCGGCACGTTCCAGTGGGTGCGCGGCAAAAACGGGTGAGGCTCAGTCGCGCTTCATGGCCGGGTGGCCGCGGGAGAGCAACGGCAGCAGCCACTCGGGGGGTGTGACCCGGAAAAGGGCCGAGGCGACCCGGTTGACGCGACCGGGGACGACGACGGCCTTGCCCGCTGCCAGCCCGTCGATGCCGGCTTGCGCCACCTTCTCGGCGGGAATCCACATGATGCGTGGCAGCGCCGCTTCGGCTTCTTCTTTGGAGAAACCGGCCGCCTCACCGAACCCGGTGTCCACCGGTCCCGGGCACAGCGCGGTCGCACCAACGCCGGTCCCGCGCAGCTCACCGCGCAGGCTGTGGGTGTAGGACAGCACGAAGGCCTTGGCGGCGCCGTATGCCGCTTGGCCGGGCAGGGGACCCAACCCGGCGATCGATGCCACATTCAGCACGGCGCCCCGGCGACGTTCGACCATTCCGGGCAGGAACCTGCTGCAGAGGTCGACCACGGCGGCCACGTCGACCTCGACGAGGTTGACTTCTTGCTCCGGAACGGATTTCGCGACCAGCCCGAGCGTGGAGAACCCCGCGTTGTTGATCAGGATGTCCGGAGTCAGGCCGAGCGCCGCGACCCGGTCGGGCAGGGCGGCGCGTGCGGAGCGGTCGGACAGGTCGGCGGGCAGCGGGTGCGCCTGCGGGCCCAACCGTCCGGCGAGCTCCTCGAGACGGCCGGCGCTGCGGGCGACCAGCACAACTTGGTGGCCGCGCCGCGAAAGGATCTCGGCGAAGTGCTCGCCGATGCCCGAGGAGGCGCCGGTCACGATGGCGGCGCGGTCGGTGGCCGGCGATGGAAGAGCCATTATTGCCCGGCCTGGGCGAGCACGGCGAGCTTGTCCATGGATTCGCGCAGCATCTCCGCCGTCATCGAACGGGCTTTCTCCAGCCGGGTCGGGTCGGTCAGCGCGCTCCAGTCATAGGTGTGGGTGACGTTGGTGAGGGTGGCGTTGATCTGATCGAGTTCCCAGCGCCACAGGTGACCGGGCGGCTGCTTTCCGGGTTCCGCTGGGCACCAGGCGATCTTGCTGCCTTCGATGAATTCGACCACGTGGTTCTCCCGCACCGCGCCATTGGTCAACGTCGTCTTGAACACGTCGCCGACCCCATGAACGCGCTGCCCCGGAGCGGAGGAGGCCAGGTTGTTGTTGCCGTCCCAGCTCGGCTGGCTGGACGGCTCGGCGATCAGCTCGAAAATTCTCTCCGCGCTGGCGGAAATTGCGCGGGTGGCTTTGACGATGGTTTCGGGTTCGGTGTCGGCCATGGGGCAATCCAAACACTTTGTGCGCGCCCGTGGGGGCCGGCCCGGTTTCCGGCCCGAACGTGCGTCCAGCCGCAGGCTCGGCGTCGAATGTGCGGCTGGCCGCACGCTCGGCTGTTAGTTAAAGGCGACTGGCGATCAGCAGCGCTCAGCGCCTCTGCGCATCAGCCTGAGCTCATCACCCGCCCGGCGCGACCTGCTTCCCAACACCGCGTGGAGCGCATCGCAGGCGCGCGCTTTGATGGGGGTGACGACGTCGAGGTTGGTAGGGCTCCGGTTGATCCGGCCCTGCACGGTTGCCACAATCTCGATCCTTTGTTTGTTCGGCCGGTGAGCCGACTGATCGAATTTGACCGCGGCTCTTTTACCAATGTGCCGCGAGCCGGTAAACGTCACGAGAAGCGTCGTTGTGGTGTCGGGCACAACGCAAGCGGCGCGCGTGGTCGGTCACACGTCATGCGTGCGGTTGCCGCTTCGGAAACGTCGGAGAAAGCCGAGCAGTCGATATGCCGGCACAGGTTTCGGCCAGTCGTCGGCCCGGAAATACGCGTCCGAACCTCCGTCGACGAAAACGACGCTGCCGCAAAGGAAGTCGGCGGCATCCGACAACATGAAGCACATCCAGTCGGCCATATGCCGGGCGTCGCCGAACCCGCCGACCGGAATCGGGAACGACCGGACCGCTTTGGCCTCGGTGGGATTCGACAGCTGCTCGGCCAGCAGCGGCGTCATGATGGCCCCGGGCGCAAGGGCGTTCAGTCGCACGCCCGAGCCCGCCCACTCCGGCAATACCGCATGCCGTCGAACCCAACGGCTGACAGCGATTTTCGAGGCCGCATACATCATGGCGGGCGCCGCCTTGCCGAACAGTTTCACCGAACGCACGGCCTTGTCGGCATCGTGCGCAAGCAACGCCCGCACGGCTCGGCGGGGAACCGCCGGGACCGTCGTCGTGGAGTTGCTGGCCACGACGACGGCCTTGGCGCGTTCCGCGGCGGCCAGCGCCGGCCGCCACGCGGCGAGCAACTCCACCACGCCGAGATAGTTGACCTGGGCGATCTGACGGGGACGATCCGGGCTCGGGCCGGGGCCCAGGCCGGCGGCCAGCACGGCACCTTCGAGCCTGCCGGCGGAAGCGGCCAGGACGGCCTGCGCGGCCTCGTGCCGCCCGTGTGGTGTGGAAAGGTCGGCGGTGACGTCGGCGTCTTTGATGTCGACGCCGATCACGGTGTGGCCCTCGCCCCGAAGCCGGTGCGCGGTCTCGCGGCCCATCCCGGAGGCCGACCCGGTGATCGCGTAGGTACCCATGCAGTCCCTCGTCAGCTCGTCATGGCGGCGCGTTCGACATCGAGGAGCTGCTCGCCGCGTCGCTCCTCGTCGTAGGCTTTGCGCCCGCCCCGCAGACCGAACAGCCGTTTGGAGATCAGCAGGTAGATCACCGCGAGGATGTTAATGGTGAAGGTCACCACGCGAGTCATCGTGATGCCCTTCGTCAGATCGTGTATCTCCAGCGGCAGGAAGACCGAAGTGGCTATCACCGCGAAGTATTCACCCCAGCGTTTCAGCAACCACAGGCCGACGCCTTCGATGACCTCGATCAGCGCGTAGACGGTCAGCATCAGCGTCAGCAGGGCCAGGGTGGACGGCTTGGCGGCCAACGCCTTTTCCAGTTCGTGCACGATGGTCATCTGATCGACCTTGAACCCCGCGGCGCGGAAAATGGGCAGGTCGCGATCGAGTGTGGCCTGGATGGCGCCGCGTGCCCCACGAAACTTCCACACCGCGTACGCCGCCAACACAATCACGACCGCGCGGAACAGGCGCTCCACCGCGAGCGTGCGAATGATGATGGCCTGGCGTAAGGCCTTGCCGCGCATGATCATCGGCGCATCTTCGGCATGGCCACGCCCGTGCGGCTCGCCGACGGTGAATTCACCGCAACGCAGGCAGCGCCACACCTCACCCAGTCCGGTGGTACCGCTCAGCCGGGCGGCGAGGGCCTCCTCGTCCGGCGCGTATGTGACGTGCCCCGCGAGCGCGCAGGTAACCAACTCCCACCGATTGATGCCGCGATCTTTGCGCATGGCCGATCATTCAATGCGGGCGGCGAGTCACGCAAGGGGGCACGCGGCGTCAGAAGCGGGGACGACTGCGCGGCCCCTGGGCCTGGGCGTGCACCGCACCCAGCAGTTCGGTGAGCCGCTCGCTCAGGTCCGCCTGCCCGGGCGCCGACGACAAAGCCGGCATGGTCATCCACAACGTAGTTATGTGCCATGACTTTTCACCTTCCGCGCGTCGGTACCTCCCTACGCTAGACGGCGCGATTCGCCACTGCCTCCTGCCGTTTGGATTCGCTGATTGCCGACGTTTCAGCGGTGAGCCTTTTCCCTATCGCTTCGATCTGCCGCGCCGTGAGGGGGCACAACGGATGCACGGCCACCATCAGGGCAGCGCGGCCGCGATGGTCGAAAACCGGTGCTGCGACGGTCACTACGGGCTGTTTACGCCGGCCCGGGTTGTCGTCGGAGAGAAAGCCGATGGTGGTGAACTCGACGAGCAACTGGTCCAGGATGTGTCGCACCGGTGTCGGCATTTCGTTGCTGTCCAACGTGCCCACCACCTGAACGGCCTGTGCCAGCGCCGGCGTCGTCCAGTCAACGTCGAATCCGCGGTTGCGGGTGTGCTCCAGTACGCGTTCCAGCCGCCGCGTGCGATCGGCGTTGCTGCCGGCGCCGCGACGGATCCACGCGCGCTGTTCCTCGTCGGTGTCCCAGGCCGCGAGCGCCACGCCGAACGGCGGTGCATACGGGATGCGATCGCCGGGTATGCCCGACGGCTGGGTGGCTGGGTCACCCTCGAAGGCGGTAACCACCAGTGAATCGCCGAATCGTTCGACCACAGAGCCGGCGTAGCCGACCTCGCCGGAGAGGCGTAGCGCCGCGGAACGCGCGGCGTGGGCGAGGGGCCGAGCGGTGTCCATCCGCGCGCTCACCACCGCCAGCGCGGGACCCAGCGTGAAGGTCTTGGTGACCGGATCGCGGCTGGCCCACCCACGATCACACAGCGTCTTGAGGATCGCGTGTGCCGTCGCCTGGGTGAGATCGAGTTCGCGCACGACGTCGGAGAATCGCAGCCGCGCGTTTCCGGACCGCGCCAGGAGCTCGACAACGTCGAGTACCCGGGCGGTCGGCGCCGAGGATGACCCGCGAATGCCTTGACTCCTTTGCGGCGGGATTCCTACAGTTGTAGCGAACATTCGAGATTATATATCGATTATTCGAGAAATGTGGAGAGTCTGCCTTGCGCGCTGCGGTGCTCAGAGACGGCCGGTTGGAGGTCCGCGAGACGCCGGACCCGCAGCCCGGCCCGGGCGAGTTACTGCTGCGGACGCTGAGCACCGCGATCTGTGCGTCGGACGTCCATTTCATGGACCACCCGGAACTCGCCATCGACGACCCGACCGGCCGCTCGCTGTATGACACGGACCGCGATATCGTGCTGGGCCACGAATTCGTCGGCGAGGTGATCGCGCACGGGGCCGGCTGCACCGACCAGTTCGAGGTCGGCTCGCGTGTGACGGCGATGCCGGTCCGCCTGGTGGACGGCGGCGCCGGCGGCATGCGGATCATCGGCCAGCATCCCGAGGCGCAAGGCAGTTTCGGTGAGCTCCTGGTGGTTTCGGAGGTGGCGGCCAAACCGGTCACCGGCGACGTGTCCAGCGATGCCGTCGCGCTGACCGATGCATTCGCCGTCGGCGAGTTCTATGTCAGGTCGGCGCAGATGCGGGAGGGCGAGATCGCCATCGTCATCGGCGCCGGAGCGATCGGGCTTTCGGCGGTCGCCGCATTGGCCAGTCGCGGTATCGCACCGATCATTGTGGCCGACTACAAAGCCGATCGCCGCGAGCTCGCCCGCGACCGCTTCGGTGCGCACGTGGTCGTCGATCCCGCCGAGAAGTCGCCATTCGACGCGTTCAGGGACGTTCGCGCCGAACGCGGCCTGCCCGGGCCGGCGGTCGTGTTCGAATGCGTCGGCGCGGCCGGGCTCATCCAGAAGATCGTCGAGTCCGCCGAGATGGCGACCCGCATCTATTGCGCGGGCGGTTGGTACACCGGTGACACGCTGGACATCACCACCGCGACGCGTCAGGGCGTCACCATTCAATTCGGCGGCGGGCCGCACCCACAGGATTGGTACGGAACGCTGGATGCCATCGCCTCCGGACGGCTGGACCCGCTGCCCAGCATCGGCAAGATCATCGGCCTCGACGACGTCCCGGCGGCGCTCGACCTGGCCCGTAAGTCCGACGGCCCACCGCGCATCGTGGTCCACCCGAACGGAGACATCGCATGACCGAACGTGAGGACCGCCAAGACATTTCGGATCTGCTGGTGCGCTATGCCACCGGGATCGACCGTCGTGACTGGCCGCTGTTTCGCACGGTGTTCACCGACGACTGCGAACTCGACTACGGCGAGATCGGCGTGTGGAACGGCGTCGACGCCGTCACGGAGTTCATGGACACGACCCACGCGATGGCGGGTCATACCCTTCATCGCTTGACGAACCAGGTCATCGCGGTCGATGGCGACAAGGCCACGGCCCGCACCTATGTCGATGCGGTAATCATGTTCGGCGACAACCAATCCGGCGTCAACGCGTGGGGTTTCTACGACGACGAGATCGTCCGGACCGCCGATGGCTGGCGCATCGCGCGACGCCGCTTCACCTCGGTACGTGTCGCCGCAGTGGGGAGCAACTAGATGACATTCGCAACCAAGTACGGGCCGTGGGCGCTCGTCGCCGGTGCCTCCGACGGTGTCGGCGCGGCGTTCGCTGCCGGCCTCGCCGAGCGCGGCGTCAACGTCGTGCTGCTGGCGCGGCGCCAAGCGGTGCTCGAGCAGGTAGCGGCCGAGATCAGCTCGCGGACGTCCGTCCAAACTCGGACCCTCGCAGTCGATCTTGCGCAACCCGGCACAGCATCGGCGATCGCGGCCGCCACCGCCGACCTGGAGATCGGCTTCCTCGTGTACTGCGCGGGTGCCGACCCGAATTTCCAACCGTTCCTTGCTAATCCGATCGAGGCCGCCGAGGCGATGGTGCATCGCAACTGCATGATGCCGATGCGGCTCTGCCACCACTTCGCGCCCGCCATGGTCGAGCGAGGCAGCGGGGGAATCGTGATCTTCGGGTCCGGCGCCGGATTCGCCGGCGGACCGAACATGGTTGCCTACGGCGCCTCCAAGGCGTTCGACATGGTCTTCGCCGAAGCGCTCTGGGCCGAACTGCACGACAAGGGTGTCGACGTCCTCGGCCTCATCCTGGGCAAGACCAACACCCCGGCACTGCGGCAACTCGAACACAGCCGCGGTCAGATCGACTCACCTGACGCCCTCCCGCCGGGCGCGGCCGCCGTGGAAGACGTCATCGCCGAGGCGTTCGACAACCTCACCAATGGCCCCACCTGGATCGTGGGCGAGGACATGCGCGCCGCCCAGCAGATGATGGCCTCGCTGACGCGCAACCAGCTCGTCGAGCTCTTCACCCAAGCCGCCGCCGCGGCGATGGGACCCGGATAACAAGCTGCCCGTGGCAAAACCGCACCCCAACCCCCGAGCAGGTTTGCCAAAATTTCGGATCAGCGTCGCCGAACTTTTTGATTAGCCAACTGGCCAGCAAAGACGTCCTATGGCGAGGCCTCGCCTTGCTCGTCCGCGACGTTGCTGGCGCGGACACCGTCGGGTAACTTTGGAAAGCAGTTCGCCCGGCCCGCGAGCCGAAGTAAAACCGATGATCGGCACCCCCGGACCGAAGGATGACATGCTCGCAACAGGCAGGCCGCCTGCCCGCGCCGCGACGGCGGCACACTCGCCGCGCCGCACGCTGACCCGCTCGGCGGTCTTCACCACGGCCCTCGTCATTCCAGCAGTGGTGGTGCGAATCGTCGGCCTGCATCCGGACCCCGTCGCCGCCCTACTGATTTTCGGGACCGCGGTTGTGGCGGCCAGCTTCGTGCTGGCGTGGGCGGCCGAAGCGGCGCAGATCGATGTTTCCGGCGGGCTTGCGATCGCGTTGCTGGCGTTGATCGCGGTGCTGCCCGAGTACGCCGTCGACCTCTACTACGCGTACGTCTCCGGCCACAATCCGGACTACACCCAGTACGCGGCGGCCAACATGACGGGATCGAACCGGCTGCTGATGGGCCTGGGCTGGCCGGTCGTGGTGCTGGTCAGCATCGCGGTGGCGCGAAAGGCCGGCGCCGCCAAGCCTGCCGCCTTGCGGCTGGCACCGGCCAACCGCGTCGAACTCGGCTTCCTGCTCATTGCCGGTGTGATCGCGTTCGCGATACCCGCGATCGGCCAGATCCATCTGGCGCTCGGGCTGACGCTGCTGGCCTGGTTTGGCTTCTACCTTTACAAGGTCAGCCACGGCGAGGTGGAAGAGCCGGACCTGATCGGTACCGCCGCCGCGCTCGGTGAGCTACCCGACCGCCGTCGGCGGATCGCCGTCGTCGGCCTCTTCGTGGCGTCCGGCGCGGTAATTCTGCTGTGCGCCAAGCCATTCGCCGACAATCTGGTCGCGGCGGGCACCGAGTTGGGCGTCGACCGCTTCCTGCTTGTTCAGTGGCTCGCCCCGTTGGCCTCCGAGGCGCCCGAGTTCATCATCGCGACGATCTTCGCGGCGCGCGGCAAGGGCACGGCGGCCATCGCCACGCTGATCTCGTCCAAGGTCAACCAATGGACGCTGTTGATTGGATCCTTGCCGGTGTCGCACCTGCTCGGGGGCGGCGGATTCTCCCTGGAGCTCGACTCCCGCCAAATCGAAGAGGTGCTCCTCACCGCCACCCAAACCCTGATGGGCGTCGCCCTGATCCTGGCGCTGCGCTTCCACCGGGCGGCGGCCTGGGCGCTGCTGGGGTTGTTCGTTGTCCAGTTCCCGATCGCCTCGACCCACGGGCGGCTGTTGCTTTGCGTTGTCTACACGGTGGTGGCCATCGCAGGGCTGATCATCAACCGCCACCACCTGGCCGCCACCATTCGGGCGGCGTTCGTCGGGAAGGCCATCCGTCATAGTGGTCACCCCCACCACTCGCTGGAGGGTTCCGGAGCCCCGACCTAGCGGGCGCGATGCCTTGTATAACATCGCGAGCTGACTAGCAACGACTCGGATGGAGTGGCCGTGGCTCGAGAAGTGTTGACCGTCATCGGCGTGGGAGGCATGGGCCAAGCGATTGCGCGCCGTCTGGGTGCCGGCAAGACCGTGCTGCTTGCCGACTACAACGAGGAAACGCTGGCGGCGGTGGCCGAATCGCTGACCGCGGACGGCCATCACGTCGAAAGCCGGGGCGTCGATGTCGCGTCGGCGGAATCGGTGCACGGGCTCGCCGAGTACGCGGCATCGCTCGGCAGCGTCACGCAAGTGGCGCACACCGCCGGGCTGTCCCCGTCACAGGCGCCCGCCGAAGCGATCCTGGCCGTCGACCTGCTCGGTGTCGCACTGGTTCTCGACGAGTTCGGTGAAGTCGTCGCACCGGGCGGCGCGGGTGTCGTGATCGCCAGCATGGCCGGGCACATGTTCCCGCCGATGGGCGCCGAGCAAGAGCGCGCGCTCGCCCACAACCCGCCCGGCGAGTTGCTGCAGCTGGACTTCATCAGCGGCATCACTGATCCGAATCTCGCCTATCCGATCGCCAAGCAGGCCAACCACATTCGGGTCCGCGCCGCCAGCGCCCACTGGGGACGGCGCGGCGCCCGCATCAACTCGATCAGTCCCGGCGTCATTTCCACGCCCATGGGGCAGCAGGAGCTGGCCTCCCCCGTCGGTGACGGCATGCGAGCGATGGTCGCCATGTCCGCGACCGGTCGCCTGGGTACTCCGGAGGACATCGCCGCCGCCACCGCGTTTTTGCTGGGGCCCGACGCCTCCTTCATCACCGGCACCGACCTGCTCGTCGACGGCGGGGTCATCGCGGCGATCAAGGCGGGCAGCGCGAGCTAGGAAGCCACCGATCTCAGTCAGCCGCGCCGGCAAGCGCGCGCTGTCCCGTGTCGGCCTGCCGGTCATTTGGGGCCGGCCCGATGCGGTGCACCCAGTCCCGCGGCCGCATCCGCCAGGTCCGCCGGGCGTATTCCAGCTCCGTGTACGGCCATTGGGTCACGATGCGCCCCGTGGGCGAACGAAAGTAGCTGTCGCACTGCGTCCAGATGGTGCGCTCGAGATCGGCGGAAAGCCGGTCGTTGTAGCGTTTTTCGGCCTCCGGGTGCACATCGACGTAGCCGCCTCGACGCGCCACCCTGCTCATCGCGCTGGCCACCAGGCGCGCTGCCGCCTCCAGGATGTAGACGATCGAGTTGCCGCCCTGGTTGGTGTTGGGGCCATAGAGCATGAAGAAGTTCGGGAATCCGCCGACGGCCACACCCAAGTAGGCGCTGGGATCGGGTCCCCACCGTTCGTGCAGGCTCTGCCCGCCGACCCCGATCACGTCGATGCCCGCGAGGTAACTCAACGTCTCGAATCCGGTGGCCAGCACGATCATATCGACGTCGACGGCGTGTCCGGCCGCGGTGATAACCGACGTCGCGGTGATGCGCTCGATGGGGTCGGTGACGAGCTCGACGTTGGGCTCCTGCAACGCCCGGTAGTAGTCGTCGCCCAGCAGCACCCGCTTGCAGCGGAAGGGATAATCCGGTGTCAGCGCGCCGCGCAACCGCGCGTCGTCCACGGTGCGCTCCAGGAACGATGTCGCGACGTGCGAGCGGGCGGCCACAATCGGGTCGTCGGCAAACGTGGCGGTGTTGTCGTGCTGGAATTTCCAGATCTGCCACCGGGTGCGGCGCATCGCCACTGGGTTGCGCCGAAACCGCGCCAATTCGCTTGCGCTGTATGGGCGGTCCTCCTTGGGCACCATCCAGGGCGGCGTGCGCTGAAACACAACGAGGCGATCGGCAACCTTGGCCAGTTCGGGAACGACCTGCACTCCGCTGGCGCCGGTGCCGATCACCGCGACCTTCTTGCCCGCCAGCTCGATGCCGTGATCCCACTGCGCGGTGTGCATGAGCACACCGTTGAAGTCGGCCACCCCTTCGATGTCGGGAAGCTTGACGCAGCCGAACAGGCCGACCGCGCAGACCACGGCGTCGGCCGACAGCGTTGCGGTCTGTCCGGCGCGGTCCACCAGGCAGTCCCACCGCCAGGTGTCGGCATTCCAGCGCACCGTGCGCACCCGGGTGCCGAGCATGAGGTGGCGCCGCAGGTCGAAGTCGTCGGCGACCGACTCCAGGTAGGCAAGAATCTCCGGCTGCCGGGCGTAGGTGCGGCTCCAGGATTTGTTGGGCGCGAACGAAAAAGAATACAAGTGGCTCTGGATATCGCAGGCGGCGCCGGGGTAGGTGTTACGGCGCCAGGTCCCTCCGATGCCGTCGTCGGCCTCGATGATCACCAGGTCGTCGATGCCGGCACGGCGCAACGCCACCGCCGTGGCGATGCCGCCGAAACCCGCGCCGATGATCGCGACCCTCGGAGAGCGCCGACGCCGGGTCGCCGCCCTCATCCGCCCGACGACGTACCGCCGGCGACGCGTCACGGCGCGGCCTGTCGGTCGCGGATCTCGAGGCCGTCCAAATCCCCTGCGGCACGCCACTTCTCCAAGATGTCGGCGTACTCCGTGGGTGCGCCGAAGAAGAAGCTGCCCTGCCGGGTCTTGGCGTCCGCTTTTCCTTCGCGGTTGTAGTAGCCGGGAGTGCACGTCTTGGCGCGCTCGGCGCTCGCGACCGACCGGGCGACGACGGTGTCGACCCAGGCGGCCTCGGCGCCGGGTGACGCCTCGACTTCGATGGCGTCGTGTTCCAGGGCCCACGCGATGATCCATGCGACGTGAGTCGCCTGCACGTCGAGCAAGTATGGAAAGTTCACCGTAAGGCCCGACTGGGCGATGCTTTCGATGAAGCAGTTCGGAAAACCGTTGGCGCACAGTCCCTGGAACGTGCGGACGCCGTCGTCCCACCGTTGGGTCAGCGTGACGCCGTCACGGCCGATCAGCTCGAACCCGGTGCGGCGGCAGTAGTCGGTGCCCACCTCGAAACCCGTTGCGAAGATGAGGCAGTCGAGGTCGTACGCCACGCCGTCGACGACGACGCCGGACTCGGTGATGCGTTCCACTCCGCGGCCCCGGGTGTCCACCAAGGCGACGTTGTCGCGGTTGAACGCTTGCAGATATTCGTCGTGAAAGCAGGGCCGTTTGCAGAAGTAGCCGTACCAGGGTTTGAGCGCCTCGGCGGTGGCGCGGTCGACCACGATGTCATCGACCCGCGCCCGGATCTCCTCCATCTTGGCGAAGTCGGCGATCTCGATGTCACGGGTCCGTTGTTCGGGGTTCGCAGTGCCGTCGGTGTCGTGGCGCATTACCGGAAGTTTGCGGGTGATGCTCGTCCAGGCATCGGCGACGAGATCTTCGGATGCCTGCCCGCCGGCCGTCAGGATCTGGAAGTTCTGTATCCGCTCGCGCTGCCAGCCCGGCTGTAATGTGCTGGCCCACTGCGGATCCGTGGGTTGGTTGGCTCGCACGTCCACCGACGAGGGTGTGCGCTGGAAGACGTAGAGCCGCTGTGCGGCCGCGGCCAAGTGCGGCACACACTGGATCGCCGTCGCGCCCGTACCGATGATCCCGACACGCTTACCGGCCAGGTTTTCCAGCTTCGCGCCGGTGTAGTCGTAGTCCCACCTGCTGGTGTGAAACGCCTTCCCGTGGAAGGCGCTGATTCCCGCAATGCCGGGCAGCTTGGGTTTCGCCTGATACCCGTTGGCCATGGAGACGAACCGGGCCCGTATCTCGTCGCCCCGGTCGGTGCGGATGATCCATCGTGAACTTGCCGCATCCCAACGGATCTCGTGTACATCCGTCTGCAGGCAGGCGCCGCGGTACAGGTCGTAGCGCTCGGCGATGCGCTGGCAGTGCGCGAAGATCTCGGCGCCCTTGGCGTATTTTTCGGTGGGGACGTAGCCGAGCTCCTCCAGCAGCGGCATGTACACATAGGACTCGACGTCGCAGGTGATCCCGGGATAGCGGTTCCAATACCAGGTGCCGCCCACGTCGGCCGCCCTGTCGATCAACCGCACACTTTCCACGCCGAGTTGACGCAGCCGCGCGCCGGTCAGCAGCCCTCCGAAACCCGCACCGATGATCGCCACATCAACCTGGTCGCGCAGCGGCTCGCGCGCGAATTTGCCGTCCACCCAGGGGTCGTCGCCGAACCGGGCGAACTCACCGGCGATCTCCACATACTGGGCGATCCCGTCGGGCCGTATTCGCCGGGCCCGCTCCGCGGCGTACTTCTGCCGCAGGGCATCGACGTCGAAGGCGCACCCCACGGTATCGGTCAAGGTCTCGGCTCCGCTCTACGTGAGCCCGACTCTATAATCAATCGCTTGATCATATCAAGCAGATCGCTACGATTGACCGAACAGCGCGCCCCTGACCAGCATCTTGGCCGAACTCAGAGCGGCCTGGTACTCCTCGGCGGGAAGGGTGGCGGCCAGCTCCGTCAGCCCGTAGATGAGCGCATGAATCGCCTCGACGGTGGCTCGCGGATCCGGCCGGTCGGCGAGCTCGCCACGCCGGTCTGCCTCGTCGATCACACCCCGGATAATCTCGCGGAAGGTCTCGAAGCCAGTATTCTGCGCTTCCCGCTCGCCCGAAGCCATGACGTTTTCCGCGCGGATCGCCCATTCGAACGCGGCGAGGTCCGGGTACTCGCGCATCAACTGTCCGCATTCGTCGAGCACCGCTTCGATTCGATCGATGACGTTGCCCGGGCGTTGTGCGGCCTGCCGCAAGCGGGGCATCGACGCGTCGGCCCGGGCCGAGATCGTCGCCTTGATCAGTTCCGACTTGTTGGGAAAGTAGTTGTACAAGCTGGAGCTCGTCACGTTCGCCATACGGGCTATCTCACGGATCGTGGCCTTCGAGTAGCCGACCTCGGCCACACACCTCATGGTTGCGACGATGATCCGCCGGCGAGTTTCCTCGCCACTGGCGCCCACGGGGCGGCCCAGCTGCGTTCGGGTCATGGTGGGTCGGGTCCTCGCTGATATGTGGTCGAATATATTCGACCGACCAACGACTTCCGGCTCCTGCGGAGGTGCATGACCGCCACGCCGTCGCAGCTCGGGCGTCCGGTGGGCGCGAATGCTGAGCAGACTCGCCGACGAATCATCACCGCGGCAATGCGCTGCGTGGCCGAAGTCGGCTATTCGCAAGCGACGATCCGCGAAATCGCCCGCGCGGCCGACATGACCAGCGGCAGTCTGTATCACTACTTCCCGAACAAGTCCGAACTGCTCAATGCGACGGGCGAGGAAATCGAGGAGATCGTGTCGCACCGCCTGCGCGCCGCCGCCGCAGACCGCGATGACGTCGTAGATCGACTCGATGCGGTGCTCGACGAATGCGGACAGTTGATGCGCGACTATCCGTACCTGACCCCGTTCCTGCGCGCGATGCGAGCCCAGAGCAATGCACAGTTGCGGCGTGGCAGCCCAAGATATCCGGGTTCCGAGGCCCTACGCGGCGTTGTCACCGAGATCATCGAGGATGCCCGGGCGCATGGGATGCTCGCCCCGAGCATCGGCACGGCGGCCACGGCGGAGACCATCTGCGCGCTGACGCGTGGTCTGTCGGAGCAAGCGGGCACTTTGCCGCCAACGGGCTACCACGCGATGGTGAGCTCGGCGAAAAAACTAATCAGGGGAACGCTTTTCACGCGCTGATCGGGGCGCGCTTGGCGTGCGAAGCGGCCACGGCCGCAAGCGAATCCCCCAGGGTCCACACGGCCACTCCGATCAGCACAAGATCCTTGAGCAGGAACTGGCCGGGTAGCGCCGATAGGACGGGAAGGCCCGCCGCGTGGTTCGCGACCACGCCCGGGGTGGTGAACAAAAAGCTCAGCGTCCCCAAGAACAGCACCATCGCCAGTGTGCTGCCGGCCGCCGACGCCCGGGGCCATACGGGCCGCAGCGCAATCAGAAGCGCGGCAACGATTTCCATCGTTCCGAGGCCGCGCGCGACGGTGGTGCCGCTGAGGAAGTCATAGATCCAGCTCATCAGTGGGCTGTGTTCGATCAGCACCCGGGATTCCATCTTCACGAACTTTCCGAACCCGATCCACGCCAAGACGACCACCAGGCCGTAACGGCTGATGAGCTGTCCCCAGCTGGTCAGCGATTGCGCCACCGGGCGAGACGTTACGCGAGGGGTCGGGCTGTTGTCGGTCATCGAGGGGCGTCCTTCCGGGACAAAGTGCTGAGGGCAATTGTTCCTAGAGGACACGACTGACGGCACGATTGGGTTCAGCGACCCAATCGCTCGAGTTCAGCGACGACCAGTTGCAGCCCGGAGATCCCGCCTGACCTAGCCGGCGTAGCGGTCGCGCAGGTTGGCCAGCGTCTTCTCTATTCCCGTCGCATTGGCCTTCCGGAAACCCATCCGTTCGTAATACTTCAGCTTGTTCTTGAGCGAGCCGGCGTCGCGATAGTCGAAGGTCTCGGTCACCTGGGTCAGGGTCGGCGAAAGTGCCTCGAATTCCCAGCGCCAGCGGTGTCCGAGCGGATGCCGCCATTCGACAACTTCGTTGGGTTTGAGTTCGGTGATCGTGCTGGTGATGCGGTAGGGCAGGCCGTACATCCGCATCTTCGTCGAAAACTTCGATCCCTCAACGAGTTGCGGCGGCACTTCTATGTTGTCGCGCACCGTGCCCGAGCCGTCCAGTTCGGGGTGGCGCCGGGGATCCGCGGCGAGCGCGTACAGGTCGGCGGCCGGCGCGGCGACTTCGACTCTGCGGCTCACCTGTCGGGGTCCTCGCTCAACGATCGTGACGGTCATGACGTCCTCCTTCCGGCTGTCCGGCAGCGCGAGGTCGAGGCTACGCTTCGGACCGATGAGCCAGTCACTCTCGGGGAAAGTCGCGCTGATCACCGGCGCCGCGCGCGGACAAGGGCGGGCCCACGCCGCGCGTCTCAGCGCCGAAGGCGCCGACGTCATCGCCCTCGATATCGCCGGACCCCTGCCCCCAAGCGTTCCCTACGATTCGGCGACTCCCGATGATCTGGCCGAAACGGCGCGGCTGGTAAGCGCCAACGGCCCACGCGTCATCACCGCGGCCGTCGACAACGCGGTCGGCGAGCTCGGCCGGCTCGATATCGTCGTCGCGAACGCCGGTATCTGCAGCCCGGCGCCGTGGGATCACATCACCCCCGACGCCTTCCGCGACACCATCGACACGAACGTGACCGGTACGTGGAACACGGTGATGGCGAGCGCTCGTCACATCATCGACGGGGGCCGCGGCGGCTCGATCGTCCTCATCGGCTCGGCAGCCGGCATCAAAATGGAGCCGTTCATGGTGCACTACGTGGTGAGCAAACACGCGGTCACCGGGATGGCGCGCGCCTTTGCCGCCGAACTCGGCCGCCACGGCATCCGCGTCAACAGCGTGCACCCCGGCGCCGTCGCCACACCCATGGGCGGGGGCCGGATGCGCGACGCAATCCGATCCGCCGCCGACACCTATCCGTACCTGCGGGGACTGAACAGGCCACTGCTGCCCGAAGGCACCGCCGAGCCCGAGGACATCGCCGACGCGGTCGCCTGGTTGGCGTCCGACCAATCCCGATTCGTCACCGGCACCCAGGTGTCGGTAGACATGGGCGTTTCCTACTGCTGAACCCTCACCAGGCACAATCGTGGTTGACCTCATGGGTGTCGCCGACCGACGCACCATTGGGCGCTTGCGCGCCGCGGACGGGCCGGTCCTGACGGGAATACCTCTCAGAGGCTTTTAGGTTATACCCCTATGGGGTATATGCGGAAGGAGCTTCATGACCACCAGCGACTACCGGCTGACCGGGCGCAGCGGCGGGCGGGCGCGCGATATCGAGCTGGAAATCGCAGGAATGACCTGCGCCTCGTGCGCCATGCGCATCGAAAAGAGACTGAACTCTCTCGACGGCGTCACCGCGTCGGTCAACTACGCGACCGAGAAGGCCGCCGTCACCGTCCCCGCCGGGTTCGACCCGCGGGCACTGATCGCCGAGGTCGCGAAGGCTGGCTACCGCGCGGCCCTGCCGTCACGGCACGATGAACCCGCCACCCGGCCGGCGAGTGACGACGCGGAGCTGGCCTCGCTCCGCAACCGCCTGATCGTCGCGACGGTGCTCGCCACCCCGGTGATCGCCATGGCGATGATCCCGGCGTTGGAGTTCCGCTACTGGCAATGGGCATCCCTGGCGCTGGCGGCGCCGGTCGTCGTCTGGGCGGGCCGGCCCTTCCACGCGGCCGCGTGGGCCAACCTCAAACACGGCGCCGCCACGATGGACACCCTCGTGTCCATCGGCACCCTGTCGGCGTTCGTTTGGTCGCTGTATGCCTTGTTCCTGGGTGCCGCCGGGGAACCGGGCATGCGCCACGGCTTCGAACTGACCGTCAGCCGTGGCGACGGCGCCGGCAACATCTACCTCGAAGTGGCTGCGGGTGTGACGTTGTTCGTGCTGGCGGGCCGCTACTTCGAAAAGCGCTCCAAGCGGCGCGCAGGGGCGGCGCTGCGCGCCCTGCTGGAGCTCGGCGCCAAGGACGTCGCGGTGCTGCGCGACGGGACCGAAATCCGCATCCCCGTAGACCAACTCGTCGTCGGCGACGTGTTCGTGGTGCGGCCCGGCGAGAAGATCGCCACGGACGGGACCGTCGTCTCGGGCTCCTCGGCCGTCGACGCCTCGATGCTCACCGGCGAGTCCGTCCCCGTCGAGGTCGGCCCCGGCGACACCGTCACCGGCGCAACCGTGAACGCCGGCGGACGCGTTGCCGTGCGCGCCACCCGGGTCGGCGACGACACCCAGCTCGCGCAGATGGCCCGGCTGGTCGAGGCGGCCCAATCGGGCAAGGCCGAGGTCCAGCGGCTCGCCGACCGGATCTCCGGCGTATTCGTCCCGATCGTCATCGCCATCGCCGTGTCCACCCTCGCGGTATGGCTCGTCGCCGGCTACCCGCTGAGCGCGGCGTTGACCGCCGCCGTCGCGGTGCTCATCATCGCCTGCCCGTGCGCGCTCGGGCTGGCGACACCGACCGCGCTGCTGGTCGGAACCGGTCGCGCCGCCCAATTCGGCGTCCTGATCAAAGGACCCGAAATGCTGGAGTCCACCCGCAGGGTCGACACGATCGTGCTCGACAAGACCGGCACCGTGACCGCCGGCAAGATGACCCTCGTCGACGTGATCGCCGAATCCCAGACAGACCGCCCGACGCTGTTGGCCTACGCCGGCGCCCTGGAAGACGCGTCCGAGCACCCCATCGCACGGGCGATTGCCGACGCGGCAAAGGCGGAACTCGGCACCCTCCCGGCAGCCGAAGACTTCGCGGGTGTCGAGGGCATGGGGGTCCAGGGAGTGGTCGACGGCCATGAGGTCGTCGTCGGGCGGGAAAGCCTGCTGGCCGATCGAGCCCAGCGCCTCGACGCGACGTTGTCGGCGGCGAAGGCCCAGGCCGAGGCCGAGGGTAAGACCGCCGTCGCCGTCGGCTGGGACGGCCAGACCCGCGGCATCCTGGTGGTCGCCGACACAGTCAAACCGACCAGCGGCGAAGCGGTCCGGCAGTTCAAACGCCTGGGGCTGACGCCGGTGCTGCTGACCGGTGACAACCAGGCGGTCGCCGAGCGCATCGCCGACGAGGTCGGCATCACCCACGTCATCGCCGACACGATGCCCGCCGACAAGGTCGCCGCCGTCAAGCGCCTGCAATCGGAGGGCAGGGTTGTCGCGATGGTCGGCGACGGAGTCAACGACGCCGCCGCGCTGGCCGCCGCGGATCTGGGGCTGGCGATGGGCACCGGCACGGATGTGGCGATCGAGGCCGCCGACCTCACGCTGGTGCGCGGCGACCTGCGCGTTGCCGCGGACGCGATCCGGCTTTCCCGCCGGACGCTGGCCACGATCAAGAGCAACCTGTGGTGGGCCTTCGGCTACAACGTCGCCGCGATCCCACTGGCCGCGCTCGGACTGCTCAATCCGATGTTCGCCGGCGCCGCGATGGCGTTCTCCAGCGTCTTCGTCGTCGGCAACAGCCTGCGGCTGCGCGCCTTCGCTACCACGATCGACGACGCTGATATGGGATAGTTGGTGTCCTCAACCTCCGGATCTAGCGAAGGTCGCGACTGTTGAGTCACTTCTTCGGACAGCTGTCCCTGCTGCGCGGCTGGTTCCCGATCGCTGCGCAGGCGATCGCGTTGCTCGTTGCCGTCACCGCCATCGGAGTGCGCAGGCGACGCTGGCGTAGCTGGGCATTGCCGGTGGCGCTGGGCGTCGCGGCCGCGGCGACGGCGCTGTCCTACTGGTACATCACGTCGCTGGGCGTGGCCGGCGATCCCGCGCCCGTGTCGCTGTGGCTGTGGCTGGCCATGAGTGGACTCGCGCTGGCGGTGCTTCTGCTGGGCTGGCCCGGCGCCCGTTGGTGGCGACGCGCGCTGGCGCTGCTGGCCGTTCCCCTCTGCATGTTGTGCGCGGCGCTGGCCGTCAACGGATGGGTCGGCTATTTCCCCACCGTGCTCGCCGCATGGAATCAACTCACCTCGGAGCCGCTGCCCGATCAGATCGATCGGCTCAGGGTCACCGAGATGCAAGTCGCGGGAACCAAGCCGGCCAAAGGCGTTGTCGTGCCGGTGAATATCAGCGCCGACGCGTCGCACTTCCCCCACCGCGAGGAACTGGTGTATCTGCCCCCGGCGTGGTTCAACAGCAATCCGCCGCCACGGCTGCCGACGGTGATGATGGTCAGCTCGGCTTTCAACACGCCCGCCGACTGGCTGCGCCCGGGCGGCGCCTTCACCACCATCGACGACTTCGCCGCGCGCCATCACGGCTTCGCCCCGGTGCTGGTGTTCGTTGATCCCACGGGTTCCTTCGATAACGACACCGAGTGCGTCAACGGCACCCGCGGCAACGCCGCCGACCATCTGACGAAGGACGTCGTGCCGTTCATGGTCTCGAACTTCGGCGTCAGCGCCGACCGGGCCAACTGGGGCGTCGCCGGGTGGTCGATGGGTGGCACCTGCGCGGTGGACTTGACCGTCATGCATCCGGACATCTTCAGCGCGTTTGTGGATATCGCCGGCGACCGCGGTCCCAGCGTTGGCAGCAAGGACCTCACGGTCGCCAAGCTGTTCGGCGGCAACACCGCCGCCTGGGCCGCGTACGACCCCATCACCGTCATGAACAAACACGGGCACTACACCGGGGTGTCGGGGTGGTTCGACATCCCGTCATCCTCGGATGCGCAAAACATGGCCGAGGCGACCAATCCCGCGCTCGCCACCGCCCGCACCGACCCGTCTGCCAACCCCGAAGGCCAGGACGCCGCCGCCAAGGCGCTGTGCGATGCCGCCTCCGCACACGGCATTAGCTGCGCGGTGGTGACACAACCGGGCAAGCACGACTGGCCGTTCGCCGCGCAAGCGTTCGCCGCGGCGCTGCCCTGGCTGGCCTCGACGCTGGGCACCCCCGGTGTCGAGCCCGTGCAGCTACCACAACGCGGCGCCGGGGAGCCGCATTAATCCGCGCTGCGAGCCCCGCCGCCGACAATTCACAGCTGACTCTCCCGTAACGAATCCGACATATTGGTGCTGGCAGTGGTACGGTTCGCTGCTGTGGTGGCTGCGCAGTTCGGCAAGACGGGCGTCTCGCGCGCCCGCGTGCCCGCCACAAACGACCTGCAAAGAATCGGGTCGGGTTACCAACCTCGAAAGCTGCGCGGCCGTGTGGGTGAGACCGTGCCATGTTTGAGATGAATCGCCGTCGTTTCCTGGGGTCGCTCGCCGCAGCGACCGTAGCGGGCGTGGGCGCGGCCCGGCTGGTGGTCGATCCGCAGCCGCGAACATTTGCTCAGGCGCCCGCGGCGTCCGTGGCGACGTCGGGTCCGACCGCCCCGGCGGCCCTGTTGCCGCCCCCGCCACCCGGCGCTCGCATCCCGCTGCCCGGCGGAGGAGCGCTGATGAAGCTTCCCGGCGAGGGCGACTTGCTCGCGCTGACGCTGGACGACGGGGTCAGCAGCGAAGTGGTCCGCGCCTACACGCAGCTCGCCAAGGACACCGGCGCGCGAATGACCTTTTTCGTCAACGGCGTGTACGACTCGTGGACCGAGAACCTGAAGATGCTGCGGCCGCTGGTGGATTCGGGGCAGATACAGCTCGGCAACCACACCTGGTCGCATCCGGATTTGACGACGCTGACCCAAAGCCAGATCGCGGAACAGCTCACTCGCAACGACGAGTTCCTGAAGAAGACCTACGGGGTCGGCGCGAAACCGTACTACCGGCCGCCCTATGCGAAGCGCAACGCCACCGTCGACGCCGTGGCCGCCGGGCTCGGCTACTCCGTTCCGACCTTATGGTCGGGTTCGTTGTCGGATTCCACGCTGATCACCGAGGAATACATCCTGAAGATGGCCGACGAGTACTTCACGCCGCAGTCCATCGTCATCGGTCACCTCAACCACTTGCCGGTCACGCACGTCTATCCGCAATTGATCGACATCATCCGCGATCGAAACCTTCGCACCGTGACGCTCAACGACGTTTTCCTCAGGACTCCGTAGCGGACAGCAACGTCAGCAACGTCGAGTTCGATTGCGCTGGAACGCATCACACGCAGCGCCTGCCGACCTCGCGGCGCCAGCTCGATGATTCGGGTCAATTCGTTGCCAAAGCCATCGCGGATGACTGCTCTCGGATATCTGGAGGGCCTGCCTTCCCCCGGCGCCGCCGCGTTGTTACCGTTTCGTGATGCGTCGGGTAGGGGGAGTCCTCGCTGTCCTGCTGTTGATCGGTTTCGCATTTTTCAGCCCCGGAATCGCGCGGGCCGACGGCGACGAACCGCAGTACGCGGAGTTCTACACCCCACCGGATCCGCTGCCGCCGGGCGAGCCGGGTGACCTGATCCGCACCGAGCCGTCGCGGCTGGTGTTGGAGCCGTCGGGTCAACTGGGCGCGATCATGGCCACCGGCACCCGAATCATGTACCGCAGCAACGACACCCATGGCAATCCGATCGCCGTGACCGGCACCTACTTCGAGCCCTACAATCCGTGGCCGGGCAACGGTCCGCGGCCGTTGATCAGCTACGCGCCCGGCACCCAAGGTCAGGGCAACCAGTGCGCGCCGTCGCGAATGTTCAACCAGGGCATCCACTATTCGGGTGGCTGGGACATCATGTTCAACTACGAGGAGCTATTTGTCGCCACGATGGTCGCCCGCGGCTTCGCGATCGTGATGACCGACTACGAGGGCTTGGGCACCCCCTCGATGCACACCTATGTGGGCCGGGTCGCCGAGGGGCAGGCCGTGCTCGACGCCGCGCGGGCGGCCATGCGTCTACCGGGAACATCATTGGATCCGCATGGGCCCGTGGCCTTTTGGGGCTATTCACAGGGTGGCGGCGCGGTCGCGTCGGCGGCCGAACTGGCACCGTCCTACGCCCCGGAACTCCATATCGTGGGCACCTACGCCGGCGCCCCGGTGGCCGACCTCAAGGAACTGCTGCCCTACGCAGATGGCAGCGCCCTGGTCGGCGTGGTGGGCTATGCAATCAACGGCGCCATCGCCACCTACCCGGAGAATGCCGACGTGATCCGCTCTAAGCTCACCCCGCGAGGTTTGGCCATGCTCGAGTCGGCCTCACGCCAATGTGTCGGACAAACGATCCTCGATTTCATGTTTCGCCACCTGCAGCCGTACTTCAACGACAACGTCTGGAAGGTCATCAACGAGGAGCCGTTTAGCAGCATGTTGGACGAGCAGCACGTCGGACGCTACAAACCCAATGCGCCCGTATTGATCGACAGCAACCGCTACGATCCGCTGGTGCCGTGGACCGCGGCCAACCAGCTTGGCCGCGACTGGTGTGCCCAGGGCGCCGACGTCGAATTTCGCACCAACGAGGAACCGCCGTTCCTCAACAAGCTCGTCGTCAACCACGCCCTGCCAATGCTCGTCGATGGCGAACCGGCGATGCAGTGGATCGCGGCCCGCTTCAACGGAGAACCCACCGCGCCCAACTGCGGGCAGTTCTAACCGTCAACGCTCGTCCAGCATCGCGTCGATGAGCCGGTGCAGCACCTGACCGGTTTCCCGTCGCGCGCGTTTCGGATCGTCGGCGGTGGCGATGACCATGGCGGCCTCGTCGAGGGCGCCGATCAGTATGTGGGCCAACGGCCGCATCGGTTGCCGGGCCAACTGCCCCGCCCGGACGGCCTCGGTGAGCAGCTGCTCGGTCATGCCCAGGCTGTAGCGCTGGGCGACGTCGCGAAAGGCGGGCCAGCCGAGCACGCTCGGCGCATCGAGCAGGATCAGCTGGCGCACCTCGGGATCACCGGAGACGTCAAGCCAGGCGTCGACCGCGGCCCGGATCGCGTCAGCGGGCGTCGCCGCCCCCGATTCGGCGACCAGCGTGGCCATCCGGGCCATCACGTCCTGCTCCACGGCCTCGACGACCTCGCCGAAAAGCGTTGCCTTGTCGGCGAATTGATGGTACATCGCGCCCCGGGTGACCCCAGCGGCCGCGGCGATCTCCGGCGTCCCCACCTCCGCGTAACCGCGCAGGCCCCACAGCTTGCGGGCGGCCGAGATCAGCGCGTCGCGGGTCGCCGCGGAGCGCTCCTCCTGGGTGCGTCTCTTGATTTCCATACAGTCTGTTGGTAACTTACGAACAGACAGCCTGTTTGTAAGTGTACCGTTCGAGGTAGGAGTTATCCATGTCGACGATCGACATTAGTGCGGGAACCATCCACTACGAAGCAACCGGACCCGAGAATGGCCGGCCCGTCGTGTTCGTGCACGGGTACATGATGGGCGGCGATTTGTGGCGCCGGGTCAGCGAACGATTGGGTGATCGCGGCCTGCGCTGCATCGCCCCCACCTGGCCGCTGGGCGCGCACCCCGAGCCCCTGGGCCCCGGAGCCGATCGGACGATCAACGGTGTCGCTGGCATCGTCGCCGAGGTGCTGGCCGCCCTCGAACTCGAGGATGTGGTGCTGGTCGGCAACGACACGGGCGGCGTCGTCACCCAACTCGTCGCCGTGCACCACCCCGAGCGGCTCGGCGCGCTGGTGCTCACGAGTTGCGATGCGTTCGAACACTTTCCGCCGCCGATCCTCAAGCCGGTGATCCTGGCGGCCAAGTCCAAGACGACGTTTAGGACCGTCGCCCAGGCCATGCGCGTGCCGGCGGCACGCAAGCGCGCGTTCGACGGCCTGGCGCACCGCAACATCGACAAGCTCACGGAGGCGTGGGTGCGCCCGGGGCTCTCCGACCCAGCCGTCGCCGAGGACCTGCGCCAGCTCACCCTGTCGCTGCGCACGGAAGTCACTACCGGCGTGGCCGCGCGGCTGCATGAGTTCGACAAGCCCGCGCTGATCGCCTGGTCGGCCGATGACATGTTCTTCGAGCTCGGCGACGGCGAACGACTGGCGGCGACCATCCCCAACGCGCGGCTCGAGGTGATCGAGGGCGCGCGGACGTTCTCGATGGTGGACCAGCCGGATCAGTTGGCCGACCTGCTGTCGTCGATCGCGGTGCGCGCCTAGCGGGTCGGCACGCGTCGGCTAGCGTCTTCGCTATGCCAGACGCGACACCACCACTGCATGGCCGGCGGATCCTGGTGACCGGCGGCGCTACCGGTATCGGTGCGGCCGCCGTCGGAGTCCTCACCGAGGCGGGGGCCAAGGTCGTCGCCACCTATCACCAAACTCCGCCGCCGGAAGGTCTCGCGGCCGCGTGGCTGCAGTGCGATGTGCGTGACGCCGGCGCCGTTTCGGCGATGGTGCAACAAGCCACCGACCGCCTCGGCGGACTCGATGTCCTGGTGAACGCGGCCGGGCTGTGGCAGGCCGGGGTTCCGGGATACATCGGGGACGACGAGATCTCGTTCCTGTTGGACACCAACGTGAAGGCGACCATCCTCACCAACCAGGCCGTGTACGCGGTGATGAGGGACCAAGATCCCAAAGGCGGCCGGATCATCAACTTCGGATCCTCCGAAGCCGTTATGGGCAGCCCGATCTCGGCCGTCTATGCCGCAACCAAGGGCGCGGTGCAGGCGTGGACGCGATCGGCCGCCAAAGCCTGGGGCGCCGACAAGGTCACCGTCAACGCTTTGGCTCCCGCCGTGCAGACACCCGGCTCGGACCGGTTCCGGGATTTCCTCGGCCCGGAAGCGAGCGCCCTCATCGACCAGCAGATGCAGATGATGATTCCGGTCGGCGGGGCGCTCGGGGATCCGGCGCGCGACGTCGGGCCGATGCTGGTCTTCCTGGCCGGCCCCGGTTCGGGCTTCATTACGGGCCAACTGCTTGCGGTGGACGGCGGCCTGATGATGGTGGGCGGATAAGCCCGATGGCCGACGACACGATGCAAGCGCTGCTGCGCAAGCGCCTGTCGGACTCGGCGGTTGCCGTGAAACACGGTGATTTGCAATGGAGTTGGAGCGAGTACCTCGGCAAGTCCGCGGCCCGGGCCGCGGCCCTGCTCGGCGCCGCCGATCCGCAACGGCCGATGCACATCGGCGTCCTGCTGGGAAACACGCCCGAGATGCTGGCCCAGATGGCGGCGGCCGGTCTCGGCGGATACGTGCTGTGCGGACTGAACACGACGCGGCGCGGCGCGGCGCTGGCCGCGGACATCCGGCGGGCCGACTGCCAATTCGTTGTCACCGACGCCGAACACCGGCCATTGCTGGACGGTTTGGACCTCGGGGGAACGCGCATCTTCGATAGCTCGACGCCGCAGTGGGAGGAATTCGTCCGCGGCGCCGGGGACCTGGTGCCCCATCGAAACGTCACCGCGATGGACGCGTTCATGATGATCTTCACGTCGGGAACCAGTGGAAATCCCAAGGCGGTGCCGGTATCCCATATGATGGCCGCCGTCGCGGGTCTGAGCCTGACCGACCGCTTCGGGCTTACCGAGCGGGACACGTGCTACGTGTCGATGCCGCTGTTTCACTCCAACGCGGTCGTGGCCGGGTGGGCGCCCGGAGTGGTCTCCGGCGCCGCGATCGTGCCGGCGAAGTTCTCGGCGCGCAGCTTCCTCGACGACATCCGCCGTTACGGCGCCACGTACATGAACTACGTCGGCAAGCCGTTGGCTTACATACTGGCCACCGCCGAACGCGGCGACGACGCCGACAACCCGCTGCGGGTGGCGTTCGGCAACGAGGCCAATGACAAAGACATCGAGGAGTTCTCGCGCCGCTTCGGCGTCCAGGTGGAGGACGGGTTCGGCTCAACCGAGAACGCCGTCATCGTGATCCGTGAGCCCGGCACGCCGACGGGCTCGATCGGCAGGGGCGTCGACGGGGTCGCGGTGTACGACAGCGAGACCGTCACCGAATGCGCCGTCGCGCGTTTCGATGCGCACGGGGCGCTCGCCAACGCCGACGAGGCCGTGGGTGAGTTGGTCAACACGACGGGATCGGGCTTCTTCACCGGCTACTACAACGACCCGGAAGCCAACGCCGAACGCATGCGCCACGGCATGTACTGGTCGGGGGACCTCGCCTACCGGGACGCGGAAGGCTGGATCTACCTCGCCGGCCGCACCGCCGATTGGATGCGGGTGGACGGCGAGAATCTGGCCGCGGCACCGATCGAGCGACTCCTGTTGCGGCACAGCGCCATCAATCGCGTCGCGGTGTACGCCGTTCCGGATGGGCGGGTCGGCGACCAGGTGATGGCCGCGATCGTCCTCAACGAGGGCCACGTCATCGACCCCGACGAATTCGAGGCATTCCTCGATGCACAACCCGACCTGTCCCCCAAGGCCCGGCCACGATTCGTCCGCATCGCCGCCGACCTGCCCAGCACCGCGACCCACAAGGTGCTCAAGCGCCAGCTGATCGCCCAGGGAACGGCCACGGGCGAGGGCGAAATCCTTTGGGAGCGCGAACCGCGTGGCACGGCCTACCGGGTCGCGTCGGACACGCCTAGTCCTCGGGTGCCCGGCGGCGGATCTGCCCCTTCGAACGTCGCACCCGCTTGATCGGATCGCGGGTTGTGCCGCTGGCGATCTCGTCACGCAGCTGCGCAATGTTGGAGATCTCCGCGTACAACCCGCGGATCGCGTAGTCGAGGACGGCGAAAGAGAAACGCTGCTCCGGATCGTCGGCGATGCCGAGTTCACGGGATCGCTGGCGCGACCACAGCGCCTCGTCCAACCTGGCCCGAGTCGCCTCGAGATGCCGCTCCAGCGCATCGATTACGTGCTCGGGATCGTCGCCGCGGGCAAGCCAGGTCTTGAGAATGACGGGATGCTTGATGACGACTTGGTCCTGGCCCGGAAAGTGCTGGACCCACCGGCGCAGCGCGTCGAGCCCGGCATCCGTCGTCGCGTACAACGTGATGGCGCGCTTGCCGGATTGCGCGGGGGACTCGCTGACCATGCCCCGAGCCAGCAACCGGGTCAGTTCGCGCCGCACGTGGCTGACCGACGGCGACCAATAGAAGTGCCCGACCGACAGCTCGGCGCGCATCTTGATCTCGCCGGCGGTGAGCTGCTCGTCGTTGGCCGCCAGCACGCCCAGGACGAGGTAGGCGGTTACCGGCAGTCCGTTGCTGGTGCGGGCGGGGCTCATGGAATCCCGGTGAAGTAGGGGAGGGTCACATCCGCCCCGACTGCGTGAAACTGCACCCGCACCCGCATGCCGACGACCAGCTCCTCGGGCGCGACACCGACGATGTTCGTCAGCATCTGGTAACCCTCATCCAGGGTGACGATCGCGGGTGCATAGGGCGGGGCGAACTCCGCGGTGACCGGCCTGTGCACCACCGTCCAGCTGTAGATCTCGCCGACGCCGCCGCTGTGCTCCCACCGCAATTCGTGTGAAAGGCATTCGCGGCAGTGCTCGGTGGGCGGGAAATTCGACTGGCCGCAGTCCTCGCAGCGTTGATATCGAAGCTCCCCCGTCTGGCATCCCTGCCAGAACGGGGAACTGACCGGACTGCTGGCATGCGGCACCGGACCGGTCTGCGGCCGCAGGGAATTTTCGGAAGTCATCGCGGTTCGTCTCCGAGGATCAGGACAGTGGTGAACAGCGCTCCCGCTCCCCCGTTGCTGCACAACGCGATACGCGCGTCGGGCACCTGCAGGTCGCCAGCGTCGCCGCGCAGTTGTTCAACGGCTCGAATGGCCCGCTGCATCATTTGTGGATTGGAACCCGCGTGGCTGAAGGACATGGTTCCTCCGTCGGTGGTGATCGGATGGCTGCCGTCGATGGCGATGTGGCCGTCGGCAACAAACGGTCCCCCCTCGCCCTCACCGCAGAATCCGAATGCCTCTAGCTGCCGGATGATTTCGAACGAGAATGGGTCGTAGAGCTCGAGCACATCCACGTCGTCGGGTCGAAGGCCGGCGTGGCTGAACGCACGCTCGGCGGCGCGCCGGCCGACAACGCCGTTAACGTGATCGCCCCGCCGGCCGACGAGGTCCCACGCGGGTGGGTGCTGATACGACGGGCCGTGGAAGTCCGCGCCGCTGCCCAACACGTAGATCGCTCGGGCCGCGGCGTCCACCTTGTCTGCTACTTTCTCCAAGTTGGCCACAACCAGCGCGCACCCGCCTTCGGACGTGGTGGCGCAATCGAGAAGGTGAAACGGATCGGCGACCGGCCGCGACGCGGTGATGTCATCGGTGGTGAACGGGCCACGTTGGTAATAAACGGCTTCGGGGTTTCGCGATCCGTTGTTGCGTATGGTCGCCGCCACCATGGACAGGTGTTCGCGGGTTGTCCCGTAGACATGCATGTGCCGTCGAGCGATGAGCGCGAACTCGGCGGCGGTGAACATCCCCCAGGGCGCGACGAATTCGTTCTCCGGCCTGGTCCATGGTGCGGTGGCCTCGTGATCGCGGTATTCACCGGCTTGGGCGGCGACGAGCAGCACCACGTCGGCCATGCCGTGCTCGATGGCCGCGGCCGCCTCGGTGATCATGCTCACCCCGAAGCCCAACCCCTGCCAGGCGGGGCCGAGGCGCAAGTCGTAGATCAGCGTCGCCGACAGCGGGCCGGCGCTGATTCCGTCGACGTCGTCGAGGCTCAGCCCCGCGTCATCGAGGGCACCGCGAATAGCCTTGAGCGCCAGGCTGCGTGACGTCTCACCCTCCAGCCGGCGGCCCTGCCGGGTGTTGTGCACCCCGACGATCGCCGCCGTGCGCTTCGAGGGGCTAGTTTTCATCCGCGACAACTCCCAGGTAGGTGCCCACGACGTCGTATTGCCGGCCGTCGCGCACGATGGTTCCGATCGTCCTCGTCCGTGTGTCGGCGTGCGCCACGCCCGCCTCGACGACGTCGATCCGCACGTCGACCGGCCGCGCCGTTTGCGGGTCCGTGATGTCCACCACCATTGCCACCGCACGCTCACGCTCGTCCCACTCGACACTGGTGATCCGGTGCCGCGCAGTCAATTCCATCACCACGGAGTCCTGCCGTACCAGAAAGCGCACCGGTGCGCACAGCTCGCCGGCGCGCGGCGGCACGCACAGCGTGACTGCCATGTCACAAGCCCGCCGGCCGCGCGCTGGTGGCCCCGGCTGCCCGCAGCTCGGCAACCTCTCCTTCGCTGCGCCCCAGCAGGCCCGTCAGGACTTCGGCGGTGTGCTGGCCGTACAACGGCGGCACGCGGCGGATCCAGCGCCGTGGCTTCCCGACGAATGCGAAGGGCATCCCGGTGCACAGGAACGAGCCGGCCACCGGGTGGTCGACCGTTTCCCAAAAACCCCGGGCCAGCAGTTGCGGATCGCTAAGCAGTGCCCCCGCTGGCGTGACCGGTGCCGCGGCCACCCCACCGGCACGCAGCGCGCCGACCGCCTCGGCCACCGTACGTCGCGCGCTCCAATCCGAGATCAGCTTGTCGATGTCGTCGGCCTGCGCCCGCCACCCGGCCTCATCCGGCCCGAAGTCGGACCGATTGATGAGTTTCGCCAGGGACACGCGGGCGTCGTCGTCGGTCGCGGCGAGCGCGACCCACTCGTCGTCACCCGCACAGCGATACACGCCTTGCGGAGTCGCTCCAGGGCCGCGATTTCCGTTCCGCCGCAGCTCGATTCCATTGCGTGAGTACTCCACGACCACCTCGGCGGCCACGTTCAGCGCCGACTCCACCATCGTGGACTCGACGTGCATGCCGGTTCCGTCCCGGTCACGGACGACGAGCGCCACGATCGCGGCGAAGGCCGCGTGCAGGCCCGCGATGGGATCGCACACCCCGCGCGGAATCACGGGCGGCCCGTCGGCATGTCCGGTCATCCACGCCATGCCCGTCGCCTGTTCCATGGTTTGCGCGAAGCCGACGCGGTCGCGCCACGGGCCGTCGAGGCCGAACGCCGGCATCCGCACCATGATTGCGCGCGGGTTGGCGCCGCGCACCGTATCCCATTGCAGGCCGAAGTTTTCCATCACCCGCGGCGAGAAGTTCTCGATGACGAGATCGCTGGCGGCGATGAGATCCAGGGCAATGCCGCGCCCCGCGTCGGTGCTGAGCTCGACGCTGACGCCGCGCTTGTTGTTGTTGCTGCACAGGAACACCGGGCCCGTTTCCCACCACTGGTCCCAGTCGGGGGGGCGGCCCGCGGAGAGCCGCATGCCGTCGGGCCGGCGGACGCCCTCGAGCTTGATGATGTCGGCGCCGAGGGCACCGAGAAATTGGGTGGCGACGGGTCCCGCCCAGAAGGCGGTGAAGTCGGTTACCCGTATGCCGGACAACGGAAGTGCGTCGGGTTCGGCGGTGCTGGACCGACCGGGTCGGGGTGGCCACCGCACGCGGCCATTGTCGGCACCCAGTTCGGGAGGGCGCCGCGGCGGCACGGTCACGATGACGTCGCTGCGGTAGGGCACCCGCGGCTGCAGCCCCCCGGGCTCCGACTCGACGAACACGCCGCGTTCGACGAAGTGGTCGACCTTGGGCAGTGTGGCCGGGGTGCCGATGGGGGCCACCGGGATTCGGAAGGCAACCGCGAGATCGATGATCTCTTGGGTGGTACGCGTTTCCGTCCACTGCGTGACCATGCCGAGGAATTCGTCGCGGCGCTCGACTCGCCCTACGAACGATGCCAGCTCGGCGTCGTCGACCAGATCGGCGCGATCGATCATCACCAGAAAGTCTTGGAACTGTTGCGCGGTGATGGTGCAGAAGCCGACCATGCCGTCGGCCGTGGGGACGATCGACGGCAGCTCCAGACTGCGTTGTTGCTGAAGGGAATCCGGCCCCAGTACGCTGGCCGACATGGCGGACAGGCCGCCCATCGCGAGGGCCATCGCCTCGTAGGTCGAGACGTCGACGATCTCACCGCTTCCGCCCCGGGCGGCATGGCGTGCCGCTGCCGCGGCCACCGCCGCGGCGAACGAGCCCGCCAGCCACTCGCCCAGCCGGCCGCCCGCCTGCACGGGTTCGTCGCCCGGCCAGCCACGGCCGGCGGTCGAGCCGCACAGCGCTTGCAGGATGAACTCGTTGGCGACCACGCGGTCGTCGACGTAAGGACCCGTCAGCCCGAACGGTGTCACGGCGACCACGACGGCCGACGGCCCGGTGTGCGCCGTGATGTCGTCGAGCGTCCAGCCGTCGGTCAGGTCGGTGAGCGCGACGTCGGCGCCGGCCAGCAGCGCGGCGGTCTCGGCGTCGTCGCGACGGACCACCGACCTCTTGCCCGCCGCCAGGTAGCCGAACAGCGCACCGGGTGCGCCCCCGGCCGACCAGCCGCGCACCGAATCACCTTGCGGCGATTCGATCTTCACGACGTCGGCGCCCGCGTCGGCGAACATCTTCGCGCAGTACGACACCGCGATCCCGTTGGACAACTCCAGCACACGCCAGTCCGCGAACGGCGCCTCGGCGGCCACGCTCAGTTGCCCAGGGTGGTGGCGCGCCCGGCGATGCCGGTGACCTCCGCAGTCACCGGCCCGGATCCCTGGGCCTGCAGCGCGAACTGCGTCATCCGCGTCCACGTGTCGAGGTCACGCTGGCTGGCGCGATGGCCGACATGGGTCACCACGTCGACGTCGGTGGCCTGGGCGCGCAGGTAGCCGGCCCGGGCCTGGTCTTTCGGGATGTGCCGGAAGGGGTCGAATGAGTATGCGGCCATGGCGTTTTCGTGGGTGATCTTGTTGACGACCGCGTCGTCGAGGTGGCCCATGGTCTCGATGACGTCCTCGGGCGCGAACGGCCAATTGCTGTCGGAGTGCGGAAAGTCGGATTCCCAGCACAGCATGTCCTCGTTGAACCAGTCCATGTTCTTGACGCCGACTTTGTCGCTGATGAAGCAGGTGTAGAAATGCCGCTTGAACACGTCGGTCGGCCCGCCGTAGCCGGGCGGGAACTTCGCCTGCGTCCAGCCCGAGTGCCGGTTGTAGACGTGCTCGGCGCGCCAGAGGAAATACGGTATCCAGCCGACGTCGCCCTCGGTGAGGGAGAATTTGAGTTGTGGGAAGTCAGCCCAGAATTCGGCCCAGATCAGCTCGGTGAAGGTGAACATGCTCATCATCGACGATGCCGTCATCTGCACGCTGGGCGGGGCGTCGGTCGACACTTGTGCGGATCGCGACGCGGAGCCGACGTGGGTGCATAGCACGGTGCTGTTCTCACAGACGGCCTCGAACAACGGGTACCAGTACTTGGTGTGAATGCTCGGCATTTCCAAGGCCTCTGGATTCTCCGAAAACGTCACCGCGTGACAGCCCTTGTCCGCGAGCCGCTTGACTTCCTTGGCCGCTTCGGCCACGTCGTACAGCGGCAGGATGCCGCAAGGGATGAAGCGCCCCGGATACGCCGCGCACCATTCGTCGACGTGCCAGTCGTTGTACGCCTTGATCATCAGCAGGTTGACGTCGCGGTCGGGGCCCTGGTTGAGCACCTGGCCCGAGAAGCCGGTGAAGTTCGGGAAGTTCAAGCCGGCCAGTTGCCCGCCGGCGTTCATGTCGCGAATCCGTTCGTCGACGTTGAAGCATCCCGGACGCATCTCGTCGTAGCTGCAGGCGTCGACGTTGTACATCTCGCGGGGTTTGCCCGCGACGGCGTTGAGGCCCATGTTCCGTCCGCGAATGTCGCCGTAGTACCACTGCTGGACGCCGTCGGGCTCGAGGACCACGCGCGGGGCCCGGTCCTTGTACTTCGCGGGAACGTGCGCGTCGAACATGTCGGCCGGCTCAGCGATGTGGTCGTCCACGCTGATCAGGATCAGATCGTCCTTATTCATGCCGCACTCCTCGCGCATCGAGATGTGACTAGTAGACAATGGTGTCGGTCACAGTGTCAACGGCGACCGCCCGTCGTCCTACGATCCGACAAGACCTGTCCCACAATGGCAAACGTCTCGGAATGCGGCGGCGTACGGCAACGTAGCGCCAGCTATCCATTTGGACTATTAGTCCATATTGTTTGCGCGGCGTGCCACCATGAGGCATGGCCGGCCCGAGAGGTGATGCATTGGTCGACAAGCCCGTGCGGCCCACCACCGCCGATGTGGCCCGACTGGCCGGCGTGTCGACCGCGACGGTCAGTTACGTGCTGAACAACGCCGAGGGCCGCAGAATCTCCGAGCCGACGCGCGATGCGGTCTACCGCGCTGCCGAACTACTCGGTTATCGACCCAACCTCGCCGCGCGCAACCTCGCTCGCGGTAAGAGCGGCGTGGTGCTCTACGTGCTGCCGCACGTGGCGGTCGGCGACATGCCGATGCAGGCCGGCAGCCGGATGACCACCGAGCTGGCACGCGTCGGACTGCTTCAGCTCCAGATCTTCGAGGCCGAAGACGATCGCCATGTCGTCGAGGCCATCGAGAACCTCGACCCGGCCGCGGTCACGAGCCTGTTCCCGCTGAGCGAGGCGGCCGCGCACGCCGTGAAGGCGGCGGGCGTCCCGCACATCGACGTCGGGACGCTGCCCGCCCTGGGAGACCCGCACCTGTCCGTTGGCGAGCTACGGGTCGAGCACCTCGTTTCCCGGGGCCACCGGCGGATCGCCTTCGCTTACACCGGCAACCGCAGATGGCGACTCCTGGGTGATTACTGGCTCGAGGGCGTGGCCGGCGCGGCCCTGGCCCGCGACCTTCCGTCGGTCTCCGTCGCTGAAGTCACCCAGGACAATGCCGTCGAGGTGGTGACCGGCTGGGTGCGCGACGGCATCACCGCGGTGTGCGCGCAGAGCGACGAGATCGCGTGCCTGGTGCTGCACGGGATCCGCGCCGCCGGCCTACGCTGCCCGGCCGACCTCGCGGTGATGGGCGTCGACGCCACGCCGATGGCGGCGCTGAGCTCTCCGCCGCTGACCACGGTGGAGTTCAACCCGACCGCCGTCGCCGACGCCGCGATCGCCGCCGTGCTGACCGAATTGGGATACGCCGCCCCGGCACCCCCGCAGCCGACAGACGTCGCCCGCCTGATCGTGCGCGACTCCACGTGAGCAGCGAGTTTCGCAAGGATTCCGTGACGCGAAGCGTTGCCAGAGCGGGGCTGGACATCCGGAGGTTAAGCGCGTAACTTCCGGTAGGTCCCGTGTGTGGATCCATGGGGCTTCAGGTCGCAAAGACGCGAGGGGATAGCTATGAAGGTGCAGTCGGTTCTCGACGAGATCCGCGAACGACCCGGCACCGGTGAGACGATCGCGGTCGTCGATCCCGCCACCGAAGAGCAGGTCACCGAGTTCAAGGATTGCGGGCCGGAAGCCGTCGACGACGCGGTTGCCCGGGCCAAGGCGTCATTCGAGGCGGGCGTCTGGCGGGACAAGGCGCCCAGCGAGCGCGCCAAAATCCTGTGGCGCGTCGGCGAGCTGATCGATCAGAACGCGGAGCTGCTGGCCGAACTCGAATCGCTCAACGCGGGCATGACCCCGCTCCAAGCGCAGGGCACCGTGACAGTCGGCTCAGAGTTTTTCCGCTACTACGCCGGCTGGTGCACCAAGATCGAGGGCATCGCCGCCGACGTGCACACCGGCGGCCTCACCGGCATCGACTCGCACCAGCACGCCTACACCCTCAAGGAACCGTACGGCGTGGTGGGGCTGATATTTCCCTGGAACGGACCGGTTTTCAATTTCTGCGCCAAGCTTGCACCGGCGCTGGCGGCGGGCTGCAGCAGCGTCGTCAAGCCGGCCGAGGAGACGCCACTGTCGGCACTGGTGCTGGACAACATCCTCACCGAGGCCGGCGTGCCCGACGGGGTGGCGAACCTGCTGCTGGGCTACGGGCACACCGCCGGCGCGGCGATCACCGCGCACCCCGACGTCGAAAAGGTCGCGTTCACCGGATCGACCGAGGTCGGCCGGGAAATCGTGCACGCGGCGGGTGCGAGCAATCTGAAAAAGGTGACGCTGGAGCTCGGCGGCAAGTCGCCGGTCGTGGTCTTCGATGACGCCGACCTGTCGAAGGCCGTCCCGATGGCGGCGTTCGGCACCTTCATCCACTCCGGCCAGGCGTGTGTGTGCGGGTCGCGCATTTTCGTCCAGCGCGGTATCTACGAGCAGTTCCTGGAGCAATTGGCGAACGTCGCGAACGGACTGCCGCAGGGCGGCCCCAAGGACGAGGGCAGCCTGATCGGCCCGCTGATCAGCCAGAAGCAGCTCACCCGCGTCCTGGGCTATCTCGACCAGGGCCGCTCCGACGGCGTTGAGGTCGTTACCGGGGGCGAGCGAGTGGACCGGAAGGGATACTTCGTCCGTCCCACCGTGCTGACCAATGTCGCCACTACGAGCCGGCTGTTCCAGGAGGAGATCTTCGGCCCGGTCGTCGCGGTCATCCCGTTCGACGACGAGGACGAGGCCGTCGCCCTGGCCAACGACAGCACCTACGGCCTGGCCGCCACCGCCTGGACCCGCGATCTGGGCCGCGCACACCGAATTGCCAAGCGGCTCAAGGCCGGAACCGTGGGGCTGAACTGCCAGATGCAGTTCGACCACTCCATGCCCTTCGGCGGGTACAAGCAATCCGGTTGGGGCTATGAGTCCGGCAAAGCGGGGCTGGAGACCTACCTGCAGACGAAGATCGTCTGGGCGCAGATGTGATCACCTCGGCGTGAGGCGTCAGGCGGCGGGTTCGTAACGCAGCATCGTCACGTCGTGTTCGGGGTAGTCGAAGAACACCGGCCGCACCCGCATTCCGACCCGAAGATCGGCCGGATTGACATTGACCATCTCGGTGGAAAACCTTGGGCCCTCGTCCCATTCGACGATGGCGAGCAGCTGCGGCACGGCGTCGGCGAAGTGCGGGCTGACGGGCCGATGGGCCACGGTGTAGGAGTACAAGGTGCCCATGCCCGAGATCTCGCGCCATTCCAGGTCGTCGGCCAGCGTGCGGGGCGCACGCACCCGCGGGTAGAACACATAAGACCGCAGCGACGGCGAATACTGGATGACGATGCGATGTTCGGCGAGCGCATCCCAAAACGGCGCGGTGGTAGGCGTTTTGACGGGCATCGGGCGTTCGAATTTCATCGTCAGTCCCCTTGCAGTATGAGCGTCGTCTGCTCGGACAGGATGCCGCCGTTGCCGGACACGAAGGCGCGGTTGCAGTCGGCGACCTGCGCCGCACCCGCACGGCCCATGATCTGGCGGGTGGCGTCGCAGACGTGGTGCATCCCGCCGGCCAATCCCGCTTGGCCGAAGCCGAGCTGGCCTCCCGCGGTGTTGAGCGGAAAGTCGCCGCGGAAGGTCAGGTCGTGGTTGGCGACGAACTCCATGCCCTTGCCCTTTTCGCAGAAGCCCGCGTCCTCCAGCGACAGCAACACGGTGATGGTGTAGCAGTCATAGATCGACACCATGTCCATCTGCTCACGCTTCAGCTCGGTCATGGCGAAGGCGGTGTCGGCGGCCGCGGCGATCGGCGTGGTCAGCAGGTCCGCGGCATACGTCGGGGTCTTGAACGGCACGTGCTCACCGAAGCCCTTGACCCACACCGGGCGATGCCGCGCCCGGCGGGCAAGGTCGGCGTTGGCCACCACGACGGCGGCACCCCCGACGCACGGCATCACGATTTCCAGCATGTGCAAGGGGTCGGCGATCACCGGGCTGGCGAGCACGTCGTCGATGGTGAGAGGCTTGTCCTTCCAGATCGCGCCTTCGGTGTGGTTGGCGTTCACCCGGGTGTCAACGACGAGCTTGGCCATCGCGCGCTCGTCGTAGCCGTAGATTGCCGCGTAGCGTTGAGCCACCTGACCGTAGGGGCCGTTCTGGCCGAGATTGCCGTACGGTATTTCGAATTCCGCTTGCGGAGAGCCGTATTGGTTGCTGGACGAGCCGAAGAACATCGCGTCGATAATGGGCCTGGGCTTCTTCTTCGACGACGGCGTGATGTAGCGGGCGGGTAGCGCGCATAGGACGGCATCGCAAATGCCGAGTTCGACGGCAGCGGCCGCCCGCCACACCATGGCCGCGGCGCTGGCACCCCCGAGGTCGACGTGCTCGGCGAATCGCGCTCCCACGCCCAGGTATTCGGCGATGGTAGAGGGCACGAAGATCTCCGACTCGGCCAGGTGTGATGCGACGATCCCGTTGACGGCCTCGCCGGGCACACCGGCATCCTCGAGCGCGGCGGCGGCGAGTTCGGCCCATTGTTCGAGGACGAACGGCGCTGGTGAAGCCTTGTTCAGGCGTTCCGGCGAGAGTTCGACATACCCGACGATCGCCGCATCTCCACGTAATCCCATGTGCTGTCCTACTTTCGGGGCAGGCCGAGAATCATTTGGGCGATAATGTTCAGCTGGATCTCCCGGGTGCCGCCGCCGATCAATTCGGCGGGCAGGTGCAGATACGGCTGCACCACGGCGGGTTCCGAATCGGCGACCATCGCCGTCTGTCCGGTCAGCTGCAGCGTGGCCTGAAACGTGCGCCGCAGCAGCACGTTCATCGCCACCTTGGCGATGCTGGACGCCGGGCCTGAGGCTTGGCCGTCAAGCAGCCGGATTGTTTCCCGAACCCCGAGGGCCTTGATGGCGTTGGTGTACGCGTCGAGCTCGCCGAGGTCTCGCAGTGCGTCGTCGCGGTCCGGTCCGGGCTGAGCCGCGAGCACCCGCAGCGCGGCCGCCCTGTCGAACTTGACGTAACCGCTGATGGCCGAACGCTCTTCGGCCATCGTGGCGATCGCGAGATTCCAGCCGTCGGTCGGATCCCCGAGCAGCATGTCGTCGGGCACGAAGACGTCGTTGAGGAAGACCTCGTTGAAGTGCGCATCGCCGGTAGCCGTCTTGATCGGCTGGACTTCTATCCCGGGCGATCGCATGTCGAGAATGAAGTAGCCGATGCCGCGGTGCTTGCTCGCGGCCGGATCGGTGCGCGCCAGCAGAGCCCCGAAATCCGCGCGGTGCGCCGCCGACGTCCAGATCTTGTGCCCGCTGACGCTCCAGCCGCCGTCGACCTTGGTCGCCCGCGTCGCCAGTGCGGCCAGGTCGGACCCGGCCCCCGGCTCGCTGAACAGCTGGCACCAGGCGATCTCACCGCGCTGGGTCGGTGGGATCAGCTTCTCCTGCAAGTCTTTTGGTGCGGCCTGCAGCACCGACGGAAGGATCCACTCGGCGATGCCCAACGAAGGCCGGACCAGGTCGCGTCGTTTGTCGAATTCCTCGTCGATGATCAACTGCTGCAGGGGGCTGGCGTCGACCCCCCAGGGTGGCGGCCAGTGCGGCGCGATCAGACCGGCCTCGGCGATCGTGGTGCGCTGCGGACCGGTTTCGAACTCCGGGTAGTCGCCCTGCCGCCCCGGCTGGTCGTTGCGCAGTTGCAAAGCGGCGTCTAGGGTTTCGGCCACCCGAGAACGGAACTCCGATTCCGCGTCGCCGAGGTTGACGGACATGTCGCGCTGCTGGGCACACGTCAGCTCGCCCAGGCGCCGCGCCCAACGATTCGCCGGCCCGATCGATGCGGCCAGACTGGTGGCCCGTCGCCAATACAGGTGCAGGTCGTGTTCCCAGGTGAAGCCGATGGCGCCGAACATCGTCAACGAATCGAGCACCAGGTCCGGCGCCGGCGAGATCGCCATCACGGCGGCGCCGGCCGCGGCGAGTCGGTGCTGGTCGAGCGATTCGTCGACGGCGCGCACCGCGTCCCAGGCCGCCGCGGTGGCGAGTTCGCTGTTGACCAACAACATCGCGGCGTGGTGTTGCAACGCCTGGAAGGTTCCGATCAACTTGCCGAACTGCTCCCGGGTGCGCAGGTGCGCGGTGACCACCTCGACGCACCATTGCGCGATACCCGCCGTCACACTGGCGACGAGGCCCAGGGCGACACATGCCGCACGGTCGACGTCGATGCCGGTGAGCAGGTCGGCCTCGCCCACGCGATGCTCGGCCAGCCGCAGCATCCCGATGTCGGCGACCAGGTCGGTGCCGTGCACGGATTCGACTGTCGCGGTTGGCTGTCCGGTATCGACGAGAACCCACACGACGCCGTCGTCCTGGCGGCGGGCGCCGATCAGGATCCGTTGTGCCGCACACGCGCCCATCGTGACGCCCGATGCTCCGCTGACCACCCATTGCGGGCCGTCGGCGCGCGCGACAAAGTCACCGTTGTCGGGCAGGATGAGCGCGGCGGGCGTTCCGGATGCGAGATCGCGCAGCAGCGATTCCGCCTGCGGCATGCGGTCTGCCAGCATCGCGACGGCTGCCGCCGTCACCGTCGGAAGCAGTGGTCCGGGCAGCAGCGCCTTGCCCGCCGACTCCAGGACACAGGCGGCGTCGATCAGCCGTCCACCCTGGCCGCCGAGGTGCTCCGGAAGGTGAACCGCGTGGAAGCCGTTGGCGACCAAAGCATCCCACCATGGGGGAAGCTTGCCGGCGGCCAGCGCATCGAACTCGTCGCGCGTCGAAGAGATCGGGGCGTGCCGGCCGGCGAACCGCCCGACCGCGTCGCTGAGTTCCTGCTGTTCCGGGGAGAGGCCAAGCGGCATCGAAGACTGCTACCCTTCCCCTTACAAGACGAACCGTCTCGTCTTGTGGCAAGATTACGGGCCGGGTCGGGATATGTAAAGCGGGCCCGATCCCGAGGGACTGTGAGAGGTGAGGATCACCGCATGCCAAGCGATCTCGCGCCGCGACGCCGCAGCGAGAAATCCCGCACGGCGATCGTCACCGCCACGCGCGAACTGCTTCTCGAGCGCGGCTTCGACGGATTGACCATCGAAGCGGTCGCCGCACGCGCCGGTGTGGGAAAGCAGACGATCTACCGCTGGTGGCCCAGCCGCCCCGCGCTGGTCGCCGACGTCATGCTCGAAGACGCCGACAGGATCCTGGCGTCGGTGAACCACACCGACGATCTGGCGGACGACCTCGTGGGATGGGTGCGCAAACTTGTCACGAGCCTGACCACGGCCCGCGGCTCGGCCATGCTGCGCACCCTGACCGCCGCCGGCATGGAGCACGAGGAGACGGCGGTCAAACTGCGCGCCGGATTCTCCTCGCCGCTGCACGAAAGCGTCCGCAACCGGCTTCTTGCCGATGGCCTCGACGAGGCCATGGCCGATTCCGCCGCCGATGCCATCGTGGGCGGCGTGGTGTATCCGATACTCTCTGGCGCACAACCCTATTCGCGGCGGCGGGCCGAAACGACCACCCGGATAGTCGTCGAGGCCCTCGGCCGCCGGCCCCGATAACCCACCCGAATCGGCAGCGCGAGCGCGAGACATGGTCTAGGTATGAAGCTATGACGCTAAATCAGGGGCCGGAGCCGTCCAACCTTGCCCCGAAGACGCTCGCCGCGTGGCAGTTCTTTCAGCAGATGCTCGCCGACGTCACCAAGGTGGTGACCCAGGACGCCGAGTCCGAGCGAGAACTTCTCGAGGGGCTGCGCGTCATTGCCCGGGTGTCGTCGCTGTGCTCGCAACTATCGGTCGAGGCCGACCTCGACCGGCCTTCGTTCTTCGACATGTGCTCGGACAACCGAATGATCGGCGGGCCCAATCCCGACGGCAACTACTACCTGGCGATGATCCGCGGCGACCGGCGCTACCGGATCACCGGCGCCCGGGGCACAAGCGCCTATCTCGGATTCCAGGTCCTGGCCGGCACCGGGCTGACCCCGCGCCGGATGTCCAACTACGTCAGCGACACCGACCTGGCCATGACGTCGGGAGAATTCTCGCTCGTCCTGTCGGCCGACGAACCGTCCGATCTCGACGGCGCGCGGTGGGTGCAGATTCCCGACGACGCGTCATCGGTCGTCGTGCGGGAGTATCTCGCCGACCGCGGGTCCGAGGAGCTGGCCACCCTGCGGATCGAAGCGCCCGATCCCGGTCCACTCGCTCCGCTGACGGACGACGAACTCGCCGAGCAATTCACCGCCATGGCATGGACACTCATGAAGCTCGTCACGCTGCACCGCACGATCAAGCCCGAGCTGCTGGAGCGCCCCAACACGCTGCTGACGGCCGAGGCCGCCGATCTGGGTGCGGCCGACACCACCCCGGACAACCTGTACATGATGGGCACGTTTCGGCTCGACCCCGGCGAGGCGCTCGTGCTCGACATTCAGCCGCCTGACACGCGGTACTGGAACGTCACGCTCGAGAACATCTGGCACGAGTGCCTGGAGCCGCGCCGCCGACACAGCTCGGTAACCAACCGCGGAGCGCGGCCGGACGCGGACGGGCGCGTGCGCATCGCGATCTCCGCACAGGACTTCGGTTTTGGCCACTGGCTCGACACCGGGGGGCGACATCGCGGATTCGTGGTGCTGCGCTGGCTCGACAACCCCAATCCGCCCGACGTCACGGTGACGGTCCGCCGGCAGGGGGAACGGGCATGACGCTGAACGAGAAGTTCGACCCGGATCGGCTCATCGCCGCCGCCTGCGAAGAAGCGGGCAGCGACGACTTCGGCGCGGACGGCTGGCGGCCCGGGCTGGAGCGTCTCACCGACGCGCTGATCAACGAGGCGCGGCTGTCGGACCTCGGAGTCGAGATCGCCTGCCTGGATGTGATGCGCGCCCTGAAGAACCGGCTCGGCGTGATCGCGTGGCGCACGAAAAACCCCGAGATCGCCCGCGAGCCAATCACCCAGCCGATCTTCATCGTCGGCCAACCCCGCTCCGGAACCACGATCCTGTACGACTTGCTCGCCCAGGATCCGGAGCTGCGCGCCCCGCTGACCTGGGAGGTCGACGAGCCCTGCCCGGTCCCGCGGCTCGAGACGTATCACACCGATCCGCGTATCGCGCAGGTGCAGGCCAGCATCGAGCTCTCCGAGCAGATCGTTCCCGGCTTCCTCGCATTTCACCCGATGGGCGCCCTCGTCGGGCAGGAGTGCGTCCGGATCACGGCGAGCGAATTCACCAGCATGATCTTTCCGGTGCAGTACCGCCTGCCGAGCTACTCGCACTGGCTTCTATATGACGCCGACTACGCCGGTGCGTACCGCTTCCATCGAATCTTCCTGCAGCACCTACAATCTGGCGTGCCCGGCCAGTGGCTGCTGAAATCGCCGGCGCATCTGTGGCAGCTGGATGCGCTGCTGACCGAATATCCCGACGCGCTGATTGTGCAGACGCACCGCGATCCACTCAACGTCATCTCGTCGATCGCCGCGCTGACCCACCACCTGCGACGGATGTGCAGCGACGAGTCCAACATCGCCGAGTGCGCGGCGCAGTCCTACGAGGAGATCGTCGTCGGCCTCGATCGCGGGATGACGCTGCGCGACGGCGGCGCGGTGCCCGCCGGCCGCGTGATCGACGTGCTGTTCACCGAGTTCATGAACGACCCCTGGACCACGATCAACGACATCTATCGGAGGCTGGGGCGCGAGCTGAAACCCGAGGCCGCACAAAAGATGCGCGATTTCCTCACCGCCCATCCCGGGGACGGCGGACGGGGTCGCTACACCTGGTCGGACACCGGCCTGGACGCCGGCGAGGTGCGCGAACGGGTGAGCGCCTACCAGGAGCGCTACGGGGTGCCGACCGAACAGCTGCGGTAGCGGATCAGCCGGCGACCGAGGCGTCGTAGATCGATTGGATCGCCGCGTCCAGCGTGGCGTTGAACTGCTCGTCGGACTGGTCGGCGGTGAGCCCCTCGGTCAGCGCGCGGCTGAAGCTGGCGATCACCCCGCTGTTCTGCGCCAGCAGCTTGTTGGCCTCCTCGCGGGAGTAGCCGCCCGAGAGCGCCAGCACCCGCATCACCCGCGGATGTTCGACCAGCGGACGGTAGTGGTTGACCGCGCTGGGCAGGCTGAGCTTGAGCATCACCCGCTGTCCGTCGGGAACGGTTTCGAGCTGCTTGGTGATTTCGTCGCGCAGGATGTCCTCGGCCTGCGCCTTGTCCGCGATCGAGATGGTGACTTCGGGTTCGATGATGGGCACCAGTCCGTGCGACAGCACCTGGTGGGCCACCTCGAATTGCTGGGCGACCACCGCGGCGATGCCCTCGGCGTTGGCGCCGCCAATCACCGAGCGCTCTTTGGTGCCGAAGACACCCTTGCCCACGGCCCGCTCCAGCAGCTCGTCCAGCCCCGGCATCGGCTTCATCAGCTGCACCTCGTCGGAGGCCTCGGCCAGCCCCTTGTCGATCTTGAGGATAGGCACCACGCCCTTGGTCTCCCACAGGTAGGTGGTCGACGGCTTCCCCTCGATCTCGCGGTCCATCGTCTGCTCGAACAGAATCGCCGCCAGCACCCGGTCACCGGTGAACGCCGGGGAGGTGATGATCCGCGAGCGCATCTCGTGGATGAGGTCGAACATCTCTTTCTCGGAGGAATAGGCGTCCTCCTCGATGCCATACAGGCGCAACGCCTTCGGCGTCGACCCACCGCTCTGGTCGAGCGCTGCGACGAATCCCTTGCCCGACGTCATCCTGTCTGCTTGCTTTTCGTTCGGCATGGAATTCTCCACTCCCTTGTGGTCGTCGCACCCCTTTCGTCACGGTGCGCAATCAGCCTCGAATCGTGTCGATCATATTCGGCGGGCCACGGCCCGGACAGGCGGTGGTCAGGCCTCGGTGGCGTCCCGCTCCGGGGACGCGGCCTTGCCGGGCCACAGCGCCATGCGGTCAAGCAGCCCGTCGCGGAGAACGAGCGTGTGAAACAGCACCGCGCAGACGTGAGTCGTGAAGGTCAGGAAAAGCAGGAGGGCGACGACGTTGTGGGCCTGCCGAAGCACGGCATAGACGTCGATGTTGTGTGGCGCGATGCCGGGCAGCTGAAACGGCCCAACCATGCCGACGGCAAACCGCGCCGCGGAGAGCATCGCCCAGCCGATCAGGGGCTGGATGAGTAGCAGGGCGTAGAGCAGGTACTCCGACCACGACGCGATGCGGCGCTCGGTGGCGCCCATGGTGGCCAGGAAGGGTGGCAGCCGGTGGGTCAGCCGGTTCGCCAGGCGCACCGCGGCGAAGATCAGGATCAGCAGCCCCAGCGGCCGGTGTATGGCCAGGAGCAGCGGGTAGTAGCTCAGCGATGCGATCATGGTCACCCCGATGAGCAGCTGCGCGATGACCATGGGCGCCATCAGCCAGTGCAAGATTCGTGAAGAGAGGGCGAAACGCGTACGGGCGGCGGTTGTTTCGTTCGTCTCGCCGGTCATGGGAGGACCCGACCCACGTTGAGCTCACTGGCCGACTTGGGTTCCTCGGCGCGGCGGGTGAACGAGCGCGCGTAAACCGCCGATCTTGCGGCGAGCAACGGGTCGTCGGAGGCCGCGATGCCGTCGGGCAACACCAGTGGGTCGAAGTTGATATCGCGCGCGTTGCCCGCCTCCTCGGTCGCCACCGCGGTGATCGTGATGGTGCCGGCGTCGATGGAGCGGCGCGATTGCGGCCACGGTTTGGTGGCGTCGTTCGTCGGATCCCCGGGCTCGCCGATCGTGAGCACCAGCCGCCAGTTCAATGGCCGCACCGCCAACGCCCCGATGAGGTCGTCGAACAGGTAGTCCTTTCCGACCGACGACGCCGGGGCATTCGCCACGCCCACACCCAGCGGAACGGCGGACCAACGCACGGGAACGGTCGCTCCCGCGCTGTTGGTGAAGTGAAAGGCATTCAGACCGTAGAACGTGCTGTCCGCGAATCCCGCGCTCGGCGGCGACTGCTTGATGATCTTCATGGCCGCGACGGTCTCGGGGTGGCGGTCGAGGAATGCGGCCATCGCCTGCGGGTCGGGCTTGCCGGTGCCGGGCATGGGCCTGGACGCGAGCAACCGCTCGTAAAACCCCTGCGGGGTGCTGTCGGCGAAGACGGGAATGTTGATCATCGCCGTGCGCCACTGCTGGCCGTTGGGAGTCTGGAAAAGCAGCCCCAGTCCGCGGACCGTGTCGGGCTTGTCGGCCTGATCCGGCAGACCGCCGGACAGCGAAAACCGACCGATCACCGGAACGCTGCCCGGCGCGAAGACCGCCGCCCGGCAGATGGCCGCGCCGGCGCCGGTGCTCGCGAAAGACCCTGCGGCGGATAGCCCTTTGGCATGGTTGCGCCGAAACCCGTCGTGGTGGCCGTAGACATGTTCGAAGCGGTCAGCGAAACCTGAAGGCGTGAGTTGCGCGCCCGGCCGCAGCCAGCCACCGGCATAGGCAAAACCGCCGACGTCCACCGCGGCGAAACCGGCGACCGCACCCATCCCGAGCAGCGCGCTCCGCCGGGTCAGCGGGCCGAGGTGGGTGGGCTTGGCTTCGGCGGGGTTGTCGGCCCGCTCGCCTCCCTGGTCACCGGGTTCCATGCCCACCGTCCTTTCGGCGCTTTTCCGGTGGAGGCTACGGCGCGGGGCCGGACTTCGTTCAACGTGCGGGTGCTCGGCGCGACAAAGTTCAGCTAGATGTCATCTAGCCTGCGCGAGAACCTGCTGGATGCGTTCTTCGCGCGGAAGCACCGGCCCGTCGTCGAGGGATTCTTCGATGCCGAGCTCGGCCAGCCCGGCTCTGGTCATCAGCGCGGTGCCGTACGCGGCGAGCACGAGTTTTTGGTCATCGCTGTGGCCGTCCTCGACGAGCATCGCGCCGATCAGGCAGATGACCGCCATCTTGTAGGCGTTGAACGCGCGATACCAGGCGCGGTTTTGCACCTTGATCCCGCTGATCGCCTGGTAATGGGTCAGCAGGGCGTCGATCGTGAGCGCCGCCGGGTGGCTGTTGATGCCGACGGGCTGCATCCACAGCATCTCCAGCCAACCGATGTCGGTCAAAGGATCCCCGACGGTCGTCATCTCCCAGTCGAAGACCGCGCTGACCTCGCCGTCGATGAAGGCGAAGTTTCCCGGCTTGGCGTCACCATGCACCAGCGTGATCCACGGGAACGGCTCCGGCTTTCGCTCGAGCAGCGCCCGGTGGAGGCGTTCCAGCGCGGGCAGGGAATCGCGCTTGACCCGGTCCATCTCCGCGGCCCAATGGCCGAGTTCGCGGTCGAGGTGGTCGCTTCCGTCGTCGAGGACGTACAGGCCGGTCTCCTTGAGGTCGACCGAATGGATCGCCGCGAGCTGCTCGGCCAGGCTCTCGCACATCCGCGCCACCGTCTGGTCGGCGACGTCGGCCGGTGCGTCCATCTCGTAGACGTCCCCGGCGGCTCGCTCCATGACGAAGAAGGGGCGGCCGAGAACGTCGCCGGTGTCCTCGAACCACAGCGCCCGGGGCGCGCGTACCGCGGTGTCCTCCAACGCGCGCAGGATCGTGAACTGGCGCATGAGGTCATAGGGCTCCAGCAGCGCGGGCGGTTTGGGGCGCAGCCGCACCACCACGTCTTGGCGGGCGTCTCGCTCACCGTGTCGCGCCACGATGCTCAGCGTCAGCATCTCGGCGGAGTGCCCGAAGTTCACGCGATCGAGGCCCTCGATGCGGACCTCGTCGGAATCGGGCAGTTGCGTGCGCAGCCAGGCGGTCAAACGCTCAGCGACGGTGGCGTCCAGCGTCATTGACGGATTCCGTCGCTATCACCAAGGCGCTCGACCGGCGTCTTGTCCTGCGTGAAGGCCGACATGTCCATGGCCGTCCAGTTCGGGTAGCGGCGGTAGCCCTGGCCGCCGAGCAGGAGCTCGAATATGCCCCAGCCGACGTCGCCGTCGAGCTCGAAGCGCATCAGCTGGTCGAGCGCCATCGACTTGCCCTCCGCTTCGGCGAGGTGAGCGGGATCGGTGCTGTCCCAAAGGAAATGGATGAAGTAGGCGCCGTCACCTAGGTCCTCGTACTGGCAGTGCGTCATCGGCAGCCCGTAGTAGGCGTTGACGTCCTGGTATGGGGCCGCGGCGGTGACGCGGTAGGTCTGGCCGTCCTCGTCGGTGAAGACCAGCACCGCACGCGCGGGCCGCTTGCGCTCACCGTCGAATTCGACGTCATGCTCGATCGTGACGAATCGCTTCGACAGGGTACCGTCGGCATTGGTGATGCCGCCGTCGACGTAATTGACTGTACCGTCGGATGATTCGATGATCCAGGCTTCGATAGCGCGGTCGGCGAATCCGGCGTCAAGCCACAGCCAGAAATCGATCTTGTCGGAAACACGCACGCCGAAGGTGCGGTCCCGACCACCGTGGAAGCCGTCGACGCTGATGCGCTCACCGTCGATCCGCACCCAGCCGGTCCATCGTCCCGGCTCCTTCATGTGATACATGTCGGCCAACATCTGGCCGTCGGCGCCCCGCACCTTCATCGGCAGTAGTTCCCACATCGGGGCGGTGGGCTCGTAGTAGAGCTCCCACTCGATCCCCGACCCATTGGGGTCGACGTCGAGTCTCCACTTCTTCAGCGGCTCGACGCAGGTAAAGCGCATCGGCCCGGCACTCAGCTCACCGCGGTCGTCGCCGGTCACCGGCCGGCCCGCCAACAGATCCCAGTGCCGACCGTCGGCGAGGCTGACCTTGACATAACCCAGCCCGCTCGCGGTGTTCGGATTGTTGCCGTAGCCGGCCGCTAACAGCATCGTGCCGTCCGGCGACGCGGCGAAGAAGTAGCAGCGATCCGACCACGTGGGATCGGCGTCGTGCACTTGGTCGAAGGTGGTCGGGAGCTGGTGGGTGAAGGTTTCGTCCGCGGCGGAATAGCCCATTAGTCCCCTCTCCGGTTGGATAATCGCCAGCGCCCCAACATAATTCGGTATCGCGGAGGCCGGCGGCGATGGCCTTGCTCATCAGATACTGAAGTAACACAACGCATCCCGTAACATCGGCGCCATGGAACCGAGCCGCTGGTGGGGCGACGACCGTGCGATCCTCGATGACGAGGAGGCCCGCCGGCGCATCCTGGACGCCGCCGGCCGCTGCATCGTGCGCCGCGGCAGCACTCAGTTCCGGGTGGGCGAGGTGGCGGACGAAGCCGGGGTGTCGCGGTCGACGGTGTACCGGTACTTCCCGGGCCGCGACGACGTCCTGCTGGGCCTGCTGCTGATGCGCATCGACAACGCGCTTGGTGAACTCGTGCGCTCGCTGCCCGCTCCCGACGACCCGGTTCGGTCGGTGCCCGAGATGGTTCTGGCCCGCGTCGAGTCAGTGGATGGCAATCCGCTGAACGAAGCGCTGTTCGCGGCCGAGAGCACCGCCGTGGCCACCGCCCTGGAGAAGGGGTCGGAACCGATCGTGGAGTTGCTGCTGCGGCACTACGAGCCGTTGCTGACTCGATGGAAGCTGGCGGGCCGCCTCTACGACGATCTCGAGCCCCGGTCGATCGTCCAGTGGCTGCACACGGCGACGTTGTTTCTGCTGGCGCCCTCGTGGCGGCGCCGTCCTGCGGCCGACAAACGTGAATTCGTCGAGCAGTTCGTGGTGCGCGCCCTGGTTCCACCAATCAGACAATAATCGGGTATTGTCTGATGTCCAGACGTTCAGTTATTTTTGTCTGACGACGCCGCTCAAGCGGCCCGCGACACTGCTCGGTGCCCGTATCAGGACGGAACGACATGAAAAACGCTGTGGGACAGGCGCTCTCCGCCATGGGCCTGGCCGCCCATCTGGGCCGCGGGGTGGGCCGGGTGGCCGCGGACGCCGTGGTTGGAGGCCGGTTGGGGTTGCCCCGCACGGTCGACGACGTCGACGCCTCCGTCCTGTCCAGCATCATGGGCAAGACCGTCAGGTCGGTGCGTGTCCTCGGCAGCGACGCGGGGACGTCGACCCGGGCGCGGTTGGTGCTGACCGGAAAAGATGTTCCCGAATCGGTGTTCGTCAAGCTCGCGGCCCAATCCGCCGCGACCCGTCTGATGGGTGAACTCGGCAGGCTCGGGCACACCGAGGTGCGCTTCTACAGCCAACTCGCACCGGAACTGACCGGCGTCCCCGACTGCTACGGGGCGGCATTCGACCCCGTGACGGGCCGCTACCTGTTGGTCCTCGAAGACCTGCCCGCCGAGTCGTGCGAATTCCCCGACACGTTGCACCCGCTCTCCCCCGACCAGGCCAGCCTCATCGTCGAATTGCTGGCCGAGTTGCACGCCACGTTCTGGCATCGCCTGCCCCGCGACGGGCGCGGCCCGCTGGGATGGCTCTACACGCCATCGGGCGACGTGACGTCCCTGCTGACCGGTTCGCTGATGCACGCGTCGATCAAGCGCCTCGCCGATCGCACCGCCATCCCGGTCGAGAACGGCCGCTTCATCGCCGACAACTACCGCGCCGTCGCCGCGGTGATCGACACTCCCCCGCATACGGTCATGCATGGCGACGCGCATCCGGGCAACATGTACTTCTACGGCGGCAAGGCGGGACTGCTGGACTGGCAGGCGGTGCGGCGCGGACACCCCGCGCGCGAGCTGGCCTACACCCTGATCACCAGCCTGACGCCGGAAGACCGCCGCGCGACCCAGCGCGAGCTGCTCGACGACTACCGTCGCGCGCTCGCGGCCGCCGGCGGGCCCGGCCTGGACCGCGACGACCTGTGGCTGCGCTACCGCCAGGGCGCGCTGTACGGCTATGTCGCCCCTCTGATCACCGCCGGAATGGGCGGAATGCAGGTCGAGGGCATTGCGATGGAAGGCCTGCGGCGCGGGGTCGCGGCGCTCGACGACCTGGACACCGTCGCGGCGCTGCAGAGTTCCCTGTAGCCGAGGCGAAATTCGGCCGAACCTATTGCCATCGCCGCCGCAGGAGTTACGCTACTTCGAGTAGCGAAATACCCGTACATCTCACTCGGCAACGCATGGCGACGAGAAGGAGAGTTTCGTGTTCGACCTCAAGATCACCGGTGGCACCGTCGTCGATGGCACCGGCGCGGATCGCTTTCGCGCCGACATCGGCATCAAGGATGGCGTGATCGTCGACGTCGTCCGGCGCGGACCCGGCGACGCCGAAATGGGCGGGGAGGCCGCCGAAACCATCGACGCGACAGGTCATGTCGTGGCCCCCGGATTCGTCGACATCCACACTCACTACGACGGCCAGGTGAGTTGGGACAGCCTGCTGGAGCCGTCCAGCGGCCACGGCGTCACCACGATTGTGACCGGCAACTGCGGCGTCGGCTTCGCGCCGGTGCGGCCCGGCAGCGAGCAGTGGTTGATCGAGTTGATGGAGGGCGTGGAAGACATCCCCGGCACCGCGCTGACCGAGGGCATCACCTGGGGCTGGGAGACCTACCCCGAATATCTCGACGCGATCGGCAAGCAGAAGTTCGCGATCGACGTGGGGAGCCAAGTCGCCCACGGCGCCATCCGCGCCTACGCGATGGGCGAGCGGGGCGCCCGCAACGAGCCGGCCACCCCCGACGACATCGAGGCGATGGGCCGGCTGGTCACCGAGGCGATCGAAGCCGGCGCGCTGGGATTCTCCACGTCGCGCACGATGGGCCACCGTGCGATGGACGGCGAACCGGTGCCCGGAACGTTCGCGGCCGAGGAAGAACTGTTCGGCCTGGGCCGCGCCATGGCCGCCGGCGGTCAGGCGGTGTTCGAGCTGGCGCCGCAGGGATCCGCGGGTGAGGACATCGTCGCCCCGAAGAAGGAACTGGACTGGATGCGGCGGTTGGGCGCCGAGATCGACCGGCCGGTGTCGTTCGCCCTGATCCAGGTGGACGCCGATCCGAAATTGTGGCGCGAGATGCTGGATCTCTCCGCGGACGCGCACGCCGCCGGCAGCCGGTTGTACCCACAGGTCGCGGCGCGCCCGTTCGGCATGATGATCGGTTTCCAGGGCCACCACGGTTTCAGCCACCGGCCCACCTACCGCCGGCTGCAGGCCGAGTGCGGCCGCGAGGAACTGGCGCAGCGGCTGGCCGATCCCGCGGTGAAGGCCGCGATCCTGTCGGAGGACGACATGCCCTCCGACCCCACGTTGCTGTTCGACGGCATGTTCGCCCTGGTGCAGCACTCCCTGCACCGGCTCTACGCGCTCGGCGACCCGCCCGACTACGAGCCCACCCCCGACCGAACCGTCGCGGCGATCGCCAAGGCGCGCGGCGAGGACCCGCTGTCGACCCTCTACGACCTGATGCTCGAGCGGAACGCGACGGCCATGCTGATGCTGCCGCTGTTCAACTACGCAGAGGGCAACTGCGAGGCGATCCGGGAGATGCTGTTGCATCCCGCCGGAGTGCTGGGGCTCTCCGACGGCGGCGCGCACTGCGGCATGATCTGCGACGCCTCCTACCCGACCTTCCTGCTAACGCACTGGGCCCGTGACCGCAGCCGGGGCGAGAGGTTGCCGTTGGAATACGTGATCCGCAAGCAATCCCGCGACACCGCACACCTTTTCGGGCTCACCGATCGCGGCACGATCGAGCCCGGCAAGAAGGCCGACATCAACGTGATCGACCTGGACGCGCTGAGGCTGCACCCCGCCGCGATGGCCTTCGACCTGCCCGCCGGCGGGCACCGGATCCTGCAGGGCGCGAGCGGATACGCGGCGACGATCGTCAGCGGAACGGTGACCCGGCGCCACGACGTCGACACCGGCGCCCGTCCCGGTCGCCTGGTTCGGGGAGCGCGTTAGGGCCCGGCACATGAAGGTGGCCGCCGGCAACCCGGCCCGTACCCGCGACGAGGATGCGATCGGCACCCCGCCGGAAGGCCCGACCCTGGTGCCGGCCGAGCGGTACTACTCTCCGGCCTTCGCCGCGCTCGAGATCGAGCGGATGTGGCCGAAAGTGTGGCAGGTCGCCTGCATGCTCGACCACGTCGCGGAGCCGGGCGACTATTTCGAGTACCGCTGCGGGCCGTACGGGGTACTGATCGTCCGCGGTGACGATGGTGTGCTGCGCGCGTTTCAGAACGTCTGTCGCCATCGCGGCAACTCGATCTGCGTCGGCTCGGGTTCCGGACTGCACGAGCTGAAGTGCGGCTATCACGGCTGGACGTGGGACCTCGCCGGCGTGCTCAAGCGGGTGCCCAACCGCAAGGGATTCGGCGCGCTGCGCATGTCGGACTTCCCGTTGGTGCCGGCCAGGGTCGATACCTGGGAGGGCCTCGTCTTCGTCAACCTCGACGTCAACGCGATGCCGCTGAGCGATTACCTGGAGTCGGTGCCCGACGACATCGCGTGGTGCAACCTGGGCGACTTCCGCTGCTACGCCACCCTCACCGTCGAGGTCGACGCCAACTGGAAGACGATCGCCGACGGCTACAGCGAGACCTACCACATTCAGACGCTGCATCCCGAACTGTTGCGCTGCGTCGACGACATCCATGCGCCACAGCAGATCTGGGGTCACACCGGCAAGTCCGATCAGCCCTACGGTGTGCAAAGCCCACGCTTCGACGGCACATTGAGCGATGAAGAGGTTTGGGACGCCTACGTTTACACGCAGGGCGCCCTCATGGGCGCGGCCGAAGGCACGCCCTTCCCCGCCGATGAGCGCCGGCCCGGGCAGACGGTGCAGGACCTGATCGCGGCACGCACGCGCGCGTTCGCGGCCTCGCGCGGTGTCGATCTCGACTGGGCCGACACCGACCGGATCACCCGGCTACACCAGTACAACGTGTTCCCCAACATGACGCTGCTGGCCAACGCCGACCACCTGACCATCATGTGCTCGCGACCCGGGCCGGACCCCGATCACGGTGAGTTCGTCATTTTCTTGATGACGCGGATGCCGCCGGGCGCGGCGCGCAACAAGCCGACGGACGTCCGCATGAGCGCCGGGGAGGCCGAGCCCGGCCTGGTACTAACGCAGGACATCCGCGTGCTGCCGGGCTTGCAGCGCGGCATGCACCAACCCGGCTTCACCCACTTGGCACTCTCCGGCGAAGAGCGGCGGGTGATCAACATGCATCGCAACCTCGAGCGCTACCTCGACCTACCCGCGGCCGAGCGCGTCGGCGGGCCGACGTCCGCGGATCGCGATGAAGTAATTGGCGCGGAGCCTTCGAAATAGCCCCCGAGCGAATTAGAATCCGGCTGTGGCGATCCCGTCGAACCCGTGCGGTGGCGAGTGGGGGCGGCTATCACATCGGCTAGAGATGCAGTACCAGATTGTCGGCCGCAGGGGGGCGCGGCGGCTGTGCAAGCGCTTTGCGCAGGTTGGCGTTAGAACGCGGCCGGACCGGCTTCAGCAGATGCTGGCCGGCATGCCCGGCTCGGACGACGAAGTGACCGACGTCAGGTTTGCCTTGATCGCGTCACAGCTGAATCGTCAAACGCGGGCCGCGAGGCTGAAGCGTCTGCAACGACACGGCACCCGCTCGTTGTTGTTCGCCGGCCTGGTTCTGGTCGTATTGAACTTCCTTTTCTGCGTCGCCTACGTCATGTTGAACCTGGCCCAACAGGCCACGCCGCTGTAAGGCGGTCCGCCGCCGATCGTCACCGCGGGGCGACGACGCCGTTGTCGTACGCGTAGACGATCGCCGCCGCCCGGTCGCGCAGGTCGAGCTTCCCGAAGATCCGCCCGATGTGGCTTTTGACCGTGACGCCGGAGATGCACAGTTCGTCAGCGATCTCTTTGTTCGACAACCCTTTTCCGATCAGTGTCAGAACGTCCAGTTCGCGGCTGGTCAGCTCGGCGATGTCGTTCCCGCGTGGCCCGTCGGCGGCCTTGCGGTAGGTGGTGAGGACGCGCGAGGTGACCGCCGGGTCGAGGTAGCTGTCTCCCCGGGCGACCGCCCGCACCGCGCGGATCAGCTCCTCGGCGGACGAGTCCTTGAGGACGAAGCCCGCCGCGCCGGCGCGCAACGCGCCCGAGAGCAGTTCGTCCTCGTTGAACGTCGTCAGCGCAAGCACCGGCGGCCCGCCGGCCAGTAAGCGGGTCGCCTCGATGCCGTCGACACGTCGCATCCGCAGATCCATCACGACCACGTCCGGCCGATACTGGGCCACCGCGGCGGGCACCTCGTCGCCGTCGGCGCATTCGGCGACCACAACGAAACCGTCCTTGCGGCGCAGGATCCGACGCAGCCCGGAACGGACCAGATCCTGGTCGTCGACCAGGAGCACGAAAATCTCGGGTGCTTCGTCGATCACAGCTTGCACCACCAGGGGCGCCAACCGCCGTCTTCGGCGTGCAGCGGTATCTCGGCGCGCACCGACCACCCGTCGTGCGTCGGCCCGACATCGATGGCCCCGCCCAGCAGTTCGATGCGCTGGCGCATGCCGCGCACTCCACGCCCCACCGCGGACGGGGCGGCGGCCACCGCGGCCGGCAGCCGATTGGTGACGGAGAGCCGCGCGGACGCGGCCGAAATGCTCAATCCCACAGTAGATTTGGAGTCGGGCGCGTGTTTGGCGATGTTGGCCAGCGACTCCTGGGCGATGCGATACAGCGCAAGGCCGACCCCGGCCGAGACGCGCTGAGTGGCTCCTTCGATGCCCAGTGTGACGTCGAGACCGGCCCGCTCGAAATCCGCCACGAGAACACCGATGTCGTCGATGCCCGGTTCGGGCGTCGTCTTCATCGGAGAGCTGTCGAGCAACCCGACGGTGCGACGGATGTCGGCCATGGCCTGCCGGCCAAGCCGCTCCGCGTGTTCGAGTGCCTCGACCGCGTCATCGACGTCGCGATCCTGCTGCAGCACCCGCCGCGCACCGGTCACGTGCAACAGCGTGACGCTGAGCGAGTGGGCGATGACGTCGTGCACTTCTCGGGCGATGCGCCGCCGCTCGTCGGCCGCGGCATGCTCGGCCAGCGCCTCCTGTGCCCGAATTTGTTCGGCCAGCAGCCGCCGCTGGGTCCGCATGAGATAGCCGATTAGCCAGCCCCCGGCGACGAAACCCAGGTACAGGGCTACCGCGTCGAGGCGATGGAGTGCGGAAGCGGCGAGCAGCAGCGCGGCCGCCGACATCGCGGCCACAAAGCTGACAGCAGCGGACGTCAGCGCCCCAACCGCTCCGACCATTAACACCAGCAATGCCGGTGCGAAGTCGGCGCGGACGGGTGTTGATGTTGCGAATAGCATCACCGCGGTGGCGGCCGACCAAGCCAGCCATAACAGCGCCGGGCTGAGCTTTATGTTGAAGACGAAAAATGTCACCGCGGGCGAGATGGCGATCGCAAGCGCGGCCAGCACGATGGGTAAGTCGGCAGTCGGTCGCTGCAGACTCGAGATCAGCGCGCCCAGTATGACGATGGCATCGGTGACGATAACGAACGACCACGTGATGCCGACGGGAATCAGCTCGCCACGTTGGCGCAGCCTTTCCCGCACATAGCCCGCTGCGGCGCCCAACATCGTCCAATCGTAAAAGAGCCGGTCACCCGCTCACATCATGCCGGGGTCGGCAGCGGGCTCCTCCCCTGGTAGGAGGCAAAGACCGAACTTCGGCACGACGCGCGGTAGGGCTCTGTCTTCCTAGCGTTTGGAGGTATGACATGGACACTGCTGCACGACCGCATGACCTTCATGACCGAATTGATCCAAGCCGCCGAGACCGACCCCGAAGCGGCGCTGGAGTTGGGCGACCGGGAATCCGAGGTCTCTCGGCTGTTCGGCGACGAGGAGGGGTTGCTGCTTTCGCTGCGGCACCGGTGGATGACGAGGTTGGTCGCCAAACTGGATCAGGCGGCCCACGACGGCGCTCCCGCGCAGCAGGCCCGGGTCGACCTCGCGGCCGCGCAGCCGGGCCTGCATGCGCTGGTCGAGCTGGCGTCCCGGCGATCGCTGCGGGTGCGGGCACTGTCCGGCAGCGAGCAACGGGCCGTCGACGAGTTCGGTGGAACGGCGGATCGGCAGACCGTTGCATGACAGCACGGGAACAGTTGCGCGCCTGACGGGTCGGTACGCGATCCTGATTGTCGGCGTGTGGGTGCTGGCGGCGGCCGTCGCCAACGTGGCGTTCCCGCAATTGGAGCGCGTCGTCGGCTCCCACGCTCGATCCTTCATGCCGCCCGACGCGCCGAGCGCAGTCGCCGCCGACCACGCCGCCCGGTTGTTCAACCAGAAGCCGAGCAACAACTTCGTTTACGTTGTGCTGGAACGAGTTCAGCGGCTGACCCCGCGTGATCGTCAGTTCTACGACGCGTTGACGTCAGCGCTGGGCTCCGATCAGCGGCACGTGTACGCGGTGACCGATCTGTGGTCACAGCCCGCCACGGCCGCTGGCGCGCAGAGTTCCGACGGGCGGGCCGTCAGCGTCATGGTGCGGCTCGCCGGAATGCTCGGCACCGGCCAGGCGCGGGATTCGGTGAATTTCGTGCGCACCACCGTCCAGAGGCTGGCACCGCCGACGGGCCTGGAAGTCCATGTCACGGGACCCGGCGCCACCATCGTCGACGAATTCTCCGCGATCGATCGGCAGATGCTCGGCATCACGGCCGCCACCATCGGTCTGATTCTGCTGTTGCTGCTGGCGGTGTATCGATCGCCGATCGCCGCCGCAATTCCGCTGATCTCGGTCGGGCTCGCCCTGGCCCTGGCGCGCGCAATCGTCGCCGCATTGGGCCAAGCCGATGTGGTTGAAGTGTCGCTGTTTTCGATAGCCCTCATGGCGGCCATGACGCTTGGCGCCGGAACTGACTACGCGATCTTTCTTGTCGGCCGCTACCACGAGGGTCGCCGCCGCGGTGTCCCCCCGGCACAGGCGTTGACCCAGGCTTACCGTTCCATCGCCCCCGTGGTGATCGGATCGGCGCTGACGGTGTCGGTGGCGCTGGCATGTCTGGTCTTCGCCAACGTGGGCTCGTTCCGAAGCGCCGGATTACCCTGCGCCATCGGCATTCTGGCGACGATGGTCGCGGCGCTGACGCTGACGCCCGCGCTGATGAGCCTGGCTGTGCGACGCGGATACCTCGAACCGCGGCCGTCGAGGACGGCGCGGCGTTGGCGCCGCGTCGGAACCGCCGTGGCGCGCTGGCCCGGGCCGATCGTGGTCACTGCGGGCGGACTGACGCTGTTGGTCGCGCTACCGCTGGCCGGCATGCGGGTCGGCTTCAACGAGCCCGCCGCCACGCCCTCCTCCACCGACTCCAGCCGCGGCTACGTCAGCGCCGACCGGCATTTCGCCGCCAACTCGCTGTTGCCCGACGTCGTCACCATCCAGGCCGACCACGACCTGCGCAACCCGGCCGGGCTGATAGCCATCGAGCGGATCACCCGCCACATCATGGCCGTTCCGGGTGTGCGCGCAGTGCAATCCGCCAGCCGCCCCGACGGCAAGGTTCCCGATCAGGCGACGCTGAGCTATCAGGCCGGCGTGCTCGGCCGCCAGTTCGGGAACACGGTGGACTCGCTTTCGCAACGCTTGAAGCGAGTCGCCGAGCTGGACGCCGCGCTGGCCCAGACCGAGCTGGCGGTCGACGGCCTCGGCAATGGATTACGCGGAGGCAGTTCGGGATTGGCCGACATGTCACTGGCCGCAGACGACATGCGCGCCGGCATGGATGGGCTGCAACGCAACGTCACGACCGTCTCGGGTTACCTCGACCCGCTGCGGGACTTCGTTGGGCGAACCCCCGATTGCGCCGTCAACCCGATCTGCTCGACGGTGGACCGCGTGCTGCAACCCGTCGATAGCCTCGTCCAGACCTCGACGCGATTGGGTGCCGGTACCGCGAAACTGACCAGCGGCTCGACGACCGCCGCCGCAGCGATGGCCGGCCTGCCCCAAAGCGTGGGGTCGATGAAAGACGCCTTGGGACAGGCGCGTTCGGCCACGCACGACTTGCTGAGCCTGAGCGAGACGCTCGGTCCGCAGATGCATCAGTTGACCGACTATTTGAACGAGATTGCCACACAATTCCAGGGCAGTGCCGCCGCCGACTTCTACATGCCGCAGCGGGCGCTGTCCGACCCGCGGTACACCGCCGCGCTGGGGCACTTGCTCTCGGAGAACGGCCGTGCGGCCTACCTGTTGGTCTATGGCGATGGCTCGGAATGGGGTGGCGACGGCGCCAAGCGGGCGGGCGAGGTACGCGCCGCCGTGAAGGAGGCGACCAAAGAGGGCACCTTGACGCCCACGGAGGTCGACCTGGCCGGCGTCGGACCGGTGACCGGCGATCTGCAGCGCTTCGTCGCCCGCGACACCACGCTGCTCGTGGGCGCCGCGTTGGTCCTCATCTTCTTGATCGTCACCACGATGTTGCGCAGCCCGGTCGCCGGACTGGTCGTCGTCGGTACGGTCGTCACGTCCTACGCATCGGCCGTTGGCGCCAGCGTGCTGATTTGGCAGGACCTGCTGCATCAGGACCTGCACTGGGCCGTCGCACCCATCGCGTTCATCGCGCTGATCGCCGTCGGCGCCGACTACAACCTGCTACTGGCGCTGCGGATCAAGCAGGAGGCAACCGCGGGGCTGCGAACGGGCATCATCCGCGCCTTCGGCGGCACGGGTGGTGTGGTCACCACCGCCGGCATCGTCTTCGGAATCACCATGCTGGCGTTGCTGGGCAGCAGCGTGCTCAGCATCGCCCAGATCGGCACCACCATTGCGGTCGGGCTCTTGATAGACACCCTCGTCGTGCGGGCGCTGGTCGTGCCGTCCATCGTGGCGCTGTTGGGACGGTGGTTCTGGTGGCCGCAGCGCCTACCGCGCACCGCGGTAGTGCGGAGCGAAAACGCCCGCACCGGAGCTAGTTTGGCTCGAGTCTGAAAACCGCGCATCGACCGGCGAGGGCCTCGAACTCGTCGGCGGATCCCCGGCTGACTAATCCTGCGCGCTTAAAGAAGCCGACGCCCCTGGGTACCTTGTCCGGAAACGCGCGCAATACCGGGCGGGCCTGCTCGGCACTGAGTTCGACGAAGCTGACGCGCTGCGCCCTGCGGCCCCGGGTGACGGTCCCTGCGCCGGCGGCGCGGGCATTGAGCACCCAATCCGCGTTCGCATATCCACCGACGACGTAGAGGCCGTCGTGCAGAGTGAACGGAGTCGCTGGCGTGCTGCGCGGCTCACCCGATTTACGGCCCGGGACGGTCAGCACCCGCACCGGCCCAGGCGCGATTCCGGCTCTGTGCATGGCCATCATGACCTTGTTCATCGGCTTGAGCCAGGCGGGCGGTTTCGGATCGGACATCGCTCCATTCGTATCAACTAGGCTGATACATGTCAAGGTAGCTGACACCTATCCTGCTCCACCAAGCTCAGGTGGATGCCGTCGCGCCCACGCTTCATTGGCTTGGCTTCGCGCGATTCGCGATTGTGGAAGTTGTCCGGCACGCGATGGGCACGACGGCCGGTCGCGACGTCCCCGTCGATCTGGACCGTTCCGCCCGTGGCGTGATGCTGTCGCTGCCAGTCGGAGATCGCCTGATGCGCAGCGTGATCGAGGTAGTTGACCAACAGATGGACGGTGACCGTGGTGCGCTCGGGAACGGACGCCAGGACACCGGTCAGCCGCGGCAGTGTCAGGAAGGTGCATGCTCCCTCGATGACCACGCGCCACTCTTCGCCCACCGGCTCGGCCTCCACCCGCGCCCGTATCACCCGCCAACCGGTCAGGACGATGGCCACAATCAGCCCGATCAGCACGCCGTGCAACAGGTTGAGAAAGACGACGCACACCGCGGTCACGAGGTAGACGGCGATGTCCCCGTTGCGAAGGGCGTTCTCGACGTGCGCGGGCTTGAGCAGCTCGATCCCGATGACGATGAGCAAGCCGGCCAGCGCCGCGGTGGGAATCTGCTCGACCAACTCCGCGAATGGCAAGGCGAACAGCAGGACCCAGAATCCGTGCAGGATCGTCGAGGCGCGGGTCTTCGCGCCCGCGTTGACATTGGCCGCGCTACGGACGATTACCCCGGCGATAGCGAGACCGCCGATTGCGCCCGACACGGCGTTCGCCGCGCCCTGCCCGATCAGCTCGCGATCGAAGTCGGTGCGCGGCCCATTGTGCATCCTGTCGATCGAAACGGCGGTGAGCAGGCTCTGCACACTGGTGATGAGCGTGACGGTGAGGACGCCGATTGCGACGGCTCCCCAGTTTCCGTGCGGCAGTGTCGGGAGTTGCAATGCCTCCAAGACCGAACCCTCGAGTTCGATTCGGGGCACGTCGAAGGGAAAAACCACCGAGACAATGGTCACCGTCACGATGGCGACCAGCGGCCCGGGGATTCGGGCCAGTCGGGGTGGAGCCCAACGCCATGCGATCAGGATTGCGATCACGAGTACGCCCAGAATGACGCCCGGCCGGTGCGCGCCGAGAATCTGCGACGGTAGGCCACTGACGTTGGCCCATGCCGAGCTTTTGGATTCGCCGCCGAGTAGCACGTGGGTTTGTTGCAGCGCGATCGTGATTCCGATACCGGCGAGCATCGCGTGCACGACAACCGGCGAGATCGCGAGCGCGGCACGCGCAATGCGGCTGAGCCCCAACAACACCTGCAAGACGCCGGCCGCGGCGGTGATCAGACACGTGACGCCCCAGCCGAACTCAGAGATCAGGTCCGCTACGATGACCGTCAGCCCGGCGGCTGGACCGCTGACCTGAAGCGCGGACCCGCCGATAGCCCCGGCCACGATTCCCCCTACTATCGCGGCGATCAAACCGGCAAGCACCGGCGCGTTGGAAGCAATCGCGATACCCAATGACAGCGGCAGCGCTACGAGGAAAACCACCAGCGACGCGGGCACGTCGTAGCGGATTACCTCTCTCAACCGGCGCCCTACGGGTTCGTCCTCGACGGCCCGTTGGGCGACCTTGTCGGTGTGCTGCATCGGTCCTTCCTGGCGCGAGCTGACTGTAAGTGCTTGGCGCACTGGCGATTACAAACAGCCGCGCAGAGTTCGTGCTCATCCCGAAACGGCTGTCTCCCGGGTTCGAAGGTAGGTGGCATGTCGATCGGGCCGCAACTCGGCAAGCCGTGCGCATAGCGAATGCAAATGTTTTGCTTCGCCTATCGCGGCGATTCGCCGAACTCAAATGCGCTGTTACATAGCCGTAACCATTGCGCCCGAAGCACATTCGCGTCAGGCCGGACCCCGCCCGTCACCCGCCAACGCGACGAGAAGTCGTGTCCCACCCAGCGGGCTCGCGTGCAAAGACGCCTTGCCGCCATGTAATTCGGCCTGCTGGGCGACCAGCGCCAGCCCCAATCCGGACCCCGAGCGCGACGCCGTCGACCCGCGGGAGAAGCGTTCGAAGACCGCGGCGCGCTCATCTTCGGGAACGCCGGTGCCGTTGTCGTCGACGGCGATTTCCACGCCGTCGCTGGAACTGGTTAGGCTGAGCCGGATTTCGGTGGCGCTACCGTGCTTGACGGCGTTGGCGATGGCGTTGTCGATCACCAGTCGCAGGCCCGTGGGCAACCCGATCATCAGCACCGTGGGCGACGGCACCAGAGATACCTGCAGGCCCGGGTAGATGCGCAGCGCGTCGTGGGCGGCACGGTCCAGGAGCTCGGTGATGTCGAACGGAACGAAGTCATCGACGGTGGTCAGATCGCCCTGGGCCAGTCGTTCGAGCGCCGTCAGGGTGGCCTCGATCCGGCTCTGGGTGCGGATGACGTCGCTGATCACCTCTTTGCGCTGCTCGGCGCCCAACTCCAACGTGGACAGCACCTCGAGGTTGGTGCGCATGGCGGTCAGGGGAGTGCGCAGTTCGTGGGAGGCGACGGCGGCGAAATCGCGGGCCGATTCGAGCGCCGCCTTCGTGCGCTGCTGCTCGTTGCCGATGCGGGCCAGCATGCCCTCGACCGCTTCGGCGATCTCCACGGCCTCCCGCACACCGCGGACCTGCACCTCGTCGGGGCTGGACTGGGCATTGATGGCGCGGGCCTGCTGCGCCAGCAACAGAAACGGGTTGACCATGATCAACGAGATCACCCAGCCGACCAGGATCGTCCCGCCGATGACGCCGGAACAGATCAACAACACCCGCAGATGCAGTTCGTCGATGCGATGTTGAGCTTCGGCCAATGGCGCCGCCAACGCGATCGATGCCGGGCCCGCGGTGAAGGTGCGGACCCGGTATTGCACGCCGTTGATGGTCGTGTTGGCGTAGCCGTTCGGGAGCTGGGGCAGGACGATATTGCCCGGCACCGATACCGTCGTATCCCCGATGCGAGCGGTGCGCACCAGGTTTCCATCCGGCATGGGCCGATCGGGGTTGGTGAGCTGCGCGCTGTTGAGCAGCGAATTGATATCACCGAGGCTGGTCACCGAATCCAGCCGGCGGTCGAGCTGGCTGTACTGATCGTTCGTGACGCCGATCCACACCCACAGGCCCAGGAGGACGACGAGGGTCATCACCGATAGTGCGGCCACGATGACGATCGTGCGCAGCGACAGCACGCGCATCGGGAGCCGTATATGAGAAAACACGCGAATATCAGGCTCCCTGTATTGCCCGCGAAGTGCCCGGTCGATGTCGTGGACGATAGTAACGACGACGGTACGGCGCGAAAGGATGGCGTGGCTGATGGCAAACACCGCACTCTTCGACCTGGATGGACGGGTGGCCGTCGTCACCGGCGGCGCCAAGGGCATCGGGGCCGGGATTGCCGAGGTGCTGGCCGAAGCGGGAGCGACGGTGGTGATCGCCGACGCCGATCGCGAGAGCGCGGACGCGCGCGCCGACGCCCTGACAAAAGCCGGCCACCAAGCGGTCGCGGTCATCGTCGACCTTGCCGACGAGGACTCGGTGGTCGCGGCGGGCGCGGCGATCGCGGAGGCCGTCGGCGCCCCATGGCTGCTCGTGAACAACGCCGCACTGCAGGATCGCGAACTGCTGCTCGAGGCCAGCGCTTCGCACTGGGACACGATCCACACCGTCAACGCCCGCGGTGCGTTCTTGATGACGCGCGAAATCGCCAAGCAGATGGTCGCCGCCGGACGGGGTGGGCGGATCGTGAACATCGCCTCCAACGCGCTGCGGGGCGGACTCATCAAGGGTCTTGCGGCCTACACCTCGTCGAAGGGCGCCATGCTCGAATTGAGTCACGTGAGTGCCTTCGAACTTGCCGAACACCAGATCACGGTGAACACGATCCTGCCCGGCGCGGTCATCACCCCGGGGGCCATCAACGCCACGGGGCCGCTCACCGACGGGCCCGCGACGAGGCCTACTCCGTTCGGCTTCCAGGAGCCGCGCGAGATCGGCGCCGCGGTCGTTTTTTTCGCCTCGGATTCGGCCCGGGCCATCACCAATCAGGCGCTCGCGGTCGACGGTGGTTTCTCGGTCAGCTAGCGGCCGCCGGCCTGGGTGAGCAGGCAATTTGCTTCCATATGTGGTGAGTGAGTACTCTCTCACCATGCCTCCATCGGGACGCGACCGGCTGCTGGGCGAGGCGCTGAAGCTCTTTGCCGCCAAGGGGTACGCGGCGACCTCGGTGGCCGACATTCAGCGGGCGTCCGGGCTCGCCCCGGGATCGGGCGCGCTCTACAAGCACTTCGGCTCCAAGCGTGAGCTGCTGGAGGCCGCGGTCGCGTACCGGATCGACAGCATCGTGGCCGCGCGAGAGCAGTACGACTCCGGGCAGGCGGGCAGCGTCGAGGAGGCGGTGCGCACGGCGGGCGAGCTGATCTGGAGCAACCTGCGCGAAAGCGAGGATCTGCTCAAGGTCATGTTGCGCGAGCCCGCCGAGGCCGGCGATCTCGAGAAGAAGACGTGGCAGGTCATCACCGACAACGCCTACCAGCGGTTCGCCGACGAATTGGCGGCGTCCAATCGCTCCGGGCGCACCAGCATCCCCGACCCCGAGGCCGCCGCGGCGGTGGCAATCGGGTCGCTTTCCTACGCCGCAACGCTGCAGGCCCTGACCGGCCGCTCTCCCGGAAACATCGACGACGACCGTTACTTCGAGGCCTGGGTCAACCAGACGGTCAGCGTCCTGGCGCAATACACCAACCGCAAAAACCGTTGACCACAACAAATCTCAGGAGCAAGCTGTGACCTTTTCACTACAACTGAGCGACGACGTCATCGAGGTCCGAGACTGGGTGCACAAGTTCGCCAGCGAAGTCATCCGGCCCGCCGCGGCCGAGTGGGACGAACGCGAAGAGACTCCGTGGCCCGTGATCCAGGAGGCCGCCAAGGTGGGCCTCTACTCGCCCGATTTCTTCGCGCAGCAGGCGGCCGAGCCGACCGGGCTGGGCTTTCTGACCACTTTCGAGGAAATGTTCTGGGGCGATGCCGGCATCGCGCTGTCCATCCTCGGCACCGGGCTGGCCGCGGCGGCCTTGGCGGGCAACGGAACTCCCGAACAGCTGGGACGCTGGCTGCCCGAGATGTTCGGCACGCCTGAGGATCCCAAGCTCGGCGCTTTCTGCTCGTCGGAACCCGACGCCGGGTCCGACGTCGGCGCCATCCGGACTCGTGCGCATTACGACGAGGCGGCCGGTGAGTGGGTCCTCAACGGCACCAAGACCTGGGCGACCAACGGCGGCATCGCCAACGTGCACATCGTGGTGGCGTCGGTCTACCCCGAGCTCGGCACGCGCGGCCAGGCCACCTTCGTCATCGGGCCGGACACCGCGGGTCTGGCCCAGGGGCAGAAGTTCAAAAAGCACGGGATCCGCGCTTCGCATACCGCCGAGGTGGTGCTCGACAACGTGCGTCTGCCCGAGGACGCCATCCTCGGCGGCCGCGAGAAGTTCGAGGCGCGCATCGCGCGGGTCAAGTCCGGCGCCTCCGCGGGTGGCCAGGCCGCGATGAAGACCTTCGAGCGGACTCGGCCCACCGTCGGCGCGATGGCCATCGGTGTGGCCCGGGCCGCCTACGAGTACGCCCTCGAATATTCCTGCCAGCGTGAACAATTCGGGCGCAAGATCGGCGAGTTCCAGGCGGTGGCGTTCAAGCTGGCGGACATGAAGAGCCGCATCGACGCGTCTCGCCTGCTGGTGTGGCGGGCCGGCTGGATGGCGCGCAACAACCAGAACTTCGACTCGGCCGAGGGCTCGATGGCCAAGCTGGTGGCAAGCGAGACTGCGGTCTACGTCACCGACGAGGCCATCCAGATCCTCGGCGGCAACGGATACACCCGCGACTACCCGGTGGAACGGATGCACCGCGACGCGAAGATCTTCACCATTTTCGAGGGAACCAGCGAGATCCAGCGACTGGTGATCTCGCGGGCGCTGACGGGGCTGCCGATCCGCTAACCCGGGCTGCGAGACATGATGGCCGGATGACCCACGAGATCCGCGTCCTCGACAGTGAGGAGGACCTCGTCGCCGCGGCCAACCTATTTCGCACCGCAATGGTCGGCTTCCCTCCGCTGGCGAACCTGCAGCCCGGCCAGATCAGCAAGCTGCTCGAGCCCGGGCGTACCGTCGGAGCGTTCGCCGCAGGACAACTGGTCGGCACCGCGGACTCCGTGACGAGCGGACTGACGCTTCCGGGCGGCGCCGTCGTCGAGCACGCCGCCGTGTCCCACATCGGGGTGCTGCCGTCGTTCACGCGCCAAGGTATCGCCACCGCGCTCATGGATCACCAGCTGCGCGACATCGCGGCGCGGGGCGAGGTGGTCGCAACGTTGCGCGCATCGGAGGCGACGATCTACGAGCGCTACGGCTACGGCGTGGCGAGTTCATCGCAAACCGTCGAGGTTCAGACCGCGCGGGCGGCGCTACGGCCGGGCGTCGGCGCCGGCGACCCGGCGCGGCTTCTCGACGTTGCGCAGACATTTGAGGTCCTGCCGCGGATCTATGCCGAGAATCGCCCGACGCGGGCGGGAACCATCGATCGCCCGGACGTGTGGTGGGAGGGTTTGCGGCTGCGGACCGAATCATCCTCGGGCCCCGCGTATGTCGCGGTATCGGGCGATCCGGGAGCCGAATCCGGTTTCGTCCGTTACCGCCCCGTCGACACCGAAAGGTGGTTCGTCAGCGATCAGCGCACCGTCGTGGTCGAGGATTTCTTCGCGCCCACCCCCGACGCGTACCTGGGGCTGCTGCGTTTCCTGCTGAGCCTCGATCTCGTCGACCGAGTGATGTTCTGGATGCTGCCGCTCGACGATCCGCTGCCCTGGCTACTGGTCGACCGGCGGGCCATGCGGATTTCCGCGGTGCATGACGAGACGTGGTTGCGCGTCGTCCATGCCGAGAAGGCGCTGACAGCCCGCCGATACGCGGGCGACGGCTCTGTCACCATTGCCGTCAATGACTTGCTGCTGCAGCATAATTCGGCCAGCTTCACCATCGCGGGCCACGGCGCGGAGCCGACTGATCGGCCCGCCCAAGTGCGCGTCGGTGTCGAGGGTCTCGCCGCCGTTCTGCTGGGCGGCGCCACCTGGAGCGGTCTGGCCGTCGCCGGGCTGGCACGGGCCGACGATCCCGCGGTGCTCGCGGTCGCCGATCGGCTTTTCGCGGTGGCCGAAGCGCCGTACGCCGGATTCTTCTTCTAAGCCGCGCACCGACTGAAGCTCGCGCGCAGCGATTGAAAGCCCTGCAGCGTGTTGTTCAAGAGTCGGACGGGCCGGTCAACCTGGATCCGAGTGACCTTGGGAATCATCGCGCGTAGCAGCGCGTGCATCTCCATCTTGGATAAATACATGCCGACGCAGGCGTGGGCGCCGAAGCCCCATCCGAGGTTGGCCCCTTTGCGGTGCAAGGAGAAGACCTCGGGTTGTTCGAATTGTGTCTCGTCCATGTTGGCCGACGCGTAGAGCAGCGCGACTCGTTGACCACGACCCAATGGGATGCCGTCGATCTCGGTGTCTTTCTTCAGCATTCGCGTGAAGCCGCGCACCGGCGAGCCGAGGCGAACGGCTTCGACCGCGGCGGCGGGCACCAGCTCGGGGTGGTGCCGCAGCTCCTCCCACACGTCGAGTTGGGTGCCCAGGCTCCACAGCAGTTGCGCGGACGCCAGGATCGTGGTGTCCAGGCTCGGACCGATGAAGTCGATCACCATGGCCTTGGCTTCCGACGGGCTCAACGTGCCGGCGTGTCCTGCCGCGAGAACCGAGTCCGCCCATCCGCCTTGCTTGACGCTCTCGGAGCGGATAGATCGCGCATAGCGCCAGAAACTCAGCCCCACCGGCGCTGCCTTGACGGTGCGGGTGTTGGTCGGGCCCAATACGTCGAATCCGCCGCGGCCGTATTTCAGCATGCGGTGATGGTCGAGGTCGACGCCGACGAGATCCGCGACCACCCGGATCGGCAGATAAGCCGCGAAATCGGATACCCCGTCGAACTCCGGGCTATCGCATAGCCGGCCGATGATCGCCGTCGCCTCGGCTTGCAGGACCGGCTCAATGTCGGAAAGCGCCTTGGCCGAGAGGGATTGCAGCAACACGCGCCGCCGGTTGGAGTGAGCTTCGCCGTCGCTGGCGAGCGTGGTGCCAGCAGTCAGCACATTGGTCAATGGATTGGCGGCCACCCCGTTGCCGCTGCAGTAAGTCTCGTCATCGCTAAGCGCCTGGCGCACATCGCGATAGCGGCCCATGACCCAGAGCCGGTGCTTCGGCAGCCATACCACCGCACCCGCGTCGCGGATCTGGCGATAGGTTTCAGCCGGCTTGAGCAGCGTCTCTTTGCCGTATAGGTCGATCGGCAAGGTCGGAGCCCCCGCCGCAGCGCCGCGACGCAACATGGTCAACATTGAACACGTGATCGTCGGGATCGGCGCGGGAATATGCGGACTTGCGGCCGCCTACGAGCTCGCGCGGCGCGGGGAACGGGCGATCGTCTTCGAGCGCGGTGAACTCGGCTGATCAGCGTCCCGGGCGGGCGCCGGGCCCGGGCCTGGGCCGTAAGTCTCGCGCGGTGACCGGTACGCCGTCATGGCTGCATCGCATAACCAGCTCGACCGGGTACCCGCAATCGCGGTGGATGATCTCGACGGGCGGGCCGTCGGGGTCCGCCTCCCAGCGATCGCCCCACTGCATCAACGCGATGATGGCCGCCTGCAGATCAAGGCCCTTGTCGGTGAGGCGGTATTCGTGGCGTTCGCGTTGCCCGGGTTCTCGGTAGGGCACGCGCTCCATCACTCCCGATTCGACCAGGGTGTTGAGGCGTTCGCTGAGCAGATTGCGGGCGCACCCAACGTGGGCCTGAAACTGTTCGAAACGCCGCGCTCCGTAGAAGGCTTCCCGCAACACCAGGAGCGTCCACTTCTCTCCGACAATGTCGAGCGCTCGTTTCACTGAGCAGTTTTCGGCGCTATAGCTATCTCGGATCGCAGACACGAGAGCAGCATAGCAGGGTTTGACTTTGCAACTCAGGGTCCACTATGCTGCGTTGTGAAAGTAAATCCAGAGCTTTGCTCACGAAACCGGAGGCTTGCGATATGCCCATGCTGGATGTGTACATTCCCGACGGTGCGTTGCCTGCCCACGTGGAGAACGCGCTATTGGCCACGCTGACCGACGTCCTGCTCGAACACGAGGGCGCAGACCCCGCCAATCCGGCAGCTCGGGACTTGGCCAAGGTGTGGTTGCATCGCCCCGCGGCCGTACTGCACGCCGGCGAACGGCCCGCGATGCCGCACTACCGAGTGATCGCGTCGGTGCCAGAAGGCCAGTTCGACGACGACCGCCGAGCGAGCATGGTCGCCGCGGTCACCGCGGCAATTCTGGATGCCGAGGACGGGCGTTACGACCGCGACCCGTTGCGTATCTGGGTGTTCGCCAACGAGATTCCCGACGGCACGTGGGGTGGTGGTGGACGCATCGCAAGGCTGGCGGACATTGCCGGCATCGTGATGGGTGATCGGGACAAGGGCCGTGTCTACGCCGACCGGCGACTGGCCGGGCGCCGGTCAGTGCCGGCTTGACAATGTTGAGCTAGCTGCGCCGTCGCACCATCCGACGCTCGAGAATGCCCAACGCGAGCCGCGCTGCCACAACTCAGCCGTGCGGCGCCTCCGAGATCTTGGTGTCCGGCTTGCCCACCGTCTGGCAGTAGGTCAACGCCGACAGCCGAGTCGCCGAGATCTCGATATTGCTCGGGTCAGTCCCGTTCTTGTCCTTGAGCATCTTGGTGACTTCGTCGTTCTGTTTCTTCTCGTCCTGAGTGGTGAAATCTTTGCACTTCGTGTCGCCGCCGGTGTTGATGATTTGTGAGGCTGAACACGCACCGGACGCCAGGGCAGCGAGCGCGATCATGGCGGCCGCAATTTGCTTCATCATTTGCCCTCCCGGATTGCCAGTAGTGGTATCTGTACACCAATTTGGCCGGTTTCAAACTCGGCGCCCGAGTTTGCGTCGCCCGGTGTGTGCGTTTGCGGGCGAGTGCCGGACGGGCCGACCCAAAGCGTCTGACTCAGTGGCGCGGCCTGTGGAACTTTCGGCTCGGTGGGAATACCTGCCGGGGCGGCCTCGTCTTTTACCGTTTGTCAGCCCGGCCAGTTAGCGCACGACCATGGGGGAGGAAAAATCGGTGATCTCGTCGGATGTGCGCACCGGCCGGCCTCCGCCGATCCCAGTCAGTGACCAGCGGGGCGGGTCCGACGGAACCCGGGCCGTGTTCACCGGCGTGCTGGTCCTCTTGCTGTCCACCGGGTGGGTGGCCAACCACTTCGTGGCGGTGATGCCGTTGATCGGCGAACGCCAACACCTCGACGCGGCCAAACTCGACGCGATCTTCGGAATCTACGCGCTGGGGCTGCTGCCCGGACTGCTCGTCGGCGGCCGGGTATCCGACGCGCTCGGGCGTCAGTCGGTGGCGTTGGCGGGCTCGACCACCGCTATCGCGGGCACAGTGGCGATGCTGGTTTCCCAGCACCCGGACGTATTGCTGGTGGGACGGTTGATCGTCGGGATCGGTGTGGGTCTGTTGATGAGTTCCTGCACCGCATGGGCGTCCGACCTCAAGGGGCCCGCGGGTGCGGCCACAGCCGGTGCGGTGTTGCTCGGGGGTTTCGCCATCGGGCCGTTCGCCGCGGGTGTGATCGCGCGGGCCGGACAGCCCGGAGTGCGGGTGTCCTTCGGGCTCGCCGCCGCGATTGTCGTGCTGGCGATGGCCATCACCGTCGTGGCGGTGCGGCGCACGGGCGCGACGACGCCGGCAACGGCACACGGCTGGGAGCCACCGCCGGCGGCACGGCAGGGGACCGCGTGGGCGCTGAGTTGGGCCATGCCCCTCGCGCCGTGGGTGTTCGCCTCCGCGACGTTGGGGTTCATCGCGATCCCTACCCGGGTACACACCGGGCTCGCCGCTCCGATGGCCGTGGGCGCCGCGACGCTGATCGTCAACGGCGTCAGCGGGCTAATTCAGGTGTTGGCGCGGGTGTTTCGCTGGGGTCCACACGCCGGCACCACCGGTGCGGTGCTGGCGGCGCTCGGTTACGCGGTCACGGCGGCCGCCCCGCCGACCATATCGCTGGCATTGGCCCTGCCGCTGTTCGTCGTGCTGGGGTGCGCGTCCGGACTTTGCTTGCGCGAGGGTTTGATCGATCTGGAAGCCGCGGCACCGCAACGCATCCGGGGTGCTCTCGTCGGGGTGTTCTATGTGCTGACGTACGTCGGCTTTGGCCTGCCCTTGATCTTGGCGACGGTCGGGCCGGGGCTCTCGGCGACGATTCTCGCCGTGATGGCCGTGCTGGCGCTGGCAACGGCGGTGAGTCGGGCGGTGCGGCTGCGCCGAGATGCTCACCGCCCGAGCTGATTCAGGCCAGTTCGACGGCCTCCTGTTGGATCCGTTCGAACTGAGCGCCCATCGCCTCGGACAACGCTGTCGCACCGGACAGTGGCCGCACCATCACCATGAAGTCGTCGATGAGACCGTCCTCGTTGAAGTGCAGGAAATCGCAACCGGTGATCTTCTTGCCCGCCACCGTCGTCTCGAACACGAACGCGTGGTCGCGGCCGTTGGCGTCGTTGATTTCCCGGATGTAGTGAAAGTCCTCGAAGACCCGCAACACTCCGCGCAGCAGTGCCGCGGTTATCGGCTTGCCGACATACGGCTTGAAGGCCACCGGGCTGGTGAACACCACGTTATCGGCCAGCATCGAGTGGATGGCCGCCTCGTCGCGCTCCTCTACCGCCTTGCGGAACGGATGCATCAGGACACCTCGCATGGTCAATTGTTGGGTCCGCTCGATTGACGCTAGAACGGATTGACTGCTTCTGCCAGCATGGGTCACGATGGCCCGAGGCGCACGGTCGCGACAGGCTTGGGGGTCGGAGTGGCTGACATCACCGAATTGATCCTCGCCGACCACAATTGGTTCCGCGAACAATTCGCCAGGCTGGACGATCTGCAGGCGCAGACGCCGGAAGACCACCGCGCACTCGAACGGGTGTGGCGTCCGCTCGCCGACAAGCTCGACGTGCATGCCTACATCGAGGAGAAGATCTTCTACCCGCAATTGCTCAAGCGGGGCGCCGAGGATCCCGAAGGCGAGACGCTTGATGCCATCGGCGACCACAACGACATTCGTGACGGCGTGCGCGATGCGAAGGCGGCCCGGATCGGGAGCGATGCATGGTGGGCCGCCGTGGGCCGCACCCGGATTGCCAACGACGACCACATGGGCGAAGAGGAACGCGAAGGCCTGTCGGACTTTCGTCGACACGCCCCCATCGGACTTCGGGAAGCGCTCGGGCAGCAATATGGCGAGTTCATGGCACGGCATCCCACGACCAAGGGATTGCCGATCACCGATCGCGATCCCGCAAGCTACGTCGAGAACGTCGAGGACAGTGCGCCGCCCAAACGCACCGACTATTCGCTCCGGATCGGCAGCCTGAAAGGCCAATGAGCTTTGGGTTTCGAACCAGGTGATGTGGAGATCCTTCCTGAAGACGTCCGCTAGCTCGAAGGAGATCTCGCATGGACCACGAAACCGATGTGACCCCACCCAACGATGCCAGGAAGGCGACCGAGGAGCAGCGTGATCTGCAGGAGAAGCTGGACCATCCGGACGAGGATCCGGATGCCCCGGGTTTGCATCAGTCGCGACACGACCTCCCCGACGAAAGCACACGTTAGATCGGTGCAGCGGGCGCGCCGAACCAGGTGGTGAGCGCGTCGGCGAGCTCGGGCCCGGCCCGGTCATCACCCACCCAGGCGACATGCCCGTCGGGCCGGATCAACACTGCGGGAGCGGCGGGAACCGCGCCGAGCGCCGGAAGCTCCCAATCCCCAACGTATTTCGCGTCGACCAATAGGACTCGATCGGCCCATGGCGCGATGTCAACACCACCGGACTCGCCGAGGTTGAGTAGCACCGGACGGGCGTCGTGCAGCAGGGTGAAAACCCGGGTCGAGCCGTTGGCGGTCACGATGTCGAGATCGGGCATGCGGCGCCCGAGCAGCGGGTGGCCCTCGCCGAGGTCGTAGTGGATGTCCAGGCCGGACATCATCGCTGCGAATCGTCGGCGGGGCTCGTCGAGGCTGAGGAGTTCGGAAACGACGTCGCGCAAGGCCTTGGTCCGGTCATCGAGGAGGCGAAGAAGCGCGATTTGCGCCATGGTGTTGCGCAGCACGCGCGCCGCGACCGGGTGCCGTTCGGCATGGTAGGTGTCCAGCAGACCATCGGGAGCCGTCTGATTGATCACCCGCGCCAGCTTCCATCCCAGATTCACCGCATCCTGCACACCGGTGTTCAGTCCCTGTCCCCCTACCGGGTGATGCACATGCGCGGCGTCGCCGGCCAGCAGGACCCGCCCGTTGCGGTAGGCCGCGGCCTGACGTGTCGCATCGGTGAACCTGGAAATCCAAGTGGGACTGTGGATCCCGTAGTCCGTTCCGTAAACCGCGACGAGCGCCTCACTGAGATCGCGTAAGGTGGGCTCGCCGCTGGGTACGAGGTGCCGCTCGGTCACCATGACCCGGGCCGGGCTCCCATCCGCCACTGTGCTCAGCGCATGAACGCCGAGGGCGTCGTGGCGGATGCCCCATTCCGGCGGTTGGTCTGCCTCGAAGGCCATTTCGACCTCGGCGATCAGATAGCTCGTCGTCGGATCCCAACCCGGAAAGTCGATGCCGGCCGCTTTACGCGTCACGCTGCGCCCTCCGTCGCAGCCGACGAGATACTCCGCGTGCAGAAACTGGCCGTTCGCCATCTCGACGTCGACACCGGTGCCGTGTTGGGCGATGCTCGTCACCTCGCGTCCGCGATAAATCGGCACGGCCAGCTCCTCGACCCAGGCCGCCAGTATCCGCTCGATGTCGTTCTGCCACAGCGCGAGCCCGTAGGGGTGCCGGGTGGGAAAGTCGCTGATATCCAAACGAATTTGGGCGAACCCGGCGACCTGCGCTGTCTGACCCTCGGAAAGGAATCGGTCGGCGATTCCCCGCTGATCGAGGACCTCGATCGTGCGCGAATGCAGACCGCCCGAACGCGAGCCGATCACGTTTTGGCTGGCGCGCCGCTCGACAACGGCGACGTCAATACCCGCCAATGCCAATTCACCCGCCAGCATGAGTCCTGTCGGGCCTGCCCCGACAACCACTACCGAAACATGCACGTCGCAACCCCCGACCGAGTGAGTTCTGGCTTCGGCCAACGATTTTGCGACATGACCCCGGTCTTGCCGCAAGCCCCGGGGTGCGCTATATGTTGAAAGTGAGGGGTTAAATTCGCCCGAAGCGCTTCTAGAAAACCGCGAGCCAGATGGCGATGTACTGGCAGATCGCCGCCACCGCGGTGCACGCGTGGAAGAGCTCGTGATACCCGAAGGTCGTCGGCCAGAGCTGGGGCCAGCGCAGTCCGTAAAACAGCGCACCGATGCTGTACAACGCGCCACCCACAGCCAGCAGCACCGTCGCGGGTAATCCGGCGTTGTGCACGATCATCCCCGCGTACCACACCGCGACCCAGCCCAGCAGCAGGTAGAGCATCAAGCTCAACCAGCGAGGGGCGGTCGGCCAGAACAATGTCAGCGCGATTCCGGCTGCCGCGCCGCCCCACACAATCGCCAGCACGACATCGCCGGTCCCGCGCGGCATGTCCAGCCGCGCGAACGGTGTATAGCTGCCGGCGATGAGAACGAAGATCATCGAGTGGTCGAGCCGTCTCATCCAGTTCCGGACGACTGCCGACTCCCAGTTGACGCGGTGATAGACGGCGCTGACGGCAAACAATGCCACTATCGCGAGGGTGTATGTCAGGGTCGAGTGCCCGGCACGCTTCGATACCTCCGCCCAAGACACCGCCACCAGCGGCATACCGGCAATGACAAACGCGATGGCGCAGTACTGGTGGATCCAACCGCGCAACCGTGGCTTCGTCAGCACGCCCGGGGGTCCGGCATCGTCGGCGACTACCGCGATCGGCCCGAGGGACTCGGGCCGGGAGATCCGATCGATCTGATAGCTCACTAGTCCCCCTCCGACAGGATTGTGCGGTTCAGTTGCTTTGTCCCCCGGCAACCTGGGCTCCTCCCTATATCGTTTCGCCGGGCTTTTCGTTACGGCTATGTGCCACCTATGAATTGGCTGACCGTGGGCACGTCGATCACCGTCGGCCGCGACGGCTGTGGGGTGATTTCGAGGAGGCCTTCGTCGGACTGACCGAAGCCGCTGATCAACAGGGCCTCACAGTTGTCGGCGCCGTCCTCATAGCGCGCGTAGAGATAGTTGCCGGAGACGCGGTGGTCGATGTGGGCAGGCGCCAGATACAGCGCCGCATTCTCCATCCAGCCCATCTTGGAATCCTCGACAATGATCGGCATATCGCCGGGAAGCTCGGCGAGCACCCGCCGGAGTTGCTCGACGTTCATCGACCGCTGCCCTCCCTCGCCGCGTGACCTGCCGTTGACGGCCTTGGCGCAGATGTCCTCAACATGGAGCGCCAGGCTAGGAGCGGGCCGCTGAGAACCCGCTGAGAACGTCCCTGAGCTCGAAACCGGCCGACCGGCGCTGCAGAATCAGACTGTGTGGATGTCTGCGGTCCGCCCGTTTCGGCGCATGGGGTTGCTGCGAGCGGTGCACCCCCGTAACTTGGGCATCCCCGCTCGCTCGGCCGCGGTATCGGCGATCGTCGTGCTGGTGGGACTTGCTGTTGCGGGCGCGGGATTGGACGCGATCCTGTACCGCTCGTTGTTGGCAGGTGTTGACGATGCCAGCGCCGGCAGAGTTCGCGACATTGCGCAAGTCCTGCAGACCAATTCGCTCAACGAGCTCGACAGCGACCTTTTGACCACCGACCAGCGCGTGGTAGCAATCCAAGTGATCGCTCCCGACGGCAAGGTGGCGAGGCGATCCGGATCTGCACCGCAAACACCACTGCTGCCCGTCAGCGGGTTCGACTCCAATTTGCGCCGTGGCATGCCCGACGATGCGGTGCCCCATGACGACATGCGCATCAGCGGTCAACGGGTCGACACTCCATCCGGTCAATACACCGTGCTCGTCGGAGGTGGCAGCGAGGCGGTCGAGGCGACCGCACGGGTGGTCGCGCTGCTGTTGGCTTGCGGCGCCCCGATCATCATCGCGGTAGCAGCAGCCGCGACCTACTGGCTCGTCCGCCGCTCACTGCAGTCGGTGGACGCGATCCGAAGTAGGGTGGCCGAGATCTCGACCTCCGATTTGGCCGAACGGGTACCGGTACCCAGCAGTCGCGACGAGATCGCGGCCCTGGCCCTCACGATGAACGAGATGCTGTCGCGCATCGAAGCCGGCCACCGCGCGCAGAAACGGTTCCTGGGCGACGCCTCGCATGAACTGCGCAGCCCGCTGGCCACCATCATCTCCGGATTGGAGGTCGCCGAGGCTCATCCCGAACTGCTCAATGCCGAGTTGGCCGTCCACACCCTGCTTCCCGAGGCGCAACGGATGAGGATGCTGATCGACGATCTGCTGTTGCTGGCCCGAGCCGACGAGCACAGCCTGGTGCTGCGCAGGGAAGAGACGGCCCTTGACGACCTCGCCGAGGCCGAAGCGGCTCGTCTGCGGCGCGAAACGCCATGCAGGATCGACACCGACATCCGCCCCGCGCGTCTGACCGGCGACCCCGCCGCACTGTCCCGGATGATCCGCAACCTCGTGGATAACGCTGTCCGCCACGCGAACTCGAAAATCGCCATCGAGGTCGGCAGCCAAAACGGAAGCGCGACACTGATTGTCAGCGACGACGGCCCCGGCATCGCTCCGGCCGAACGGACCCGGGTGTTCGAACGCTTTGTGCGCCTGGATTCGGACCGCTCACGCAGTGCGGGCGGGACCGGGCTTGGCCTGGCGATCGTCGCCGAGGTTGTCGCCGCGCACCGCGGCACGGTTACCATCGACGACAGGCCCGGCGGCGGGACCAAGATGGTCGTGTCGCTGCCTCAGCACAACAACCGGTAACCGACGCCTCGGACCGTCTCGATGGTGTTGGTGCCGAAGGGGACGTCGATCTTGCGACGCACATACCCCACATAGACCTCGACAACGTTGTCGGGACCTTGGTAGTGCGCGTCCCACACGTTGCGCAATATCTCGGCCTTCGTCACCACCGTGTCCTTGTTCCGCATGAGGAATTCCAGCACTCCGTACTCCCGGGGGGTCAGCGTGATCGGAGTCGAATCACGTACCACGGTGTGCCGCGCGGGATCCAAGGACAGCGATCCGGCGGTCAACACCGCGGGCCGTTCGGGTGCGCCGCGACGCACCAATGCGCGCAGGCGCGCGACGAGAACCCTGAATGAAAACGGTTTTGTCAGATAGTCATCCGCTCCCAGATCGAGCGCATCGGTCTCGTCGTACTCGCCATCCTTGGCGGTCAGCATCAGCACCGGTGTCCACACATCCTGTGCCCGCATGCGACGCAGCACCTCGTATCCGCTGTAGCCGGGGAGCATGATGTCGAGGACCACGACATCGAAGCTGTTTTCGACGGCCTCCTGCAGGCCCTCGACACCGTTACCGACCGCCACCACGACGAAGCCCTCGGCCTTGAGCCCCATAGCCAGAGTCGCCGACAGACGTGGCTCGTCCTCGACAAGCAGGACTCTCATGCCGTCACGCTACTTCGCGCGCGGCTTCCGCCTGGCCCGGGTGACGTCCTGGGCGTTGCGGCAAAACGATGAGCAACGCGACGATGATCACCGCGATGACTGCCGACGCCAGCGGACGGCTCAAGGCCAACCCGCCGTCGGCGACCGGCTTGTCGAGGAAGTCGCCGACGGTCGCACCCAGCGGCCGCGTCAGGATGAATGCCACCCAGAACAAGGTCACCCGCGACACGCTGGTCCAGTAATAGAGGGCGACGACCACGAGGAGAGCCGTGGTGAATACCAACGCCCCGCGCTCGTAACCGAATCCGCGGGTATCGGCGAGCCAATCGCCGAGCGCGGTGCCCAGCGTCTGCGAAAACGTGATCGTCGCCCAATAGAACGCCTCCACCTTCGGCGTCGAAACGGTGCTCACGGAGACCGTTCCCTGCGTCCACCGCCACAACCCCAGGGTGGCCAGAAGGCAGGCAAGGAGCAGAAGCGATCCGCCCGTGTAGCCGATCCCCAACTGTCGGTCGGCGAAGTCGGCCAGCGTCGTGCCGAAAGTCGTCGAGGCGACGATCGTCGCCCAGTAGAGACTCGCGTGGAAGCGCTTGGCGAAGATCTGCGCCGCAACCAGGACAACGAGGGCGATGCCGAAGAGGACGACACCCGCGACGTAGCCCCAGTTCAGCGTCATCGTCACGGTGTCGCCGCCGGTCTCACCCAGCGTCGTCGCCAAGATCTTGATGACCCAGAACCCCAGAGTGACCGCCGGGACCTTGGTCAGCGCCTCTTTCGTCATGTCGCTCATCTGGCAGTGACCTTCCGGCCTCGGTGTTTCCTGCATGCCTACGATAACCGCGCCGAGAGAACGCTGAGATCATTCCCCACGCGGAAGCAGCACGGACAGATCGAGGCCGTCGACCGCCTGTCCGATACACACGGCACGCAGGACGTTGTTCGTGAACGCTTCGGCGTCCCCCCACGGGAGGTACGGCTTGGTGATGAGTAGAGACGCAACCCCGTGTGCCGCCGCCCAGAGCTGCAGGGCGGGTGTCACGGAATCACCTGGCGGGAAGAACTTTTGGTCGATGAGTTCTTGCACAGTGTCTTGCAGGTGGACAAAGGCCGAGCTGATGAGCGTTTCGTCGAAGTCGCTACCCCGCCGTGGCGGAGCGCCCGTAGCCACCCGATACATCAGCGGTGTCGCGACCGCGAATTGCACGTAGGCGATGCCCAGGGCATGCAATCGTTCCAGTGGTGTCGGTAGGTCGCGCGCGGCCTCTTGCATGACCTCGCCGAGCCGGCGGTAGTACTTCGCGCACACGGCATCGAGCAGCTCGTCTTTGTCGGCGAAATGCCGATAGAGCGAAGGGGCGGAAATGTTCAGCGCCCGGGTTACTTCTCGCGTCGAAGGCGCTTTGATGTCTCCGGATGCGATGATGAGTTCCGTTGCCGTGTCGATGATTTGCTCACGCAGCTGCCCGCCGGATCCCCGGGGCAGGCGTTGCCGACGCGTTTCAGGATGCATAAGCCTTTTCTTCGAGCGGCTCCTCGGTGATCCCCCAGCGTGCATGCCAGCGCACTAATGCCGGGGGTGCCCACCAGTTGAGGCGGCCCATGATTCGCATGAAGGCGGGCACCAGCAGCATTCGTATGATGGTGGCGTCCATCAGGATTGCGATCGTCAGCCCGGTTCCAAACATTCTCATGAATGACACTTGCGCGGCGATGAGCGCGGCGAACGAGATCGACATGATCACGGCGGCGGCGGTGATCACGCGGCCGGTGCGGGCCACACCCAGCGCGACCGATTCGTCGTTGTCGGCCCGGGTGCGGCCCGAGTTCATCCAATACTCCCGAATGCGGGACATCAGAAATACCTCGTAGTCCATCGAAAGTCCGAAGGCGATACAGAACATCAGAACCGGCATGTTGGAGGTGATCGTCCCGGTGGGCGCGGTGCCCAACGCGCCCAGGTGGCCTTGCTGGAAAATCCACACCAGGGCCCCGAACGTCGCCGTCAGGGATATGACGTTGAGAACCAACGCTTTCAGCGGGAGCACCACCGAGCCGGTGAGCATGAACAGCAGCGCGAAGGTTACGACGGCAATGATGCCAAGCACCCACGGAAGCCGAGAGAGTATGCCGTTAACGGCATCGCGGTCCAGTTGCGCTCCACCGCCGAACATCGGATGCGCGCCGCCGGGCGCCGGTATTGCGCGCAGGGCGTCGAGCTGGTGTTCGGCGGCCGCCGTGTACGGTTCGAGCTTGGTCTGCACCGTGAAAAGCGCCGTGTCGTTTTTGATTCCGGTTTGCATCGCCGGCGGGCCAGCCTTGTTTCCGTTGACGAAGGCGCCGGTTGGCCCCGACACGGTGGTAACCCCTTGCACACGCGAGAGCTCGGCGGCGTAGCCGTCTAGCTGTTGGGGCGCGGGCCCTGTCACATGCTCGACGATGACGGAGAGGTTCGTGGCATCGTCGTTGTTGTAATTGGTCCGCAACTGGTCGCCCACCTGGCGGGCCGACGCCGACGCAGGCAGCGTCCGGTCGTCGGGGAATCCGAGCTTTAGGTTGAGAAACGGCAGCCCTAGAAAGAGCAGCGCGGCGACGATGGCCACGACTGTCGGAACGGCGTGTGCCATAACGCGTTTGGCGATCCGGTACCAAAATGTCGCAGTGATATCCCGGCAGACGGGTTCTGGACGGCGAGTGATCCGTCGCAGGAGCCTACGGATGTCAAGGGCATCGATGCGGTCGCCGAGCAGCGTGATGACCGCGGGAACGATCACCAGCGCCGCCACCGCGCCCACACTCACTACCGCTACCCCGGCATAGGCGAACGACCTGAGGAAATACATCGGGAAAAGCACCAGCGAAACGAGCGCAAGGGCAACGGTCAAGGCGGCGAACAACACGGTCCGTCCCGAGGTGCGCATCGTCAATACCAGCGCCTCGTCTCGAGTCATCCCGGCGGTGACCTCTTCTCGATATCGGTTGATGATCAGCAGTGAATAGTCGATGGCCAACCCGAGGCCCATCGCGATGGTCAGGTTGAGGGAGAAGATCGAAACGTCGGTGACATAGGTCAGGGCCCGCAGGACCGACATTGCCCCAAAGATGGAGAACAGGCCCACCACCAGCGGAAGGAGGGCCGCGTTGAGACCACCGAAAATCGACACCAGCGCAACGAAAGTCACTGGGATAGCGATCATTTCCATGGTCATCAGGTCGCGCTCGGTCTGCTTGGTGATCTGGCCGTAGACGGTGGCCATCCCGCCGGCGCGCACCGAGACCCCGTCGCGATCGTGTCCGAGGCTTTTGATCAGCGTGCCGGCATGTTTTTGTGCGTCGTTCTCACCGCCGATCAGGCCGGCCACAATCATTCCGGACTTGCCGTCCTTGCTGAACAACTCGGCCGCGGCCGAGGGCGGCGCGCTCCATGCGGAAGTCAAATTCAGCACCACACCGGAGCGACGCAGCTCGGCTTCCAACTCGCCGGCGACCTTGGCCACGGCTGGAGTCTTTGCGCCCTGGTCACTTCTGAGCATCAACACCAGAGACTGGTCACTGATACCAAACTTTTCGACGAGGATCTGGGCCGCCCGCGCCGACTCGGACGTCGGGTCCTGCTGCCCACCCGCGGCAAGGTGCCTGGCGACCGGGAGACCGAACACCGCGGCGGCGATCGCCACCAACAATGCCGCCCCCAAGACCAGCCGCGGTGCACCGACAACAAACCTCGTCAACCGTTCCAGCATCAGCGTCCTTCACAATAAGGTAGCGATGCTACCGTAGCGACGCTACTTCGACGCGGTCAAGACCAATGAGCCGACCCGCTGACCCGCGCCCGGGAAGCACCTGACGGCGCCGGCGTGGTTGTCGGGCCGAGTTCGCGTAGTCCACTACGCGTGTTTCGCGTCCATCGAACGACGGAATGTGGGAGTGGCCGCACCAGTCGGTGCCGACGATCCTCGTTAGGAGCATGAAATGACCATTGACAATGGCGCCGTCAACGTCGAGCCGACAGTGGACAAGAGCCCAGAGCCGGCGTGCAAGCGCATATCACCGGTGGACCTTCTCAGCGACGTACGCGACCGCCCCGAACCGACCCCATTCGACGCCGCGAAAAAGTGGTGGGTTTGGTCGGGTGTCACGCATATCGGTGACTGTGTCCTGCAGGACGAGATGCTAACGATTCGAGCTGACGGGACTGCGAACTTCTTCGCACACGTGAAGTCCAGTGACGATGACGACCGATGGGTGTTCTACGGTGGCATCTCTTTGCTCGACGTGCACGGTGTCGTGTTGTGGACCAGCCCCAAGCTGATCGGCCCGCCGATGATTTGGGAGGACGAATGGGCGACCTGGGACGAGAATTTCGCGTTCCCCGCCGTGTGGTTCGACTCCGCCGCCGGCGCACAGATTAACCAGGCGCACTGCTGATCCCGTGGGCCGTTCCGTTGCCCGCCCGGCCGCCGCACCGACGCCATCGTTGACGCGGTGGCCGCGGGGGTCGGCGCGGGCGCGGATCCACCGCCCGATGCCCGACGAACTGTTAGTGTCCACCTCAGCTTCAGCTATCAGCGGCGAACGACGACCTGGAGCAACCGTGTGCACGGTTAGCAACGACACCGCCGGACCGGCTCGCAAATGGCCGGTGCGCGATGCCTATTCGGCCCCGCGCGGTGGTTCCCGCGGCGGGCCAGTCAAACCCATTGAGCGGAGGCAATCATGACGCTCGCCGAGCGGCTGGCGCGAGTTGCAGAGTTGACAGACCGGTGGGTCGGATGGTCCCGACTTCCCAAACCGTTGGGCCTAGCCGTCCTCGTCGGATTGCGTGAGCAACTGCGCGCAGACAATCTTTACGACACCGGTCGCGGAGCCGACGACCGTCCGCCCGCGGGTGACGGCGTTGCTTCCGTGCGCGACGCCCGCACGTTGGACGGCACGAACAACGACCTGCAAAACCCGCTGATGGGATCGCTGGGTAGCCGATTCGGCCGAAACGTCGCCACCGAGTTGACCTATCCCGAAGAACACGACCGCATCCTGGAACCCAATCCCCGTTTGATCAGCCAGCGACTGCTCAGGCGCGACAGCTTCAAGCCGGCGACCACGCTTAACCTGCTGGCCGCCGCCTGGATCCAATTCGAGGTCCACGACTGGTTCAGCCACGGCACCATCGACGACAACCCCTGGCAGATCCCCGTCGAGCCGCCCGATCCTTGGCCCGACCCGATCATGACCATCAAACGGACTCCACCCGACCCCAGCCCCGATCCATCGGGACCGCCCACCTTCGTCACCCGGGACACCCATTGGTGGGACGGATCCCAGATCTACGGCAACACAGCAGGATTCGCCGACGGGCTACGCACCGGCGAGCTGGGGCAGGTCAAGATCGACGGCGTCGGCCTGCACCCGGAGGATCTCGAGACCTACCTTGACCCCCACGGGGCGATAAGGGCCAACTTTTGGCTTGGGTTAGCGCTCCTGCACTCCCTGTTCTTGCGTGAGCACAACGCGATCTGCCGCGAACTGCACCTGCGCAATCCCAAGATGAAGGACCAGCAGCTCTACGACAAAGCCTGCCTGGTCAACTCGGCGCTGATGGCCAAGATTCACACCCTGGAGTGGACCCCGGCGATCATCGCCCACCCCACCACCGAGTCCGCCATGCGGGCCAACTGGTTCGGGGTGCTCGGGCAGCGCTTTGATGGGCGCTACGGCCGCCTCACCCCGAGTGAGGTTCTGCAGGGCATCCCCGGATCACCCACCAACCACGACGGTGTGCCGTATTCGCTGACCGAGGAATTCGTCGCCGTTTACCGCATGCATCCCCTGATCCCCGACGACTACGTCGTGCGCTCATTGCGCGACGACAAGGAGCTGGCGCACTACGAACTGCCCGACCTGGCGTTGCCCCACGTCCGAGAGCGCTTGGCGCAGTGGGAAACCGACGACCTGTTCTACTCGATGGGGGTCGCGAACCCCGGCCAGATTACGCTGCACAACTTCCCGATCCACCTACAGGACTTCCACCGGGTAGACGACATTCCCATCGACCTGGCGGCCGCAGATATCCTGCGGATCCGGGAACGTGGTGTGCCGCGCTACAACGCTTTTCGGCGGATGCTTCGACTCAAGCCCGCCGCCACCTTCGAAGAACTCACCGACAATCCGGCGTGGGCCGAGGAGCTGCGCCAGATCTACGGCGACGTCGAGCGCGTCGATCTCATGATCGGCCTGTACGCCGAGCCCAAGCCACCGGGTTTTGGGTTCAGCGACACCGCTTTTCGTATCTTCATCCTGATGGCCTCCCGGCGGCTGCGAAGCGACCGCTTCTTCACCACCGACTTCACCCCGGCGATGTACACCGAAGCCGGCATGGACTGGGTGCACACCAACTCCATGCGCACCGTGCTGCTGCGGCATTTCCCCGCCCTGGAGCCCACCCTGCGCTCGGTCACCAATCCGTTCGCCCCATGGCCAAGAACACCCGCGCGTGCGTGGACCCGCACGTCCCCGCCGCCAACGGATGCACGCCGCTATCCCCCGCCACCGGGCCCGCAGCCCACGTATGTCCCCTACAGCGACGCCCTCGAGCAGCCCGGCCCCGAGGAAGACAGCGAGATCGACGAAATCGTCAAGGCGTTGCACGGCAACAACGAATGGGCCTACAAGAAGTTTCATCACGGCATGCGCGATGCCCATGCCAAGACGTTGGCCGTGCTGCGCGGCGAGCTCATCGTCTATCCCGATCTGGCGCCCGAGCTGGCTCAAGGCCTGTTCGCGCAGCCACGCAGCTATCCGGTGATCACCCGGCTGTCGACCACCTCCGGCACGATCCGAAGCGACCAGATACGCGGGGTACACGGCCTGGCGATCAAGGTGCTCCTAGACGAGCCCGGCGACCGCATCCTGGCCGACGACCACGCCAAGACTCAGGACTTCCTGCTGGTGACCCATCGGGAATTCCCCTTTGCCGACGTGCGCGCTTACCTGCGGCGCGGCATGCCCCTGGCGTGGCTGTTGGCTCGCCTGTCCGATCCCGGGCTGAGCGCCGTCGGCGCGGTGCTCACGCGGGCCAAAACCATCCTGTCCCGGGTTGGCGCGGCACTGCCCAGCGCCGTGGAGATCTTCATCGAGCCCAACACCCATATCCTGGGCCAGAACTTCTATTCGTCGGCTCCCATCCGGTGGGGCGACAATGTCGCCAAATTCGAGGTCGTGCCGCTGTCGGAGTCGGTGACGACACTGGCCGGTCAGCTGCTGCCGGCTGACAGCGGTTACGACGCCTACCGCAGCCAGGTATTCGACTTCTTCGCCACCAATAGCGCCGAATTCGAGCTGCGCGCCCAACTGTGCACCGATCTGGCCCGGATGCCCATCGAGGACGCGACGGTGCCGTGGCCGGAAGAAGTCAGTCGCCATATCGGGGTCGCCAAGCTCCGCTATGAGCAACAGAATCCGGACTCTCCAGACCGGCGCCGGTTCGGCGACGACATGCTGTCCTACAACTCCTGGCGCGGGCTCGCCGCACACCGGCCGCTAGGCCCGATCAACCGCCTCAAACTGAAGGTCTACGAAGCCTCCAGCAACTTCCGCCACGACAAGAACAATGTCCGCCCCTTCGAGCCGACCGTCGCTGACCTGCCCCAGTGAGCGCGTCGACTCACGCACCGGCTCGACCCGAGCCCGGGCGGCGCGCCTGCGCACCCAAAACTTAGGTTCGCGGGCGATTTCATTCGGCACCGACCCGCGGACGGTCCTAGACTTCCCATACATGAGCAGCCGGTGGCAGTTGCTCGAACGGCCGGTGGAGCAACAAACGATCCGCGCCGCGCTCACCGGTGACGAGCAGCGCGGCGTGGTACTCATCGGGCCCGCCGGCGTCGGTAAGACAACACTGGCCCGTACCGTCACCGACACGCTGCCCTCGGCCGTGCACTGGGCCGCATGCACCGAGTCCTCCCAGGCGATTCCGCTCGGAGCGTTCATGCAGTGGGTGGGTGCCTCGAGCGCCCGTGACCCCATCGCGCTGCTGGCCGCGGCGCGCGAAAATATGCTCGCCGGCGCGGAGCCCGTGGTCGGCGTGGACGACGCGCATCTGCTTGACCAGCTTTCGGCGACGCTGTTGCACCACATTGCCGTCGAGCGGAGCGGGCGCATCGTCGCCACCGTCCGCAGCGGCGAAGCCGTCCCGGATGCGGTCACCTCGCTGTGGAAGGACGGCTACCTGCAGCGGTTCGATTTGGAGCCACTGACGAAGGAGCAGAGCATCGCGCTGGTCGAATCGGTGCTCGGCGGCATCCTGGAAGGTCTGTCGGCCGATGTCATGTGGTCGGCGTCCGGCGGTAATCCGTTGTTTCTGCGGCACATGGTCGAGGGCGCAGTAGAAGCCCGCACCCTGACCGAGGTCGACGGGGTCTGGCAGTTGCGCGGACCTACGGCCGTGTCCTCCGGCCTGGCCGAACTACTGGAGAGCCGGCTTGATCATGCCGGTGCCGAGGCGCTCGGCGCGCTGAAGTTCCTGGCATTCTGCGAGCCGCTGGATCTCGATGCGCTCGTCGAGCTGGCCGGTGAAGAAGCCGTCGACGCCGCCGAACTGCAAGGGCTGATTCGCATCGTGCGTGACGGTCATATGCTCAACGCCCGCATCACCCACCCGCTGTACGGGGATGTGATGCGCCGCCGCACCGGCACCGCTTCCGCGCGGAAACTGCGCGGCAATATCGTGTCGGTGCTCGCCGCCCGGGACATCACCTCTCCGGCGGATCGCATCCGCCTGGCGCAACTGTCCGTCGACAGCGACCAGGTAGCAGACAACGCTCTGCTAGTCGCCGCCGCTAAGGACGCCGTCTTCCTGGCCAATCTTCCCCTTGGGGAACGGTTGGCGCGCAGCGCATTTGAGCATGGCGATGGGCTGCGCGCCGGCGAGTTGCTCTCGCGGGCGGTGCTGTGGCAGGGAAGACCGGGTGAAGCCGATTCGATCCTGGCGCAATTCAACCCTGACGAACTCGACGAGCTGCAGCTCGTGCTTTGGGGCATCCCGCGGCTGTCCACGCTGTTCTGGTCGATGGGCGAAATAGACCAAGCCCACGACATCCTTTCGCTGATGCGTCAGCGGGTCACCCATCACGCGCTGCGCCTCGTCGTCGAGGCCACCGGCGCGGCGATGGCGGTGCACCAGAACAAGCTTGAGGAAGGCATCGCGGCCGCCGAGGCCGTCCTGGCCGACCCCGCGGCGCCGGAGCAGGCCGCCGACTTCGCGGCCTTCGCTGCCGGCCTGGCTATGCCCGTCGCCGGCCGCGGTGCCGGCTTCGAACCGATCGCGGCGCGGTGTCGCGTCGAGCACAAACCCACCGACGGGATGATCCGGTGGATGATCCGCTACGGCGACATCCTGGCGCTAACCCACACCGGCAGCCTGGATCTGGCTGACCGTCGGGTGGCCGACTACAGCCGGTTCTCCTCACAGGGGCAGTTCGTCGGCTGGGCTATCGCGAAAATCATGGCCGGGCTAGTCGCCACGTACCGCGGCAAATTCCCCCAGGCCATCACGGCATTCGAGCAGGCGCTGGCCGCGCTGAATGCCGAAAACTCGCTGCCGTGGCGGCTGCCCGGCCGGCTGCTGCTGGCCAGGGCGTATGCCGGGTTGGGCCGCACCGCGGACGCGGAGAGAGTTCTTGCCGACGCCAAGGAGCACGCCGGCCCGCACCTGGACTTGCACGAGCCGATGGCGATGATCGCCAGGGCATGGCTGGCTGCCGGCCGTGGCGGCGAACGCACCGGCGTCGATCTGGCGCGCGCCGCCGCCGACACCGCCCACCGGGCCGGCCAATATGCCGTCGAAGCGGAGGCACTGCACCATGCCGCCCGTTTCGGCGACCGCACCGTCGCGAGCCGGCTGAGCGCGTTGGCCAAACGGGTCGACGGCACGGTGGCCGGGCTCTACGCTCGCCACGCCGCGGCGGTGGCCGGCTCCGATCCGCACGCCCTCGATGCGCTGAGCGCCGACTTCGAGAAGGCGGGGTTGCTGCTCTCGGCCGCAGACGCCGCCGCGCAGGCCGTCGTGCTCTACGAACGCAGCGGCCACAACCGGCACACCACCGAATCCGCGGCACGGGCGCTTCGACTAGCCGCGTTGTGCGGCGGAGCGATCACACCGGCGATCCGGGCCGCGGCCCAACCTCTGCCGATCAGCTCTCGGGAACGCGAGATCGCGGCGCTGATCGCCGAAGGCCTGTCCAACCGCGAGATCGCCGACAAGCTCACGGTGTCCGTACGCACCGTCGAAGGCCACATTTACCGCGCCTGTATCAAACTCGACATCTCCGACCGCGAAGAACTGGCGGCCGTCGTCGCACGTAATGCCACCTGAACCGGGCCGCTGGCGGCAAACCCGCAGGCCACGGGCGTGACTACCCCACCCCGACGGCTCTCGGCCACGCCTTCTCGAGTAGTCCCGCCGCTCACCTGACCGCTTTTTCCGATAAATCTGGCTAATCACACCCCCGCCGGCATGGGGCCGACCCGCTCATCGGACCCGAGAAAATAGTGAATTAGACACGCGCGCAATGTGTTTGGCTGTCGCCATCACCGCCGGATAGCAAAAATGAGCGCTGCGGCGGCCTCGGCGATCGCTGCCGGAGACTCGACCGGCGCCGCAAGGTCCTGCAGTGCAACACAGGTAGTCCGTTACGCGTGCCGTCGAGACCGGTGACTTCATAAATTCTCCTCACAGCCGGACCAACCGGAACCGAACCCCGCCCCCCAGGGAGTCGAAATGTTAACTACCGCGAAGACAGTGGTGCCAGACGAGGACGCCGCTGCAACGTTTGCACCGGACCGCAGCGCGGCCGCTACCGAAGCGCAGCGCACTATCGCCGCTTCGCCGTCGCCCGTCCTCATCAGCGAACGCGAAGTCATGTTCGCAACCGCCGCTGCCGGCGCCACATCGCAGACAGTCGCCACCCGGCGGCCCTGGATCGCCCAGCTGTGGCAACGGCTGTCCGCGGCGCTGGACTCGCTGGACTCGTACGTCGAGCGTGAGCCGCGTCGCTACTATGCACGTCGCCCGCTCTACATCGAGAACGCAGCAATGGCCCGCGAAATGGAACGGCTATGAATGAGCTGCTCATGGCCATGGAAGCGGTCATGCTGATAATGGTCAGCGTCGGAATTCATCGCCTCTCCACATGGTTAGAGCAGTGGGATTACGAACGCCACCGCGAGGATTGAAGTGGCACGCCCACCGAGCCGGCCGCCGATGTCGGCAGCTACTCGAATTCGGATGCCGCTTAGTAGCGGCCGGCGTCTCGCAGCAATCAACGCGGTACCCCGTCACCGCTGAGTACGCCTTGCAATTGCCATTGAATAGCTTCTCGGCAATGTGCGTCACACGAATTTGTACGCAATAACGATGCCATCCAGCAAAACGTGACAAGCTATCCGATAGCCGCGGTAGCCAACGACAAACTGTCGAGCCCGGGAGGCGAAATTGTCCAAACGTCTGTCGACATGGGTATCGATTATCGCGCTGGGAATGATCGCTGCGGGCGTGGTGATCGGTTGCATTAGGGCACGTGGCGCTTCCACATCGCAACTGCTCCACTACACGTTCGGAGACCACGGCCCCGGCGCCGACGAAATTAGATCGCAATTACCCACAACCATGCATAGTGACCTGTGGTTGATCGCCGCTGGCGTGTTGGTGCTGGCGGGATGCGCCGCGTTCTATCGCGTTCGCGCGAGTTCGCTATTGGGTGGTCGAATCGCCGATTTCGTTATCGCCGCTGTTGTCGTCGCGGTGGCGGCCAACCTGATCGAAGACCGCCTAGTGTCGCTCACGTTGACCCACGGCGGAACCGGTTGGCGCACCGCGGCCGAAGCCGCAGCGGCGACCAAATTTTGCGCGATCTCGGTGGCGGCGGTCGGGCTGATTGCGTCCATAGGCATCGTCCTGCGTGGCCTAATGGGCACGTACCAGGCATACACATGGCACCGCATCCAGAAAATGTCGCGGCTCCAAATCCTGCGACAGCTCAAGGTATTCCAGCGGCTGGGGGTCGGTGCACGCGACGCATCCCGGCCGAAGACGTGGTGGGAGGAGGTGCTGGTGCCACCGCGGCCGGTGGCGGCGGCACCCGGCGAGGCCGCTCAACCTCTCACCGAAGATCAGCAGAGTTGGGTACGGGCCTATGACGTGCCGGGGGTCGCCGACGAATCGAAAGATCGCCCAAAAGCTCTTTGCCTATCCGGCGGCGGAGTGCGGTCGGCGTGCGTGGCGATGGGTGCCATGCAAGTGTTCTCCGAATCGTCGGCCGCACCCGGAGCCGCGACGAAGCCGGGCGCCGAGCAAGGCACTGCCCCACCGCTGTTGGACGACCTGGACTACGTGATCTCGGTATCGGGGGGTGGATACGCGGCCGGTGCGCGGCTGCTGGCGGTGCAACGCCAACAAGTCGCCCTCAAGCAAAAGCCGATGCAAGAACCCCCCAGCGGCGACCAGCCCCTGCCGAACGTCGCGCCGATCTCCGGAAGATTCGAAGACGGATCAGCCGAGTTTGATCACATTCGCCGCGGATCAAGCTACATCGCTGACTCGCCCTTGGAATTGGTCATCGCCCTTGGGCAGGTTCTCAAGAATTTGCTCGCATCCCTGGTGACTATCTTTACGATCCCGGTTATCGCGGGGTGGGCGGTCGGCTGGCTGCTCGCCCAAGTCCCGATCGCAGCGTTTCCTCCGGTGCCGGCCACGCGTCCCGCCTCGGACCTGAAATTGGACCCACAACTACCGGCGATGTATACCGAGGACGAATTGAAGGGCCACAGCGGCTATTTTCTGTCACTCGTCAACCACCCCGGTGCCTATTGGGCGCTGGGATTGTTCGCATCCGCGGCCGTCCTGTTCACCATGGCCGCTCTCTTCATCGAATGGATCTCGAATAGTCAGTGCAGCGAATGCGTGCGGACGTGGATGTCACGCCTTGCCCGCGTGAGCGCCGGATTCGCATTGGTGGTCTTCACGCTAACGATCGCGGTGCCCGGACTGATGCGGCTCTGTTGGTGGGCCAGTAGCCAGACGCCACCCACCCCGGGTGGTGCGCTCGGGGCGCTGTCGGGCGTCATCGGACTCAACTACGTCGCCGCGTTGATCGCGATGATCTGGCGCGACACCAACAAGCTCGCCAAAACGGCTGGCACACAACCGTCCCCATCGTTGCTGAAACGCGTCCTGCCGCCCGCCGTCATCTCTCTGCTATTGACCGTGGCCACCCTTGCTGTGCTCCTGGTGGTATGGCTGGTGCTGCTCGGCAGCTTCGCCGCCGGTGTCTTCCACTACGCCACCCAAAAAGGGTGGGACCAGCACCTCACCTGTGTTCCCAACGCAGTCTGGTGGCTGACGGGTTTATTGCTCACGGCAGCGTTCATCGGCTTCGCCGACGTCACTTCCCTGAGCCTGCACCCCTTCTATCGGCGCCGCCTGGCCCGCACCTTCGCGGTGCGCCGACAGCCCGACAAAGGCCAGCCCAACAGAGCCGCGCGATATCCCGACAACGAACCCACCTGGTTAGACCTCTACGGTCGGACCACAAAGGGTCCGAAGTTCGTGTTCGCGTGCTCGGCCACCATCAGTGGCCCCGGCAAACCCGCGCCCGGCCTCAACGCGGTGTCCTACGTGATGAGCGCGGATTACGTCGGCGGGCCGGATCTCGGGTGGTTCGACACCAAAAAGCTGATGAAAGCAGCCCCACCCCGGATCCGCCGGGACCTGACCGTGGAAGCCGCGGTTGCGATAAGCGGCGCGGCGTTCGCCTCCGCGATGGGACGCCAGGACAAGGGCGTCGAGAAGTTGCTCGCAGTTTCCGGTGCGCGCCTGGGCACCTGGCTACCTAACCCACACTTCGTTTCGCAACTCAGCAACGGCGTTCACCGGCGCACATCAGAAGCCGACGACCTCCCTCGGGTATGGCCGAAGTCGCTGCCCACCATCCGCGGGGCGGGATACCTGTATCGAGAAATCCTCGGCATCAACAGCAAGGACGCGCGCCTGGTACAGATCACCGATGGCGGTCACTACGACAACTCGGGTCTCGTGGAGGCGCTGCGGCGCCGATGCCGACTGATCATTGTCATCGACGGGGGTGGTGATCCGCCACCACTGCCCATCGGACTCACCGACGCACTTCGGCTGGCGAGATATGAACTGGGCGTGGAGATCACGCTGAAGCGCACCGGTCCATACTCCGTCGACGACATCTCGCCGGGCTCCGGAAAACAGTTCCGCAAAGACGACGCGCTGGCCATCCTCAATAGTCGTATCACTCGCGGCGCGGTAGTCCGGGGCGACATCGCCTATCCGGCGGCGGCCGGGCTCGAAGACAGCACCGGCACCCTGATTTTCGCGAAAGCAGTACTGTGCCAAGCCTGCCCGTACTGGCTCCTGTCATACGGGGCGTCCAGCGAAATCTTTCCCCACGATCCGACGTCCGACCAATGGTTCAGCGAAGGACAGTTCGCCGCCTACACCGAGCTTGGCCGTGTCATCGCCGCCGAAGTCGTCGAATGCATCGAATCGCTACCACCGTCGAACTAGTGCACTGAATTCTCAACGGGTCCTAATTTTCGTCGGTTACAAGTAGCATGCGAACGAAGGTTCGGTCGTCCGCGCCGTTTATCTGCGATGCGAAAGAGGCCAGGGGCGTCGAAAAATGCAGTGGATCGGCGCTTGGTGGCGTCAACCCGACCACTACGAATGGTTGTCGGACTACCTCTCCGTGCGTGGACTCAAGCCATTTGTGCGCTACTTGATGGTCGCCATCCTGGCAACGCTGGCCGCCGCCACGTTGCTCATGCTGAGCAGCCCATCGGGTCCGCAGACGCACGCGCAGTGGGCCGTAGCCTTGGTGTTCGTTGTCAGCCTGGTGGCAATGGCGCTCGTCTGGCTGCTCAGTTGGCCGACGCCGGCGCAATCTCGGGTGTTTTCGATAGTGGGGGCACTATCCATCGCCGCGACGTGCCTGGTCGAGGGCGATCCGCGCAGCGGAATGCTCGGGTGCGCGGCATTCGGTGGCCTTGCGGGTTACGTCGCGTTTTTCCATTCCGCTCGCCTCCTGGTTTTCACGCTGGTCACCGCTTTCGGCACTGCGGCGGTGTGCGCCGCCCGCATCGCGGCGGCGGGCGACGCATCGATGGCCACGGCCAAGCTGCTGGTGCTCAGCGCCGGAATCCTGGCCGTGCCGTTCTGCGGACAGATACTCGTGCACTGGCTGTCGGTAGATGCCTTGAAATCCTCGACCGATCCGCTCACCGGCTTGCGCAACCGGCGCGGCTTTTATCGGTCGGCGTCCAAGCTGCTAACCGTGGAAAAGCGCGGCCTGTATTTGAGTGTCTTGATGCTCGATCTTGATAATTTCAAGCGCATCAACGACACCCACGGTCACGCTGCCGGTGACCGGATCTTGGTGGCCGTAGCCGACAACCTGCGTCGGATCAGCAACAGTGGAACGGTCGTCGCCCGGGTCGGCGGAGAGGAGTTCCTGGTCGCCGAAACCATCGGAGCGCAAGACGCACTTCAGACCGCCGAGGCGATGCGACTGGCAATCGCTGCCACCCCCTGGGGCGTGACAGCCAGCTTTGGTGTCAGCAGCATCCGACTGCCGTCGGATGGTGAAGCCCCGAACCGCCAGGTTGTCGAACGCCTAGTCGAGGCCGCCGATGGCGCGATGTACGACGCGAAACGCGCTGGCGGAAACCAAGTTCGGCATGCCGACATTCCGGTACCACCCAGCCGCTGAGGGTGGCCGAGAGGCATTCAGCCCCGCGGTGATTCCGTCGGTAGTAGGTGCGGAAGGCCGAAGTGCCGCAACGCATCGACGTTCTGGAACGACACGACGTGATCGATACCGTTCGGCGCAAAAGTGAGCACATGTAGGGCGTGCAGGCGATGCTGTCCATCGGCGGTCGCCGGGTACAGCGCCACTGCGGGTTGTCCATTGGCCGCCGTTTGCACGACCGGGGTATTGCCGAAAGCGCGCATGCGCGCACCGAGAAAGGCGCCGATCATGGCGTTGCCCCTAAACCAGGTGAGGAATGGCGGCATCTCGAAGAGGGCGTCCTCGGTCAACACCGCGACCAGTTCGTCCACGTCGGCGTTTTGAAACGCGGCCACATACCGGTCGAGCAGTTCACGCTGCCGCTCTTCTAATGGCTGCGCCCGCGAGTCGACATCCGCGGGCAGATGCGTGCGTGCCCGCTGCAGTGCGCTGTTCACCGCGGCGACACTCAAATCGAGTAGTGCCGCGACTTCGGTTGCGGGCCAACCTAATACCTCCCTCAGAATCAGCACCGCTCGCTGCCGTGGGGGAAGCAGCTGCAGCGCGGCCACGAAGGCCAGGCGCATGGATTCCCGCGCGGCGACCACCGCGGCAGGGTCGCTCGTCGTGGCCGCCAACAGCGAATCGGGGGCCGGCTGCAGCCATGTCACCTCCGGGCTAGCGGCCATGACGCGCGCGGTGGGGTCGTTGGCCGGCGCGTGCAGGTCCGACGGCAGAGGGCGGCGCTTTGCACGCTCGAGCGCCTTGATGAACGCCCGGGTGGCGATGCGGTACAACCATGTGCGCAGCGACGAGCGGCCCTCGAAATGCTCGTAGGCGCGCCATGCGTCCAGGTAGACGTCCTGCACGACGTCTTCGGCGTCGTCGACGGAACCGAGCATCCGGTAGCCGTAGGCGATCAGCTCGGCCCGAAACGGCTCAGCCAGCCGCGCGAAGTCGTCCCCGTTGCCAGTGGTGATGCTCATGTTGATCCGGTGCCCCATACGTGTCATGCCAAGGCCATTCGTTGATGTAGCGCTGCCGGCCCAACGGGGTCAGATCGAGGAACCGGTAGGTGCTCAGCATGACATCGGCACCGACACCGTAGGCCGAATAGGTGTGAAACACCTTGCCGCCGTCCTGGACGAAGACGCTGATGCCTTGCCCGTCGGCACCATTGGTCGCCACGTACTCCAATCCTTCGCGGACCAGCGTCGCCTTGTCCTTGTAGTTGTATTCGACTGGCGCGATCGACTCGTCGGTGCTGACGTGGAAGTCGTAGTTGAAGTCGCTGCCGTGCGACGAGTACCAAGGCAGGCGCCATCCCATGCGGGCCTTGAATCGGCTGAGCCGTGCGTACGGCACCCGTGACACCAGCGCCAGCGTCGTGTCTGCGCCCTCGTTGAGATGGATCGGATCCGGCATGTTGTCCACGGCGAATGAGCAACTCGGACAGCCGTCGTCGATGTCGTGCAGCCACATGAAGTGGTAGACGATCAACTGGCCGCGGCCCTCGAAGAGGTCGATCAGCGCGACCTCGCCGTCGGGTCCCTCGAAGACATAGTGCTTGTCGATGGCCACTGCGGGAAGTGCGCGGCGCTGCTCGGCCAGCATCGCGAGCTGCCGGCTGGCGGCCTTTTCCTTGGCTAGCAGGTCCAGGCGCTGCGCCAGCCACTCCTCGCGCGTGGCCGTACGGGTGATTTTCATTGTTGGCTCCTTTCCTCAGCGGTACTGAGGCGTCCACCGGTCGAAACTCATCGGCGTAGCTCAAGGTCGGCGGCCGTGATAGGAGCCGATCAACGCCGCGTACATCACGACAGGCGGCGTGGCCAGGCGCTTGGCCAGCTCCCGGTGGAATTCTCGGTAGGCGCCGCAATCCCCGAACGGGTCGGTGGTGCCGTCGAATGCGACGACGTGCATGAAGCCGACTCCGTCATCGAACATCAGTACCTGGTACTCAACTCCCCCAGGATCTCGGGCAGCCAGCTCGCGTAGCACGTCCTCGATCAGCTCACGGTTCCGTTGCGCGGCATCGTTCGTCGTGAAGTACTGCACCACGGCGGCTCTCTTCACCCGCATCACCTCCATCAGTACAGAGGTCGGCAGGCTGCCGAATTCACCGGCTGCGATGCGATGAGTTTCAGCGGCTCGTCTCCTCCATATAGGCAACCCGACTAGAAACCAGGAGCAGAAATGAAACTCGACAACGACACGCGGCAACTGATCGCTTCCAACCCCGCGACGCTGGTCACGAACAATCGCGACGGCACTCCGCAAGTGAGCGTGGTCTGGATGGTGGTGCAGAGCACCGACGACGGCGCTGATGAGCTGGTCGTCGCCCACCTGGAGGAGCATCAGAAGGTCCGCAACATTCGTCGTGATCCCCGCGTGGCCGTGACCATCGTGTCCAGCGACCGCAGCGGCCTGCAGACGCCCTACTTGTCGATCAAGGGCACGGCGCGCATCGAGGAGGGCGGCGCGCCCGAACTGCTGGGCGAGATCGCCACGGCGCTCCTAGGACCGGGCACCGGTTTTCCGCCACCCGGCTCACCGCCCGGATACCTGACTCGCATCACGATCGACAGGGTGGGCGGCGTCGGGCCCTGGGCGGCCTGACGGCGGACGGCGTCGCTTCCGCAGAACTTCAGGAGTGAGCCCAGGAGGTGCGTTAGGGTCGGGTTTGTAGCCGACCGCGGGCGAGGTAAGCAACGACTGCGAGATCCACCAGGGACGCGATGCCGCTAAGTGAAGGTGCACAGTTCGCCGGCTATACCCTGGTGCGGCTGCTGGGCACCGGTGGGATGGGCGAGGTGTATTTGGCCCGCCATCCTCGATTCCCGCGGCACGAAGCGCTCAAGGTGTTGCGCGCGGACGTCTCGGCCGATCCCGATTTCCAGCAGCGCTTCAATCGGGAGGCCGAGTTAGCCTCCCGGCTGTGGCACCCGCACATCGTCGGCGTGCATGACCGCGGCGAATTTGAAGGCCAACTGTGGATCACGATGGACTACGTCGACGGCACCGACCTCGGCGCACTCGTCGGCACGCACTATCACTCGGGAATGCCCGTGGAGGCAGCGCTGTCGGTGGTCAATGCCGTTAGCGACGCCTTGGACTACGCCCATCACCGCGGCTTGCTACACCGCGACGTCAAGCCCGCCAACATCATGGTGAGCCGACCCGATGACGGCAGCACATCGCGAATCTTATTGAGCGACTTCGGTATCGCACGCCCGATCGATGACACTACCGGTCTGACTGTGACCAACATGGCGGTGGGAACCGTTAACTACAGCGCGCCCGAGCAGCTCATGGGCGCGGCCCTCGATGGCCGTGCCGACCAATACGCGCTGGCGGCTACCGCCTACTACTTGTTGACCGGTACCAAGATGTTCTGCAACCTTCCCGCGGTAGCCGTGATCAGCGCTCACCTGACGGCGCCGCCGCCGCTGCCGGGAGCCATACGCCCCGACCTTGCCAGCACAGATGCGGTGTTCGCCCGCGCCTTAGCCAAAGATCCTCGACAGCGCTTCGAGCGGTGTGCCGACTTTGCGGCGGCCTTGGCCGACCGGCTGCGGATCGGCCATTACCCGCGCAGCCCATACGCCGCGGTTCAGACGGCCGGTCCCGGGGATCCGCAGTCCTGGACAATGGTCAGGCCGGGGCCGGCCCCGGCGCCGCATTACGACGCTCCTTCGCAGCCGCGACCGCGAACATGGTCGCGGCGGTGGGTCGCCATTGCAGCGGCGGCCGTGATCTGCGTGGCTGCAGTGGCCGCATATTTGGTCGTTTCGCATGGCGCTGATCGCCATTCCCCAGCGAGTTCGGCCACAGCTGAAGGCGCTCGGCTAGCCGCACAGAACTATCTCGAGGCACTCTCGCGCGGGGACGCCGCCACCGCATTGTCGTTGAGCGCCAATCCGCCGGCCACCAGGGAATGGGTCAGCGCCGATGCACTGCGCGCTCAATTGGCGTCGGCACCGATCACCGACATCACGGTCACTTCGGCTCCCCCGGCGTCCGGCGATGACCCCACTAGCGTCCAGCACGTGATTTTGTCGGCTCGCTTCGGTTCGGCGCTGTCGCAGGCGCGGATCGCGGTGCGCCGCAACGGCAACGACTGGAAACTGGACACCGCTACCGTGCCCGTCGATATTGGTACACCGGGAACCACGAACGCTTCCTTCAAGGCTGTCGCGCTGTTCGGAATCGCCACGAACGGAACGACGCCTGTCTCGGTTTTTCCTGGCGCACTCGTCGTCTCATCGTCGAACCGATTTGTCGATATCAGTGCGCAGGCGGCACCGGTGCTACTGAATGCGCTGGCCGCGAACGCCACCCACCCGAGCATCCAACCCGTAGCGACCCTCAACGATACCGGCCTGCAAGCCGCCAAAGCGGCGGTCGATAACTGGGAAAAATATTGCTATCACGGCGTCGCCCCGCCCCCGGAGTGCGGCCACGGCTATTCCTCCAACAACACCGGGACCGTCACCAGCGCGGGGGACTTCTCCCAGGCCAAGCTCACTTTTGATCCCACGACCATGGTGGTCGCGGTGTCGGGCACCATCAAATACACGGGGACCACATCGACGGGCAACCCCTTCGATGTGACCTATAACCCGGGTGGCACGGTCGATTTGACCAAAGACCCTCCGACATACACCGTCCACAACTGAGCCAACCACACGTGAGAAAAGGAAGGTGAAGTCATGCCGTTGAGCGAAGGCGCATCGTTTGCCGGCTATACGGTGGTGCGGCTGCTGGGCGCCGGCGAGATGGGCGAGGTGTATTTGGTCCAGCATCCCCGGTTGCCGAGATTGGAAGCGCTCAAGGTTCTGCGTGCTGACCTGTCGGGCGACCGAAACTTCCAACAGCGGTTCATCCGCGAGGCGGATCGGGCCTCCGAGCTTTGGCATCCCCAAATCGTCGGAGTACATGACCGAGGCGAATTCAACGGCCAGCTCTGGATCGCGATGGACTATGTCAATGGCCCCAACTTGCGCACAGTGCTGTCCCAGCACCCGGCAGGGCTCACTCCCGCTGAGCTGATCGCGGTGGTGAGCAGCGTCGGTGGCGCGTTAGACCACGCCCATCACCGTGGTCTGCTACACCGCGACGTCAAGCCGGCCAACATCATGATCAGCCATCCCGACGATGGTAGTGCACCACGAATCTTGTTGAGCGACTTCGGCATCGCCCGCCCAGCCGAGGACGACGACGTGACCACTAGCGTGGTCACAGACACCATCAAATCGATGGGAACCTTCAACTACGCCGCACCCGAACTGCTGCGCGGAGCCGCCCTCGATGGCCGTGCCGACCAGTACGCACTGGCCGCCACGGCCTACCACCTACTGACCGGCGTTCAACCTTTCTCCGACGCCAACCCCGTCTCCGTGATCCGCGCGCATTTGACCGCGCCCCCTCCGCGGCCAGGAGCCACGCGGCCCAGTCTGGCCAGCACCGACGCGGTATTCGCGCAGGCATTGGCCAAAGACCCCGCCCAACGCTTCGCCCGCTGCAGCGACTTCGCCGCCGCCCTCGCGGGCCAACTCCAAACGCCGGCCACCCTGGCCGGCCCGACGCCGCCGCCCACCCCTACCGCAAGCAC
>NZ_JBNMQT010000006.1:0-272529 GCF_050205645.1 Mycobacterium heidelbergense
GGACCGGGGGGCGGCGCGGTCGCAGACGGCGAATTGCCCAGGGCCAGCAGCATTTCCGCGGTGCGTTGGGATAGCTGCCAGCCACCCTGGAAGGGCGTGAACTCCATCGGGAACGTGAACTTGCCGTGGTTCGCCCGCGGGGTGTTGACACTGACCGTCGCCATCACGTCGGACGGATTCTTGTCGGACCACGCGAGGTTGTTCGCCGCGAAGGTCATCGGCAAATAGCCGTTATCCCGCAGCGCGTTGGTGAACTTGTCCAGAGTGGCCGCACTCTCGGGGGTTGCCCCCTCGACCAGGCTGACCTTGTTGACGCCCGGAACGCTCGGGTCGGCGAGCCGGTTCAGCACCTCGGTGAGCGCTTCGGGCGGGGGCAGCGGCGCGGTCGGCGGAGCCACGATGACGGGACTCGACGCGGCGGGCACCGGCGCCGACGGACTCGACGACGCAACCTTGGGTTCCTTGTGCGAGCATCCCGAGAGCCCGATGACCGCCAGGGCGATGGCGGCACTTAACGCAACGGGCAGGTTTCGGTGCATCCGATCGACTCAGTCGCGTGCTATTAGCGCACGCCTGATTCTTGCAGCGGGGTGGCGGCGGGTGTCGGGCCAACGGATGCAATGCAAGTCACACCTGCCGTCGTCGCGGCGATGTCCGCGACGGCCGCCACGCCTGTGGCGAGGGCTTTTGGGATCACAGGTGTCCTTTCGGTGGTCCCGAATCGACGCTGAGGTTACCAGCGGGAGCAATGACGCGAATTTTGACGGCATTTGACTCCGCACATCTGGCGGCAATCGCCGGTAGCGTTGAACTATCCACCGCGTTATTCGGGGCGGGAAAGGAGCGCAACATGGGTGACTCAGAGCGTTCTGAAGCATTCGGCACAGCTAGCGAAACCGACATGTCCAGCGACGATGCTGCCGAATTGGAACAGTTACGCCGTGAGGCAGCGATGCTGCGCGAGCAACTGGACCACGCGGTGGGGCCGCACGGCGCCGCCCGCTCCGCCCGCGACGTGCATCAGCTCGAAGCCCGCATCGACTCGTTGGCCGCCCGCAATTCCAAATTAATGGAAACTCTTAAAGAGGCCCGCCAACAACTGCTTGCATTGCGCGAGGAAGTCGACCGGCTCGGGCAGCCGCCCAGCGGCTACGGAGTTCTCCTCTCCGCGCACGACGACGAAACCGTCGACGTGTTCACCTCGGGCCGCAAGATGCGCCTGACCTGCTCGCCCAACATCGACGTCACGGTGCTGCGTAAGGGCCAGACCGTCCGGCTCAACGAGGCCCTGACCGTCGTCGAGGCCGGCACGTTCGAATCGGTCGGCGAGATCTCCACTCTGCGCGAGGTGCTCGCCGACGGCCACCGCGCGCTCGTCGTCGGACACGCCGACGAGGAACGCATCGTCTGGCTGGCCGAGCCGCTGGTTGCCGAGGACCTGCCCGACGGCGTTCCCGACGCCCTCAACGACGACACCAAGCCCCGCAAGCTGCGCCCCGGCGACTCGCTGCTGGTCGACACCAAGGCCGGCTACGCCTTCGAGCGCATCCCCAAGGCCGAGGTCGAAGACCTGGTGCTGGAAGAGGTGCCAGACGTCAGCTACCAGGACATCGGCGGCCTCACCCGCCAGATCGAGCAGATCCGCGACGCCGTCGAGCTGCCGTTCCTGCACAAGGAGCTTTACCGCGAGTACGCGCTGCGCCCGCCCAAAGGTGTGCTGCTCTACGGACCTCCCGGCTGCGGCAAGACGCTGATCGCCAAGGCGGTCGCCAACTCGTTGGCCAAGAAGATGGCCGAGGTGCGCGGCGACGACTCCCGCGAGGCGAAGTCGTACTTCCTGAACATCAAGGGCCCCGAGCTGCTGAACAAGTTCGTCGGTGAGACCGAGCGACACATCCGGCTGATCTTCCAGCGGGCGCGGGAGAAGGCGTCCGAAGGAACGCCGGTGATCGTGTTCTTCGACGAGATGGACTCGATCTTCCGGACCCGCGGCACCGGGGTCTCCTCGGACGTCGAGACCACCGTGGTGCCGCAGCTGCTCAGCGAGATCGACGGCGTCGAGGGACTCGAGAACGTCATCGTGATCGGTGCGTCCAACCGCGAGGACATGATCGATCCCGCGATCCTGCGACCGGGGCGTCTGGACGTGAAGATCAAAATCGAGCGGCCCGATGCCGAAGCGGCACAAGACATCTACTCGAAGTACTTGACCGAGGCCCTGCCGGTGCACGCCGACGATCTCGCCGAGTTCGGCGGTGACCGTACGGCCTGCATCAAGGCGATGATCGAAAAGGTCGTCGACCGGATGTACGCCGAGATCGACGACAACCGGTTCCTGGAGGTCACCTACGCCAACGGTGACAAGGAAGTCATGTACTTCAAGGACTTCAACTCCGGGGCGATGATCCAGAACGTCGTCGACCGGGCGAAGAAGAACGCCATCAAGTCGGTGCTGGAGACCGGTCAACCGGGTCTGCGCATTCAGCACCTGCTCGATTCGATCGTCGACGAGTTCGCCGAGAACGAGGACCTGCCCAACACCACCAATCCCGATGACTGGGCACGGATTTCGGGCAAGAAGGGCGAGCGGATCGTCTACATCCGCACCCTGGTCACCGGCAAGTCGTCGAGCGCGTCGCGCGCCATCGACACCGAATCGAACCTGGGCCAGTACCTGTAGCGCTAGCTTCGTCCGGCTTCGGCCGGCCCTCGCCGTCGCGCGACACATAACCAGTTGCGACGACACGCCGAGCACGGTCGCAATGCTTTATGTCTCGATGTCTGGGCATGTCTCGGCGGACGCGCCGGGGCCCGAATTGCTACCGGGTTACTCGAATTCGAGCGTGTAGCTGTTCGTCAGGTCGTCCTGCGTGACCTGGGCGGGACGAGTCCTGGTGTCCACCCGCAGTGTTTCGGTGAGCACGCGCGGCTCATACCGCCACCCGTCGGGCAGGTTCAGGCGGCCGGCCAGGCCGGGCAGGTCGGCTCTCGAGAGGTTGGGGTCGACGACCTGGCTCCAGGTCTGCATGACCCAGCGCCGCCCGTCGGGCTCGACGAGTTCATACACCTCAGCACCGGCGTCGAAGACGAAGACCGTATTGCGGCTCACCTCGTTGGCGCTGTAGGGCGCGGGGTTCATCGACGACATCGCGACGGTGGCCTGCTTGATCATTTCGATTCCGCCGAACGTCTTTCGCTCCTGCGGGCCCTGCGGCTCCTTTTCGATGGCGTTCATCAGCCAGTAGCGCGGACCGTTGAGCAGAGCCGCGGCCGCACCGTTTTCGGCGGCGATGGCCTGCGCGTCGAGTTTCGACCACAGCTCGGCGGGACAATCGTTGAGCGGGAAGCTGTTGTAGACGGTGGCCTGCGGACCCGATTCACCGACCTCCACGAGAAGTACCTCGCCGTAACGCTTCCCGGACAGGTCCTCGGCCATCAGGCGAAATTAATCATTGGCGTGAGCGCCGTCAACAGCGCGCCCGTCAACAGCGCACCCTGTCAGCGCGACGGCGCCGCGGTAGCGGTTGCGCGCGATCAGCGTGGTGCGCAGGTCGTCGATCAGCGGGTCGAGGAACGTCGAGCGGTACTCGCCGTCGCCGGCCGCGCGGGCGCTGATGTACATGAACGTCAGCGCGCCGAGGAAAAGCGTCATATGGATCAGCGAATCCGGCACCTGGAGCGTCAATCCCAACACCGTCGAGGTGCTTTTGTAGGTGTGGGTCCACTCGTTGAGCAGCTCCGGGCTGAGGATGATCAGCCCCAGGATGAAGTAGATGGCGGTGGTGACCACCGCCACCACCAGGATCTGCGCCAGCTGCGAGGCGGCGAGCACGAACACGACATTGGCGCGTTCGGTCCTTTTCAGCGGGGCGCAGTCATGCGTATCGAGCATCGTCGCGAAGGGCGTGCCGGCAAGCTTGTCGGTGTCGTCCGGCCCGGTGTCATCGGGCTGCGTGTCATTGGGCCGGACCGTCGTCGAGCGCAGCATCGGCCGCACTCGTTCGAGGGTGGCCGACACGACGAATGCCGCGGCGATCGAAACCAGGAACGCCATCGCCAGGACCAGCCGCTGACCGCTGATCGTCGCGGCCATCAGCCAGACGTAGGTGTTGAAGAACACCAACGCGGTCAGCAGCACCACCGGCAGCGCCCGCACGGCCAAGGCGCCGACGGTGGCAAGGTGCGACAGCATCATCCGCACCGCCCAGCCCACCACCGAACCCGCGCCGCCGCCGGTCAGGATCAGCACCGCGGCCACGACGACGGCTTCCTGCACCAGCTGCGAGGGCCCGCCCACCGTCGCCGCGACGCACGCCACGACGACGACCGCGATCGTCGCGACGCCGGCGCGGGTGCGTCCGCTGCGTGACCGGGACACCATCCAGCCGACGATGGCCATCAGTGGAAGCGCCAGCCCGATGATCGCGAGCACGATCCATTCGGAAGTTGTCGGCTCCCCGGTGATCTCGACGTCGTGGCCGCCGGTGATCAAGTAGACCGGCAGGACGCAGGCTTGCAACGTCGCGTAGGCGGCCAGCATGGGAGCCGACCGCGGCCAGAGCCGTCGCCACCGCGCCCGCCTGGTGAGCACCGAGGGCAGGCCGCGCTCCAAGAACCAGCTTTCGGCCGCGGAGCCCGCCGTCTCCCGGCTGTCCGTCCCGTGGCCCGAACTCTGGCCCAGCGAGAGGTCCATGCCGGCTCACCCTAGTGTCGAAACGGCCCGCGCGGAGGCTGTTGCCAGGCTCAATTCGGAGCCCGGCAATAAGACCGGCGATGCGCCCGGCTCACCCCCGCTTCGGGGGCCGCGTCGTCGCCGGGCCTATCTTGAAGTAATGCAACGGATTATCGGGACGGAGGTTGAGTACGGCATTTCGTCGCCGTCGGACCCGACCGCCAACCCGATCCTGACCTCGACGCAGGCGGTGCTGGCCTATGCCGCTGCCGCCGGTATCCAGCGCGCCAAACGCACCCGCTGGGACTACGAGGTGGAATCGCCGCTGCGTGACGCCCGTGGCTTCGACCTGAGCCGGTCGGCCGGGCCGCCGCCGGTGGTCGACGCCGACGAGGTCGGTGCGGCCAACATGATCTTGACCAACGGGGCGCGGCTGTACGTCGACCACGCCCACCCGGAGTACTCGGCACCGGAGTGCACCGACCCGCTGGACGCGGTGATCTGGGACAAGGCGGGCGAGCGGGTGATGGAGGCCGCCGCCCGGCACGTCGCGAGCGTGCCCGGGGCGGCGAAGCTGCAGCTCTACAAGAACAACGTCGACGGCAAGGGCGCGTCCTACGGGTCGCACGAGAACTACCTGATGTCCCGGCAGACGCCGTTCTCGGCCATCATCGCCGGGCTCACCCCGTTCCTGGTGTCGCGGCAGGTCATCACCGGATCCGGCCGCGTCGGCATCGGGCCCTCCGGTGACGAGCCCGGGTTCCAGCTGTCGCAGCGCTCCGACTACATCGAGGTCGAGGTCGGGCTGGAGACCACGCTCAAACGCGGCATCATCAACACCCGCGATGAACCCCACGCCGACGCGGACCGGTACCGCAGGCTGCACGTCATCATCGGAGACGCCAACCTCGCCGAGACGTCGACCTATCTGAAACTGGGCACCACGGCGCTGGTGCTCGACCTGATCGAAGAGGGCCCGGAACACGGGATCGACCTGACCGACCTGGCGTTGGCCCGGCCGGTGCACGCCGTCCACGCGATCAGCCGCGACCCGTCCCTGCGGGCCGCCGTGGCCCTGGTCGACGGGCGCGAGCTGACCGGCCTTGCGCTGCAACGCATCTACCTCGATCGGGTGGCCAAGCTGGTCGACAGCCGCGACCCCGACGCGCGTGCGGCCGACATCGTCGAGACGTGGGCGCACGTGCTCGATCAGCTCGAGCGCGACCCGATGGACTGCGCCGAGCTGCTGGACTGGCCGGCCAAGCTGCGGCTGCTCGAGGGTTTCCGCCAGCGGGAGAACCTGAGCTGGTCGGCGCCCCGGCTGCACCTCGTCGACCTGCAATATTCGGACGTCCGGCTGGACAAAGGCCTCTACAACCGGCTGGTGGCGCGGGGCTCGATGAAGCGTCTGGTCAACGAACACCAGGTCCTCGACGCGGTCGACAACCCGCCGACGGACACCCGCGCGTACTTCCGCGGCGAGTGCCTGCGCAGGTTCGGCGCCGATATCGCCGCGGCCAGTTGGGACTCGGTGATCTTCGACCTGGGCGGCGATTCGCTGGTGCGCATCCCGACGCTGGAGCCGCTGCGGGGCAGCAAGGCACACGTCGGGGCGCTATTGGACTCCGTGGACAGCGCGGCCGAACTGGTGGAACAACTCACCAGCTAGGCCCGTTAAACGGGGAAACGTCGGCGTTGACCGGTACTGTAGGAAAGACCAGCGGGCGTGTGACTTGGCTCTAAAATGAGTCGATAACCAAGCAGGAGGCGGCGATGGCTCAGGAGCAGACCAAGCGTGGCGGTGGCGGCGGTGACGATGACGATGTCACCGGTACCACAGCCGCGGGCCAAGAGCGCCGCGAGAAGCTAGCCGAGGAGACCGACGATCTGCTCGACGAGATTGACGACGTCCTTGAGGAGAACGCGGAGGACTTCGTCCGTGCGTACGTCCAAAAGGGCGGACAGTGACCTGGCCGTTTTCTGATCGTCTGCCAATCAACTCGGCATTTTCCGGAACCTCAGGGATAAACCAGTCCTCGTTCGCTGATCTATTGCGCCACCACGCGCCCGAGCTGCTGCCCGCGGTCCTCGGCGGGGGTCAATCGGGGAGCGGTCAGTCGGGGAGTGGCCAATCCGGGAGCGGTCAACCCGGTGGGCAATTTCCGCATGGCACCACGATCGTCGCGCTGAAATACCCCGGCGGTGTCCTGATCGCCGGCGACCGGCGTTCCACGCAGGGCAACATGATCTCCGGCCGCGACGTGCGGAAGGTGTACATCACCGACGACTACACCGCCACCGGCATCGCCGGCGTGGCCGCGATCGCCGTCGAGTTCGCCCGCCTTTACGCGGTGGAACTCGAGCACTACGAGAAGCTCGAAGGCGTACCGCTCACCTTTGCCGGCAAGGTCAACCGGCTGGCGATCATGGTGCGCGGTAACCTGGCGGCCGCCATGCAGGGGCTGGTGGCCCTGCCGCTGCTGGTGGGCTACGACATCCACGCGGCGGATCCGGAAAGCGCCGGCCGCATCGTCACTTTCGACGCCGCCGGCGGCTGGAACATCGAAGAAGAGGGGTATCAGTCGGTGGGGTCGGGATCGATCTTCGCCAAGTCTTCGATGAAGAAGCTGTATTCGCAGGTCACCGATGCCGATTCGGGGTTGCGGGTCGCCATCGAGGCGCTCTACGACGCCGCCGACGACGATTCGGCCACCGGCGGCCCGGACCTGGTCCGCGGCATCTACCCGACGGCGGTCACCATCGGCGCCGACGGGGCGGTCGACGTGCCGGAGAGCCGCATCTCCGAGTTGGCTCGTGAGGTCATCGAAAGCCGTTCGCGCGCTGACACTTTCGGTCCCGACGCCGAGCCGCGGGGTGACAAGTGAGTTTCCCGTATTTCATTTCCCCCGAGCAGGCGATGCGCGAGCGCAGCGAGCTCGCGCGCAAGGGCATCGCGCGGGGCAAAAGCGTGGTGGCGCTTGCCTACTCGGACGGTGTGCTGTTCGTCGCGGAGAACCCGTCGCGGTCCCTGCAGAAGATCAGCGAGCTTTACGACCGCGTCGGCTTTGCGGCGGCGGGCAAGTTCAACGAGTTCGACAACCTGCGCCGCGGCGGCATCCAGTTCGCCGACACCCGGGGTTACGCCTACGACCGCCGCGACGTCACCGGCCGGCAGCTGGCGAATGTCTACGCGCAAACGCTGGGCACCATCTTCACCGAGCAGGCCAAGCCGTATGAGGTCGAGCTGTGCGTCGCCGAGGTCGCGCACTACGGCGAGACGAAACCACCTGAGCTGTATCGGATTACCTACGACGGGTCGATCGCCGACGAGCCGCATTTCGTGGTGATGGGCGGCACCACCGAGCCGATCGCCAACGCGCTCAAGGAGTCCTACGCCGAGAACGCTGATCTGCACGACGCGTTGCACATCGCGGTCGACGCGCTGCGGGCCGGCAGCCCCGACGGCTCGAACGGCGATCAGGCCTCCCTCGAAGTGGCCAGCCTGGAGGCCGCCATCCTGGATGCCAACCGGCCGCGTCGCGCATTTCGCCGGCTTGGCCGTTCCACCCTGGAACGCCTGCTCGGCCAGACCGGTTCGAAGGGCCCCAAGTCCGACGACGAATCCGACGACGATTCCTAAGGCGGACGCGTTGTACTGATGCCCGATAACATCCGTGGGCGCGGCACGCTCACGGTCGCGGTCTGACAACCAGTACCCTCAATTGTGTGCAGCGTCGAATTATGGGCATCGAGACCGAGTTCGGTGTCACCTGCACGTTTCACGGCCACCGGCGCCTGAGCCCGGACGAGGTCGCGCGTTATTTGTTCCGCCGCGTCGTGTCCTGGGGCCGCAGCTCCAACGTTTTCCTGCGGAACGGCGCGCGCCTGTACCTCGATGTCGGCAGCCATCCCGAGTACGCCACCGCCGAATGCGACAGCCTGGTCCAGCTGGTCACGCACGACCGGGCCGGCGAATGGGTGCTGGAAGATCTGCTGGTCGACGCCGAGCAGCGGCTTGCCGATGAGGGCATCGGCGGCGACATCTATCTGTTCAAGAACAACACCGATTCGGCGGGCAACTCCTACGGCTGCCACGAGAACTACCTGATCGTGCGGGCCGGCGAGTTCTCCCGGATCTCCGACGTGCTGCTGCCGTTCCTGGTCACCCGCCAGCTGATCTGCGGGGCGGGCAAGGTCCTGCAGACGCCCAAGGCCGCCACCTTCTGCTTGAGCCAGCGCGCCGAGCACATCTGGGAGGGAGTCTCGTCGGCCACCACCCGCAGCCGCCCGATCATCAACACCCGCGACGAGCCGCACGCGGACGCGGAGAAGTACCGCCGGCTGCACGTCATCGTCGGCGACTCCAACATGTGTGAGACCACAACCATGCTCAAGGTGGGCACCGCGGCGCTCGTGCTGGAGATGATCGAAGCCGGTGTCCCGTTCCGCGACTTCTCGCTGGACAATCCCATCCGCGCCATCCGCGAGGTCAGCCACGACATCACCGGCCGGCGGCCGGTGCGGCTGGCGGGCGGGCGTCAGGCCAGCGCGCTGGACATCCAGCGGGAGTACTACAGCCGCGCCGTCGAGCATCTGCAGGTTCGAGAGCCCAACGCGCAGATCGAACAGGTCGTCGACCTGTGGGGCCGGCAGCTCGACGCCGTCGAGAGCCAGGACTTCGCGAAGGTGGACACCGAGATCGACTGGGTCATCAAGCGCAAGCTGTTCCAGCGGTACCAGGACCGCTACGACATGGAGCTGTCCGACCCGAAGATCGCCCAGCTGGATCTGGCCTACCACGACATCAAGCGCGGCCGCGGCGTCTTCGACCTGCTGCAGCGTAAGGGCCTGGCCTCGCGCGTCACCACCGACGAGGACATCGCGGAAGCCGTCGACCAGCCGCCGCAGACCACCCGCGCACGGCTGCGCGGCGAATTCATCAGCGCCGCCCAGGCCGCGGGCCGCGACTTCACAGTCGACTGGGTACACCTCAAACTGAACGACCAGGCCCAGCGCACCGTGCTGTGCAAAGACCCGTTCCGGGCCGTCGACGAGCGGGTCAAGCGGCTGATCGCCAGCATGTAGGCGCGGAAACGCTGGGCAACCAACCCCTTTAGGCTGGTGCAAATGGCGACCTCGAAAGTCGAACGGCTGGTGAACCTCGTCATCGCCTTGCTGTCCACCCGCGGCTACATCACCGCCGACAAGATCCGGTCCAGCGTGGCGGGCTACTCGGATAGCCCCAGCGCGGAGGCGTTCTCGCGGATGTTCGAGCGCGACAAGAACGAGTTGCGCGACCTCGGCATCCCCCTCGAAGTCGGCAGGGTTTCGGCGCTGGACCCCACCGAGGGCTATCGCATCAACCGCGACGCCTACGCGCTGCCGCCCGTCGAGCTCACGTCGGACGAGGCGGCCGCGGTCGCCGTCGCCACCCAGCTATGGGAGTCGCCCGAGCTGATTACCGCGACCCAGGGCGCGTTGCTCAAGCTGCGCGCCGCCGGTGTGGACGTCGACCCCTCGGATGAAGGCGCCCCGGTGGCCATCGCCTCCCCGCCCGGGGTGCCGGGCCTGCGCGGGTCGGAGGATGTTCTCGGAATCCTGTTGTCGGCCATCGATTCTCGCCAGGCGGTGCAATTTCCGCACCGGCCGTCACGGGCCGAGCCGTTCACCACACGCACCGTCGAGCCGTGGGGTGTGGTCACCGAGAAGGGCCGCTGGTATCTCGTGGGCCACGACCGCGACCGCGACGCCACCCGGACTTTCCGGCTCTCGCGGATCGGCGCGGAGGTCGTTCCGATCGGTTCGGCCGGCGCGGTCACCGTGCCCGACGACGTCGACCTGCGCAAGATCGTGGCCCGGATCGTCGCGGAAACGCCGACGGGCGGGCAGGCACTCGTGTGGGTCGCCGACGGACGGGCCACGGCACTGCGCCGGACCGGACGGTCCACCGGTGAGCGACAACTGGGTGGCCGCGACGGCGAGGTGCTCGAATTCGACATCGGCTGGAGCGATCGGCTGGCGCGGGACATCGCCGGCTACGGGGCCGACGCCGTTGTGCTCGAGCCGCAGTCGCTGCGCGACGATGTGCTAGACCGGTTGCGCGCGCAGGCGGGGGTTGAGGCCTCATGACCCGCGCCGGCGACGATGCAGAGCAAAAGAGCGATGTGGGGGCACCTCCCGCTTGCGGGGGAGAGGAGCGGCGCCCATGACCCCGGTGTCCACCCGCCTGGTTCGGCTGCTCAACATGGTGCCGTATTTCCAGGCCAACCCACGGGTCACGCGCGCCAAGGCCGCCGCCGATCTCGGGGTGTCGGCCAAGCAGCTCGAAGAGGACCTCAATCAGCTGTGGATGTGCGGTCTTCCTGGCTACTACCCGGGTGATCTCATCGACTTCGAATTCTCCGGAGACAAGATCGAGGTGACGTTCTCGGCGGGCATCGACCGGCCGCTGAAGCTCACCTCGCCCGAGGCCACCGGCCTGCTGGTGGCGCTGCGGGCGCTGGCCGACATTCCCGGCGTGGTCGATCCGGAAGCCGCGCGCAGCGCGATCGCGAAGATCGAGGCCGCCGCGGGCGCGGTCGGGCACGACGCCACGGGTATCGCGGCGGCCGTCGATGAGCAGGCACCGGTCGAGAGCCGGGCCGCGGCCGCGGTACGCACGGCGGTGCAGTACAAACACGCGCTTTCCATCGACTACTACGCCGCGTCGCACGACACCTTGACCAGCCGCATCGTCGACCCCATCCGGGTGCTGCTGATCGGCGGCCAGAGCTACCTGGAGGCCTGGTCGCGGGACGCCGAGGGGGTTCGGCTGTTCCGCTTCGACCGGATCGTGGAGGCCACCGAGCTGGGCGAGCCCGCCGCCGCGCCCGAATCGGCGCTGCACGCGCCGCCGGACACGTCCCTGTTCGACGGAGATCCGTCGCTGCCGTCGGCCACGCTGCGGGTCGCGCCCTCGGCGTCGTGGATGCTCGAGTACTACCCGATGCGCGACGTGCGCGAGTTGCCCGACGGGTCATGCGAGGCGGTCATGACCTACGCCTCCGAGGACTGGATGACGCGCCTGGTGATGGGCTTCGGCTCGGCCGTGCGGGTGCTCGCTCCCGCGTCGCTCGCGCAGCGGGTACGGGATTCCGCGGCGGCGGCGCTCGAGTCGTATCAGGTCGCGGCCCAGGGGTGAAGCAGCGCGGGACCTGGCCGGCGCGGCGCGGGGAAACCGGCAGTACTCGCTACTGCGGTAGCATCGGGTGGACGTCTGGAGGTAATCAAAGTGGGCAGTCTTAGTCCGTGGCACTGGGCGATCCTCGCTGTCGTAGTGGTTCTGCTCTTCGGTGCCAAGAAGCTCCCCGATGCGGCGCGCTCGCTGGGTAAGTCGATGCGCATCTTCAAGTCCGAGATGCGGGAAATGCAGACGGAGAACAAAGACCAAACGCCGTCCCTGCAGACCCCGTCGGAGTCCCCCGCGGTGAATCCCCAGCCCGTGCAGTCGGAGCGGGTCGACCCGCCCAAGGCGAGCGAGCAGGGCCACCACGAAGCGCGGCCCGCGTAGCCCGGCGTACTCGCGGTTAGCCGTCGCGGTTCCCGAGCGCCACTGACCGAGCGTCGTGAAACTTTTCAAGACTTCAGCGCGCACCGCTGCCTTGCTGAAGCGGCTCAACCCTCGTTACCGGCGCAGCCGTACCAACCCCGACGCGACCATGTCGCTGGTCGATCACCTGACCGAGCTGCGTGCCCGATTGTTGATCGCCTTGGCCGCGATCCTGATCACCACGATTTTCGGGTTCGTCTGGTATTCGCATTCGATCTTTGGGCTGGAGAGCCTCGGCGAGTGGTTGCGCCATCCCTACTGTTCGCTGCCGCAGTCGGCGCGCGCCGAGATCAGCCCCAACGGTCAGTGCCGCCTGCTGGCCACCGCGCCGTTCGACCAATTCATGCTGCGGCTGAAGGTCGGGATGACGGCCGGGATCGTGCTGGCCTGCCCGGTGTGGTTGTACGAGCTCTGGGCGTTCATCACGCCGGGCCTCTACCAGCGGGAGCGACGCTTCGCGATCGCGTTCGTGATCCCGGCCGCGGTGCTGTTCATCGGCGGTGCGGTGCTGGCCTACTTCGTGCTGTCCAAGGCGCTGGGCTTCCTGTTGACCGTGGGCAGCGACGTGCAGGTGACCGCGTTGTCCGGAGACCGTTATTTCGGCTTCCTGATCAACCTGCTGATCGTGTTCGGCGTCAGCTTCGAATTCCCGTTGCTGATCGTGATGCTGAACATGGTGGGGATGCTGACGTATGAGCGGCTCAAGTCGTGGCGGCGCGGCCTGATCTTCGCGATGTTCGTGTTCGCGGCGGTGTTCACGCCCGGTTCCGATCCGTTTTCGATGACGGCGCTGGGGGTCGCGCTGTCGGTGTTGCTGGAGTTCGCAATCCAGATCGCTCGCCTGCACGACAAGCGGAAGGCCAAGCGCGAAGCGCAGGCGGCGATCCCCGACGACGAAGCGTCTGTCGTCGAGGAGCCCGAGCCCATACCCGAGCCGTCGTTCACCGCCGGGCAGCATGACGACGTCACTTAGCGACCGGCGTCCCGTTATGCGCGACCGTGCGTGTTTGTACGCCGACACGCCGATGTGCGTGTACATCTGCGCACGTTCGCGCGATCCGGCGCTCGCGTGACCGAGCTGGCCGAGCTGGCCCGGTTCAGCGCGGAGCTGCCCTTTCCGCTCGACGACTTTCAGCAGCGGGCGTGTGCGGCGCTGGAACGGGGTCACGGCGTGCTGGTCTGCGCGCCGACCGGCGCCGGCAAGACGGTCGTCGGCGAATTCGCCGTGCACCTGGCACTGGCGGCCGGCGGCAAGTGTTTCTACACCACGCCGCTGAAGGCGCTGAGCAACCAGAAGCACACCGACCTGACGCTGCGCTACGGCCGCGACCGGATCGGGTTGCTCACCGGCGACATGTCGGTGAACGCCGACGCGCCCGTGGTGGTCATGACGACCGAAGTGCTGCGCAACATGCTGTACGCCGATTCGCCCGCCCTGCAAGGGCTTTCGTACGTAGTGATGGACGAGGTGCATTTTCTCGCCGACCGGATGCGGGGCCCGGTGTGGGAGGAGGTGATCCTGCACCTGCCCGACGAGGTGCGGGTGGTCAGCCTCTCGGCGACGGTGAGCAACGCCGAGGAGTTCGGCGGCTGGATCCAGACGGTACGCGGCGACACGACCGTCGTGGTCGACGAGCACCGGCCGGTTCCGCTGTGGCAGCACGTCCTGGTGGGCAAGCGCCTGCTGGACCTGTTCGACTACGAGAACGAGAAACCGGCCGCCGATCGTCAACCGCGGGTCAATCCCGAACTGCTGCGGCACATCGCGCATCGCCGCGAGGCCGACCGGATGTCGGACTGGCAGCCGCGCCGGGGATCGGGACGGTCGGGACGCGGGGGCGCGGGCCGCCCGCGGTTCTACCGACCGCCGTCGCGGCCGGACGTGATCGCAACGCTGGATTCCGAGGGCTTGTTGCCGGCGATCACCTTTGTGTTCTCCCGGGCGGGTTGTGACGCCGCCGTCCAGCAATGCCTCCGCTCGCCACTGCGGCTGACCACCGAGGACGAGCGCGCGCAGATCGCGGAGGTGATCGAGCACCGGTGCGGCGATCTCGCCGACTCCGACCTCGCCGTGCTGGGCTACTACGAATGGCGCGAAGGGTTGCTGCGCGGGCTGGCGGCCCACCACGCCGGGATGTTGCCGGCGTTCCGGCATACGGTCGAGGAGCTGTTCACCGCCGGCTTGGTCAAGGCGGTCTTCGCCACCGAAACGCTGGCGCTCGGCATCAACATGCCCGCCCGCACGGTGGTTCTCGAGCGGCTGGTGAAGTTCAACGGCGAGCAGCACGTGCCGCTGACGCCGGGGGAGTACACGCAGCTGACCGGGCGCGCGGGCAGGCGTGGCATCGACGTCGAGGGTCACGCGGTGGTGCTGTGGCATCCCGCCGAAGAAACCACCGAGCCATCCGCGGTGGCCGGCCTGGCGTCGACCCGCACGTTCCCGCTGCGCAGCTCGTTCGCGCCGTCGTACAACATGACGATCAACCTGGTTCAGCACATGGGCCCCGAGCAGGCGCATCAGCTGCTGGAGCAGTCCTTCGCCCAATATCAGGCCGACCGGTCCGTCGTCGGCGTGGTGCGCGGTATCGAACGCGGGCGCCAGCTGCTCGACGAGATCGCCGCCGAGCTGGGCGGGGCGGAGGCGCCGATCTTCGAATATGCCCGGCTGCGTGCCCGGATTTCCGAGCTGGAGCGCGCGCAGTCGCGCGCGTCGAGGTTGCAACGACGGCAGGCCGCCAGCGACGCGCTGGCCGCGCTGCGTCGCGGGGACATCATCAGCATCACGCACGGCCGGCGCGGGGGACTGGCGGTCGTGCTGGAGTCGGCCCGCGACAGCTCCGACCCGCGGCCGTTGGTGCTCACCGAACACCGGTGGGCGGGACGCATTTCGTCGGCGGACTATTCGGGTGCCTCGGCGCCGGTCGGCTCGATGTCGCTGCCCAAGCGCGTCGAACACCGGCAGCCCAGGGTCAGGCGCGACCTGGCCTCGGCGCTGCGATCCGCCGCCGCCGGACTGGATATCCCGACAAAGCGCCGTCGCGACGCGGACGACGGCGCGTTTCACGATCCGGAACTCGCGTCGTTGCGGGAGCAACTGCGTCGGCACCCCGCCCACAACGGCCCCGGCCTGGAGGAGCGGATGCGTCAGGCCGAGCGCTACCTGCGCATCGAACGTGACAACGCCCAGTTGGAGAAAAAGGTTGCCGCAGCGACCAATTCGCTGGCCCGTACCTTCGACCGGATCGTCGGGCTGCTCACGGAGCGCGCGTTCATCCAAGGCCCGGCCACCGATCCGCGCGTCACCGACGACGGCCGGTTGCTTGCCCGGATCTACAGCGAGAGTGATCTGCTGGTCGCCGAATGCCTGCGCACCGGCGCGTGGGCGGAGTTGAAACCGGCCGAGTTGGCGGCGGTGGTCTCGGCGGTGCTCTACGAGAGCCGCGGCGGCGACGGCCCCGGCGGCCCGTTTGCCGCCGAGGCGCCCACACCGCGGTTGCGGCAGGCGCTGAATCAGACGTCGAAGCTGTCGCTTGCGCTGCGCGCGGACGAGCAAACCCACCGGATCGGCCCGAGCCGCGAACCCGCCGACGGCTTTGTCACCGTCGTTTATCGCTGGGCGCGGACCGGTGATCTGGCCGCGGCGCTGGCCGCCGCCGATCCGACGGGCGCCGGTTCGCCGTTGTTGGCGGGCGATTTTGTACGGTGGTGCCGGCAGGTGCTCGACCTTTTGGACCAGGTCCGCAACGCCGCCCCTGATGCCGAGCTGCGAGCAACCGCCAAGCGCGCTATCAATGAGGTTCGGCGCGGCGTCGTCGCAGTTGACGCCGGGTAGGCTGAGCCCGAGCTACGGTGGCAGCCAAAGACCAAGAGGCGAGGCGAGGAGACACGATGAGCGGACCCCACGGATCGGACCCGGGCCAGCAGTGGCAACCGCCCGGCGAGGGTGTCGATCGGTCCCAGGAACCGACCCAGGTGGGATCGCCGTGGCAACAGCAGCAGCCCGCCCAGGAGCCGACGTGGCAGGCCCCGGCGTACACGCCGCCCTCGGAATACCCGCAGTATCAGCAGCCGACGGAGCAGGCCTACCCGCAACAGCCGGGCCAGTACGGGCAGCCGGGCCAGTATGGCCAGCCCGGTCAGTACGGGCAGCCCCAGTACGGGCAACCGGGCCAGTACGGTCAGCCCGGCCAGTACGGCCAACCGACCCAGTACGGCCAGCCCCAGTACGGGCAACCCGGCCAGTACGGTCAGCCGGGTCAATACGGTCAACCGGGTCAGCCCGGGCAGTACCCGCAGCAGTACCCACCCTACGAGCAACCGGGTAAGAAGCGTTCCGTCGCGCTGATCGGCGGCATCGCCGGCGTGATCGCATTTCTGCTCATCGCCGTCGTGCTGGTGCTCGGCTTCTGGGAGCCAGGGTTCTTCGTCACCACCAAATTGGACGTCAACAAGGCGCAGCAGGGCGTGCAGCAGGTCCTTACCGACGAGACCAACGGCTACGGCGCGAAGAACGTCAAGGACGTCAAGTGCAACAAGGGCCAGGACCCAACCGTGAAGAAGGGCGGCACGTTCGACTGCAGCGTCAGCATCGACGGCGCCACGAAGCACGTGACGGTGACCTTCCAGGACAACAAGGGCACCTACGAGGTGGGCCGGCCCCAGTAGCTGGGTCCGTCAGCCGGGCAGCGCGTCCAGCGCTTTCTGCAAACGGCCTATCGACGACCCGACGCCCAGCTCGGTCGCCAGTTCGGCGGTCCGCTTAGGGTGAGCGGCGGCCAGCGGCAATTGGTCGGTGGGCGTCGAGAGGTTGACCGGCGCGTCGGTTGCCACCCGCACCACCTGGCCCGCGGCCTCGATGTAGTCGGTGGCAGCAAGCAACTTCGCCCGTAGGCCTTTGGCCATCTTGCATTTTGGATCGTGAGCGGCGGCGAGGATCCGCTCCAGCGAGCCGTGCTGGGCCAGCAGCGTGGCGGCCGTCTTCTCGCCGACGCCGGGCACACCGGGCAGGCCGTCGGACGGATCGCCGCGCATCAGCGCCAGTTCGGCGTAGGCCGCCCCGGCCCGATCCGCCGGCACGCCGTATTGTTCGGCCACCTCGGCGGGCCCGAACAGCGTCGCCTTCGAAAGCCCGCGGCCCAGGTAGAGCACCCGGACCGGGACGGGATCGTCGGCGACCACCTGCAGCAGGTCGCGGTCTCCGCTGACGACGACGACGGGGTCGCGGCGTTCCCGCGCCGCCAGCGTGCCCAGCACGTCGTCGGCCTCGAAACCTTCCGCGCCCGCCGTGGGAATCCCGAACGCGTCCAGCAGCTCCATGATCATGTCGATCTGGGGTGTCAGGTCGTCGGGCACTTCCTCGATGTCGGGCTCGCCCGCCGGCTCCGGCTCGGCGACCCTATGCGCCTTGTACGACGGGATGAGGTCCACCCGGAATTGCGGGCGCCAATCCAGGTCGAGGCAGACCGCGAGCCGCGCGGGCCGCTGCTGGGTGATCACCACGGCCATCGAGTCGATGAAGCCGCGCACGGCGTTGACCGGCCGGCCGTCGGGAGCGGTGATCGACGACGGCACTCCGAAATACGAGCGGAACCACATGCTGGCGCCGTCGAGCAGCAACACGGGTGCGGGCATGCCGGCTATGGTCTCACGCCGCCCAACGCCGTCGCGGGTTAGCCTGGCTGCCATGGATTCTGACCGATTCGACGCCGCGGTGTATGCCCGCCGGCTGGCCGCCGCGGCCGCGGTGACCGCCGACGCCGGGTTGGCCGGCCTGGTGATCACGCCGGGCTACGACCTGCGCTACCTCGTCGGGTCGCGGGCGCAGACGTTCGAGCGGCTCACCGCGCTGGTGCTGCCGGCCTCCGGTGAGCCGACGGTGGTGGTGCCGCGGCTGGAGTTGGCATCGCTGCGTGGATCGGCCATTCCGGAACTCGGCCTGGCGGTGCGTGATTGGGTCGACGGCGACGATCCGTACCGGTTGGTGGGCGCCGCGCTGGGTGGCGGCCCCGTCGCGACGGCCGTCACCGATTCCATGCCGGCGGGGCATTTGTTGCCGCTGGCCGGTGTGCTCGGCGTGCTGCCGGTGCTGGCCACCGGTGTGCTGCGCGGGATGCGGATGGTCAAGGAGGAGTGTGAGATCGACGCGCTGCGCAAGGCCGGCTCGGCCATCGACCGGGTGCATGCGCGGGTGCCGGAGTTTCTGCGCCCAGGCCGCACCGAGGCCGACGTCGCCGCCGACATCGCCGAAGCCATTGTGGCCGAAGGGCATTCGGATGTGGCGTTCATCATCGTCGGCTCCGGGCCGCACGGCGCCGACCCGCACCACGGTTATTCGGATCGTGAACTGGAGATCGGCGACATCGTCGTCGTCGACATCGGGGGAGCCTACGAGCCCGGCTATCACTCGGACTCCACCCGTACGTACAGCATCGGTGAACCCAAACACGATGTGGCCCAACAGTATTCGGTGTTGCAGCGGGCCCAGCGCGCGGCGTTCGACGCGGTGCGTCCGGGGGTGATGGCCGAGCAGGTCGACGCCGCCGCGCGCGACGTGCTGGCCGACGCCGGGCTCGCGGAGTTCTTCGTGCACCGCACCGGGCACGGCATTGGGCTCTCGGTCCACGAAGAGCCCTACATCGTCGCGGGAAACGACCTGCCGCTGGCCGCGGGCATGGCGTTTTCCATCGAGCCGGGCATCTATTTCCCCGGCCGCTGGGGCGCGCGCATCGAAGACATCGTCGTGGTGACCGAGGACGGCGCGCTGGCCGTCAACAACCGGCCGCACGAGCTGGTCGTGGTACCGGTGCCATAACGGCCGGGCGCGTAGGTTGGGCGTGGTGTCAATCCTGGACCTAGCCCTGCTTCCGATCCGCATTGCACGACACGTCACCGACGCGGTGTTGCACCCCGTCTCGCCCCAGCCGGCGCCGCCCGCCGAGCTCATCGTGATCGACGGCATGCCCGAGGGGGCGCCGCCCGCGGCGCGTCGGCCCGAGCCGCAACTTCCGGCGCCGGCCGGATGGCCATTCGGCGAGGACTTCCCGCGCACCTGCGGTAGCGGCCGCGTCGCCGGCGGCGCCCTGTTCTGGACCGACTTCCTCTACGACGACCACGGCGCGACGGGCCTGCCGGTCGGCGACCTGAAAATCCAGACGCCGCCGCGCGGCACCTACGTCTATCCCGACGGCCCCGCCGCAGGCAACGGCGCCGACATCTTTCGCGTGGCCATCGGGCTCACCGAGACCGACACGTGGTGGCGGATCGACTGGAACACGCTGGTGGACGGCTCGGTGCCGATCGCGATGTTCGCCTTCGACACCGACCCCAGCCGGGCGGCGCCGGAGCAGTGGCCGGCGGGGGCGGGTGTCCGCTCGGCGGGCATCGACCGGGCCCTGCTCGTCTCGGGCCGCAGCGCCACGCTGATCGACCTGACCACTGGTGTTAGGACGCCGGTGCAGCAGAGCGTCGACATGGCGTCGCGTTCGTTCGTGGCGCAGGTTCCGCGGGCATTGGTGGACCCGGCCGGCAGCTGGACTGTGCGGCTGGTCGCGGGTTTGGCCAATGCCGCGGGGGACGGGTTCGCCGATGTGCCGGCCGGGCATGGCGCGCTGCCCGGACAGCCCAACGTCTACAACGTGGCGTTTCGCACCAACGAGCAGGAGCCGCCGCACCTGAACTTCTGGTCCGATGCCGCCCAGGCCGCGGCCCTGACCCGTGGCGACGTATCGGAGTTTTCGGTGACGGTGAAGTGGGACCAGCTGGCCGCCGGTGAAAACACGCCCGAAGCGGTAATCACCGGACCGTCGACGCTGTGGTACGTGTCCTCGGTCGAGCTCGGGCAGGGCGTGGAGCAAGGCTGGGCGGCCAACAATATCTTGAGCACCAAGCCGCAATTCTTGGGCCGGGTCCAGCCGTATGCCGTATGCCTGCCGTCGACGTACGCGCCGGGTCTGCCGTTGACCCTGCTGCTGCACTCGCTTGCGTTGGGGCAGAGCCAGTTTGCCGCTATTGATCCGCGCCTGCTGCACGAGGTGTGCGAGGGGCGTAACTCGGTTGTGGTCACGCCACTGGCCCGTGGTCCGTCGACCTGGTACTTCGACACCGGCGAGCTCGACGTGTGGGAAGTGTGGGCGCGGGTGGCCGAACAGCTGGGCACCGACCCCAATCGCACTGTGGTGTCGGGTTATTCGATGGGCGGCTATGCGGCGTACAAGTTCGGATTGACCTATCCAGAGGTGTTCGCGCAGGCGGTGGTGCTGGCCGGTCCGCCGACATGCGGCGTGCGCCTGCTGCCCGACGTCGACATTCCCGCCGACCTGGACCTGAATTCGCCGTGCGCCCGCGAGGGCGACACGTGGAAGTTACTGGTGAACGCCCGCTGGCTGCCGTATGTCATTGCCCACGGGCTGGTCGACGAACTGGTGCCGTTCGCCTCGGCCGCCGAGCAGGTGCTCGAACTCGACCGCCTCGGCTACCGCCACCGGTTCACGGTGTATCCGTTCGAGGATCACATCGCCTGGGTGTTTCAGGACAAGTTCGAGGATCCGGTCGCCCACATGGGAACCGGTGAGCGCCAAGCTGATCCGGGGCATATCACGTTCGCGTGGTACCCGCAGCTAGTGCGGGCCGACCTGGGTATCGGGCCCGATCGGGCGTGGTGGCTCTCGGAGCTGGCTGCTGATCCTGCGGTGGCGGCGCGGCGCGGGGCCATCGCGGAAGTCGACGCGCGGTCGTATGCCCGGCCCGACCCCACGCACACCGTTCGGCATCACCGCGGCGTCATCCTCAACTTCGAGCCGTCGCCCGGCGTGTACAGCGAGCTGGATTGGCGCGTGGGATTGCCCGTCGACCCGCTGCCGTATCTGACGCTGCGGCTCACCGGGGTCGCCAGCCTCACAGTCGATCTGCGGCGTGCCGGGTTGGCGTCGTTGCCGTCGTCGACGATCACGGTCGCCACCGATTCCGCAGCGCGGATCACGCTCGGCAAACTCCCCGCCGGGGTTCAGGTGCGACTCGACGGTGAGCCGGCGGGGCCGACGGTGGCCGTCTCACCGGGACGGCACCGAATCACGTTGGGGGAGCCGGCTCGCTAACGGGATGTGGCGGAGCCGGGCCGCACCGCTCGCAGCTGCGCGGCGTTGTGCTCCTCCATTTCCGTGAACCCGCTGGCGGCCGCGTGTGCGTTCTTGCCGACCGTCGTCAGCGTTTCCTGGTGTGTCTGCAGGGTTTTCACATGCTGGGCATGCGCCGACGTGACCGCCTCGTGAAACGATTCGGCCGCGGCGAACTGACCGAACATCCCGGGCGTCAGCGGCCCCCGCGACAGGTGGCCCGCCGCCTCTTGGGCATGCCCGCCCGCGCGGTGCGACTCGTTGCCGCCCGAATGCAGCAATCCCGTGTCGATTTCCATCGCGAATCCCTTCCGAACAGGTGTAACTCTAATGCGCAGGATTTGCGCGTCAATTCACCTTGCTGGCCACCGATGCTCAGCGGAGGGCTTGGCCGATTGTCGTTGTGCTGCAGGCCTTGAACCACGCGAGGTGATAGTTGGCGGATGTCTTGTCGCCGGCGATGAGTGCATCGATGGCGGCCAGCAGCTGCCAGTTGCCAATGTCGTTGGGATCGACGTGCTCGGGATAGTTGTCGAGGACACGGGCGCTGATCGTGGCCAGGTGCTCGTGGAGCTGGTCGACCTCCTTGTCCAACACGCCAGTACCCGCGGATGCCGCTTTGGCCAGCGTGTGGGCAAGCCGCGGCAAGCCGTCTCGCCATTGGGTCGCTTGGTTGAGCTCCCAGCCGAGTTCGTCGATGTCCGGTAGCCGCCGAGCTCGCGGCGACGTAACGACTGGTTCGTCGTCCTCGGGGATGTGGTGGATGGGTGTGTAGCCGGCGGCGACGCTGACTTCGCCGAGGAGAGCCTCGAGATCGCCTCGGCGTCGTTCGGGTGGCAGCAGCTTGACCGCGGATGGGAGATCGATGCCAGGGGGGATCCAGCCGCTTGCCAGATCGGTTGCCAACACGGTGGTGTTGTCGGGGCGGTCACCGGCTGCCCATGCGAGCCGGGGCTGTTGGCGGGCGACGGCGAAGACCAGTCGCTGCAAGCGGGCCCGTGCGGTGGCGTTGGCCGATGCCGCGCCCGCAACCGCGCCGGTTGCCGTCGCCGCGACGGCCTGGGAGCCAAGGCTCGACGGTGAGGATTGCGGCATCGGCACGGCTTCTCGACGGACCACGGTGGGCTGGGCTGGGGTGCCCTGCCCGGCTGCGGGTTGGACCGGCGCCGAAGCCGGCATCGTCGAAGGCGCGCTCGGCGGCGCGGAGGGTGCTGTGGCCGCCGAGATCGAGGGCCTGATGTCGGAGGCGTACGCGGGGAGCGGACCCGACGGCGGGGGTGTGGCCGCGATCGATCCTCCCGTGGCGGCGGGCCCGGCCACCACCTGCGGCGCGGGCGTCGCGTCGGCCGTTGGCGTGTGCGCGACGGGAGCTGGTGCATCGAACCCCTGCGCGGTTGCCGGGACACCCACGCTGGCGCCGGCCGACGGCGTCGTCGCGGCCGTGGGGTCTGTCGGCGCCATTTGGGGCGGCGGCATCGCCGCGGCCGCATTCGAGAACGGCGCGCCTGTCTGCAGCCCCTGGTCGAAGCTGTGCAGCAATTGCGCAGGCGTCGTGCCTTGCACAGGGCCCGTCGGCGCCATTGGCGTGCCGCCGGTCAAGGGTGTGGCGGCTACAGGCTGTGCCGAAACGTGCGGTGCACCCGGTAGCGACGGATTTGGCATCGATGAAGCAGAAGCAACAGATGTTCCTGAGAATGAAGAGGATCCGGCTTGCGTCGTACCGGGAAGCGGAGGCGGATTTGGGGTCACCCCAGCTTGAGCGACGTTACGTAGTGACTGGGGTGCGGGCGGGGGTGCGGGGACTCCGGGCGCCGTGGGCTTCGGTCCTGGCGGGACGTAACCGGTTTGATTTGTGGCCATCAGCGAGTCGGGAACTGGTTGCGGGGGCGCTCCTGGTGGTGCAGGGTCCCCGGTGGTTGCAGCCGAACCCAGCGAACCCGATTTGTCGAGCATTCCCCGGACCTGTCCTGCCAACTCCTCTTGGTTCCCTGGCGGTCGAAACATCTGCCCGACATCAAGGCCGTGGGATTGCGCGAACTGACGAGCTGACTGCCCCGTGCTCTCGTCGTCAAGGATCCGCTGCATCGCATCAAAGACATTGCCACTATATTTCGCGGCAGCAAGGCCGGCCAGGGCTCGATACTGGTTTATTGCGGCCACAATCTGCGGCACCTTAGCTGCCACGGGCTCTTTGGAGTCCTGGATCTCTTTGATCCGTTGATTACCCTCGTTAGCCAAATTGGTCAGATCGTGTTGGAGACTCTCCATGCTGTCGTAGGCAGTGCTGTACGCGCCCTCCTTGGTGCCGTTCTTTTCGGCAATCCGCCGCGCTTGATCCTCACCTTGGCGGAAAGCATTGCGGAGATCATCAGCCGTATAGCCGTGCTGTTCGGCGAGCGGACCGGTTTGCGCATTATGAAGCATGTCAGCGAAGTGCATAAATCCAGCTTTGATCTGTCCGCGATTCATCTTGCCGTGTGAAAGCGCCATCAGATCTTGGTCATCAGGCCATTGATCACCAACGAGCAAGAACGACCATTCGCCGGGAGGAAAAATCATTTGCAAAACCTGTCGATTGTTGCTGTTGGCTGTTCGGCGGCCTGACGCAATGGGTTTAGTTCGGAATCACTAGCGTCGGCGAGGTAACTAACTGTTATTTCCTGGTACAGATCAGCTAGCTTCCGAACTGCCGTCGCAAGTTCAGGAGTTGTCGCTGGTTGCTCAGCAAGTTCGGTCAGAAGGTACCGGCTGCCGGCATCGAGGGCTTGTCGCGAAGCTGTAGCGACAGCCAGACTCGCAGTCGAGTCGCTGCTGCCGTTCCGGCCACCAGCCACATCAAGCGCTCGGCGTAGTTGTTGATAGGTGGCGCATACGTTGGATTTCGCGGCGGCGATCTGTTGATCGTTATAGCTCGTCGTCGGTGGTGGCGAGGACTGGTTGTTGGCTGGGAACGGACGAAACAAAGAAGCTATCGCGACGCCCAGTGCCAGCAGCGCGACCAGCAACGCGACAAATCCAGCCCACGGCGTACGGCGTGCAGTCACACTCGCTCCTGCATGTGACCAAGGAGGTAGCGAAGGAGCGCCCAACGAGGGCGGATGGGGCAGATCTGGCACGATTTGATCGTATCGTCCATCCGCGATCACGGTAGTCACCGTCACCGAGTTCACAATTCATTTACACATATTCCGGAGCGTGGCAGTCGTTTCATCGCCTGAACGCACCGTTGGGTCTTTTTCAGAATCGGGGGCATCGGACTGCAATTCGATCGCGAGCAACTGGTACGCATTCGCGAGGCTACGGATATTCGATGCAAGATCAGACGGGGTCGCTGGCTCGTTGTTGAGTGTCGTTAGTAGATATTGGCTACCTGCGATCAACGATTGGCGTACATTCACTGCGGTGGCCAGCTGTGTGGCATATTCCGAACCCTTATCGCGAGCACTGGTCGCCTTGACTGCGCTATCCGCCTTCTCAAAAGCCGCGCATACCTTTGACTTGGCGCCAGCGACCTGTTGGCTGGAGTACGTAGGCGCAGACGCAGCCTCGGGTTTGGCTGGTACAGGTCGAAACCAGCCAACGATTGCTACACCGAGCGTTATAAAGAGAGCTACCGTCAGCAATGCGAACATCGGCCACTGCCGCGTTCGCCGGGCCGGCGACGTGGGCGGCCACGGGGGCGGGAAAGCCGAAACGGCTGGAGGCGGGGGGACTTCCGACACGTCCTGATCGTATCGTCTGTGGACTATATAAATAGTCACTGTTCGGGCACGGTCGACGTCAAAGCGGCAGCTGGCGAATGACCGGAAGTCCCACTTTCCTGGAAAGTCTGTCTGATTCCGACTGCCGTAACCAACGCCCAGGCATCGACTGCCTTAGCGACCTGATTCCCCGTCGTCTTCGCGCTTGTGGTCGGGCAGCAGGATCCGCCGACTCGCAATCGGTTTGCCCTCACCGCGTTTGGTCACCTCGGGTGTCGGCGGGGGCGTGGTGATACGGCCCTGCACGGGGGCACCGTTCTTTACGGACGGGGCAACGACCCGTTTGGTGTCGGCCTTTGCATCGCTGCCCGTCCCGCCTGCGCCGTGCATGGCGCCCGGCGGCATCATCGGCATCGCGCCCATCGCGCCCCTTTGCACCGCGGGCTGCGCCGACGCGTTGGCTGGCGGCGGCGTAGCGCTGTGCGCCGAGGCGGGCTCGGTACCGGCGGACGGGGCGGGAAGCGGCCCAAGCATTGCAGTAGGCGTGGTGCCCAGGCCGCCGCCTACACCGCCACCGCCGCCACCGCCAAGCTCACCGGCACCCCCTTTGGCCCCGAGCAATTCACCCGGAATGGCCTCACCAGTCGCCGCAGCTCCCGTGCCATGCTGCAGCCCGCTCATACCTGCTTGCATCGCCTGCTGCCCGATTTGTGCGACCTGCTGCGTCATCTGACCCAGCGGTTGCAGCAAGCCGCCGAGAGCACCCGAGAGGCTGCCGGCAAGGCCGGACGCCATCTGCGGGATCTGCTGGAGCATCTGCGACATCTCGTTTTGACCGCCAGAGGCGGCCAGCTTCGCCGATGAATCTGCTTCGTTGGCAGGGAATTTGGCAAGGGCGTCACCGGTTTTCATGCCACGCTCGTCATAACCGGCCTGCGCGGCGGTCATGTCACCGGGATCGCCGCTATTTGACGCCATGCCAAGGATTTTCAGCAGTTGGCTGATGTACGAGCGACCGGCAGCAAGCGGATCGGGCGGGATGCCCGGCGGGGGCGGCGAATCACTCAGCTGTGCGAGCTGATCGAGAATTATTTGTATCCGGCCGTCGCCCCCACCCATCACGCCCTCCTGGGCACTGTGGCGTGGAACCGGTTAAAAGGATGATCAGCCGAATTACGCAGGGATGGCTGCTCGCCCAGCGCGACCGGTTCACTGCCAGGCGCAGCCAAACCAGTGCCGATCACCATCGCTACCCTTCCTCAGCTATCAGCATTTTCGGTACCCGAATACTGCAGGTCCGACCTATATTGTGCCCCGTGTCCGCTGATTGTGAGGCTAACGACGGCTTTGACGCCGGTCAATTCACTTGGCCCCGCGCCGCCACGAGGGACGGCCGACCCGCCGACCCTCGAACTACTCGCTTCGGTCGAGGAGATCCGACGACCCGAGCACCCGCTCCACCTGCACCTCGATGACCACCCGTCGCGGGTTGGCCCGGGGGGTGCGGTAGCGCTGGGCATAGCGCAGCTCGGCGTCGCGGACGGCGTCGACTTCGCTGTTGACCTTGGACCGGCCCTCCAGCGACAGCCACCGAGCCCCATCGACTTGGCTGAGCACGGCCATCCCGCCGCGGTCGGCATTGACGGCCTTCTGGGATCCGCCGGTGGTGATGACCCGCGCGATATGCGTCTTGGGATCGAAGGTGAAGCCTACGGCCACCACATGCGGCGAATTGTCAGCGCGAAGCGTGGTCAGCATCGCCAGATGACGTTCGGACAGAAACGCCAAAGCGTCGTCCGTGAGCCGCGTAGTGGTGTTCGCCATCAACGCCCACGCTAGCGCAGGTCATAATCGCAGCCGTGGATGACACGGGCGCAGGTCCGGTACTAATTCTGGGCGGCCGCAGCGAGATCGGCATCGAACTCGCGCGGCGCCTGGCTCCGGAAAAGACGGTGATCCTGGCCGCGCGCCGAGCAGACCAGCTCGACGAGCAGGTGGCGACGCTAACCGAAGCCGGGGCCGCGGCGGTGCACACCAGAGAATTCGACGCCGACGACCTCGCCTCGCACGGCCCGCTGGTCGCCTCGATCATCGCTGACCATGGCCCCATCGGCACCGCGGTGCTGGCCTTCGGGATCCTCGGCGACCAGGCCCGCGCCGAGGCCGACGCCACCCACGCGATCGCCATCGTGCAGACCGACTACGTCGCCCAGGTCAGCGTGCTCACGCATCTGGCCGCCGCAATGCGGACGGCCGGCGCAGGATCGCTGGTGGTCTTCTCCTCGATCGCCGGCGCACGCGTGCGCCGCGCCAACTACGTCTACGGCTCGGCGAAGGCGGGCCTGGACGGCTTCGCCAGCGGCCTGGCCGACGCGCTGCACGGCACCGGGGTGCACCTGCTCATCGCGCGCCCGGGGTTCGTCATCGGACGCATGACCCAGGGCATGGCCCCCGCGCCGCTCCCGACCACCCCGGAAAAGGTGGCCGCCGCGACCGCGCGTGCGCTCGCCAAGGGCCGGCGCACGGTGTGGATCCCGTGGGCGCTGGGGCCCGCGTCCGTCGTGATGCGGATGCTGCCGCAATTCGTGTGGCGCAGGATGCCGCGATGATCACCGTGGTGGGCATCGGCGCCGATGGCATGGCCGGGCTGGCGCCGGCATCGCGCGCCGAATTACAAAGGGCGACAACAATTTACGGCGCAAAACGACAACTCGCCCTGCTTGACGACACCGTCGCCGCCGCCCGCCGGGAGTGGCCCTCGCCGCTGCTGCCTGCTCTGCAGGCGCTGCCGCTTGACGACGACATCCACATCGTCGCCAGCGGCGATCCGCTGACACACGGCATCGGCGGGACCCTGATCCGCTTGTACGGCACCGAGAACGTGCGGGTGCTCCCGCACATCTCAGCGGTGACGCTGGCGTGCGCGCGCATGGGCTGGAACGTTCACGACACCGAGGTGATCAGCCTGGTCACCGCGCAGCCGCACACCGCGGTGCGCCGCGGCGGCCAGGCGATCGTGTTGTCCAAAAACGCGTCCACGCCGAAAGCGCTTGCGGTACAACTGAACTCACACGGCAGGGGCGATTCCGAATACAGCGTGCTCGAACAGCTCGGCGGCCCAGCCGAACGCCGCCGCGACGGCACCGCCCGCCAGTGGGCCGAGGACGCACCCACGGACATCGACGATCTCAACGTCGTCGCCGTCCGCTACCTGCCCGACGAACGCACATCGCCGCTGCCCGACGACGCGTTCGCCCACGACGGGCAGATCACCAAACACGGAATCCGCGCGGTGACTTTGGCCGCACTGCAGCCGCGGCCGGGCGAGCGGCTCTGGGACGTCGGCGCGGGCTCCGGCAGCATCGCGGTCGAGTGGTGCCTGCGCTGGAAGGGCTGCAGCGCGGTGGCTTTCGAACGCGCCGAGCAACGGCGCCTCAACATCGAATCCAACGCCGCCGCCTCCGGCGTAGAAATCGACGTGCGCGGCGAAGCCCCCGACACGTTCGACGGTGCCCCACCGCCGTCGGTGATCTTCATCGGCGGCGGCCTGACCCAGCCGGGGCTGCTCGACGCGTGCCTCGACAACCTGCCCGCCGGCGGCAGGCTGGTCGCCAACACCGTCACCACCGAGTCCGAAGCCATTCTCTTGCAGGCGTATTCACGCCTCGGCGGCCAGCTGCGGCGCTTCCAGCACTACAGGGGCGAGCCGCTGGGCGGCTTCACCGGGTGGCGCCCGCAGCACCCGGTCACGCAGTGGACGGTGACCAAACCATGACGGTGTACTTCATCGGCGCCGGCCCCGGGGCGGCCGACCTGGTCACCGTCCGCGGCCAGCGCCTGCTCGAGCGCTGCCAAACATGCCTCTACGCCGGTTCGATCATGCCCGACGAGCTACTGGTCCTGTGCCCGCCCGACGCGAAAATCATTGACACCGGGCCGTTGACACTCGACCAGATCATCGCCGAACTGGCACTCGCGCACAAAGCGGGCCACGACGTTGCCCGGTTGCACTCCGGTGACCCGTCGCTCTACAGCGCCCTCGCCGAACAATGCCGCCGACTCGACGCGCTGGGCATCGACTACGAAATCGTTCCGGGCGTGCCGGCTTTCGCTGCGGCCGCGGCTGCGCTCAAACGCGAACTCACCGTTCCCGGGGTGGCGCAAACCGTGACGCTGACCCGCGTGTCAACGCTGTCGACGGCCATGCCGCCCGGCGAAGACCTACACACCCTCGCCCAATCCGGCGGCACCCTCGTACTGCACCTAGCCGCAGCGCAGATCGACGCCATCGTCGAGCAGCTACTAGCGAGCGGCTACCGACCCGAAACGCCCACCGCGGTAGTGGCTTTCGCCAGCTGGCCGCGCCAGGCCGTGCTGAAAGGCACGCTCGCCGACATCGCCACGCAAATGCGTGACGCAGACATCACCAAGACCGCGGTCATCATCGTCGGCGACGTGCTGGCCGCCGAGGGATTTACCGACAGCTACCTGTATTCGGCCGCACGCCGCGCCCAAGGCCCACACTGATGCGGGTGCTGCTGCTCGGCGGCACCGCCGAGGCCCGTGCGCTGGCGAAAACGTTGCACCCAAAGGCCGACGTCATCAGCTCGCTGGCCGGCCGGGTACCGGACCCGGCGCTACCGGTGGGGCCGGTACGCATCGGCGGATTCGGCGGCGTGCACGGCCTACGGCGATGGCTACAGAAGGAGCGCATCGACGCCGTCGTCGACGCCACCCACCCGTTCGCGGCGACCATGACCGCCCACGCCGCCGAAGCGTGCGCCGAGTTACGGATACCCCACCTCGTGCTGGCCCGCCCGCCGTGGGATCTCAACAACGCCATCATCGTGTCGGATGACACCAAGGCGGCTGAAGTCGTTGCACAGCAACGCTATTCACGCATCTTTCTCACCACCGGTCGCTCCGGCGTCAACGCATTCGCCGGGAGCGCCGCCTGGTTCTTGATCCGCGCGGTGACCCAACCCGACGCCACCGCGCTGCCGCGCCACCACGAGCTGCTGCTGTCCCGCGGCCCGTATCGCTACGACGACGAGTTGGCCATCATGCGCGAGTACCGCATCGACGCGTTGGTCACCAAGAACAGCGGCGGCGACATGACCCGCGCGAAGCTGGATGCCGCTGCCGCGCTGGGTATTCCGGTGGTGATGGTGGCGCGCCCGCCGCTGCCGGCCGGGGTGACAGCGGTGGGCACCGTGCAAGAGGCGGCCGACTGGGTGGCCCGGCTGTACTAGCCGGTCAGGTCGTCGCGCTCGGCATCGGCGAGCAGCGCGTCGCGGGCGCGGGCGACCCGCGACCGGATGGTGCCCACCGGGCAACCGCACACCGCCGCGGCGTCGGCGTAGGGCAGCCCCAGCAGCTGGGTGAGCAGCAGGGCCTCGCGTTGTTCGGCGGTGAGGCCGGCGATCATCGTCGTCACTTCGACGAGGTCTTCGAAGCCGCGGGCGTGGCGGTCGCCGTTGAGCACCTGCTCGGGATCGGCACCGGGCGCGGTGCGCGGCCGCGATTGGGCGTGGCGGATGTGATCGGCGACGACACGACGGGCGATGGCCAGCAACCAGGTTCGGGCGGTGGAGCGTCCGGAAAACCGTTCGATGGCACCGATTGCCCGCAGGTACGTCTCCTGCGTCAGGTCGTCCGCGACGCCCGCGTCCGACAGATAGGTGACGAAGCGCCACACGTCTTGCTGGGTGGCCTTGATGAACGCCTCGAGCGCTCGAGCATTCCCGCGTGCAGCCGCCAATGCGAGTTCGGTAACGGCCTCGTCGTCGCTTGACGCGGTCATGGCCAACCACCTTAGTTGCGCGGGCACGGCGAGTCTACGACGGGTTGTCGTAGAGGCGGCAAGGGGGTCTGGAGACGACCGATTGATCGGCCATAGGTGTCCACGGCGCCGAGCGTGACCCGATGCTGCGGGTGGGCTGGGGTGCTCAATGTCGGCATCGCTGTCGCGCCTGCGCGGCCGATTCGACCCGGCGCGCTCCCGCGCCACCAGCAACGTGAATACGAGGCCCAGCAGCACCGGCACGTGACTGGCGATGCGTGCCACGGTGACCTCGCCGTTGAACGCGTCGACGATCACGTAGCTCAACAGCGCGACCGAATACACGCCGGTGATCGCCGCGACGCCGATCGCGGTGACGGGCCAGATTCCGGCGGCTATCATCGCCAGGCCCAACGCCAGCAGCCACGCGGTGGACTCGTGCATCAGATGCTCTCCGGACATCGCGCCGTGCATGTGCATTGACACCATGCCGAAATTGGTTCCGCTGATTTGGGCTGCGGCGATCGCGACCTGGAACGCGCCGACACCGATCAGGCCCCAGCGCCGATAGTGCGATCGCAGCCAGCGCATCGCGCGCTGATACGCGGTGGACTCGGCGGCGGCGCTCGCCAGAATCTTGTCGACGAGGTCCGGTGCGTCGCCGGGCTCCATCGAGGCCAGCCGGCGGGTCTGCACCGCCGCGCCGATCAACCAGGCGCGGCAACTTCGGCACGATTCCAGGTGCGCGTCGACCTGCTGCGCGAGTACTTGGGGACGTTCGCCGTCCAATCGCGCGGAAAGCGCCTCACGGGCAACGTCACACCGCATCCCTGCATCGTTGCGCATGCCCGGTCCGCGCGCAAAGGGCGCGCGAAAAATGGCGGGGAACCAAACCGCTCGGCAAACCGACCACTGGAGGCAAGCAGCCCCACTCATCGAAGAGGTATCCGTGTTTCCGCTCGAAGGCCGCCGACGATGACCGCCCCGATCTGGATCGCCTTTCCGCCGGAGGTGCATTCGACATTGCTCAGCAGCGGCCCGGGACCTGGGCCGCTGTTTGCCGCGGCGGCAGCATGGACTTCCCTGGGCAGCGAATATGTCATGGCAGCAGACGAACTCGTTGCGTTACTCGGCGCCGTGCAGGGTGGCGCATGGGATGGCCCCAGCGCCGAACAATACGTGGCGGCACACGCCCCCTACCTGAGCTGGCTGATCGACAGCGCCACCAAGAGCACGACGGCGGCAACATTGCACACGACGGCGGGCACCGCTTACACCACCGCGCTGGCCACCATGCCGACGCTGGCCGAGCTCGCGGCAAACCACGCCACCCACGCCGTCCTGGTCGCCACCAACTTCTTCGGCGTGAACACCATCCCGATCGCGGTGAACGAAGCGGATTACGCGCGCATGTGGGTGCAGGCAGCCACGACGATGACCACCTACCAGGCCGTCAGCGAATCCGCCATGGCCGCGGTTCCCGCGACGACGCCCGCGCCGCAGATAGTCACTCCGGGCGGCGAGGTCCAGGCAGCGGCAGCGAATACCGGTTCCGAGACTCCTACCGCCACCTCGTGGCAGGACGAGCTAGCGAAGGCACTTTCGGACTTCACCCAAAACGTCCTCTGGCCGCTCGGGAAGGAGATATACCCCGACGGCTGGCCCATTGACGCGGTTCCATTTGCCAACGCGGTGTCCTCCTTCTTCATGCAAATTCCCGGCATGAGCCCCGCACTGGCCACAGCGTTGGGTTGGTTCATCTTTCACTCGCTGATGCTCGTCTGGCCGTTAGTACAGGCGGCTCAGCTGGGAGTAATGCTTGCTCCGGTCATGATCGCGGCTGTTTCCGCCGCCGCTGCCGCAGGCGTGGCCGCGGCTGTCGCCGGTGCGGTGAGTGCCGCCGCCGCTGCTGCGCCGGCGGTGAGCGTGCCGTTGGCAACGGCACCGCCGGCGCCGATGGCCACCACGCCGGCTCCGGCAATCGGTACCGCAAGCGCGCCCACGACGGTGAATAACATTGCGACGACTCCGACTACCGCGCCGAGCATCGCTAGCCCGATGGGTGGCGGTCCGGTCGGCGGCGGACCCGGAGTTGGCTTCGGCCCTACGGCAACCGACGGAATCGGCGCGGGCATCTCCGACTCGCTGTATGCCGTGGGACTGTCCGGACTGTCGGGACGCAGTAGCGCCCAAAGCCGGGCACGCCGCAAGTCCGAGGAACCGGCGCCCGACGACGTCGACGTACCGGCCGCCGCGGCAGCGGACAAGCAAGCCCGGTCCCGCCGACGGCGCGGGGCAACGGCCAAGGACCTCGGGTACCGGTACGAATTCATGGATCCGGAGGCCGCCTGGGCCTCCGCGCAGAGCGCTGGACCGCTCGGATTTGCCGGGGCCGCAGCCAAATCCGATGGACCCCAACCCGCGGGGCTGATCACCGTGACCGGCGAAGGGTTGAGCGACGGCCCAACCGTGCCCATGATGCCCAGCAGCTGGGACCAGGATTAATCAGCCCGCGGCCCACTGTTTGGCGCGCTCGAGTTCGTCGAGGCCGAACAGGGCGAGCTCCCCGGGGACCAGCCACGCCAGCGCGTGCAGGGTATGGGCGACCCATTCCTTGTCGGACACGACGGCGATTCGCTTGAACGCCGAATGATGCGGCAGCACAGTGCCCAAGCCCAGCTTGATGTCCTCGACCAACCCGCCGGGCCCAAAGCCCTCGTAATCCGGCTCGATGACCTCCACGATCCGGATCTCGCCGGCCTTCACCAGCTCCTCGATAGCGGGCCTGACGTCGCGCAGTTCGTCACCGCTCAGCCGGCCCGACACGCGGATGCCAATCACACCCTCGGGCACGTCCGACAGCAGTTCGATCATCGATTTCTCCTTCCGTCAGGCCGGGTAGCGACGCGGCGTGAACACTCGGTCTCCGAAATCGTCTGAGTACCACTGGGTTTGCGAGGATCCGACGATCAGCAGGCAGCGCATATCGATCTCGGCGGGGTCGAGATCGGCCAGCCGCACGACGCGCACGTCTTCGTCGGGACCAGAAACGCTGCGGCCGATCACCACCGGCGTGCCGGGTTCGCGGTGTGCGAGCAGCACGTCGCGCATCGCGGCGACTTGCCAGGTCCGCGACTTCGAGGCCGGGTTGTAGATGGCTAGCACCAGATCGGCGGCGGCCGCGGTGGCCAGCCGGGACGAAATGACATCCCACGGCTTGAGCCGGTCCGACAGCGAGATCACCGCGTAGTCGTGACCCAACGGCGCGCCCACCCGGCTGGCGACGGCCTGCGCGGCGGTCATCGCGGGAATCACCCGGATCTGCACCCCCGGCCATTGTTTGGCCTCTTCCAACACGGCGGTGGCCATGGCGAAGACTCCCGGATCGCCCGACGACACCACCGCGACGGTGCGTCCCTGCTCGGCCAACGTGCACGCCAGCCGCGCGCGCGCCGGTTCGTCGGTGTTGTCGCTGGGGTGGCGTCGCTGGCCGTCGCGGACCGGGACGCGATCCAGGTAGCCGCCGTAGCCGATCAGATCGGTCGCCGCGGCCAGCTCGCGTCGGCTCTGCGGCGTCATCCAGTCGAGGTCACCGGGGCCCAGGCCCACCACCGCGACGGTGCCCTCACGCGCCGACTGCCGCTCACGGCGTCCGCCCGGCAGCATGGCCAGCGAGAAGTACGGCACGCTGTTCTCGTCGACGTCGGCGGCGGGCAGGATGCGTTCCCCGGCGCTGCTGGCACGCTCCACATAGAACGCGCCGTCGAGCTGCCCGGACGCCGAAAGCGCTTCTCGCACAGCGTGATACGACCGGCCCAGTTTGAGGACCACGGCGGCGTCGGCGTCGGCGAGCCGGCGGGTCAGCTCGGCGACCGGCAGCGTGCCCGGCAGCACCGACAGCACCTCGTCGCCTGCCACCAGCGGTGTCGCGATGGCCGCCGATGCCGCGCTCACCGACGTCACACCCGGCACGATGACGGCATCGAACCGCTGCGTCAGCCGGGTGTGCAGGTGCATGTACGAGCTGTAGAACAGCGGGTCGCCCTCGGCGAGCAGCGCCACATTGCGTCCCGCGTCGAGGTGCGCGGCGATCCGCCGGGTGGCATCGGCGTAGAAGTCCTCCATCGCGCCGGCGTACCCGCCGGGATGATCCGTCGCCTCGGTGGTCACCGGATAGACCAGGTGCTCCTCGATCTGGCCGGGCCGCAGATACGGTTCGGCGATGCCGCGCGCGATGCTGCGGCCGTGCCGGGCGCTGTGATAGGCCACCACGTCCGCTTCGCCGATCACCCGGGCGGCCTTGACGGTGACCAACTCCGGGTCGCCGGGGCCAAGCCCGACGCCCCACAGCCTGCCCCGGGACGTCATTCGCTATTGCTCGCGATCGCGTTGACGGCCGCGGCCGCCATGGCGCTGCCGCCCCGGCGACCCTGGACCACCAGATACGAAATGCCGCGCGGACGCTCGATCAGCTCCTGCTTGGACTGCGCCGACCCGACGAAGCCGACCGGCCCGCCCAGCACCGCGACCGGCGGCTGCACGCCCTCGTCGACGAGTTCGAGCAGCCGGAACAGGGCGGTCGGTGCATTGCCGATAGCCAGCACCGCCCCAGCCAGCCTGTCGGCCCACAGCTCCACGCCGGCCGCCGAGCGGGTGGTCTGCCGGCGCGCCGCCAGGTCGGCCGCGCCCGGGTCGGCCACCAGCGACACGACCCGGTTGTCGGCGGGCAGCCGCGCCGTTGTGATCCCGGCGGCCACCATCGACGAATCGCACAGGACCGGGGCGCCGCCTTGCAGGGCGGCGCTGGTCCGCGCGACGACGTCGTCGGTGAAGGCGACGTGTTCGGCGACATCGACCTGTCCGCAGGTGTGGATCAGCCGAACCACGACGCGCGCCACGTCGTCCGGAAATCGCGAAAGGTCGGCCTCGGCGCGGATGGCCGCGAACGACTGGCGATAGATCTCCGCCGCGTCGCGGATGTAGTCGAGCACGTGCTCACCCTAAGCGCTAGCCCCGCAGCAGCCGGTAGCCCTGTCCGCTGGCGACCAGCACCTGGCCGGCCGGTGGGCTGCCGCACGCGCGTTCGCAGCCGACGAAGTGACGATGCACGGCCGAATCCGCGTCGAGCGCCAGCGCCGCGTCGGCCCGCACGTCGGCCGCCGAGTGTTCGCAGCCGGGGCTGCCGATGCACGCGCTGACGTTGAGCCAGGGGGAGTTCTCGTCGAACACCAACCCCAACGGGGCGAGGACCCGCAGCGCGGTGTCGGCGACGGCCTCCTCCACGTCGCACACCAGTACGGACCGCCACGGCGTGACCACCAGCGGCGCCTCGATCGCGGCGAGATACTCCGCGACGCTTGCGGGCAGGGCCCCCAGCGGCACGGCCGCACCGAGCGCGACCCGGCCGTCGTCCTGGTTGATCCAACCCACTGGTGCCCGGGTGACGGGCGAGAAGGTGGCGTCACCGAGCGCGGCGCCGGGGAGCAGTTCCGCGACATCGTCTAATTCGTTGATGCGCCACGCCTTTCCGCGTATGTCCACGAACCGGCGCGCCAGGTCGATGAGTGTCTCGATCGCGTCGCGCGGGGCCAGCCGGATCCCGGTGTCCCGCCCCGTCAACAGCAGCGCGCAGTCGTCGCCCAGGATGTGCACGCCGATGTCGGCCCCCAGCCCGGACACGTCGGCGCGGCCATCGTCGAGGCTGAACCAGAACCGGCCCCCGAGCTCCGCGAGGCGGGGTTCGGCGCAGATCCCCGCGTCCAGCTCACCGACCCAGGAGCGCAGGTCCGCGTGCCCGCCGGCCCGGCCCGACAGCGGCGACGCGACGATGTTGCGGACCCGCTCGTGGGTTGTCGACGGCAACAGTCCTGCGCCGGCAATCGCCTCGGCCGCCGGCGTCACGTCGGTGATCCCGCGCAACTGCACGTTGCCGCGGGAGGTCAGCTCCAGCGTTCCCGAGCCGAACCGCCTCGAGGTACCGGCGAGCGTCGCCAGCTGGGCCGCCGTGATCATGCCGCCGGGTAGCCGGACGCGCACCAGCGCGCCATCGGCCGCCTGGTGCGCCTGCAGTGCGCCCGGGCAACCGTCCGTGTCGCGCGATCTGGCCATCCGTTTACGGTACGACCCGGCGACTTTCCGGCGTAACGTGCAGGCCAGCGAGAGGTCGGGTGATTGCCATGCCAGATAAGCGCCCAGTGAAGGTCGCGATTATCGGCGCCGGGATGTCCGGCATCTGCATGGCCGCCAAGCTGCAGGACGCCGGCATCGACTCGTTCACCATTTTCGAGAAGGCCGACGAGGTGGGCGGCACGTGGCGCGACAACACATATCCCGGACTTACCTGCGATGTCCCGTCGCGCTACTACTCCTATTCGTTCCGGCCGAATCCCAACTGGTCGCACTGGCTGCCGCCGGGTCCGGAGATCCAGGCGTATTTCCAGCGGGTGGCCGACGAACGGGGCATCCGTCCGCACATCCGGTTCGGCACCGTCGTCACCGCGGCCCGATATGACGACGGGACGTGGCGGCTCACCACCCCCGACGGTGAGGAGACTTTCGACGTGCTCGTCACCGCGACGGGGGTCCTGCGGGTGCCCCGCTATCCGGACATCCCCGGACGGGACACGTTCGCTGGCCCTGCCTTTCACTCGTCGCGCTGGGACCACTCGGTTTCGTTGCCGGACAAGAGGATCGGCCTGATCGGCACCGGTTCGACCGGTGTGCAGATTACCGCGGAGCTCGGCGGCAAGGTGCGCCAGCTGAAAGTCTTTCAGCGCACCGCGCAGTGGGTATATCCATTCCCTAACCCGCGCTATTCGAAGTTGGCTCAGGCGGCGCTGTCACGGTGGCCGGCGCTGAACGGTCTGCCCTATCGCTTCTGGGGGTGGCTGATGCGGCACTGGTTCGGCGTGGCACCGATCCGCCCGGGCTGGCAGCGCCGTCAGATCCAGGCCTGGTGTCGATGGAACCTGCGGCTGTCGGTGCGCGACCCGCAGCTTCGGGCCAAGCTGACTCCCAGCTACCAACCGATGTGCAAGCGGCAGGTGATGGCCGGGCATTTCTACCGGTCCGTACAAAAGCCCGGAGTCGAGATCATCACCGACTCGATCGACCACATCGAGCCGCGGGGCATCGTCACCGCCGACGGCACGCTACATGAACTCGACATGCTGGTTTATGCCACCGGATTCGACGCGCGCGCCTACGTGCGCCCACTCGAGGTGATCGGGGAGGGCGGAATCACCCTGGACGAGGTCTGGGAGGACGGTCCCATGGCGTATCGGTCTATCGCGGTGCCGGGATTTCCCAATCTGTTCATGCTGATGGGGCCGCATTCGCCGATCGGCAACCAGTCGCTCGTTCCGATCGCCGAGGACCAGGCCGGCTACGTGATGTGGTGGATCGAGCAGCTGCGTGACGGAGCGGTGCGCACAGCCGCTCCGACCGAGGCGGCAACCAAGGAATACAACGAGCGCATGAAAGCGGCGATGCCGCAGACGATTTGGGTTACCGGCTGCAACAGTTGGTACCTTGGCAAGGATGGTCTGCCGGAGCTCTTCCCGTGGACGCCCGAGACCCACCGCGAGCTGTTGCGACGACCCGAGCCGACGCACTTCGAGGTGCGCACCGCCTGAGCGTCAGGACGTTCCCGGGGCCTTACCGTCGCCACGGTGGGCATCCCACCGCGCAGGCCCCTGCGCCGACGGACCGATGAGGTGCTGTGGCCAACCCTGGTCGGCTAGTTGGTACGGCGGCTGCCGTACCAATGTGTGACATCGTCACCGCGTTCGTAGCGGGCGAACCATTGCTCGGCAAAGGCGGGAAGAATCTCGTCGGCTGGATCGAAGAACGGGTTCTGACTTCGGATAAGCCCTTGCAGCGCTTGGCGCTTGTCCCTGCGGGCAACGTGTTTGAGCATCGGCGGTGGTGTGAGGCAAGGTCTGCGCGTTCGCTTCGTCAGGAGGCTGCGTAGTTGTGCTCGAACGCGCCATGATGGAGACATCACCCGGAGGTCGAGCACTCGGTCGCGTTCGGGTACATGAGAATTGACGCCGTTGACATAGATCGGCACCAGGGTGCCCATGATGTGGCGGACGACGCTGGGAAGCGTTTGTAGACGGTAGAGTCGCTTGCCGACGACAGCGTTGTAGATGATGAGGGCCGAACTGCGGTGCTCGACTTCTTCGACCATGTGCCACAACAGCAACGACGCCACGCGGTCATCACCGGGACGAAACATGATGTGCTCGTTGTCCAGTAGAAACCTGAATGAGGGCGTGAACGTCGCCTCCAAATTTGCGATGTAGGCCAATCTGTATTCGAGGGACTTCGTTTTGGTCATGTCGTCGTATGAGGCCATGATCGCGTCGAGGGTCTCTTGTAAGCCTGGATACCGCCGGATGAGGGCGGTGATGTGCTGGCGGTGTGCGTTGGCGTGCTGAGCTTCTTGGCGAAGGAAGGCGCTAGCTTCTGCGGCCACGCCGGAATCCGTGAAATGCGGTGTCGCCTCTCGCACCGCCTCGACGATCATTTTTTCGAAGCAAATGGCGATGAATGACATCAGGTTGACGGCATGCGAGAACAACGGGTTGTGGGGTTGCCACACCACAGGCACGGGCTCCGCGAAATCGAACCGTATCCGACGCACGGTCAATTCAGTCATGAGTGCTTTTGCCTGACTTTCGCTTCGGCCCGTTGCTGCTCTCTAGCGCCAACACGACAGGCGTCACCCACGTCTCCAAGTAGTGCCGCAGTACTGGTCCACGCCGCGGTGGCCGGCCGGGATCGATAACGAGCGACTGCAGGATGCGCAACATGTATTCGGTAAGGACATCAAGTTTGTCTGCGGTGATTCCGACCGCATTCCAATCGATCGCGAAGCGTTCCAGCATCGTCCGTCCGAACGTCAACGCGGTATCGGATGTGACCCCGGCGGCGAATGCGCCGCGCTGGCCCGGTAAGAGGAGCAGGCCAAGGTAGCGTTCTTCTGGCAGGCGTTCAAGCGTGTGGGCGATAGCCTCCACCACGGCCTGTGCCGGGTCGTGGAGTTTGGCTAGATGCTTGGTAAGCGCATCAAGATAGGGCGCGGCCTCGGAGATCGCGGTCGCGATCAACAGCGCATCGGTGCTGGGAAAGTAGCGGTAGACAGTTTGGCGGGTGATGCCAAGCTGACGCGCTATGTCGGTGATTCGTATCTCGTTGCCGCGCTTGTCAATCGCTCGTTTCGCGGCAGCGAGGATTCGGTCTATCGCTTCGGCGTCCGAGGCTGGCGCCGCGCCCGACCATCCGTGGGTGCGCATCAGGGCGCGGGGTCGTCGTAAGCCGCAACTGTTGCCAACGCGCCTTGCCGCGCGCGGCTCGTCGTCGCCAGATAGCAGGCGGCGGTCAAGGCAACCGAAAGAACGAAGGTCACAACGCCATAGGCAAGCGAGCCGGTCGGTGCTCCGCTCGGTGTGATGCCATGGTCCGCCCGCAGATAGTCGGGCAGCGCCGCTCCCCAGAATGCGACACACGCAACGAGATATACGACGACGCAGACCAGTGCGAAGTAGTCCCTCTCCACGCCAGCTGGCACTCGAGACGAGTCGCTGCGACGTGCGGCGTACTCACGCGCCAACACCACGGCCGATAGCGCTGCGGCGGCGGCTATCAGCAGCCAGGTTCCGACGAGGCGTGCACTGATGATCGGTACACCGACCAGGTTGAGCAGCGTCGCAGGAAGCGACGACAGAAACATGACCGGCCACGTAAACAAGCAGACCACCAAGACGTTTCGCGCGACCCGCCATCCGCTAGGTGCGGGCCGCTTGGACACCAGCAGGGTAAGCAACGCGATGCCGAACGGCACTCCCAGCGAAAACGCCTGAATGTTGAGGTAGGGAACGACACCCAACGCCGGCACCGAGGTTGAAAGCTCCTCGTTCCAGACCCACCAACGGAATTGAACCCCTACGGTGTCAACGACCTCATAGAGGCAATGGAAGGTGAAGGCCACACACGTCGCACCGACGATGACATTGTGCCGCTTGAAGATTCCAGTGCGCTGGATCAGGACGTACGAAATGTAGGTGTAGACGGGGTACATCGCCACGATGTACAGCGGAAGGCGGTCATAGAGGAACTGGACCGAGAACTGGTTGTGGACGAAGGTCAAACCCAGCGAACGCTCTAGGCCAAACCATTGCGGGAAATAGGCGATGGGTTCGACCATCAACAGCACGAATATCGAGGCGATCCAGACGACGAGGTTCGATGAATCGCCATGCTCGCGCCGCCATCGGAGGGCGTGGATGAGGCAAGCGACCGCGCCGACGACAAGGAGGGCTTCGATCACCGGCATCGACCAGTGTTGCAACCCGAAGGGATTGGTCAGGGTGATCAGTGGATTGCCGTCGCATCGCAACCCGCCTAGTCCTCGAGCGAGTCGTTCGTAGTCCGCGGTACAGGTATCCACCGTCGCCTCCATTGGCTATCCGACACGCTAGACGTCGACCATACACAATAGGGAAGTGTATGGTCTAGCCTCTAGTAGTCGGTCGCGAGACCTAGGACGTCCCGGTCCGGCGGGCGTAGGAAGCGCGCTTCGCCGCCTCGACGTCGCTGGTGAAGACGCGCCCGGTGCCCAACAGGCGGCCCAGGGCCTCCGATACGCCTTGCGGCATCAAACGCTGAGCGGACGCGACCACGCCTATCGAACGGGGAACGACGACACGTGATTTCGGTTTGGCGATGACATCCGCGACCGCCCGGGCGACGTCCGCTGGCTCGACGTTCTTGAAACCCCGAGCGTGTCCGATGCCGGCGACCATCTCGGTGTTCGTCAGCGTCGGCATGATCGCCGAGAAGTGGACACCGCTGCCACGGTTCTCCATGCGAACGGTGTCGGTGTAGCCGAGGACGGCGTGCTTGGTGGCGCAGTAGGTTGCGATGCCCTCGGTTGGCAGCACGCCGCCCAAGGAGGCGACGTTCACGATGTGACCGCGACGGCGCGGCAGCATCCGCTGGGCGGCCAACTTGGTGCCCAGGATCACGCCGAAAACGTTGACGTCAAGCAGTTGCCGCGTGACCGCATCGGCCTCGTCGACGGCGCCACCCACCGCGATGACGCCCGCGTTGTTCACCAATATGTCGAGCGGTCCCAGGTCGTTTTCGACGCCGTCGAGGAAATCGATGAAGGATTGCCGATCCGTCACATCCAGCCGACGGCACACGTCACCGTCGACCGGATCGATATCGCCGACCGCGACCTTGCCGCCGAGGTCCCGCAGAACCGTGGCAATGGCCAGACCGATTCCGCGCGCCCCGCCGGTGATGGCAATGACTTTGTCCGCAACTGCAGCCTTCATCACCCCACGCTAGCCGTACCGCCGCCGGCTGCCGAGCCCCACTGCGGTACGAATGGTGGGTGGCCGAGCCGACCATCCTGCTGCTGTCGACGTCCGACACGGACCTGATCAGCGCCCGGTCCAGCGGCAAAAACTATCGGTGGGCCAACCCGTCGCGGCTGTCCGACCCCCTAACCGACTCAGAACTGCCCGGCCTGCTGGCCGACGCGGCGATCGCGGTGGTCCGGATCCTCGGCGGCTATCGCGCGTGGCAAAGCGGCATCGACGCCGTGATCGCCAGCGGTGTCCCGACGGTGCTGGTCAGCGGTGAGCAGGCCGCCGACGCCGAATTGACCGGCCTGTCCACCCTGGCGGCCGGCATCGCGGTGCAGGCGCACATCTACCTGGCCCACGGCGGCGTGGAGAACCTGAGCCAGCTGCACGCCTTCCTTTCGGACACCGTGCTCATGACGGGGTACGGGTTCGCCCCGCCGGTGGTGACGCCGACGTGGGGCGAGCTGCAGCGCCAAAACGCCAACACCGAAGGCCCGACGATTGCGATCCTCTACTACCGCGCCCAGCACCTGGCCGGCAACACGGCCTACGTCGAGTCGCTGTGCCGGGCCGTCGAGGACGCGGGCGGGCGCCCGCTACCCGTCTACTGCGCGTCGTTGCGCACCGCCGAACCGGAACTGCTGCAACGCCTCGCCGAAGCCGACGCCATGGTGGTCACCGTGCTGGCGGCTGGGGGACTGAAGCCGGCCGTGGTGTCCGCCGGCGGCGACGACGACAGCTGGAACGTCGAACACCTTGCGGCCCTGGATATCCCGATCCTGCAGGGCCTCTGCCTCACCAGCCCGCGGGACGAATGGCGCGATAACGACGACGGGCTCAGCCCGCTGGACGTGGCCAGTCAGGTGGCGGTCCCGGAGTTCGACGGGCGCATCATCACGGTTCCGTTCTCGTTCAAGGAGATTGACGACGACGGCCTGATCTCCTATGTCGCTGACCCGGAACGCTGCTCGCGCGTCGCGGGCCTGGCGGTCCGCCACGCACGGCTGCGGCACGTCGCGCCCGCGAACAAGCGCGTGGCCCTGGTGTTTTCGGCGTATCCGACCAAGCACGCCAGGATCGGCAACGCGGTCGGACTGGACACCCCGGCCAGCGCGGTCGCGCTGCTGCGCGCGATGCGCGAGCGCGGGTATCGGGTGGGGGACCTTCCCGGGGTGGAGTCTAATGACGGCGACGCCCTGATTCACGCGCTGATCGAACGCGGCGGACAAGACCCCGACTGGCTCACCGAAGGGCAACTGGCCGGCAATCCGATCCGAGTGTCCGCCAAGGATTATCGCGACTGGTTTGCGACCCTACCGCCCGGACTCACCGACGCCGTGCAACAACACTGGGGCCCGCCGCCGGGCGACCTCTTCGTCGATCGCAGCAACGATCCCGATGGCGAGATCGTCATCGCCGCAATGCAAGCGGGCAACCTCGTGCTGATGGTGCAGCCGCCCCGCGGTTTCGGCGAAAACCCCGTTGCCATCTATCACGACCCGGACCTGCCGCCAAGCCACCACTACCTGGCGGCCTACCACTGGCTCGACGCCGGTTTTCACGCCGATGCCGTAATCCATCTGGGCAAGCACGGCAACCTGGAATGGCTGCCCGGAAAGACGCTGGGCATGTCGGCCGCGTGTGGATCCGACGCCGTGCTGGGCAACCTGCCGCTGATCTATCCCTTCCTCGTCAACGATCCCGGGGAGGGCACCCAGGCCAAGCGGCGAGCGCACGCGGTGCTCGTCGACCACCTCATCCCGCCGATGGCGCGCGCCGAAACCTACGGCGACATCGCGCGTTTGGAGCAGTTGCTCGACGAGCACGCCACCGTCGCCGCGCTCGACCCCGGCAAGCTGCCCGCCATCCGCCAGCAGATCTGGACGCTCATCCGGGCCGCCAGGATGGATCACGACTTGGGCCTGACCGAGCGACCCGCCGAGGACTCGTTCGACGACATGATCCTGCACATCGATGGCTGGCTGTGCGAGATCAAGGACGTCCAGATCCGCGACGGACTGCACATCCTGGGCCAAAGGCCAACGGGCGGAGCCGAACTCGATCTGGTCCTGGCGATTTTGCGGGCCCGCCAGCTGTTCGGCGGGGAGCACGCCATGCCCGGCCTGCGCCAGGCGCTGGGTCTGGCCGAAGACGGCACCGACGAGCGCGCAACCGTCGACGAGGCCGAGGCCGCCGCCCGCGAACTGGTCGCCGCGCTGCAGGCCACCGGATGGGATCCCGACGCCGCCGAAAGCCTCACCGACAACGCCGAGGTGGCAAGAGTGCTGCGGTTCGCGGCCACCGAGGTGGTGCCCCGGCTGGCCGGCACGGCATCGGAAATCGTCCAGGTGCTAAGGGCCCTGGACGGCCGGTTCATCCCGGCCGGTCCGTCGGGTTCCCCGCTGCGCGGCCTGATCAACGTGCTGCCCACCGGACGCAACTTCTACTCCGTCGACCCCAAAGCCATCCCGTCCCGGCTGGCATGGGAAGCCGGTGTGGCGCTGGCGGATTCGCTGCTCACCCGGTATTGGAACGATCATGGCCGATGGCCGCAATCGGTGGGGCTGTCGGTATGGGGCACCTCGGCCATGCGCACCGCCGGTGACGACATCGCCGAAGTCCTTGCGCTGCTGGGCGTTCGACCGGTCTGGGACGACGCGTCGCGGCGGGTCGTCGGTCTGACCCCGATGCCGCTGGCCGAGCTGGGCCGGCCGCGCATCGATGTGACCGTGCGCATCTCGGGGTTCTTCCGCGATGCCTTCCCGCATGTGGTGACCATGCTCGACGACGCGGTGCGGTTGGTCGCCGACCTCGACGAGCCGGAGCAAGACAACTACGTACGCGCGCACGCCCAGGCCGACCTGGCCCAGCATGGCGATCAGCGCCGCTCCACCACACGGATTTTCGGATCCAAGCCGGGAACATACGGCGCCGGCTTACTGCAGCTGATCGACAGCCGCAACTGGCGCGACGACGCGGATCTGGCGCAGGTGTACACGGCGTGGGGCGGCTTCGCCTACGGTCGAGACCTGGACGGACGCGAGGCTGTCGACGACATGAACCGCCAGTACCGGCGAATCGCGGTGGCCGCCAAGAACACCGACACCCGCGAACACGACATTGCCGATTCCGACGACTACTTCCAGTACCACGGCGGGATGGTGGCTACCGTGCGGGCGCTGACCGGCCAAGCGCCCGCCGCCTACATCGGCGACAACACCAGGCCCGACGCGATCCGCACCCGCACCCTGTCGGAGGAGACCACCCGGGTATTCCGCGCCCGCGTGGTCAATCCCCGCTGGATGGCCGCGATGCGCCGGCACGGCTACAAGGGTGCCTTCGAGATGGCCGCGACCGTCGACTACCTGTTCGGCTACGACGCCACCGCGGGGGTGATGGCCGACTGGATGTACGAACAACTCACCGAACGCTACGTGCTGGACGCCGAGAACCGGAAGTTCATGGCGGAATCCAACCCCTGGGCGCTGCACGGCATGGCCGAGCGGCTGCTGGAGGCCGCCGGCCGCGGCATGTGGGCGGAGCCGCAACCGGAAACCCTCGACGGGCTGCGTCAGGCGCTGTTGGAAACCGAGGGTGACCTGGAGGGCTGATCGGGGCTACTCCGAATTCGCCGCCCCGATCGCGAACGTGCGGCTAGCCGCACACTCGGAGCCGAACGTGCGGCTGGCCGCACGCTCGGCATGAGAGGGCCGCCGTCAGGAGCCTTCTCACGGAGTAGGTTGGCAGCGTGACCCCCAGCTTCGCGGACCTCGCCAAGGCGCAATACATCCTCCTGACCACCTTCACCAAGGACGGCCGCCCCAAGCCGGTGCCAATCTGGACCGCTGCCGATGGTGACCGGCTCCTCGTGATCACCGAAGAAAAGTCGTGGAAGGTCAAGCGGATCCGCAACACCCCGCGCGTGACGCTAGCCACCTGCACCATGCGCGGCCGCCCGACCAGCGAGCCGGTCGAGGGGACCGCGGCCATCCTCGACAAGTCGCACACCGCCGCCGTCTACGACGCGATCGTCAAGCGCTACGGCATCGTGGGCAAGGTGTTCAACTTGTTCAGCAAGGCGCGCGGCGGCATGGAAAAGAACGTCGGCCTCGAGCTCAAAGTGGCCGCGCCCTAACGCAAATGGGCACCGTCCTGATCCCGATCCCGGACCGCGACTTCGACCCCACCGAGGTCGCCGTCAGCTGGCGCGTCCTGACGAGGAACGGTCATAGGGTGGTGTTCGCCACCGAAAGCGGCTCGGCAGGGGTGGCCGACGACATCATGGTCACCGGCCGCGGGCTCGACATCTGGTCTGCGCTACCGATATTGGGCGCGGTGCCAGTCATCGGGCTGATGCTGCGCGCCAACAAGGACGGTCGCGATGCCTACGCCGCGATGGTCGATTCGACCGAATTTCGGCATCCCCTCAGCTGGTCTCAGGCCACCCTCGACGACGTCGACGCGCTGCTCCTGCCCGGCGGACACCGCGCCCGCGGAATGCGCAGCTACATCGACAGCGACATACTGCACCGGCTGGTGGTGGACGCCTTCGCCCGCGGGACGATGGTGGCCGCGATCTGTCACGGTGTGCTGCTCGCCGCGCGCAGCGTCGATCCCGCAACGGGTCACTCCGTGCTCTATGGACGCAGGACCACGTCGTTGACGTGGGCAATGGAACGGCTCGCCTGGCGGCTCACCCGTCTCACCCGATTCCGCGACCCCGACTACTACCGGACCTACACCGAGCGGCCCGGCCAGCCCGACGGGTACATGTCGGTGCAGTCCGAAGTCACCCGCGCCCTTAAAGATCCGGCAGATTTTTGCGACGTCGTCCGCGGAGAACCGCATTGGCGGCGCAAGTCCTCCGGAGTGGCAAGGGATACCGCGACCGACTCGCGGCCGGCATTCGTCGTCGATGACGGCAACTACATCTCGGCGCGCTGGCCCGGCGACACGCACACCTTCGCCACCGTTTTGTCGCGGAAACTCTGACGGCGCTACGTCGTGTCGCCCAGATGCTCGCCGAAGAACGCGAAGACCCGGTCCCACGCGTCGTCGGCCGCCGCCCGGTTGTAGCCGAATCCGACGACGCGAAGCAGCGGCTGGGCGGGGAGCTGGTTCGCGAAGCTGTGACCCGCACCGGGGTAGGCCTTGATATCGGTGGTGATTCCCTTGGCGGCCGTCACTTCGCGAAATTTCTTTGGTGCGCCGACGCCCAGCGGATCACGACTGCCGAAGCTTGCGACAATCGGGCATGCCCCGTCCAGCGTCTCGCTCAAGTTGCGCGGCAGTGGCGTCCCATAGAACGGCGCGGAAGCACCAAAACCCTTGGGCGACATAATGAGTGAGAAACCTCCGCCCATGCAGAAGCCGGCGATGCCGACGCGGCCGGTGCATTCCGGCATCGACTGCAAGTGATCGCGCGCGGCCAGGATGTCGTCAAGCGCGCGACCACGCTTGGTCAGCAGCTCGCGCATGACCCTGGTGATGCATCGCGCGCGACCACCCCGGGCGTACAGATTCGGGGTCAGCGCCAGATAGCCCGCCTGCGCGATGCGCCGCGAAATCAGTTCATTGTCGGGGCCGTAGCCGACCGCGTCGTGGATGACCACCACGCCAGGCCAGGGGCCGTCGCCCTGGGGAACGCTCAGCAGCGCATCGATGGGTCCGTCCGGGGCCTCGATCTGAATCGTCGTCATAGCGTCATCTAACTGCAGCCGGGTTGCGCCTCACCAGGGGAACTCAGCGTCGGTCCGCGGACGTTGGCGTGACATGGTGTCGCGGCTGTTGCTCGTCTATGCGGTCGTCGAACTGGCGGTCATCTTCGCGCTGGTGTCGACGATCGGCTGGGGCTGGACCCTGCTGGTGCTGCTGGCCACATTCCTGCTCGGGTGGGGCCTCTTGGCGCCGATGGCCGGGTCGCAACTCATTCGCCAGCTCGGGCAACTGCGATCTGGCCTGACCGAACCGCAGGCCGCGGTGAACGACGGCGCAATGGTCGGCCTGGCCATGGCGCTGGTCTTGGTTCCCGGACTGGTCACCACGGTGTTGGGGCTGTTGTTGCTGGTACCGCCGATCCGGGCGGTCGCGCGCCCCGGCCTGAGTGGGATCGCGCTGCGCGGACTGCGCGGGCGGGCGCCGCTGATCACCCAGACGACGGTCTTCACGGCCGACCCCCGCCGCGGCTATGCCGGCGACCGCCGCGACTACATCGACGGCGAGGTCATCGACGTGCACGACGTCGAGCTGCCACCGCGGCCCCCGTCGTCGCCGGGCTCGATCTAAGTTTTGGCGTGTGGCGCAAACCGATCGTCGGGCTACGACGCTGCTGTTGAACGGCCGGGTGCACAGCCCCAGCCACCCCGATGCCACCGCCATGGCGGTGCGCGGCGACGTCGTCGCGTGGTTGGGCAGCGATGACGTCGGCCGCAGCCAGTTTCCCGACGCCGAGGTCGTGGATCTCGACGGTGGCTTCGTCGCGCCGGGATTCGTCGACAGCCACATCCACCTGACCGCGACCGGCCTCGCCCTCACCGGGCTCGACCTGCGGCCCGCCACGTCGCGCGCACAGTGCATTCAGATGGTCGCCGAGCATGCCGCCGCGCACCCCGGCCAACCGGTGTGGGGGCACGGCTGGGACGAGTCGTCGTGGCCCGACAACACCCCGCCGAGCGCCAACGACCTCGACGCCGTGCTCGGGGACCGGCCCGCTTACCTGGCGCGCGTCGACGTCCACTCCGCCCTGGCCTCGTCGGCGCTGCGACGAATGGTTGCGGAGCTGCCGGCGGCGGACGGCTTCAGCGCCGAGGGCCCGCTCGCCGGCGATGCGCACCACCTGGCCCGAACGACCGCCCGCAGCCTGCTGACCGCCGGGCAGCTGGCCGACGCCCGGGGCGCCGCGTTGCGGGCCGCCGGCGCGGCCGGCATCGTCGCGGTGCACGAATGCGCCGGGCCCGAGATCGGCGGCCTGGACGACTGGCTGGCGCTTCGCGCCCTCGATCACGGCGTCGAGGTCATCGGCTACTGGGGTGAGGCGGTGACCAGCCCGAAGCAGGCCCAATCCCTCATGGACGTCACCGGAGCCCGCGGGCTAGCCGGTGACCTGTTCATCGACGGGGCGCTCGGGTCCCGCACCGCCTGGCTGCACGAGCCGTACGCCGACGCGCCGGACCGCGTCGGCACCTGCCACCTGGATCCCGACGGCATCGAGGCGCACCTGCGGGCCTGTACCCAGGCCGGGGTGACGGCGGGTTTCCACGTGATCGGGGATGCCGCGGTCGACGCGGTCGTCGATGCCATCGAACGGGTCGTGGCCGACCTGGGGACGGCCGCGGTCGCCCGCTGCGGGCATCGCCTGGAGCACCTCGAGATGGTGACGGCCGATCAGGCCGCCAGACTCGGCGCGTGGGGCGTCATCGCCAGCGTGCAGCCCAATTTCGATGCGCTGTGGGGCGGCGACGACGGCATGTACGCCCGCCGGCTCGGCGCCGAACGAGGCAGCCGGCTCAACCCGCTGGCGCTGTTAGCATCCCAAGGCGTGCCCCTCGCGCTCGGTAGCGACGCCCCGGTGACGGGTCTTGACCCGTGGGCAAGCGTGCGTGCGGCGGTCAACCATCACACCGCAGGCAGTGCCGTGTCGGCTCGGGCCGCATTCGCCGCCGCGACCCGCGGCGGCTGGCGCGCGAGCGGTGTCCACGACGGCGTGACGGGGACCCTGGTGCCCGGTGCGCCCGCCTCCTACGCCGTCTGGGACGCCGAAGCCCTGGACGTGAGCGCACCGCGCGACGCCGTGCAGCGCTGGTCCACCGACCCGCGCTCGCGGGTGCCCGCGTTGCCGCGGCTGGGGCCGGTCGATGCGTTGCCGCGCTGCCGCCGGACCGTACATCGGGGCGCTGTCATCTATGGCTAACGGTCGGCACGAGCGGCCCGACGAGGCCGAATCGGAGCGCGACGAAGAGTCCACCGACGCGCCGGTACGCACGGACACGCATGACGCTCCCGGCGTGGCCGAGCGCGCGGGGGCGATAGCACGGCAGGCACTGGCGGGGGCGGTCGCCGCGGTGGTCGCTCGGCTGCCGGGCCTGCAGGCGGCGCTGCAGCCACGTCTGGCGCGGCTGCTGGTCACCGTCGTGGCCGGATTGCTGATGTGCGCCAGCTTCCCGGCGCTGAGCTGGTGGTGGGCCGCCGTGGTCGCCGCCGCGCTGTTGGCCTGGGTGCTCAAGCACCCCGCCACCACGGTGGTGGGCGGTCTGGGCTACGGATTTCTGTTCGGGCTCGCGTTTTATCTGCCGCTGCTGCCGTGGATCAGCCTGCTGGTGGGCGACGTGCCGTGGTTCGCGTTGGCGACGGCCTGCGCGCTGTTTCCCGCGCTGTTCGGCCTGTTCGCCGTCGTGGTGCGGGGGCTGCCCGGCTGGCCGGTGTGGTTCGCGTTGGTGTGGGCGGGCCAGGAGTGGTTGAAGTCGATGGTTCCGTTCGGCGGCTTTCCCTGGGGGTCGGTGGCGTTCGGTCAAGCCGAAGGTCCGCTGCTGCCGTTGGTGAAGCTCGGCGGCGTTGCGCTGCTGTCGACGGCCGTGGTGTTGGTGGGATTCAGCGCGACCGCGATCGCGCTGGAAATCATGAAATGGTGGCGAACCGAGGCGGTGGGGAAGGACGCCGAGGATGCCGATCAGCAGCCGCCCGCGGTGGTGCTGCCGGGGATCTGCATTTGCCTGGTGTTGTTCACCGCCGTCATCATCTGGCCGCAGGTGCGGCACGCCGGCGCCGGAGCGGGCGGCGAACCCACGGTCACCGTCGCGGCCGTGCAGGGCAACGTCCCTCGGCTCGGTCTCGACTTCAACGCGCAACGCCGAGCGGTGCTGGACAACCATGTCCAGGAGACGCTGCGGCTGGCCGAGGACGTGCGCGCCGGGCTCGCACCACAACCTCAATTCGTCATCTGGCCGGAGGACTCGTCGGACGTCGATCCGTTGCTCAATGCCGACGCCGGGCAGCAGATCGCGCAGGCGGCCCATGCGATCGGGGCGCCGATCCTGGTGGGGACCGTCCTCGCCGCGCCCGGCCGCACCCAGGAAACCGACGAATACACCAACACGATGATCGTCTGGAATCCGGTCAGTGGCGCGGCCGACCGCCACGACAAGGAAATCGTGCAGCCGTTCGGCGAATACCTGCCGATGCCGTGGCTCTTCAAGCACCTGTCCGCCTACGCCGACCGGGCGGGCAACATGGTGCCCGGCAGGAGCAGCGACGTGGTGCAGATCGCGGGGGTCCCGGTCGGTGTGGCCACGTGCTGGGAAGTGATCTTCGACCGCGAACCGCGCAAAGCCGTCCGCAACGGCGCCCAGTTATTGGCCGTGCCCGCCAACAACGCCACCTTCAACAGGCGCATGAGCGAGCAACAGCTCGCATTCGCCAAGGTCCGAGCCGTGGAGCACGACCGATATGTCGTGGTCGCCGGCACCACCGGGATCAGTTCGGTGATCGCCCCGGACGGGGCCGAATTGGTCCGCACCGGATTCTTCGAGCCCGGCTATCTGGACATCCAGGTGCGCCTCAAGACGCAGCTGACGCCGGCCACCCGCTGGGGGCCGATCGTGCAATGGTTGCTGGTCGTGGCGGCTGGAGCGGCCATTCTGGTCGGGATACGGCACAATGGGTGGTCCCCGCGTCCGGTTCGGCCGAGGTTGCGGCCCTCCTGGCGCAGGCCTTCGGGTGAATCGGACGATTCCGGTAAGTCCCCGGCCGAGGCCGAGGGCGACTTGGACATGACGTACGACGCCGCGCCCGATGAGGACGGCGACCACACTCCGCCGGAAGAAGGCGGTGACGAGACCCCGCTCGACGAGGGCGGCCCACCTAGTTTCGGGCGACACAGAGGAGCTACATGACCACCGGCCAGCAGGCGCCCCGCGTTCCGGGCAATCGGCCCAGCCAGCGCGTCCTGGTGATCATCCCCACCTTCAACGAGCTGGAGAACCTGCCGGTGATCCACCGGCGGCTGAAGGACGCGTGCCCCGAGGTGCACCTGCTGATCGTGGACGACAGCAGCCCGGACGGCACCGGCGAGCTCGCCGACGAGTTGGCCGCGGCCGATCCGGGCCGCACCCACGTCATGCACCGCACGGCCAAGGACGGCCTGGGCGCCGCCTACCTGGCGGGCTTCGCCTGGGGTTTGAGCCGGGACTACTCGGTGCTCGTCGAGATGGACGCGGACGGCAGCCACGCGCCCGAACAGCTGCACCGCCTACTCGACGCCGTCGATGCCGGAGCCGACCTGGCGATCGGTTCGCGCTACGTCGACGGCGGAACGGTACGCAACTGGCCGTGGCGGCGCTGGGCCCTGTCCTGGACGGCCAACACCTATGCGCGGGTGGCGCTCGGCATCGACGTCCACGACATCACCGCCGGCTACCGCGCCTATCGTCGTGAAGTCCTCGAGGCGATCGACCTCGACGGCGTTGACTCCAAGGGCTACTGCTTCCAGATCGATCTGACCTGGCGGACGGTGTGCAACGGCTTCGCCATCGTCGAAGTGCCGATCACCTTCACCGAGCGTGAACTCGGCGTGTCGAAAATGAGCGGATCCAACATCCGCGAGGCCCTGGTGAAGGTCACTCGGTGGGGCATCCAGGGTCGAACCCCTAGCGCACGCGCGGCGCGCGCCGACAACCGCACCAAGTCGGCCGGGGCGTAGGGCGCAGGGACGTCGTCAGCCCGCGTCAGCCGCGGCGCTTCGACCTGATCAAGTCGAGCCGCTCCTTGAGCAGCTCTTCGAGCTCATCGACCGTGCGGCGTTCCAGCAACATGTCCCAGTGGGTCCGCGGCGGCTTGACCTTCTTCGGCTCCGGCAGGTCACCCTCGATCAGGGTGCCTTCCATGCCGTTGCGGCACAGCCAGGTGCCGGGGATCTCGGCGTCGTCGGCGAACGGGACCTCGAATTCCTCGCCGTTCTCGGTGCGGTAGCGCGCGATCTGACGCGGCGCCAGGTCGTGGTTGCGGTCGGTTTCGTAGCTCACGGCTCCGAGGCGACTGCCCCTCAGTACTCGATCCGCCATGGGTGCTACTCCTCTAGGTTCTGTGGCATTTTCTCCGCTTGGCAAACGTTACGGTGCTCGGCGTAGTTCCCGGGCCGACACGCGGCCTATGCGGCGCGACCATCAATGATACCGGGATGGCCGAGCGCGGCCGACTAAAGTCGGCAGGCGTGACCCGCCGTGCCCGCCCGCAGCCCTGCCGCTGGTGTGGTCGAGACGTCGCCGATGCCGGCATGGGCCGCCGCCGCCAGTACTGCCGGCAGTCGTGCCGGCAGCGGGCCTACGAGCAACGGGCCTCGCTCCACCGGGGCGAGGCGGGGGCAGCTCTGGCGCTGCCGGCCGATGCGGTGGTGCTGTCGGCCGACGAGGCGGCCGACCTCTCGGATCGTGTTTACCAGGTGCGATGCGCGGCGGAGGACGTCGCCACGGCGCTCGACGAGGGAGCCGAGGCAACCGAAGTGCGCGCCCTGTGCGAAGTGCTGATCCGCGCCGCCCGCGCCGCCGACGGCTGGCGCCGAGTGGGTGTCTGACCGCGACGCCCCGCGGCGCCTGGCCGGCTCGCATCGAGTTTCGCAGCGCCATGCGCCTGACCACTGCCGATGCCTAGCCGGGTACAGTCGCGCCATGGATGGTGCGCCGAATCTCGGGGACTTCGGGGCCACCGCGCGCGTCGCCGGGCCGCATCGGACGTTTTGAAATCCAGCCGGAGTTGGACATACTCACCAGCGACATTCTTGGGTCGGACCGCAGCACGACGACGTCGCTTCGTGCCGCAACTTCCGTGACTCGGCGAGAGCCGCCTCCGGCGGTGAACGACGGCCAATGGTAGGCGAGGGGCAGTGATGGTGGACCAACTCCAGCATGCGACCGAAGCGCTGCGCAAAGCGCTGGTCCAGGTCGAACGCCTGAAGCGCACCAACCGTGCCCTGCTGGAGCGGTCGAGCGAGCCCATCGCGATCGTCGGGATGTCCTGCCGCTTCCCGGGCGGCGTGGACAGTCCCGAGGCCCTGTGGCAGATGGTTGCCGACGGCCGCGACGTGATCTCGGAGTTTCCCACCGACCGTGGGTGGGACCTGGCGGCACTGATCGACCCCGACCCCGACGCTCGCCACAAGACGTACGCGCACACCGGTGGCTTCGTCGACGACGTCGGGGACTTCGACCCCGCGTTCTTCGGCATCGCGCCCAGCGAAGCCCTGGCGATGGACCCCCAGCATCGGATGTTGCTGGAGCTGTCGTGGGAAGCGTTGGAGCGCGCGGGAATTGACCCCAGCGGGCTGCGCGGCAGCGCCACCGGGGTGTTCGCCGGGCTCATCGTCCAGGGCTACGGCATGCTCGCCGAGGAGATCGAGGGCTACCGCCTGACGGGCATGACGTCCAGCGTCGCCTCGGGACGGGTCTCGTATGTGCTGGGCCTGGAGGGCCCGGCGGTGTCGGTTGACACGGCGTGTTCGTCGTCGTTGGTGGCGCTACATATGGCGGTGCAGTCGCTGCGCTCGGGGGAGTGCGACCTGGCACTGGCCGGCGGCGCGACGGTGAACGCCACGCCGACGGTCTTCGTCGAATTCAGCCGGCACCGCGGATTGGCGCCCGACGGGCGGTGCAAGGCCTACGCCGGGGCGGCCGACGGCGTCGGCTGGTCGGAGGGCGGGGCAATCCTGGTCGTGGAGCGGTTGTCGGATGCTCAGCGATTGGGTCATCCGGTGTTGGCCGTGGTGCGGGGTTCGGCGGTCAATCAGGATGGCGCGTCGAACGGGTTGACCGCGCCGAATGGTCCGTCGCAGCAGCGGGTGGTGCGCGCGGCGCTGGCCAACGCGGGGCTCTCGGCGGCTGAGGTCGATGTGGTCGAAGGCCACGGGACGGGCACCACGCTGGGTGACCCGATCGAGGCCCAGGCTTTGCTGGCCACCTATGGCCAGGACCGCGACGAGCCGCTGTGGCTGGGGTCGATCAAGTCCAACATGGGTCATACGCAGGCCGCCGCCGGTGTGGCCGGCGTGATCAAGATGGTGCAGGCCATGCGCCATGGGGTGCTGCCGGCGACGCTGCATGTGGATGCGCCGAGCCCGCACGTCGATTGGTCCGCGGGCTCGGTGTCACTGCTGACCGAGGCGCGGGCGTGGCCGGCGGATCATCAGCGTCGGGCCGGGGTGTCGTCCTTCGGGATCAGCGGCACCAACGCGCACGTGATCGTCGAGGCCGCTCCGGTGGAGCCGGCGCGCGAGGTTGCCCCTGCGCTGCAGGTGGTGCCGTGGGTGATCTCGGCGAAGTCGCCGGCGGCGCTGCGGGCGCAGGCGGCGCGGTTGGCCGCGCATGTGCGCGCTCGCGACGAGCTGGATGCCGCCGATGTCGGGTGGACGCTGGCGGGCCGTGCGACGTTTGACCATCGGGCCGCCGTCGTGGGCGGCGACCGGGATCGCCTGCTGGCCGGGTTGGACGAGCTGGCCAACGATGACGTCGCCGCGTCTGTTGTTCGCGGCACCGCGACGCCGGCGGGCAAGACCGTGTTCGTCTTTCCCGGCCAAGGCTCCCAATGGCAGGGCATGGGCGTCGAATTGTTCGACACCGCACCGGTATTCGCGCGGCAGATCGAGGCGTGCGCGGAGGCTTTCGCGGAATTCGTCGACTGGTCGCTGATCGACGTGCTGCGCGGCGCGCCCGGTGCTCCGGGAATGGATCGCGTGGACGTCGTGCAGCCAGTGCTCTTCGCGGTGATGGTGTCGCTGGCCGAGTTGTGGAAGTCGGTCGGGGTAAATCCGGACGCGGTGATCGGCCATTCGCAGGGGGAAATCGCCGCGGCCTATGTCGCCGGGGCGCTGTCGTTGCGCGATGCCGCGCGGGTGGTCACGCTGCGCAGCAAGCTGCTGACGTCGCTAGCCGGCCCCGGGGGCATGCTGTCCATCGCCTGCAGCACCGAGCGGGCTCGGGAGTTGTTGGCGCCCTACGGTGATCGGGTCAGCATCGCCGCCGTCAACGGCCGGTCGGCCGTCGTGGTGTCGGGTGAGGTGGGGGCGCTCGACGAGCTGGTCGGTTTCTGTGCCGACCTGGAGCTGCGAACCCGGCGGATCGACGTGGACTACGCGTCGCATTCGGTTGAGGTCGAGGCGATCCGCGGTGAGCTCGCGGAGGTTCTCGGCGGTATCGAGCCGTACTCCTCCCGTATCGCGTTCTTTTCCACCGTGACCGGAACCCGCTTGGACACAGCGGGATTGGATGCCGACTATTGGTATCGCAACATCCGCCAGACCGTGCAGTTCGACCAGGCGGTGCGCAGCGCGGGTGAGCACGGGTATCGGACATTCATCGAATCCAGTCCCCATCCGGCCCTGGTCGCCGGGATCGAGGACACCGTCAACGACTGCCTGGGCGGTGACGGCGAGGCCATTGTCGTTCCGACCCTGGGCCGCGACGAAGGTGGACTCGAGCGGTTCTTGACGTCGGCGGCCACCGCGTTCGTCGCGGGAGTGCGCGTGGATTGGCGCGGTGCCCTGGACGGTGCCGGCTTCGTGGAGTTGCCGACGTACGCCTTTGACCGCCGCCGGTTTTGGCTGTCCGGTGAGGGCGTCGCGGCCGACGCCACCGGCCTGGGGCTGGGCAGCAGCGAGCACCCGCTGCTGAGCGCGGTCGTCGAGCTGCCTGCGTCCGGCGGGGTGGTGCTGACGGGCAGGTTGTCGCCCAGTTTGCAGGGCTGGCTCGCCGATCACGCCGTGTCCGGCGCGGTCGTGTTCCCCGGCGCCGGGTTCGTGGAGTTGGCGATCCGTGCGGGCGACGAAGTCGGTTGCTCGACCGTCGACGAGCTGACGCTGCAGGCGCCGTTGATGTTGCCGGCCAAGGATTCTGGACTCGGCTCGGCCGCCGTGCAAGTGGTGGTGGGCGCCGCCGACGAATCGGGCCGGCGAAGTGTCTCGATTTTCTCGCGCACCGATGCGGACGCCGGCTGGGTCTGTCACGCCGAGGGCACACTGAGCCCCGGCTCGATCGAGCCGGACGCGGATCTCTCGGCGTGGCCGCCGGCGAACGCGGTCATGGCCGACCCGGCCGACGGCTACGAGCAATTGGCCGCCCTCGGTTACGGCTACGGCCCGGCGTTCAAGGGATTGACCGCGACGTGGGTGCGCGGTGACGAGGTGTTCGCCGAGGTGCGGCTGCCCGAAGCCGCCGGCGGCGTCAACGGGTTCGGCGTGCACCCCGCGTTGCTCGACGCGGCGATGCATGCCCTGGTGATGGGCCACCAAATCACCGGCCGGGCCGGCGAAATGGTGTTGCCCTTCTCGTGGCAGGGAGTGTCGTTGCATGCCGCGGGCGCGTCGGCCGTGCGTGCGCGCATCGCGCCGGTCGGCGGCACGGCTTCCAACGCGGTCTCCATCGAGCTGGCCGACGCGCTGGGACTGCCGGTGCTGTCGGTGCGCGCGATGGTGGCGCGACCGGTCAGCGAGCGGCAGCTGCGTGCGGCGGTGTCGGGCCCGGGCCCGGACCGGCTGTTCGAGGTGATCTGGTCGCCGGCCGCGACGAAAACCGCCGCGACCCAAGCCGACTTACCCGTTCACCAGATATTCGAATCCGTTGCGGGCCACGGCGATCCGGTCTCGGAAACCTACGAGCGCACACACCAGGCGCTGGGCGCCGTGCAGTCGTGGCTGACCGAGCAGGACTCCGGCGTCCTGGTCGTCGCTACCCGGGGCGCCATGGGATTGGCGGGCGAGGACGTCACCGACTTGGCGGGCGCGGCCGTGTGGGGGCTGGTGCGCTCGGCGCAGACCGAGCATCCCGGCCGGATCGTGCTCGTGGATTCCGACGCGGCCCTCGATGACACCGCGATAGCCGCCGTTCTCGCGGCCGGTGAACCCCAGGCGCTGCTGCGCGACGGCAAGGTCTACACCCCGCGGGTGCACGGCAGCCGGGCGGTCGACGGGATCATGACACCCCCGAGCGAGGGACCCTGGCGGCTGGGTATCGACAGCGCGGGCACCTTCGAAAACCTGCAACTGGAGCCGGTTCCCAACGCCGCCGCGCCGCTGGAGCCGGGCCAGGTTCGGGTGGCCCTGCGCGCCATCGCGACAAACTTCCGCGACGTCATGATCACGCTGGGCATGTTCACCCACGACGCCCTGCTCGGTGGCGAAGGCGCCGGCGTGGTCGTCGAAGTCGGCCCTGGCGTCACCGAGTTCGCGGTCGGCGATTCGGTATACGGCTTCTTCCCCGACGGCAGCGGCACGCTGGTGCCCGGCGATGTCCGCCTGCTGCTGCCGATGCCCGCCGCCTGGTCCTACACCGAAGCCGCCGGTATCTCAGCGGTTTTCACCACCGCATACATGGCGTTCATCCACCTGGCCGACGTCAAGCCGGGGCAGCGGGTGCTGGTGCACGCCGCCGCCGGCGGGGTCGGAATGGCCGCGGTCCAGCTGGCACGGCATCTCGGCCTCGAGGTCTTCGGGACCGCGAGCCGCGGCAAGTGGGACACGTTGCGGGCCATGGGCTTCGACGATGAACACATCGGGGACTCACGCACTCTGGAGTTCGAGGACAAGTTCCGGTCGGTGACCGGCGGCCGCGGCATGGATGTGGTGCTGGACTCGCTGGCCGGTGAATTCGTCGACGCCTCACTGCGGTTGGTCGCGCCCGGTGGGATTTTCCTGGAGATGGGCAAGACCGACATCCGGGACCCGGGCACGGTCGCCCAGGAATACCCCGGCGTGCGCTACCGCGCCTTCGACCTCTTCGAGCCCGGCCGTCCGCGGATGCATCAGTGGATGCTCGAGCTCGCCGGGCTTTTCGACGCCGGGGTGCTGAAGCCGTTGCCGGCGACGACATTTGACGTGCGCCGCGCGCGCAGCGCGTTGCGGTACCTGAGCCAGGCTCGTCATGTCGGCAAGGTCGTCATGACCATGCCGGACGCGTTGGCGGCCGGCGCCGTGTTGATCACCGGCGGTACGGGCATGGCGGGCTCGACGTTGGCCCGTCACCTCGTCGCGCAGCACGGGGTTCGCGACTTGGTGCTGCTGAGTCGCAGCGGTCCCGACGCGCCCGGGTCCGCTGACTTGGTCGCGGAATTGGAGACGGCCGGGGCTCGGGTGCGGGTGGTCGCGTGCGACTCGGCCGACCGTGACGCGCTGGCGAGGGTGATCGCCGATGTCTCGGACCAACGGCCGCTGTCGGGCGTGGTTCACGCGGCCGGAGTGCTCGACGACGCCGTGGTGACGTCCCTGACGCCCGAGCGCATCGACACGGTGCTGCGGGCCAAGGTCGATGCGGCGTGGAACCTGCACGAGTTGACCCGCGATCTGAATCTGTCGGCGTTCGTGATGTTTTCGTCGATGGCGGGGCTGGTCGGGTCGTCGGGCCAGGCCAACTACGGCGCGGCCAACTCGTTCCTCGATGCGCTGGCCGCTCATCGGCGGGCCCATGGGCTGCCGGCGATGTCGCTGGCGTGGGGGCTTTGGGGTCAGGCCAGCGCCATGACGGGCGGGTTGGACGCCGCCGACCTCGCGCGGCTCGGCCGCGACGGGATCCTGGCGTTGTCGTCGGCCGAGGCGATGGAACTGTTCGACACCGCGCTGGTTGTCGACGAGCCATTCATCGCGCCCGCCCGCATCGATCTCGGCGCCCTGCGCGCCCATGCGGCTGCGGTACCGCCGATGTTCACCGACCTCGTCAAAGCGCCGACCCGGCGCCGGGTCGACGACTCGCTGGCCGCCGCGAAATCGAAATCGGCGCTCGCGCATCGCCTGGACGGGCTGCCCGAAGCGGAGCAGCACGCCGTGCTGCTGGACCTGTTGCGCTCGCACATCGCCACGGTGCTGGGCAACACCACCGCCGAGGCGATCGACCCGGACAAGGCGTTCCAGGAGTTGGGCTTCGACTCGCTCACCGCGGTCGAAATGCGTAACCGGCTCAAAACCGCTACGGGACTGGCGCTTTCGCCCACACTCATCTTCGACTATCCGACGCCCAACGGCCTGGCCGGCTACATCCGCACCGAACTCGCCGGAGTGCCGCAGGAAATCAAGCCCGCCCCGGTTGCCCGCGCCACCGGCGACGATCCGATCGCGATCGTGGGCATGGCATGCCGCTATCCGGGCGGGGTGAATTCCCCGGACGACCTGTGGGACATGCTGGTCGAGGGCCGCGACGTGCTCTCCGAATTCCCCATCGATCGCGGCTGGAACCTGGCCGGGCTGTACAACCCGGACCCCGACGTTCCGGGCACCTGCTATACCCGCACGGGTGGCTTCGTGGATGGCGTCGCGGACTTCGACCCCGCATTCTTCGGTATCACGCCGAGTGAGGCGCTGGCGATGGATCCACAGCAACGGCTGTTCCTGGAGTTGTCGTGGGAAGCCTTGGAGCGCTCGGGAATTGAGCCCGGCGGGCTGCGCGGCAGTGCCACCGGTGTGTTCGCCGGGGTGTACACGCAGGGCTACGGCATCGGTGCCGCGCCGGCCGCCGAGGGGTTCCGCCTGACCGGGCAGTCGTCGAGCGTGGCGTCCGGGCGGATTTCGTATGCGCTGGGGCTGGAGGGCCCCGCCGTCTCGGTGGACACGGCGTGCTCGTCGTCGTTGGTGGCCTTGCACATGGCGGCGCAGTCGCTGCGCTCGGGCGAATGCGACCTGGCCCTGGCCGGTGGGGTCACCGTCAATGCGACACCCGACATCTTCGTGGAGTTCAGCCGCATGCGCGGGCTGTCCGCGGACGGCCGCTGCAAGGCGTACGCCGGCGCGGCCGACGGCACCGGATTCTCCGAGGGCGGCGGCATGCTCGTGGTGGAGCGCCTGTCGGACGCGCGACGCCTAGGGCACCCCGTGCTGGCCGTGGTCCGCGGGTCGGCCATCAACCAGGACGGCGCCTCGAACGGATTGACCGCGCCCAACGGTCCCTCGCAGCAGCGAGTGGTTCGCGCCGCGCTGGCGCACGCCGGGCTGTCGGCGGCGGACGTGGATGTTGTCGAGGGCCACGGCACCGGAACCACATTGGGCGACCCGATCGAGGCGCAGGCCTTGTTGGCGACCTATGGACAAGACCGGCCCGAACCGCTGTGGCTGGGGTCGATCAAGTCGAACATGGGCCACACGCAGGCCGCCGCCGGTGTCGCCGGTGTCATCAAGATGGTGCTGGCGATGCGCCGCGAGATGCTGCCCGCGACTTTGCATGTCGACGAGCCCAGCCCGCACGTGGATTGGTCCGCGGGCTCCGTGTCGTTGCTGACCGAGGCGCGGCCATGGCCCGCGGATCATCCGCGTCGGGCCGGGGTGTCGTCGTTTGGGATCAGCGGCACCAACGCACACGTCATCGTCGAAGCGGTCCCCGCCGAGCAGCCCGCCGAGCCGGAACCACGGCCCCGCGTGCCGGCGGTGCCGTGGGCGGTGTCGGCGAAGTCGCCGTCGGCGTTGAGATCTCAGGCCGCGCGGTTGGCGGCGCACGTGCGCGCCCACGGTGAACTCGACATCGCCGATGTGGGGTGGTCGTTGGCCGGCCGGTCGACATTTGAGCATCGCGCTGTCGTCGTCGGTGATGACCGCGAGCAGTTGCTGACCGGGCTGGACGCGCTGGCCAACGACGACCCGGCCGGGTCGTTCATTTGTGGTTCCGCGACTCCCGGTGGCAAGACCGTCTTCGTCTTCCCCGGCCAAGGCGCCCAGAAACTGGGCATGGGAATGGAATTGCACGCCGCGTATCCGGTTTTCGCCGAGGCGTTCGACGCCGTCGTAGCCGAACTCGACCGGCACCTATTACGCCCGCTGCGCGACGTCATCTGGGGGTCCGACGAAAACCTGTTGAACTCCACCGAATTCGCGCAGCCCGCGCTGTTTGCGGTGGAAGTTGCGCTGTTCCGGTTGCTCGAGTCCTGGGGTGTGCGCCCCGATTTCGTGATGGGCCACTCGATCGGCGAACTGTCGGCCGCGCACGTAGCCGGCGTCCTGTCGCTCGAGAACGCCGCGGTACTGGTGGCGGCCCGGGGCCGATTCATGCAGGCGCTGCCGGAGGGCGGGGCGATGATCGCCGTGCAGGCCAGCGAGGAAGAGGTGCGGCCGCTGCTGGGGCCCGAGGCTGGCATCGCGGCGGTCAACGGCCCGGCCTCGGTGGTGATCTCGGGCGAAGAGCAGGCGGTGACCGCAATCGCGGAGCGGCTCCGCGCCGACGGTCGTCGCGTCCATCAGCTCGCCGTCTCCCACGCCTTCCACTCTTCGTTGATGGATCCGATGATCGACGAATTCGGCACCGTCGCCGCCGGACTCGCCGTCGGCGCCGCCACCATCCCGATCGTGTCGAACGTGACCGGACAGCTCGCGGGCGACGACTTCGCATCGGCGGCGTACTGGAGGCGGCACGTGCGCGAAGCGGTGCGCTTCGCCGACAGCGTGCGCTTCGTGCACTCGGCCGGCGGCGACCGTTTCCTCGAAGTCGGTCCCAGCGGCGGGCTGACGGCATCGATCGAAGAGTCGCTACCGGATGCCGCCGTGACCACGATGTCGGCCCTGCGCAAGGACCGCCCGGAGCCGATGGCCCTGACCAACGCCGTCGCGCAGGGGTTCGTCGCCGGGATGGCCGTGGACTGGCGCGGCATCGTCGGCAACGCAAATTCCGTCGAATTGCCCACGTATGCCTTTGAGCGGCGGCGCTTTTGGCTGTCCGGGGACGGCGCTGCGGTCGATGCCGCCGGCCTGGGCCTCGCCGCCGGCGAACATGCCCTACTCGGCGCGGTGGTGGAGCTGCCGACCTCGGGCGGAGTCGTGCTCACCGGTCGGTTGTCACCGGCCGCGCAGGGCTGGCTCAACGATCATGCCGTCGGTGGGGTCGTGCTGTTCCCGGGCGCGGGATTTGTCGAGTTGGCGATCCGCGCAGGCGACCAGGTGGGCTGCGGGATCGTCGACGAGCTGAATCTGGCGGCGCCGCTGGTGTTGCCGGCCGACGGATCGGTCGCAGTTCAGGTCGTGGTTGGCGGACCGAATGATTCGGGCGCCCGTGAGGTTTCGGTGTTCTCGCGATCCGATACCGGGTCCGGGTGGTCGTTGCACGCCGAAGGCGTTCTGCGGGCGGGATCGATACAGCCGGGCGCGGATCTGTCGGCGTGGCCGCCGGTGGGTGCGGTCGCGGTGGACGTCGGCGACGGGTACGAGCGGCTGGCCGAGCGTGGGTACGGATACGGGCCCGCGTTCCGCGGACTGACGACGATGTGGCGTCGCGGCGACGAAGTCTTCGCCGAAGTTACCCTGCCCACCGACGCGGGGGTGTCGACGGCCGGCTTCGGCGTCCATCCGGCGATGCTCGACGCCGCACTGCATGCGGTCATCCTCGCGTCCGATGGCGGCGAGCTGCCCGAGGGCTCGATGCTGGTGCCGTTCTCCTGGCAGGGGGTGTCGTTGCACGCCGCGGGGGCGGCGGCCGTGCGAGCGCGGATCGTGCCGAACGGCCAATCGGCGGTGTCGATCGAGCTCGCCGACGGGTTGGGGCTGCCGGTGCTCTCGGTGGAGTCGATGGTGGCCCGCCCGGTGACCGACCAGCAGCTTCTGGCCGCGGTGTCGAGTTCGGGGCCGGACCGGCTCTTCGAGGTCGTCTGGTCCGCTCAGCCGTCGGCGGCGGTGCAGCCGGTATCGGTGTCCGCTTGGGGGACAACGGAGTTGGAGCAGCCGGACAACACCGAGGCCGAGCGCTCGGCGGTGCTATTCGAATCGGCACCGGTGGCTGGTGACGTCGTGACGGAGGTATACGCGGCGACGCGCGCGGTGTTGCCGGTGCTGCAGTCGTGGCTGGCCCGCGACGGGGCGGAGACGTTGGTGGTGTCCACCCGCGGCGCGATGGCGCTGCCGGGGGAGGACGTCACCGATTTGGCGGGCGCGGCGGTGTGGGGGCTGGTGCGCTCGGCGCAGACCGAACATCCCGGCCGGATCGTGCTCGTCGACACCGACGAGGCCTTGGATGCCGACGCGATAGCGGCGGTTCTCGCGGTCGGCGAGCCGCAGGTGTTGGTGCGGAATCGGACGGTCCACACCGCGCGGGTGCTGGGCAGCCGCGCGGTCGGCGGTCTCCTGGTGCCACCGGATGCCGGGCCGTGGCGGCTGGGCATGAGCAGTCGGGGAACCATCGAGAATCTGCGGTTGGAGCGGATTCCGGATGCCGATGCGCCGCTGGGGCCCGGTCAGGTGCGGGTCGCGTTGTCGGCCATCGCGGCCAACTTCCGCGACGTGATGATCGCGCTGGGCCTGTATCCCGATCCGGACGCGGTCATGGGCATCGAGGCCGCCGGCGTCGTCGTGGAAACCGGCCCAGAAATAGCTTCGGAGGACGGACGTTTCACGGTCGGCGACCGCGTCATGGGCCTTTTCCCGGACGGGACGGGAACGGTCGCGATCACCGACCACCGACTGCTCGTCAAGGTGCCGGAAGGATGGTCATACACCGCCGCCGCGACGGCTTCGGTGGTGTTCGCTACCGCGCGCTACGCGCTGGTCGACCTGGCGGACGTCAAGCCCGGCCAGCGGGTGCTAATACACGCCGCCGCCGGTGGGGTGGGTATGGCCGCGGTCCAGCTGGCCCGTCACTTCGGCCTGGAAGTGTTCGCGACGGCCAGCCGGAGCAAGTGGGACACGTTGCGGGCCATGGGCTTTGACGATGACCACATCGGGGACTCGCGCAGCCTCCAGTTCGAGGAGAAGTTTCGGGCCGCGACCGGCAGGACCGGCGGGGCCGGGATGGACGTGGTGCTCGACTCGCTGTCCGGTGATTTCGTGGATGCTTCGCTGCGGCTGGTCGCCCCCGGCGGGGTGTTCCTGGAGATGGGCAAGACCGATATTCGCGACCCCGAGGTCGTCGCCCGGGATCATGCCGGTGTGCGCTACCGCGCCTTCGACCTGTTCGAAGCCGGACCGGACCGCATCGCGCAGATGCTCGACGAGTTGGCCGCGCTGTTCGGCGACGACGTGCTGCGGCCGCTACCGGTCACCAGGTTTGATGTGCGCCGTGCGCCTGCCGCGTTGCGCTATTTGAGCCAGGCCCGCCACGTCGGCAAGGTCGTGATGACGATGCCGGATGCCTGGACGGCCGGCACGGTCCTGATCACCGGCGCCACGGGGATGGCCGGTTCGGCGCTCGCGCGGCACGTGGTGGCCCGCCATGGGGCGCGGAACGTGGTGTTGGTCAGCCGGCGCGGTCCCGATGCACCCGGCGGCGCTGAGCTGATGTTCGAGCTGCGCGCGGCGGGCGCCCAGGTGGAGCTGGTGGCCTGTGATGCCGCGGATCGCGAGGCGTTGGCGAAGGTGATCGCCGAGATCCCGGTGCAGCACCCGTTGACCGGCGTGATTCACGCCGCCGGCGTGCTCGACGACGCGGTGGTGGCGTCACTGACTCCCGAGCGGCTCGATGCCGTGCTGCGGGCCAAGGTCGACGCGGCGTGGAACCTGCACGAGTTGACCCGCGATATGGATGTGGCTGCCTTCGTGATGTTTTCGTCGATCGCCGGGCTGGCGGGCGCATCGGGTCAGGCGAACTACGCGGCCGGCAATTCGTTCCTGGACGGGTTGGCCGCCCATCGCCGGGCACAGGGGCTGCCGGCGGTCTCGCTGGGCTGGGGGCTATGGGATCAGGCCAGCGCCATGACCGGGGGGCTGGGCGCCGCCGATCGCGCCCGATTCGGGCGGGACGGGATTGTCGCGATGTCCTCGGACGAGGCGCTGGAATTGATGGACACAGCGCTCATCGTCGACGAGCCGTTCATGCTGCCCGCCCACATCGACCTTGCGGCGCTGCGGGTGAAATTCGACGCCGGTACGCTGCCGCCGATGTTCGTCGATTTGATCAATGCGCCCACCCGCCGCCAGGTCGACGACTCGTTGGCCGCCGCCAAGTCGAAATCGGCTCTGCTGCAACGCCTCGAAGGGCTGCCCGAGGACGAGCAGCAGGCGATTCTGCTGGACTTGGTGCGCTCGAACATCGCGACCGTGCTGGGCAGCTCCAGCGCCGAGGCTATCCATCCGGATAGGGCGTTCCAGGAGTTGGGCTTCGACTCGCTGACCGCGGTCGAGATGCGCAACCGGCTCAAGTCCGCCACCGGCCTGGCGCTGTCGCCGACGTTGATCTTCGACTACCCGAACTCCGCCGCGCTGGCCGGTTACATGCACCGCGAACTCGTCGGCGCATCGGAGCAACATGCTCCGGCCACTGTGCCGGGCGAAGCCGAAATCCAGCGTGTCGTCGGGTCGATTCCGGTCAAGCGCCTGCGGCAGGCCGGAGTCCTGGAACTGTTGCTCGCGTTGGCGAATGAAGCCGACGGCGCCCAGGCGGCGGCCCCCGCGGTGACGACGGAGAAGGACATCGCGGACATGGACCTCGATGCCCTCGTCAACGCGGCCTTGATGGACGACGACGAGTAGCCATGAGCAAAGATATTCCGTGAGGGTCGCGATCACGGGGGCCAGTGGTGTGCTCGGCCGCGGCCTCGCCGCCCGGCTACTCAGCCAAGGCCACGATGTCGTGGGCATCGCGCGCCATCGGCCCGAAAGTTGGTCGAGCGCGGCCGAATTCGTGGCAGCGGATATCCGCGACGCGGGAGCGGTCAAGCGCGGCATCGCCGGTGCGGACGTCGTCGCGCATTGTGCCTGGGCAAGGAACAGCGAGCAGGTCAATATCGGTGGCACGCGCAACGTCCTGCAGGCGATGGCCGAGACGGGCACCGGGCGCATCGTTTTCGCGTCGTCGGCACACGTCTACGGCGGGGCAGACGGGCCGAAGGCCGAGTCCGATGCGCTATCCCCGGTACTCGAGGACGGCCGGCACAAGGCCCGCGTCGAACAGATGCTTGAGTCATCGGACCGGGAATGGGTCGCGATCCGTTCGGCGCCGATTCTCGGCCGCGGCGTCGACAACTGGGTGCGCCGGCTGCTGGCGCTGCCGGCTTTTCCCGGCGGGGGAGCCGATCGTCGCATGCAGGTGGTCCACCTCGACGATGCGCTTCGGCTCTTCGTCCGGGGGCTGCTGGGAACCGAAATCGGTAGCGGCCCTGTCAATCTCGCAGCCCATGAAGCGGTGAGCTTCCGTCAGGTCGCCGCGGCCGTGGGGCGCCCGATCGTGCGGTTCGGCTTTGGGCCGGCGGACCTGCAGCTGGTGCGGGGCGCCCCGCTGATGGATACCTCGCGACTGCGTGACAAGTGGGGCTTCGAGCCGACGTGGAGCGCCCAGGAATGCATCGACGATTTCGCGCCGGCGGTGCGTGGCCGAATCACCGTGGCCAACCGGGTGATCTCGCTGTCCTGGCGGCTGACCAATGTTGCCGAGTTACCCGCCGTCGACGCACCGTCCGAAGACGGGGTAAAGCCCAATCTGGCTGGCCCGGCGGGAGATAACGGGGAATTCGACACGCCGATCGACCCGCGTTTCCCGACCTTCTTGGCGACCAACCTGTCGGAGGCGCTGCCGGGCCCATTTTCGCCGTCGTCGGCCTCGGCGACCGTGCGCGGGCTGCGCGCCGGGGGAGTGACGATCGCGGAGCGGCTGCGGCCCGGCGGAATCGTGCAGCGGGAGATTGCCCTGCGAACCGTCGCGGTGTTCGCGCACCGGCTGTACGGGGCGATCACGTCGGCGCACTTCATGGCCGAAACCGTGCCGTTCGTCAAGCCGCCGACGGTCGTCAGGAACAGCGGATACTTCGGTCCCAGCATGGCCTCCCTGCCGATCTTCGGCGAAGAACGCCCGCCCACCGAAACCAGCGGCGCCCGAAGGAGATTGCGCACCGTCCGCAACATCGGCGTGTTCGGCGTCAACCTGGTCGGCCTGAGCGCCGGTTCGCCCCGCGACACCGCCGAGTACCTGGCCGATGTCGATCGCCTGGAACGACTGGTCGGTGACGACGTCACTCGGCTCGACGATCGTCGCCTGCTCAGCCTGATCCTGCTGGCGCGCGACGACGTGGTGCACGGCTGGGTGCTGTCGTCGGTGTCGTTCATGTTGTGTGCGGCTTTCAACGTGTTGTTGCGAGGCCTGAGCGGGCGCGACACGGCCCCGCAGGCGGGGCCGGAGCTGGTCAGCGCGCGGTCGGTGGAGGCGGTGCATCGGTTGGTGGTTGCCGCGCGGCGCGACCCGAACGTGGTGCGGCTGCTTGGCGAGCCGGGTGAGCGGCTCGGCAAGCTGGCCGCAGACGCGCCGGAGTTTCACGCGGCGGTGCTATCCGAGCTGGAGCTGATCGGCCATCGCGGCCCCGCGGAGCTGGAGATGCTGTCGACCAGCTACGCCGACATCCCCGAGCTGCTGGTCCGGATGGTGGCCAGGGCCATGACCGCCCCGCCCACGCCGCCGCCACCTCCTCCACGGATTCCGTTGCGCGCCAAGCCTATAGCGGCGCTAGCCGCACGCCAGATCCGCGACCGCGAAGTCCGCCGCGACAAGATGGTCCGTGCGAACTGGGTGCTGCGTTGTCTGCTTCGTGAGTACGGCCGCCGATCGGCCGAGGCCGGAATCTTCGACAACGCCGACGACGTGTTCTACCTCCTGGTGGACGAACTCGACGCGCTGCCGCCCGATGCGGCCGACGTGGTGGCGCGCCGCCGCGCCGAGCACCGCAAACTGGCCGGCGTCGTCCCCCCGACGGTGTTCAGTGGGAGCTGGCAGCCGTCCAACGCCTCGCCGCCCGGCCTGACCAGCGGGGACACGCTGCATGGGGTCGGCGTGTGCGGGGGACGGGTCCGCGGGCGGGTGCGGATCGTGCGGCCGGAGACCATCGACGACTTGCAACCGGGCGAGGTTCTCGTCGCCGAGGTCACCGATGTCGGTTACACCGCCGCGTTCTGCTACGCCGCCGCGGTGGTCACCGAACTCGGGGGGCCGATGTCACATGCCGCCGTGGTCGCGCGCGAGTTCGGCTTCCCGTGTGTGGTCGATGCCCAGGGCGCGACCAGGGCCTTGCCGTCGGGTGCGCTCGTCGAAGTCGACGGCGGCACCGGTGAGATTCGCGTGCTCGAACTCTGAGCTGGCCGACGAGAAAACGGTCAGCGGAAGCGGACGTTCAACGTCGCCATGCCGAAGATCTTCTGGCCACCGGACTTCGCGGCGACAATCACCACACCGGAACGGGTGGCCGGGTCCAGCGACTTGATCCGGCCGCTGAACTCGATGTCCGCGCCCTCGGCGGCCGACACGACCGCGGGCTGGGACAGCCGCACCGCGTAGCGGGTGACCGCACCGGGGTCGCCCGACCATGCGGACGCGAACCCGGAACCCAAACCCATGGTGAGCATTCCGTGGGCGATCACATCGGGCAGCCCGGCGAGCTTGGCGATGGACTCATCCCAGTGGATCGGATTGGCGTCGCCGGCCACGCCCGCATAGTTCACCAGGTCGCCGCGGGACAGTCGGGCGTGATGCGCCGGCAGCTCGTCACCGACCTGGACGTCCTCGAAGGACGGCGTCCCCGGCGTCCGGGTGGTGCTTCCCTGGGCGATTCGAACCTCGCCCTCGGGGCGCACCGTCTTCTGGTAATCCTCTTCACCGATCCCGAAGATGTCGACGTCGTGCATCATCATCTTCTGCACCGCCGTTTTGATCGCCGGATTGACGTCCTCGTTGGTGAGACCGACAACGGTGGTGTGAAGGGTGTGCACCCGCTCGCCGTCCGTGTCGGTGAAGGTGTTGGTGACCGTGATGAAATCTCGGCCGGCCGTCCTGCGCACCGACGACAGCTCGACGTCGACGTGCAGTTCGTCGCCGGCCACGATCGGCCGGTGCTGCTCGAAGACTTCTTCGGTCTGTAGGTAGGTGTCGTAACCGACGACCACCGATTCGAACATCCGGCGGTTGCAGGTCATGCCGGGGACCGACGTGAACGTTAGCGGTGCCACCAGGTCCGGGTAGCCCAAGTCAACCGCTGCGGTGACATCCCAGTGCGCAGGGTGGTAGTCCTGCACGGCACGGGCATATTCGCGGAGCTTCTCGCGCCCGACCACGTAGGTGCCGTCCATCCGGTAGTAGTGGCCGACCCGCGCTTCGATTGGTGACGTTTCTGCTGCCGCAGTCATAAATTTGCTCAACTTCTTCTATCGGTGTCCAAAGCACACTAACGTGCGGTCACCGTACGCGTGGACGCGCGGCTGTGATCACGGAATGTTGGTCGCCAGGAATGTCAACGGCAGGCCCAACACCGACAAGTCGATTTCGTCGAGAAAGGTGCCCTCGCCCTCGAAGTTCTGCCGGAATCGCGTTGCCGCGCCGTAGCGCTCGGCGACGTTTTCGGCCGCCGACGCTGCGGGGACCCGGATGACCACGCTGTACACGCCGTCGCCGTGGCTTTCCAGGAACTTGTTCACCGAAGCGGCCACCGACCCCGTCGATTCCGGTATCGGGCTGATCAGCTCGATACCGCGATTCCAGTCCAGGTGAATGTCCACGCCCAGTTCGGCCAGCTGGAAATTCTCGAAGACGAAACCGACGTCCGCGAAGAATTGTGCCGCTGTGGCATGCCGCTCGGGTGCCACGGCGAACACGATGTGATGGAGCAGAGGCGATTGATCGTCCGGCGTCATCGCACTTCCTTCAGTCGGGGATCACGGGTGCGCCGCTGCGTGCTGCCGGGCGAGCCTCTCGTTGTGGATCCTAACGAGTTCGCGGAACCCGAGCCGGTGGTACTTCGGTATCGGCTGGATGCCCCACACGTCCTGCGCGGTGGCCTTGCCCTCGGCGCCCTCCGGCGGCCCGAGCGGCGGGTACGGGTACTTACACTCCAAGGTGTCGTTGGAGTACCGAATCTTCAACAGCTCACTGCAGATTTCGGTCAGGCTGAGCGTGGGGTAGCCGTAGTAGACCGCCATGAACGGCAGCGTGAACGCGCCCTCGATCACCAGCGCCACCAGGCACACCAAAACGGCGCGTTTGATCCATTTGTGCATTCGCGCGTAGTACGGCGTCGTGCCCGGCTCGAGCTTCTCGGAATCTGGAGTCTTGTCCTTTTCCTCGGTTGCTGACGGTTCGGTCATCGCAATGCTCCTAAACCTAGTCGGTGAAGATTTCGCGGTTGACGGTGTGCAGATAGGGGATGGCCAGGAAGGGGGTGATGTAGAAGATGTCGTAGAGCCACCAGCCGACGACCGGGAACACGACGCCGGCGTACCGCACGTCGGCGTACATGGTCATGTTGAACACGTAGGCCGACCAGATCACCACGCCCATCCAGCAGGTGATGATCATCCACTGGTGGCCCCACCGTTTCATCTGCAAAAACCCGATCGCCGCGGCCACCCGCATGGAGAACACCGTCAGGATCAGCCCGGCCACGTAAGCCTTTTCGCCCGGCCCGGCGGCGCCGCCGACCCACAGTTCGTTGTAGTGCCAGAAGTAGCCGGCGTCGAACATGTTGCCCCACCCGACCATCAGCACCCGGTTGATCAACGTGTGGTTGGCGACCAGGTCCAGGGCCCAGCCCAGGCTGTTGAGCATTCCGTCGATCAGCACCAGATAGCCGATCAGTGTCACGATCATGGGCCGGACCGACAGGCCGGCGCGCAGGGCTTGGCGCTGCAGCCAGACCCCCCGCATGAAGATGGGGAACCCGATCAGCCCCGGGGCCCACATGCCCATCAGGGCCGCGCCGGCGATCATCCACTTGTCGGCGCGGCGCTGCGCTTGGCGGGATTCGTCGTGGTGATACTCCAGGCTGACCGAGCCGCCTGAAAGCCGGTTGAGCAGAGGAAGATTCACAGATCCCACCACCCGCGAGCGAACGACATGTAGAGCTGGATCCCGAACATCACCGCCAAGTATCCGTAGATCATTATTTGGAAGACGATGAGCGCCCTCTTGCGTTTCCGCTCCTTCAGATCCATGCCGATTGCTCCTTTCTAGGGCGAGGTAGCCAGGGTGGCCGCCGCCACTTCACGCAGACCGTCGGTGACCCCGCCGTCGGTGCTCAGCGGCGCGAGTATGCAGGCGTCGGCCGCATCCAATTCGGTTGCGCCGGCGGCGATCAACTGCGCGGCCGTGACCAACACCCGCGTCGACGGAGGCTCGAAGTGAAAGGCTTCGTCGGCGGTGCGGATCGCGAGAGCGCAATCGACTAGTCGCCGCGCCGTGGCGATCGGAATTCCGGATTCGGCGACGATCACCTCGGCCTCGCGGTCGGGCGGCAGATAACCCATCGCGAGGGTGACGAACCGCTGGCGGAACGACGGTTTGAGTTCCTTGAGCGAGCTGCGGTATGCGGGGTTGTAGGAGCACACCAGCATGAAGCCGTCGGGCGCCGCCACTACCTCGCCGGCGCGGTCGAGGAACAGCGAGCGCCGGTGATCGGTGAGCGAATGCAGGATCGCCAACGAGTCGTGGCGAGCTTCGACGACTTCGTCGAGGTAACAGATCGCGCCGGCCTTGACCGCCCGGGTCAGCGGGCCGTCGGTCCACACCACGTCGCCGCCGGTCACCATGAAGCGCCCGACGAGATCGGAGCTGGTGAGATCGTCGTGGCAGCTGATGGTGACGACGGGACGCCCCAACAGCAGGCCCATGTGCTCGACGAACCGGGTCTTGCCGCAGCCGGTCGGACCGGTGAGCATCACGGGCAGGCGCCGCTGGAATGCCCGCTCGAACAGCTCGACCTCGTTGCCGTTGGCGAAATAGGTATCGGTGGCGGCGTTCATGCGGCGACCAGTTCACGATGGACATGAGCCAGTACCCGCGGAAGCTCCTCGATGCGCCGAATCCGTTGGGACCGACGAGGACCGAACACCTCCGGGAGGGGATCGACTCTCGTCGGTCCGACGCCCACGTAGTACATCGACACCCCCGCGTCGCTGGCCTCGTCGACGGCGTGCGCGGCGTCCGCCCAGGCATAGCGGCCCTCGTACCCCTCGTCGGAGATCAGACCGTCGCCGATCACGATCAGCAGGCGCCGTTCGGAGGGCTGCGCCAGCAATCGGCTCGTCAGATGGCGAAGTGGCGCACCGAGTCTGGTGTATCCGCGGGTGGACAGGCCCAGCCCGCTCGGCGGCACGAACCGGCGGTCGTGGAAGTCCTTCAGGCGGCGCACTTCGACTCGATGACGGGTGTTGCCCGTGAACACAAAGACGCCATGACGCTCGCGCGCCAGCGTCATCGCCCGCGAAAGCGCATCGGCACAGGCCAATTCCAGCCGGAAGATTCGCCCGCCGTGCACTCCGAGCGATGAACTGCCGTCGAGCAGCAATGCCGTGGTGACGTCGCGTCCGCTGGGCAGCAGGTCGCGGAATATCCTCGGCTCCTTGGCCTCGCCGGTCGTGAGATCGACGTAGTGGCTGACGTATTGGTCGACATCGAGGTCGGAGCCGTCTTCGAGGCGGTTCGTCATCGCGCGGTGGGTGTGCTCTTCGAACCACTTGCGGACGTCGACTGTCACGGGTGCCGGCCCGCGGACGCTGCGGGTGTCCGCGGTCTCGACGACGGCGACGTGGTCGCGCAGGAATCGCTGCGTCCACGCGTTCCATTCGGGGTAGGGAATTCCGGGCCGGTGTTGCGGGGTGAGGTCGAGATCGTTGTCTTGCGGCCGGCTCGGCGGCGGCAGGTTGGGGTTGCGGACGCCCCCGTCGCCGCCCACGGGCACCGAATAGGGCCGCGGAACCCGTTGCTGCGTTGTCGTCCAGGGCATCCTGCCGAAACTGCGTCGCAACTTGTCGGTCCATCCCCGTGGCATGGTGTAGGCCAGCGGCAAGTCGCCCAGCAGCGGATGGACCGTCAAATCCCTATCCGTGGCCGCCAGCGCGATCGCGCGGTTGAGCATCTCCTCGGCGTTCATGTCGCCATTGGCGGAGATGACTTCCGGCAGTACCCGGCGCAGCTCGGGTAGCAGGCCGGGCCACCGCGAGGCTATCCAGCCGACGGCGACGCCCGCTTCGACGAGCGTGAGCGCCCGCAGTTCGCGTGCGGACAGCTCGTTCAGCCGGTATTCGGTGATGCGTTCCTTGGATGGCGAACATTGCAGCGCCACACCGCATGTGAGGGTCCTGCGCGTCCAATCGTCTATGGCGGGGTAGGGGACATGGACGAAGGTCAGCCCAGCGTTCAAACCGAAGCGGCGCCGCTCACCCGTGACGAGCCGGGCGCCGTCGCGGCGCCGGTCACTCAACGCCACTGCCGTCACGGCGCAACGTCGTTCGAGCGCCATCGCATGGAGGTCGGAGCCTTCAGCCATCGCGGTAGCCGCTCAAAACGTGCCGATGTTGGAGAACAGCCAATACCAAAACCAGATGATCAGTCCGGTGCCGCCCCAAGCGGCGACGTAGCGAAGGATCTCCCAGAGATAGCCCACGATCCCGACCTCCTGATCATCGAATTCATCTGTGGTTGCCGCGTCTCAGTCGGCGAAGAGTTCACGGTTGACGGTGTGCAGATACGGGATGGCGAGGAAGGGGGTGATGTAGAAGATGTCGTAGAGCCACCACCCGATGACCGGCAGCACGACACCGGCGAAGCGCACGTCGGCGAACATCGTCATGTTGAAGACATATCCGATCCAGATCGCCACCCCCATCCAGCAGGTGACGATCATCCACTGGTGGCCCCAGCGCTTCATCTGCAGGAAGCCGATGGCCGCGGCGATGCGCATCGTGAAGACGGTCAGGATCAGCCCGACCTCCCAGGCTTTTTCGCCGGGGCCCGCCGCGCCGCCGATCCACAACTCGTTGTAGTGCCAGAAGTAGCCGGCATCGAACATGTTGCCCCAGCCGTTCAGCAGGACGCGGGCGAGCAGGGTGTGGTTCGCCACCAGGTCGAGCGCCCACCCCACGGTGTTGATGGCCGCGTCGATGATGACCAGGTAGCCGAGCAGGGTGACCAGCATCGGCCGAACCGAGAGCCCATCCCTTTGCGCCCGGCGCAGCAACCGGACACCCCAGAGAAACAGCGGCAGCCCGAAGATGCCCAAGGCCGCCGTGCCGATCAGGAGGCTGCCGGAGATGAGCCATTTGTCGGCCTGGCGCTGTGCGAGCTGCGATTGCTCGGCGTGCTCGTCGAACCCCAGCCCCGGTAGGGCAGAGCCGCGCTGATGCAGCTTCGGCACGTTCACGAGCCCTCCCCGTCGTCGATGCCGATTGAGCAGGTGCGTGCACTATAACAGGCTGACTTTAGTCAACAAAAGAGCTAGCTCCAATGGGGTTGTCAGCCGAGCATGACCGGCATTTCGTGCTTTTCGGAGGGTCTAGTTACTGATGTTAGTCAAGTCTGGTGCGGTGCCGGCGGTCTGCGACGCCCACCGGGATTCCCCACCCACTAGGAACTCGGGCTGGTGCCGTTGCGCGGTGTGGTCCGCTCGTAGCGTCTCCCCTCGGCGAGGGTCACGGCTGCAAGCTTCGCAACGTCCTCGCGACGTAGTCTTCCAGCAGATCGTGGCCCGTCGGCCAGTGGTTCGTGGTGATCAAGAGAGAGTAGAGACCCAGCAGGAAGAACACCGCGCTGTTCATCGGAATGACTCGCGGATCCGCCTCGCCACGTTGCTGAGCGTTCGCGATTTCCTGGGCGACCAGAACGACCAACGGGTGATCCCTGCCGTCTTCGGTAGGCGGGCGGGTTTGGGAGAAGTGCAGCGCAAGAAAGTCATTGAAGAGCAGATAGCCCAGTCGACGCTCCAGTCCGACCACCACGCGGACGGCCTCGTTCAGCGCGGACGCGAGGTCGTGCTTGGACTTCAGGAATTGCGCGAACTGCTTGGCGATGCGGTCCTCTTCCCGGCGCTCCAGCTCCAGCAGGACATGCTCCTTGGTCGGGAAGTGGAAGAAGAAGGTCCCGTGGGCCACTCCCGCCGCGGCCACGATGGCGCCGACGTCGGCCTCGGCCATCCCGCCGCGGGCGAACTCCGCGATCGCGGCGCCCATCAAGCGCTCCCTCGTCTGCAGGCGCTTCGCCTCTCGTGCAGAGGGCCTGTCCGTCACCGCCATTTCATGCCTCACAGTTGACCCGACTCATCCGTAAGTTCCTAGCGGAACCAACCCATTATGACCCGCGCGCGCCAGAAATGCTTGTAAAGCTTGAGCATTGTCGAGCCAGACCTACCGATACAAACCCGGCAGCGCGCAAATTTATTGACTTTAGTCAAGCAACCTTCCTAGAGTTATCGCCGCACCCGTCGCGGCCGAAGGAGCCCAACATGGCATTGGAGCAGTTCCGGCTCGATGGGCAGGTCGCGATCGTCACGGGCGCCGGGCGTGGTGTCGGGGCAGGAATCGCACGGGTTTTGGCCGAGGCCGGCGCGACGGTGGTGGGCACCGCCCGCACCGAGTCTGAAATTGTTCGGTCGATTGCGAACATCGAGGAGGCTGGCGGCAAGGGGCTGGCGCTCGTTGCGGATGCGATAAGCCGTTCTGACGGTGAGCGTGTCGTGAACACCGCAATGGAGCGCTTCGGGCGCATCGACATCCTCGTCAACAATGTCGGTGGCTCGACCTATGCGCGGTTTCTGGACATCACGGACGAAGACTTCCGGCACACCTTCGACTGGTGCGTGACCTCCGCATTCATCATGAGTCAGCTCGTGGCCCCGCACATGCTCAGCGCCGGACACGGTTCCATCGTCAACATCTCGTCGGGTTCGGCACGGTTCGGGATTCGGGCGTTGACCGCGTATTGCGTCGCGAAGGGCGGCCTCGAAGCGCTCACCCGCGCCATGGCGCAGGAACTCGCGCCGAAGATTCGCGTCAACGCAATCGCGCTCGGTTCGTTCGCCACGGACGGTCTGCAGAGCAGCCTGGACTTGATGCCCGGGTCGCTGGAGAAGATGCAAGACGCCACGCCGCTGCATCGGCTGGGCGATGTCGAGGACCTCGGGCGCCTCACGGTGTATCTGTGCACGCGCGATTGTTACGCGACCAACGCGACCTTCCATGTCGACGGCGGCATCGAGTCGAACAATTCGCCGCTGCCGATACCGGACTACTGACCCTGCTTGACAACGGATCTGAACGAGGCACCATCAGTCATCACCACCGTTGGAAGGGCCAGGGCAACAATGCGCAGAGTGATCCAGTTCTCCACCGGCAACGTCGGCCGGCATTCGCTGCGGGCCATCATCGGCAGACCGGATCTGGAATTGGTCGGCGTGCATGCCGCCAGCCCCGAGAAGGTCGGTCGGGATGCGGCGGAGCTATGCGGACTGGATCGACCGACGGGCATCGTCGCCACCGACGACGTCGATGCCCTGGTAGGCCTCGGCGCCGACTGCGTGGTTTACACATCGCAAGGTGAGACCCGGCCGATGGAGGCCATCGAACAGATGGCGAAATTCCTTGCGGCGGGAACCAACGTCGTCGGTACGTCGATGGTGTGGCTTGTTGCGCCCCACCACGCCGACGACTGGTTGCGGGTGCCCCTGGAGCGCGCCTGCGCGGAAGGCAACTCGTCGTTGTATGTCAACGGCATCGACCCCGGCTTCTCGGGTGACACACTGGTGCACTCCGCGGTCAGCCTGACCACCCGAGTCTCGTCGATCACCGTGCAGGAGATCTTCGACTACGGAAACTACGATGACGCCGAGTTCACCGGTGCCGCAATGGGTTTCGGAAGCGCCCCGGACGACGAGTCGCCGATGATGTTCCTGCCCGGGGTGATCGTGTCGATGTGGGGTGGTCAGGTACGCAGCCTGGCGGACAATCTCGACATCAAACTCGACGACGTGCGCCAGCGCTGCGAACCTTGGTATACGCCCGAGCGCATCGACTGCACGATGATGACGGTCGAGCCCGGCCAGATGGCCGCGGTTCGGTTCGCGACCGAGGGCGTGCGCGACGGGCAACCGGTGATCACCCTCGAGCACGTGACAAGGCTTACCGCGGCCGCGGCGCCCGACTGGGAATTCCCCCCGGAGGGCCACACCGGTGTGCACCGGGTCGTCGTGGAGGGTGAACCGCGGGTGGAGATAAACACTCACGTTTCCCATCCGTTCCTTGATTCCACTGAAGCGGGCTGCATTTCAACGGCGGGCCGGGCGGTCAACGCGATCGACTGGGTATGTCGCGCGCCCCAAGGCCTGGTCGCCGTGGAGGACATCCCGCTATCCGCGACAATGCGCGGCGTGATGTGGAACGAGCGCTAGGCGCATGGCGGAATCGATGCGGGGCCGCGTCGCCGGGAAACGCATCCTGATCACCGGGGCGGCCCGCGGCTTGGGGCGCAGCCATGCACTGCGGCTCGCCGATGAGGGCGCCGACCTCATCCTGATGGATATCTGCCAGTCCCTGCCGCAGATCGAGTACCCCTTGGCCGGCAAGGAGGATCTGGACCAAACGGCACGGATGGTCAGCGAAATCGGCTGTCGCTGTGTGAGTTACGTCGTCGACGTCCGCGACGAGCAACGGCTGCGCGCGGCTGTCGACGACGGGGTTCGCGAACTGGGAGGACTGGACGGCGCGGTGGCCAACGCCGGCGTGCTCACCGTCGCGTCATGGGACAGGACCACTGCCGATCAGTGGCGCACGGTCGTCGACGTGAACCTCGTCGGGGTGTGGAACACCTGCGCGGCGGCAATACCGCACCTGCTCGAACAAGGGGGAGGCAGCCTGGTCAACGTCAGCTCCGCCGGCGCCGTCAAGGGCTTTCCGCTGCAGGCGCCCTACACGGCGGCGAAGTACGGCGTCGTGGGCCTGACACTCGCGTTGGCCAACGAACTGGCCGCGCAGAACGTTCGTGTCAACACCGTGCTTCCGACCGGCGTCCCCACCGGCATGGTTCCGCCGTCGTTCGGACCTCTGCTGGGCGAGCAGCGGTCCGACCTGATCCCCATCTTCGTCAACGCGATGCCCACCCCGGCCGTCGAGCCCGCCGACGTCAGCAACGCAGTGCTGTTCCTGCTATCGGACGAGGCGAGATACGTGACGGGGCTGCAGTTCAAGGTCGACGCCGGGGTGACCATCAACTAGGTCGCTCACAAGTGCCAGCTGCTGGGCTCCGAGACGCGCCAGGGGGCGGCGGCGGGCAGCGGCTTTGCCTCGCTGATCGATATCGCGTCGAGGATCAGCGCAACGTAGCGCCGCCAGCCATCGCTGCGCGGATCCATCGTCGGCAGCACCGAATAGAGCATCGCGATCAGGCGCGGCAGGTCGTCGGCGACCAAGTCGGCGCGCACCAGCCCGGCCCCCTGGCCGCGCCGAACAAGTTCGTGCAGGGTCTGGTTCAGCGAGTCGGAGATGTCGGCGGTCAGCGACCCGGCCCGGTGCACGGCGGTCAGCAGGTGGCGTTCGCGAGCGCCGAGTCCTATTGCGGCTTCGATCAATTCGTTCAGGCCACGCAGCGGGTCGTCCGCGCGTCGGGCATGCTCGATCGCCGGCATCAGATCCTCGGCGATGCTCTGATCCAGGGCCGCCCGGACCAGGTCGGCCTTGGCCGGGAACCTGCGGTAGAGCGTCCGCTCGCCGACTCCCGCGCGACGGGCGACCGCTTCGATGGGCGCATCCGGTCCGAGCTCGCCGTATACGGTCCGCGCGGCGCGCAGTATGCGCTCGGCGTTGCGGGCGGCGTCCGCTCGCAGCGGCCGGTCCTCGATGGCGGTCACCAAGACAGCTTAACTGACAGTTGACTGCCAATTGCCGGAGTTCTACGCTCATACAATTGACAGCTATCTGCCACTTAATGGGAAGCGCCGGTGACGCCAACAACTTCCGCTTCGTGCTCCGATACCGAACTCCCGGTGCTTCCGGTCCCGCGGGCGGCGCACTGCCCGCTCAAGCCGCCCGCCGAATTCGAGAGCTGGCGGGAGGAGCCGGGGTTACGCCGGGCGATGTACCACGGACAACCGGCCTGGGTGGTGAGCCGCTACGCGGACATCAGGGCGGCGCTGGTGGATCCGCGCCTGTCCGCGAAGACCATTCCGGACGCGATCATGCCGACCGACGCCGACAACAACATCCCCGTGATGTTCGCGCGGACAGACGATCCCGAGCACCAGCGGCTGCGGCGCATGATGACCAGCAACTTCACCTTCAGGCGTTGCGAAGCGATGCGCCCGCAGATCCAGGAAATAGTCGATCACTATCTCGGCGAGATGATCGGCAACGGGCCGCCGGCCGACCTGGTGCGCAGCTTTGGTCTGCCGGTGCCGTCCCTGGTGATCGCGCTGCTGCTGGGGGTGCCACCCGAAGATCTCGGGCTCTTCCAGCGGCACACCACAACCGGGTTGGACCAGAAGTCCTCCGACGCGGAGAAGGCGCAGGCCTTCGGGGCGATGTACGCCTACATCGAGGAGTTGGTGGGGCGCAAGGCGCGCGAACCAGGCCACGACCTGATCAGCCGGCTCGTCACCGAATACGTGGCCACCGGTCAGCTCGACTATGCGACCGCCGCCATGAACAGCGTGATCATGATGCAGGCGGGCCATGAAACCACCGCCAACATGATTTCGCTGGGAACCGTTGCGCTGCTGCAACATCCCGATGTCTACGCCAGGCTCGGTCAAACCGACGACCCCGCCCGCGTCGCCAGCATCGTCGAGGAGCTGATGCGTTACCTCACCATCGTGCACAGCCAGGTCGATCGCGTGGCGACCGAAGACCTCACGATCGGTGGGCAGCTGGTCCGCGCCGGGGAATACGTGGTGATGAACCTGCCCGCCGGAAACTGGGATGCCGCCTTCGTAGACAATCCGGAAACCTTTGATGTCGATCGAAACACCCGCAGACACTTGGGTTTTGGCTATGGTGTGCACCAATGCATCGGCGCGAATCTCGCGCGCGCCGAAATGCAGGTCGCGTTCGCGACGCTGGCACGGCGGCTCCCAGGGTTGAAATTGGCGGTGCCCCCGGATGAACTCAGATTCAAGGACGCCGACATCTACGGCATGAAAGAGTTGCCGGTCACTTGGTGACCAACCCGCTGCAATTCGACGACCGGGTCGCCGTGATCACCGGCGCCGGCGGCGGACTGGGCAAGGAGTACGCCCTGCTGCTTGCGTCGCGCGGCGCGTGCATCGTGGTCAACGACACAGGTGGCTCGGTGGCGGGCGACGGTTCGGATGGCGGGGCGGCCGACGCGGTCGCGGAAGAGATCCGCAAAGCCGGCGGCCAGGCCGTCCCCGACACCCACAGCGTGACGACTCCAGAGGGCGGAAAGGCGATCGTGGACACCGCCATTCGCGCTTGGGGCCGGGTGGACATCGTGATCAACAACGCCGGGATCGTGCGCGACGCGCCGTTCGAAGACATGACCGCCGACCTACTCGAGCCCCTGCTGGACGTGCACCTGCGGGGCGCGTTTCACGTGACGAGGCCAGCCTGGAAAGTCATGCGCGAGCAACGGCACGGCAGGGTGGTCAACACCTGCTCGGCCGCCGGAATCCTTGGGGCCGAACGCATGAGCAACTACGGCGCGGGCAAGACGGGCCTGATCGGCCTCACCCGCGTCCTGGCCGCCGAGGGAGCCGATCACGACATCAAGGTGAACGCCGTCGCCCCGATCGCCTACACCCGGATGTTGGCACACTCCGTCGACGGCGCCGACTTTCAGGATGACGCGTCGGCGCAAGCGGTACTGGACGACCTGGTGGGCCAGTACCTTCGGAAGCTCGACCCGGCGCTGGTGGCTCCCGTGGTGGCCTTCCTGGCCCACCAGGATTGCCCGGTTTCCGGGGAGATCTACACCGTCGGCGCCGGACACGTCGCACGCTTCTTCATCGGCAGGACAACGGGTTTCTACAGTCCAGCACTGTCCATCGAGGATGTGCGCGATCACCTCGGCGAGATCCGCGACGAGACCGGTTACACCGTGCCTGCCGGTCCGGCCGACGAAATGAGCCAGCTCTTCGCGACGATCACCTAGCGCGCCCGACGCGCGGCTCAGCAGCTGAACGCGACGCCGACGCCGTCGGGCGCCGGCACCGAGCGCAGGCAACCGAAGGGCTGGACACCGGCGGCGGCGAACCGTACCGCCGACTGGTGGGCGTAGTTCACGCAGAACAGCCCCGTATCGTCGGCGCGACAGCGATTGTCGTCGTACGACAGCGAGTCCCCGTTCGCCAACTCGGGTCCATTGCCGTTGACGAACGGACCGGGGTCGGCACGGGCCGACCCGATCTGCAGTTTCGTGCCATCGAAGTCGACCCAGCCGCCCTTCCATTCGCCGTATGCGGTCTCGGGCCGGGGCGGGGGATTGGCAAGGGCGACCAGACAGGCCAGCGCGTTGCCGGTGTGCTTGGAGTCCGTCATGCACACGACTTTGCCGGCCGCGGCGGTGAAGGCGATGTCGTTACCCAACGGTGTGGCGACCCCGTCGCGCGTCACGGTGTGATAGCGGCCGGGATCGGCGGGACGACCGGCCTCGATCCACGCGATGACGTCCGGCATCGCCGCCCCGGCGGCGGGCGCCGCCGACGGCGCGGGAGGTTTGCTCGACGAGGGCGTGGCGGCCGTCGGCGAGAAGCCCGATACCGCCGTGGTGTTGGGGGTCTGCGTCTGCCCCGAGTGGCTGCTGCCGGCGTGGGAGCAGCCAGCGATCAGCAACGACAGGGCGATCAGCGCGGTGAACCGCATTCCGTCAGGCTAGCCGCCACGCACCGGATTTAGGCGCTCCGCCCGCCCTACGTACGTAGTGTCGGCTACCGTCGGGTTATGCATCAGCGCAGCATCCGCGCACGCACCGCCGCCGGCATCGTTGAAGGCTTCACCCGCGACGGCGTGCACCGCTGGCGATCCATCCCGTACGCCCGCCCCCCGGTGGGCAGGCTGCGCTTTCGGGCGCCGCAGCCGGCCCAGCCCTGGTCGGGTGTGCGGCATTGTCATGGCTTCGCCAACTGCGCGCCCCAGCAGCGGCGCTACACGATGCTGGGCGTCGGCAAGTACCAACCCATGAGCGAGGACTGCCTCACCCTCAACGTCGTCGCACCCGAATCCGGCCCCGAATCCGGCGAGCCGCTGCCGGTGATGGTCTTCATTCATGGCGGCGGGTACATCCTCGGCAGCTCGGCGACCCCGCTGTACGACGGTGCCGCGCTGGCTCGACGCGGTTGCGTCTACGTTTCGGTGAACTACCGGCTGGGCGCGCTGGGCTGTCTGGATCTGTCGTCGCTGTCGACACCGGATATCACCATCGACAGCAACCTGTATCTGCGCGATCTGGTGCTGGCCCTGCAATGGGTCCACGACAACATCGCGGCGTTCGGCGGCGACTCGGGCAATGTCACCATCTTCGGTGAAAGCGCGGGCGCGTGCATCACCGCCACGCTGTTGGCGGTGCCCGCCGCCGAAGGCCTGTTCGCCCGGGCGATTTCAGAGAGCCCGGCGTCGGGCCTGGTGCGGTCGAAAGAGATTGCCGACGAGTTCGCCAGCCGGTTCGCCAACCTCCTCGGGACCCGTACCCAGGACGCCGCCAACGCGCTGATGCAGGCCTCCGCGGCCCAATTGGTCGACACACAGGACCGCCTGATCGACCAGGGCATGCAAAAACGGCTGGGAGCCTTCCCAATTGGTCCGGTCATCGGCGACGACTGCCTGCCCATCGATCCGGTCGAGGCGATGCGCACCGGCCGGGCCCACCGAGTCCCGCTGATTGTCGGGACCAATGCCGAAGAGGGTCGGTTGTTCACCCGCTTCCTTCGGATGCTGCCGACGAACGAATCGATGATCGAAGAGCTATTGGCCGACACCGAACCGGCTGCCCGCGAACGCATTACCGCCGCCTACCCGGACTACCCGTCGCCCTCGGCATGCGTGCAGCTCGGCGGCGACTTCGCGTTCAGCTCGGCGGCCTGGCAGATCGCCGAGGCCCACGGCGGCCACGCGCCCACCTATCTGTACCGATACGACTACGCCCCCCGGACCTTGCGATGGTCGGGCTTGGGAGCCACCCACGCCACCGAATTGCTGGCCGTCTTCGACTTCTATCGCACCAGGTTCGGCGCGTTGCTGACCGCCGCGGCCGATCAGCGCGCCGCGCTGCGAGTCAGCAACCAGGTGCAGCGTCGTTGGCACAGCTTCAGCCGCACCGGGGTCCCCGGCGACGACTGGCCCGCCTACACCTCCGAGGACCGTGCCGTCATGGTCTTCGACCGCAAGAGCCGCATCGAGTTCGACCCGCACCCGCAGCGCCGGATGGCATGGGACGGCTTCTCTTTGGCGCAGTGACCTGGCACGCTGACCCCCATGCACGCCGATACCGAACGAGTCATCGAACGCCCCACCGACCTCAGTGCCTCCTGGCTGGCCGCGGCTGTCGGCGCCGGGAGCGTCGCCGATTTCGCCGTCGAGCGCATCGGTACCGGTCAGATGAGCGAGTGCTACCGCGTCCGGCTCGACTACGCCGACGCCGACTCGACCGGACCGGGCTCGGTCGTGCTGAAGGTCGCGGCGACGGATCCGGTGAGCCGGCAGACCGGCCTGGCGCTGGGCCTCTACGAGCGCGAAGTCCGGTTCTACGGCGACATCGCGCCGCGGCTCGGCGGGCCGATCGCGCCGTGCTACCACGCCGCGATCGACACCGCGACCGGAGCGTTCGACCTGCTTCTTGGCGATGCCGGGCCCGCGGTCGTCGGTGACGAAATCGCCGGCGCCACAACCGAACAGGCCACCCTGGCGGTCGCCGAACTGGGGCGGCTGCACGGCCCGCTGCTCGGCGATACGTCGCTGGCCGAAGCGCCCTGGCTCAATCGGGACGCGCCGCTCAACCAGGCGATGATCACCCAGCTCTACGCCGGATTCATCGAGCGTTACGGCGAGCGGATCGCCGCGGAGCACCGCGCGGTGTGCGAACACCTGATCGCCGCCTTCGACGGGTACCTGGCCCAGGAATCCGAACCGGGCCGGGTTCAGGGTCTGGTGCACGGTGACTATCGACTGGACAACATGCTGTTCGGTACCCCCGACGCCGACCGCCCGCTGACGGTCGTGGATTGGCAGACCGTGTCCTGGGGTCCGGCACTGACCGACCTGGCGTACTTCCTCGGTTGTGCGCTGTCGACGGGCGATCGTCGCGCCGGCTACGACGCGTTGCTGCGCGCCTACCACCTGGCGCTGGGACCGGCGGCGCCCCTCACCGTCGACGACGTCGCCGAAGGTGTGCGCCGGCAAAGCTTTTTCGGCGTCATGATGGCCATCGTCTCGTCGATGTTGGTGGAACGCACCGAACGTGGCGACCGGATGTTCATGACGATGCTGGAACGGCACTGTGACCATGTGCTCGACACCGACGCGTTGGCGACGCTGCCCGGGCCGGTGGCGCTGGAGCCGCTGCGCCCCTCGGAGGAGGATGAGCTCGCGCACCCGCCGACCGACGAGCCGCTGTGGAGCGAGAGCTGGTATGCCGACTTCGCCGATGCGGCACAGGGATTGGGTGGTTGGTTCCGCATCGGCCTGGTAGCCAACCAGCGGACGGCGTGGGTTCACGCGCTGCTGTGCGGGCCCGCGATGCCGACGGTCGCCGTCGATACGCAAATCCCGCTGCCGACAGACCCGTGGGTGCTGAACGCCGACGCCTTCGAGGTCCGCCACTCCGCGCCCGCGCCGCTGCAAACCTACAGCGTCGATGTCCGGGGACGGGCTGAGGCGTACGACGACCCGGCGGCATTGTTGCGCGGGGAGCCGGGAACTCCCGTCGACATGACGATGCGTTTGGTGTGGGCCACCGACGGCACCCCGTACACATACCGGCTCACGACGCGGTACGAGATCCCGTGCACCGTCTCGGGCACCGTCACGGTCAACGACACCAGCTACCACGTCGACTCCGTCCCCGGGCAGCGCGACCACTCGTGGGGCGTGCGCGACTGGTGGAGCATGGATTGGATATGGAGCGCGCTGCATCTCGACGACGGCACGCATCTGCACGGCGTGAACATCCGGATTCCCGGCGCACCCGCCTTCAGCATCGGCTACGTTCAGGGCGCCGACGGCACGGTCAGCGAAGTGCAGACCGTTGGCTCGCGGGAACCGTTCGGCGCCAACGGGTTACCGCTGAACGCCACTCTGACCCTCGATCCGGGTGGCATCACCGCCGACCTCGACGTGCGCGGTCACGCGCCGGTACTCCTGACCGCCGACGACGGGCGGGTGAGCCACTTCCCGCGCGCCTGGGCCAGCGTCAGCACACCGGACGGCCGCACCGGCGTTGGTTGGGTGGAATGGAACCGCAACCTCGGGAATCCGAAATAACCCCGGTTCGGGATGGTGTGCCCTCACCCATCGTGGTGATGGGTGTCTCCGGTTCGGGCAAGTCGACGGTGGGTTCCGCGCTCGCACAACGCCTGCGGGTGCCGTTCGTGGATGCCGACACCCTGCACCCAACGGCCAACGTGGTCAAGATGGCCGCCGGTGAACCGCTCACCGACGACGATCGCTATCCGTGGCTGGAGCGGGTGGGTCAGTGGCTGGCCGGCCACCGCGACGGCGGGGTGGTGAGCTGCTCGGCACTCAAACGCCAACACCGCGACCGCTTGCGCGCACACTGCCCACGCGTCGAATTCCTGCATCTGAACGGTTCACCGGAAGTGGTTGACCGCCGGATGTCGGCGAGGACCGGCCATTTCATGCCGCCCGCGTTGCTGCGGTCGCAATTCGAGATCCTGGAACCGCTCGGCGCCGACGAGCGTGGCGTCACCATCGATATCGAATACGATGTCCGTACCATCGTCGACACTTTCCTGAAATACTCAGCGCCACAGTGGAATTCGGGCGGTTGAACCAGATGTACCAATCCGTGGTTGGGCTCGTCGTCGTGTTGCACTTCGCCTTCATCGGTTACGTCGTCGCAGGCGGTTTCCTCGCGCTTCGCTGGCCGCGCACGATCTGGTTGCACGTCGCGGCGGTGATCTGGGGGATAGCCATTGCCGCCAAGCGCGTCGACTGCCCGCTGACCTGGCTGGAACGCTGGGCCCGCGCCCGCGCCGGAATGGGGCCACTGCCACCGGACGGATTCATCGCCCACTACATCACCGGGGTGATCTACCCGGCGGGTTGGGTGGTCGGCGTCCAGCTCGCCTCGTTCGTGGTGGTCGCGGTGTCGTGGGCGCTATACGCGCGGCGCCGCGCCAACCGGCTCCGGAACGAACATGCGGCTACCAGGGACGCCGGCGACGGCTCTTGACCCCGCCGCCGACCCGGTCGCGCGCGGTGTCGGCCAATTGACCGCCCTGTTGGCGCGCGGCCTCGGCGAGCTCCACGCCGCGAACCCGAGCCGTGTCGGCAAGCTCGACGCCACGCGCCCTAGCCGTGTCGGCGAGCTCCGTGCCGCGCACCCGAGCCGTGTCGGCCAGCTTCTCACCACGCTTGCGCGCCTTCTTTGCCAGCGGCCCGCTCTTTTCGGCCGCCGTACTCGCGAGCTCTTCGCCACGTTTGCGTGCCCTCTTCGCCAGTGGCGCACCTCGCTCGGCGGCGGTGCTGGCAAGCTCGCGTCCGCGCTCGAGCGCGGCCTCGGCGTAGGGCGCGCTTCGCTCGGCGGCGGTGCTCGCCAGTTCGCGCCCACGTTCGAGCGCGGCCTCGGCGTAGGGCGCGCTTCGCTCGGCGGCGGTGCTCGCCAGCTCGCGACCGCGCTCGGCCCCGACCTGCAGGCCGTGCACGATCTTCTCGCCGAGTTCGCCGAAGTCGGCGTCGAGCGTGTCCTGCGAACCCGGCAGCGCCGAGGACACCCGCTCGGAGAGACGTGCGGCCGCCCGGCGTCCGCGCCATCCCAGCGATGGCTTGCCCGCGGTGTCCGCGGACGCGATGACCAGCCCGCCCACCAGGCTCAGATCTTTCAGGAATGCTTGGCGCAACTCGGCTTTGCGCTGCGGGTCGCTCTCGGTCCAGAACATGTGCGTACCGAGGTTGGCCGGTAGCACCGTCAACGCCAGGGCAGCCGACGCGACGCGTGGCAGCTTGCCGGTGGCGAGCAGCAGGCCGCCCCCGATCTGAACGGCCGCGGTGATTTGCGCGAACGTCTGGGGGTCGCTGGGAATCTTGCTGCCCACCGGATCTGGCAGCGACTGCAGGCCGTCCACCGCGGGGGCCGCGGCTTCCGCCGCCGACTTGGGGTTGAGCAGCGATTCGACGCCTTGGCCGATAAACGCAACGGACAAGAGGGGTCGTGCGATTCTGCGGATCAACATGGCAGGTGGGTTACCCGACGCTCCGGCAAACAAACCGGCGACGCATCCCCCCAGCTGTCCGCGGTCGTGCCGGTGCGACGACAGGCGGCGATAGGCTGGATTGCGTGCGAGCGTTGATCATCGTCGACGTCCAAAACGACTTCTGCGCGGGCGGCTCGCTGGCCGTAACGGGCGGCGCCGCCCTGGCCCCTGCCATCAACGACTATCTGGCGGGCCGGCCGCGCTACCAGCATGTCGTCGCCACTCAGGACTTTCACATCGACCCGGGCGACCACTTTTCCGACAAGCCGGACTTTTCGACCTCCTGGCCGCCGCACTGCATCGCGGGCAGCTTCGGAGCCGATTTTCATCCTGACCTCGACACCGGACCGATCGAGGCGGTCTTCCGCAAAGGCGCCTACGCCGCCGCGTATAGCGGCTTCGAGGGCGTCGACGAGAACGGAACACTGCTCCTCGACTGGTTGCGCCAGCGCGATGTCGACGAGGTCGACGTGGTCGGAATCGCCACCGACCACTGCGTCCGGCGCACCGCCGAGGACGCTGCCCGCGCCGATCTGACCACTCGGGTGATCGTGGATCTCACCGCGGCCGTGGCGCCCGATTCGGCCGCGACGGCCCTCGCCGAGATGCGATCCGCCAACATCGAGTTGGTCCAGAGCCACTGATGGTGGTGCCACTGGACCGGGAGCGTCTGCTTGCCGCAGTAGAGCGCTCGCCGCAGTCGGTCGCCGCGCACGACCGCGACGGCTGGGTGGGCGTCTTCACCGCCGATGCCCGGGTTGAGGACCCGGTGGGATCGCAGCCGCACGCGGGACACGAGCAGATTTATCGCTTCTACGACACCTTCGTCGGTCCACGTGACATCAAGTTTCATCGCGATCTCGACATCGTCTTGGGCACCACCGTGCTGCGTGACCTCGAGCTCGAGGTGTCGATGGGGCCGGCCGTGACGATGTACATTCCCGCGGTCTTGCGCTACGACCTCCGAGAAGCCAACGGCCAGTGGCAGATTGCCGAGCTGCGGGCCTACTGGGAATTGCCTGCGATGATGCTGCAGTTCCTGCGACGCGGGTCCCGAGCCGTGACGCCCGCCCTGCAGCTGTCACGAGGCTTGGTTGCAAATCAGGGATGGCGGGGGACCGCGGGCTTCATGGCCGGCTTTCGGCGGGTCGGGGCGCGGCACAAAAGACTGGCGGAGGCTTTCCTCGGCGCCGTTGCACGCAACGACTCGGCTGCCGCTATGCGCGCGCTATCACCGAGTGCCCCAATAACTTTGGGTGACGACAATCCGCTCGACCCCGCCGAACTCGTCGAGCAACTCGCCGGGGCCAGCTGGAGCAAGGTGATAGCCGCGGGCACGACGGTCGCGGTCTCGGTCAACTCGGATCACGGGCGCGGCATCATGTTCGCCGATATGGTCCGGCGCGCCGACACCATCGACCAGATCCGGTATTTCCCATCCTGACCCCGCTCGCTGCCTGGCCTAGCTCACTGCGCGACCATCAGCGCCAGCGCCGCGGCCGACAGGCACAAAAAGGCGCCGGGAAACGCGATGTTGTAAAGGACGCGGGCCCGCAGGTGCGTGATCACCGCGCCGACAAAGAACAGGACCAGGCCGACGGCGGCGGCAATTCCCAAGGCCCGCAGCCCCAGGAGCCCGACAGCCAGGCCGGCGGCGCCGGCCAGCTTCGCCGCACCCAGCGCCGGCAGCCAGGACCGTGGCACCCCGACCTCGGCCGAGTTTGCCAGCACGAATTTTGCGGGAATGAGGTCCGCGACGGCGATTGCCGCGATGACGACGGCGGTGGTCACGGTTACCGCGATGAATGTCGTGTTCATGGGTCAATCCTGGTGCGGCGCACAATCGGTAGGGTCATGGTGCTGGGTCTCCTTTGCGACAGAGGGTTCGATGAATGCGGTCATCTGCTTGACGACTCCCATGCGGAAAAGGTGACCTTTTGAGCGCTCCGGAAAGGCTCGAGGATCTCGCGCAACGGTTCGACGCGGATCGCCGACATCTGAGGTCGGTCGCGTTTCAGCTGCTCGGCTCGGCCGCCGACGCCGATGACGCGGTGCAGTCGGCCTGGCTCAAGGCCAGTCGTTCGGATTTCGGCGCCGTCCAAAACCTCACCGGCTGGTTCACGACGATCACCGCGCATGAGGCGCTCGACCAGCTTCGGGCGCGCAAGCGGCGCGGCGAACAACCGCTGGCCGACGCCGACGACCTGGACCGGCTGGCGGGGACGGGTTCGGCGCCGGCCGACGAGGACGCGCTGCTGGCCGACTCGGTGAGTCGCGCGCTGCTGATCGTGCTCGACCGGCTCTCACCGGCGCAGCGCGTTGCGTTTGTGCTGCACGACGTGTTCGCCATGCCATTCGAGACGATCGCGGATCTGCTGGAGCGGTCGCCGGCGGCCGCGAAGAAGCTGGCAAGCCGGGCCCGTGGCCGAGTGCTAAGCGGTGCGCCCGCCGAACCTCGCCGCGCGGAGAAACACGTCGAGATCGTAGAGGCATTCCTGGCCGCCTCCCGCGGCGGCGATATCGCGAGATTGCTCGAGTTGCTCGCACCCGGCGTGCTCCGCCGGGTCGACCCGACGCTGGTTCCCGGCGATGTGCCGATCGAGGTGCGCGGCGCACGGGAGGTGGCCGAGGAGACCCGTCGCTTCGCCCTGCGGGCGCGGGCGGGAGTCGTCCTGCTCATCGACGGCGCCCCGGGCGTCGTGATCGCGCCGCGCGGGCGTCCCCAGATCATGCTGCGGATCGGCATCGGAACCGACGACCGCATTCACACGATCGACATCACCGGCGACGCCGAGAGCCTGCGCCGGGTCGTTCTCGCACTGCCGCGTTGGCCGGTCACGGGGCAAGATCGGGAGCACCATGCTCGATAAGCCGATCGGACGGCGGAGTCTGCTGCGCGGCGCGGGTGCGCTCACCGCGGCGGCGCTGGCACCGTGGCCCGCCGGCTGCGCCGCCGACGACGAAGCGTTGACCTTCTTCTTCTCCGCCAATCCGGACGAGCGCGACGCCCGGATGCGCATCGTTGACGAATTCCAGCGCCGCCACCCCGACATCAAGGTCCGCGCGGTGTTGTCGGCGCCTGGCGTCATGCAGCAGCTGTCGACGTTTTGCGCCGGTGGCAAGTGCCCCGATGTACTGATGGCGTGGGAACTGACGTACGCGGAGCTCGCCAACCGGGGAGTGCTGCTGGATCTCGGCACCCTGCTGGCGCGGGATCCGGCCTTCGCCGCGCAACTGAAGTCCGACAGCATCGAGGCGCTGTATGAGACGTTCACGTTCAACGGCGGACAATACGCATTCCCCGAGCAATGGTCGGGAAACTACCTGTTCTATAACAGACGGCTCTTCGCCGAGGCCGGTGTGCCCGCGCCGCCGCGAACATGGGATCAGCCGTGGAGTTTCGCCGAATTTCTCGCCGCCGCACGCGCTCTCACCAAGCGCAACGGTTCGGGCCGTACCAGCCAGTGGGGCTTCGTCAACACCTGGTCGTCGTACTACTCGGCCGGGCTGTTCGCGATGAACAACGGTGTGCCGTGGGCCACCCCGCGGATGAATCCGACCCACTTCAATTTCGACAACGAGGGGTTCATCGAGGCGGTCCAGTTCTACGCAGACCTGGCAAACCGGTATCGGGTGGCGCCCAACGCGTCCGAGGTGCAATCGATGTCGACACCCGATCTGTTCGCGGCGGGCAAGGCGGCGATCGCACTCGGCGGCCACTGGAGATACCAAACGTTCATGCGCGCCGACGGCCTGGATTTCGACGTCGCGCCGCTACCGGTCGGACCGCGCCGCCAGGGGCGGGCGGCTGCCTCCGACATCGGCACTACCGGGCTGGCCATCTCGGCGAGCAGTCAACGTAAGGAGCAGGCCTGGGAGTTCGTCAAGTTCGCTACGGGTCCTGTGGGGCAGGCGTTGATCGCCGAGTCCTCCCTATTCGTCCCGGTGCTGCGGTCCGCGCTCGACTCGAGGGGATTCGCCGACGCCCACCAGCGGGTCGGCAACCTCGCCGTGCTCACCGAGGGGCCCGCGCATTCGGAAGCGCTGCCGGTCACACCGGCGTGGGAAAAGGTCGCCGCCCTGATGGACCGCAACTTCGGGCCCGTGCTGCGCGGGTCCCGTCCCGCAGCATCGCTGGCGGGAATGTCGGGCGCCCTCGACGAGGTGCTGCGCACCCCATGACATCGGTCGACTCCGCGCCGGTTGACGCGAAACGCCCCAACGGCCCCCGCCCAATGCGACGCCGCGCGTGGGCCGGTCGCTTGTTCGTCGCACCCAACCTGGCCGCGGTCGCGGTGTTCATGCTTTTTCCGCTCGGGTTCTCGCTCTACATGAGCTTCCAGAGCTGGGACGTCTTCCGACCGCCAAAGTTCGTGGGAACGAAGAACTTCGAAGACCTTTTCACCTCAGACCCACTGTTTTTGATTGCGATCCGCAACACGGTGATCTTCACCCTGGGCACCGTCGTGCCGACCCTGCTCATCAGCCTCGTCGTCGCCGGCGTGCTGAACCGAAAGGTCAAGGGCATCGGTATCTTTCGGACGATCGTCTTCATGCCGCTGGCCATCTCGTCGGTGGTGATGGCCGTCGTGTGGCAGTTCGTCTTCAACACCGACAACGGGCTGCTCAACATCATGCTCGGCTGGATCGGGATCGGCCCGATCCCGTGGCTTGTCGACCCCCGGTGGGCGATGTTCTCGCTGTGCATGGTCAGCGTGTGGCGCAGCGTTCCCTTCGCGACGGTCATCTTGCTGGCCGCGATGCAGGGGGTGCCCGAAACCGTGTACGAGGCGGCCAAAATCGACGGGGCGGGCGAGATCCGGCAGTTCGTGTCCATCACCGTGCCGCTGATCCGCGGGGCGATGTCGTTCGTGTTGGTCATCTCGATCATCCACGCGTTTCAGGCCTTTGACCTGGTCTACGTCCTCAACGGCGCGAACGGCGGCCCGGAGACCGCCACCTATGTGCTGGGCATCATGCTGTTTCAGCATGCGTTTTCGTTCCTGGAATTCGGCTATGCGTCAGCACTGGCGTGGGTGATGTTCGCGATCCTGTTGGTGTTGACCGTGTTTCAGTTGCGGCTCACCCAGCAGCGCTCTCGGGAGGCCTCCAGTGGTCTCGGCTGATCGTGTGTTCAAGCGAAATGTCCTTCGCGCGCTGCTGGTCTACACCACCCTGATCGCCATCGCATGGTGTTGGCTGTTTCCGATCGCATGGGCGGTGTCGGGTTCGCTGAAGCGGGAAGGCGAGGTCACCGAGCCCACCCTGTTGCCGGCCCACCCGCGGTGGTCCAACTACACCGAGGTGTTCTCGCTGATGCCGTTCGGGCGGATGTTCTTCAACACCGTGTTGTACGCCGGGTGTGTCACGGCCGGGCAGGTGTTCTTCTGCTCGTTGGCCGGCTATGCATTCGCGCGACTGCAGTTCCGCGGCCGTGACACGTTGTTCGTCTTGTACCTGGGCACGCTGATGGTGCCGCTGACCGTGACGGTGATCCCGCAATTCATTCTGATGCGAACCTTCGGGTGGGTGGACACGCCGTGGGCGATGATCGTGCCGGGCCTGTTCGGCAGCGCGTTCGGCACCTATCTGATGCGGCAGTTCTTCCGGACGCTGCCAACCGATCTCGAGGAAGCCGCGATTCTGGACGGTTGCTCGCCCTGGCAGATCTACTGGCGGATTCTGTTGCCGCATGCGCGGCCGGCGGTGATGGTGCTCGCGGTGCTCACCTGGGTCAACGTGTGGAATGACTTTTTGTGGCCGCTGCTGATGCTGCAGCGCAACAGCCTGGCGACCCTGACGCTCGGCCTGGTCCGGCTGCGCGGCGAATACGTAGCCCGCTGGCCGATAATCATGGCAACCTCGATGCTGATCATGGTGCCGCTTGTACTCATCTATGCGATCGCGCAGCGTTCCTTTGTGCGCGGCATCGCCGTCACCGGGCTCGGTGGGTAGCACATGGCTTCGGTGACTTTCGAGGGGGCGACGCGACGTTTCCCGGGCGCGGATCGGCCGGCCCTGGATGGCCTCGAGCTGGCGGTCGGCGACGGCGAGTTCGTCGTGCTGGTCGGGCCGTCCGGATGCGGCAAGACCACGTCGCTGCGGATGGTGGCCGGCCTGGAGACCCTGGACTCCGGGCGGATCCGGATCGGCGATCGCGATGTCACCCACGTCGATCCCAAGGATCGCGATGTCGCGATGGTTTTCCAGAATTACGCGCTCTATCCGCATATGACGGTTGCGCAGAACATGGGCTTTGCGCTGAAGATCTCCAAAACTTCTAAGGCCGAGATCCGCGAGCGGGTGCTGGCGGCGGCGAAACTGCTTGACCTGCAACCCTATCTGGATCGCAAACCCAAGGACCTTTCCGGTGGGCAGCGCCAGCGGGTGGCAATGGGGCGCGCGATCGTGCGCCGCCCCCAGGTGTTCCTGATGGACGAGCCACTGTCCAATCTCGACGCGAAGCTGCGGGTGCAGACCCGCAACCAGATCGCGGCGCTGCAGCGACGACTCGAAACCACCACCGTCTACGTCACCCACGACCAGGTGGAGGCCATGACCATGGGCGATCGCGTCGCGGTGCTGTGCGACGGCGTGCTGCAGCAGTTCGCCACCCCCCGCGAGCTCTACCGCAATCCCGGCAACGTCTTTGTCGCGGGATTCATCGGTTCCCCGGCGATGAATCTGTTCACCCTTCCGATCGTGGACTCGTCGGTATCGCTGGGGGATTGGCCCATTCGGGTGCCCCGCGAGATCGGGGACGCCGCGACCGAGGTCGTCGTCGGGGTCCGTCCCGAACACTTCGAGCTGGGCAATCTCGGCGTCGAGATGGAGGTCGACGTCGTCGAAGAGCTCGGGGCCGACGCCTACCTGTACGGCCGAATCACGGGTTCCGGCAAGGTGATCGACCGGCCGATCGTGGCCCGGGCCGACGGGCGTCACCCGCCCGAGAAGGGCAGCCGCGTGCGCCTGCATCCGGAACCGGGGCATTTGCACTTCTTCGGCGTCGACGGCCAACGAATTTCAGTGTGATGCGCCTGATCTTGTGGCGCGCCGTAACGACGTTTGGCCGCAAGGCTTCCTAGTATTGCCGCGTGGATCGCTACGGACCCGATGTTCTCGCCGCCGGCCGGCGCAAGCCCCGTTCGACTGAGCACCAGGCCGAGCTCGGACTGGTCGTCGAGGATGCGGAGACCGGCTATGTGGGGGCGGTGGTCCGCGTCGAACACGGCCGCCTCGAACTGGAGGACCGACACGGCCACGTCCGCGGTTTCCCGCTGGGCCCCGGGTACCTGCTCGAAGGCCGCCCGGTGATTCTCACGGCGCCGCGACGCCCGGCACGTGCCGCCGCGGGCAGGACGGCGTCGGGGTCCGTCGCGGTGCCCGGCGTGCGCGCCCGGGTTGCCCGCGCCAGCCGCATCTATGTGGAGGGCCGCCACGACGCCGAACTCATCGCACAGGTGTGGGGCGAGGACTTGCGCATCGAAGGTGTCGTCGTCGAGCACCTCGGCGGGGTGGACGACCTGGTCGGCATCGTGACCGAGTTCGCTCCCGGCCCGGGCCGGCGGCTGGGCGTGCTCGTCGACCACCTCGTGGCGGGCTCGAAGGAGGCACGCATCGCCGACGCGGTGCGCCGCGGGCCGGGCGGCCCGCACACGCTGGTCGTCGGGCACCCCTACGTCGACATATGGCAGGCGGTAAAGCCGCAGCGGCTCGGCCTGCAGGCGTGGCCGAAGGTGCCGCGGCACGTCGAGTGGAAGCACGGCGCATGTCAGGCGCTCGGGTTGACCCATGCCAACCAGGCGGACATCGCCGGCGCGTGGCGACACATCCGTTCGCGCGTGCGGGACTGGAACGACCTGGAGCCGGCGCTGATCAGCCGAGTCGAAGAACTCATCGACTTTGTGACGCAGCCTGCCGGCGCGTGAAAGCGAGGTAAACCCCCCGCTTAACGGCGGCGGTTAGTTAGGCTACGCTAACTTGGAGGTCCCGATTGGCGGGACAGGAACCGGGTGGATGCAGGGGATATACGGCGTTTTCATAGGCACCTTCCTCATCGGCCTGCGCGAAGGCCTGGAGGCGACGCTCATCGTGAGCATCGTTGGCGCCTTCCTCAAGCGCAACGGTCAGTCGACGCGACCGATGTTCATCGGTGTCGGCCTGGCCGTGGCGATCAGCGTCGCGGTTGGCGTCGGGTTGGATCTGGTTTCGGCGACCCTGCCGCAGGCCCAGCAAGAAATGATGGAGACGGTCATCAACGCCATCGCGGTCGTGTTCGTGACCTCGATGATCATCTGGATGAACCGCAACGCCCCGCGGCTCAAGGGCGAGCTCGAGCGTGAGGCCCGTCAGGCGCTCAACCGGGGCGGGGCGCTGGCGCTGGTGATCATGGCCTTCCTCGCCGTGCTCAAGGAGGGCTTCGAGACGTCGGTGTTCCTGCTGGCGGCCGCCGAGACGTCGCACGGCAACCGGTGGTTCTCCGTGCTGGGCGGGGCCGCGGGGATCGCGGCATCGATCGCGCTCGGCGTCGGCCTGTACTTCGGTGGTTTGAAACTCAATCTCGGCCGGTTCTTCCGTGTCACCGGGGTGTTTTTGGTACTGATCGCCGCCGGATTGGTGATGGGGGGCCTGCGCACCGCGCACGAGGCCGGCTGGGTGACCATCGGCCAGCAACAGGTGTTCGACTTCTCGGCGTGGATGCCCAGCCAATCCATGCTGGGTGCGCTGATCACCGGCGTGTTTGGTCTGCCCCCCGATCCCCGCCTCATTGAAGTGCTCGGCTGGCTTCTCTATGCGGTCCCGGTGCTCGTCGTGTTCCTGTGGCCGGCCCGGCTCGCCGCCTCGCCCCGAATCCGGCGTCGCCTGTTGGCCGCCACCTCCGCGGCCCTGCTCATCGCCGCGGCGCTGCTGGCGATCGCGGTGCCCGCGGGTGGCTCCGCAGCCGGATCGCGAACCCGCGCCGTCACCGACCGCCTCGGTCACTCCGCCAGCGTGTCGCTGCTCTCAAAACCCGACGGCCGCTCGCTGGCGATCACGGGCGGGGACGGTACCCGCAGCGTCGAACTCGCCGCGGCCGGTCTCCAGACCGTGGGCGGGGTCACGGTGCAGGCGTGGCAGGCGACGGTTCCCGCCGACCCCGGCCCCGGCTCCCCGACGGTCGCGCTGGAGGAGTTGTCGAGCCTGACCGGGGGGCGGCTGCCCGTCGGCGTGACACTGGCCCGCACCCCGGGCCCATTCCGGGCGCAGTGGGCCGCCAGCACCGTGTATACGGTTCTGGCCCAAGGTGATTCGGTCGTGAGCGCCCAAGCGAACAGTAATCGTACCGCCGTGCTCACCGGCGGCGGGCTCGCCGGCCCGAAGACGGTGAGCATCGGCGCGTTGCCCACCGATTGGTCCACCGCCGGCGCCGAAGACCAGGCGACGGCGGCACGCATCTCGGCCAGCGCGCGTGAGCGCGACGAGCGGCAACTCTGGAAAGTCTGGCTTCCGTTGGTGCTGGGCGCATTCGCGGTGGGGTGCGCCCTGGGCGCGGTAGTTTCGGGACGCGGTGACCGCGGGGGCGAACAGGAGAGGAGATCCATCGATGGTGAATCACACCGTCCGGGCACGGTGCCGGTTTCGTGAATTCTGGCTGACCGCACCGGCTTTGCTCGCGGTCGTGGCGTTGACCGCGTGCGGCCACTCGAGCGGCAGCTCGACCCCCGCGAAACCCGGCGGCAAGAACGCGGTGAAGGTGACGATGGCCAACAACGGCGGCAAGGACGGCTGTGCGCTGGACACCACCAGCGTGCCCGCCGGGCCGGTCACCTTCACGGTGGTCAACACCGGCGCGCCGGGGATCACCGAAATGGAGTTGCTCAGGGACCAGCGCATCGTGGGCGAAAAAGAAAACCTCGCGCCCGGCCTGGATCCGGTGTCGTTCACCATCACCCTGGACGGCGGCTCGTATCAGCTGTATTGCCCCGGCGCCAGCGCCGAATATCAAACCCTGACGGTGACGGGCCAAGCGCCGGCGACGCCGACGGGCACGGTGGCGAGCATTCTCAGCCAGGGCACCAAGGACTACGGCGCCTACATCGTCAACCAGATCGCTCAGCTCGGCGACGGCGTGAGGGCGCTCGACGCTGCCGTGCAATCGGGCAACGTCGATGCCGCGAAAGCGGCCTACGCGAAGGCTCGGCTGTTCTGGGAGCGATCGGAATCCAGCGTGGAGGGCTTCGTCCTGCCGGGCTTCGCCGTCGGCGACAACGCCGGCAACCTCGACTATCTGATCGACATGCGTGAGTCCACCCCCGTCGACGCCAAAGTCGGCTGGAAGGGCTTCCACGCCATCGAACGCGACCTGTGGCAGGGCGGCGCGATCACCCCGGGCACAAAGGCGTTCAGCACCGAATTGGTCGGCAACGTAAGCAAATTGAACACCACCGTCGCCACGCTTCAATACAAGCCCGAGGACTTGGCCAACGGCGCCAGCGATCTCATCGAAGAGGTGCAGAACACCAAGATCACCGGCGAAGAGGAGGCCTTCAGCCACATCGACCTGGTCGATTTCTCGGGCAACGTCGAAGGCGCTCAACAAGCCTACGCTTCGCTGCGACCAGGCCTGGAGAAGATCGACGCCAATCTGGTCAACCAGATCGATCAGCAGTTCCAGGCGGTGCGCACTGTCTTGGACGGCTATCGCGACCCGTCCGCATTGGGCGGCTACCGAACGTACACGCCGGCGCTGCGGGCCAGCGACGCAACCAAACTCACCGCGGTGACCCAGCCGCTGCACCAGAGCCTGTCCACCGTCGCCCAAAAAGTCGTCTCGGCAGGCTGACCATGGCGGACGACGAGCTGGCCGAATCCGCCCCGGGGACGGGGAATGACGTGGAGTCGCCGGTGGACAACGGCGGCGTATCGCGCCGGCGCATGCTGGGCGGCGCCATGCTGGCCGGGCTCACCGGCACCGCGGTCGGCGCCGTCGGCGGCGGGTTCGCCGGCTACGCGACCGCGGCCACGCAGCGCGACGACGACAACGACACCGTCGACCTTCGCCGCAGCTACCCGTTCTACGGCCAGACTCACCAAGGCGGAATCGCCACGCTGCCACAGCGTTACGCGGTTTTCATGTCTTTCTCGCTGTCCGACAGCGCCAGCCGCCGCGATTTGCAAGGCCTGCTGGCGCGCTGGTCGGCCGCGGCCGCGGTGCTGCAGCAGGGCAATCCCGTCGGCACCGTGCAGCCGCAGGTCGAGGTGCAGCCGCCCACCGACACCGGGGAGGCGTTCGGGCTCAGCCCGGCCAGCCTCACCGTCACCGTCGGCCTGGGGCCGTCCCTGTTCGGGGAACGCTTCGGGCTGGCCGCGCGGCGCCCCGCCGTGTTCACCGACCTGCCCCCGCTCAACGGCGACAACCTCGATCCCCGCCTGCATGGGGGCGACCTGTCGGTGCAAGCGTGTGCCGACGACCCACAGGTCTGCTACCACGCCGTGCGCAACCTGGCCCGGCTCGGCCGCAACATCGTGTCGCCGTTCTGGGCGGTGCTGGGGTTCGGACGAGCCTCGGCCGGCCCCGGCCAGCACACGCCGCGAAACCTGTTGGGATTCAAGGACGGTACTCGCAACATCACCACCCAGGCGGAATACGACCGCTTCGTCTGGGTCGACAACAGTGACCAGGCCTGGATGAACGGGGGAACGTATCAGGTCGTCCGGAAAATCCGGATGCTGATGGAGACCTGGGACGTCGACCGCGTCGGTAATCAGCAGAAGATCTTCGGCCGCACCAAGGAGGAGGGCGCGCCGCTGAGCGGCAAGGCCGAGTTCGACACGCCGAATTTCAGCGCCAAGGGCGCCGACGGCGATCCGCTCATCGACCCGCGGTCGCACATCGGGTTGGCCGCCAGAGAAAACAACGACGGCATCATGATCCGCCGGAGGTCCTACAACTACACCGACGGCCTCGACGCAAACGGCCAACTCAACGCCGGTTTATTGTTCGTCTCCTATCAGAACGATCCACAGCATTTCATCCGGCTACAGAACCGCCTCGGGGCCAACGACCTACTCAACGAGTACATCCGCCACATCGGCTCGGCGATCTTCGCGGTGCCACCCGCACCCGCCGAGGGACACTACATCGCCCAAAGCCTGTTCAGCTGAACAACATTCACCACTAGCTGCCCGCCCCGGCATCACCGTCGGGTCGCAGCAGAAAGTCGGCGACGATCACGGCCATCGAATCGATCACGCTGCGGGCCATGACCTCGAAACCGTGGGTGCTCAAGGTGGGCAGGCACAGTAACCCCGCGCGCGGCGTCAGCCCGTTGGCCTTCGCGTGAGAGGCGTCCGATTCGAATGCGCCTAGCGCGGCCGCCTGGGGCTCCAGTTCCCGGTCGGCGGCGATCCTCATCAGCCGGTCGGCGACGTCCTTGTCGTAAACACACAAAGCATCGCTGTAACCGACGATCGGACCGCCGGCGACGCTGGTCCCGTACTCCTGCTCGGTAGGCCCGACCTCGAGGGCGAGTGTGAGGGTGCCGGGCAGTGACGCGCTGGCATAGGAGCCGCCCACGCCGCCGATCTCCTCGTTGGTGGTGAACACGAAATAGGCGTCGTGGGCGGGTCGTTCGCCGCGATCGCGCAGCAGGCGGGCGGCGCGCAGCAGGGCGGTGACCGCGGCGCGGTCGTCGAGGAAGTAGCAGCCGACGTAGTCTCCGATCTCGACCAGCGTCCTCTTGCTCCGCTCCACGCACACGCGGGTGCCGGCGTGCACCCCCGCGGCATCCAGCTCATCGGGACTGCGCCCGGTGAAGATGTACACGTGCTGCCAGTCGAGCGCCTTGTCGCCTTGATCGGGCTTGGTCTCCCAGATCCGCGGGCTCTCCTTGGTGGTGTGCTCGGACCCGAGCGTGAGCACCGCGGTGAACGTCTCGTGGTCGCCGAGCACGGCGACCGGGCCGAGCCCGAAGTTGCCGGGATACATCGTCCCCAATTGCGTCACGTGCAGCGTGCCGTCGGACTCAATGCGCTTGACGATCATGGACAACTCGTCCATGTGCGCCATGACCCGCGTCGAGGTGGCCGGACCCGCCGTCGTGGCGGACCGGTGTGCGGCGCCTTCGGGGAGACCCTCGATGGCGCTGAGGTAGCCGACCAGGTTGCCGGCGTCGTCGGTCCACATGTCGTCGACGACGGGTTGGAGTTCGCGGGCGCACACGTCGCGCACGGCATTTTCCTGGCCGCACGGCCCGTACGTCCACAACAGCTCCTGCAACAGGCCGTCGGTGGACTGATCGTGGTGTTCCATCGGGTCCCCCTCGTGTCAGTGCAACGGTATCGGTTCGGAGGCGGTTGATCGTCGCCCGACCGTCGTGAGCGTCCACGCGCACAGCGCCGCAACGTCACGCCCGGCGCGCATGACCGTTCGGTCGGGACGGACGAGGGCGGCGGTGGCATACCCGCGCCGCAGCCACATCGCGAGCACGGTGCCGGGTTGAGCGACCACCACGACGACCCCGCGCTGCCGCAGCGATACTGCTACCTGAGCGCCCGGCGGAGTGGACGTGATCATGGCAAAACCGGCCCCCACCACGTCGTCGAGCCGATCACCATCGGGCAGAACGGGATTCGGGCACAGCGTGCCGGCCAGCCCGCCCGGCCGGCGGGCCCTGCGCACCAGGGCGGAAGAGTGCAAAGCCGGCGTGGTGGAGTCGACAACCTTCTCGCGCAGACCCGGGACCAGCCGCAGCCGGGGCAGGGCCACGCGGCGCACCAGGTTGCCCAGCCGGCCGCCGCCGGTCATCGAGCGACCGACTGTGAGCGCCAGCCGAATCATGGCCCGGGCGTGTGGTTTACGCTCCTGTTCGTAGCTGTCCAGGACGTCTATCGAGAGCGTGCCGTTTACGACCCCGGCGATCTTCCAAGCGAGGTTCATGGCATCGCGCAAGCCCGCGCCCATGCCCTGGCCGATGAATGGGGGAGTGAGGTGCGCCGCGTCGCCCAGGATGAAGACGTTGCCGCGGCGCCACCGATCGGCGATTTGGGCGCGGAAGGTGTACTCGGTGACGCGCAGCAGGGTCAGGTCGCCGTCGTCGACGCCGGCGGTCCAGGGCGCGATCAACGGCCGCAATGACTCCAGAGTTCCGAAGTCGTCAGCACTTTCGCCGGCTAGCAACTGGAACTCCCAGCGGTACCGCGCCGTTCCGATGCGCATGTACGTTCCCGCGCGAACCGGGTCGCAGATTTGATGCACGCCCTCCCACTGGTGTAGGTCGGCCGCGGCGGCGACGTCGGCGACGAGCCAGCGCTGTTCGAACTTCAAATCGTGCATGACCGAGCCGATCTGCGCCCGCACCACGCTGTTGGCGCCGTCGCAGCCCAGCAGATACGCGGAATCGACGTGGTGAACCTGGCCGTCGGAGCGGTCGGCGAACGTGACCCGCACGTATTTTCCGTTGTCCGTCACCTCGGTCACCTCAGTGTCGCCGCGCAATTGCGCGTTCGGAAAGCGCTCGAGGTTTGTGCGTAGCAGGGCCTCCAATTCCGGCTGGTCGAACATGTTGGCCTGCGGGAAGCCATTGCGGCTACGCGACGTGTCGCGGTTGAACTCGGCGAGCACCCTGAATCGGTTGTCCAGCAATCGCAGCCCCAGCGTGGGTCGTGAAATCGCCGCGAACTCGTCAGCGATCCCCAAACGGGCGATGACGCGGTAGATTTCGTCGTCCAGGTGCACGGCGCGCGGTTGCGGGTATACGCCGGGCCAGCGGTCCAGGACGAGACATTCCACGCCGTATTGCGCCAGCAGGGTGGCCGCGGTGACGCCGGTCGGGCCCGCGCCGACTACGACAACGGGAACGTGCCGAATGGCCTTGTCGGTCACGCGAATCGAACAGCGCTTCGCTGCGTCCCGAGGTCGATCGCCCCGTCGTCGGTGGACACGGACGCCTCCACGATGTCGCCGTGCCCCAGATACTTCGGGTTGCCGGCCTGACGTTTGAAAAACGCCTTCCACTTGATCGCGGGCGGCAATAGGTTTCCGATGATCTCCACCGGCTTGGGCGGTGCGCTCAGTGCGGTGCCGACCGGGGTGCCGGTGAGGATGAGGTCGCCTGCGGCGAGTTCCTGAAACTGGGTGAGCGACTGCAGCGCCTGCAGTGGTCGGTACAGCATGTCCCCGTCGACGAGCGCGTTCTGCCGCTCCTCGCCACTCACGCTCAGGCGCAGCCGCAGCTCGCCGAACCGCTTGAGCTCGTCGGCGGTCAGTAGCACCAACTCCGGACCGACCGGGGTGAACGTCGGATAGGACTTGGCTTCGTAGAACTGTGTCTGCGGAAGCTGTATGTCGCGCGCCGAAACATCATTGGTGACGACCAGGCCGGCGACGAATTCGGCAAGGTTGGCCTCGGAAATGCTTGTGCCGACCGGGATTGCGCGCCCGATCACCAACCCGATCTCCACCTCGTAGTCGAGGAGCTTCACGTGTGCCGGTTTGACGATGTCGTCGAACGGCCCGTTGATCGACGCCGATGCCTTGCGAAAGAAGGTCAGCGGAACCGTCGCCGGGTCCATGCCCGCATCCTTGACATGCGAGGCAAAGTTGGTCATCTGGGCCACAACTCGGCACGGCCTGGTCACCGGCGAGATCAGCTTGAGGCTGTCGACGGCGACGCTGTCCGCGCTGACGGCCGCATCGATCGCGGCGCGGTCGGCCAGCAGCTGCGCGGTCGTGGTCGCGGCGGTGTCGATTATCGCTGCGCCGTTCGGCGTTTTGCGCCACCACGCATGGCCGGTTTCAGAAGCGCTGTGCAGGACGGACACGGTCATGAGGTGGGTACTTTCAGGAGGCCGAAAAGGCGGCTGACGTCGAACTCGTTGGTGTCGCGAAGGGCGGAGATCATCGAAACCAGTTCGTGGCGGGCCGATTTGAACCCGGTCCCGAGGAAGTCTCTGCTCACCGGCGGCCCCCACTGGGCCAACCTGGAGGCGGCGAAGGGCGCCCAACCCGGTTCGAGGGTGTTGTCGAACATGTCGCCGTCGGCGAAGTGCTCGACCAGGAAGCCGTCGGGATCGCGCCAGTAGTCGAAGATCTGGCTGCCCTGGATGTGTCTGCCGATGCCCCAGGACCGGAAATAGCCGCGTTCCCTGAGGTATTCGCCGCCGGCCGCAAGGGCGTCGATGTCGCTGACTTGGTAGGCGGAGTGCACGTAGCGGTTGGACGGACCCAGCGCAAGCGCCAGCGTATGGTGATCGGCCGGTGTGGATCCCCGGTCGCAGCGGATGAAGCACATAGCAGGCCCGCGGCCGCGCTGGCCGGGGAAGAACAGGAAGTCGCTGACGATCATGCCCAGGTTGTCCAGATACCAGTTCAGCGTCTGGAGGTACTTGGTCGACTGCACCACCAGGTGACCCAGGCGCTGCACCCGAGCGGGCGCACGCGGGGGGCGTTGACCGGCGTTGGTGCGCTGCACGTCGTGGCCGAAGTTGAACACGTGCGGCGACTGGCTTGGGAGCGCCGGCAGTTCGTGCATGCCGGCGACGACCCGCACCGGCATGCCGCTGGGATCGACGAGGTCGACCGACAGGCCGCCGATGGTTTCCGGCAGCGGCCGCGCGGGGGCGCCGGATTTGTCGGCCAGCCGCAGCACGTCGGCCTCATCACCGGCCCGAAACGCCGCGCCGGTGAATCGCGTCCGCTGCCCGCGGCGCACGATCACGCACGGCGCGCCCGCATCGGTGCCGCGCAGTTGAACCTCGTCCGGACCGTGGTGTTCGGCGTGAAAGCCGAAGGCCCGCGCGAACGCCTCGGCGCGCGTCAGGTCGGGCTTCTCGAATTCCAGCCAGGCAATGTCGGCGATTTTGATCACCGGGTTGCGCGAGCGGCCGGGGTGTTCGCCGGGTAATGCGCCCTGCTCACTGTGCAGGTCCCGGTGGGCGCCTTGCGTCTGCATCATTGACCATCCCTCTAACTGACGAAATCGTCACATACGAGTTAACGTTCAGTCAAGAGTCCTGACGAAATCCTCAAAAGTGATGCATACTTCTACCCATGAGCGCGATGCCCGACGATTCCGCGTCACCTAATCGCCTGGAGCGGCGTAAGCAACGCACCAGGGCGGCGCTGGTCAAGGCCGCGCAGCGGTTGATCGCCGAGGGGCGGGTCAATGTCCCGGTCTTGGAAATCACTCAGGCCGCCGACGTCGGCATGGGTTCCTTCTACAACCACTTCGACAGCAAGGAGCAGCTGTTCGAGGCCGCGGTCGCCGACGTACTCGACGCCCATGGGGCGAGGCTGGACCGGCTCACCGCGTCGATCGACGACCCCGCCGAAACGTTCGCCGCCAGCTTCCGGCTGACCGGGCGGCTGTTCCGTCAGCGCCCTCAGGAGAGCGAGATCTTGTTGGCCAGCGTGCCGGCGTTGTTGTCGTCGGAACGCGGCTTGGCGCCGCGGGCGTTGCGTGACATCAAAGCCGGGGTCGACGCGGGCAGGTTCCACATCGATGATCCCGAACTGGCCCTCGCCATGGCGGGCGGCGCGCTGCTCGGACTCGGAAAGTTGTTGCGTGACGACCCGGATCGTGACGACGCGCGGGCCGCCGACACGGTTACCGAGAATGTGCTGCGGCTCTTCGGGCTGAGCGCCGAGGAGGCGCACGCCGTGTGCCAACGCCCGCTGCCCGAGGACACACTCGCCGAGACCTAGGTTGCGGAATCCACCGACTGCAGCCCGACTTTCGCGGGTCGGAGCGCGACCAGGGTGACCCCGACGGCGAAGATCAGGGCGGTCACCCAGGGCAGGTGTCCATCGGGAGCGAAACCCTCCGCCGCGATGAACGCCAGACCATACGCGGCCATGGCGGCACCGGCCAGCATGACCGGTTCGCCCCATCGATCGGGAACCGGTATCCCGAACGTCGGCAGCGGGGCGGCGAAGAGCCGCCGTCCCCACCACAGCAGCACCAGTTCGACCGCGGTCACGAGACCGAGGATGACCACCCATTCCAGCCGGGCGAGCCACCAGTCCGCCGTTCCTTCCGGCGGCTGCGGCAACAGTCCGGCCGGATAGCCGACGACCGCGACGATCACGACGGGGATCATGTGCCACAGGTACAGCGCCATCACATTGTTGTTGGCGATCGACAGCACGCGGCGGACTGGGCCGGCGCGCAGCGCTCGATTGAGCACGGGCGCAAGGGCCATCGCCACGCCTGTCTGTGCGCAGCCGAACGCGAGCAGCGCCACGGTGGGGGGCGTCGTATTGTCGATGGTCTGTCCGGGAACGCCGATCATGCTCACCGGATAGAGTTTCAGCCAAATCAGCAGTGCCAGCGCGATCGCCGACCCGGTCCCGAGCGCCGCGGCTCCGCGAGTGCTCAATTGCCGGGCGTGCCAACTGATTCCGAGTTGGTAGAGCGCTCCCCAGGCCAGTAGATAATTCAGCCAGCCGACGTACGGCACGTGGCCGGCGATCGATATCGCGTCCACCGCCGCGATTCCCACCGCGAGCGCCGCCGGTACCCTAAGACCCCAACGTCGTTGTGCGGCAATCGCAATCGGCGTCAGCGAGACCACTATCACGTATACGGCGAGGAACCACAAATGCATGGCCACCGCCCAACCCGCGTATTCCAGCACGGAGCCGGCGACGTGGTTGGCATCCGCTACCACGACAATCGCCGACACCAGCACGGCGTAGATCGCCGTCGGCCCCAGAACCCGGGCTAACCGGTGGCGAAGCCAGATCGGACGGGGCATACCGTCGGTGTCGTGGCGATGCGCCCAGGACACCGCGCCGGCGTAGCCGGCCGCCAGGAAGAACGTCGGGACAGCCTGGAACGGCCAGGTCAGCCACTGGGTCCAGGGCATGTCCACGAGTGGGTTCTGCCGGCCGAACTGCCCGTCGTGATACGTCACCGATCCGGCCAGCCAGTGCCCGAGCACAATCAGGACGACGCCGGAGACCCGGTAGAAATCCACCGCCAGATTGCGGGTGGGCCGCGCGGTGTTTGCGTGGTCCATCAGATCGCGGGAAGCTCGACGCGGTGCACAGCGCCACGGTACCCGGCGGAATGACAGGAGAACGCGCCATGAAACAGGCTCAGCTCGGCGACCTGCAGGTCGGCCGTATCGGCTTGGGTGCGATGGGCATGTCCGCCGCCTATTCGATCGGGGGGTTCGACGATGCCGAGTCCATCCGGACGATTCATCGTGCCATCGATCTCGGCGTCACCCTGATCGACACCGCCGAGGTGTACGGCCCCTACGTCAACGAGGAACTCGTCGCGCGCGGGCTGTCGGGCCGGCGAGATCAGGTCGTGCTGGCCACCAAGTTCGGCCTGATCTCGCACACGGGCCGCGACGGCCTAGACAGCAGCCCCGCCAATATCCGCACCGCCGTGGATGGTTCCCTGCAGCGGCTGGGGACCGACCACATCGACCTGTACTACCAACACCGCCTCGATCGCGGCACTCCGATCGAAGACACGATCGGCGCGTTGGCTGAGCTGGTGGCCGCCGGAAAGATCCGGCACATCGGGCTTTCCGAAGTCGGCGTGAACACCATCCGCCGCGCGCACGCCGTGCATCCGCTCACCGCCGTGCAATCCGAATATTCTCTGTGGACCCGTGACCCGGAAGAGGGAGTGCTCGACGTCCTGCGCGAACTGGGCATCGGGTTCGTCGCGTACTCGCCGCTGGGCCGCGGCTTCCTCACCGGCGCGATCCGCTCCACCGAGGAGCTGCCCGACAGTGACTACCGCAAGACCAACCCCCGATTCTTCGACGAGAATTTCCAGCACAACCTCAACAGCGCCGACGAGTTGCGCGATATCAGCGCCGACGTCGGCGCCACTCCGGCTCAGGTCGCGTTGGCCTGGTTGCTCGCGAAAGGCCCCGACATCGTGCCGATTCCGGGCACCAAACGGGTGGCGCGTCTCGAGGAGAACGCCGCTGCGGACACCGTCGAGCTCACCCCCGACCAGCTGACCAGGCTCGACCGACTAACCCCGGCCGTCGGCGGTCATCACGCCGAGGCGCAGATGGGCTGGATCGACCGCTAGTGGGTGGCGACAAGAAGCTGGTGATCGGGGCCAGCGGTTTCCTGGGCGCGCATGTCACTCGGCAGCTTGTCATCGCGGGCGCGGACGTGCGAGTCATGTTGCGCCGCACCAGTTCCACCAAAGGGATCGACGACCTCGACGTCGAGCGTTGCTACGGCGACGTCTTCGACGACGACGCCTTGCGCGCGGCCATGACGGGCTGCGACGTCGTCTACTACTGCGTCGTCGATGCCCGGATGTGGCTGCGCGACCCGGCGCCACTGTTTCGGACGAATGTCGACGGGCTGCGACATGTCCTCGATGCGGCCCTGGGCGCCGACCTGAAGAAGTTCGTATTCACCAGCACCGCAGGCACTTTGGCCATCAGCGACACCCGGGCGGTCACCGAGGACGACCCGCACAACTGGGATCAGGGCGGCGCGTACATCGAGGCCCGGGTGGCCGCCGAAAAGATGGTGATGTCGTACGCGCGGGACAAAGGGCTGCCCGCCGTCGCCATGTGCATATCCACCACGTATGGCCCGGGCGATTGGGCGCCGACTCCACACGGGTCCCTGATCGCGCTCGTCGCCACCGGGCGCTTCCCGTTCTACTTCGGCTACTCGTCCGAAGTGGTGGGCATCGAAGACGCGGCCAGGGCAATGCTTCTGGCGGCGGAGCACGGCCGCAACGGCGAACGCTACATTGTCTCCGACCGCTACATGAGCATCCGCGAACTGCACCGGATCGCCGCGACGGCCGTCGGGAAACGGCCGCCCCGCATCGGCATCCCGATGCCGGTGCTGCGCGCAGGCGCCCGTGTCAACGATGCGGCCGCGCGGCTGCTGCGCCGCGACCTGCCGTTCGCCTACGCCGGAATGCAAATGGCCGAACTGATGTCGCCCCTCGACCACAGCAAGGCCGAACGTGAGCTCGGCTGGACACCCGACCCCGTCGAAGATTCGATCCGCAGGGCCGCCCTCTTTTTCGCATCACGGCAGACCGGCAGCAGAAAGGCATGACAATGGCGGGCTCTCCCTCCAAACTGATCGACGCCAGAATCAAGGAACTCGGTGACTGGCGCGGCGAAACCCTCGCCCACATCCGAAAATTGATCAAGCGGGCCGATCCCGACGTCGTCGAGGAGTGGAAGTGGCGCGGCGTCCCGGTTTGGTATCACGACGGGATGATCTGCACCGGCGAGACGTACAAGAACGTCGTGAAGATGACCTTCGCCAAAGGCGCCGCGCTGCCGGATCCCGAAGGCCTCTTCAACTCCAGCCTCGACGGCAACACCCGCCGCGCCATCGACTTCCATGAGGGCGACACGATCGACGACAAGGCGTTGACGGCACTCGTCCGCGCCGCGGTAGACCTGAACACGGCATAGCCGGTCTGTACAGCCCCGCACCCGTGCTGTACAGTCGCTCAGCACCGATGCTCGAGTGAGAGGCCATTCCGCTGACTTCCGAGTCCGTCGAAGAATTTCGGAGCCGGGCCAGGGCCTGGCTGGCCGAGAACATGCCGCGACTCGACCCGGCCGAGGCGGCGCTTCTCGAGCGCGACGAAGAGAAATCCTGGCAGCGAGCCCGTGAGCTGCAAAAGACCTTGTACGACGGTGGATTCGCCGGAATTTGCTTCCCCCGGGAGTATGGCGGGCTCGGACTGAGCTACCAGTACAAGAAGGCATTCGACGCCGAGTCGCTGGCGTATGAGATCCCGATCCTGCTCAATGTCCCGTCGTTCGCCATTTGCTGCGCAACGATCCTCGACATGGGAAGCGAGGAACAGAAGCGCACGCACATTCCCGCGGCGCTACGAGGGGACGAGGTCCTCGTGCAGCTGCTGTCCGAACCCAGCGGCGGCTCGGACCTGGCGGGCGTTATCACCCGTGCCGAGCGGCGTGACGGGCGATGGATCATCAACGGCGCCAAGACCTGGAGCACCTGGGCGTTCGCGGCCGACTATGGCTTGTGTCTGGCCCGGACCGATTGGGACGTGCCTAAACACGACGGGCTGACGATGTTCCTGGTGCCGCTTAAACATCCCGGGATAACCATCAACCGCATCCGGCAGGTCAATGGATCGGTGGAATTCTGCGAGGAGTTTCTCGACGACGTCGATGTCGGCGACGACGCCGTCGTCGGGGAGCCGGGCAAAGGCTGGGAGGTGGCGTCGCGCCAGCTTTACCACGAGCGCAGAACCATGGGCGACGGTTCGGAGTACACCACCGGCCCGGGAATCGCCGAGGCCGAAGATGTTTCGATCGACCTGATGTCGTTGGTCGACAGGACCAGCCAGGGGGACAGCGAACGCGTCCGGGAGATGGTCGGCCGGGCGCTGGTCCACCGGGCGGTGCACGGTCAGCTCAGTGAGCACGTTTACCACGCCGTGGCCGATGGATCCCTGCCCGCGGCCGCCGGATCGATCATCAGGCTCGACATGGCCGAGGTTCACAATGTCGAGACCGACACCGCCCACGCGCTCGCGGGTTCGTCGGGCGCGGTTGAGGACGAGGCTCAGCTGCTCGACGTCGGCACGCGCTACCTGGGCCGCCAGATCGCCAGCATCGGCGGTGGCACTACCGAGATGGCGCGCAACGTGATCGGCGAGCGGGTCTTGAACTTTCCGCGCGAGTACGCCGCCGATCGCGGTGTCCCGTTCAAACAGGTGCGGCGGAGCAAAGCGTAGGAAGGCGAGCGACTGTGAGCGACCAACTTCGCGACATCCGAGAGTTGACCAACGACACCGATGCGTACCGCGACGAGCTGTACCGCCGCTGGACCGGCCTGCTCAGCTACCGTTACATCGGGCGCACGCACTCGTCGATGAACATCGGCGAGACCGATGACACCGTGACCATCCGCCGCGACATGCGAAACGAGGCAGGCGGGATCATGGTTGCGCCGCTTGCCATTTCGTCACCGGAGGGGTGCCAGACCGACATGGTCGCGGTGCCCAACCCGGTCATCGCGTCGGTACAGATCATCGATCCCGGTTACGACGTGACGAGAATCGAGATCGTCGGCTCCGGCATCGTGCACCAGGGCCGGACCATGGGCTACGGGCGCTGCAAGATCGTCGACGCCGACAACCCAGACCGGGTGATCGCGTTCAACGAGGGACAGGGAGCGATCATCGGCGTACCGCCCGAGGGCCTGGACAAGATGGATGTTTCGGGCACCGAGCTGGTCATCGAGGACTCGCCCGACCTACCGCCGCTGTGGCAAGCGTTCGGCGCCAGCAAGCGCGACGATGGTCACTGGGTGTTGCCCGCCCTCAGCGCCGAACTCGCCTCGCCGGACGCCGCCCTGCACATCGGACCCCAACACGTCGTCCTCGAGACCGCGGCAACCGACCTTGCCGCGGACATCGCCGGAACACGCAAGGTTCAGGTGGTCAGCTGGCACGTCATGTTCATGTCACGCGGCAAGGTTGGCCCGTTCCGGGTGCAGGGCACCGCACATGGCGGTGGGCCCGGACGCATCGGCGTGCGCATGCTTCTGCACGACGAGGGAAACGCCGACAAGGCCATCACCTCCGCCGCGGCAGTCTTCGACGTCGTGAGCTGACCGGCCGGGTCTATAGACCCTTCCGAAAAGCGCAGATCAGGCATAACGTCATGCCCTGAATAGGCCGATCCGATGGCGTCGAGGAGTGCGAAATGTCGGAGGGCACAGCAAAGCACGGAATCTTGGTCTGCGTCGACGGATCTGCGGCCTCTCACGCCGCCACTGCCTGGGCCACCCGCGAGGCCATCCTCCGCCAGTTGCCGATCACGGTCATGCACGCTATCCCTCCCGTGGTCGTCGGGTGGCCCGTAGGGCAGATGTATGCGGACATGACCGAGTGGCAGCAGGAAAACGGCCAGCATGTCATCGATGAAGCCCGCAAGACGGTGAGCGCCAGTGTGGGCGGGTCCACGCCGCCCAAGATGCACACGAAGATTGTGTATTCCAGTGTTCTACCGGCGCTCATCGACGCCTCGAAGGAGGCCTGGATGATCGTCGTCGGCAGCCAGGGCATGGGAGCGCTGGGCCGCCTGCTGCTGGGGTCGGTCACTGCCGGGCTGATTCATCATGCCTGCTGCCCGGTCGCGGTCATCCATACCGATGACGGTGCGGCTCCCGATTCGAATGCGCCCGTGCTACTGGGTGTCGACGGATCGCCCGCTTCGGAACCGGCGACTGAATTGGCATTTGATGAGGCCTCCCGTCGAGGCGTTGACCTTGTCGCGCTGCATGCGTGGAGTGACGTGGGGGTGTTCCCGATGCTCGGAATGGACTGGCGCGACAGCGAGACGAAGGGGCAGGAGGTGCTCGCCGAACGTCTCGCCGGCTGGCAAGAACGGTACCCGGATGTGCGCGTGAATCGATTGCTGTTCTGCGACAAGCCTTCCCGATGGTTGCTTCAGGAGTCCGAGAACGCTCAGCTGGTGGTGGTCGGTAGCCACGGCCGCGGCGGGTTCCGGGGCATGCTGCTGGGTTCGGTCAGCTCCGCGGTCGCCCAATCGGCGAGGGTGCCGGTGATCGTCGTCCGCGACACGCGCTAAACGGCGTGCAGTAGCGCCATGAACCCGAAGTCCATGTGCAGCTGTTGGTGGCAGTGCAGCAAGGACAGGCCGGGTTGGTTGGCGGTGAAGTCGATGTCGATGGCTTGATAGCCGCCGATCATGGCGACGTCTTTGCGCAGCCCAGCTGTGGCAGTCCCGGCGGTGTTGGTGATTTCGAAGGTGTGCCGGTGCAGGTGGATGGGGTGCACGTCGTCGGTTCCGTTGCGTAGCCGCAGCCGGTATCGCGCACCGAGCTTCAGCTCGAATTGCGGTGTGCCTGTGCGCATATCGAATGACGCGCCGTTGAGCGTCCACACGTTGAAGCCGTCGTGGTCCGCGTTGCGTTTACCGATCAGCAGCTCGATCGTGTGGTCGGGCGGGGCCGCCGTCGCGCTCGGCTGAGTGAAGAGCCGATAGTCCCATGTGAACGGAGCCGGCGGCACCCATTGGGGGTCGCCGGTGCTCCCCGCGTATTCGACGACGGTGCCCATGCCGTTGCCGCGGTCGTCGTCGGACAAGTCACCAAGCACCCATTTTCCAGGGTTGCTCATGGTCACGATCGCCGAAACCCGTTCCGCTGCGCCGAGCCACAGTACCGGCACCGCAACCGGTTTGGGGACGGGATTGCCGTCGAGGGCCACGACGGTGAACGTATGCCCGGGCAGCGCGAGGCTGCGGTTTTCGGTGGCGCTGGCGTTGAGCACATGCAGCAGCACTCGTTGGCCCTGCGTGACTTTGATCGGTTCGCCGTGGCCGAGCATGCGGCCATTGATCGCGAACGCGCGATAGCCGACTTCGAATCCATGCGGCTTTCCGGACGCCAGGGACGCGCCCATCTCCGCCTCACCCTTGTCGCGCAGCTCCGGGATCGGTTGGCCGGCCAGGAAATTGGTGGCCATATCACCGCCCCTGCTGAAGGCGGGCTCGAACTCCTTGAGGGTGAGAAATACTTCTTGGTCGTAGGCGCCGGGATTGTATTTCGGTTCGATGTACACCGGCCCGACCAACCCGTTGTACTGGCCCAGGCTCAGGTCCGCTCCAGGGACGAGATGGGTGTGGTAGAAGCGGAACCCCGAAGGACCCGGGGTGAAGGACAGCCGGCGCATCCCGTGCGCCGGGATATACGGGGTGCCTTCCTCGGCGGAGCCGTCGACGTCGACGGGCAGTGTCTGGCCATGCCAGTGCAGTTGTTCGGGGGTGTCGCTGTCGTTGTGGACGTCGACCACCACGGCCCTACCTTCGGTGAGCCGCAGCAGCGGTCCGGGGAACTGGCCGTTGTAGAGGGTGGTTGACACCACCCGGTCGGGCGCCAGCTCCACCGGACCCTGTCCGATGCGAAGCGTGTAATCGGCTTTTTCGGGCGGGCCTTGCCGGCCGCATCCTGCCGCCGCGGTCGCTGAACCGGTGGCCGCAAGCAGCGCCGCGGCTGCGCCGCGCTTCAGGAAGCCGCGCCGGTCCAGCACAGCTCAAACGGTAGCGCATCACGGCCACCGGGCGCCCGCGACGAGACCCTGGCCATACACCAATACGCATATGTATGGTGCGAGTACCGACACGACAGGAGAATCGAAGTGGCAGAACGGTTGGCGGGCAAGGTCGCACTCGTCAGTGGCGGTGCACGGGGGATGGGCGCCTCGCACGTGCGCGCGATGACGGCCGAGGGCGCGAGGGTGGTGTTCGGCGACATCCTGGACGACGAGGGCAAGGCCGTCGCGGCCGAACTCGGTGACGCTGTCCGCTACGTGCACCTCGACGTCACCAAGCCCGAGCAATGGGAGGCGGCTGTGGACACCGCTCTCGGTGAGTTCGGCGGCATCGACGTGCTGGTGAACAATGCGGGCATCCTCAACGTCGGCACCTTCGAGGACTACGAGCTCTCCGAGTGGCAAAAGATCCTCGACGTGAACCTGACCGGGGTGTTCCTCGGCATCCGCGCGGTGGTGAAACCGATGAAGGAAGCGGGCCGCGGATCGATCATCAACATCTCCTCGATCGAGGGAATGGCCGGCACCATGGCCTGCCACGGTTACACGGCGAGCAAGTTCGGTGTCCGCGGGCTGACGAAGTCCGCAGCAATGGAATTGGGGCTCAACGGCATCCGGGTCAACTCGATTCACCCCGGGCTCATCAAGACACCGATGACGCAATGGGTTCCCGACGACATATTCCAAAGCGCATTGGGCCGCGCCGCGGAGCCCGCGGAGGTCTCCAACCTCGTGGTCTATCTGGCCAGTGACGAATCCAGCTACTCGACCGGATCGGAGTTCGTCGTCGACGGGGGCACGATGGCCGGCCTGGGCCACAAGGACTTCTCCGCCATCGACGTGGCCGAACAGCCGGAGTGGGTCACCTAGCCCGCGTCAGGCGTTGGTCAGGGATTCTTCTTTCTTGGCCGGGGTGGGCCAGGGTGACGGGACCGGGCGTTGGCGGACGCGCTGCGGCCACCAGAACCACTTGCCCAGCAGTGCGGCAATGGACGGCGTCATCAGCGACCGGACGATCAGCGTGTCGAAGAGCAGGCCGAGGCCGATGGTGGTGCCGACCTGTCCGATGACGGTGAGCTCACTGACCGCCATGGTCATCATCGTGAAGGCGAACACCAGCCCCGCCGAGGTGACAACCGAACCGGTGCCGCCCATCGATCGGATGATGCCGGTGTTCAGCCCGGCGTGGATCTCCTCCTTGAACCGCGCCACCAATAGCAGGTTGTAGTCGGCGCCCACGGCGAGCAGGATGATGACCGACATCGCGAGCACCATCCAGTGCAGCTCAATCCCGATCAGGTGTTGCCAGATCAGCACCGACAGCCCGAACGACGCGCCGAGCGAGAGCAGGACCGTGCCCACGATGACCGCCGACGCCACCACGCCTCGCGTGATGATGAGCATGATGATGAAAATCAGGCACAGCGAGGCGATTCCGGCGATCAACAGATCGTAGGTGTTGCCGTCACTGAGGTCCTTGTACATCGACGCGGTGCCCGCGAGGTAGATCTTCGAGCCCTCCAACGGCGTGCCCTTGAGCGCCTCGTAGGCGGCCTTCTTGATGGCACCGATGTGCGAAATGCCTTCCTGCGACATCGGATCGCCGTCATGGCTGATGATGAAACGAACGGCGTGGCCGTCGGGGGAGAGGAAGTTCTTCATGCCCTTCTTGAACTCGGCATTGTTGAACGTCTCAGGGGGCAGGTAGAACGAATCGTCGTTCTTGGACGCGTCGAAAGCCTTGCCCATGGCATTGGAGTTCTTCTGCGCCTCGTTCTGCTGATCCTGCAGACCCTTCTGGGTCGAATACATGGTCAGCATCGTGGTTTTCATGGCCTTCATGTTGTCGATCATCGAGGGCATCAGCGCCACCATCTGCGGCATCAGCGTGTCGAGGTGATCCATGACGGGCAGCAGACTCTGGATGTCGTCGGTCATCGTGTCGATGCCGTCGAGGGCGTCGAAGACCGAGCGCAGCGACCAGCACACCGGGATGTCGTAGCAATGCTTTTCCCAGTAGAAGTAGCTACGGATGGGCCGGAAGAAGTCCTCGAAATCGGCCATCTTGTTCCGTAAGTCTTCGATGTCGATAGTCATGTCGTGCATCTTTTGCACCATCACATGCATATCGTTGGACATCTGCACGGTGATGCTCTGCATTTTGACCATGCTGTCGATGGTCGACTGCATCATGTCGGCCTGGCGGAGCATGTCGGCCATCTGGTCCGCCTGATACTTCTGGTTCATCTGCTGGGTGACGCCCTGCATGCTGATCTGAAAGGGGATCGAGGTGTGCTCGATCGGCGTACCCTGCGGCCGTGTAATGGCTTGCACGCGACCGATTCCCGGCAGCCGGAAGACCGACTTGGCAATCTTGTCGATGACCAGAAAGTCCGCCGAGTTGCGCAGATCGTGATCGCTTTCGATCATCAGCACCTCGGGATTCATCCGCGCCTGCGAGAAGTGCCGATCCGCCGCCGCGTATCCCTCGTTGGCGGGTAGGTCGGTGGGCAGGTAGGTGCGGTCGTTGTAGTTGGTGCGGTATCCGGGAAGGGTCAACAAGCCGACGAGCGCCACCCCGATCGTCATCACCAGGATTGGTCCGGGCCAGCGGACGACGAGCGCGCCGACCTTGCGCCAGCCGCGAATCCGTTGCGTTCTCCGGGGTTCCAGCGTCTTGCCGAACCGGGTTGCCACCGAGATGACCGCCGGGCCCAGCGTCAACGCCGCCGCCACCACGACGACCATGCCGATGGCCAATGGGATGCCCAGCGTCTGGAAATACGGCAGGTTCGTGAAATGCAGGCAGAACGTCGCGCCGGCGATAGTCAACCCCGAGCCCAGCACGACATGTGCGGTACCGCCGAACATGTTGTAGTAGGCGTCTTCTCGCGACTCGCCGAGGGATCGGGCTTCCTGATATCGGCCGATCAGAAAGATCGCGTAGTCGGTGGCCGCGGCGATCGCCAAGGTGACCAACAGGTTGGTGGCGAACGTCGAGAGTCCGATGATCTTGAAGTAACCGAGGAAAGCGACCATTCCGCGCGCTGCCGAGAGCTCGAGCACCACCATCACCAGCGTGAGCAGCACCGTCACGATCGATCGATAGACCAGCAGCAGCATCGCGATGATCACCGTGAACGTGGCCGCTGTGATGACTTGCAGGCTGCGGTCGCCGGCCATGTGCTGATCCGCCGACAGCGCCGCTGGCCCGGTGACGTAGGCCTTGACCCCGTGAGGCGGGGGCACGCTCTTGACGATGTCTTGCACGGCCTCGACCGATTCGTTGGCCAAGGCTTCGCCCTGGTTACCGGCGAGGTAGACCTGAACGTAGGCGGCCTTGCCGTCGTTGCTCTGGGCACCGGCCCCGGTCAGTGGGTCGCTCCACATATCCTGAACGTGCTCAACGTGTTTCGTGTCGGCGTCGAGCTTTTTGACGATCTGGTCGTAGTAGGTGTGGGCGTCGGCGCCCAGCGGCTGTTGGCCCTCCAGGACGATCATCACCGAGCTGTTGGACTTGTACTCGTTGAACACCGCACCCATGCGCTTGGTCGCGATCACGGACTGGGCGTCGTCGGGAGCCATCGACACCGAGCGCATCTTGCCGACCTCGTCCAGCTGCGGCACGGCTACATTGAGAACCCCGATGAGAGCGATCCAGCCCAGGATGATGGGTATGGCGAACTTTCGGATGATCCGCGGGATCGACGGCCGCGCTTTGTGTTTGGCGACGGGGATGGCGTCGGTGCGGGTGTCGGCCGTGTCTTCAGCGGTTGTGCTCATGCGGATTTCACCAAGCAGAAGGTCAGGGCGTGAACGCCGTTGACTGTTTTCTCGTCCTTGACTTCGTCGTCGATGGTGATGCGGCACCCGAGGTAGTCGCCGTCGCTTTGGGCTGAAAGGTTCGGGAAGACCGAGGGGGCGGTGGTGCTCAGGACCAGCGTCCAGGGAAGCGGTGCGCCGTCGACGCGCGTCGGGTCGGCGTTGAGATCCAGGTAGTTCACGTTTGCGTGGCTTGCCGAACCGAAGACCTCGTACTTGACGACCTTGGGCTTGAACGGCTTGGAATCATCGAGCCGCGGGCTTGTCATAACGCCGGTGTCGTGGGCGCCGAAGAACGACTTGACGCGGACCACCGCAAAGCCGCCGACAACCACGACCGCGACGATCAACAGCGGCAACCACGCGTTTCGCAGAGCCTTTGACGTCTGCACTTGGGTGATTCCCTTCCTTACCGCGCAACGGTGATGTGGTCGGCGAGAACGTTCCCCGCGCGCGGAATCGTCGCCAGGTGGGCGCGCGATTTACACCGCTCAGCAATGAAATTCGGCGATTGGTGTGATTCCTGCGCCTCGACCCCCACCTCGCATTGCGGAGGCCTCCTCGAGTACCGCAACCAGAGCATAGTACATGATGTGCATATCTTGCACATCATGCAACAATCAGGGGCGGTGTTTCAGATCACTTCGTGAAGATGCTGTTGACCAGCGCGGCGGCGCGCTCCACATAGGGCATCGGCGTGTCGTCGGGGTCTTTCGGCTTCCCGCTTGCCCACTTCTCGATGCCAGAACGCACGGCCGTCAACGCCAGCGCGGAGATCAGGGCGGCCATCTCGTCGTCGGGACGCATCGCCTGGCGGCGGACGATGATGTCGGTCAATTGGTTCTGAAACCGTTCGAGCTCGGCCAGGAATGCCGCCAGCACCGCGGGGGAGGTCTTGGCGAGTTCGAGCATGCCGGTGGCCTGCTCGCGCCGGGGCGGCGTGTCACGGAGATGGTGCGCGGCCAGGGCGATCAGCTCTGCCAGCACCACCGAGTAGGGGGCGGGTCCGGCTGCGACGAAGTCCGCGGCCAGCTCGGGCGGGAGGTCCGAGGGCCCATAGGCGATCGCGGACTCCTTGTTGGGGAAGTAGTTGAAGAACGTGCGCGTCGACAGTCCGGCTTCGACGCAGATCTCCTCGATGGTCACCTTGTCGAAGCCGCGTTCTTGTGCCAGGCGCACCGCGGCGTCGCGGATGTCCGCGCTGGTCTGGCGGCGACGGCGCTCACGCAGACCCACCTGATTGGTCATAACCCTATAGTTGCACGTTCTGCACACTTTGCAGTCAACTGGCGCAAAGTGGATTCGAATGGCTCGCGGACGGCCCCGCGGCACGGCATGGACGGCGAGCCGCCGATGCCACCGTAAACCGTTCAAAGACAACTGTTTCCGGTTGGCGCGGCGAGGGCGGACCACAGGTGATCGCGTTGGCTGGCGAAGAAGTTCACCGATATCGGAGCCTTGTCCGCGATCTGGTCGAATGCATGAAACGCGCCCGGGACGATCTCCTCGTGCACGCTCACGCCCGCCTCGCGCAGGCGCCGCGCGTACTCCAGACACTCCTGATAGAACAGGTCCAGCGTCCCGACGCCGATCCAGGCCGGCGGCAGGCCGACCAAATCTTCCCGGCGCGCCGGCACCGCCTCATTCGGGTCCGCGCCGTCGAGGTACCAGCGCCAGGCCAACTGGTTGTCGGATTCGGTCCACATGATGCGCTTCAGACCATCGCGAGTGGTGCCCGTGCGATCGTCGAGCATCGGGTAGACGAGCATCTGGTATGCGAGTTTGACGTCGCCGCGATCGTGCGCACGCTGTGCCACCGCGGCCGCGAAATGTCCACCGGCACTTGCTCCGCCGACGGCGACGCGATCGGGGTCCACCCATGGCTGGCGCGCCAGCCACCGCAGCGCCGTGTAGCAGTCTTCCACCGGTGTGGGATACGGGTGTTCGGGAGCGAGTCGATATTCGACCGCCGCGATCGCGACACCGGTGAGGCGGGACAGCTTGCGGCAGTACTTGTCGTCCTGGACGGCGGTCCCCATGATCGTGCCCCCGCCGTGGATCCACAGCAGCGCCGGCGCCCGATCGGGAAGGCCCGGCGGGCGATGGAGTCGGACCTTGACGTGCGCGTTGACCGCGACCACCGGTACGTTGCGGAGTCGGCCCGCATTGCCCATCAGCAGCATGAGCGCCCGCTGGACTCTGTAGCCGCGGTGCAGCGCATATCCACGGGGCAAAAAGGGGGCCACCTTGCGCAAGCCGGGATCCAACGCCCGTCGTGACGTGAACGGTTTGCCGGACGATCTGCTTGCCATGGGTGCCCTCTGCTCCGGTGCCAGGCCACGTTGACCATACACAGCGGAAACAGTGTCGATATAGGAATTCGCCACCGCCGGCGAAGCCGTCAGGGCCGCTCGAGGTCGAGCAGAACGCGCTTGGCGTCGGGCCCGCCCCGGTACGCACCGACGGCTCCGTCGGAGCGGATCACCCGGTGGCACGGCACGACGATCGGGATCGGGTTGGTCGCGCACGCGGTGCCGACGGCGCGCACCGCCTTGGGGGAGCCGGACAGCCGGGCCAGCGTGGCATAGCTGGTGGTGGTGCCGTAGCCGATATCGGCGTTGAGGCGTTCCAGCACCGTGCGCCGAAACCCTTGCGACAGCGTCCAGTCCAGCGCAACCTCGAAGCTCCGGCGCCGGCCGGCGAAGAATTCCTCGAGTTGCCGCGCAACCGGATCCAGCCGCGCGGGAGCCTCCAGCACTCGCGGGCTGACGCGGGCAGCGAGGTTCTGCAGCACGGCGTCGCGGCTTTCGTTGGCGAACGCGACGCGCAGCAAGCCGAGGGGGGTCGCTGCCAACAGCAGTGGGCCAAGAGCGGAATCCACTGTGCGATAGGCGATGTCGAGTAGATCGCCGTTCTGGGCGTCCCTTTCCAGGCGCGCGTGCAGCCGCTTGAGATGGGCCGGGTCAACGGGGAAGTGCCGGGACAGGCTTGGTGTGGTCATTGATTTTCCCTTGTGTTGTCGAGAAGCGGATAGGTGCGTCGGAGTGTGGCGATCCCGTCGGCGGCGGCGCGCCGGGCGGCGGCCTCGCTGCTGTCGAGGATCAGCGCGATCTCCGAATAGGGCAGGCCGGCCAGGTAGTGGTAGGCAACGGCCTGGCGCTGTTTGGGTGGTAATGCGCCCACCGCGGTGTCCAGGTCGAGATCGTGGCTATCTGCCCGGTCGGGGGCGGGGACATCGGGCGGGTCGGCGACCGGGACGGCCCGGCGTGACGCTGTGCGGGTGATGTCGATGGCCTTGCGATGCGCGATCGTCACCAGCCACGCCTCGATGTTTGCGTCGGACGGCAGCCGCGGGTAGGCCTTCAGGGCGGCCAGGAAGGTGTCCGACCATGCGTCATCGGCATCGCTGTGGCCGACCACCGCGCGGACCACGCGCAGCACCGTGGCGCCGTGCCGTGTCACAACGGCCTCGAACGGCGGCTTCGGATGCTGGTGGGCCGTCACCCCGGCATCACCGGCAGGCTCGGGTATGCATTCGCGCTCCTCCGTACGGATTAAACAACTCAACTATGAAGACGTCGGCGCGCCATGGAATGTGAGAAACGATTGGATCCCCGGCGCCTGGGCACCCTGGTGTCCGTGCAGACGGTCGAGTACGCCCCGGGACGGTTAGTCGATGTTTACGGCGACGCGACGCAACCTGCCGTCTTGCTGTGGCACGGCATGCAGTCCGATGCGCGCACTGTCGTACGGCCCCTTGCGGGTTTGCTCGCCGGCCACGGCGTCGGCGTGGTCGTCCCGGATTGGAACTCCCATGCTCACGACGGCGGGCGCGCGGACCTCGTGCGATCGGTTGACTTCGTCCGACAGCGGGCCAGCGACACGGGCGGCATCGTGCTCGTCGGCTGGTCTCTGGGAGGCGCGGCCGCGGCGGGCCTGGCGCTCGACTACGAACGCTTCGAAATCGTTGTCGCCCATACGGTTTGCCTCGCGGGCGCTTTCATGGTCCCCGATCCCATTTCGGGTCGGACCCTCACCGAGGCACTTCCTTCTGCGCGTGTCGGCGCGCCATTCACTTTGTTGCACGGTCTCGCGGACGAGGCGGTGCCGGCGGCAGCGAGCAAGGCCTTCGCCAACGGCCTCCAACACATCGGCTGGCCGGTGGATTTGGTGGAGTTGCAAGCCGATCATGGGTCGATCGCCGGCGCCGTGTACGACGCGCTCGCCGATCGCTACGAGCCGGCGAAGGGCGGAGCGGCCCAGCAGGTGGCCGGCGAGGTCGCCGCTCGGATCGCAGCGATACTCGGCCGTTGATCGGTCTCACGCTTCCGGCTCGGTCGTCGTTTACCCAGAAAGGAGGGAAAACGATGACCACACGACACACGGTGATCGACAGCCCACTGGGCGAGTTGACACTCGTCGCCACCGGCGACGCCCTGACCGGCGTGTATTTCAGGCATCACTGGCACCCGCCCACGGCAGACACACTGGGCAGCTACGTCGAGGCAACCGCCGACGAGTTGTTCGATCGCACCCAAAAGCAGCTCGACGAGTACCTCGCCGGGAAGCGCACCGAATTCGATCTTCCGGTCGTACTGACCGGCGACCCGAGCGACCGGCGAATCTGGGATCTGCTCCCCGACATCGCCTACGGCCACACCACCACCTACGGCGAGCTGGCTGCCAAATTGGCGGACGGCACCACCGCATACGACGTCGGCCAAGCCGTGGGGCGCAACCCCGTCAGCATCGTCGTGCCCTGCCACCGCGTCGTCGGAAAGAACGGCGCCCTAACCGGTTACGCTGGCGGCCTGAAGCGCAAGCGATTCCTGCTGGACCTCGAGGAGCCGGTGCCCGCGGCGGCCGGCAGGTTGTTTTGATGCCGTCGACGTGGCGCCGGCGCGTCGATGCCGCCGACTGGGACGCGGTCGCCGCGGAGATGGACGATGTCGGCGGCGCACTGCTCCCACGGCTGCTCACCGCACGCGAGTGTGGGAAGGTCCGAGATCTCTATCCCGACGACGGGCTGTTTCGCGCGACGATCGACATGGGTCGTCACCGCTACGGGCAAGGCGAATACCGCTACTTCAATCAGCCCTACCCACACCCGATCGAAGCGCTGAAGCAAGCTCTTTACCCCCGGCTGCTGCCGATCGCCCGCGATTGGTGGACCAAACTGCGCCGCGAGGCCCCGTGGCCCGACACTCTCGACGAATGGCTGGCAATGTGCCATCGCGCCGGCCAAACCAAGCCCACCGCGCTGATGCTCAAGTACGGTCCGGGGGACTGGAACGCCCTGCACCGAGACCTCTACGGAGACCTGGTGTTTCCGCTGCAGGTCGTCATCAACCTCAGCGAGCCGGGCGCGACACACACGGGTGGCGAATTCCTGCTCGTCGAGCAGAGGCCCCGGGCGCAGTCACGCGGCACGGCCACCACGCTGCCGCACGGACACGGCTACATCTTCACCACCAGAGAACGACCGGTCCGCTCGACCCGGGGATGGTCGGCCGCCCCGGTCCGCCACGGAGTGTCGGCGGTCCGCTCCGGCGAGCGCTACACCCTCGGGTTGATCTTTCACGACGCCGCCTGAAAGCCGTTTCGCTTCGGGCACCATGATGCTCATGGAGCTTTACGACGTCATGCGCACCACGCCCGCCGTCCGCGAATTCACCGACGCACCGCTTCCCGACGACATTCTCGAACGGATACTCGACAGCGCACGATTCGCGCCGACGGGCGGTAATCGCCAGGGCGTGCGCGTCGTCGTGCTTCGCGATCAGCACACCCGGGCGGCGTTGGCGGACCTCGGGCTTACCGCCGCACGCCGTTACACCGCGCAGCTCGCCAAGGGCGAGTCACCGTGGAATCCGTTGCAGCCCAGTGCCGTAGACCGATCAACGATCGAGGCGACCGAGCCGCCGCCGCAGATGTCGGCCCCGATGCGCGAAGCGCCCGTGGCGCTGGTGATCTGCCTGGATCTCGCCGTCGTCGCCGCAACCGATCAAGATCTCGATCGTATCGCCGTGGTACCCGGGGCGTCGGTGTACCCGTTCGTGTGGAACGTGTTGCTGGCCGCGCGCAACGAGGGCTACGGCGGCGTGCTCACAACAATGGCGGTGGCCGAGGAGCCACGCGTCAAAGAACTTCTCGGTGTGCCCGACACGTTCGCGATCGCCGCGATCCTGCCGTTGGGCAAACCGGTGCGCGAAGTGACGAAGCTGCGGCGACGGCCCGTCGCCGAGTTCGCTACCCGCGAGCGCTTCGACGGTCCGCCCTTTGCTTGCCGAACAACTTGCTGAACAAGGCGCCGTGCGCGCGCCGGAATGGCTCTCGGTACGCTGGAACGGATGTGTGGAGCCACCGGTGAGGTGCGACTCGACGGCCGCGTCCCAGATGTAGCGGCGGTAGCAGCGATGGCTGAGGTCATGGCGCCGCGAGGGCCGGACGGGGCGGGTGCCTGGTCACAGGGACGGGTTGCCCTTGGTCATCGTCGCCTCAGAATCATCGATCTGACCGAGCACGGCGCCCAACCTATGGTCGATTCCGACCTCGGCCTGGCGCTTGCCTGGAACGGCTGCATCTACAACTACAAGGAGCTCCGCCGCGAGCTCGAGGGCCACGGCTACCGCTTCTTTTCCCACAGCGACACCGAGGTGCTGCTCAAGGCCTACCACCGCTGGGGCGACGACTTCGTCAGCCGTCTGATGGGGATGTTCGCGTTCGCCATCGTCGAACGAGACAGCGGCCGGGTGTTGTTAGGTCGCGACCGGCTCGGTATCAAGCCCCTGTACCTGACCGAAGACAGTCACCGGATCCGCTTCGCGTCGACGTTGCCGGCCTTGCTTGCCGGGGGTGGCGTAGACACCAGGATCGACCCCGTCGCGCTGCACCACTACATGACGTTTCACTCCGTCGTGCCCGCACCGCTGACCATCCTGCGTGGAGTTCGCAAGGTCCCGCCCGGGTCGCTCGTTGCCATCGAGCCCGACGGTAAACGCACCACCACCACGTACTGGACACCGGAATTCACAAGGAGCGCAGACCGCGCGCACTGGTCCGAACGCGACTGGGAGGACGCCGTGCTGTCCTCCCTGCGCGTTGCGGTCAAGCGCCGCCTCGTCGCTGACGTGCCGGTCGGCTGCCTGCTGTCCGGCGGTGTCGACTCCAGCCTGATCGTCGGGCTGCTCGCCGAAGCCGGGCAGCACGGCCTGTCCACCTTTTCCATCGGCTTCGAATCCGCAGGCGGCGTCGCGGGCGACGAATTCCGCTGGTCGGACATCATCGCCGAACGTTTCGGCACCGACCATCATCAGATCCGCATCGAGACGGACCGCATGCTGCCCGCGCTCGACGGGGCGATCGCCGCGATGAGCGAGCCCATGGTCAGCCACGACTGCGTCGCCTTCTACCTGCTCAGCCAGGAAGTGTCGCGTCATGTCAAGGTCGTCCAGTCGGGTCAGGGCGCCGACGAGGTGTTCGCCGGCTATCACTGGTACCCGCCGATGCGGTCGCCCGCCGCGGCCACCCTGGAGGGTGCGGTCGCGCAATATCGCGGCGCCTTCTTCGATCGCGACGCGGAAGGCGTTGCGGCGCTTCTCGGGCCGGGCAACGCGGCCCCGGGCGATCCCAGCGTGCGCTTCGTCACCGAGCATTTCGCGCAGGCCAATGCTGACACCGGCGTCGACCGTGCGCTCCGGCTCGACACGACCGTGATGTTGGTGGACGACCCGGTCAAGCGAGTGGACAACATGACGATGGCCTGGGGGTTGGAGGGCCGGGTTCCCTTCCTCGACCATGAGCTGGTCGAGCTCGCGGCGACCTGCCCCCCGGAGTTGAAGATCGCTCAAGGCGGCAAAGGAGTCCTCAAAGAGGCCGCGCGGCGGGTAATCCCGTCGGAAGTCATCGATCGGCCCAAGGGTTATTTCCCGGTGCCCGCCCTGACTCACTTGGAAGGCCCGTACCTCGATTTGGTTCGCAATGCACTCTATTCACCGGAGGCCAAAGAACGCGGGCTGTTCGACACCGACGCGGTCGATGCGCTCCTGGCCGACCCCAACGGCAAGCTGACCCCACTGCGCGGCAATGAACTCTGGCAGATCGCATTGCTCGAACTCTGGTTGCAGCGCCACGGTGTGACGGGATCAGCGGCGTGACCGCCATCGAACCGTCCGAGGAGAATCCCGAGGCGATCACACTCAGCCTGCACGACGCGTCGCCGGACCACCTGGCGAAGGCCATGGCCGAGGACGTCGAGCTCGAATTGGGCTGGGGGCGGCTGATTTTCGGTCAGACTTTCGTCGACGCGGGCAAGCTGACCGAGACGTTGCGACGGGAAGCGCCCGGGCGGCGGGACATCTGCATCTATGCCCACGAGTCCCACGTGGTGGTCGCCGGATCCCCGAGCGAGCTCTTTATCGACCCCAGCCACACCTATCGGCTGCGCTTCGGCGAATCCGATCAGCAAGACTTGACACCCTCACCGCTCGGCGTGACCGTACGGACGCTGAACGACCCGGACGATGCCGACGCGATGAACCGCGTATTCGTGCGCTGCGGAATGGTTCCCGCGCCGGTCGAAACGATCTGGGACAACCACCAACACGTGGAGGCGGTGACATATCTACTCGCGGTGCGCGACAACGACGGCGCGGTGGTGGGCACCGTCACCGGGGTCGACCACGAGTTGCTGTTCAAAGATCCGGAGCGAGGATCCAGCCTGTGGACACTGGCCGTCGACCCTGCCGCGGCACTTCCCGGAATAGGTGAAGCCCTGACCCGGGCTTTGGCCGAGCACTTCCGCAGGAAGGGGCGCGCCTATCTGGATCTGTCGGTGGCGCACGACAATGCCGGCGCCATTGCCCTTTACGAGAAGCTGGGCTTTCGACGAGTTCCGGTGCTGGCCATCAAGCGGAAGAACGCGATCAACGAACCTCTGTTCACCCCGCCACCCGAGACTGTCGAAGACCTCAATCCCTACGCCCGGATCATCGCCGACGAGGCGCTGCGCCGCGGCATCTGGGTAGAGGTCCTCGATGCAGAAACCGGCGAGATGCGACTCGCGCACGGCGGCCGCACCGTTATCACCCGCGAATCGCTGTCGGAGTTCACGTCGGCAATCGCGATGTCCCGTTGCGACGACAAGCGTTTGACGCGACGCCTTGTCTCCGAAGTGGGCATCACGGTGCCTCGCGCCCGGCTGGCCACGTTCGACAAGAGCGACTTCGACTTTGTGACCGAAGTTGGGGAGGTCGTCGTCAAGCCGACGCGCGGCGAGCAAGGCAACGGCATCACCGTCGGCATCACTACCGAAGATGGCCCCGATGAGCTCAGCGCAGCATTGAGAAGGGCGCAAGCGGAATACCACGAGGTGCTGATCGAGGAGCGGGTATCGGGCAATGATCTCCGGTTGGTGGTGATCGACGGCCGGGTGATCGCCGCCGCGCTGCGGATGCCGCCCGAAATCATCGGCACGGGTGACCACACCGTGCGGGACTTGATCGCAGCCGAGAGTCGACGGCGATCCGCGGCCACCGGCGGTGAATCTCGGATTCCCCTCGACGAGGTCACCGAGGCGACGGTCGTCGAAGCCGGTTGGACGCTCGACGATGTGCTACCCAAGGGAACGCGACTTCGCGTTCGCCATACCGCCAACCTGCATCAGGGCGGCACGATTCACGATGTCACCGCCCAGGTGAACCCGGAATTGTGCCATGTCGGGGTGGCGGCCGCCGCGGCGATCGGTATCCCGGTGACCGGCATCGACCTCATCGTGCCTGATGTTGCCGGCACGGAATACGCCTTCATCGAAGCCAACGAGCGACCGGGGCTGGCCAACCACGAACCACAGCCCACGGCCGCGGCCTTTCTCGACTACCTCTTTCCCAGTCAGCCGGGCAATCCGCTCGCCTGGACTCCCGAAGAGGCGCAGCACCCGCGCGACTGACCTGTTTGTATTGGCGTGCGCACCAATCGAATTCATCACTGTGACGATTCAGTAGGGTAGTGCTGGCCGGACGTCCCGGGGAAAATCCGCTGAGCCACAACATAATTCGTCACACTGACGAATTGAGATCGATGTCTCCAAGTGAGAAACGGCCAGCGTCGGGGGAGTCGTCGCGCGACTACTACGATATGGCCTCATGGTCGAGCACCTGCCCCCAGTCCGCACTCTGCTTGCCGGCCTGGTGATGGTCGAGTCAGCCCGGTGGCACGAGGGCCGATTGTGGTTCGCTCACTGGGGTGTGGGCGAGGTCGTCGCGGTCGACATGGACGGTACGGCGGAGGTGATGGCCCCGGGTCCGCGCCAGATGGGCTGGTCGATCGATTGGCTGCCCGACGGGCGTCTGATCACGACCGGTCCGTTGGTGACTCGGCACGAACCGAATGGTGCGCTGGCGACACATTGCGAGCGGGGCGGCAACGAGATCGTGATGGACCCGCGCGGCCACATGTATGTCAACGGCTTCGATTTCGACTTCGTCGGCGGCGGCACGCCCGAGCCGGGCTGGATCAACCTGGTCGCGCCCGACGGGACCTACCGTCAGGTCGCGGGTGACATCGAGTTTCCCAACGGCATGGTCGTTACGCCCGACGGCTCCACCCTGGTAATCGCCGAGTCGTTCGCTGGGCGGTTGAGCGCGTTCGATATTCACGAGGACGGTTCATTGTCCGGCCGTCGGGTCTGGGCCGAGGGGCTGGGCCCGGACGGCATCTGCATCGACGCCGAGTCGGCGATCTGGTCCCAGACCGCCGACGTTTTTTCGCATACGGGCGATCCGGACGCTCCCGCCGGCGCGTGCGTCCGGGTGCTCGACGGCGGCGAGATCACCCACCGCGTCGAGACCGAGCTGCCTTGCTTCGCGTGCACCCTTGGCGGTCCCGACGGCCGGCACCTGTTCCTGCTCTGCAACGAATTCGAGGGCGTCGACCAGCTGCAGGCGGTGCAGGCCCGCCGGTCCGCCAAGATATTCGTCACCGAGGCGCCTGTCCCGAGGGCAGGCTGAGATTCACGGTATCGCCAATAGGCCTGCGGGCCAGGGCATTTCGTCACCGTGACGTATTGCTGGTGGTGCGGCAGGAGCGGGGACGGGTGGCCGACTGGCGGCTCCACGGATTGCCGACACCTACAAGGCGTCGCGTAACGTCCGAACCATCCACGCTACTGTGAGAATTCCCTCGGCACCGCGCGTGCCCGCGACGGGTCCGGGGCAGGGTTGCACTGAACCGGCGTATCCGATCAACCAGGGATGCGAGTTCTTTCAACCAAATGCACCTGGGCGTCCTTTTACCGATAAGCGACATTATGTCAAGTCAGCCGGAGACTGTGGCCGCCGAGCCAGATCCCCCGACTACGTGGAAACGAGTGTTCGCGAAGATGCTCATGCGCGATCGCATCGCGTATCAGACCCACGATGCAGTTTGATGAATGCCTGATTCGGGCTACAGCCCGGACGGTACGACCTTGCCGTTCACCGTCACCTCGACCTGGCCGGTCTTCGGGTTGTACTCGATCTTGCCGTGCTCGAAGTTCGAGACGACCAGATCGCCGACGGCGTTCGCGTCGCTGGTGGGCAAGCCCAGCGGACCTGCCGAACCGTTAGTGCCGGTGACCGCTGGCACGCCGTTAGGGTCGCGTGGGACATTCCAGGCCTCCCGGATCTTGCCCACGGTGATGTATGCGGGCGTGCCGGCCGCGCCGTTCTTGGCGGTGATCGCGCCGCCCTGGAACTGCTGGAACACCACGCCGCTGTCCCGTGTTCCGGCGTTGCGGTCACCCGTTAGCGGCTTGCCGAGAGCCTTCTTCTGATCCTCGGTTGCCGACGAGTACTTGGCAGCGATCGGGCCGGTCAGCGTCACCTGGACGTCGCTCTCCCCGATCAGCTTCACCTCGGTGGGCGGCGCCGGGGTTTTAGACGTGGACGTGGCGTTCGCCCCGACCTGAGACGGTGGCGACGCGTCGACGCCCTGGCCAGTGCTGCAGCCGACGATGATCAGCGCGACGGCGGCCAGGCCGACGACTGCCGGGTGGCGGTATGCGATCGTTGTCATGGGCTTCCTCCCCGTCTTCCGTGGTGTGGGTCAAGTTGCGGCTGACCTTCCCGTCCGGCCCCGGACCACAACCGAACCACTTGAGTGGCGCAGGCGGCCGCGGTCGTCGTAGCTCCGAACGACCTTACGACGCGGACATAGCCGGCGCGGCATAGCACCTGAGCAGGGATCGCCGGTGCTCGATGAAATCCACCATGGGCTCGGTCGGGCTCGCTCCGCGACATCGCATCGATGGTTTGAAGTTCCGAGCTTTGGATAGACCTCACCTGTGAATCGGCTGCCGCCTTTTCGACAGCCGGCACCTCACGAAGGGAGCCCGACGTGGCGTTCTCACACATTGCATCGAAAACAATGGCAGCAACGGCTGCACTGGCGGCGGCCGGAATCCTCGCGGCGACGCCGGCATTCGCGGATCCGCAAGTGCTGCAATTCGGCCAGATGGCAGAGCTTTCCAGTAATGGTGGCACCATCGACTACACCGTGAGCAACCTGCAGCCCAGCGGCCACAACGACGGCATCTGGTACTCCGACGTCACGGCCACAGGTGTAAGCGGTAACGCAACTCCGAACATTGCCGACTTCAATGCTCGGGCCGTCAACAGTTCAACGTTCGCGGTGATGAAGGGCAACCAGACCGACGGCCTTCCTGAGGGGCCACTCCCCTTAGGAACCCCTGTTAAGGGGCGCATTTACTTCGACGTTCGCAACGGTACGAACCCCGACAGTGTCGTGTACCGGGACGCCGGAGGCACTGACAAGGTCGTCTGGAAAGGCTAGCAACTCGGCGCGCGCGTGGCTTTTTCAGCCAACTAGTTGCATGCCCACGCCACGATCCGCCCCCCGCCGAGCCGGTTTATCGCGTCGTCTTCTGCCATCCGGCGGGCCCAGCCTAATCCCCCTTGGTAGTGCGAGCCGTCAGTGGCGAGCGCGCCGCAGCGGATGAAAGTGCTAAGGATTTCGCAATTTTGGGCCCCGCACTTCGCCAGCGCGGCCTGGCCAGCCTGGGCTCGAGTGCGCTGGTCCCAAGCAACGCCAATTTTGTCGGCAGGGGCATAAGCGATTGCACCGTAACGGACGCTAGGCGAAGCGGGCACATCGGCAGTCGCGACGCCATGAGCGCTTGTCGGCAAACTCACGGTCAACGCGGCCCAAGCCGTCAGGGCGGCGACTGCATGCGCGGCTCCCCGCCGAAGCTTCGCAGTCAGGACATGGTTCATTTGCGCCTCACTTGCGCATGAGGGCCGCCAAATTTGGGCGCGCCCATTGACGTCGGTCAGCGATCACCGGCCATGCGTGCCAACGGCACAAAGGCCTGACGCTGAGCCCTCAGCGACGAGTGAGGCAAAGCCGAGTCAACAGATGCTGACCGGCAAGAACACGGGCGGGCGCCCACGGAGGCCCGCGCCCAGTCGGAACCATCACGGTGCCCAGCAGACCGGCGACTGTCAGAGCCGCCACCACCACACCCAACGCGACTAACGCCGTCGCCGCCCGTTGCGGCAGCACCGCGCCGGCGAACTCCTCCGGATGATGCGAATGCGTCGATCCATCCACCACATGCGCCTGATCAACATTGGCCGCAAACTCAGCACTCAGCGACGACAGCAACGGATGCGAAGGATGAAAAACATGGTGGTGCGCCGACAGCAACCTCCCGTGAGCACCCACAGCCGCAAGCGCCCACACGACGGCCCCCACCGCAACCACCGACACCAGCCATCGCCACTTGCCCCTGTTGGCGTGCTTCACCAGCCCGCCCGAGGGCCCGTCGGACGCGAGATACCGGACCGTCATGGGAGCACTGTATACCCCTAACCCGTATCAGGTAAGGACTGCCCCACCGGGTGTGTCGGCCACGACCTGCTCGCTGTTCGGCGATGACCGAATTATCGGAGTCGTTCCGCTTCGGCGCCTCCCCGCGTTAGTCTTTGCCGATGATCGCGGGCGAGAAGGCGCCTGACTTCACTCTGCACGATCACACCGGTCAGCCTCGGACACTGGCGGCGCTCCTTTCCGACGGCCCGGTGGTGCTGTTCTTCTTCCCATTAGCGTCTTCACCGATCTGTACAGCACAGGCCTGTCATTTTCGGGACCTGAGCAACGAATTCGCCCGGGTGGGCGCCCAGCGGGTGGGCATCAGCACCGACACCGTCGACAAGCAGGCCCACTTCGCCCAGCAGCGCTCGTTCGACTATCCGCTGCTCTCTGACGCGGACGGTGTGGTGTCCGAGCTGTTCGGGGTGCGTCGGGGCAGGCTGGCCAAGCTGCGTAGATCCGTCGTGGCGCGTGAGGCGTCCCGGCGTGGCCGGCACAGTCGGCGCCGCGGCCTGCTGGCCCGGCTGCTGCCGGTCAGGCGGACGACATTCGTCATCGACACCGACCGCACCGTACTGAAGGTCGTTTCCAACGAGTTGCGCGCTTCGGTGCACGCGGACCAGGCGTTGTGGTTCTTGGAGCATCACAACGTGTCGCATGGTTCGTCACACGTCCGGGAGGAACACACCGACGCCTATCAGCAGTCGGAGGGTAACGGCGAACCGATCGGCGACTGGCTCACCGAACCGCAAACCGCGGACGAGCCGAGCCCGGTCCGGCCATACGCGCTGACGGCGGGACGTACCGACTCGGGTGTCGACCTGCCGCTCGAGGCGCGGATCGAAGTGCTCAACACCGCAGGGAAGCCGCCGCGCTGGCCGAGAAATGATGTCCGGGGCCAGATCCTGGCATGGTGCGTGGACACCCCCTCGGTCGCGGAGATCGCCGCTCATCTGGCCTTGCCGCTCGGCGCGACGCGGTTCCTGGTCGGCGACCTGGTGACAAAGGGCTATTTGCGGGTGCACGCGCCCCTCGGCGACTCGATGACAATCGACGAACGACGTGAACTGATAAAAAGGACGCTGCGCGGCCTACGGGCACGCCACTCGGCTTGACGCAGCGTCCTCGGGCAGGATCGGCCCGTCCCCTCGCCTGGCAACAGGTACGAGCAATGCTCGGATCAAGCGGTGCCTATGACCCACGTTCGATCACTGACACCGAACCATGGTTCAGGTCGCTGGTGACGTAAGCGAAGTGTGTGTTTGGGTCGACGGCGATGGCGAGCGGATTGTTCCCGACGGGAAGGATTCCCGTGACGGTGCGTTTGGCGGTGTCGATCACCGACACGGACGCACCGCTGTAGTTGGCCACGTACGCGGTCTTCGTGGGTGGGTCCACCGCCACACCGGCGGGGCGTTGTCCGACGGGCACACTCGCCGTGACGGTGAGACTGTTGGTGTCGACGAAGGACACCGACGCGTCGTCGCCGCTGGCGATATAGGCGGTGTGCGATTCGGTATCGATTGCGATACCGGCCGGGCGGCCGCGAAGCGCGACGGAACCGATGACGGTTCGGTTCGTCGTATCGATAACCGTCACTGTCGGATCGGCAGTCGTGACAAACAAGCGGTGCGCGGTCCGATCGATGGCTACCCGGCTTGGTCCTTTTCCGGTGGGCACCGTGGCAGTCACGGCATGCGTCGTCGTGTCGATGACCGACACCGACGCGCCATCACCATTGGTGGCATAGACGATTCGGGCATCCGGGTCGACCGCCACTCCACCGGGATGGGTACCGACACCTACCGAGGCGATGACCTTATTGCTCGCGATGTCGATGACCGATACGGAGGAGTCGTCGTAGTTGGTGACGTAGATGGTCTTGGTCGACGGATCCACCGCCAGGCCGACGGGGTGTCGTCCTACCGCGGTGGTGGCTGTGACTGTGCGGCTGGCGGTATCGACGGCCGAGACGGAGTTGGAACCGGTGTTCGCGATGTAGGCGGTGTGTCGGGCGGCGTCGACCGCGATGCCGAAGGCGCCGTTGCCGACCCGGATTGAGCCGGCGATCGTAGGTGGACCAATCGGCGGTGCCGTGACCGTCGCGCTCGGTGCCGAAGGCGGCATGGCGGCCGCCGGGGACGCAGTCGTCCGTGTAGTTGCAGTCGTGGATGTGTGCGTGCGCAGCAGGTATACGCTCGCGCCCACCACCAAGGCCACGATCACCGCAACCACCGCGGCGACCACCCATGGCCGTTTGGCGCGTTTGAGGTTTCCCTCGACGAACTGGAATGTGTTGCGGGGCAATGGTTGCTGCACGTGCTCCGTAGGCTCACCGACCGTGGGTGACTGAACGGTCGGGTCGGGTAAGCGCATCGGCATGGTGATCGCGTCACGAGCGGCGCGTGCCATTTCCACCGGGGTGGCGTAGCGCTTGTCAGGGTCCTTGGCCATACCCGTAGCGATGACCGCATCGAACCCCGGTGGCGCGCCGGAGTCGGACGGTCGCGGCGGCGGGGCCGACAGATGCCCTGCTACTTGTTGCTCGATGCTGTCACCCGGAAATGGGGCGCCTCCCGTCAAGCACTCATAGAGCACGCACGCCAGCGCGTAGATGTCGGAGCGTGCGTCGGCCTGACCGACACCGAAACGCTCCGGTGCCATGTAGCGCAGCGTGCCCATCACCACGTCCGTCCCCGTCAGACCGGTCTCGCCCACAGCGCGCGCGATCCCGAAGTCGATCAGGTACGCAAAATCGTTGTCGTCGAGCAAGATGTTGGAGGGCTTGATATCGCGATGCACCAATCCGATCTTGTGCGCGGCATACACGGCGTGCGCGAGCTGCTCGACGATGTGCACGGCGCGTGCGGGCGGCATCGAACCGGAGGCCAGCACGGTTGCCAGGTCGCGACCCTCGATCAGCCGCATGTCGACAAACAGCCGGCCCTCGATCTCGCCGTAGGTGTGAATCGGCACCACGTGAGGGTCGTTTAGCCGTGCCGCCGCGTGGGCCTCGCGCCGGAATCGCTGTTGAAAAGTCCTGTCCGCAGCAAAATGCGCTGGGAGCACTTTGAGCGCGACGATCCGATCGGTGACGGTGTCATAGGCCCGCCAGACCTCGCCCATGCCGCCGCGGCCAAGCAGGTTGATTAGTCGGTACTGGCCGAACGGGGTCCCTTCCACCGAAACCTCCCGACAGCAGCAAGCCAGCAACACCATAGTCCACCGCCGACGCAGTTTGGGGAAACCTTTGCAACAGGCGATTCCGGACGGCGCGGCTCACCGACCCCGGCGGGCACCCCTCCCGTTTGCCTGCTCCAGCGCCGCCGCGACGACGGGCTTGGCCCAGGCCGGTGTCGAGGTCAAGTCGGGCGGCCCGACGATCTGGCCGCGCTGCACGTGCAGCACCAAGACCGGCCGCGGTGCCTGCCCTCTCGCGGGGTCGGCGGTCGCGGAGTTGTCATACACCCGTAGCTCGGTCAGCACAGGCAGCAATGTCACGAGATTGATCAGGCTGTGGCGGCAGCGGCGTCGGATGTCGGCTTCGGGAATGTCATGCCCGCCGCCGCGGACCCGTTGCCGGACTCGCGCGATGTGGGCGTCGTCGGTGTCGAGCCCGACGTAGAAGACGTGGATTTCGATGCCACGCTTGGCGGCGTCGGCCAGCAGCCGCGGCATGGTGTTGCCGCCGAGTGTGGTCTCGAACGTGAAATCGAGGCCTTCGTCAATCGCCCGCTCCAGCAGCTTTCGGCCCTGGTCCCAGGCCGCCGCGTTCGCCTCGGTCTGGCCCAATCCGGGGTTGGCCGCCATGATCTCGCGCGCGGCCTCGTCGGGGTTGTAGTACTCACCGCCCTTGTCGCGGATCGTCGCGCCGATGATGCTGCTCTTGCCGGCGCCGTTGACGCCCGCCAGCACGTGGATCTGCGGCGGCGTGGTTGTTTTGCGAACCATGGCTCGCTTTGGATCACCGTCGCTGTGCCGCGCGTGCCGCCTTCACCGCCGCGGCGCCCAATTCCTCCGGCGTGGCGTCGAAGGCCGCGGCGACCCCGGCTTTGGCTTTCGGTGTCTGCATGGTGGCAAGCAGCTTGTCGAAGCGCTCGCTGAGGTCGTCGAGTGCAGGTGTGACCGGCGCGGTCAGCGCCTCGAATTCGGCAAACGACACCAACACCGCCCTGGGCGTGTCGTGCTTAGTGATGACCACCGCCCCACTGAGTGCGGCCTCCTCAAAGACCGTGCCGAACTCGTTTTTAAGACGGCTGGCCGTCACCTTCGGCACATCGACCAGCTTGCCGTCGCGGTTGCGGAACGAGACGGTAGACATGGCGCTCCCCTCGCTGGTTGCCGGTACCCGCACAGTTTAGCTATTTTGTCCATTTTGTGCGAATGGCGCTCGGTAGCGGTACTCCCCGGTTTAGCCGTTCGACGTTGCCCGGGTGGACGCGCGCCAGCGCTTACGCGGCTCGATTGCGTGCCCTTCACGATGTTGGTGCGCCCACCACAACCGCAAGGTTTGTGCGTCGATCGGTGCAGTCGGCTCGTCAAAGGGCGACGGTGCGCTGTACATGCGGCCGTTCCTGCTCAATTGTAGACGTATCCGTTCACTATTGGAATGCAGCTTACCCGCATCGCCGAAGGAACGCTAGCGGCTACTAAAAGATTGTCTACAGGCACGCGGCGCCTAGCCGGCGGGCGGTACCGCTGGCGGACGGCAGATGTTGGCGGTCGGATCCCACCACCAGCCGTTGTCGCACGCCAACGGTTGTGGCCCCACCCCAAGCGGGCGGCACACATTCGCCGTGGGGTCCCACCACTGGCCCGGATCGCATGCCAAGGGTTGCGGCCCGACACCCAGCGGCCGGCATACGTCGCCCGTCGGATCCCACCACTGTCCGGGCTCGCATTGCTGAGGTATCGGCCCTCCTGCGGGCCGACACACCTCGGCCTTCGGGTCCCACACATCGCCGTTGCCGCAGTCGGCCGAGCTCACGGCCGGAGTCGCGATCGTTACGGTGGCCATCGTTGCCCACGCAACCATGACGACGGAAACCAGATGGCGAATGAACGTCCTCATTGCGGGCCTCCCCCTAGCCGTATGCATTATCGAACCCGCCCCGGCCGGACAGGTCAAGCACCGGTTTGCCCCGGCTACCGTGAATTCTGTGACCACTCCTACCGAACATCCGGCTGACGAAGCTGACATTCGACAGCGGATCGACACGCTCGCCGGCGCGATTCGGACCCGGGATCTCGAGGCCGTGATGTCGGCTTACACGACAGATGTCGTGTCGTTCGACATCGAGCCGCCCCTCCGACACGTGGGGACGGAAGCAAAACGGAAGAACTGGGAGCGCGTATTCGCGGCCTACGAGCATCCGGATTACGAGATTCGCGACCTGACGATCACCGTGCGCGGCGACGTCGCATTCGCGCACAGCCTCAATCGGCTCAGCGGCACCCTGAAGGGCGGAAGCACGACCGCCGGCTTCTGGGTTCGAGCGACGATGTGCTTCCAGAAGGTCAACGGCCGCTGGCTCGTCGTACACGACCACGCGTCGGCACGCCTGGATCCGGCAACCGGTGCGGCGCTGCTGAATCTGGAGCCCTGACCGCGCGGTTCGCGCCCTCCCTTCGGGAGATTGGCAGTATTTGGCAGTTCGCGGGGTGGCCCCGGCAGCCGCTGTCGGGCTTCGATTGTGGGTGGGTCGGCACCGATGCACGAGGAGGAACAACCGACATGGCAGAGCTGGCGCTTCGGCAGGGCACGATCGAGTATCAGGAGTTCGGACCGCAGGATTCTCCGCATGCACCGGTGCTGTTCGTCCACGGCATCCTGGTCGACGGGCGACTGTGGCGCGAGGTCGCTGAAGGCCTGGCGCGCCGTGGTTTCCGTTGCGTCGTGCCGACGTTGCCGCTCGGTTCGCACAACATCCCGGTCAGAGATGCCACCGCGCTCTCACTGCACGGTGTCGCGGAGATGGTCAACGACGCCATCGTCGCCCTCGACCTTTCCGACGTGACGCTGGTCGGCAGCGACACCGGTGGCGGGATATGCCAACTGGTTGTCGACGCTCATCCGGACCGGATTGGACGTCTGGTGCTCACCAACTGCGACGCCTTCGACAAGTGCCCGCCCTTCCCGTTTGACCTCGTGTTCGCGTTGCTTCGCGGCCCCATCTCGATCAGAACGCTATTCGGACAGATGCGGCTGCGGGCGCTGCGCGATTCGCCGCTCGGCTATGGCCTGCTGATCAACCATCCCCAGCCCGACGTCACCGCGGCCTGGCTGAGACCCTGCCTGAAGGACGCACGCATCTGCCGCGACCTGGCGGCCCTTCTGCGTCAGGTCGCGGTCACCGATCTGACGGACGTGGCAACCCGGCTCCCCCGCTTCACCAAGCCGGTCACGCTCGTATGGGGACAGCGAGACCGCTGCTTCACCCCGGGCTTGGGTCGGCGCTTGGCGAAGCAGTTCAGCGACGCGAAGCTGATCGAGGTGCCCGACGCGAAAACCTTTGTCTCCCTTGACCAGCCGGACACGGTCATCGACGCGATAACGGATATCGCCGCCCGCAGGCCCGGGGCTGGGCGTCAGGTGTGAACGAGTAGCACAGTTACGCCACGGCTATCGGTGTCGTCCTCGCGGCTCTGCAGCGCCACCATCGCCACCATATGGAGGGATGCCGAAGAAGCTTGGGCAGGATCGCGAGAGGGTCGAAGTAGGTGACGCGTTCGATCGCCTTGCCATCGAGCAGCAGCAGTCGGTTCACGTTGGGCCATTCGATGACGGAACTCGCGATGCGGGCGCGCAGCCGGAACTCGATGAACAAGAGGTCGCCCGCTCCGCACCAGCGATCAACGTGCGCGCGCAGGTCAGGAAGGCAGCACCAGATGCGTTGGAAGTCCGCTTGCGCAGCCTGGATCCCGACCATGGGAGCCGCGAGAGGCTGCAGCAAGACAACATCCGGGTGAAGGAGTTCCGGCAGGCGTTGTGGTGATGGGTTGCTCCAGAAGTCGGCAAATCTGGCGACGAACTCTTCTGGATCCGAGTGTGTGTTCACTTCGTCAACGATGCGTGTTGGTGCCCTGCCATTTCGACCCACGGCGCTGCCAACGACTGCCAAATTACTGCGACGACGACGGGGTGAGCTCCACGTGTATCGTGCGACCGAACTTGGACCGCATGAGACGGTGCGTCAGCGGCACCACCAGGCCATGCAGGACGGGATATTTTTGCCGCAGCAGGCGTCCAACGTTGCGATACTCAGCACCTTCCAGGATGCGGGCAGTGCCGGGTTGCGCGGATCCCGTCGGCTTGCCCGACGCTGTCGCCGGGCCGAACTCGACGCTCGGGTTGCGCCGAATCCGGCGAACTTTGATCGCCCGCTCGAAGCTGCGGAAGTAGGCGCGCTCGCCGTCGACCACGATGCTCACCGGGCTCGAGCCGGGCGTGCCGTCCTTGCGAAACGTGATGAGCCGGATCGTCTTCTGCCGCACGAATCGCGCCAACGCCGGAGTGGTGGCGGCGCCAACGGCACCCAGAACGTAGCCGAGTTGACGCCACCGCAGCGCGAATGCCGCCACCAACAACACCGACACAACGCCGAGCGCCCACGCTTGGGCCGGCGAACCGCCCAGGTCGAGGTCCATCACGTGGTTCACAGTGTGCAGGGTGTTGGCCACAAGGAATCCCGCGATCGTCGTGGCCAGGGCGTCCGCCCAGATCAGCGCGAGCAGGAGCCCCACCCCCAGGCCTATCTGGAACGCGCCGAGATCGTGCAGGAAGTGCCTGTGCACATCAAAGCCGACGGCCTTCGCGAATGACGTCGGACCGATGAGGCACCAGATCCCGATCCCAACGGTGATCGCGCCGACCAGAGCCGTCACCGCGACCAGGTATACCCGCGCCAGGCTGCTCAACCGATTCATCACGCCCCCTCGTCCACATTGCTTGTTTGTCTTCAATCGCTAGACGTAGTAGCGCGCCGACATGTGACAGCACGACCGAAGATCTACGGACGATCTAGCGATGAATTCCTAGCGCGCCACCGGTCATACCTTTGAGACCCACAGATCACAGCAAAGGTTGATTCCATGCCTAACGCAATACCGCCAATTGTTGATCACCAGACGTGGCGCGCCGCCCTCGACGAACTGCGCAAGCGCGAGAAGGCCGCTACCCGAGAACTGGACGCGATCGCCGCCCAGCGACGCCGGCTGCCGATGGTCGAGCTGCCCGACTACACGCTGATCGGCGCCGACGGCCCGATCCGGCTGGTCGATGTGTTCGATGGCCGCTCACAGCTCATCACCTACCACCACATGTGGACGGACGGCGCGGAGTGGCAATGCGGCGGGTGCACGGGCTTCACGTCGCAGTTCACCCGGCTGGAGTTCCTCGACAGCTACGACGCCCGCTTCGTCATCGTCACCAACGGACCTATCGACGAGGCGCTCGCCTACAAGCGGAAGGTCGGCAACCGGATGGAGTGGTACTCGTCGTCGGAGAGTTCGTTCGGCGCCGACATGGACGCACCGCCGGGCGGCGGCTTCGCCGTCAACGTGTTCCTGCGCGACGGTGACAGCGTGTATCGCACGTGGCATACGAACGGGCGGGGTACCGAGCAGCTCAGCCATAGCTTCGCGCTGATCGACATACTTCCGTGGGGCCGTCAGGAGGAATGGCTCGATTCGCCTGAAGGTTGGCCGTCGCGCCCCACATACTCGGGTTGGCTCGACTCCCCCGATATCGCCCGCGCCTACGGACCCAGTGACAAGTAGGGACAACGCATGACCATGACCACCGAACGCTACGTCGTCACCCGCACGATCGGCGCGAGCCCGGCAGCGATTTTCGCCGTCCTCGCCGACCCCTCCCGCCACTGCGCCACCGAGCCCACCGATTGGGTCCGCGACGCCGTGGACACCACCCCGATCACCGGCGCGGGCCAGATGTTCGCGATGAACATGTTTCTGACTCGGGCCGGCGGTGACTACGTCACGTACAACCTGGTCAATGTCTTCGACCAGGATCGCGCCATTGGGTGGATGCCGGGCGTGCTCGACGACGCCGGCAATCACTCGCCCGGGGGCTGGTTCTGGCGCTACGACCTCGCTCCGAACGGGGACGGCACCGACGTCACGCTCACCTATGACTGGAGCGGCACGCCGCAGTCGTTCCGCGACCGGGTCGGCACGATGCCATTGTTCGGTGAGGACTATCTTGCCGATTCGCTGGCGTCACTGGAGCGATCCGTCGCGGGCTAACGGCTATCTTTGCCCGGTGCGGCGGTCCCCCTCTGTCGGGCACGGCGTGCGTTGTCCCTTCCCGCCCTGACGATCTCCTTGGCCGTTGCGATAAGCCGATCGGGCCTATCCCGCAGCGAGCGCGCCGCGGCCAGCGCAATCATGCCCGGCGTGAACACCTGCGACGGGCGGACGTCGTGGTTCAGCACACCGAAAAGCCTTTGGGTGGCAACGGGATCGGCTCCGAGATCCTTCATCAAGCGCGTGTTGAAGGGTGTCGAAGCGCCGGCCCGGCCGAAATCTCTTGCAAACCAATGCATCTCGTAAGCATCCGCGTCGCGCCAGCGACCCCAACGCTGCATGGCATCGTCGGGGCTCGAGTTGCCCATGCCGTCCTCGATGGAATCGGCTAGCCGCTCGGCCTGGCGGAATGCGTCGCTGATGCCTTGCCCCGGCGCCGGATCCTTGAAGTGCCCCGCGTCGCCCACGAGGACCCATCCGGGTCCGGCGGCCTCCCTGAAGTAGCCGTGCCAGTTCGTTAGCACCCGGATCGGACCCACACGTCGCCCGTCTCCGATTACATCGGCAAGCTCAGGCCAGGCTCGCAGACCGGCAGCGAAGTTGGCGTCTCGATTGGCATGGAACTCGGCTTGTTTCGGCATATCGATCGCGATCGCGGCCATGTAAAGATCGCCGTCGGTGGGGCCGGCCAAGAACCCCAGGTCTCCCCGGCGGCCGAGCCGCGCGTGCCCTTCCCGGTCGCGCACATGCTCGAAGTAGGCCCAGGCGAACATCTTTCCCGCCGATGCGATGTGATATTCGCGGGATCCGACCAGCGAGGCGATCGTCGAGTGACGGCCGTCGGCGCCGACCACCAGCCGGCCTTCGATGGGGCCCGCGGCGGTGTCTACCCCGATAACGCGCCCGTCTTCGGTGATGATGTTCGTGACGCGCAGCCCCGTGCGAACATCGGCGCCCGCCGCGGCCGCAGCGTCGACGAGCAAGGCGTCCAGCGTCACCCGCCGAACGCACAGGCTCGGGTGAGTGGAGATCGCGGGATCGACGGTCGCCTCGATTCGAACGGCGTCGTCGATCACCATGGTCATGCGATCGAGCGGTACCGCGCCGGCGGCCATGACCGCTTCGAGCACGCCGAGCTGATCCAGCACCCGTGTGCCGGAGGGCTGCATGATGTGGGTCGACGGGGTCTCCGACGGAAACCGGGCGCGGTCAACCAGACAGACACTCAAACCCCGTCGCGCAAGCATTGCCGCCAGCGGCGATCCGGCGCACCGCGCGCCGACTACGACCACATCGAATCGCGTCATACCGCTCCTTCGGTTTGTCGAAGAGCTATTGCCAGGGACACTACCGAAAGATTAAGAGAAGAGTAAGAACTTCTTAGATAACTTTCAGATATCCGCCCGCCGACGCAGGTCGCCGCGGAATTCGTCGTCGGCCAGCAAATCCGGCGTTAGGCTCCTCGGTGGCACGGTCACATCGCGCATCGGGAGCCCGCCATGAAGTCAGACGCGCAGGAACCGGAACTAGACCCACGCCGGCTACGCGAATTCACCGCATTCGACAACTTTTCGGATCACGAACTGGAGCGTCTCATGCAAGCGGCGCACCACACTTCGCGATCGGTGCCGTGGCCGCTGATTCGTGAGCAGACGCCGTCGGACGCGTGCTACATCCTGCTCAGCGGAGAGGCGGGCGTGTATGTCGGCGACGACCGCATCGCCGTCCTGGGGCCGGGCGAGGTGATCGGCGAATCCGCGCTGCGCCGTGGGAAATTGCGTTCCGCGACAGTGACGACGACGGGGCCGGCCGAAGTGCTGCGTATCGAACGCGACGATCTGTCCCGCTTGCTCAACGAAATACCCGCGCTGCGCGAAACCATGGACGCGACCGCCGCGCAACACGTCCCCGTCACGCCGCCGCCGAAGCCGAAACCGGCGCGCTCCAAGGTAAACGCCTCGATCCCGACGGAATTGGTCGAGCGCTTCGAGCGCGCCGCAGACCATGCCGGTGTGGACGTCGCGGGCGCGCTGGAGGCGGCGCTCTCCGAATGGATCGAACGACACGGCACATAAGGTGCCGGATTACTGCGGGTGGGATGCCAGGTAGTCCCCCACCGGAATCGGTGATGTCGCCGCGTACCCGATGGGCAGCAACACGTCGCCCGCGTTCGTGTAGCAGTAGACGTCCCACCGGTAATAGCCGGCGAACGCAGCGGGATCGGCGGCGATCAGCGTCGCGTATTGATCGACCGCGCGCACGTATTCGTTCGCGTGGTTGTACCGGTAGATGGCGTGATCACGGTCGTTGCCAAAGCCATTCGCGGCGAGGTAGCGGCCCGCCGCCATGATGCTGTCGTGGGGCGACCCGATGTCGCCGCCCGCCCCGTAGGTCGCGAACGTCGCGGGCAGGAACTGCATGGGCCCTTGCGCGCCGGCGGTGCTCGCGCCGACGATGCTGCCGAAGCGGGTCTCGATGAAGTTGATGGCGGCCAAATAGTTCCAGCCGACGCCGGTTTCCGACTCCGCCTGGTGGTAGTAGCCCAGCAACTGGTCGGCGGGAGCCGGCGGCTCGACGCGCCACGCGGGAAGCGTGTCTCGCACCGGTGTCATCGCGGTGAGCTGCCGCCGGGCGTCGACATTGCGGTCGTAGACGTCCAGCAATGACGACGGGATGCGCGGCCGCGTCGTCGCATCCCATTCGGGGTGGCGCGCGATGGCGCGATAGGCCGCCTGCTGGCGATGCGCCGCCGCCACCAGCGCCGCCTCCCCCGTCGATGGATCACGCAGCGCGTTTTCGTCGGCGACGAGGTCGTCGGCCAGTTGCGCGGGGTCGGACGCCAGGTGCGGCTGCGCGCCGTCGGGCGTGCTCGGCGCGTCGGCCAGCATGGTGATCGAGGCGAGCCCGATGGCCACCGGTGCGGGATGCGCAAACCCTGCGAGCGCGACCACGATCGCACCCACGCCCACGACTGCGGCTGCATGGTTACGGCTCACGTTGTTCACTCCCGTCGGAAAGTCGGGATAGGTCAACGGTAGCCGCTGTGTCGAGGTGCCGAGCGGCCGCAGCCTCAGCTCTGGGGCCCCGCGGGTGGCCAGGGCGAACCCGGTGACGGTTCGCCGGGCTCGCCGTGCTCGCCTCGGGACAGGGGCACCCACTGCTCGCTCGGCGCGGGCTGCTTCGAGGAGGGGAAGTCGCGTAGCTTGCCGGAAGGCTTCGCGTCCCACTTGGCGAACGTCAGCGGTGTCTGCAGCCAGGTGTGCAGCAGGCTGTATGTCGCCTCCAGCGAGTCCATGTGGGTGCGCTCCCAGCCGTGGCTGCCGTCGAGGCCGAAGCCGACGAGTGCGGCCCGGGTTTCTGCGCCGGCCTCGATCGCCGCGGCGGCGTCGGATCGGTAGTAGCGGAACACATCCCGCGCGTACGGTATGCCGCGCTCCTCGGCGAGCCGGCACAGCTTTCGGGTCAGGTGGTAGTCGAAGGGGCCGTGCATATCGGCCATCGGGATCGTCACGCCGTCCTCGATGGACTGCTGGCCGGGCGCGCACACCGCGTTGTCGACCGAGATGAGCTCGGCGACGTCCGCGGGCAGGCCATGGCTGGCCCCGTGGCCGACCTCCTCGGTGATGGTGACCATGATCATGGTGCGGTGCGGGAGCATCACCCGTTTCTCGGAGAAGTTCTTGGCCAGGGTCAGCGCGATGGCGATGCCGGCCTTCCCGTCGAGGTGACGAGACACGATGAAGCCGTCGGCGGTGAGCTCGGGACTGGTGATCAGCGCGACGAAGTCACCGACCTGCAGGCCGAGCCGGACCAAGTCCTCCCGGGACGACACCTTGCGGTCGACCCGAACCTCGACGTTCTCCCAGTCCGTGGGTTGGCTGTCGATCTCATGGCCGAAGGCGTGCCCGCTGGCCTTGAGGGGCAAAACGGTGCCGGTGATGAACTCGTCGGGGTCGTCGGGAAAGATCCGCACGCGGGCGCCCGCGGCGAAGCGGGCCGAGAAGGTGCCGACCGGCATCACTTCGAGTCGGCCATTGTCCTTGAGCCTCCGCACCATGCACCCGATCGTGTCCGCGTGCACCACCATCGCCCGGTCGATCGTCGGCGACTCACCCGTGAGTTCGGCGGTCAACGCTCCGCGGCGGGTCAGCGAAAACGGGACGCCGAAGTGATCGAAAGTGTCGCCGATCAGCTGCATCACCGCGTCCGTCCGCCCCGACGGGCTCGGCGTCTGCAGCAGCGCGAGCAGCGTGTCGACCATCCACGCGCGGTCGGCCTCAGTCATGGCCGCGGTGTGGCGCACGGTGCCTCCCTTCGGTGTTGTGCGGAATCGCGTTCAACCTACCGCGTGGTCGGCCCCCATTGGCGGAGCGGGCGCTAAGACTTGCGCAGAATGGGAACCCATGGTCAGAGCAGGGAGGAGCAGCTCGTGCAGCGACAGGAAATCCGGTCACTCGCAGACCTAGCGGGCGAAGGCACCCGCATTCTCACCAGTTTCGTGCGGGACACGCACAGCGGCATCGCGGAGCGCGTTTTCGGCGCCATAGGGCCGGCGTCGAAACCCGTGGAGATTGTCCACAACACGCTTGCCGCGGCGACGTACTACGCCGTCGACCGCGGGGTGCGAGCGTCGTTGCACGGTGCCGGTGAGCTGGCCGCCGAAGTCCGCGGCAGCGACGAGGACGACACCGTCCAATCGCATCCCACGGTCGCCGGCGTCGTCGCCGCGCTCAATGGGATCTACGGCGACGAGCTAACCAACCGCGGCAACGAATTCGCGCTGACGATGCAGATCCGCCAGCGCGGGAAGCCTGTCGCGCTGGATGCCGCCGCCGTCGCGGCGGCGTTTCCCGAAGCCACCGGCCGGATCGCGGTGTTCGTCCACGGCTGGTGCATGACCGAAATGTCGTGGCGGCGGCAGCCGCGCGACGGCGAGATGGCGCTCCCCTACGGCACCCGGCTGCGCAGTGATCTCGGGTTTACGCCTGTGTATCTGCGCTACAACACGGGGTTGCACATCTCCGACAACGGCAAGGCGTTGGCCGCGCTGATCGACGAGCTGCGGGCGCTGTGGCCGGTGCCGGTCGAGGAGATCGCGTTGATCGGTCATTCGATGGGCGGGCTGGTGGCGCGCAGCGCCTGCCACTACGGAGTCGAACAGTCGCAGCGCTGGCCGGACGCCGTTCGCCACGTCGTGTGCCTGGGCTCTCCGCACTTGGGAGCCGACTTGGAAAAAGGCGTCAACGCCGCGTCCTGGGTGCTGGCCCGGCTGCCCGAAACACGGGCCGTCTCTTCGTTTCTCAATGCCCGCAGCTCGGGCACGAAGGACCTGCGCTACGGCGCATTGCTCGACGAGGACTGGAGCGAATGCGACCCCGACGAGTTCCTGCGGGACCGCTGCCATGAGGTGCCGTTCCTGCCGGGCGCCGTCTACCACTTCGTGGCGAGCAGCGCGGGCCCGCGAGCGGTCGGGGTTGTCCTGGGCGACCGCTTGGTGCGACCCGACAGCGCGTCTGGTGTCGGTAAGTCCCGCCAGGTTCCGTTCGACGCGGCGCATGGGCTGACGCTGACGGGCCTGCATCACTTCGATTTGCTCAATCACACCGCCATCTATGCGAAATTGCATGAGTGGCTTGGTCCGTCGTCCGGACCGACGGAGGTCAACGGCTAGGCCGAGTCGTCCTGGCTCCTGGACTCGCGCCAGCCCCGCTCGAATGGCAGCCGCCACGCATTGGGGGCGATCAGTTGGTGAATGGCGTTGGGGCCCCAGGTGCCGGGCTGGTACATCTTGGCCGGCGGCGGGTCGTCGAGCAGGTCCTGCGAACGCTCCCACAACGATTCGATGCCCTCGGCGGTGTTGAACAGCGTGTGGTCGCCCCGCATCGCATCGAGGATGAGCCGCTCGTAGGCCTCCAGCACGTCGACGACGGTGTCGATTTCCTGGGAGGAAAACTGCATGGACAACTTGTCCAGCTTCATCCCGGGGCCGGGTCGCTTGCCGTAGAAGGACAGTGAAACCTTCGAGTTGTCAGCGAGATCGAACGTGAGGTGGTCCGGACCTTGGGTCCCCACTCCCGATCCCGGCGGGAACATGCTTCGGGGAGCCTCTTTGAAGGCGATCGAGATGATGCGGATGCCCTCGGCCATCTTCTTGCCGGTGCGCAGATAGATCGGTACCCCGGCCCAGCGCCAATTGTCGATGCCGACCTTGAGCGCGATGAACGTCTCGGTGTCGGAATCCTTTGCCACCCCCTTTTCTTGGCGGTAGCCGTTGTACTGGCCGCGCACCACATTTGACGGCTTGACGGGGAGCATCGATCGGAACACCTTGTTCTTTTCTTCGCTGATGGCATACGGCTCGAGGGCCGTGGGTGGTTCCATCACGACGAAGGCCATTACCTGAAACAGGTGCGTTACGACCATGTCCTTGTAGGCGCCGGTGCTTTCGTAGAAGTTGGCGCGCTGATCCAGACCCAGGGCCTCGGGAATGTCGATCTGGATGTGATCGATGAAATTGCGATTCCAGATCGGCTCGAACAGACCGTTGGCGAAGCGGAACGCCAAGATGTTCTGGGCCGCCTCCTTGCCCAAGAAGTGGTCGATGCGGAAAATCTGGGCTTCCTCGAATGTTTCGTGCAGGAAGTCGTTGAGCGACACCGCGCTGGGCAGGTCGGTGCCGAACGGCTTCTCCATCACGACGCGGGAGCGCTCGACGAGTTTGGCGTCGCGCAGCATGGTGATGACGTCGCGCGCCGCTTTCGGAGGGACCGACAGGTAATGCAGGCGCCGCACGTCTTCGCCCAGGCTGGACTCAGCGTCGGCGACGGCGTCGGCGAGGGCTTCGGGCCCGGCGCTTTGCGGGACGTATCTGACGATTTTCGCGAAGCTGGCCCACTCATCGGACGTGAGCTTGTGCATGCCGAACGAGTCGATCGCGGTCTTGGCCAGTTCGCGGAACTCGTCGTCGCTGAAGTCTTCCAGCGATGTCGCGACGATTTGGATATCGGGGGCCAGCTCCGACTGATCCAAGTAGGCCAGGCCGGGCAGCAGCTTGCGTTTAGCTAGGTCGCCCGTCGCGCCGAACAGGACTATGACGTGGGGGTCGAGCGGCTGCTCGCCGTGGCGGCGCGGGCGCGCGTCGGGTGCAGGATAAGAGATCGTCTGCGGTTTCTTGGTGGCCACTTCTGCGATACTTCCACCGCTGCGCCGCCTGCGCACGACTGATTGCCGGCGAACCGCCCGCGTCGCGGTCGCGGGCCGTATGTCAGGATTCGGACATGACTGCACGCAGCTTGGCTCGCATCGGTGGTGTTTTGGTGGCAACGGCGTGGGCGCTACTCAGCGTGCCCCTCGGCAGTCCGGCCGCGGAAGCCGATGCCTGCTCCGACGTCGCCGTCGTTTTCGCGCGCGGCACCCACCAGGAGCCCGGTCTCGGCAATATCGGGCAGGCCTTCGTCGACTCGCTCACCTCGCAGGTCGGTGGGCGGTCGGTCGGGGTTTATGCGGTCAACTACCCGGCCAACGACGACTACCACAACAGCGCGAACGCCGGCGCCGACGACGCCAGCGCTCACATCCAGGACACGGTGGCCAGCTGCCCGAACTCGAAAATTGTGCTCGGTGGATATTCCCAGGGCTCGACGGTGATCGATCTGGCCACCAACGCGATGCCCGCTTCGGTCGCTGACCACGTCGCCGCCGTCGCGCTTTTCGGCGAGCCGTCGAGTGGCTTTTCCAGCATGCTGTGGGGCGGCCAGCCGTTGCCGACGATCAACCCGGTGTATAGCGGCAAGACCATCAGCTTGTGCGCCCCCGACGACCCGATCTGCTCCGGGGGCGGGAACATCATGGCGCATGTTTCCTACATCGATGCCGGGATGACTAACCAGGCCGCGACGTTCGCGGCCAACCACCTCAGTCAAGGGGCGCCGTCGCGCACGTAGCGAGTGCTGACCGTGAAATCCCTGGTTACGTCCTCGCGTGACACCGTCGCGATTCGGATATCGATCGCCATGGTGCTGGGAGTCGCCGTTGCCGTCGCGGTGGGTAACACGATCGGCTGGCGATTCGCGCTTGTCGGCTGGGTCGTGACCGCCGGGGTGTATGTCGTGTGGACGCGACTCATCCTGGGCGGAATGGATGCCGAGGAAACCCGCAGATATGTGACACGCGAGGATCCGACCCGGTGGATCGCCGACGTGGTCGTCGTGTCGGCAAGCGTTGCGAGCCTGGCCGGGGTCGGCTACGTGGTGGCCGCGGGGTCACACGCAGGTGCCCAAGCCATAGCGGCCGCCATTCTCGGCATCCTGGCGGTCGCCGCGTCCTGGTTTGCCGTGCACACGCTCTTCACGGTGCATTACGCGCGGCTCTATTACTCGGACGAACCCGGCGGCATCAACTTCCACGACCCGGAGCCGCCCCGTTTTCGCGACTTCGCGTATGTGGCTTTTACGGTCGGCATGACCTTCCAGGTGTCGGACACGGAGATCGGGCTGACAGCCATCAGGGCCACCGTGTTGCGCCACGCGATGCTGTCCTACCTGCTCGGCGCCGTAGTTCTGGCCGTCACCGTCAATTTGATCGCGGGGCTGGGCGCCAAGCTCTAAGCCCGCCAATCACCTTGCGGCGGTTAATCTGGCGGCATGGCAATCGAGTCCACCATGCTCGCCCTCGGCACCCCCGCGCCACATTTCACGCTGCCCGAGCCGGCCACCGGCGCCACGGTCAGCCTCGATCAGCTCACGGGTCCCGCGCTCGTCGTGACCTTCATCTGCAACCACTGCCCCTATGTCCAGCACGTCGCCGCCGGGCTCGCAGCGCTCGGCCGAGACCTCGCCGATCAGGGGGTCGCGATGGTCGGCATCTCCAGCAACGACGTCGTCACCTACCCGCAGGACGGGCCCGACCAGATGGCCGAGGAGGCCCGCCGCCACGGCTGGACGTTCCCGTACCTCTACGACGAGACCCAAGACGTCGCCCGCGCGTTCTCCGCTGCGTGCACGCCGGACACCTTCGTCTTCGACGCCGAGCGTCGGCTGGTCTATCGCGGTCAGCTCGACGACTCCCGACCGAAGAACGACCTGCCGGTGACGGCCGCCGACGTCCGGGCCGCCGTCGACGCCGTGCTCGCCGGCCGGCCGGTCGACCCGGACCAGCGACCGTCGATCGGGTGCGGCATCAAGTGGCGCTGAGTCACGCGCACGCCGAGCCGCGAGCCGCGCGGCGTCGATGAAAATCGTGCTCGCCGCCTACGGAAGTCGCGGCGACGTCGAGCCTTTCGCCGCCGTCGGGCGGGAGATGCTGCGGCGAGGTCACGACGTGTGCATGGCGGTCCCGCCGAACATGGTTGGCTTCGTCGAGTCGGCGGGGCTGGCGGCCGTCGCGTACGGGCCGCAACCCGCTGCGTTCCAATCGGATTCGTTGAAGTGGTTCTTCGGTGGGTGCCCGCCGGGCCCCGGCGTCGGGGATCTCAACCGCGACACGAACAGCCAGAACCCGTTGGGCGCGATGGTCGAAGTGATGGAACATGTGGCCCGGGCTTGGGCCGACTGGGGTGAGGCGCTGACGACGCTGGCGGACGGGGCCGACCTCATACTTACGGGCAAGGGCGCGCAGGGGCTGGCCGCCAACGTCGCGGAGTATCACGGCATTCCGCTTGCCGTGCTGCATTTCTTCCCCGGTGGACGGTCGCGCGCGGGTGGCATGCTGGGGGGCGTCATCAAGGATGCCGAAGAAGGCCAACGCCGCGCGCTGGGCCTGCCGGAGGCAACCGGATCCTTCGAATCGCTGGAGATCCACGCATACGACGCGCTCTGCTTTCCCGAAATGGCAACGCAATCCACGGGTGGGCGATCAACCTTCGTTGGTGCACTGACACTGGAGTTGGCCACCGATGCCGACGACGAGGTGCTGTCGTGGATCGCCGCGGGAACACCACCGATCTATTTCGGCTTCGGCAATAACGTCCAGCTCCCGTCCCCCGCCGAGACGATCGCCGCAATCAGCAGGGCCTGCGCGGAATTGGGCGAACGGGCTCTGATTTGTGCTGGGGCGAGCGACTTCTCGGGCATACCGTCTTTCGACAACGTGAAGTCCGTGGGCGCGGTGAACCAGGGTGCCATCTTTCCGGCGTGCCGAGCGGTCGTGCACCATGGCGGTGCCGGCACCACGGCGGCCGGCATGCGCGCCGGCATCCCCACCTTGATCCTCTGGTTCTCGCTCGAAGATCAGCCGATGTGGGCAGCCGCGGTCGAACGGCTCGAAGTGGGCGTCGGCCGGGCTTTTTCGGCCAGCACCGTCGCATCACTGGTCGCGGACCTGCGTTCCGTTCTCGCTCCGCAATGCGTCGCTCGCGCTCGCGAGCTCGCCGCCCAGATGACCAAGCCCGCGCAGAGTGCCGCCGCCACCGCCGATCTTCTGGAAGAAGCGGCGACGTGATGGGAGAACGGCTACCCCGGGTGGCGATACTCGACGACTACGCCGGCGTGGCCCTCGAGCTCGCCGACTGGTCGCCGGTGCAGAGCCGATCCGAAGTGACCGTCTTCGACCGCCACCTTTCCGAGGAGGAAGCCGCGGACGCCCTGTCGCCGTTCGACGTGGTGTGCACCATGCGCGAGCGGATGGCGTTTCCGCGCAGTCTCATCGAGCGGCTGCCCAACCTGAAGCTGATCACCATCGTCGGCAAAAACCTGCCGAACTTGGACATGGCCGCGGCCACCGAACACCGCGTCCTCGTCGCCCACTCGGACTTCGGCCATCCGCGATTCAGGTCGTCCGCGATGCCACGCCGGAATTGGCCTGGGGGTTGATTATTGCGACGGTGCGCAATCTGGCCGAAGAGCATCGTCGCATGCGTGAGGGCGCGTGGCAGACGACCACCGGTCTGACGCTGTCCGGCAAGACGCTCGGCCTTCTTGGTCTGGGCAGGATCGGTAAACGTATGGCCGAATACGCGAAAGTGTTTGGCATGGAAGTCATTGCGTGGAGCCAAAACCTCAGCGACGAGTCGGCCGCGGCGGCCGGCGCTCGTCGGGTCGAGAAGGCGACGCTCTTCGAACGATCCGACGTGATCTCCATCCACCTCGTGCTCTCGGAGCGCACGCGCGGACTGGTCGGCGCGCCCGAGTTGGCCACGATGAAGCCAGACGCCTACTTGATCAACACCTCCCGGGGGCCGATCGTGGACGAGCAGGCCCTGATCGACGCGCTCGCGGCCGAGCGCATTGCCGGGGCCGGCCTCGATGTCTATGGCATCGAACCGCTTCCGCCGGATCATCCATTCCGGCGTCTACCGAACGTGACGCTGTCTCCCCACCTGGGCTACGCCACCCGCGAAATCCTGGGCGCCTTCTATGCGGACACCGTCGACGCGGTCGCGGCCTGGTTGACCGGGGCGCCCGTCAGGATCGCCAACCCCGAGGCATTGCAGCGGCGAAATTCGAAGTAGCAAAACGCAACCCCGTGGCCAGCCCACAAGCCGACCACGGGGTTGATCGCCGGAACTTGCGGACTAACCCGGGCAATAAGTCGATTCCGCGGCACTCACCATCGATGTGACATCCGCGAACGAGATGCCTTTCGCGCCGAGCGTGGAGTGGATGTCCGCGGCAATAGCGTCCGGAGTTTTGCCTGCCATGCGATCGGCGCATATTTGATGGCCCATCGCGACAATGTCGGCGTCGTCTCCGGACGGCCAGGTAAAGCCGAGAGTGTGCATTTTGCTGAGGAATGTGTCATCGGTGGCATCCGCGACCGCAATCGCAGTGCTCGTAAGAAGGGCAGCACCGACCATCATGGGGACAGACAGTCTGGCCAGCCAGCGGGGTGAGGGCATTTGACGCGCTTCCTTTCATCGGGGCGTTGACGAGGTCCCAGTATGAGCTTTAAAAGAGGCGTAAATATGAAGAACGGTGAAATCTGTGAAACAGCTTGTGGAGACCTGAATAGGCCAATTCTTTTGGCGTAATTTGTGTAAATTCGAGCCGCGCGTTGCGCCTAGCGCAGTGCGACGGGGTCGCCGACCGCGATGACGCCCTCTTCGAGCGCCTCGAGATAGACGCCCGCGCAGGGCTGCGCCCCGGAACTGCCTGCCGGCAAACGATTTTCGGCCGCGGGCGTGCGAAGCGCCTCCGGTGCCCGCGCGAGTGTCCCGTGCTCGAGCGTGGGCACTACACACCGAGAGGTGGATGCTAGGACACGCAGGCGTACCGCGCCGACCGTCAATTCCCGCCCGAGCCAGTTGTCTTCGTCATACGGCGGGTAACCCGCCGGGGTCGCGATCACCAGGTTCGGCCGGTAGCGCAGTGCCTCGACGCCGATGCGCTCCAGCGTCGCCGTGGTGATTGCGTGCAGCGGGGCGTCATCGGTAAATGAATCGCCCGGTGTCGCCTGGCCGATCTCGAGGATGCGGCCTCCGACTTCCGCGTCCACCCCGAGCTCGAGCAGCTTCTCGGGATCCGGGCGTTCGAGCGTTGCGCCGTCCGGCCGTTGGCTGATCAGCCGGACCGGGCGCCCCAACAGCTGCGAAAGCAGCTCATCGACGCCCGGGTCGTCGGCCGCGACGCTTGTCCCGTCGGGCAGTCCGATGCTCACGCGCCCGGTGCTTCCGTTCGCGGTGCACTTGAGCAGCCCACGCCACAGCCGGGCCTGCTTGGCGCTGGCCACATGCCCGGTCTGCGTGTCGACAAGTGCCAGCCGCCGGTCTCCTTCGGCGCCTCGTTCGTCGACGAAGAGGCGGCTTACAACTTCGCCCAGCATCGATTTCACCGGGTAGCGGAGCAAACTCTCGACCCGCATCTGCTTTTCCACCACGCAGACCAGTATGCGGCGGGGACCTACGGCGTGTGCCGAGCGGTACGGTTGCGGCGATGAAATTTGTGCTGGCAGCCTACGGAGGACGCGGCGACGTCGAACCCTGCGTCGCCGTCGGCCGGGAGCTGTTGCGCCGCGGTCACGAGGTGTGCTCGGCCGTCCCGCCCAACATGGTCGATTTCGCCAACTCTGCGGGACTCACCGCGGTCGCCTATGGGCCTGATACGCGCGAGCAGATGGACGGCGCCATGAATTTCATTGGCGGCGTGGGGAACCTGATCAGTGCGTTGCCCCAACTCGTAGAGCGAGTCAGCCGGGTCTGGTTGGACAAAAGCGCGACGCTGACATCGCTGGCAACGGGCGCCGACCTGCTGGTGGCCCACATGAACGATCAGATGCTCGCCGCCAATGTCGCTGAGTATCACGCCATTCCGCTCGCGGCACTGCACGTCTTCCCAGCGCGCATCCTGGCATCTGGGCGGCTGTATTCGGGCATAACGAAGGATGCTGAAGTCGCCCAACGCCGTGCGCTCGGCTTACCGGAGGCAGCCGGACCGTCAGCGCCACAGCACGCGGACGGCGGATTGCTGGAAATCCAGACCTACGACGAGCTCTGCTTGCCCGGGCAACCGGCCGACTGGGTGGAGCCCGGCCGGCGTCCCTTCGTCGGCGCGCTGACCCTGGAGCTGCCGACGGATGCCGACAACGACGTCTTAGCGTGGATTGGCGCTGGAACACCGCCGATCTACTTCGGCTTCGGCAGCACGCCGATCGACTCTCCCGCCGACACCGCGGCCATGATCGGCGCGGCCTGCGCGCAGCTGGGCGAGCGGGCGCTGATATGCAGCGGTGCGAGCGACTTCAGTCGCGTCCCGCACTTCGACCACGTCAACGTGGTGGGTGCGCTCAATTACGCGGAGATCTTTCCGGCCTGCCGCGCGGTGGTCCACCACGGCGGCTCGGGCACCACGGCCGCGGGCCTGCGCTCCGGAGTCCCGACGCTGATCCTGTGGGCTGTGTGGGACCAGCCGGTCTGGGCGGCGGCCCTCGAACGGCTGAAAGTCGGTGCCGGGCGCCAATTTTCGGCCACCACCCGGGAATCACTGGTCACCGATCTGCGGTCGATACTCGTTCCGGAGTGTGTCGCCCGCGCGCGTGAGATCGTCACCCAAATGACGGCGCCGGCCGAAAGCGTTGCCAGGGCGGCCGATCTGCTTGAAGACGCCGCCCGCCCGGACAACTAGGCTGAGCCGCTGCGCATCGCTGGTGCAGACCGGGTCAGTCGTGTAGAAGAGTCTGGTGGACGATCGGGGCCCGAGATCTTTCGATCCGTCGGGGCTGCGGCAAGCGATGGCCCGGCGGTTGTATCGCCGCGCGGAGGCCGAGGGTCAAATCAGGCTGCCGGCCGTCCCGGGCTTGCTCGACGAGTACGTCACGATGTGTCAGAACCTCTTTGCCAGCTTGGGCATACAACACACGGCTGACCAAGCCGCTCAGCTCAAGTCCGTGCTCCAGCACGAGTTGGAAAAGGCATTCAAGGCCTCGTCGCGGTCGAACATCGTCATCTCGTTTGACACCCCCTTCGGGACGGGGCTGAACTATCGCGTCAAAGCCGAGGTGTCGACCATCGCGGTCGAATACGACCACTGGGTTGCCACTCGTAAGGGGCCGCTGTTCGGCACCGAAGCGGATGCGCGTGTGGTGGCATTGGCCGACGAGGCCGCCGACCCCCGGTCCACCCGCGTGCTCGACATCGGCGCCGGAACCGGGCGTAACGCCCTGGCGCTGGCCCGGCGGGGGCACCCGGTGGACGCGGTCGAGATGGCCCCGAAGTTCGCTGAGATCATTCGGTCTGAGGCAGAACGGGATTCACTGTCCGTGCGTGTGATCGAGAGCGATGTCTTTACGGCCGTGGAGGGCGTTCACGACGCGTATCAGCTCATCGTGGCCTCGGAATTGGTGCCGGACTTCCGGACGACGCGGGAGCTGCGCGGCATGTTCGAACTCGCCGCGGACTGCCTGGCTCCCGGAGGACGCCTGGTGTTCAACACCTTCGCGGCGCGGCAGGGCTACACCCCCGACGACGCCGCGCGGGAATTCGGCCAGCAATGCAACAGCACGATCTTCACCCGCGACGAGCTCGGGAAGGCGGCGGCCGAGCTCCCCCTTGCGCTCATCGCCGACGACCTCGCCTACGAGTACGAGAGAACCCACTTGCCCGAGGGCGCTTGGCCGCCCACCGCGTGGTTCGAGGGATGGGCCCACGGCCTGGACGTGTTCGACGTGGAGCGCGACGAGTCGCCCATCGAGTTGCACTGGCTCGTCTACCAGAAGGAAGGGTGACTGACTGCCGGTGCGGGCTAGGCGGTCAAATCGCGAGTGGCGGGCCCTTCCAGCAGCGTGCCGTCCGGGGCGAATCGCGAACCGTGCAACGGGCACTCCCATGCCTGGTCCGCGTCGTTCCAGTTCACGATTCCGCCAAGGTGCGGGCACACCGGCGAGACGGTGTGCTCGGTGCCGCCGACCTTGCACCTGGCCTCCAGGTGCCAAGGGGGTCCGCTCACGACCCCGCCCTCGCCGTTGACGGGGCTGCGATGGCCGGTGCGAATCACCGGCGTGATCCAGCCCTTGGTCAGGTTGAAGCCGACCTCGAGGTTGGCCTGCACCGCAGTCAGCAGGCCCGACAGTTCGTGGGGGCTCCAGCTGGCGAACGCGCCGGCCCAGTCCATCCGCCCGCCCAGGATGCGGCTCGACAGCGCCAATGCCGCAGCGGGGCCGTTGGTCATGCCCCATTTGTTGAAACCCGTTGCGACGAAGATGCTTTCGTTGTTCGGAAGGATGGGGCCCACATACGGCAGATGGTCGATCGGCGTGTAGTCCTGCGCCGACCAAAAATGCGTCTGCACCGAGCCCGGGTAATGCTTGCGTGCCCACGACGACAGCTCCGCCAGCGCTTCGGACGGGCTCTTTTCGCGGCCCACGGTGTGGCCCGCCCCGCCGACGATCAGCAGTTCCCCGGCCGCGACCGGCGCGTAGCGCACCGACCGCGTCGGCGAGTCGGCGGAGATCATCATCGGCCGGGTGATGTTGCCAGGAACCTTGAAGGCCAAGCAGTAGGACCGGCTCGGTTTCACCCGCGCGAAGTAACCGCCCCGATCCAGGATCGGGATCCCGGTGGCAAGCACCAGCTGCCCGGCCGCGAGTTCCACGTCCTGCTGGTCGGCGTCGTTGACGTGCACGTGTACCCCGGCGCCGCGGGTCGACACCCGCCGGACACGGGCGTGCTCGACCAATCGCCCACCGCGGTTGAGTAACTCCGTGGCCAACATGTCCAGGAACGGCATCGGGTCGAACTGCGCCTGGTCGGGCAGCCGCACACCGCCGTGGTACGGGAATGGCACGTCGGCGTCGTCCTCCCATACCGCGGGCAGGTCGACGGCCTCGCACGCCTGCAATTCCCGCCGCGCGGACGGCACGCCCTTGGCGGACTGCGCATAGGTGTAGGCGTCCTCGCGTTGGACCGCGATGCCGTGTGACTCGCAGTACTCGAGCACCCAGTCCTGGCCTTCCCGGTTGCCGTCGATGTAGGCCCGAGCCACGTTCTTGCCGTGCCTCGGCAGGACCTTCGACAGCTGGGTCCCCTGCAACAAGCTGATTTTGGCGGTCGTGTTTCCGGTCGCGCAGGAACCGACCGTGTGCGCCTCCACGACCAACACGTCCTTGCCGGCCCGGCTCAGCAGCACCGCGGTCATCAGCCCGGTGATCCCGGCCCCGACGACGATTACATCGGCGGACGCCGGGCCGTCCGCAAGCCGGCTAGCGGTCCAGGTTTGTTCGGCTCGCTCGGCAAACCACAAAGAAGTCATGCCTGGGCTGGTACCCGGCAGCGGCGTCGGGAAACGGGAGCGTCGGCCTCGCACGCTTGCTTATGCGCGCTTCAGCTGCGCTTTCGCCTGCTTCAGCGATTCCTCGGCGGCGCGGTTTTCTTGCTGCGCTTTGCCGTACCGGTCGTCGGCCCTTTTCAACTCGCGTTCGGCCTCACGCAGGCTTTCCGCCGCGTCGTCGCGACGCTGCCGCGCGGCATCACGCTCGGCGCGACGGCGTGACATCACGCGCTCGGCTTCGGCTTTCGCCCGCTCCGCGGCGGTCAGGGCCGCATTCAACTTGTCCCGATGGGCATCCTGGTGGCGCTCCGGTTCCTTCGCGACCGGGGCTGCGCCGCCGAATTCGCCGAAACCCGACCATGTTTCGGCCCTGGCCAGCCGGCCGAGTCGCGCCCTGACGTCGGGATCGGCGATCGCCGCCTGCAGTGTGCCGGTCAGGTCGTCACGCAGCGTCGGCGATGGCTTGTTCACCTCGGCGGCATCGAAGGCGGCCCGCACGAGTTCGTCGATGAGCCGGTGCTGCTGGGCGGACAAATCGCGGATACGGTCGCCATCCATCGCGGCGTGCGCGGCGCGCAGGCGGTCACCCAGGTCGGCCAGGCGCTGTTTGACGTCCTTGCGTTGGAGTACGAGCCGGTTCGCGATCCACGCCGACGTCGTAGGTTTGCGCGCCGCGGAGATCCGTTTGGCGGCGGCGTCGTCGCCGCGCTGCCTGGCGGCCGCGGTCAATTCGGTGCGCTGCGCGGTGAATGCGCCGGGCTGCACCCAGTACAGACGGTCAAGTTCGTCGTCGGCCATCACGCCATGATCCCTCGGCGCGCTGTTTCAGGCCCCACGCGCCGCGGGTACCTGATCAACAACAACGCGAGGATTCGGCCAACTCTTATGACATCCAGCAACCGTGCACGGCTCGTTCGTCGATACCTGCTGGCCGTCTTCGTTGTCGTCGGCATGGTCGGTGCCGGTAGCTGCGCCCGTCCGACGTCGGAGGCATCCGGACCGGCGCGGGTGACGATCATGCCCGGCCCCGACACGCGCGATGTCGATCCGCTGACGCCGGTCATGGTCAAAGCCGACACCGGGAAGCTGACCGGTGTCCGCATGGTCAACGACGCCGGCAGACCGGTCGAGGGAATCATGACCCCGGACAACACCGTCTGGAAGCCCACCGTTGCCCTGGGCTACGGACGCACGTACACGCTGACCCTCACCAGTGTCGGGCCGAACGGCGTTGCGGCCACTCACGTGTCGACGTTCTCCACCCTGCTGCCGCCCAACCAGACCAAGGTCTCACTGACCACGACATCCGAGGCGCCCCTGCAGGAAGGCGGCACCTACGGCGTGGGAACGGTTGTCGTCGCCCACTTCGACGAGCAAGTCGCCGACCGGGCCGCCGCCGAACGACAGCTCAAAGTGACCACCAATCCTGCCGTGCAGGGTTCGTGGTTCTGGGTCGACAGCCAAAACGCCCACTGGCGACCCGAGCGCTACTACGCGCCGGGCACCACAATCACCGCCGAAGCCAAGATCTACGGAATTGCGTTGGGCGACGGCCTATTCGGGCAAGAGGACACCCGAGTATCGTTCCGCATCGGCGACGCGCACGTATCGATCGCCGACGATGCCACGAAAATCGTCAGCGTCTTCAACAACGGCGCCCTGGTCCGGACCATGCCCACGTCGATGGGAATGGGCGGCACGGAAACCATCGGTTCGCAGACGATTTCGTTGTGGACTCCCCCGGGCGTCTACACCGTGCTCGACAAGGACAACCCGGTCGTGATGGATTCCTCCACCTTCGGATTGCCCAAGAATTCCCGCCTCGGATACCGCGAGACCATCAACTACGCCACCAAAATCAGCAGTGACGGCATCTATCTGCACCAGCTCGACGCGACGGTGTGGGCCCAGGGACACACCGACACCTCGCACGGATGCTTGAACCTCAACGGCGACAACGCAAAATGGTTCTACGACTTCTCGGTGCCCGGCGACGTCGTCGAGGTCCGCAACACCGGCGGACCGCCGTTGAAGCTGTCGCAGAACGGCGACTGGACACTCAGCTGGGATCAATGGCGCAAGGGCAGCGCCTTGGCGCCGCCGTCCTGAGCTGCCCGCCGCCGGTGCCGCGCTGATCGGCCCGATTCGTCCGTATCCCCCGCCCGGAAACTCTTGACTGATTCCAGATAAGGGGCCATATTGGCAGGGTGTCCTCATCGGCGGACTACGCGGAACAGCTGCGGATGGCCGATCTGCGTGTGACACGGCCCAGAGTCGCCGTGCTGGAGGCGGTGCACGCCCATCCGCATGCCGACACCGAGACGATCTTCTCGGCGGTGCGGCTCGGGCTGCCCGATGTTTCCCGACAAGCGGTGTACGACGTTCTCAACGCGCTGACCTCGGCGGGCCTGGTTCGTCGGATCCAGCCGTTGGGCTTGGTCGCCCGTTACGAGTCCCGGGTCGGCGACAACCATCACCATGTCGTGTGCCGATCCTGCGGCGTCATCGCCGACATCGACTGCGCCGTCGGTGCGGCGCCGTGCCTAACCCCGTCGGATGCCGACAACGTCCTGGATGGTTTCGTTCTCGACGAGGCCGAAGTCATCTATTGGGGCCTCTGCCCCGACTGTTCGACCGCAAGTTCGTAGATCACAGCCGTGATCACAGCCCGAATCACCCACCCCGGAAAGGAATGCTGTGTCATCTGATACATCCGATAGCCGTCCACCCCAACCAGACAGCAAGACGGCTAGCACCAGCGAGAGCGAAAGCCCAGCAATCCCTTCACCCCAACCGAAAGCGCATGCCCCGCTGACGAACCGGGACTGGTGGCCCGACCAGATCGACGTGTCGACGCTGCACCCGCATGCGCCGGCGGGCAATCCGCTCGGCGAGGACTTCGACTACGCCGAGGAGTTCGCCAAGCTCGACGTCGACGCGCTCAAGGCCGACGTCATCTCGGTGATGACCACCTCGCAGGACTGGTGGCCCGCCGACTACGGCCACTACGGCGGTCTGTTCATCCGAATGAGCTGGCACGCCGCCGGTACCTACCGCATCCACGACGGCCGCGGCGGCGGCGGACAGGGCATGCAGCGCTTTGCCCCGCTCAACAGCTGGCCGGACAACGTGAGCCTGGACAAGGCCCGCCGCCTGCTGTGGCCGGTCAAGAAGAAGTACGGCAACAAGATCTCCTGGGCGGATCTGATCATCTTCGCCGGCAACTGCGCCCTGGAGTCCATGGGATTCAAGACCTTTGGGTTCGCCTTCGGCCGCGAGGACGTCTGGGAGCCCGAAGAGATCCTCTGGGGCGAAGAGGACACCTGGCTTGGCACCGACAAGCGCTACTCCGGTAAGCGCGACCTCGCGCAGCCCTACGGCGCGACCACCATGGGCCTGATCTATGTGAATCCGGAAGGCCCCGAGGGCAAGCCGGACCCGATCGCGGCGGCGATCGACATCCGCGAGACGTTCGGCCGGATGGCGATGAACGACGAGGAGACCGCCGCGCTCATCGTCGGGGGCCACAGCTTCGGCAAGACCCACGGTGCCGGCAGTGGCGACCTGGTCGGCCCCGAACCGGAGGCCGCCCCGCTCGAACAACAGGGGCTGGGCTGGAAGAGCTCGTTCGGGAGTGGCGCCGGCGAGGACGCCATCACCAGCGGCCTGGAGGTGGTCTGGACGCCCACCCCGACGAAGTGGGACAACACCTTCCTGGAGACCCTGTACGGCTACGAATGGGAGCTGACCAAGAGCCCCGGCGATGCCTGGCAGTTCGTCGCCAAGGACGGTGCGGGTGCGGGCACCATCCCGGACCCGTTCGGCGGGCCGGGTCGCGCCCCGACGATGTTGGTCACCGACATCTCGCTGCGGGAGTCCCCGATCTACCGCGACATCACGCGTCGCTGGCTCGACCATCCCGAGGAGCTGACCGAGGCGTTCGCCAAGGCCTGGTACAAGCTGCTGCATCGCGACATGGGACCAATCACCCGCTACCTCGGGCCGTGGGTAGCCGAGCCCCAGCTCTGGCAGGACCCGGTTCCGGCCGTCGACCACGAGCTGGTCGACGAGAAGGACATCGCGGCGCTGAAGAAGAAGGCGCTGGAATCCGGCCTGACGGTTCAGCAGCTGGTCAAGACCGCATGGTCGGCCGCGTCCAGCTTCCGTCGCACCGACAAGCGCGGCGGCGCCAACGGTGGACGGCTGCGCCTCGAGCCGCAGCGCAGCTGGGAGTGCAACGAGCCTTCCGAGCTGGACAAGGTGTTGCCGGTGCTGGAGCGCATCCAGCAGGACTTCAACGCATCGGCGTCCGGCGGCAAGAAGATCTCGCTGGCCGACCTGATCGTGCTGGCCGGTTCCGCGGCGGTCGAGAAGGCGGCCAAGGACGCCGGGTACGAGATCTCGGTGCACTTCGCGCCGGGCCGCACCGACGCATCGCAGGAGAACACCGACGTCGACTCGTTCGCGGTGCTCGAGCCGCGCGCGGACGGATTCCGCAACTACATCCGTCCCGGCGAGAAGGCGCCGCTGGAGCAGCTGCTGGTCGAGCGGGCGTACCTGCTGGGCGTGACGGCTCCGGAATTGGCGGTGCTGGTCGGTGGTCTGCGTGCCCTCGGCGCCAATCACGGCGGCAGCAAGCACGGCGTCTTCACCGACAGGCCCGGCACGTTGACCAATGACTTCTTCGTCAACCTGGTCGACATGGGCAACGAGTGGAAGGCATCGGAGTCGGCGGAGAACGTCTACGAGGTGCTCGACCGCTCGACGGGCCAGCTGAAGTGGACGGCCACCGCCAACGACCTGGTGTTCGGCTCCAATTCGGTGCTGCGCTCTCTGGCAGAGGTCTACGCGCAGGACGACGCCCACGGAAAGTTCGTGGAGGACTTCGTCGCGGCGTGGGTCAAGGTCATGAATGCCGACCGATTCGACCTCAAGTAACGCAGGGTCTGGTCACGGGCGAGGCCCCGCGAGTCACCTGGCTCGCGGGGCCTCGTCGTTTCGGCCATTCCGCGACACATAAACCACGCACACGACACGCCGTGGTCGGTCGCAATGGTTTATGTCTCGGTATAGGTGGAGCGTGACTTTTAGGTCAGCGGTCCAAATCCCACTGCCCGTAGTCGGCCGCGAGAACCTCGTCGACGTCCACGTTGATGCCGCCCAGCAGCGGACCCGGGTTTGACGGGCTGTTGACCACGGCCTGATAAAGCACCGCCATCGGTTCGCGGGCGCCGTTCGACCACGACCTCGTCTGCCAGGCCCAGCGGTGGCCCGGGGTGGTCGAGTTCCCTATGACGCCGTCGCGGATCGCCCAGCCGCAGGCCCGGGCATGCCCATAGATGCCGGTGCGGCCCACGCCCAGGACCGAGCTGATCCCCCGAAACCATTGCACCGCAGGGCCATTCCAGGTGTTTTCGTCGATGTTGTCGTCGACACTGAAGAAGATCGGCGCGGAATTCGTACCCCCGGCCGCGCCGTGGAGGCGCAACGCGGTCTGGGCGTCCGCCACGCCGCCGTCGTACCCGCGGGTGTAGTCCGACGGCGTTGGCCAACCGGGCTTGCCGTACTGGAAGTTGCTGACGATGTGAAGACCCGCGGCGCGCAGCGAGTCCGCGTACTCGCGGGTGATGGGTTTTGCCTCGAAGTGCGCCCCGGGCCGCTCCTCGGACACGTAGTTCACGACCCCGTCGTAGCCTGCCGATTTGATCTCGTCCGGCGCGATCCTGCGCTCGGCAAAGTCAATCAGCGTGATGCCCGCGGCTCGTGCGTTCGGCTCGTTGACCGTCGCGGCGACCGACCCCAGGCCCAGCAGAACCGGTGCAGCGTACTTAATGACATCGCGTCGCGAAACCGAACCGCGCACCGCGCGATGGTAGCAAACGGGTCGACCATGCTCGTTGCATCGATTAGCTGATCGAACTATAGTCTGGACACATGTCCAGTTTGCTGTCACCGCCTTCGGGAGTGCGTTGATGGCAGTGGATTCGGGGGGTGCCCGTCGGCGTGCGTCGGCCAGCGGATAAGAGTTGAGTATGCGAATTGCCCTGCTGTCCTACCGGAGTAAGACCCATTGCGGTGGACAGGGCGTCTACGTGCGCCACCTCAGCCACGGTTTGGTGGAACTGGGTCACGAGGTCGAGGTGTTTTCCGGCCAGCCCTATCCGGAGCTGCTCGACCCGCGGGTGCGGCTGACCACGGTGCCAAGCCTTGATCTGTACCGCGAGCCCGACCCGTTCCGGGTGCCGCGCCCGAGCGAGATTCGCGATTCGATCGACCTGTTGGAACTCCTCACCGTGTGGACCGCGGGCTTTCCCGAACCACGAACCTTCACGCTGCGTGTCGCTCGGCTGCTGGCCGAGCGAGCGGACGATTTCGACGTCGTCCACGACAACCAGAGCCTGGGCACCGGACTGCTGAGCATTGCCCGCACGGGGTTGCCGGTGGTGGCGACCGTGCATCACCCCATCACCCGGGATCGGGTGCTGGATCTCGCCGCCGCGCGCTGGTGGCGAAAACCCTTGGTGCGCAGGTGGTATGGGTTTTCTACGATGCAAGAGCAAGTGGCGCGCCAGATCCCCGACCTGTTGACGGTGTCGTCTTCCTCGGCGGCCGACATCGTCGCCGACTTCGGTGTCATGCCGGACCAACTACACGTCGTGCCGCTCGGCGTGAACACGGACCTGTTCAAGCCGGGACCGACGCCGCGGATTCGGGGCCGAGTCATCGCGATCGCCAGCGCCGACACCCCGCTCAAGGGTGTCCGCACCCTGCTGCACGCGGTCGCCAGGCTACGCACCAGCCGAGACCTGGAGTTGCGGCTCGTCGCCAAGGTGGAACCCAATGGCCCCACCCACAAACTCATCGCCGAACTCGGCATCTCCGACATCGTCCACATCACCAGTGGCCTCTCCGACGGCGAACTGGCCGCATTGTTCGCATCGGCCGAGGTCGCGTGCATTCCCTCTCTCTACGAAGGGTTTTCGCTGCCCGCGGTCGAAGCCATGGCGAGCGGCACCCCGATCGTCGCGAGCCGGGTGGGTGCTCTGCCCGAGGTCCTGGGCACCGATGGTGCCTGCGCCGAGCTAGTGCCACCGGCCGACGTGGATGCGCTCACCCGCGCCCTCGGCGAGCTGCTCGACTCCCCTGAAAAACGCCGCAATCTGGGGAAGGCGGGACGGGCGCGCGCCGTCGACGTCTTCAGTTGGGAGGCGGTGGCCGCGCAGACCGTGCGGGTCTATGAGCGGGCGATCGCGCGATGCTGACCGTCGATTTCGACCGGCTGGGCATCGGGCCCTCCACCAAGGTCATCGACGTGGGTTGCGGGGCGGGCCGGCACGCTTTCGAAGCGTATCGGCGCGGTGCCGACGTCGTCGCCTTCGACCGCGACGAGTCCGAACTGCGTTCGGTGGACACGATCCTGCGTGCGATGGCCGAGAACGGTGAGGTGCCGGCGTCGGCGTCGGCGAAAGTGGTCATCGGTGACGCGCTGAGCCTGCCGTATGCCGACGAGACATTCGACTGCGTGATCGCGTCCGAAATCCTTGAGCACGTACCCGAAGACGACGCTGCCATCGCCGAATTGATCCGGGTGCTCAAGGTGGGAGGCACGTTGGCGGTCAGCGTCCCGAGGTGGCTTCCCGAGCGAGTGTGCTGGCTGCTGTCCGACGAATATCACAGCAACGAGGGCGGCCATGTGCGTATCTACCGGGCCAGCCGCTTGCGCGACAAGATCGCCTGCGGCGGAATGGAATTGACGCACGCCCATCATGCGCACGCGCTGCACTCCCCCTTCTGGTGGCTGAAATGCGCTGTGGGCGTGTCGAATACCGATCATCCGGCGGTGGCCGCCTACCACCAGCTCCTGGTGTGGGATTTGATGCGCCGGCCCAAGATAACGCAGCTGGCCGAGTCACTGCTCAATCCGATCGTGGGCAAGAGCGTCGCGATGTATTTCGTCAAGCAGCAGGTGGCCGAAAGCCAGAAAACTCCGGGATATTCAGTTGCATCGGTCTAACCCGCCGGCGGTTCCGGGCGTCCTTACACCCGAGCAGTGTCGGCAGACCGCGCATTCCATCGCCGCGGCGCAGGAACCCTCGGGCGCGATCCCGTGGTTCGACGGTGGTCACACGGATCCGTGGGACCACGTGGAATGCGCGATGGCACTCACGGCGGCGGGACTGCTGGAGCCGGCGCGGGCCGCCTTTGAATGGAGCCGCCGCACCCAGCGGCCGGATGGCTCATGGCCAATCCAATTCCGGTCGGGGGCAGTCGAAGACGCCAACAGCGACAGCAACTTCTGCGCGTATATCGCCACCGGTGTCTGGCATCACGTGCTGGTGACCGGCGACGAGTCGTTCGGAGCCGCGATGTGGCCGGTGGTGCACAAGGCGATCGACTTTGTCATCGACTTACAGGTCGGCTACGGCGAGATCTGTTGGGCGCAAAGCGAAGCCGGACCGCTCTCGGAAGCGTTGATGACCGGGTGTGCCAGCATCTTTCACAGCATTCGCTGTGCGCTGGCGCTAGCCACCCTGATCGGGGACCCGCAGCCGGAGTGGGAGCTGGCGCTCGGCCGGCTGGGCCACGCGATCGTCGCACATCCGGAGGCGTTTACCGAGAAGGACCGCTATTCGATGGACTGGTACTACCCCATCCTCGGCGGTGCGCTGCGGGGCCCCGCGGCGGCCGTGCGAATCCGGCAGCGGTGGGACGACTTTGTGGTCCGCGGCCTGGGCATCCGCTGCGTTGACGATCGGCCCTGGGTTACCGGCGCCGAGACATGCGAACTGGTGATGGCGCTCGAGGCCATCGGCCATCGGTCCGCCGCACATGAGCAATTCGCCGCGATGCACCATCTGCGCGAAGGTGACGGATCGTACTGGACGGGTTTGGTGTTCGCGGATGGGAAGCGCTGGCCCGAGGAGCGCACCACCTGGACCGGGGCGGCGATGATCCTGGCGGCCGACGCGCTCTCGGACACCACACCGGGCGCGGGCATCTTCCGCGGCGACGAGCTGCCGATGGGCCTGCAGACCGACTTCGATTGCGAATGCGTGGTCGCCGGGCCCGGCCGCTAGACCGGCTCGCCCGCGCGTCCGCTGGTGCGTTCGAGCACCCGCAGTGACCCGGTAACAGAAACCTCCCGGAACTGACCGGAATCGATGGCGCGGCAATAGATGTGGTACGGCGGGCGCCCGCCGTCCTTGGGGTCCGGGAACACATCGTGGATCACCAGCGCGCCGCCGGCGGTCACCCACTTCGCCCAGCCGTCGAAGTCCTGTGTGGCGGCGGCCTCAGAGTGGCCGCCGTCGATGAACAAGAACTGCAGCGGCGAGCACCAGGCGCGCGCCACGATGGGTGACTTGCCCACGACGGCGACGACGTGGTCGTCCAGTCCCGCGGCGTCCAGCGTGCGGCGGAAAGTCGGCAACGTGTCGAACAGCCCGGTGACCGCGTCGACCAACGAGGCATCGTGGAATTCCCAGCCGGGCTGGTGCTCTTCGGAGCCATGGTGGTGGTCGACGGTGTAGAGCACGCCACCGGTTTGCGCGGCGGCCGCACCGAGCAACAGGGTGGATTTGCCGCAGTAAGTGCCGATCTCGACGCCGACACCGCCGTCGAGGTACCGCAATGCGGCGTCGTACAGCGCGCGGCCCTCGTCGGTGGGCATGAAACCCGGCACCCGTTCGGCCAGCGCGAACAACCGCTCGGGCGCACCGGCATGTACGTGACTCATCAGCTGATCGTAGAAGGGCCATGTTGGGCCGCCCAGCGGCCGGCCCGCATTCGCTTTACCATCATGCTGTGCATGTCTTTCCTCTCCGTAAATTGGTCGACGTCGGCCTGGCTGCGGCCATGGTGACAGCTGCGCTGACGATCGCCGCCGCCGTACTACCGCCCGAAACACCGGGCGCCGCGGGGGCGGCCGCCGCGGCGAACTGCCCCCAGGTGCAAATCGTGTTCGCCCGCGGCCGTAACGAGTCACCGGGGCCCGGCGTCCTCGGCAACGCGTTCATCAGCGCCGTCGAATCCAAAGCCGGCAACCGAACCATCGGCACCTACGCCGTGAAGTATCCCGCCGACACCGAGGTCGACGTCGGCGCCAACGACATGAGTCACCACATCCAGGACGTGGTCAACAACTGCCCGAACACCCGGCTGGTGCTGGGTGGCTACTCGCTCGGGGCGGCGGTCACCGACGTCGTGCTCGCGGCGCCGATCTCGGCCTTCGGCTTCGACAGCCCGCTGCCGCCGGGCATCGATCAGCACATCGCCGCCGTCGCCTTGTTCGGCAACGGAAGCCAGTGGGCGGGTCCGATCACCAACTTCAACCCGACGTACAACGACCGGACCATCGAGTTGTGCCACGGCGCCGACCCCGTGTGCAACCCCGCGGACCCGAACACCTGGAAACAGAACTGGCCGCAACACCTCGCGAGCGCCTACATCGACGCCGGAATGGCAAACCAGGCCGCCGATTTCGTCGTCAGCAAGCTTTAGACGGTCACCGCGTTCCGGCTGCCGAGATTGACGGGCAGCCGGGCGAATCCGCGGAGATTGACCAGTCCACGCCGTTGTGTGGGACCGCTCAGCTGTAGATCGGGGTATGTCTCGAACAGCGCGCGTAGCGCCGTCGTCCCTTCGACGCGTGCCAGGGCGGCGCCCAGGCAGGCGTGGATCCCCGACGCGAATGCCAGATGGTCGCGCGCGTTGGGCCTGTCGATATCGAGATTGTCGGGATTGGCGAACACCTGCGGGTCGCGATTGGCGCCGCCGAGCAGCAAGGCAACCATGTCGCCGGCCGCGATGCGTTGACCCTCCAGCTCGATGTCGCATAGCGCGGTGCGCGCGGTCATCTGCACCGGGCTGTCGAGCCGAAGGATTTCCTCGACGGCGGTCGGCCAAAGCTCGGGGTCGGCGCGCAAGCGCGCAAGTTGGTCGGGATGTTGCAGGAGCAGCACGATGCCGTTTCCGATCAGGTTGACCGTCGTCTCGAACCCCGCGCCGATGAGCAGTGCGGCGTTCGCGGTGAACTCGTGGTCGGTCATCGCGCCGTGGGAGGCCAGCCGGCTGAATGGATTGTCGCCGGCCTCACCGGAACGCAATTCGTGGAAGCGCTCACGCAGTTCGCGATCCGCACCGCGCAGGCTGGTAACGGCTTGCCGATAGGTGCGCCAGCCGATCCCGATGTCCAGCAGTGGCGCTCCGCTGTGGCCCCACCCCAACATCCACGGGTGAGTGTCGGGGTCGAGGTCGAGGATCTCGGCAATGATAGCGACCGGCAGCTGGGACGCGAAGTCCGCGATCAGATCCGGATCCGGCGCGTCCGCAAGGCGATCGATGAGCTGATCGGTCACCTCGACGACGCGGGTGCTGAGCTGATCGGTGGCCCGCGGAGTGAAGCTTTGCGCCACCAGTTGTCGATAGCGGGTGTGCTCGGGTGGATCGACGACGACCATGGCCGGCGGTTCGACGGGATTGGCCGCCCCGTGGTCGGCGGTCCGGGCGATCAGCGCCCGCAGTGGACGGGGCAGATCCATGCTGGACGGCGCTGTCACGCCGAAACGTTTGTCGCGCAGAACTTCTCGGCATACGCCGTGGTCGACGCTGACCCAGGTGAACGGTGTCCGCACCAGCGGTCCGCGTGCCCGGATCTCCTCCATCAAAGGATAGGGATCGGTGGCGTGACCGTGACTGGCGATCAAGCGGCCCAACGGTTCGCCGCGCAGCGCCTGAACCTTCATGAACGTGCGGGCCACGCCGTGCATGGCCGCCCACCGGACCCACATACGAACCCCCATAACAACCCCCTACCAGCAGAAAACTCGCTAGGCTAGTAGCAGCGAGACAAATAGACGAATAATGTCTCGCATGTATCAATGGCTACGATACGACGAACGGCATGGGCCAGCAAGGAGCAATCGTGACCACGAGCCGAACGGCTGAGTTCGTGCGGCGCCTGACCGCGCCCGAGCCTGCCGTGCTCGCCCAACTCCACCGCCCCGACGACATCACCGCCCGCATCTTGGGTGCCGCGCTCGAGCAGGCCGGACTCGTCGGAATGCGGCGCATCACAATGGAAGACGTCGCCCGCCGTAGCGGGGTCGGCCGTGCGACGCTGTATCGCCGCTTCCCCACCAAAACCGCCCTCATCGACGCGGTCGTCCTCGCCGAGGCCCGGCGCTACTTCGAGGGCAACGAGCAAGCGTGCGCGCACGCCACCACGCTCGAAGATCGCTTGGTCTACGGCACCGTGTTCACCGTGACGTTCCTGCGGGAGCACGCGTTGCTCAAGAACTTGCTGCGCACCGAGCCCGAGACCATCCTGCCGAGCCTGACCATCGACGCCGGCCCCATTCTCGACTTCGCCATCGACCAATCCGCGGCCGAGTTGAGGGCCGAAATCTACGGTACGAAGGCCACCACGCCCGACCAGGAGCGCCACCTACGCACCGTCGCGGAGCTCCACACCCGCCTGACCCTGTCCTTCATCGTCACCCAACACAGCGGCATCAATCTCGCCACCATCGACGACACCCGCGCATTCGTGCGCCAATACCTGCTTCCGATGATCACTGGCCCACGTTGACGGGAGCGACGCTATGTCGCAATCTCACGCTTCGTACTCGACGTGGTACCAGTGGCGAACCGGCTTGTCGCTCTTGTCGACCTGACCGGTATCCACCGCGCTGATCACGCTGACCTCGGTCATCCCGGGATTGTTGGCCTCGATGTAGCGCTCCAACTCGTGCAGCAGCGCACCATGCGACTGCGCGGGGTCGGCGAGCGCCTTGGTTCTGTATGTTCGCGGCACCGAAAGCATGATGCCGACGTATTCATTGATGTGTAGCATTCGTTATTGCCCTGTCGTGCAAGACGATTCGTCACATTTGGTGCCGGTCAAAGGCCACGGCCGACCGTCTCCGCGCGTGCAAACCCACGTAACCGAGTACCAGTCCGGTCCCGATCTCGCCGACCGCCGTCAGCCAAGAGAACCACGTGACGTTGATCCGCGGTCCGGAAACGAAGCTGTCCTGAAAGCGGGGCAGAAAAGTGGGCAGCACATGCGCATAGACGAACACCAGCGCGCTGCCGAAACCGACGGCGATCGCCGCGTCGGCGGCCCATCGGTGGTGGCGCAAGATCAGCACGAGGGCGACAACCACGAAAACGCCCTGGATCATCCCGCCGACCATGATTGCCGGCGGAGATGCCGCCATTCCCCGCCGAAGGTGATCCATCCCGTGGAGCCCGAATGCCGCGGTGAAAACGATGACCGCTACGGCTAGCGAACGCCGGGCGGTCAGTGGATGCGAATCGTTGGACATCGTTGTCCTCCCAACCATCGACTACTACATAAGGTAGTAGATCATCGGGCCGATGTAAATGGTTTAACCGCAAGGAAGCGATTTCGCACTCGGCGCGCGCGGACGCTCGTAGTCCAGCGAATAGCGCGATCCGGAACGCCCAGTTTTACCAATACAATTGGTGAAAATTGTCAGGGCTATTGCGATGTGGCACAGCCGAATTCGCTGACCACGGCGCGCCTAGACGTTTCAGGCCGGTGTGTCGGTACCGGTGTACACCTTGAAGTTGCGGATAACGGGGACGGCGTCGTCCTCCGAGGCGGCGCGGCGCCGGGCAAGAGATGACGGATGCCGATGCATCGCTTCACTGCGCTCGCGTGCGCGCCGCTGAGCCGCAGCCCAGGCGGGATGCGAGCGAAGGAAAATAACCGTCGCTCCTGATGCATTCGCCACGATTGTCAACTCCTCCCAGAGCCACTCAACCCGCTGCAAAAGCCACCACAGGTGGTTATCGGTTCGTGATCCCAGAATGCCCAGCCAATCCTGAGACCAAACCATCGGTCATCTTGAGAATTGGCCATGAATTCCTGGTAAATCCCGAGCCATTACCTCGCCGCCCCTTTTGGGGCGACCGCGATCCAAACGGTAACGACACCCACCGACAAACTTTCTGTTTCAACCCCGTGCTGCCTCGGCTGCTATCGTCGCTTGCTTATGCCTGAGATGGATCGCCGCCGCATGATGTTGACGGCAGGGATCGGCGTGCTGGCGGCCGCGCTCCCCGTCCCTGAGGCCCGTGCCTTCCCATCCCGAACGGATGCGTCGATGGGCAGGATGCCGCCGCCCGCCGCGCCGAGCGGCCAGACCGGGACCTACATCTTCGCCGATGAATTCGACGGACCGGCCGGGTCGGCCCCCGATGCGTCGAAGTGGGCGATCGCGCGCGCCCGCGAGACGATCAAGGACCCGACGTACTGGGAGCAGCCCGAACACATCGGGCAGTACCGCGACGATCGCCGGAACGTCTTCCTCGACGGTAAGTCCAACCTGGTCCTGCGCGCCGCGAAAGACGGCCCGACGTACTTCAGCGGCAAGGTTCAAAGCCTCTGGCGCGGCGGGGTCGGCCATACCTGGGAAGCGCGGATCAAGCTCGACTGCCTGACCCCCGGCGCGTGGCCCGCGTACTGGCTGGGCAATGACGATCAGGGTGAAATCGACGTCATGGAGTGGTACGGCAACGGCAAATGGCCCTCGGCCACGACCGTCCACGCCAAGGCGAACGGCGGTGAGTGGAAGACCCACAACATCGCGATGGACAGCGGCTGGCACACCTGGCGCACCCAGTGGGACGCCGCGGGGATCCGGTTCTGGAAGGACTACTCCGACGGCGCGCAACCGTACTTCGACGTCCCGGCCAGTTCCCTGCCCGATTGGCCATTCAACAACCCTGGCTACACCGTTTTCCCGGTGTTCAACCTTGCGGTTGCCGGTTCCGGGGGCGAGGACCCCGGGCCCGGGACCTATCCCGCGGACATGCTGATCGACTGGATCCGCGTCTGGTAGACGCTCACGTCGCGTTTCCGGCGAACCATGCGCTGGTCACCGTCCGCGTCTCAGGCGGCGGGAAGTGGGCTCCCGGGGCGCCGAGTTCACCGACCTTGACCGTCCAGGCCGCCGCCGAGCGGTCGATGCAGCTTCCGGCGCCCTGGCTCGGAAGCCATAGCACCCGCAGATTCGCCCTCGGGGCCTCGCACCAGTAAGCGCCCTCGTACCCGTCGTCGCGCAAGCCCCAGGCGCCGCCGTTGCGAAGTAGGCAATGTGTGCCGTCGTCGAGGGCGAGCGCGAACGGATCCGGCGTCGCGGTGGGCTGCACCGGCGGGAGCGAACCGCCGTAGGTGACCCGGTGCAGGCTCTTGTCCCACGGATTGTCCACGCACAGCAGCGATCCGGGCGTCGACGGCCAGCATGTTCCGGCGCCTGCCGCGCTCGGCGAGCAATAGTAGATGTTGTCCGCGACCGCCGATGGTGAGGGCGTCGAGCAATCGTTGACCGCGACGACGTTGCCCTGCGCAGGCGCCTCTCGGTAGCCGTTGATGGGTTGGCCTTGGGGTCCGATAGCCACCGTGGTGATCGCCTGGGTCGGCGGCGGTTCAGCGTTTGCCGTACCGGCCGCCGGGAAAACGGCAATGGCCATCGAGGTGATCGACACCATCGCAACTCGCAACGCATCCATCTGGTCGACCCTCCTCCACAGGACCCCCCTTGAATGGTCGCTCGCAAAACCGCCCGGCTCAATGGCTAAGCAGCGCGACCGCACTCCGGGGCCTGCGAACCGGCTGACGCACATCAGGCTGCGGGAGCCACGCGAGCGGTCGCATCAGAATCCGGGCCGCATCGGAGACGTGGGTGATGGAGTGGCCGGGGCCCCACATACGTTGCGTGATAGCACTCCCGCCTCCGCTCGACCGTGTCATGTGTCGCGTCCGGTACCGTGCGCTCATGTCTGATCGAAACCGCCGCTTCCTGCTCCGCGAGCGCCCGTCGGGGCGCATCGGCCCGGACACGTTCGAGCTCACCGAGGAGGCCGTCCCCGAAATCGGGGACGGCGAGGCACTGGTGCGCGTCGACTGGATCTCGCTGGACCCGACCAACCGCGCGTGGATCAACGACACGCCCACCTATCTGCCGCCGGTCGGGATCGGCGAAGTCATGCGCGGCGGCGGGCTCGGCGAGGTCGTCGCGTCGAAGAATCCGAATTATGTTGTCGGCCAAACGGTGCAGGGCCTGGTCGGCTGGCAGGAGTATGCGGTCGCCTCGGATGCGATGCCGTTGTTCCCGGTCGATGTGGCCGAGGGTGTTTCGCCGACCGCTTACATGGGCGCGCTCGGGATGACGGGGCTCACCGCATGGGTGGGAATCCGCGACATCGGCAAGCCGAAACCGGGCGAGACGGTGGTGGTCTCGGCTGCGGCCGGAGCGGTCGGCTCGGTTGCCGGCCAGCTCGCCAAGGCCGACGGGGCCCGCGTCGTCGGAATTGCCGGCGGGCCGGAAAAGTGCGCGCTGCTGACCGACCAGCTCGGCTTCGATGCGGCGGTGGACCACCGCGCCGACGATTGGGCCGCCCAGCTCGCCGCGGCGACACCCAACGGCATCGATGTCGACTTCGAAAACGTCGGCGGCAACATCATGGACGCGATCTTCGCGCGCCTCAACATCGGCGCCCGCGTCGCGCTCTGCGGTCTGATCTCCGGCTACAACTCGGCCGACCCGCCACCCGGACCGCGCGCGTTCGGAAACCTGCTGATCCAGCGGGCGACGCTGCAGGGCTTCATTGTTCTCGACCACTTCGGCCGCGCGCCCGAGGCAATCCGCGAGATTGCCGGCCTGATCACCCAGGGCAAACTCACGCCGCTCGAGACCGTCGTCGAGGGCTTCGAACAGCTGCCGACGGCGATCAACATGCTGTTCGACGGCAAGAACGTCGGCAAGCTCATCGTCAAGACGTCGGGCTAGATCGTCGGTTGCCAGTCGTCCGGTTGTTGGGATCGGTAGCGGTTCGGCCGGGCTGTACTGATCGCAACGACGCCGCCACCGAGGCGGCGCGTGACGAAAGGAAGTCAGCAAATGAGGATCGTGCCGGCCAGCATCGAAGAACAGATCAACCGTGTCGATCGCCAGCGCAGCCTGTACATCGGGATCAGCGCCGCCCTGATCGCGCTGTGGAGTGTCTACCGAGTGCTCTGGACCCTTTACATCGGGATGACGTTTGGTTGGTTCTTCGGGTCGATGGTTTTCCCGTTGGTGCTGTGGGGCGTCATCGGAGGCGTCGCGGCGGTCGCGGCCACCGGCTTCCTGACCCGCTACTCCAGGGGATCATGAACCTGCTCGACGCAACGGAGAGTTCCGAACCCGCTTGGGGTTCGGAACTTTTCCGTTTGGGCGGCGGTTGCCGCGTCAGCGTAATTCCTGGATGCGGATCAGGTTGCCCGCGGGATCGCGGACCGCGCAGTCGCGAACGCCGTACGGCTGCTCCGTCGGCTCCTGGACGATCTCGGCGTCGCCGGCCTGTAGCTGCTCGAAGGCGCCATCGAGGTCTTTGGTGGCCAGCAGGAGCATCGCGTAGGTGCCCTTTGCCATCATCTCGGCAATGGTGCGGCGCTCGTCGTCGGTGATGCCCGGGTTGGCGCCCGGCGGGTTCAGCACGATCGACGTGCCGGGCTGAGCGGCAGGGCCGACGGTGATCCAGCGCATCTTGCCCTTTCCGACGTCGAGGCGGACCTCGAAGCCGAGGGTGTCGCGATAGAAGGCGAGGGAGGCTTCCGGATCGTCGTGGGGCAGGAAGCTCGAGTGAATGGTGACGTCCATGACCGTCAGGCTAGGTGGGCCCCCGCGGCGTGCGCTTCTCGATTCCTGATCGGTCTTGTCACCTGTTTTTCCACGCACGGCGGCAGCCCGGCGGTCCCGCCCGTCGTCTGATCCCGATAAGTACTGGGCGGCATGCCGACAAGCTCGGTGAACCGAGTGCTGAAGGTCCCGAGCGAGGAGCAGCCCACCGCGTAGCAGACCTCGGTGACGCTGAGATCGCCGCGGCGCAGCAACGCCATCGCGCGTTCGATGCGCCGCGTCATCAAATACGAGTACGGCGACTCCCCGAAGGCGCGGCGGAATTCGCGGCTGAGATGCCCGGCGGACATGTGTACCCCGCTTGCGAGCGCCTCGACGTTGAGGGGCTGCGCGTAATCGCGGTCGATGCGATCGCGAACGCGACGCAGCCGCGCGAGGTCGCGCAGGTGTTGTTTGGCCGAGCTATCGGTCACCTGGGCGATGCTGCCACGTTCACGTCTTAGGCGGTCATTGCGGGCGCCGCTCGCCGAGTTCGTCGAGACATAAACCTCGGCGACTGCTCCCGGCGTGTCGCCGCAGCTGGTTATGTGTCGCGGAATCCGGGGTGGGTCAACAGGAGCCTCTAAACCAGCTCCGGGTGGAACTTGGTCGCCATCCGGCGAAGCCCGTCGCGCCAATCCACCGTCGTGCCCCCGATCAGTTCGTGCATCTGCGTCACGTCGGTGGGGTTGCCGCGCAGCGCCTGGGCGCTCTCGTCGAAAACCGGCTCCTTGCCGACCAGCGAGCCGAGGTAACCACACCACTCCTGGAGGCTGACGGCTTGATCGCCACACCAGTTGACCGTCGTCGCCGGAACCGACGCCGCTTCGAGCAGCTTCGGAATCGTCGCGATGATGTCGTCCTCGTGGATCGGGTTGTACCGGGCGGGACCGCCGGGCGGGACGGGGATCGGGATTCCGGCCAGAATCATCTCCATGTGGTAGAACGGCCACCCGCCGTTGTCGCCGTATGGGACGTTGAGCCGGGCGATGGTCGTGGGAATGCCCAGTGCGCGCGCCATCGTCCGGGCGACGACCTCCCCGGCGATCTTGGAAATGGAATAGGTGGGGAATAGCGGCTTGTGGTTGTCGCCCAGGGCGGCGCGTTCGGTCCGCGGTTCGTCGTCGGGCGGGTCGTAGACGGCCGCCGACGAGCAGTGCAGGAACCCTTTCGCGTTGCGGCAGTGGGCCATCAGCAGGCCGACGGACTCCGCGTTGGCACCCAGATCCTTGTCCCAGTCGCCGCTTTTGGCGACGGCCAAATTGAGGACGTAGTCGAAGTCCGACGGGATCGCGGCGAAGTCTCCAGCGGCCAGGTTGACGGTCTCGCACCGCACGCCGGATTTCTCCAGTGCCGCACGAGCCGCCGCATTGGTGAACCGCGCGATACCCCAGACCTCGTTGTCGACCGCCAGGGCCTGGGCAATGGGACTGGCAACCTGCCCGGTGGGACCGGTGATGAGGATTTTTTCGCCGCGCATGCGCTGATGGTAGGCGACCATTGGTGGCGAGACGCCAGCGGCAATGCCTACTATTTGCGTATGCATGCAGATAGCTGTATTGCCCATGCCAACCCCCATGACCATGACCATCCGCGGGGTCTGCGTGGCGCGATCAGGGAGATCTTCGCCCCCCACTCCCACGGCGCCGCCGACAGCATCGACGATGCCCTGGAATCCAGCGTCGCGGGGATCCGAGCCGTCAAGATCAGCCTGGTGGTACTCGGGCTGACCGCGACCGCCCAGTTCGCCGTGGTCATAGTGTCCGGCTCTGTCGCGCTTGCCGCCGATACCATTCACAACTTCTCCGACGCCCTGACCGCGGTGCCGTTGTGGATGGCGTTCGTGTTGGGTACCAAGGCCGCCACGCGCCGCTACACCTACGGGTTCGGCCGCGCGGAGGATCTGGCCGGTTTGTTCGTGGTCGCGACGATCACGCTGTCGGCGATCGTCGCCGGATACCAAGCCATCGTGCGGCTGACCCATCCCGAACCGATCGGGCACGTCGGATGGGTTGCGCTCGCGGGGCTGATCGGGTTCGTCGGGAACGAATCTGTGGCCCTCTACCGGATGAGGGTCGGGCGGCGGGTGGGCTCGGCCGCCTTGGTCGCTGACGGGTTGCATGCACGCACCGACGGGCTGACCTCCCTGGCGGTGCTGTGCTCGGCCGGCGGTGTCGCGCTTGGGTTCCCGCTGGCGGACCCGATCACCGGCCTGGTCATCACCGCGGCAATCCTGGCCGTTCTGCGCACGGCGGCACGCGACGTGTTCCGTCGCTTACTCGACGGTGTGGACCCCGCGATGGTCGACGCCGCCGAACACGCGTTGGCGGCCCGCCCCGGGGTGCACGCGGTGCGCAGCGTGCGGATGCGCTGGATCGGGCACCGCCTGCACGCCGATGCCGAACTGGACGTCGATCCCGCGCTCGATCTGGCGCAGGCGCATCGCATCGCCCACGACGCCGAACACGAACTGACGCATGCCGTCCCGAAACTCACCAGCGCGCTGATCCACGCCTATCCCGCCGAGCATCAACCGGCGTAGTGTCCGGAGGCCATGGCCACAACGATCCGTTTCGTCGAGGCGAATGGGCTGAATTTCGGCTATCTCGAGGAGGGTTCCGGGCCTCTCGTGCTGATGCTGCACGGGTTTCCGGATACGGCGCACACGTGGGACGATCTTCGCCCGCGCATCGCCGCCAACGGATACCGCGCGGTAAGCCCCTTCCTGCGCGGCTATCACCCCAGCGCGATCCCGGATCGCGACACCGACCAAGAGACCCTGGCGCGTGATCCGCTTGCGCTGATCGACGCGCTAGGCGCACGCGACGCGGTCGTCATCGGGCACGACTGGGGCGCCTCGGCCGCATACGGCGCGGCGGCGCTGGGCCCCGAGCGGGTGACGAAGCTAATCGTCGTGGCCATTCCCCATCCGGCGACGCTCAAGCCGTCACCGAAGAAGCTTTGGGGCGCTCGTCACTTCGTGGCGTACAAGTTGCCGGGAGCGTCGAACCGCTTCGCGCGCAACGACTTTGCGGCCCTTCCCGCCATCTATCGGCGCTGGTCCCCAACATGGAACCCCGATCCTGAAGAGTTCGACGCCGTGCGCGCGTGCTTTTCCAACCGGGCGAGCTTGGATGCGGCGCTCGGCTATTACCGCAAGCTCTCCCCCATTCCCAGCGCGTCGCTGCGGGCGCGGATCACGGTGCCAACGGTTGTCTTTGCCGGGCTCGACGATCCAGTCCTCGAACCCTCCGACTATCGAGCCGCCGCTCGGATGTTCGACAACGAGTACGTCGTCGAGGAGGTACCGGGCGGGCACTTCATGCACCGGGAGCATCCCGAGGTGTTCGCCGAGCGGCTCTTGGCGCATCTGTAAACCGGCGCCGTCACCGAGATGCGCGACCGGAACAGCAAAGGACGCAGTGGCGAGCGACTGCCGTAGCCAAACGACAGGCGGGCGTCCGCGCCTCAGAGCCCCGGCTGATCGTCGATGATGCCCAGCCATATCTGTGCCACGTCGATGGCCACCTTCTCGCTGATGAAGGCGTGTTGCGTTCCGGTGTACATGTCGCGGAAAGCCCGCTCGAGGCGGCTGCCCTCGCGGATCGAGCTGGTGCCGGCGACCAGATGGGCCCACTCGGCGCAGGCTCGGGCCGTGTCGGTGGCATAGACCGCCGCCACCCGCATGTCCGCGCGCAGGGCCGGGGTCAGATCTTCGCCCGCGGCAACCGCCGACTCGGCAGCGGTGAACGAGTCGAGCACCAGTAGGCGGGCGGCGCGCCAGGCCGCGCGGTGGTGCGCCAGTCCCTTCTGGAACGTGGGCCGGCTGGCCAGGGACGCCATGTCGCTCATCCGGAACTTCGTTGCGGCCAAGTCCTGGACATCGTCGAGCATGCTCTTGGCCACACCTAGTGCCCACGATGCGTGGCCGGCGGCGGTGACGGGCATCAGCCCCATGCGGGTGGCCGGCGACTCGCCGCGACATGGCTGCCTGACAAACAGTTCGAAGGTGCGGCTCGCGGGCACGAACACGCCGTCGGCGCTGTAGTCATAGGATCCGGTCCCCTTGAGCCCCTGCACGAACCAGCCGTCGTTGAAGCTGATCTCGTCGCGCGGAACGACCGCGACCCGCATCTCGGGGAAACCTTCACTGATCCAGCGCATTTCGCCGTTCTCCATCGGCAAAAATCCCGCCGCGATGTATTGCGAGTGACCGATGCCCGAGCCAAAGTTCCACGACCCGTTCAACAGATAACCGCCGTCGGCGACGGCCCCTTGCCCATTGGGAAAGAACTGACCCCCCAGGGTGACGCGGTTGTCGTGCGCGGTAAAGACTTCGGCGAAGCCCTCGTCGGGCAGATATGCGGCGGCGGCGAACGAGGACGGCAGGTTGGCGATGCCGATCCAGCCGAATGAACCGTCCTGCCAAGCCATTTCGATCCACGTCTCGATCATCTCGGTGAAAGACGGCTCAACACCGCCGGCCACAACCGGATTGAACGCGGACATCAGTCCGCTGCCCCACATTTCGTCGACGATCGCAGGGGTCAGCGTGCGCATCCGCTCGGATTCGGCGGCTTCGGCCCGCACGAGATCCCGCATGCCGCGAGCCAGCGATACGACCCGGTCACCGGTGTCGGCTATCGACGTCATAGGGGTGACCGTACCGGCCCGTCCAACCGCATCGGCAAAGCGGCCCTACCGTGTCTTTTGTGCGATGGATCGTGGATGGCATGAACGTGATCGGGAGTCGCCCCGACGGTTGGTGGAAGGACCGCGGCCGCGCGATGGCCACGCTGGTGGAGAGGCTGGACCGATGGGCCTCCGATGGAGGCGAGACGGTGACGGTGGTGTTCGAGCGGCCGCCGTCGACCGCCATCACGTCATCGTTCGTCGAAATAGCGCACGCGCCTAAAGCGGCCGCGAATTCCGCCGACGACGAGATCGTCCGGCTGGTTCGGGCCGACGCAAGCCCGCGCGACATTCGCGTGGTGACGTCGGACAGAGCGCTGCACGATCGGGTCCGCACGTTGGGTGCATCCGTCTACCCGGCGGAGCGATTCCGTGAACTCATCGATCCGCGCGGCCAGTGACAGTTAGCTCGGGTGGGTCTTGACGTCGAACTCGACCCGCTCGCCCTCGACCTTGGTGATGCGCATGTTCGCGACGTACGGCGTGCCCTCTGGCCCGGTGAAGTGACAGTCGAACTGTCCACCCACCTTGGCTTCCACCCCGGATGGGCAATGCACGTCGTTCGGATGGAAGCCGGTCTGCTTGGAGACGACATCGACGACGGATTGCGCCGCGCCGTCGGGTTTGATGGTCGACTTGGAACTACAGCCGGCCAGCTGCACAGCCACTAGGCCGACGAGCATCCCCGTGAGGACGCGGACGCCGGCACTTCGGATGAAGGGTCGCATCGCTGTGCTCCTTTGCCGCACTCGCGCTCGGAGAAATCTGCGCGGAATCGCAGGCTAACACGCTTTCGTTGCGATACAACAGGTTACGAAGACAAATGATGATGGGCTGCAAAGGTGAGCGGTAATGGCACTTCGACACGTCGTGATAGCTGCAAATTTCGCCATGGCCACCCTCGGAGTCGGGACACCGGTGGCGGGCGCCGACCGGCCCGAACCCGTCCCGCTCTATGGCTCGTACAACACGTTCCTGGATCACTCGAAGCAGACCTTCAATGGCCAACCGCGGGCATCGGAACCATCGACACAAGCCGCCAGCTTCACCACCAACTGCGACGCCTCCGGCTGCGTCGCGCACTGGCTATTGGTGGAGCAGTTGCGGGACAACCCCAATGCCCCATCATTGTTCGACTACCAATGGTCGGGCGACCGGTGGGTGTCGCGCTCGGACTACCCGTTCCACTGCGACGACGGCGGCACCGTCGCAACGACCAGATCCGATTTCCTGGTGCCCAACGGTGACGGAAGCTTCCGTGGCGAGCGGACTTTCGCGGTCGGCGCACCCGGATGTCCCGGAGATGGTCCCGGGATGTACTGGCTGCCGTTTACCCTGACGCCCAGCTGAGCGCCGCCATTGCCCGCCTGGCGGTAGGTTCTAGCCGACCGCCGCCAGCGCGGCATCGTAGTTCGGCTCCTGGGCGATCTCCGGCACCAACTCCGTGTACGCGACGTTGCCGTCGGGGCCGATCACGACCACCGCGCGGGCGAGCAGCCCGGCCATGGGTCCGTCGACGATGCCGACGCCGTAGTCCTCGCCGAAGCCGCCGCGGAATGCCGACCCCGTCTTGACGTTCTCGATGCCCTCCGCCCCGCAGAACCGCGCCTGCGCAAACGGCAGGTCTTTGGACACGCACAACACAGACGCCCCGCTGGCGGCCGCACGCTCGTTGAACGTCCGCACGCTGGTCGCACACACCGGTGTGTCTATCGAGGGAAAGATGTTCAGCACCACGGGCTTACCACTGAACTGGTCGTTGCTGACCGCGCTCAAATCCGTGCCGGTCAAGGTGAAGGCCGGGGCTTGAGATCCGACGGCGGGCAGCTCGCCGACAGTGTTGATCGGGTTTCCTCGCAAGGTTATCTGTGCCATGGCCACAGTCTGCCAAGCCCGGGACGGCCGACCCTGGCCAGGTCGGCATGTCCTAATTCGTGGGCTGCAGGGCGTAGACGACACGCCCCTGCGTGGCCAACACTGGGTCCATGGCTCGCAAAGTGGTGATCGTCGGCTTTCCCGGCGTGCAGGCACTCGATGTGGTGGGGCCACATGACGTCTTCAGCACCGCATCGCTGCTGACCGACGGCGGATACGACGTCGTCGTGGCGTCCGCCGGCGGTCATCCCGTCAGCACCGCCACCGGCCTGTCCTTCCAGGCGGCGCCGTTACCGGATCCGGGCGACCCGCTCGACACCGTGGTGCTCCCCGGCGGCGGTGGCGTCGACGACGCACGAACCGACAGTGACCTGGTGACATGGATCAAAGCCGTCGCCGAAACCGCCCGCCGCGTCGTCACGGTCTGCACCGGCGCATTCCTTGCGGCCGAGGCGGGGCTGCTGGACGGCTGCCGCGTGACGACGCACTGGGCGTTCGCCGGGCGGCTGGCACGCGAATTCCCCGCCGTCGACGTCGACCCCGACCCGATCTTCGTCCGTAGCTCCGACACCGTGTGGACGGCCGCGGGCGTCACCGCGGGAATCGACCTCGCGCTCTCGCTGGTCGAGGACGACCACGGCACCGAGCTGGCGCAGACGGTGGCGCGCTATTTGGTGCTGTATTTGCGGCGCCCGGGCGGTCAGACGCAATTCGCGGCGCCGGTATGGATGCCGCGGGCGAAACGGCCCTCGATCCGCGAGGTGCAGGAGGCCATCGAGTCCGAACCGGGCGGCTCGCACAGCATCGGCGAACTGGCCCGCCGCGCGACCATGAGCCCCCGTCACTTCACCCGCGTCTTCACCGATGAGGTTGGCGAGGCGCCCGGTCACTACGTCGAACGCATCCGCACCGAAGCCGCTCGCCGGCAGTTGGAGGAGACCGACGACACCGTCGTGGCGATCGCCTCGCGGTGCGGCTTCGGAACCGCGGAAACCATGCGGCGCAACTTCATTCGCCGCGTCGGTGTCTCGCCGGATCAGTACCGCAAGGCCTTCGCCTAGTCGTTGGGCCTAAATCATTGGGGCTAAGCAGAGAGGACGACAGCGATGACCCAGATTGCCATTGTGGCCTACCCCGGATTCACCGCCCTGGACATGATCGGACCGTACGAGGTGCTGCGAAACCTCCCGGGCGCCGAGGTGCGATTCGTCTGGCACGAGCCCGGACCGATCACCGCCGACTCCGGCGTTCTAGTCATCGGCGCGACGCATTCGCTGGCCGAAACGCCTTCGCCCGACGTGATTCTGGTGCCCGGCGGTCCGTCGACGCCGGTGCACGCACGCGACGAGCGGCTGCTGGACTGGCTGCGTCAGGCCCACCGGACCGCCAGCTGGACGACGTCGGTGTGTTCGGGGTCGGTGATTCTTGCGGCGGCCGGCTTGCTCAAGGACCGGCGCGCGACCTCGCACTGGATTGCGCTTCCCGCCCTGAAGGCATTCGGCGTCATCCCGGTGTCCGACGAGCGAATCGTGCATCAGGACAACGTAATAACGAGCGCGGGCGTCTCGGCCGGCCTGGACCTCGCACTGTGGCTGGCCGGGCAGATCGCCGGCGAGGGCCGCGCGAAGGCCATCCAGCTCGCTATCGAATACGATCCACAGCCACCATTCGACTCCGGGCACATGTCCAAGGCGTCGACGACCACCAAAGCCGCCGCGACGGCGCTGCTTTCCCGGGACAGCATGAAACCGGCCAACCTGTCGGCGACGGCAATGCTGGCGTGGGACCAGGCGTTGACGGCGGTGCGCTCACGCCGGCGCAAACGCGTCTCGGTTAGCCCGCGCTAGGCGTTGGGCTGCAGGATTTCGTCGGAGGCGAGCCGGCCGCCGGCCTGCATCCACGCGGCGACGACCCCGGGCGCGTCGCGGTTGGGGTTGTAGATGTCTTCCTCGCTGGAAAACAGGCCGTCGCCGGCATAGACCAGTCGCGTCCAGTTCGGGAACCAGAACGGCTCCCCGTCGGGGTCCGTGGGGTGGTCGAGCAGATTCTTGATCATGACGACGAGCGCGTCGTTGTCGTCGTCGTGGGCGATCCACCCATTGGGAAAGCGCATGTGCGGGAACGGGGCCATGACCGCGACGATCCAGTCCCGCACCGCCTCGCGCCCGCGGAACACGCCGTAGTGATGCTCGGTGTAGACGACGTCCTCGGTGAATAGATCGGCAAAAGGCCGCCAATCACCCGAAGCGCTGCATCCCTCGACGACGGTTGTGTAGTTCGCGAAGGCTCGCTCGATTTCGGCCCTGGTGAATTTGCCCATGACGGACACACTAGAACGTGTTTCGGTTGCAGGCGGCTCGGATGGATGGGGATATCGGATGAACGTATTGGACTTGTTCAACTTGGAAGGCAAGCGGGCCCTGGTGACCGGGGCGTCCAGCGGTATCGGCAAAAGGGTGGCCGAGGCATATCTGCAAGCCGGCGCCGACGTCGCGATCGCGGCGCGGCACCCGGACACCTTGGAGCGGGTCGCCGCAGAGATCGCGGCGGCCGGTGCCGGCAGGGTCGTGCCCGTGTGTTGCGACGTAGCCCAGCCGGACCAGGTGAGCGGCATGCTCGACCGGGTGACCGCGGAGTTGGGCGGCATCGATATCGCGGTCTGCAACGCCGGCATCATCACGCTCACCCCGATGCTGGACATGCCTCTCGAAGAGTTCCAGCGCATCCAGAACACCAACGTCACCGGCGTTTTTCTCACCGCCCAAGCCGCGGCCAGGGCAATGGTCCGCCAAGGACACGGCGGAGTCATCATCAACACCGCCTCGATGTCCGGCCACATCATCAACATCCCGCAACAGGTCGGCCACTACTGCGCCTCCAAGGCGGCGGTCATCCATCTCACCAAAGCCATGGCGGTCGAATTCGCGCCGCACAAGATCCGGGTCAACAGCGTCAGTCCCGGCTACATCCTCACCGAACTCGTCGAGCCCTACGCGGAATACCACGCCCTGTGGGAGCCGAAGATACCGCTGGGCCGCCTGGGTCAGCCGGAAGAGCTCACCGGCCTGTACCTGTACCTGGCCAGCGAGGCGTCGAGTTACATGACCGGTTCCGACGTCGTGATCGACGGCGGCTACTGCTGCCCTTGATCGCGCTTATCCGACGGCGCGGGCGCGGCCGAACCGGGTTCGCAAGCCCGGCGAAAACAGCGCACGCAGCCGATCGCCGGCGGGTCGCACCGCGCCCGCGTCCACCAATTCGTCGCTCAGCTCGACGATCTCGGCGGCGCGCAACGGCCACGGGTCGTGCTCGATCGGCACCCACCACGTGCGCCCGCTCCTGCGGGTGTGCGCGCCCCACCGGGCGGTAAGCCAAACCTCGAGCGGTGTCGGCTGGATCGCGTCGCCGATGGTGACCGTGACCCGGCTGCGCAGGCCGCGCCGGGGCCAGCGGCGCACGCTGTCATACGTCACCTGGTCGCCGTCGCGCGTCACCCGCATCCGCGACCAGGTGTAGGGGACGCCGAGGCCGATCCGGATCGCGGGCACGGCGGCTAGGCGAGCCGTTTCCGCCGACCGGAACAGGATGCCGTGTCGCCCGGCCTCATCGACCGTGTAGAGCCGGACATTGGTCTCCGCGAAGCTACCGACATACGGCAGTGGTAGCGCGGTGCCAACCCTGGTGCTGCTCAACATGAACGGGACCAGCGCCACGTACGTCAAACCATCGGCGAAAACGTCCGGCCGGGTTCCCGGCGGGCACAGGCCTTCGACGCTCTCGGGCCGCACCGGCCAATGGATGAAGGTCAGGTCTTCCCAGCGCTGCTCGAAGGTGACTCGACCGGGAAGCGGCGGCGCGACGATCGGGTACCCGGCGTGATCCGGGCCCCCATCCGACTCTGCGGCGGGCGGGCCGGGCGTGGCGGTCATTCGATCATCGTGGCACGGCGACTGGCGCCGCCGTCGCGATCTATGGCTCTATCTGACCGGAGATTCCGCGCTCGATGCTGGCCTGTGTGGTGGACGGCAGGACTATGAGGCCATCGAGTTCCTTACGGGCTCGCTCGTAGGCGTTCTGGCGTTCCTGCGGGGCCGCGGCGGAGTCCGAGGCCACCCGCAACAGGTTCTGGGCGCGCGCGATGCGCTGCTGGCCTTCTTGGGAGAAGTCGCTGCGGCGCCGGCGCATCGCCTCGGCCTCCGCGACGTTGAAGGCGCTCACGTACTCCTCGACCGCGGACAGATACTGCGCGGCGGTCTCCCGGTCATCGAGGAGGTCTTCGGCTTTGACGGGGCGGAGGAAATCCGCCCGGAGCTTGGCTTTGTGGAAGCCGATCGTGAGCGGGTTACGCATGTCGGTCATGAGCGGGAAGTCGAGCAGCTTGGCGAAGTCGAGCTCGTAGTCGAGCCAGCGTTTGTCGGTGCGGCTGTGCTCCTCCAGGACCCGTCTCAGCGACTGCCATTGAGCCACCTGATTGTTGGCGGTGCGTTCGGGCGCCTCGGCGCCGGGCTCGGGCGATTCCGCGGCGCCCGGCCGGTTGCCGCGAAAGGCCCGCAGTGCGCCGATGACCAGGCCGACCAGCGGCAGCAGCAGAATCAGGAACTCCGCCAACCGGATAAGCACACCCACACCGCCAGAATGCCACCGAGCGGGTAGCGGTCGCGTAAGGCAAGGTTTAGACGACCGAACGCGATCACAACGCGAGCGAACGATCACGGTAAGGAAAGCCGATGACGACGGAAGAAGACCGACACGTCGAACGGGGCGGAGTTGTTCAGCGCCTCACCGCGCTGTGCGTCCGGTACGTCGAACGCCTGATGCCCGACCCGTACTTGTTCGCGGTCATCCTGACCCTGATCGTCGTCGGGTTGGTTGCGCTTCTGGTCCGGGGCGCGACGGCCTCCGGCATCCTGAAGGCGTGGTACGGCGGCGTGTGGGGGCCGCAGAACATCTTCACCTTCGCGTTCCAGATGGTGCTCGTCCTGGTGACGGGTTACACGCTGGCCGAGGCGCCGGTACTGAAGCGGGCCATCGTCCGTCTCGCGAGCAAGCCGACCAACCAGGTTCAGGGAGCCCTGCTGTGCTTCTGCGTCAGCACCGTCTTCTCCCTGCTGAACTGGGGACTCGGCCTGGTGGCCGGCGCGTTGGTCGCGCGACAGGTCGCAAAGCGACTCAACGGTGCGCATTTCGGCTACCTGATCGCCGCCGGGTTCATGGGCTTCATCGTCTGGACGCAGGGTCTGTCGTCGTCGATCGCGCTCGCCAACACGGACACTTCCAGCCCAATCAACGTGATTCACAAGATGACCGGCACGATCGTGCCGCTGCGGCTGACGATTTTTCAGCCGTACAACGTGGTCGCGGTGCTCGTCGTGTTCGCCCTGCTCGCCACCGCGATCTGGCGCATGGCACCCACGCAGAGCCTCCAGCCCGACCCCGCCGTGTTCGAAGAGGAGCCCGAACCGGACCCGCCTGAGGGCAAGCGGAGCTTTGCCGAGTGGCTGGAAAACCTGTGGATCCTCAATGTCATCGTCTTCGCCGCGGGCGTAACGTACTTCGTGCTGAGCGGCTTTGCGCTGAACATCTCGTCAATAATCATGCTGTTCACCGTGACGAGCGCTTTGCTGCACCGCACTCCGATTCGCTTCATCCGCGCATTTTCCGGCGCGGCAAAGGTGTCCGGGCCGCTGCTGCTGCAGTATCCGTTGTACGGCGGAATCGTGGGGCTGCTGGGTTACCTGCCGATGGGGTCGAGCAAGGCGCTGCAGACGGTGCTCGCCGAGGCGCTAGTGCGGGGCGCGGATCAGTACACGCTTCCGTTTCTGACGTTCGTCGGTTCGGTTCTCATCTCGCTATTCGTGCCGTCCGGTGGCGGGCATTGGGCGGTGCAGGGGCCGATAGCGGTCGGTTCGGCCGTGGCCGTCGGCCAGCACGCGCCGGCTTACCTCGGGTTGATGTCGATGTCGGTCGCGGTCGGCGAGGGCGTCGCGAACATGATTCAGCCGTTCTGGCTCTTGCCGGTGATCGCGATCGCGAAGCTCAATGTGCGCCAGGTAATGGGCTTTACGGTGATCGCGTTCCTGATCGGATTCGCGGTGGCGAGCGCCGCGGTTCTCGTTGCGCCCCATGTGCTTTGATGCGGGCTACATCCAGAGTTTCGCCAGCGAGTCGGCGAGCGCTTCCGGATCTTGCTTGTCGGTGTTGCAACTGATGGCAACCGACGTTGCTCGGTCCTTGCTGATACGGAATGCCGTGACGAATCCGCCCCAGGCGCCGTCGTGATCGAGCATGCCGTTGGCCAGGGAGTAGATCCCGGCGCCATACTTGTCGCGGCCCGTCGGCTCGGTTGGCACGGCGCCGGCCAGTTGCGCCTCCCTCAGTTTGGGTCCGCCCAGGCGGCCGGTTCGGTAGTTGTCCGCCCAATAGACCAGTTGGCTGGGTGTGGTCTGGATGCCGCCGTCGCCGACCTGCTCCCAGCCCGATCGGGTCGCCCGGTACCCCTCGCTGCCCTTCTCATACGCGATGGCTTTGCCGGGAACCTCTCCGGTCGGATCCAAGACCATGGCCAGACTCAACGGACGGAAGATCTCCTCGGCTAGCAACTGCGCCAGCGGTTTCCGCGTGATCCGGTGGACGATCTCGCCCAACAGTAAGTAGTTGGAATTCGAATATTCGAACCGCGAACCGGGTGGAAACTCCAGGTTCGGCACGCTGTCCAGGGCCTGCAGGGCTTGGTCCTGTGTCGTATGGTCGCTCAACTGGAACCCCTGGGCCTCGAGCAGCCCGACGTACTCGGGGATGCCGCTTGTCTGGTGCATCAGCTGTCCGACGCTGATGGTGCCGGACCACGTTGGCAGTTCGGGCACGTATCGGGATAACGGGTCGTCGAGCGTTACCTTCCCCGCGTCAACCAGCAGCAGCAGCGCGGTGGCAGTGAATTGCTTGGACACCGAGGCGATGTCGAACACGGTTTGCGTGGTGATCGCGTTGCCGTTCGACACGTCGGTGACGCCTCGAACTCCCGTCCAGACGACTTCGCCCTTGACGCCTACCGCTGCCGAGCATCCAGGTCCGTCGGCCTCGATAGCGGCGTCGAGTAAGTTCTGGCTGCGGGTCGTTGCGGCGTCGTGATTTGTTGTAGTACCGGCGGGCGTGGCGTTTCGACCGTCGGAGCAGCCGCTGAGCGACAACATCGCTGCGAGGACCAGCACCGGCAGTCGCGTTACCATGTTTATTCACAACGTCTTTCGCGCCCGCAGGCGTTGCGATGCGGGGCGGCCGGTTGCCATGCGTACGAGCAGGCTGAAACGGCATCGGCTTGACTCACAGGGTGAGTATGCGCCTGATCCGGCGTGGACGGTAAGGTACCTGGCGATCCCATCCGGGGTCATTTGGATGTCTCACCGGGGAGTCGGGCATGGCGGGTCGGAAGTTTTCGTTCGAGATCGACAAGACCAGTAGCGCGCCCGCCGCAACGTTGTTCCGGCTCGTGGCGGATGGAGCGAATTGGTCGAAATGGGGCAAGCCGATCGTGGTGCACTCAAGCTGGGCGCGGCAAGGTAATCCGGCGCCCGGTGGTGTCGGGGCTATCCGCAAGATCGGGATGTGGCCCGTGCTGGTGCAGGAGGAGACCGTCGAGTACGAGCAGGATCGCCGGCACGCCTACAAACTGGTCGGACCCGCCTCGCCGGCCAAGGACTACTTCGGCGAAGTCGTGTTCACGCCGAATGCGGCCGGCGGCACCGACATTCGCTGGACGGGCTCGTTTACCGAGGGAGTGCGCGGAACCGGTCCGCTGATGCGGGCCGCGATGGGCGGTGCCGTGCGGTTTTTCGCGGGCCGCCTGGTGAAGGCGGCCGAGCGCGAGTCGACCGGCGGGCGGTAGCGATTATTCCTGCGGCTCAACGGTTTTCGAGCCGCTATTTCGAACCGACCTCGTCCTGGTACTTCTTGGCCATGTGCTCGACGGCCTGCAGCTGTGACTGCGCGAGCCCGTCGCGCACCTGGCCGGCGCGTGCCGCCGCATCGAGCGTCGGCTGCGCCTGACCCTGAAAGTGCGGTATGACTTCGGCGGCGAACAATTCGGCCGAGCGTTTGGTGGCCGCCGGATTGGCCCACTCGTGACCCATCTGCAAGAAGCAGCCGAAGCCGCCGGACTGATCCCACACCCGCTGCACCTGTTCCCGCGCCCGCTCGGGAGTCCCGATGACACCTGCCCCGTTGTCGTTGATGACGTCGATCATCTCGTCGAGCTGCTCTCCCGGCATCGTCATCTGCGGGAAGGCCGCGACCTTCTGGAAGTAGTTGAACCACGACTCGATGCCGAATTTCACGTCGGCGCGCGCCTGTTCGTCGGTCTCGGCGATGTGCATGGGCCCGACCAGGCTCCAGTCCTTGCGGTCGACTTGGGTGCCGAAGGCTTCCGCGCGCTCCTCGACGATGCCCCAGTGATACGACAGCGCGTTGAAGCCCTCGACGGTCAACGTCGCCCCGATGGAGAGCAGGCCGATGCCGTGCTTGCCGGCCAGCCTCGCGCCGGTCGGTGAGGCAACCGCGGCCACCGCCAGCGGGATCCCGCCGTCCGAATATGGGGCGAGCTGCAACTTGGCGTCGAACAGCTGGTGTGTGGCGGTCTTGGCGCTCACCGTTTCGCCCGCCAGCAACCGAACGACGATGTCGAGGTTGGTTTCGAGAAGCTCGCGAGTGTCGGTGGGGTTCAGCCCGATCATCGCCGAGTCGGTGGGCAACGAGCCCGGTCCCATCCCGCCGATCACACGACCATGGGTGAGGTGATCGAGCAGCATCAGGCGGTCGGCGACCCAAAGGGGGTTGTGATACGCGAGCGAGATGACTCCGGTCCCGAACCGAATCCGCTTGGCGCGCTCGGCCGCCGCGGCGATGAAGACCTCCGGTGAGCTGATGATCTCGCTGCCGGCGGAATGGTGCTCGCCCAACCACACCTCGTCGAAGCCGAGGGCGTCGAGGTGCTCGATGAATTCCAGGTCGCGTTGTAGCGCAAGCGTCGGGTTGGTGCCCGCGCGATGGAATGGGGCGATGAAATAACCGAACCTGAGCTTGGCCATGAGGTCCCTTTGCAATCGAGTTGTCGGAAACCATAACCCGAATGCGCGATCCGCCCTAGACCTCCCGAGATAGCTCAGCCGGTGGGGCCAGCTTTGCATGGCCCCACCGGCTTGGGAGCAAGTCTTCGTTTGTGAAGTGCTCTATCGCGCGCTCAATACCGGCATGCTCGGTGACGGCATGCGATCACGGATATCCGCCGCAGACGTTGCCGACGCATCCGCCGCCACCGCCCGGTCCGCCGCCGCCTCCGCCGACGCCGGGAACGGTGCCACCGCCGCCACCGGGGCCGCCGCCACCCGTGGGGCCACCCGGAACGCTGCCACCGCCGCCGCCCGGTCCGCCGCCGCCGGTGGGGCCACCGGGCACGGTGCCGCCGCCACCACCCGGACCGCCGCCGCCCGTCGGAGCGCCGCCGCCGGTGCCCGGCGCGGTGGTTGGCGCCACGCTGGTCGACGGAGTGGTCGTTGGGGTAGTCGTACTGCTGGGCCCTTTATTGCCGCCGCCCCCACATCCGACCGCTACGACGAGCATGGCCGCACCGCCAAAAAGCGCGACAGCAGTTCTGGCTTCGGATCTCATCAGATTCCCCACTCTCCACTCGCGCCACAGTTACCCAGTCAACCTGTCGTACCCCGCCGTAGCGGGGTGCAAACAGGAATGAAGGTGAATCGGGCACGCGGAGCGAATCCGCGGGCAAATCCCAGCCGCCGCAGGGAGGACGGCAGCGTGGTCGCTACCCCTCCTTGGTGATCAGCTTGCGCAGCGCCACGCGGTCGGGCGTCAGCAGCTCTTCGATGCGGGGGCGGTTCACCTCCGCGACGATGATCTCGCCGACCTCCTGGTAGACCTCGCTGAAGATCCCGTGCGACTTCATCTTGGAGGTCTGATACTGGTTGTCCTCGGTCGGCGTGACGTAGTAGACCGCGTCGGCCTTGAAGCGGTGGACCAGCCAGAGGTGGATCAACGTCATCAGTCGCTTCTGGCGAAGCTTCTCGGCGAAGGTGTTCTGGTCGCGCACGGTGAGGATGCTGCGGCCGTGGCGGTCCTTGATCGGATCGAACACGACGTTGGCGAGCTGCTCGTCCCCGTCGCCGTAGATCCCGAGCACCAGCACATCCGAGCCGGCGCGGCGGGGCCGCAGCTGCACCCGCAGCTTCTCGCCGAGCTGATAGTGCTCGCTCCACAGGGCCAGCCACTCCTCCAGGAGCTTCTTCGGCACCTCGGTTTGCACGAGATGCTGATGCTGCGTCGAGCCCTTACCCATGGCCTTGGTCGTCGCAGTGCGGCCGGAGGACGCGGCCAGCGCGGCGTCGCTGCGTGGCCCGCCGACCAGGGTTTGCGGTGTGCGGTAGGGAGATTCGACGAGGCGCATCTTGCGCTGCAAGCGAGCCAGCGCCAGCATGCCGTCCTGCCGCAGCGCGGTGGCGAACTCCTCCGCGGCGACGCCGTCGATCTGGTGGCCGCCGTAGGTGATGAAGTTGAAGACGAAGCCCATCTTGCCGAGCTCTTCTGGGAAACGCTTCATCTCCTCGTCGGTCATGCCGGTGGTGTCCCAGTTGAACGACGGAGAGAGGTTGTAGGCCAGCATCTGGTCGGGAAATTCGGCATGGATCGCCTCGGCGAACTCACGGGCATCCGCCAGGTCGGCGGTCTTCGTCTCCATCCAGAGGATGTCGGCGAACGGCGCCGCGGCGAGCGACTTGGCAATCGCGTACGGTATGCCGCCGCGGATCTGGTAGTAGCCCTCGGGTGTCTTCGCCAATTCGCAGTCCCACGGCGGATTCAGGCCCAGCTCCCTGGCCTTGTCCCGCGCGGCGAACAGCGATGCCCGCTCAGCGAAAGCCCGCCACTCCTCCGGGCTCATGGCGGCGGGCTCATCGTCATCGCTCTCGCCGAATTCGAGCACCTCGGAGACGGCTTCGCTATAGGTCATCAGCCCGGCGTCGTCCTCCCAGGCGGCCACGAACCGCGACTCGACCTGATCGAAGAGATCGTCGATCGAGTGTTGCCCGTTCTCTCGCCAGGTGTTGACGGCGTCGGAGACCAGCCCCTGGATGCCTTGGCGCTCAAGCCACGCGGTGGCGTTGGCGTACTCGGCATCGGACATCGCATAGAGCAGGTGGCCGTTGAGTTCCTTGACTCCCAGCTCGTAGAAGCGGCGGACGAGTGCCAGGAAGCAGGCCTTGTAGGACGGGATGTTGAGGTTGGTGGCGCCGAGCAGGAACGGCTGGTCGCGCTCGTCGGCGCGGCTGTCGAGCAGGTTGGCCGCTTCCGCGTCGGTGCGCGCCACGATGATGCCGGGCACCCGCATGACGTCGAGCTGGAACCGGGCGGCATTCAGCCGCTTGATCTGTTCGTCGGATGGGACCAGAACCTTGCCGCCCTGGTGGCCACACTTTTTGGTACCCGGACGCTGGTCTTCGATGTGATAGCCCGGGACACCGACCTCGACGAACCGGCGGATCAAGTTGCGCACGTGCGGATCGCCACCGTGCCCGGTGTCGGCGTCGGCGATGATAAACGGCCGGAAGTCGTATTCCCTGGCCGCTTCGCGCTGCTGCTCGGTCATGTGCAGCCGTTGGTACTGCTGGTTGCGGTCGGCGGTGAGAAGCGCGCGCACGAGGACGGCGGCGTCGTCCGGAACCTGGCTCAGCGGGTAGCTGGCCAGGTCGGGCCCCGGGTCTTCGGTGGTCGAACCCTTGGCGGAGGTCGCCCAGCCGCCGAGGTAGATCCCCTCGATGCCCATCCGCTTCATGCTCACCGCCTGCCCCGGCGAGTAGGGCCCGAACGTCGTGATGCTCTTTTTGGCGGCGAAGAGCTCGCGCAGGCGCTTGTAGAACGCCCCGGCCGCCTCCCGCGCCACGGTGTAGTCGGTGGGGATCGTGCCGCGCTGCTCCACTACTTGCCGGGCCGTGTAGAGGCGGATAATTCCGGCGAACCGCGGGTCGTCGAAGTATCGCTGCGTGGCGGCGACCTCTTGGTCGAACGGTGCGGGAACTTCAGTGTCCGCGTCGATGATGGCCATGAAATTACGCTCCTCTTCAGCACGATTCCGCTGAACGTGAGTCTATCCCCGGGTAGCACAGTTCAATCACCGGCGGACAGCGCGCTTTCGCGAGCGAGGCCGGCCGGCCCGGGGTGAGGATCGGCTCAGCCCTGAAATAGCGTGGCGCCGAACATGATGGACATCGCGGCGGCCATCGTTGCCTGAGCCGGCGCGGTGAGCGAACGCCACGAGCCGGGCGCCGATTCATCCGCCCGCCTCAGCCCGAAACCGGACGCCCAGATGGCCGCGGCGAGCCCGAAACCGACGAACCAGAACCAGTTGGTCGCCGCGATCCAGCCCGGCGACCCAATCGTGGTCGGTACGACCGTGCCGGCCATATCCATGTCCATGTGGCGGTGCTTCGGGGAGTGGCCCGGCAGCAGAAGCCCGTGGATGAACACATACATCCACGCCATCGCCAACATCATCAGGGCGTGATACCCATACACGGTCCGCAGCGGGAGCGTTTCGGCTGAAACAAAGGCCGAAATGACGAACCAGAGGGCGGCGACCAGGAAGAACACCGCGGGCCCTGTTACCGGCAGCTGCGCGCCCCAGGGCCAGACCATGACCGCCATCGCGATCGCCATGACGACATGCAACGCACACCGGACAACCTCGATCCACGAGCGATGCCGGTTCAGGAGTACGTATCCCCATGCCACGGCGCCCAGCGCGGACAGGCCCGTGACGACCCAACGGAGCACTATGTCATCGATCATGCGAAGCGACGCCAGCTCGTCCTTTCAACCAATTCCGGTGTAGGCGAATGAACTCCGCGTCGACCGCGGGCTCAGCGGACTCGTCCACAAGGTCACCCGTGCACACTACGACCCGGCCGTCGTCGCCGGGAGGGCCGGCACCCAAACCGCCCCGCCGTGCAATCGCCAGCAAACATCGTCGGCGATGAGTAAGGTCGCCACCATGGAGGCGAAATTGCGCTTTGAACGCTGGTATCTGCCCCTGGCCGTTGCGGTCGGGATGGGACCTGAGCGCAGCGAGCTGCGGGTGACAGGCGATACCTTGCACGTGAAGATGGGCTGGGCGTTCGACGCCCATATCCCGTTGGCGTCCATCGCCACTGCCGAAGCAAAGGACGAGCGGGTGTTCGCCTGGGGCGTGCACTATTCGCGTGGGCGCTGGCTGGTCAATGGGTCCGGGAAGGGCCTCGTGGCGTTGACGATCGAGCCACCGGTGGAGGCGAACGTCGTGTTCAGGTCGGTGCGGCTGCGCTCGCTGTGGGTGAGCGTCACCGACCCGGATGCCCTCATCGCCGCGTGCTCCGCGGCCCGCGCCTAGCCGCGCTGCAGGTTCGCGCGTTCTGCCAACCAATTCCGCTGGCGACGAATGAACTCCGCGTCGACGATTTTGCCGTGCCCGGGGACATAGATCGCATCAGGTCCACCGATCGCGAGCAGCCGGTCAAGGGTTAGCGGCCAGGCCGCCATATCGGAATCGGCATCGATCGCCGGCTCATCGGACTCCTCCACGAGGTCGCCCGTGAACACCACGGTCCGGCCGTCGTCGTTCCCGGGCGCCATCACGACCAAGTCCGATGCGGTGTGTCCGCGACCCAGGTAGGCGATCGTGACGATGCGGTCGCCTAGGTCGATGACGGCGTCGTAGACCGCATGGTCTGGCGTCCGCAACGCCGCGATGGCGCGGTCGATTTCCGGGGCGTCCGCGCCATGGTGCAGGGCGTCGGCCCGAATGAGGTCTGTGGATGACGACAGATATTCGACAACCTCTGGCGCACAGTAGATCTCGGCTCCGACAAACATCGCTGAACCCAAGACGTGGTCGAAGTGCTTGTGGGTCAACACAATATGCGCGACCGGATACCCGGCAAGCCGCCGAACGTCGGCGTCGATCGCGGCGGCTTCAGTGAGCGAGCTGCCAGTGTCGACAAGCAGCGCTGCCGAACGGCCACGTACCAGCCCGACCGTGACGTCGCAGAACGGCAGCCGGCAGCGATACGCATTGTCGGCCAGCTGTTCCCACGCGAAATGCACAAACTGGACGGTAACGCCCGCGGCCCGGTGCCGAAAAGTGGCTCAGCCGCGCAGCAGCACGGCAGCCCCGTACCACTCGCACGCAAGCAGCGCGAGTTCGACATCGACTCGGTCGTCGATCGGTCGTCCACGCCTGGCCACCGCTCTCTCGACGCCGGACTTGACGATGCTGGGAGCCGCGCTGAGTTCTTCTGTGTGGGCGTCGTAGCCCGAGCCGGAGCGCAGGAATTCCCGCAGGGTGTTCCGCAGGCCGGCGTCGTCATCGGTGTCGGACGCCAACGGACCGAGGATGTCGGCCACCCATTCGCGGATCTCGTCGATGCCCGCGCCGAGCAGCGCCGGCGTGATGATGCCGGGGTCGGTCGCGGCGACCAGCACGGTTTCGTGGCGGCTGCGGGCGCGGCCGGCCGCCTGCGCGCGTTGCGCCTGTCGGTGGGATCGCCGGAATCCCTTGACGCCGGACCCCACAGCTCCGATCGCGACGTTGGGCGCATCGGGTCGCGAGCGCACGAACTGGCGGATTTTCGCGACGGCGTCGCCCGGCGGTGAGCGGTACGGCAACCAGACCCACGCGCTTGCCGGTTCGGCAGCGGCTAGCAGTGGGCTCGCCGAGGTGTCGACGGTGTTCGCCAGGTCGCGTATGAACCGCTGCAGCCGTGTGAACTCGTCGCCCACCGTGTCGCCGTCGGGATACCACACGATGAGCGCTAGGTGCTGCCAGCCCAGCGGATAGCCGATCGCCGTGGACGCGGCATCGGCGTCGACCGGTGTGTCGTCCTCGAGCACGTCTCGCACCTGCGTCTCGCGGGCGGTACTCCGGCTCTCCAGCAGCAGCTGGCGCTCGCCCTGATAGGCCGCGAGGGCCTGCAGCTCCACCGAGTCGACGTACTTCAACAGCGCCTTGGTGATCACCTGGATGACGCCAACCCTCGCCGCGGGCTCCAGGCCCGACGCTTGCAACTCGGCGAACACCAGCTCGGTCATCCGGCGTTGCCCCAGCCGGTGCGCGCGCATCATCGCGTGGGGCGAAACATCCTGCTGGGCAAGGCGTCTCGCGTACTCGAGCGCCGCCGGCGGCGCCTTGACCTTCTCCACGCCGACGCTGTGCAGCAGTGCCTGCAGGATGGTCTGGAGGTGATCCCGTATCCCCCGGTGCATCAACTCGATCATTCGCTCGTCGCGGGGAAGTTCGGCAATGTTGTCTTCGACCGTGGTGGATATCGCGGCGCCGATCTCGGTGACCCTCTCGCTGAGCCGAGTGGCGATTGCCGCGATGTCGCTTTCCACATCAACCTCGTCGTCGCTGTCTGATTAGTTCCACTAACGGTAAATCTCCAGCAGTCCGATCCGAAGCAACGCGGCCGCTCCCGTTGTTCGGTATTCGATTGTTCACCCAATTGACATGTCGGGAATTTCCGACATATGGTGTCGACCATGGCCGCTTCCGACCGCATCTTTCTCGCTTTGGCCAACCCGGTGCGGCGCGAACTGCTGGAAATCCTTACCCGGCAGCAACTATCCGCGGGGGAACTCAGCGACCGGTTCGAGCTGAGCCGCCCCGCGGTCGCCGAGCACCTCAGGGTATTGCGCGACGCCGGGCTGGTCGCGGACGAACCGCGGGGCCGGCATCGCATCTACCGCCTAACCGCCGAGCCATTGGCGGAGCTCGGAGAGTGGCTGCATCCATTCGAGAAGTTCTGGCGCGGACGGCTGGCCGCGCTCGCCGAAACAGCAGAGGAGCTGGAATGACGGAGACTTCGACCCCCGCGACCATCCGTGTCGACCAATTCGTGGCCGCTCCGCCGGCCAAGGTGTGGCGGTTACTGACAGAACCCGAGCTGATGCGGCTCTGGTGGGCCGAGGGCCAGGTGGCTGCGGTGGTCGGCCACCAATTCACTCTCGACATGCCGGGCTATGGCAAGCAACCCTGCAAGGTGCTCGAGGTTGATCCACCGCACCGCTTCGTGTACACGTTCACGCCGGCCTGGACCCTGACCTGGCGTCTCGAAGAAGAAGGTACCGGCACCCGAGTGTTCTTGGAGCACAGCGGCTTTGATTTGGACGACAAGCGGATGGCCGATGCCTTCGATCGGATGGGATCCGGGTGGCGTGACGTCGTTCTCCCCCGCCTTGCCAACATCGCCGCGGAGGCCTGACACGATGCGCGCGGTCGTCATCACCAAACACGGTGACCCCTCGGTGCTGCGGGTCGAGCAGCGGCCTGATCCTGCCCCGCCCGGCCCGGGTCAACTCCGGGTCGCCGTGCGCGCGGCGGGGGTGAACTTCGCCGACCACATGGCCCGCGTCGGGCTCTATCCGGACGCACCCAAACTTCCGGCGGTCGTCGGCTACGAGGTCGCCGGGACCGTCGAGGCCGTCGGCGACGGTGTCGACCCGGGACGCGTCGGTGAACGGGTGCTCGCGGGAACGCGGTTTGGCGGCTACGCCGAGATCGTCAACGTCGCGGCCACCGACTCCGTCGCGATCCCCGACGCACTGAGCTACGAGCAGGGCGCCGCGGTGCCCGTCAACTACGCGACCGCGTGGGCGGCGCTGCACGGCTACGGGTCTCTGCGCGCCGGCGAGCGGGTTCTGGTCCACGCCGCAGCGGGCGGGGTCGGGATCGCGGCCATCCAATTCGCGAAGGCGGCCGGGGCCGAAGTGCACGGCACTGCTTCGCCGGCCAAACACCAAAAGCTCGCCGAGCTGGGCGTGGATCGCGCGATTGACTACCGCCGCGACGGCTGGTGGCAGGGCCTGGGTCCCTACGATTTGGTCCTCGACGCCCTCGGCGGAACGTCGCTGCGGCGATCTTACGATCTGCTGCGCCCCGGCGGAAGGCTTGTCGGATACGGCGTTTCGGCGCTGCAGCAGGGTGAGAAACGCTCGCTGCGCCGGGCCGCTCCACAGGCACTGTCGATGTTGCGTGGCTTCAACCTGCTCCGCCAGCTGGAGGACTCGAAAGCCGTGATCGGCCTGAACATGCTGCGGTTGTGGGACGACCGCGGCACCCTGGAGCCCTGGATCGCGCCGCTCACCGAGGCGCTGCACGACGGGACGATCTCGCCGATCGTGCATGCGGCCATTCCGTTCGCCGAAGCGCCCGAGGCGCATCGCATTCTGGCTGCGCGCGAGAACGTCGGCAAGGTCGTGTTGGTGCCCTAGAGTTCGCTGGAGTTTCGCGGGCCGGGTTTCAACGTCGCGACATTGGCTATGCGTCCTAGCATGGCTGTCTCCGATTCACGCGAAGTTGTCATCGAGGCGACGCCCGACGAGATCCTGGACGTCCTGTTCGATATCGAATCGCTGCCCGAGTGGTCCTCAACCCATCAAAAGGTCGAAGTCCTGGAGCGCGATGACCAAGGCCGACCAAGCAAATCGCGGCAGGTCGTCAAGATCGTGGGCGTCAGTGACGAACAGGTGCTGGCCTACTCCGTGCACGACGACGGGGTGAGCTGGTCACTGGTCAGCGCCAAACAACAACGCGCGCAGGACGGCCGCTACACGCTGACGCCCGAAGGCGATTCCACCCGGCTCCGCTTCGAGCTCACGGTCGACCCCACCGTGCCGATCCCCGGATTTCTGGTCAAGAAGGGGGCAAAGGGATTGATGGAAACGGCGACGGAGGGCCTGCGAAAACGAGTGCTCAAGGTCAAGGGAAGCGGTAAGTAGCCGCGCCCCTGTTTCTGGGACCACTGTTTTCTGGGACCACGGTTGACGACACTGGGTTGTATGGAAACCTCGGGTCGCACACTTCGCCCAATTGCATCGGCCTGCCTTGGCCTGGCAGCGCTGCTGGTGCCGGCCGGCTGCGGTGGCCACGATAATGCTCGAACGAATGCTGGAACGACGGCGCCACCGCCGCCGCAAGCAACGACGGCCGGTCAGTCGGTCCCCCAAGCACCGTCGACCGGGCCGCTGACCATTACGAGCCCCGCGTTCGCCGACGGCGCGCCGATCCCGGTGCAGTACACCTGCAAGGGCGCCAGCACGGCGCCACCCTTGGCCTGGTCGGCGCCGTCGGGCGCCACCCTCGTCGTCGACGACCCAGACGCCCCTAGCGGAGCCTATGTGCACTGGATCGTGACCGGAATCCCGTCCGGTTCCGGCAGCACCGCGGACGGTCAAACACCCGCCGGGGCAAGCACTCTGGCGAATTCGAGCGGTGAATCCGGCTACGCGGCGCCGTGCCCGCCGGCGGGTACCGGGACACATCATTACCGGTTCACTCTCTACCAGCTGCCGACCACGTTCGGGCTACCGGCGGGAGCGACCGGATCGCAAGCGGCGCAAGCGATAGCGCAGGCCGCAACGGCACACGCCGTCCTCACCGGAACATTCGGAGCCTGACGGAGCGCGCCATGCCGATGCCGCCGGCGTTAGATGCAATGAAGGCAATACAATTCGGCCAACTGGTGAACGCAACCTACGCGACACCGCCCAGCGATTTGACGAGCGCGGCCGGCCAGGCGCTGAGCGCCGGCGGCGTCGACTACACCGTCGTCACGACGATCTACGCCAACGATCTGGCGGCCGACATCGACCCGATCCGGGCCGCCAACGAGGTTTCCATCGGGCTGATCTGTCAGGTCAATCAGGCCGGCGATGTGGTGATCGCGATTCGGGGCACCGAAGGAATCCTGGAGTGGATTCACGACGCCGAGTTCGATCTGGTGCCGTGCCCATTCCTGGCCGGCGCCGGCCACACGGAGGACGGCTTCACCGCCATGTACGAATCGCTGACGACGGGGACCGCGCCGGATTCGCCGGCCGTGGTCAATGCGCTCGCGGCGCTTGCGTTCCCGCGACCCGCCACCTCCGTGACGATCTGCGGACACAGCCTGGGCGGAGCGCTCGCCACCCTGCTCGCCCTCGACGTCGCGGCGAATACGAGCTTCAAGGCGCCGACCGTCTACACCTATGCCAGCCCACGCACCGGGGATTCTCTGTTCGCCAGCACCTACGACCAGGTGGTGATCAACTCGTATCGGATTGCCAATCGCCTCGATATCGTCCCGGCATTGCCCCCTCCGATCAACTACGAGCATGTGCTCAACCCGTATGAGCTGAACCCGATCCGATTAACGCCGCTTCCGCCGAAGACCCTGGTCAAATCCACTGTGGCGTGCGAACATTCGCTCGCGACCTACCTGTATCTGCTGTCCCTGCAATCCGGTGGCCCCGTGCTTTCCCTCGAGCCCGCCTGCAAACCGTGAACCAGGCGCCTAACCCGTTCGGGTGGCCAGTCGAAGCAACGCGCGGCGTAACTGCTTGTCGGGCTTGGCGTTGGCGAGCTCGACCAGGGCGATCTCCGCGACCGCCGCGACGAGGAGCACCGCGATCGGTTCGGGTGGCGTCCATCCAAGCGCCGTCAAGTCGGGCGCTATCAGCGTGGCCGCGCTTTCATTCCGCGCCGCGACCAAATCGCTCAGTCCGGCCTCGGTGCGCGACTGCACGAGCAATGCTTTGGTGGCCGGGTCGGCCAGGCATCCGTCAAGATAGGTGTTCATCCCCGCCTCGAGCCGGTCGCGACCGGGCGGTAGGTCGGCGATTGCCGCGGCGATCGATTCTTCCAACTGGTCGTGGAACCGAGCGTGCAGCGCCCGCACGTATTCGGCCCGGCTGGGCCAGTGCTGATAGAAGCTACCTTTCGCCATCCCGGCCTCGGCAACGATCGAGTTGACTGAGATGCGGGCGAGGTCGGCGGTTCCCAACAGCCGCTGTCCCGCATCCAGCAGCGCATTGCGGCCCGGCTCAGGCGATCTCACCGCAATCCCGCCTTGCGCTGGCTGCGGCGGGCCAGCATTTCGCCGTACTGCTCGCACACGTGAATGACGCCGGTCAGTTGATACGTGATCCACCCCTTATGCGTGGACGGGAGGTTCTTCTCGAACAGCCGATGGCCGACTATCTGCATGGCCCATCCCCCGATGAACATCGGGGCACCGACCTTCGGCTTGGCGAACATCAGCGGCAGGCCCGCCGCGATGATCGGCGTCCCGACGAGGTGGGTCGCCCGGACCCCCTTCGATGTGTGTTGCGTGCGGTAGTAGGCCATCTTGTCCGCAAACGGCGCTTCGGGCGGTGGGGCTTGCCGCATCTCGATTCCCTCCTTGTCAGGGCGTGCCTACCGTTGTACTGTACGGAATGACCGACCAGTCGGTCAACCATGGCGAGAGGAACTCCATGCCGACTATCCAAACCCGGGCAGGCCGTGTCGCCTACAGCGAATTGGGCAGTGGGCCTACGGTTTTACTGCTGCACGCGACGCTGCATGACCGGCACGACTTCGATCCGATCGTCGCGGCGCTGGCCAAGTGCTACCGCACCATCGCGGTGGACTGGCCCGGGCACGGGGATTCGGATCCCGTTGACCCCGCCGTCGAACCCAGCGCGCCACTGTTTGCCGACGTACTCGAAGACGTCGTCGACGGCCTCGGCCTGACGAAGGTTGTGTTGATCGGAAATTCCGTCGGCGGGTTCGCGGCCGCGCGGCTGGCGATCACCCGTCCCGGGTGCGTTGCCGGTCTGGTTCTGGTCAACACCGGCGGCTTCGTACCGTTGACCGCGCTAGCCCGCACCTTTTGCCGAGTGCTCGGCACGCCGGCCGTGTTTCGCCGGGCCGCTCCCCTGTTTGTTCGCGGCTACATGAAGGCTCGGATCGACAGCGACCGCCGGATCAGCGAGCGCGCGATCGCCGCGGCGAAAACGGTCGACGGCGTCCGGGTCGGATCGGGACTGTGGCGAAGCTTCGCCACACCGGCACACGATCTTCGAAGTCGTGCTGCTGAACTGACCGTGCCCACGCTCATCGTGTGGGGCAGGAAAGACATCGCGATACCGCTGCGCGCCGGGCGCGCTACCCATGACGCCATTGGCGGTTCCCGCCTCGAGATCCTCGACACCGGGCATGTCGTCTTCTCGTCCGATCCGGACGGTTTTCTCGCTGTGGCCGAACCGTTTCTGCAATCGGTCAGTCTGCGGCGATGATCCAGTGTGCGCTAAAGGCGACGACACGCCGTGCGACACCGCCCTGAGCGCACACCGAAAGCGGTAGGGGCAGAAGCTAGGCGCTCAATATAGGGGTGACCAGGCCGACGTCCGCAGCAACCGGCTCTCCCACTGATCCCGGTACTTCAAGGCCTCATACATGTAGCTGCCGGGTGCCCGGTGCTCCGGCGGAGTCTCGGTGGTCAGTAGATGCACGAGCGCCGCGTAGTTGTTGGCGTCCTCAATCTTCTGCCATAGCATCGCTTCTCGTCGTCGATGACTGCCATGCGCTATCTGGAAGCACGCCTGGATATCTAGGATCCGCATCCCCGGCGGGGCTTTGGAGAGCAGCCGATAGTAAATCTCGTCCCACGAGCGGATGTAGTCGTCCAATGGTGCGTCGGGCCAGCCGGTGTCCTCCATGAACAGGCTCAGCGGATGGGTCGCACCGTCGGTGGGCACGGTCCTCAGGTCCACCGACTGAAGTGGTGACCAGGCGACGGGCAGCATCAGCTTTCCCGTCACCTCGTGGCGCAGGTTGTCCAGTTCGCGCATCCATGGCCGAAGGTCCCCGGTCTGGGCGCGATGTGCCAGGCGCTCCCAAGCGGTGCCGTCGGTGATGCCCGTAATGGTGACCACGTTGTAGGAGACGCCACTCCCATGAGCGTGGTTGGTGTACCAGAGCAGCCGGGCGTCGTCTTCTTTGGCCAGTGTGGGCATCCAGCCCTCGCGGTAGGCGGCCTCGAATTCTTCCTCTCGGGCGCCGACGACTTTGTGGGTCTCATGCAGAAACAACACTTGGACTCCCTGGGTTCAACCATCGTCCGCGATGAGCGCGGCAAGCTGGCGGCGGTTGACTTTGCCGGTTGAGCTGTAGGGAATGTGGTCGACGATCGCGAGTCGCTCGGGCAGCTTGAAGTAGGCGATCACCTCCCGGCAGTGCGATCGAAGTTCCTCGAGTGTGACTGGGGCACAAGCCACTACCGCGGCTCCCACCCGCTGGCCGAGCTCGTCGTCGGTGATCCCGGCGACCGCGGCGTCACTGATTGCCGGATGAGAACGCAACGCCTCTTCGACTTCGATCGGCCCAAATTTCTCACCCCCGCGGTTGATGGTGTCACTCAGCCGTCCGCTCGGGAAGATGTAACCGTCGGCATCCTGGCGTGCCAGGTCGCCGGTATGCAACCAGCCTTCGGTGACGTTCTGGGTGGTGTTCACCCACAGCTCGCCGATCGCTCCCGCCTCGACGTCGCGTCCCGTTTCGGGGTCCACCACGCGCACTTCGACTCCGGGCAGCGGTCGGCCGACGGATCCGGCACGGGCCGGGTCACGGTGATCGTCGGGCATCAGCGTCGTATAAGCACCGAGGGTCTCGGTCTGCCCGAACACGTTGGCGAAGGCCACGTGTGGCAGCGCTGCCATTGCCCTGCGCACCAAGCTGATCGGCGCCGCCGCGGCCCCGTACGCGATGGCGACGAGCGACGTCAGATCTGCGTTCGCGAAGTCGGGATGGTCGAGGATCCGCTGCAGCATGGTCGGCACCAGGAACGTGGTGGTGACGCGATGCCGCGAGACCAGACGAAGCCATTCGCCGGCATCGAACCGTGTTTGCACCACCGAGGTGTTGCCCGAATACAAACTGCCGAGTGTGCCCAGCGCTCCGCCGACGTGAAAGAAGGGGACGCACATCATCCCCACCGAGGGTGGCGCGTCCGCGCGGAATGGTGCCGCCATCCCCCTGATTCGCATGGCGAGCCGGCGGGCGGTGATGGCGACGGTCTTCGGGAGTCCGGTTGTCCCGCTGGTAAATAGGATCAACGCGTCCTGGTCGGCGGAGGTGTCGTCGTCGGCCTCGGCAGCCGGTTCGACGGTGTCGCCGTCCAGTAGGTCGGCGCCCGTCAATACCGTGGGTGCGCCGGCTTCGCGGAGCCGGTCGGCGTACGGCTCCCCCGCGACCGCGACGTCGGCGCAGCCGGCGTTCTTCAGCAGGCCCTGCAGCTCGGGCGGAGTCAGCGCCGGGTTCATCAGCGCGGCCGCGGCGCCAAGGCGCGCCGCCGCGAGCAACGCCGCGATGGACAGCAGGCTTCCGCCGTCGACCACCGCGACGCGTTGCCCGGCCATGACACCGTGGGCGGCCAGCCCGGCGGCGCAGCGCCGCACCGCCGCAGCCAGCTCGTCGTAGCTGATCGCGCGCCCGTCGACGATGAGGGCGGCGCGGTCGGGATCGCCGCTCGCCGCCGCGTCGTGGATCGTCCCGATGTTCATGCGCGGCTCGGTAATCAATAGAGGGGCGACCACTCGGACGTGCGCAGCAGCCGGCTGGTCCACTGATCACGCAGGTCCAAAGCGTCATGCATCCACGTGCCCGGGGCACGGTACTCGGCGGGGATATGGCTGCGCAGCAGGTCAAGGAGCGCCTCCGGCCGGCTGATTCGCTGCATCAGGATCACCTCGCGGCGCAGGTGGCTGCCGAGCGCGGGCTGAAATGCCGCATGCATCTTCAGCATTGACGACGGTTGCTCAAGGCTCCTGGCGTAGACCTCGCCGCAGCGCACGATGTATTCCTCGAACTTGTCCTCGTAAGGCCACATGGTGTCTTCCATGTAAAGGGTCATTTCGTGCTCTCGGCCGTCGGCGGGGACCGCGTCCAAGTCGACCTCCCGAAGCGGCGACCATGGCAACGGCATCAGCAGCTTCGCGTCGACCTCGTGGCGCAGCTCGTCGAGGTTGCGCATCCACTCCTGCAGGTCGCCTTTCTGGACCCGCAGCGTCAGTCGCTCCCACGCCGCTCCGTCGCGAACGGCGGTCACGGTGACGACGGTGTAGGCGGGTCCACTGCCGTGCGCCTGGTTGGCGTACCACAGCAACCGGGCATCGTCACCCGCGGCGAGTATCCGCATCCAGCCGTCCCGGAACGCCGCCTCGAAGTCGTCTTCGGCGCGGCCGCGCACCTTGTGTAATTCGTGCATGAAAAGCACGCGGAGACCTCCCATTCGCGGCGCTGTGGGCTCAACGCCGCTCAACGGACGTTAGCCCCCGGCCGTTTTCCACGTCCAGGGTCGGTTTGGCATATGCCCAATTACACGACGCGAGTGGCCTAGACAGTTCAGTTGAGAATCTGGTTTGCTCAACTCGGTACCGTCCTTACCGGGCAGGAGTTCGCGGATGGCCCGAGTCAGTGTGCCGGATGGCCCCGGCGGCGAGGCCGCGATGATCTGGACGCTACGACCGCAGCTCGGCGGCATGGTCGAGCGGATGATCCGCGGGGCATACCAGCAGAGCATCCTGCCGGCCGACGAGCGCGAGCTGGCCAGGATGCGGATCGCGCAGATCAACGATTGTGTGGCGTGCTCAGATTTTCGCGCGCAGTCCATATTGGATGCCGGCCCGGATGCCGGTGTCGCGCCGGAGCTCTACGACAATGTCGCCGCCTACGCCAGCTATCCGGGCTATACGCCGCGCCAGCGCCTTGCCATCGAATTCGCCGAGCGCTTTGCCACCGCGCACGCGTCGATAGACGACGCCTTTTTCGAGCGCCTGCGCGGGTTGTTCTCGGACGAGGAGATCCTCGATCTCACGCTGTGCGTCGCCGTATTTCTCGGGCTGGGACGTTCCTTGACCGTGCTCGGTGTCGATCAGTCCTGCGCGATCGACCTCTAAACCAGCATCTGACCCGCCATCGAAAGGAACGCATGGACATCGCCACGGTCGACGAACTGCTGAGCACCACACGCGCGGTGCGCAGGCGGCTCGATCTGAACCGGCCGGTCGGTCGCGAGGTGATCCTCGAGTGCATACGGCTGGCGATGCAGGCGCCTACGGCGAGCAACGCGCAGGACTGGCGCTGGCTGGTGATCACCGACGCCGATAAGCGCGCCGCCATCGGCGAGATCTATCGCAGCGTCGGCGCGGAATACCTCGCGTATGCGGCCAAGGAGGCATCCGATCCGCAGACCCAGCGCGTGTACGCCGGCGCGCTGGCCCTGACCGAGACGCTGGCTCGGGTGCCCGTGCATGTCATCCCCTGCCTGGACAACCGCATCGACAACTCCACCCTGCTGACTTCCGCGTCGGCGTGGGCGTCGATCATCCCGGCGGGCTGGAGCTTCCTGCTCGCCCTGCGGTCCCGCGGGTTGGGCTCGGTATGGACGACGATGCACCTGGCCAAGGAGCAGGAGGTGGCCGAGGTGCTCGGAATTCCCCCGACGGTGACGCAGGCCGCGCTGTTCCCGGTCGCTTACACGATCGGCACCGACTTCCGCCCCGCCTCGCGACCGCCCGCGGAAACGGTCACCTATTGGGACAGCTGGGGAGAAGGCTGATGCAGTCCTACACCGTGCGATTCCATGTCGATGCGCCGCCGAGAAAGGTCTGGCGGGTGCTGCACCCGCCCGCACCGCCGGACGCGCCGCGCCCGCGCGTCCTCACGTGGCCCACCGGCAGCATGGAAATTCTGAACGAAGGCAACGATGCCGGCGAGGGTCTGGTCCGCACCTGCATATTCCCGGTACCCAAATACCTGTTGTCGGGCGGCAAAGGGCGGTCGTGGGAGAGCGTCACCGAGGCGGAGATCAACAAGCTGTCGCGCTACGTCGCGGTCGGCGCGCCGCTGTGGTCGCGCGCGGAGGGCTATCACCAACTCGAGGAGCAGCCCGACGGCACCACGGTGCTGACCTTCCACGAGACCTATCACGCCTACAACCCGGTGCTGCGTTTTTTCCTCGAACGTCCCGTGCACGCGAAGATTTCCCGCGACAATCTCGACACGTACGAGCACGCGCTCGGCTATGCCGGCAAGGTCCGCCGACTGACCTAGCTACAACCGCCGAGCGCACCACATCGCCCAACTAGTTCGCCAGACATAAGACAGAGCGAACTTCGTCGGCGTGTCGTCGCAAAGGTTTATGTGTCGCGGAACAGGGACCCACCGGCGCAGCCACATGAAATAGGCTGCTAACCCCGGTACGCTGCTGTTCTATGTGGGTTAACGCGCCAGCATCTGTTGCGGCACGGTTCGGCGCCGCGGCGCTGGTCATCGCGGGATGGGCTGTATCGGCCGGTGTTGCCTACGGCGATCCCGAGCCGGCGCCCGAACCGTCACCGGCGGAGCCGCCGGCGGCGGCACCCGCGAACGGGCCGAAGACGAGCATCGATCACGACGGCACGTTTGCGGTGGGGACCGATATCGCGCCGGGCACCTACAGCACGGCGGGACCCGTCGCCAACGGCACGTGTTACTGGAAGCGGATGGGCAACCCGGACGGCAACCTCATCGACAATTCAATGAGCAAGAAACCACAGGTGGTTCGCATCGAGCCGACCGACAAGGCGTTCAAGACAGACGGTTGCCAGCCCTGGCAGCAGACGGATGCCGCGCCTCCTCCCGATGCTTCGGGCCCGGCTGCGGGCGCCCAACTGCAAGGCACCCTCGGCATCCTGAACGGGCTGCTCGGCGGGAATAACCAGCAAGTGCCGCATTCCTGATCCGTGACGCCGTGGCCAGCGCGCAGCGGATTGTCGTGATTGGTGCCGGCGTCAGTGGATTGACGTCGGCGATCTGTCTCGCCGAAGCCGGGTGGCCGGTGCGGGTGTGGGCGGCGGCGATGCCTCGCCAGACGACCTCGGTCGTGGCCGGCGCGGTGTGCGCCCGGCGGCAAATTGAACCTCAAAACATGACGCCGGAGTGGACCAAACATTCCTTGCGAGTCTTTGGCGAACTGGCCGCCGATCCCGGCACCGGGGTACGGATGGCGCCTGCGCTAGTAGTCGGCGAACCAACCGAGGTGGGCCTGATCGCCGGCTTGGAGCCGGCCGATGCGGCCGATCTCCCCGAGGGCTTCGGCACCGGGTTTCGCGCCACCTTGCCGATGATCGACATGCCGCAATACCTCGACTACCTGACCGATCGACTCACCGCGGCCGGCGGCGAAATCGAAACCCGTACGGTCCGATCACTGGCCGAGGTCGCCGACGCGGCGCCGATAGTGGTCAACTGTGCGGGCCTCGGGGCCGGGCCGCTGGCGGGCGACGACACGATGCGCCCGCTGTTCGGCCAGCACGTCGTGCTCACCAATCCCGGCTTGCGGCAACTGTTTCTGGAACTCAACGCCGGCCCGGAATGGACCTGCTACTTCCCCCACCCGAAGCGCGTGGTGTGCGGCGGCATCAGCGTTCCCGGGCGGTGGGACACCACTCCCGACCCCGAATTGAGCGAACGGATCCTGCGGCGCTGCCGCGAGATCGAGCCGCGGCTGGGCGAGGCCGACGTGATCGAGACCATCACCGGGCTGCGTCCCGACCGTCCATCGGTGCGAGTCGAGGCCGAGCCACTCGGCACGTCGCGATGCGTCCACAATTACGGGCACGGCGGCAACGGCGTGACATTGTCGTGGGGTTGCGCGCGCGACGTCGTTCGCCTGGTCACCGAGCGGGAGACGCTGTGAGCATCGATTACGCCCTGCACGCCCACATCGCCACCATCACGATCAACCGTCCCGAGACCCGCAACTCGCTGGACATGGAACACTTCCGCGATTTGGCCCACGCCTGGTCCGACTTTCGCGACGACGCCGACGCCTGGGTCGCCGTGGTCACGGGCGTCGGAAGGGATTTCTGCACCGGCGCCGACTTGAAGAAATTCATCCCGGAACTCACCGGCGACCTGCCCAAGCCCGAGGGCTGGGACAAGGACGACGCCATCCACGCCGTCTTGCATCGCTTCCCGGTGTACAAGCCGATCATCGCCGCGGTTAACGGCACCTGCGTGGCGGGCGGCTTCGAGATGTTGGGCTGCACCGACATTCGTGTGGCCGTGCCCGAGGCGCGATTCGCGGTGATGGAGCCCAAGCGCGGCCTGTTCGCCGGCGGCGGAAGCACGGTGCGCCTGCCGCGCCAGCTGCCCTACGCGCTGTCGATGGAGCTGCTGCTGACCGCCGACATGGTGGACGCGGAGCGAGCCCTGGCCATGGGGCTGCTCAATCGGGTGGTCCCGGCGGATCAGCTGATGGACACGGCGTATGACTACGCCGAGCGCATCGCGGCCAACGCGCCGCTGGCGGTGTTTGCGACGAAGCAGTCGGCGGTCGAAGGCCTGGCGCTCGACCTCGAATCGGCATACGAGAACGAGACCCGGCACAGCGACCGCGTTTTCGCGACGGAAGACGCGAAGGAAGGGCCGCGTGCCTTCGCCGAGAAGCGACCTCCGCGGTGGCGGGCCCGCTGACGACTACCGGTTCGTGACCCGGCGGACATCGCGGCTCAGCAGCGATAGCAGCCAGCTCACGATCGACAACGCTATCGCCGCCCAGATCGCGGTCCACCAAAAGTGATCGATCTGCAGTCCCCAGTGGGTGGTGTGTTCGGTGATCCGGGCGGTGATCCACAGCATCAACGCATTGACGACGATGTGGAAAAGACCAAGCGTCAGGATGTACAGCGGGATCGAGAGGATCTGCACGATCGGCTTGATGATCGCGTTGACCAGACCGAAGATGACGGCGACGACGAAGATGATGCCGATCTTCTGCAGCGTCGTATTGCCGCCCACGAACGTCAGCCCGTGGACGAGCTGGGTGACTACCCACAAGGCAAACCCGGTCAGCGCGGCGCGAATCAGGAAGGGGCCCATGGGCGTTAGTTCAGCCCGTAGAAGCGCTGGGCGTTCAGGCCGCCGATCTTTTCGCGGGCCTCCTCGCTGATGTCGGCGCGGGTCCGCAAATGCTTGGTGCTTTCCGGCCATTCGCCGTCCCAATGCGGGTAGTCGCTGGCGAACATGATGAAGTCGGAGCCGAGCACGTCGATGACGCCGGGCAGGATCGGCTCCTCCGGCTCACAGGTCACGAAGATGTTGCCCGCGGCCAGATACTCGTGCGGATCGCGGCGCCAGCCGCGTTCCACCCAATCGCCCCGCTTCTCGTAATGCTCGTGCAGGCGGTCCATGAAGAACGGCACCCAGCCCGCCCCCGCTTCGAGGAAGGCGACCCGCAACTGCGGATGCCGCTCGAAGACGCCGCCGGAGACCATCGCCGTCATCGCGGTCATCTGGTCGAACGGAAAGCTGATGCAGTGCACCTGAATGTAATTGGTGAAGCGGTCCACGCCGATCTTCGGCAGGTGGATGCCGGGGGCGCCGTGAATGCCCAGCGGCATCCCGAGCTCCACTGCGGCGGCGTAGAACGGGTCGAGGTCCGGGTGGTCGAGGTTGCGGGTCTTGAGCGCGGGCGGGACCAGGGTCGCCACCAGCCCGAGCTCCTTGGCCTCGGTCATGACGTCGATGGCCGCCTGGCCGTGCTCGATCGGGGTGACCGCGACGCCGCGCAACCGGCCGCCCGACGAGGCGCAGAAATCGGCGATCCACCGGTTGTAGAGCCGCGAGAATCCCGCGGCGAACTCCGGATCCTCCAGGCTGGGCGCGCACAGCCCAAGGCTGGGATAGAGCACCATCGTGTCGATGTGATCGCGGTCCGCGTCGCCCAGCACGCCCTCGGGCGAGCGGCAATTGAGGTCGGCCGCCTTGCTGATCCCGTGCTCGGGCGGGCACCCGGCGCCGGGGCCCCGATCCTCCGGATAGTTGCGGCCCTCGAACGTCAGGCTCGGTCGCCCGTCGGTGCTGGGTTTGATGTATTCCGGCCAGCGTTTGATCGCCTCGATCGCCAGCGAGGGGTTCTCGGCAACGTGTCCATCGGCGTCGATGATTCGCATGTTCGGTCAACTTACTCTCGCGCAGCGCCGCCTGGTACTGCACGATGCTCAAGTGACCACACAAAGTCCCCGGCAGAAGATGACCGCCGACCAGCGAAATTCATTCGTCGCCGCGTTGTTGGGCTGGACGATGGATGCCTTCGACTACTTCATCGTGGTGTTCGTCTATGCCGACATCGCAAAGACTTTCCACCAGAGCAAGACCGAGGTCGCATTCATCACCACGGCGACACTGGTGATGCGGCCGGTCGGCGCGCTGCTGTTCGGACTGTGGGCCGACCGCGTCGGCCGGCGGCTCCCGCTGATGGTCGACGTGATGTTCTACTCCGTGGTGGGTTTCCTGTGCGCGTTCGCGCCCAACTTCACCGTGCTGGTGATCCTGCGCGTGCTCTACGGCATCGGCATGGGCGGCGAATGGGGGCTGGGCGCCGCGCTGGCCATGGAAAAGGTGCCCGTCGAGCGACGCGGATTTTTCTCCGGTCTGTTGCAGGAGGGCTATGCCTTCGGCTACCTGCTGGCCAGCGTGGCGTCGCTGGTGGTGATGAATTGGCTTGGGCTGTCGTGGCGCTGGTTGTTCGCCCTGAGCATCATCCCCGCCCTCATCAGCCTGATCATCCGCTATCGCGTGGAGGAGTCCGAGGTTTGGGAGGCCGCGCAGGATCGAATGCGGCTCACCAGCACCAGGATTCGCGACGTGCTGCGCGAGGGCGCGATCATCCGCCGGTTCGTCTACCTGGTGCTGCTGATGACCGCGTTCAACTGGATGAGCCACGGAACCCAGGACGTCTACCCCACCTTTCTCGGCGCGACCGCCAACCAGGGCGCGGGTTTGTCCAGCGTGACCGTCAAGTGGATCGCCGTCGTCTACAACATCGGCGCCATCATCGGCGGGCTGTTCTTCGGCACGCTCTCACAACGGATCAGCCGCCGCTACACCGTCGTCTTCTGCGCGCTGCTGGGCCTGCCGATCGTGCCGCTGTTCGCCTATTCGCGCACCGCGGCGATGCTCTGCCTCGGCTCGTTCCTGATGCAGCTCTGCGTACAGGGCGCATGGGGGGTGATCCCCGCGCACCTGACCGAGCTGTCGCCGGACGCCATCCGCGGCCTCTACCCCGGGGTGACCTACCAGCTCGGAAACCTGTTGGCGGCGTTCAACTTGCCCATCCAGGAACGCCTGGCCGAGTCGCACGGTTATCCGTTCGCTCTGGCGGCGACGATCGTGCCGGTCCTGATCGCCGTGGCCTTCCTCACGCTGGTCGGCAAGGACGCCACCGGGATTCGCTTCGGCACCGCCGAAAGCGCTTTTCTGCCAACCGAAATGACGTGAACTTATGCGGTCTCGGGGCTGCTGTCACTGAGCAGGCGCCGCAGCAGGTGCATCGCCACCGTCGTCGATCGCTCCCGGATGTCGGAGCGGTTCCCGGGCAGGCGCAGCGTCCGGGTATCGGTGCGGCCGTCCGCCAGCATCACCGTGAAACAGACTGTGCCGACGGGCTTTTCCGGCGTTCCCCCGCCCGGCCCGGCGATACCCGTCGTCGCGACGGCCGTGTCGGCGGCGAAGCGCTGCAACGCGCCCGTCGCCATCGCCTCGGCCACCGGCTCGGACACCGCGCCGTGCGCCTGGATCAGCGCGGGGTCGACGCCGAGTAGCTCCGCCTTGGCCTCGTTGGAGTAGGCCACCACGCCGCCGGCGACGTAGTCGGACGAACCCGCCCGATCCGTCAGCCGCGCCGCCACCATCCCCGCAGTGCAGGATTCCGCTGTCGCGATCCGGCGACCGGCCAGCAACCGGGCGACCAGATCGTCCACCTGTGCGCCGTCCTCGGAAAAGAGCTGCTGCCCATGCCGGTCCCGCAACAGCTTCGTCAGCTGCGCATAGGCATCCGCCGCGTCGGGCTCGTAGCGAGTGACCATTTCGATCTCGCCCCGGCGCAAGCACGTGGTGATCTCCAGCGCGTCAAAACCGGAAATGGACGCCTCCGCGCCGCGCAGCGTTTCGGCCAGCCCGGACTCGGGCAGACCGAACATCCGAATCGTTTCCTGCCGGTAGATCGTTCGGCCCGCGATCGCCTCCTGCGCCGCGGGCGTTTCGATGGCCCTGCGCCACATCGGCTGAAGCTCCCGCGGCGGTCCCGGCAGCACGATCACCGCCGGCTTACCAGGGACCACCACACCCGGCGCGGTGCCCACCGGATCGAGCACCTGCGAACCCTCGGGAACCATGGCCTGCTTGCGGTTGGCGGCTCTGATGGACTCGAAGGTGCCGCGATCGAATGCGGTATTGCGCTCCATCAGTCGCTTGAGGATGTCGGCGATCTTGCCCTCGACAACTTCGTCAAGCACCAACTCCCGTTCGCAGAATCGCGCCACCACCTCAACCGTCATGTCGTCGGCGGTCGGTCCCAGGCCGCCACTGGTGATGATCAGGTCCACGCCTTGCCCCGCCATGAAACGCAGCTGCGCCTCGATGTCGTCGGGACGGTCACCGCAGATCGTGATGTGTGCCAGCTCCACGCCCAGTTCCAGGAGCCGGTCGGCGATCCACGGCCCGTTTCGGTCCTGGATCCGGCCGGTGAGGACCTCGGTCCCGGTGACCACGATGCCTGCGCGTGCGCTCACCGGCATGAGCCTACTGGCGCGCTCGCGGGACGCCTGCGAGAGGATGAACCGATGATCGAGTTAGAGGTAGTGCACGCCGACGTCACCAAGCTCGAACTCGACGCGATCGCCAACGCCGCCAACACCCAGCTGCGGCATGGCGGCGGGGTCGCCGCGGCGATCGCCCGCGCCGGTGGACCCGATGTGCAACGCGAATCGACCGAGAAGGCGCCGATCGGCCTCGGGGATGCCGTCGAGACCACCGCCGGCGACATGCCGGCCCGCTACGTCATTCACGCGGCGACGATGGAGTTGGGCGGCCCCACCTCGGCCGAGATCATCGCGCAGGCCACCAGTTCGACGCTGAACAAGGCCGACGAGCTGGGTTGCCGCACGCTGGCGCTGGTCGCGTTCGGCACGGGTGTGGGTGGCTTCCCGCTCGAAGACGCCGCACGCCTGATGGTCGACGCCGTGCGGCAACACCGGCCGAGTTCGCTCGAGCGGATCGTTTTCGCGGTCCACGGTGACGCGGCCGAGCGCGCGTTCCGGGACGCCGTAGGCGGCTAGCCGTGGGACGCTAGCCCTGGGCGAGGTGGCGCTCGACTGACGCGACCTTCTCCGTCATCGCGTCGGTGGCGCCCTTGCGCCAGTCCACCTTGATTACCGTGCTGACGCGAGGGGCGCGGGCGGCGACGGCCTCCACCGCGCGCTGCACCACCAGCATCACTTCTTCCCAGGTCTCGCCTTCGACCACGGTGAACATCGCGTCCGTCTGGTTGGGCAGGCCGGAATCGCGAACCACCCGAACGGCTTCGGCAACCATCTCGCCGACGCCCTCGCCCACCCCGAGCGGGGTGACCGAAAATGCGACGAGCACGGACACCCGACGAGCGTACCTGGCAGCATCGAGGCCCATGCGGGTTCTTGTGCAAAGGGTCTCGACGGCGGCAGTGTCGGTGGATGGCCGTGTGGTGGGCGCCATTCGGCCGGATAACCAGGGACTGCTCGCCTTCGTCGGCGTCACCCACAGCGACGACACCGACAAGGCGCGGCGACTCGCCGAAAAGCTATGGAATCTGCGCATTCTCACCGACGAACGCTCGGCCGCCGACGTCAACGCGCCGATCTTGGTGGTCAGCCAGTTCACCCTCTACGCCGACACCGCGAAGGGACGCCGGCCGTCGTGGAATGCGGCCGCGCCGGGGCCGGTCGCGGAACCGCTCGTCACGGCGTTCGCCGAGGCGCTGCGAGAACTGGGAGCCCACGTGGAAACGGGCGTGTTCGGTGCGACGATGCAGGTCGAATTGGCGAACGACGGCCCGGTAACGGTCCTTCTCGAACTCTGAGGCCGTCGGTAGCTTGGTTACGTGAGCAGGACACCCGAATTCGGGTCACTTCGTTCCGAGGACGACGACTGGGACATCGTCAGCGGCGTGGGCTATACCGCGCTGCTGGTGGCGGGGTGGCGCGCCGTGCACGCCGCGAGCCCGCAACCACTGGTCCGCGATGACTACGCGAGGCTTTTCATCGCCGCCGCGAGGGACCCCTATCTCGCGGGTGTGCTGGCCAACCCGGGCACCACCGAGGACGAGACCGCCTTTCCCCGCCTTTACGGCGTGCAGACGCGCTTCTTCGACGACTTTTTCACCTCGGCCGGCAAAGCCGGCATCCGGCAGGCGGTGATCGTCGCCGCCGGATTGGACTCCCGGGCGTATCGCCTCGAATGGCCGGAAGACACAACGGTTTTCGAGGTCGATCTACCGAAAGTCCTGGAATTCAAGGCGCGCGTGTTGGGCGAGCACGGCGCGAGGCCGAAGGCCCACAGGATCGAGGTCGCGGCCGATCTGCGCACGGATTGGCCGACTCCGTTGAGGGCGGCGGGCTTCGACCCGCAAAGCCCCAGCGCCTGGTCGGTGGAGGGGGTGTTGCCCTACCTGACCGACGACGCGCAAACCGCTTTGTTCGCTCGAATCACGGAGCTGTGTGCGCCGGGTAGCCGAGTTGCGTTGGGCGCGTTGGGCTCGCGGCTGGACCGCGCACAGCTCGAGGCTCTCGAGTCGACGCATCCGGGCGTGAACATGTCGGGTGACGTGGACTTCTCCGCGCTCACCTACGAGACGAAGGCGGAGCCCGCCGAATGGCTGGCCAGCCATGGCTGGGCGGTCGAGCCCGTCCGCAACAACCCTGAGTTGCAGGCCGGTTACGGCATGACGCCACCGGACGTGGACGTCATGATCGACAGCTTCATGCGCTCGCAGTACATCACGGCGACCCGGCGGGCTAAGGGGTGAGCAGAATTTTGACGTCTTCGCCGGACCGCGACTCCGCGGTCGCGTAGCCCTTGGCCGCTTCCTCCAACGGCAGCGTCGTGGTGAAGATGCCGTCGACATCGAGCCGGCCCGACTGAAGCAGCGGAATCAATTCCGGCCAGGTTCGCTGCACCGGCGCCGTGGTCATCCGCAGCGTGATGCTGCGAATCAGGCAGCCCAGGGCGTTGAGGGGAAACGGGTTCATGTCGTGCACGCCGACAACGGAGACGGTGCCGCCGGCCCGCACCGCGTTGAGCGCGTCGGTCAGCGATGCGTCGGTGGCGACGGCGTCGATCACCGCGTCGGCGCCGCGGCCTCCGGTGGCGGCCAGGATGGCCTCGACCGCCGGAGCCTTGATCGGCGTCGCCCCCCACCGGGCGGCCCGGTCGAGGCGGCCGTCGACCCGATCGACGGCGAAAACTGTTGCCGCGCCCTGGAAAAACGCGCTGCGCAGCGAGCACAGACCGACCGCGCCGAGGCCGATGACCGCAACGGTGCCGCCGTAGGGAATGTCGGCGCGCTGCGCCGCCGCCCAGCCGGTGGCGAGGTTGTCGGTCAGCAGCAGTGCCTGTTCGGTGCTGATCGCCTCCGGAATCTTGAGCAGCTGGAAGTCGGCGGCGGGCACGGCGAGAAGATCCGCCTGCGCGCCGGCGAGCACGCCGCCGCCGAAGATCTGAAAGCCGGAGTAGCACATGACCGGATCGCGTGTGGCGCAGCCGGGGCACGCGCCACAGCCGGTCACCGACGACACCATGACCTGATCGCCAACCTTGACGGTGCGCACGTCGGGTCCGATTTCGACCACGGTGCCGACCGCCTCGTGGCCCAGCGTCATCGGCTCGCTCAGGGGGAAATCAGCCTCGTAGAAATGCAGGTCCGATCCGCAGATGCCCGCGGCGGTGACCTCGACGATCGCCCCGTCGGGTCCGGAAAGCGCGGGATCGGGGCGCGTATCGACCCTGATGCTGCGGGGGCCGTCGACGACTACGGTTCGCATGTTGGTGTGCTCACTTTCTTTGTCGCACAACGAATTGCGACCAGTCCGGCTCGCGGACGGCGGCCCAGTACTCGTTGAGGCGCCACGGGCTGACAGTATGGATCTCCCCGTCGGCGTTCTTGAAGTACGAGTGCTTGACCGCCGGGTGCGACCACACCATCTTCTTGATCTGGGTCTGCGTGCGCCGATGCCAATCGGTGGCCGCCTCTGCGCGCGGTTCCACGGAATGCACGTTCGGCTCCGCCAGCCGCGTGAGGCACTGGTCGATGTAGCGCATCTGCAGCTCGGACTGGAAGATCAGGCTGCCCCCGTGCGCGAGGTGCGTGCCGGGCCCGTAGATGATGAAGAAGTTGGGAAATTGCGGAACGGTGACGCCCAGGTGGGCGTACGGCCGGCTCCCCCACATGTCGTGCAGGTCGATCCCGTCGCGGCCGGTGACCTTCAACGGCCACAACACATCGGTGTGCCGGAATCCGGTGGCGTACACGATGATGTCGGCCTCGTGGGTGACCCCGTCTTCGGTGATGACACCGCGCGGCACGACCTTGCGGATCGGTGTTCGCACCAGCTCGACATTGTCCCGTTGCAGTGTCTGCAGCCAGCTGCCGTTGTCCTGCAACGTTCGCTTGCCGGTGGCGGGATAGTCGGGCATGACCTTGGCCAGCAGGTCGTCGTGGTCGCCGACTTGGCTGGTGATCCATTGGGTGAACATCATCCGCGCCGCGGCGTTGATGTCGCTGACGGCATAGTCCTGATCGGCGTAGTTCGGGTCGCCCTGCGCGGCGTCGAGACCCTTGTCGGAGCCGGGCCACAACACGAGGAACCGGTACCACCTGCCGTAGAAAGGCAGGTGGCGCATCGCCCAGCGCACGCCGTCACCGACTTCGTCGTGGTACATCGCATTCGGGAACATCCACTGCGCGGTGCGCTGAAAGACGGTGAGCCGCTCGACTTCTGCCGCGATCGCCGGTGCGATCTGGAAGCCGCTGGCGCCGGCGCCGACGAGCGCGACGCGCTTGCCGGTCAGGTCGACCGAGTGATCCCAGGCCGCGGAGTGAAACGACGGCCCCTCGAAGGTGTCGGCACCGTCGAATTCGGGGATATGGGGGCGATTCAGCTGACCGACCGCGGTGATGAGCGCCCGCGCGTGCACCGTGCTCGTCTGCCCGTCGGCCGAGCGCAGCGTGACGGCCCACATGCCGTCGTCGTCCTGCCACTCGGTCCCGAGAACCTCGGTGTTCCACCGCACGTGCTCGGTCAGGTCGTGCTTGTTCATCACGCGGGTGAAATAGTCCTGCAGCTCGTACTGCTCGGCGAAGAAGTGTGTCCAGTCGTTGTTGGGTTCGAAGCTGTAGCAATAGAAATGGTTCGCCACGTCGACGCGGGCCCCGGGATAGCTGTTCTCCCACCATGTTCCGCCGGGACCGGCGTTCTTCTCCACGATGGTGAAGGGGATGCCGGCCTGTCGGAGGCGCACCCCGGCCAGGATGCCGGACTCGCCGCAGCCGACGACGAGCACCGGAAGTGCGGCGGCCCGGTCGGGCGGCAGGGGCGCCGGGCGGCGGGGGTCGGCCCCGTCGAGGTCCAGCTCCTCGGAGACCAGGGCAAGGTAGTCGTCGGGAACGTGCTCGCAGGCCGCCCAGTCCATCATTTCCCTGATGAGCTCGGGGTTCAGCGGCGCTGGTTCCGGACAGCCGCGGTCTCGATACTCGGTGATCACCGGCAGTGCCGCGGCCCGGGCTCGTGCCTTGTCCTCCTCCGACATGAATCCCTGGACTTCGTTGAGGAAGATGCCCATCTGTTTGAACTCGCGGATGAATCGCGGGTCGCCCGTGATGTGCACGAGCGAAAGCAGCAGCGTCGGAATGCTGACATCCTCTAGCGCGGCCGCGATTTCCGGCGTTGACGTCGTGAAGGGATGGCCGGCATAGCGGCTGCGCATCAAGCCGATCCTTTCGGCAGCGTGGAATTACGCTACGAGGCGTTTCGTAATTGGCAGCACTACGCTACCCGGTGCCGACGGAGCGGATCAAGGGTCGTCATCAACCTCGTCGTCGCACAGCGCGTCCTCGGGGTGATGGAAAGTGTTGGTGCGCGGTTGGCGCGATCGAGGTGTGGCGGCGGAATCCAGTCGGTGTCGCCGTTGGCGCGTTTTCGGGTCGTCCAGCCGCCGGATCGCAATAGTCGATGGTGGGGGCCGCAGACAAACGTGAGGTTGCCCATGTTCGTCGCCCGGCACGCGGCGTACTCGTCGACGTGGTGGACTTCGCAGAGATAGCCGGGTACATCGCAGCCGGGTGCCGTACACCCACGGTCCTTGGCGTAGAGCACAATTCGCTGTCCCGGCGAGGCCAGCCGCTTCGTGTGATACAACGCCAGGGCATGGCCCTTGTCGAAGACGGCCAGGTAGTGGTGCGCCTGGCGGGCCAGGCGGATCACATCGCTCATCGGTAGCAGGGCGCCTCCCCCGGTGAGCGCCTTGCCAGTACCCGCTTCGAGTTCCCTGAGCGTCGTGGTCACGATGATGGTCGCCGGTAATCCATTGTGCTGCCCCAGTTTCCCGCTTGCGAGCACAGCGCGTAATGCGGCCTGCAATCCGTCGTGGTTGCGTCGGCTCGCCGAACGGGCGTCACGCTGGACTGCCTCCTCGTCCGGCACGCCGTCGATTACCGGGATGGGGTCCTCGGGATTGCACATTCCCGGTGCGGCCAGTTTCGCCAGCACTGCGTCGACGGTGGCACGCACTTCCGGCGTCAGCCAGCCGCTGAGCCGCGACATCCCGTCGATGTCCTGCTTGCCCAGGATCAGCCCGCGGCGGCGGGCGCGGTCAACATCGGTGAAGTTCCCGTCCGGGTTGAGGCAGTAGGCGAGCCGATCTGCCAGCTTGCGCAGTTGCTCGGGGCGAAACCGGATGGCGTGCTGCGCGAGCTGTTGCTCGGCGCGTTGTTGGGTCTCCACGTCCACCCAATGCGGCAATTGATTGAAGAAGTCGCGAATCACGGCAACATGCGCAGTCCCAATCGCGCCGTCGCGCTGGGCCGCGGCCGTCGCGGTTAGCCGCGGGTCGAGCGATTCACCGGTCAACGCACGGCGCGGCCCCAAGTCAGCCGCGTCGGCTATCCGCCGGTTCGCCTCGCTGCGCGTGATGTGCAGCCGGTCGGCAAGTGCATGGGGCAGCTTGCCGCCCAGCTCTTCAGGCGTCGCCTGCTCGGCGATCTGATTGATCAAGTGGTGGCCCTGCGCCCGTAGCCGCCGCGTTTCATGTTCGAGTTGCTCGAGTAATGCCAGCCGCTCGGGTGTGGTCAGCGCGTCGTAAGAGTGCCCGAGGATCCGCGACACCGCGGTGCGCAGCCCGGCGTAGCCGGCTTCGATTTCCTCGCGATCACTCGAAAGCATGTTCGGATATTACGACGGGGCACCGACAAGAAATCTCTCTCGAAACCACTGAAACGCAAGTGGCGCAAGTGGTTTCAGAAAGAACCGCTACTCGGCCTTGTGTGAAACGTCGGCGATCAGCCCACCGTCCATGACGAACTCGGCCGCGGTCGCGTACGACGATTCGTCGCTGGCGAGGAAGAGCACGAACATCGACACCTCTTGCGCCTCCCCGGGCCGTCCCAGCGGAATGTTGAGCAGATCCTGCGGAAGCTTGGCCGTCATCGGGGTTCGGATGAAACCGGGGTGAATGGAGTTGACGCGGATGTGGTGGGGTGCCAATTCCAGTGCGGCGGATTTGGTTAGGCCGCGAACCGCCCACTTTGAGGTCACGTACCCGTGCACCCACGCCGCACCGCGCAGGCCCTCGATGGACGACACGTTGACGATCGAGCCCCCGCCGGCGGCTGTCATCGGATCGATCACCGCCTGGATGCCCAACAGCGTTCCGGTGACGTTGACGTCCAGGATCTGCTGCCACTTGGACAGATCGAAGGTCTTGAGCGGGCCGTAGTTCATGATTCCGGCGTTGTTGACCAAGACATTCAGCTTGCCGAACTCCGCCACCGCCGCCGCCGCGGCCGCCGTCCACTGCTCGGGATCCGTCACGTCGAGATGCACGTAGCGCGCCGCGGCGCCGAGCTCGTCGGCCAGCGCTTTGCCCTCGTCGTCGAGGATGTCGCCGATTACCACCTTCGCGCCCTCGGCCACGAGCAGCCGGGCGTGCGAGGCGCCCATCCCCCTCGCGGCGCCGCTGATCAGTGCAACCTTGTCTTCCACTCGTCCCATGACGGGTCAGGCTAGCGCCTGGTTCGCCGGCCGAAGCCCTGTGCCTATCCGATGCGCTGCGAAACAATGGTGACCTGGGCGAAGCGGATGAAAAGCGGAGGTGGATGACCAGTGGCCCCGTTGCTCGCGGCCTGCAGTGGTTTCCTGTTCGCCGTCTTATGGATGGATCTGATTTTCGATGCCCAGGTTTTCCGGCACCGCGGCGCTGACGAGCTGCCCGAGCCGGTACTCGCGTCCATCGCGGGGTATTACCACCGGGCGACAACCACCTCCCGGCCGATGGGCCGGCTGATCGCCCTGGTGATGCTTGTCCTCTTGGGCTCGTTAGGGTTTCAGGCTACCCGCGGACACGACCCCGCGTGGCTGCTGGTGACGTCGGCGTTGCTCGCGGGCATCCCGATCATGTTGGCACTGACCCAGACCGTTCCCGACGCCGTTCGGCTCGGGCACCGCACCGACAGCGCGCCCGAGCAGACCCGCCTGGCGCGCTCCATCTGCCGGGATCATCTGATCTGCGTCTGCTGCATCCTCGGGTTCCTGGTCTTGTGGGTGGCCCATGCCGTGGTGCTCTGACACCGGCGACGCGTCGTAGTTTCGGGACGCTGGTGAGGGGCGGCTGGCCTCGTCAAGGGGGTGCGTACTAAACTAGAACACGTTTCAGTTCTTTTAGCGTCGGTCAAGCTTTCAGGAGTTGGTATGCACACCCCTATCTGCGATGAACTCGGTATCGAGTTCCCGATCTTCGCCTTCACCCACTGCCGCGATGTCGTGGTGGCTGTCAGCAAGGCCGGGGGGTTCGGCGTGCTCGGCGCCGTGGGCTTCACGCCCGAGCAGCTCGAGATCGAGCTCAACTGGATCGACGAGAACATCGGCGACCATCCCTACGGTGTCGACATCGTGATCCCGAACAAGTACGAGGGCATGGACTCGCATCTGTCCGCCGAGGAGCTGGCCGACACGCTGCGCAAGATGGTGCCGCAGGAGCACCTCGACTTCGCCAAGAAGATCCTTGCCGATCACGGCGTGCCCGTGGAGAACGCCGACGAGGACACCCTGCAGTTGCTGGGCTGGACCGAGGCGACGGCCACTCCACAGGTCGAATTGGCGCTGAAGCACCCGAAAGTGAAGATGATCGCCAACGCGCTCGGCACCCCGCCGGCCGACATGATCAAGCACATCCACGACGCCGGACTCAAGGTCGCCGCGCTGTGCGGCTCACCGTCGCAGGCACGCAAGCACGCCGACGCGGGCGTCGACATCATCATCGCGCAGGGCGGTGAGGCCGGCGGTCACTGCGGCGAGGTCGGCTCAATTGTGTTGTGGCCGCAGGTCATCAAGGAGGTCGCCCCGGTGCCGGTGCTGGCGGCGGGCGGTATCGGCAGTGGCCAGCAGATCGCGGCGGCACTGGCGCTGGGCGCCCAGGGTGCGTGGACCGGATCGCAGTGGCTGATGGTCGAGGAAGCCTCGAACACCCCGGTTCAGCAGGCGGCATACGCGAAGGCCAGCTCCCGGGACACGGTTCGCAGCCGTTCGTTCACCGGCAAGCCCGCCCGGATGCTGCGCAACGACTGGACCGAGGCCTGGGAGCAGGCCGACAACCCGAAGCCACTGGGAATGCCGTTGCAGTACATGGTTTCCGGGATGGCGGTGCGGGCCACGAACAAGTACCCGAACGAGACCGTCGACGTCGCATTCAACCCCGTCGGCCAGGTCGTCGGTCAGTTCAACAAGGTGGAAAAGACCTCGACGGTGATCGAACGCTGGGTGCAGGAGTACCTGGAGGCCACGAACAGGCTAGACGAGCTCAACGAGGCCGCCACCGTCTAGCGGCCACCATCGAGCGGTCAACGTCCGACGGCGGCTAATCGTCGTCGACGTCGACCGCACCCTTGCCGGTGAACACCTCTTTCGCCCGGTCCACCGCGTGCGTGGCGATGTCGATCGAATTGTGAACGATGCCGCTGGCACCCCCGGCGATGTCGCCGCGGATGATGTCACTGGCGTGTTCGACTATGTCCGAAGTCTTTTCGACGGCATTGGTCGCGATGTCCCTGGCGGCGTCGACCACATCTTTGGCGGTGATGGCCATCGGAGTCCCCCTTGGTTGTAGAACCTGGGTACGACTCTAGACGGGCGCCCGGCGACCCGCTCGGTCAGTAGTTGACCAGGCTGCGCCAGTAGTCTTCCGGAATCTCGGCTCCGGACCGCAATATTCGCGCCAGGCCGATGGCCATCGCCACCCCGAGGAGCCCCAGCCATAGCCCTGCGACGCCGATGATACCCCCCAGCACGGCGGTGACTGCGGGCCACGGCGACAGCACGGCGAGCAGCGGGGCGAAGAAGAAGCCGGTCCCGATGTACCACGCCGAGCCCGTGCGATCGGATGCGAGGACAAAGCGCAGCCACCGCGGGATCGGGGCGGGCGGCCGGACGTCATTCATCGGCCGACCCGCTACGAAGAGGGCGGGAAGAACCCTGCCCCGGTGAACCATCCCTCTTGCCAGCCCTGATCTCCCAGGCACAGCATCGGAAGCCCGCGATCCGACTGTGCCGCCGCTTGCGGGCCCGGGCACTTCGCGCCGGCCTGCTGCACCCCGTACAGGGGGTAGGAGATGACCCAGTAGCCGGTGGTTGCCGCGGGGAACTGGTTCGGGGGCGGGAAATGACAGGCCTCGGCCTGGCCGCTTGGTCCTCGCCCGAAAATGAAGCGCTCGTAATTATCGCAGGGCGCGCCCAGCGAAGCCTGATAGTTCATGCCTGGCACGTCGCCGTCGTAACCGGCGGCCGCGCACGGCGCCATGCCGATCGTGATGCCCGCTATCGAAGCGGCGCTGAGCAGTGCCCGAATCATGTTCCACCCCACTTGTCGCCGGTGACCTGCACCAAAGCATATCCATTGAGCCGCGGGCCACAAGGTCGTATTGCTTCCGGGCGGGGCGCTACTCCGAACGGCCGGCCCGGCGGTAGGTGCAGATGAGAACGCCGGTGCCGGTCGTGGTGACGGAAACCAGCTCGAGCGCGCGGGCCCGGCCGTCGCTTGGAAACACCCGCTTGCCCCCACCGAGCAGGATCGGCTCGATCATCAGGCGGTACTCGTCGACCAGGTCCTGCTCGATCAGCTGCGCGGCCAACGACGCGCTGCCCATGACCTGCATCGCGGCGCCGCTCTGCTCTCGCAGCCGGCGGATGGCGCCGATTGCGTCGTCGGCGGGTAGCAGATGCGAGCCAGGCCAAGTGACATCATCCTGGGTGAGCGTGCGGGACGCCACGTATTTGGGAATCTCGTTCATTCGGTCGGCGAACGGATCACCGGCGCGGTCCGGCCAGGCCGCGGCCATGGTCTGCCAGGTGCGCCGGCCAAAGAGCAGGGCCTCCGTGGACGCCATGGTTTCGGTGACGGCCGGGCCCATCGTCGCGGGGTCGAAGTAGGGCATCGACCAGCCGCCGTGCGCGAATCCGCCCTCGGTGTCCTCGCCCTGCCCGCCCGGTGCTTGGACGACGCCGTCGAGGCTCATGAAGTCGCTCAGCACAATGCGCATCGGTCACGCCCTTTCGTTTGCTCGGTCCCGTTGGTCGGTGCTCACTTGTGCAGACCGCCGGCGTCAGGAAAATTCATCGCCGCTGAACATGTTGCAGTTCGCGAGTGTCGATCTTGCTTCGGTGCTTCCCAACCGGGGTGTTGCAATGGTTTATTGGCACTAGAACACGTCGTATCGAGGAGTGGTTCATGCCAGCCCCCAATCTGCCTGCCGGGTTCGATTTCACCGACCCGGACATCTACGCCGAGCGGCTGCCCGTGGAGGAGCTGGCCGAGATGCGCCGAGTCGCACCGATTTGGTGGAACGAGCAACCCCTCGGTGCGGGCGGGTTCGACGACGGCGGCTTTTGGGTGGTGACCAAGCACAAGGACGTCAAGGAGATCTCGCTGCGCAGCGACATCTTCTCCAGCCTGCAGAAGACGGCCCTGCCCCGCTACAAGGACGGCACGGTCGGCGAGCAGGTCGAACGCGGCAAGTTCGTGCTGCTGAACATGGATGCGCCGCAACACACCCGGCTGCGCAAGATCATCTCGCGCGCCTTCACTCCTCGGGCGGTCGAGCGGCTGCGCGAAGACCTCGCCGAGCGCGCACGGCGCATCGTCGAGACCGCTGCGGCCGAGGGGCGTGGTGACTTCGTCGAGCAGGTGTCGTGCGAGCTGCCGCTGCAGGCCATCGCCGGCCTGATGGGCGTGCCGCAGGAGGACCGCAAGAAACTTTTCCACTGGTCCAACGAGATGGTCGGCGACCAAGACCCCGAGTTCGCCAACAACGACGCCATCACCGCCTCCGTCGAACTCATCATGTACGGCATGCAGATGGCCGCCGACCGGGCGAAGAACCCCGGCGAGGACCTCGTCACCAAGCTGATCGAGGCCGACATCGACGGGCACAAGCTCTCCGACGACGAGTTCGGCTTCTTCGTCATACTGCTGGCGGTTGCCGGAAACGAGACGACCCGCAACTCCATCACCCAGGGCATGATGGCCTTCACCGACTTCCCCGATCAGTGGGAGCTTTTCAAGAAGGAACGCCCGGTGACCGCGGCAGACGAGATCGTCCGGTGGGCCACCCCGGTCACGTCGTTCCAGCGGACGGCGCTCGAGGACTACGAACTGTCCGGCGTGCAGATCAAGAAGGGCCAGCGGGTCGTGATGTTCTACCGCTCCGCCAATTTCGACGAGGACGTGTTCGACGACCCGTACACCTTCAACATCCTTCGCGACCCCAACCCGCACGTGGGATTCGGCGGCACGGGTGCGCACTACTGCATCGGCGCCAACCTGGCGCGCATGACGATCGACCTGATGTTCAACGCGATCGCCGACGCCATGCCGGACCTGGAATCGATCGGCAAACCTGAGCGGCTGCGCTCGGGCTGGCTCAACGGGATCAAGCACTGGCAGGTGGACTATCACACCAATGGGACAGCGGAATGCCCTGTCGCGCACTGAGATACGCGGGCTAAGCCAATGCCGACTCACAAGGCCGTCCAAGTGCAGTCCGCGGGCGGGTCGCTGGAGCTCGCCGAGGTCGAAACGCTGTCGCCGGGGCGCGACGAGGTGCGCCTGACGGTCGCCGCGTGTGGCATCTGCGGCACTGACGCGCACTTCGTCAACGGCGGGTTCCCCGGCATGTCGTGGCCGCTGACGCCCGGGCACGAAATCGCTGGAAAGATCGCCGAAATCGGCGACGGTGTCCAGGATTTCGCGATCGGCGATCGGGTCGCCGTTGGATGGTTCGGCGGATGCTGCTACCGCTGCGATCAATGCCGCAAAGGCCTCTTCATTCACTGCGAGAACGGCAAGGTGCCGAGTTGGCAGTATCCCGGCGGCTACGCGGAGTCGGTGACCGTGCCGGTCAGCGCGTTGGCCCGGATACCGGCAGAGCTCTCCGACGCCGAAGCCGCCCCACTGGGTTGTGCCGGCGTGACCACCTACAACGCCTTACGTCACACCAAGGCGCTACCCGGCGATCGGGTGGCGATACTCGGTGTCGGTGGGCTGGGCCATCTCGGGGTGCAGTTCGCCCGGGCAATGGGATTCGAGACCATTGCGATCAACCGCGGTACCGGCAAAGCCGATGATGCCCGGAAACTGGGCGCCCATCACTACATCGACTCCACGGCCAGCGACCCCGCCGAGGCGCTGAAGGCCTTGGGCGGTGCGACCGTCGTGCTGGCCACCGCGGGCAATTCCAAGGCCATGGCCGCCACGGTCGGCGGCATACTCCCCCAAGGTGAACTGGTCACCATCGGCGTCACGCCCGAACCGCTGCCCATCAGTCCCGTGCAGCTGATAACGCCGGGCGTCAGCATCGTCGGCCATCCCTCCGGGACGGCCAAGGACGTCGAGGACACGATGCATTTCGCGGTCTTGTCCGGCGTGCGGGCGTGGATCGAGGAACTCCCGCTGTCGCAAGCCGGCGAGGGCTATGCGGCGCTGGAAGGCGGTCGGGCGCACTACCGCACCGTCTTGACCATGTGAACAAGGGCGCCGATAAGGTCGGTCCGTGACCGACCGGTGGGCCCTGGACGCATCCGACGGGGAGCTGTCACTTCGTACCGGCGTCAAGGGCAGGGCCGCGCGGATGGGTCATCGGCTCACCATCGCGATGACGCGGTGGCACGCCACCGTGAGCTGGGCCGGTGCCGAACCCGTCGCCGTCCAGCTCGCGGTTGAGACGGATTCGTTCGAGGTACTGCGCGGCGACGGTGGCGTCAAGGGTCTGTCCGGTCCCGAGAAGGCATTGATTCGGTCCAACGCGTTGAAGTCGTTGGGCGCGGGGCGATTCCAGGAGATCCGCTTCACCGCCGATGCCGGGGCCATCGACAAGACCGGCGACGGGTACCGTCTCACCGGCAATCTTCACATCAACGGAAAGTCCCGAGAGCACGTAATCGACTTGCGCACAGAGGATCTCGGTGATTCGTGGCGAATGTCCGCCGAATCCACGGTTCGCCAAAGCGATTACGGCGTCAAGCCCTACTCGTTGCTGATGGGCTCGGTGCAGGTTGCCGACGACGTGACGGTGTCCTTCACCGCGGTGCACCCGAAGGCCGAGCGCGGCGGAGACTAAGGCTGGGTCGGCGCGTGCGGCCCGGAATCGCCGGTGCCGCCGGGGATGTGCTCGAGCATCCTGGTCAAATACGGTTGCCCATTCGGGTCGGGCTGCGGCTCCGCCGGTGCGCCTTGCGGTTCGTCCGGTGCGCCCGGTTCCCCAACCGGCTCACCGGTCGGCGCTTTGGAATGAGGGGCCGGCTGCTCGGTCTCGCGGGGCGGTGCGACGGCGGGAGCGACGGCTTCGGCGACTTGCGGCGTGGGCGCGTGCACCGGGTGCTTCGGCCCCGCGGGCTGGGCGCCCGGCGCCAGCTGAATGCCCAGAGCGAGGGAGACCGACGCGACGAAGGTCACCGTGCCGGCGGCCAACGCCGTCATGGCCCCGGCGTAGGACAGCTGCCGACTCCGCTCGGGCGCGGCGGCGGGTTCACTGATTTGCGCGACCAATTGCTCGTCGGTGAAGTCGGTGCTGGACGCCGCGGCCAGGGCCGCGCCACGCGCCACCGTTACCTGTGCCATGGTTTGCGCGAAAACCGGTACCGGCAAAGCCTTTTCGAGTTGCCATGAGAGCCCGTCGATATCGGTGTCCGCGCCGACGACAACGACTCCGCCCGGACGCCACCCGTTGCGTTCGAACATTCCGGTCAGCCACTCGGTGAGCCCGTCGAAGCCGCCCCGCACATGCTTGACGACTGTTTGCGTCTCGTCGCCATTGGTGTCGACCATGACGACCGTCGCCCACTCATGTTCCAGGATGCAGACCGCGGTCTGGTCGTAACCGATCACCGGCGCGATGGCGCGCGCCAGGGTCTCGACGGCGTCGAGCAATCGAACCGGCACGACGTTGTGGAAACCCGCGTCGGTCAGCGCTTCCAACAAAAGGGCGGCCTGCGCGGACGCTTGGTCGTTCCAGGTGACTCCGATGACACGCAGGTGGCGCTCCCCTGCGGCCGCCAGCGCGTTGACCCGCAATACCTCGTCTGCCACCTGCTCCGCGGTGCATACGGCGCGCACACCGCGCCCGGCCTGCAGCGCTAATTCCAGATGGTCCGCGATGGTGCCGTCTGCGCCGTGCCCCTCAGCGAGGACCCACCCGACGGTGGTCGGCGTCAGTGATAGCCCTAGTACCGCGTCCAAACTTGCACCTCGATCGTTCCCGGGCCTCCAACGCCCTCGACCAAACCACCGCGCGCACCAGGGAGTCCGCTGGTGCGGTGATTCGTGAGAGCCGGAACGGACCAGGAGGGGTTGGTCTCCATCGGCTTGCTCCGACAGAGCCTACGCGGTCGGTTCAAGTTCGGCCGCGCCAGTGCGGGATCCCGGACAAACGCGCAGATTGAGCCAGCGTGTCGACTCGCCGCGGCCGAAACCGCGGCGACGCAGCGGCGACGCAGCGGCGATGCAGCGACATCCATGCCGGATTGCCGGGCGCGATCGAACTCCGCGAAATCGGGTCCGACATTTTGATTAGACAGCCTTTATGTATTACGCGCTGCCTGGCGCTCCTGGCGGTCAGGGAGGTCGAAGGCTCACGGAGCAGCGGTGGTTAATTGACGGGCGCTAACCGATATCAAACCGAGATTACTTCGCGTCCTAATCGACATTTGACGTATTCACACGGTAAATTCTGCCGGGGGCACCCGACGAACACACGACTAAGGGGCAGGTATGACAGACGTGAGCGAAAAGATTCGGGCCTGGAGACGGCGGCTATTGGTCGGTGCAGCAGCGGCCGTCACCCTCCCGGGCCTGATCAGTCTTGCGGGGGGCACGGCGACCGCGGGTGCGTTCTCGCGCCCGGGCCTGCCGGTCGAGTACCTGCAAGTTCCGTCCGGGGCGATGGGCCGCGACATCAAGGTCCAATTCCAGAGCGGCGGAAGCGGCTCGCCGGCGGTGTACCTGCTCGACGGTCTGCGCGCTCAGGACGACTACAACGGCTGGGACATCAACACGCCCGCGTTCGAGTGGTACTACAAGTCGGGCCTGTCGATCGTCATGCCGGTCGGTGGGCAGTCCAGCTTCTACACCGACTGGTACCGCCCGGCGTGCGGAAAGGCCGGCTGCTCGACCTACAAGTGGGAGACGTTCCTGACCAGCGAGCTGCCGGGGTATCTGTCGTCGCAGAAGGGCGTCAAGCCGAACGGCAGTGCCGCGGTGGGCATCTCGATGGCCGGTGCGTCGGCGATGAACCTGGCGAATTACCACCCGGGCCAGTTCGTCTACGCCGGCTCGCTGTCCGGCTACCTCAGCCCGTCCACCGGGCAGGGCTGGATCGGTTTGGCGATGGGCGACGCTGGCGGCTACAAGAAGGAAGACATGTGGGGGCCGGACAACGACCCGGCGTGGCAACGCAACGACCCCTTGGTCAACGTCAACCTGCTCGTCGAACACAACACCCGGCTCTGGGTGTACTGCGGCAACGGAACTCCGAACGAGCTGGGCGGTGCCAACCTGCCGGCGACGTTCCTGGAGAGCAACTTCATGATCGGCGTCAACAAGAAGTTCCAGGACGCCTACAACGCCGCGGGTGGCCACAACGCCGTGTTCAACTTCCCCGCCTACGGAACCCACAGCTGGGAGTACTGGGGAGCGCAGCTCAACGCCATGAAGGGTGACCTGCAGAGCAGCTTGGGTGCCACCCCCGGGGGCGGCGGATAACCCCTCGGAGTCCGAACATCGCTACTGCGCTTGACGCTACCGTCAGGCGCAGTAGCGCGTTAAGGGTCGTTCTGTTAGCGGCGCCTGCCCTCCTGATCGCGGCCCTGGCGCCGCAGGCGCGCGCCGACAGCGCACTGACCGAGTTGGTCGACGCGGCGGCGCAGCGGTTGCAGCTCGCCGAGCCGGTGGCCGCCGTCAAGTGGCGGACGCACGGCGCCATCGAGGACCCGGGCCGCGTGGAACAGGAACTCGCCAAAGTGGGCGCCGAAGCCACCGCCCGGCACGTCGACCCGGAATACGTCACGCGGGTCTTCCGCGACCAGATCCACGCGACCGAGGCAATCGAATACAGCCGGTTCGCGGCGTGGAAGCTCGACCCGGCCACCGTGCCGGCCGGGACGCCCGACCTGCCCGCGTTGCGGAGCGCGATCGACGCCCTCAACCAGACGATGTTGGCCCAGATCTCGGCCAACTGGGGCCTGCTGCATTCGCCGGCGTGCGCCCAGCAGCTCGACGCCGCAAACAGCGGCGCGATCGCGGCGCGCCAGCTCGACGGCGTCGATCGGCAGGCCCTCTCGTTGGCGACCAGCTCGTACTGTCAGGGCTGATTTAGTCATTTCTTACGAATCTCTAAAGCTGTCTTTCGGCTGGTGAGAACCGATTTCGGCTGATAGACGGCCTATCTCGGCCGATTTTCGAATTGGTAACGCTTCGGACACAGCGGCCGAATTGTTTGACATGAGTAAACTCTGCAAGCCTCTCGTCAAGTCCGTCATGGCCGGCGGGTTTGTTGCAGCGTCGCTGACCACTTCCACCGTCGAGGCCAACGCCGCGCCCGTCACCCCCAACTGGGACGCGGTGGCGCAGTGCGAATCCGGCGGGAACTGGCAGGCCAACACCGGAAACGGAGAATACGGTGGGCTGCAGTTCAAACCAGCCACCTGGACCAGATACGGCGGCGTCGGTAACCCGGCGGCCGCATCCAGGGAGGAACAGATCGCGGTTGCAAACCGGGTCTTTGCCGACCAGGGGGTCGAGGCATGGCCGAAGTGCGGCGCCGCTTCGGGCCTTCCGATCGGGCTGTATTCGCATCCCGCGCAGGGCATCAAACAAATCATCAACGGGATCATTCAGGCGAGCATCCCGCACTGATGACCGATGACCGCCCACGGTCTATGAGCGAGCACAAAGCTGTGTTTGGATCAGGCCATGGAAGGTTCGGCGACAGTACATATGGCGGCGCCCGCGGACAAGATCTGGCAACTGATCGCGGATGTCCGCAACACCGGGCGGTTCTCCCCGGAAGTCATTGAGGCGGAGTGGCTCGGTGATGCCGCCGGCCCGACGCTGGGCGCCAAATTCCGCGGCCACGTCCGACGCAACGAGATTGGCCCCGTGTACTGGACGACGTGCAAGGTGACCGCGTGCGAACCCGGTCGTGAGTTCGGCTTCGCGGTCATGCTCGGCGACCGCGCGGTCAACAATTGGCACTACCGATTGGCGCCTTCCGGCGGCGGCACGGACGTCACCGAATCGTTTCGCCTCAACCCCGCGCCATGGCTCGGTGTGTATTGGTTGCTGGGCGGCTTTCTGCGCAAGCGCCGCAACATCCGCGACATGACCAAAACGCTGAACCGCATCAAAGATGTGGTCGAGGCGGGCTAGAGGCGGCCTGGGTGAAATCGATCTTTATCACCGGCGCGGGCAGCGGCATGGGCCGCGAGGGTGCAAAGCTCTTCCACGCCAACGGATGGCGGGTCGCCGCGGTGGACCGCAACGGCGACGGCCTGGCGGCCCTGGGCCGGGAACTTGGCACCGAGCGGCTGTGGACCCGGGTCGTCGACGTGACGGACAAGGCCGCGCTCGACGGCGCGCTGGCCGACTTCTGCGCGGGCAATACCGGCGGCGGACTCGACATGATGTGGAACAACGCCGGCATCGGTGAATCCGGCTGGTTCGAGGACGTGCCGTACGACGCCGCCATGCGCGTGGTGGAGGTCAACTACAAAGCGGTGCTGACCGGGGCCTACGGCGCACTGCCCTACCTGAAGCAGGCTCCGGGCAGCCTGATGTTCTCGACGTCGTCGTCGGCGGGCACCTACGGGATGCCGCGCATCGCCGTCTATTCGTCGACCAAGCATGCGGTCAAGGGTCTGACCGAGGCGCTCAGCGTCGAGTGGCAGCGACACGGGGTACGCGTCGCCGACGTCCTTCCCGGTCTGATCGACACCGCGATCCTGACCACGACGACCAACCACTCCGACGACGGCCCGTCGACGATGTCCGGCGAGGAACTCCGCGCCACCTCGCCGAAAAAGGGTTTGTTCCGCCTGATGCCGGCGACCAGCGTCGCGGAGGCCGCGTGGCAGGCTTACCACCACCCGAGGCGGCTGCATTGGTATGTGCCCAGGGGCATTCGCTTGATCGACCTGTTCAAGGGCCTCAGCCCGGAGCTCGTGCGAGGCCGCATCGTGAAATCTCTACCCGCGCTGATGCCGAAAACCCCAGGGAAAAAGACCCCAGTGAAGGAGTGAATCCGTGCAGAAACGGGTGATCGCGATGGCTTTCGGCCTTAGCGTCGGAGTCGCCAGCGTCGCCGGGTGCGCGCAGGCGCAGACGACGCCACTGCGGGCCGCCCGCCTGACCATCGACGGGACCACGCACAGCGCCCGACCTCCCGCGTGCAGTCAATTGCAGTCGTACCGGACCATCGAGATCCCCGACCGCGACGGCCAGGTGGAAGCCGTGGTGCTGCTCAGCGGCTACCGCGCCATCCCCCAGTGGGTGAAGATCCGCAATATCGACGGGTTCACCGGCAGCGTCTGGCAAGGCGGCGTCGGAAGCGCGCACGTCGAACTCACCGACAGGGCGTACACCATTTCCGGCAGCGCGTACGGGATCAACAGCCGCAATCCCAACAAGGTCGTCACGACGGACTTCAAGATCAGCGCCGAGTGTTGACGCCATGAAGCAGAGATTGCACTGGCTTGCGATGCACGGGTTGATCAGGAGCCTCGCGGCGATCGGGGCCCGACGAGGAGATTTGCAGGGCAGGCTGATCATCGATCCGAAGGTGGCCGCCGACCCGGTGTCGTTCTACGACGAAGTACGCGCGCACGGCCCGTTGGTGAAGTGCCGGGCGAGCCTCATCACTGCCGACCATGCGATCGCCCATGAGTTGCTGCGATCGGACGACTTCCGGGTGCTGATATTCGGATCGAATCTGCCGGCGCCGATGCGATGGCTGGAGGGTCGCACCCGCGACGACCTTCTGCATCCGTTGCGCGCGCCGTCGCTGCTGGCCGTCGAGCCGCCGGACCACACGCGCTATCGCAAGACGGTGTCGGCCGTGTTCACGCCCCGAGCCGTCGCCGCGTTGCGGGATCGGGTCGAGCAGACCGCGACCGATCTGTTGGACGAGCTGGCCGGCGAGCCCGGTGTCATCGACGTCGTCGCACGCTATTGCTCGCGGCTTCCGGTCTCGATCATCAGCGACATCCTCGGTGTGCCCGAGCGGGACCGGGGCCGCATCCTGGAATTCGGTGAGTTGGCCGCGCCGAGCCTGGACATCGCATTGCCGTGGCGGCAATACCGGACCGTCCAGCAGGGCATCGCCGGATTCAACGCCTGGCTCGCCGACCATTTGCGGCAATTGCGGCGTTCCCCCGGCGACAATTTGATGAGCCAGTTGATCCAAACGGCCGAAAGCGGCTCTGCCGAAACATATCTGGACGAGACGGAGCTTCAGGCGATCGCCGGGTTGGTGCTGGCCGCTGGGTTCGAAACGACGGTGAACCTGTTGGGCAACGGGATTCGCATGTTGCTGGATGCGCCCGAGCACCTTGAGACGCTGCGGCAGCGTCCGGAGTTGTGGCCCAACACCGTTGAAGAGATCCTGCGGCTGGAATCGCCGGTGCAGCTCACCGCGCGAGTGGCCCGCAACGATGTCGAGGTGGCAGGCCAGCGGGTCGAGCGTGGGGAGTTGACGGTTGTCTACCTCGCCGCGGCCAACCGGGATCCGTCGGTATTCCCCGATCCACACTGCTTCGACATCGAACGGCCCAATGCCGGGAAGCATCTCGCGTTCTCCGGGGGCCGGCACTTCTGCCTAGGCGCCGCCCTCGCCCGCGCCGAGGGCGAAGTGGGCCTGCGAACGTTCTTCGACCGCTTCCCCAGCGTGCGGGCGGCGGGTGCCGGAAGCAGGCGTGACACGCGCGTGCTGCGGGGGTGGTCGACGCTGCCGGTGGCCCTGGGGCCGGCACGGGCGATGGCGCAGGTCGACACCTAAGGGGCCAGGCCGACGCCGTCGTCCGAGCAGCGTTGAGTCGCGACTACGGGCCGGCATGCCGTCCGCGCTGTGCTGGCCCGGCGTGGCCTGTTCGCCGCCGTTTGGGCCACGATGGCCAAACAGCTGCGACCGCGAAAATCGCACCCCAAATGAACTCCCACTTCGGGAAGCGCGGCGCGAACGCCCAGCCATTAAGCACACGCACATCCAGCGATGAACCCGCCGCCAGACCGTCGACGTCTCCCCAAATTCGGCCCGTATGTGTCCTGCCGTCCAGGATCCATGTGCCGTGACAGGTATCCTCTGAGCCACGGCCGCAGCTGACGATCGTCGCTTTGGTCGGTGTGCCGAAGTTGTGCGCGTACACCTCGTAAGTACCGAAGCCGAGGAACAGCACCGAAAGCACCGCACCCGCGAGGCTGGCGATCCGATAGGACTTGGTCAGCCGCCGTCGGCGGGCATCGAGCATCTGTGACGCGGCGATCGATTCCGGCGGCGCGGTCAGTCCCGCCGTCGCGTTAGCGGGGTGTTGTGTGACCGAAAACTCCTGCAACTGGCCAGCCAACTCTGCGGCGATGCCGCGACCGCCAGACGCCAGTTCCAAGTCCAGTTCTGCGGATTGGGCGCGGGATTTCAGGCGATAAAGCCACAAGCCGTCGTCGTCTCGGATCGCGGTTACCTCTGCATCTCCTCGCAGAAGGGTGAGGATCGGTGAGTCGAGGACGGGCCGGTAGCCGGTCATGCCTCTTTTGGTGTCAGTGATTAGCACGCGCGTCGGCGTCAGGATGAGGAACATCGTTTGCGGCAGTCGGGTGTGTGGCTGCCCGTTGACCATCAACGACGGCCGCCACCAGGGAGCGAGGCTATCCGCTGACATCCTGTCGCTCATCGTCGCGGCGTTCAGCGCGATGCAGCGCAGGATCGGTTCGCCGAGCGCCGATGACAGTTGCGGCTCGAACCGTTGCTCATACTTCCGGAGAAACATGCTCACCGTCTCCCGCTCAGTCGAAACGAAGCCGACGGCGAAGCAGGCCGCCGACGACGTTGGTCGCGATCTCCTCGGCGAGGTAGCGCCGCAGCAGGGTCACGTGGTGAGTATCCGCCGTAAAGCCGCGGTTGACATCCGCCCGGCGACAGAGTTTATTGGCCGCTATGACAGAGGCTTCTATGATCGCGGTCGAAGACGTCGTAAGCGGGCTGTGGCAGGCACTTTCGCGGCGCGATTGGGACGCGGTGAAGACGTTCCTGGCAGACGACTGCCTGTACGCCGACATGCCGGTCCCCGCACTGTCGGCCCGGGGTCCCGACAACATCGTGAAACGGCTGAAAATGGGGCTCGAGCCGCTCGCGGGCTACGAGAACCACGACGGGCTGCTCGTTTCCAACGGCCCCGATGCCATCTACGAGCATTCGGAGACTTGGACTTTCGCGACGGGCGAGCAGGGCGTGTTGAGGTTCGTCACGGTCCACAAGGTCATCGACGGGAAAATTACTGTCTGGAAAGACTATTGGGACATGAACAGCCTCGTCAGCTTCGCGCCCCCCAACCACTTCGAGGGCCTTGCCGGGGACACCAGCTGGGTGTTCGATGCGACCGGCCTTGTCTGAGCGGTTACCGGTTAGTGCATAGCGCGTGAACTCTGTCGATTGCGGGTGTAACCGGCGGGGATAGAGGCTAATAGCCGTCGGTGAGTCGTTAAGGGGAATAGCGACTTTCGAAAGAGGCTGGGCCGCAGCTAGTAGCAGCGATGCCTGCGGCCACATTGGGGGTGAATCCGATATGGCTATCCGCTTGTTCGTAGCTGTGATGGTCGCACTGCTCGGCCCATTCGCGGCGGTGCCGATCGCTCATGCCGACACCAACGACGACAAATTTCTCAAAGCGCTGAAGTCCGAGGGCATCACCGACCACGTATCGGCCAGCCACGCGATCGAGGCCGGTCACATGGTTTGTCAGAAACTCGACCAGGGCATGACGCCCAACCAGGTGGCGGCCGACGTGCTGAACAGTAGCAGCATGCCCGCCTACCATTCCGGCTACTTCGTGGGCGTGAGCATCAAAGAGTATTGCCCGCAGTACGCGCCCAAAGGCAGCTAAGAAGGCAACTAAGAAGCCAGCTAAAAAGGCAGCTAACCCTCGATGAGCCCCTTCAGGCTTTTCAGCGTGGCGGCCAGATTGCGACCCACCTGACGTACCGCGATCCGGTCGGCGATGTAGCCCAAGATGCCGCCGGGCGCCTGATACGAGAGCCGGAACGTCACCCTCGTTTTGCCCTCCCCGCACTCACGCAGCCGGATCCGGCCACGCAGGTTGACGCCCGTGATGCCGACCCAAGCCAGGTCTCGGCGGTCGTCGAATTCGACCACCTCGATCAGGCCGCCGACGGGAACCGAGCCGATCTTCCAGTGCACGGTGTAGCGCGCGCCGACCCCGCTGCGCTGTTCACCGGCGGTCTCCCAGCGTTCGAGGCTCGTCATGAACGACGGGTAGCAGTCAGGGTCGCTGACGATCTTCCAGACCGCGTCGCGGTCCGCGTTGATTACGCATCGGCGTTCTACGCGCATTATCCGATCACCGGAAATCGGCGTTTGGCGGCCAGGCGGTCGACGCCGCTCTGCAGGCTGGCCATCACCTTGTCGTGTACCGCCTGGTCGTCGCCGTCGACCTCGATCGGTTCCTGCACCTCGATCGCGATCTTGGTGGGCAGCGGGATGTGGCCGGCGAGGTCGCTGATGTTCAGGCCCCACGGCAGCGCCAGCGATATCGGAATGCTCTTGAGCCGCAACAACTTATCCGTCATCAGCAGCTTCGCCAGCCACTGCCCCCGGTCGAGGAACAGCGCGCTCTCCTGGCCGCCGACGCTGGCGACGGGCACGATCGGCACGCCCGCCTCCCGGGCCAGCCGCACGTAACCCATGCGCCCGCCGAAGTCGACCGTGTGGCGTTCCCACGACGGCCGGAACACCTCGTAGTCGCCGCCCGGATAGACCAGCAGCGCCGCCCCGGACTCCAGCGCCAACCGGGCGTTCTCGTGGTTTGCGGCGACGGTGCCGAATTTACGCAGCCAGCCCAGCGGCGGCGCGGAGACGACGAGGTTGTGGGCCAACTGGTAGAAGGGCCGCTCGACGCCGAAGTACGAGCAGAACGCCAGCGTGAAGACGAATGTGTCAGGAGGGACGTTGCCGCCACTGTGGTTGCCGACCAGCAGCACCGGGCCCTCCGGCGGAATCCGGTCCAGGCCCCGCACGTCGGCCCTGAAGTACAGCGACGCGAGCAGCCACGTTCCGGGAAGCTGGTCGCGGATATAGTCGGGATCGCGCTGGTCGAGGTCGGCCTTCGGTACCCGCGACACCACTTGGTCGCGGGCCCACTCCAAGACATCCCCCACGGACGGCATATCCGCAGGGATACCCCGGTGTCACCGGGGGTCAAACGCGGTAGATGCGGGCGGCGTTCTCATGGGCGATCAGGTCGACGACCCGAACCGCGTCGACCTCGCTCCAGTCCCCGTCGGAGACGAACGCGCTCAACACGCGATGAATGCCCTTGCGCCACAAGGCCGCACCGAGAAAGTGCAACTCCGCGGGGCCGAACCCGTCCGAGGAATACAGAATTCGCCGGAACGGCGCCATCTCGAGCGTCCGGGCGATGAAAGCCGGCGACCGTGCGCCCAGGTGGTTCACGCTCAACCCGCCGTCCAGGTAGACGTTGTTGAACGCCTGGGCCAGGTAGCCGGCCTCGCGCTCATAGGGATAGCAGTGCAGCAGCACGATCGGGATGTCGCCGGCCTGCCGGAGGAAGTCGACCAGATACAACGGATTGGCCTTCTGCAGATCGCAGTCCCGGTCGCCGAAGCCGACGTGGAATTGCAGCGGCTTGCCCACCCGCAGCGCCTGATGCAACCCGAAACGCAGCAGGACGCGGTCTTGCAGCCGGACGCCGCCGCAATCGCGCCACCGGCCGGCGGCCTCGGCCACCTCCGCCGGCGAAGGCTCGCTCAGGTCGCCGTCGAACCCGCCCCGGTAGGCCAGGATGGACTTGGTGCCGACGGCCGTGGCCACCCGCCGCTGCAGGATCTCCTCGAACGCCGATGCGTAGTCGCCGGGTGCCTGGGCGGCCTGCTCGGCCACTTGCTCGAGCCGAACGATCTCGTGAGCGCGGTTGCCGGACAGCGCGCTCAGCTTCTCGACATCCGCGACGTCGCCGCCGACGCCGGTGTCCACCAGCCAGTCCCTCACCCCGGCGGCCGGCAGAAACCGGCGGGCCAGCTCGTCCTCGGTGACCTGACTGCGCCTCTCCCAATACGCTTGGGGGTCAGCGTGTTTGGGCAATCCTAGGATAGGAGCGCAGTGGGCGCGCACGGCGAAGCCGAGTTGCGAGTCGAAGCCCGGGTACGTCAGCGGTTCCGTGTTGGCCTCGTTGAGCGCGTTCTCGAAGCGGCCCCGGTCCCCCGTCTTCAACCAGCACCCGTGGACGTGCTGATCGATCAAGGGCGCTTCGCCGATGTGGTGCTCCAGGTCCGACGAGCCGGGCACCGTCACAGGCTCCAGGCCATCCGAAACTTGTCCGCCAGGCGCTCGGCGTCCAGGGCGCCGTATCGCTCATGCTCCAGACGGCGTACCGCGACGACCATGTCGACGGCGGCATCGCCCAGGATGCCGCGCAATAGCTTCGAATTATCCAGTGCGGCAATCGCTTCCACCTGATCCTCCGCAAGCCGCAGCACGCCGATGCGCTTGCGCTCCGCGGCGGAGAGCTTCGCCGGATCAACCGTCGTTTCCGGCGGTAGTGCCGCGTCGCGCCGGATCCCGTCGAGGGCCAGTCCCAGAATCGCCGCCGACGCGAGGTACGGGTTGGCCGAGGGGTCGACGATTTTCACCTCGACGTTGCCGCCGTGCGCGCTGCCCGGGCCGCCCTTGACGAATCGCACTGCGGCCTCGCGGTTCTCGGTGCCCCAGCACACGTGGGCGCCGGCCCAGTTACCGGGCCGCATCCGGAGGCCGGACACGATCGATCCGCACAGCACCCCCTGCGCCTCCGGCAGCCCGCTAATCACCCCGGCAACCGCGCTCTCCCCCGCGGGTGTCATGCCGGCGGCCCCGGTTCCGTCGGAGAACAGCGGTCCGTCGGGGGTGATCAGCGAGAAGTGCTGGTGTGCACCGGATCCGACGCTGCCGGCAAACGGCGCCGGCGACAGGCTGATGCGCAGCCCATGGCGTCGGGCGGCCCGGCCGATAATGATCCGGGCCACTACCAATTGATCGGCCGCGGCCACCGGCGGTAGCGGCGACAACGACATCTCGAATTGGTTGGCCCCGGATTCGGGGTGAAACTGCTCGATCCCGACGCCGGCGGTGCTAGCCGTCGCGATGACATCACGGACGAAAGCCGCGTGTTCGAGCACGCCGGCGAGGCCGTACTGCGCCCACAACACCGACGAGAGCCGCGCACCGTCCGGCTCGACCAGTAAAAATTCGATTTCGTGGCCGATCGCCGCCTCGATGCCCTCGTCGGTGAGTGCGGCCTCGATTCGCGTCAGGGTTCCGCGGCTGCATCCGGGAACGGGTGTGCCGTCCTGTTCGAAGAACGCGGCCGGCGCCCAGGCCAACCCGTCGCCGATGATGCGCAGCGCCGACAGGTCGATGCGGAGACGTTGATCGCCGACCACGCCGACGTCGTCGGTGAAGGCGATGCCGGTCTGGTCGATGGCGAACGCGTGCCACGTAGGACTGGCACCCAAGCCTGGGCCGGCGAATGTGTTGGTCCGCCGGATGGGCACCGTTTTGGCTTGGGTGAGCCCGGCCGGGTTTACCACGGTGCCGATGACGGTGTCGACGCCCTCGCCCTCGAGTTGGGCGATCGCCGCGGCGGCAAGCGGTGTGGCTGTCATGGCAGGGTGTCCTTTAAGCCCGCGAAACATAAACGGCTGCGACGCTTTCCGGCGTGTCGTCGCCGACGTTTATGTGTCGCGGCGCAGTTGAGCGCGACGCCCGAAAGGTCGCGTGCTGGTCAGGCGCGGCTGGGCAAGGTCAGCTTGCAGGCTTGGCCGATGTCGAGGGTCCGCAGCATCCGGCCCATGCCGACCCACAGGGCGCAGGACATCGCGAGGTCGGCGAGCAGTTCCTCGGAGAAGTGCTCGTTGCACCGACTCCAGAAGTCTTCGTCGTCGCGCAGCTTGGTGTGCTCGGTGCCGAAGCGGTGGGCGAACTCGGCGGCCAGGCGCTCCTGTTCGCTGTAGCCCGGCCAGGTGCGCCATTCCAGCGCGTGCTCGTAGAGCTCTTCGTCGACTCCCGCCGCGGGTCCGTCGGCATCGCGGGTGTTCATGCACACGGTGCATTCGTTGTCGTGCGCGATCACCGTCCGGGCCAGCTCGCGGGTGCGCATCGGCAACCGGTTCTTCGTGTAGACCGCCTGGCTGAAGTTGGCGATCGCGCCGCCAAGGTCAGGCGATTTCGTGGCCCAGCTGTAGACGTCGTCGTCCGCGAAGGTTCCGATTCGGCTCATGGCGTGATGGTACGCCCTAGCCCGCTTGTGGTATGGCGATCGTCGGCTGTTCGTCGTGCCACTCGCGTTGTGCCATAACCCGATGCGCGACACGTTCCAGAGCGGCCTCCACCTGACGGCGGTCCGGCCGGCCCTCGAAACTCGGTGAACGGGCCAGCTTGTCGAGGATCCAGGCCACCAGCAGCGAGTACACGTAATCGACCTGCTGGACGCCGGATTGGGTCAACCACATCTGGTCGCCGTCGCCCTGCACGAAACCGCCGGCGACCAGGCGGCCGAACGTGGGCTCCAGCACCTCGAAGGGGATCCGCAGCGAGTCGCCGATATCGGTGAGCCGGGCCGTGCCGTACATCTGCTGATAGCGATTGATGCGCAGCACGCCCCAGAGCCCGGCGACGTCGAGGCGGCAATCCGGCCGTAGGGCGATGCTGCGCAGCCGCATGCCGGGAGCGCCCCGCAGCAGCCGGCCGATCGCGGTCTCCAGCATCTCGTCGGGCGATTGGCTCGTGGGCATGGCGAACGCCTCGCCGATGTCGCCGCGGTTGTTGCCGATCCCCCGCAACGGCACTTCGCGCAGAAACAGCGCCAGCACAAACCCGACCACCGCGACCGGCACCGCCCAGAGAAACACGCGCGTGAGCGAGTCGGCATAGGCGGCCACGATCGGGGCCGCCGCCGTATGCGGCAGCCGGTGCAGGGCCGCCGGCGAAGCGGCCGCGGCGGCGGGCGCGTGGCTGGCGGCCAGCGCCGGACCGATCCGGCTGTGCAGGAAGTTGTTGAACAGCGAGCCGAAGATGGCCGCGCCGAACGAACTGCCGATCGTGCGGAAGAAGGTGACGCCGGAGGTGGCGACGCCGAGGTCGTCGAAGCTCGAGGTGTTCTGGACGATCAGGACCAGCGTCTGCATGCACATCCCGATGCCCGCGCCGAGGATGACCAGGAATACCGATTGCACCAGGGTCGATGTCGACGGGTCCATGCGCGACATCAGGAAAAACGCCACGGCCATCACCGCGGTGCCCGCGACCGGGAAGACCTTGTATCTGCCCGTGCGGCCGACCAGGGCGCCGCTGCCCATCGAGGTGGTCAGCATCCCCACGACCATCGGCAGCGTGCGTAGGCCCGACGTTGTCGCCGAGACGCCGTCGACGAACTGCATGTAGGTCGGCAGGAACGTCAGCGCGCCCAACATTGCGAACCCGACGACGAAGGACAGCACGCAGCACACCGTGAACACCGGGCTGCCGAACAGCCGGGTCGGCAGAATCGGCGCGGCGACGCGGCTTTCCACCCAGACGAAGATCCCCAGGGCCACAGCGGAACCCGCGAAGAGCCCGACGATCGTCGCCGAGCCCCACGGATACGTGGTGCCGCCCCAGCTGGTGGCCAGCGTCAGCCCCGAGGCGCCCAGGCCGACCAACAGGATCCCGGTGTAGTCGATTGCCGGTTTGGTGCGCTCGGATAGCGCCGGGATCGCGGCGGCTGCTACGAAGAAAACCACGACCGAAATGGGCACGTTGATCCAGAACGCCCAGCGCCACGTCAAGTGATCGGTGAAGTACCCGCCGAGCAACGGCCCGATCACGGTGGTGACGCCGAACACCGCGCCCATCGCTCCCTGGTAGCGGCCGCGATCCCGCAGCGGAATCACCTCGCCGATCAACGCCATGGCGGTCACCATGAGCCCGCCGCCGCCGATGCCCTGCAGCGCGCGCGACGCGACCAACATGCCCATCGAACTCGAAAGCCCACAGAGCACCGAGCCGGCGACGAAGAACACGACGGCCGCCTGGAACACCCGCTTGCGGCCGAACAGGTCACCGAACTTGCCGACCAGGGCGGTCATGATGGTCGACGCCAGCAGGTAGCTGGTGACAACCCACGATTGATGGCCCGCCCCACCGAGATTGGCGACGATGGTCGGCAGCGCGGTCGCCACGATCGTCTGGTCCAGCGCCGCCATGAGCATGCCGAGCAAGACCGCCACGAAGATGAAATTCCGTCGCTGCGGATCGACCGCGACGTCGCCCGGTACGTGCTCGGCAGCCGGTCTGGCCGGGATCGCTGATGGTGTCGCCCTCGTCATGCCTGCCTTCCCGTCGGCGCCCGATGGTTACGGATGCCCAGGGTCAGCCAATGGCAATCTCACGCCAGAAACTCATCGCCTGCGCGGGCGCGTTGCGCCGGCCGGCTTAGGAGGCCGCGCGGCCATCAATATTCTCCCCGTCTCGTCGATTGCCGCTGAACGACTCCGCGTCGGCCAGCACGGTGTACACCTCCCACCTTTCACCGCTCGGTCCGGTCACCCACACCTTGTCCTGAGTCGCGTAGCAACACGTCGTTCCCATTTCCTCTGCGGTAAGCATGCCTTCATCGGCCAGGCGCGCAATCTCGGAGTGCACCGCGTCACTCGACTCCACTTCCACGCCAAAGTGATTGAGCGTGCCACCCTGGCCACGGTTTTCGATGAGGACGAGCTTCAACGGCGGCTCCGCGACCGCGAAGTTGGCGTAGCCCGGTTTGACCTTGGCCGGCGCGGTGTTGAACAGCTTGGAGTAGAAGGTGATCGCGTCGTCGAGGTCGTCGACGTTGAGTGCGAGCTGAGCGCGGGGCACGACGGGCCTCCCTACCTCTGTGACTTATATCGAACTTGCAGCAACCCCGATCCTGCCACCTTTTCGACATATGTCAACAAGGTATGGCAAGATGGTCGGTATGCCGAAGACGTTGCCCGTGGTGGACCTCTCCGGCCCGGTCTGCTGTTCTCCCATGGCCGCCGGGCCCGTTGACGACGATGCGGCATTGGAGATTGCATTGCGCCTCAAGGCGTTAGCCGATCCGATACGGGTCAAACTCGTCTCATTGTTGTTCAGCTCGGACGCCGGCGCGGTCTGCAATTGCGACCTGGCGGCGGCGGTTGGCGTCGCCGAGTCAACCGCGAGTCACCATCTCGCGCAGTTGCGGCGGGCAGGGATCGTGGAGTCGGAACGGCGTGGCATGAACGTCTACCATCGGCCGCGCCACGATGCCCTGGCAGCCCTGTGCGCTGTGCTCGACCCGAGCTGCTGCCGCTAGCGACGGCCGCGAGAGCGACCGCGTCGGATCGAACTCGAACGTCAGCTCGGGGGCCGCGAGACGCATTGCGCCGAGTACAGCTCCTCGCCCAGCTTCTCCATCAACTCCAGCTGCGTCTCCAGGTAGTCGATGTGTTTTTCCTCGTCCGCCACGATCTCCTCGAGAAGGTTGGCGCTGGTGCTGTCCTGCTTTTCCCGGCACATGATGATGCCGGGCTTGAGCCGGTCCATCACCTCGTATTCGATGGCCAAGTCGGCCTCGAACTGCTCGCGCAGCGTTTGGCCGATGCGTAGCGAGAAGAGGCGTTGATAGTTCGGCAAGCCGTCGAGCAGCAAAATGCGATCGGTGATCGCCTCGGCGTGGCGCATCTCGTCGAAGGACTCGGCGCGGGTGTGCTCGGCGAGCTCGGTGAAGCCCCAGTTGTCCTGCATCTTGGAATGCAGGAAGTATTGGTTGATTGCGGTGAGCTCGCTTGTCAACTGCTCGTTGAGCAGGCGCAAAACGTCCGGGTCACCTTGCACGATCGCTCCTTAGGGGTTTGAAGGCCGTCATGTCTCAGCGCGGACGGCGGGCTGGGCTGAAGCACACCGAACCGGGCTTGTAGCAGCACTTTGCCACGCCAATTTCGAATCTTCCAGCAAGGTATGGCTGCGCTCAGCAAGGTATGGCTGCGCTCATCGGCATGACTTAGGTCACCCATCGTTAGGTTAGACTCAACTAATCTAGTTAGGTTAGACTCCACTAATATGAGGCTGGTTAGCACGGCTTACGCGCGCACGCGGGGGATGCGCTGATGTACGTATGCCTGTGCGTGGGGGCCACCAATCAAACGGTGTGCGACGCGGTGGCGCGGGGCGCCTGCACGTCGAAGGAAGTTGCCGCCGCATGCGGGGCGGGCTCCGACTGCGGGCGCTGCCGGCGCACGTTGCGCGCGATCATCGAATCCGCGCGCCAACTAGAGCCCGCTCGCTCGCGATAACTCCGGTTAGCGTTTGTTGAAGTCCGCCAGAGCGGCGGCGTTAGCCTGAGCGCCCATCAACTCGGCGAAATGGGCGTTCTCCCGCGCGCTGGCCGCCGCGATCTCCGGACGAATCGGTTCGACGATCGTGTGCTTGACGGCCATCAGGCTCGAAATCGGCCGCGCCGCAAGGATTTCGGCGTGCCGACGGGCCTCGGGCAACAACTCTTCCGGAGCGCAGACCCGCCACACCAGGCCCATCCGGAGCGCCTCTTCGGCATCGACCCATTCCGAGGACATCAGCAACCAGGCGGCGTTCTGCCGGCCCACCAGCTGCGGCAGCAGATACGAGGACGCGGCCTCGGGCGCGACGCCCAGGCTGGTGAAGGGGCACTTCAGGCGCGCGGTCGAGGACATGAACGCCAGGTCGGCGTAGCCAAGAATCGTGGCGCCGATTCCCACCCCGACGCCATTCACTGCGCAGATCAGCGGCTTCGGAAACGCGCTGAGCGCGTCGATCAAGCCGACGAAGCCGTGCTTTCCCGGCGTGAAATCGGGGTCGGTGATCCGCGCCTGCATCTCGGCGAGGTCGGTACCGGCGCTGAAGCCGCGCCCGGCGCCGGTCAGTAGCACGACGGCGACCTCGGGATCGTCGGCGGCGGCCCACAGCGCCTCGGCCGTCGCGTCATAGAGGGCTTCGTTGAAGGCATTCAACGCGTCGGGCCGGTTGAGCGTAAGCGTGCGTACCCGCTTTTCGTCGTCGATCTGCAGCGTCACGGCTGCAGCCTAACGGTTGGTGAATTCAGCCGTTGCTGTAGACGCGGGTCGGCGCGATCAACACCACGGCACGCCCCTCGGTGGCCATCACCCGGTCGTACTCGTCCCAGTCGTCGTGCGTGCCGCCCGCCGACGTGAAGACATCCCGCAGCAGGAGCCGCAACTGGTCGGCGTCTTTCAGCCAGGGCTGCGCGTCGTCCGGGCCGGCCAGCTCGGCGCGTCCCTCGACGGTGGCCCACTGCCAACCGTTGCGGAAAGTGACGGCCAGTTGCGGCCGCGCCCGCAGGTTGGCGAGCTTGACCTTGCCGTACGTGGTAAAGCCAAGGGACGATTCGCCGGTGTCCGGATGCGGCAGCAGGCCGACGTTGACCAGCGAAGCCTGCACGGTGCCATCGCCACGAACGGTGGATATCACCGCCAGACCGCTTTCCCCCGCCGCCAGCGCTACCGCGTCGTCGAGTGTCGTCATCCGCTGTCCTCACTCCCAAAGGGCGCCTTGAACACGTACCGGCTGGTCGGCACGGTGTCGATGTTCTCGTTGGCGCCAAATGCAGTTGTGCTGGCGACCATCCGGCTGACCCGGTCCTGCAGGTCCGCGTCGTCTGCGGCACCGAAGAACGCCTTCAGGTCGGTGATTGCCTCCGCGGGGAACAACTCTTCGACGATGCCCGAGATTCCCGGCGCGCCTTCGGTGAGCGTTCGAACCACCAAGTTCTGGGTGTAGCCGAACGTCGACTGGGTTTCGATGGCCACCGAGGTGTGCTCGCGCTGCCAGCGGGTCAGCCAGGTCTCCTGATCCAGGGCCGGGGGGCGGCGCAGCAGGGCGATGTTAGCCAAACCCGGTGTGCGAGTACCGGATTCGACGGCCGGCGCGGCAAGCGGGACCGACTCCGTCACCAGGTACGCGCCCAGCTGTTCACACTCCTTGGCGAGCAGGTCGAGCGCCGCAGCCGTCTGGTCGCCGTAGCACTGCTGGGTCCACAAACTCACCACCGCGGCGACCGGCGGGTCGAGGGTCGTCAACGTCATCAGCGAATGGCGCACCGCGCCGTCCCGGACATTGACCGACAACCCGGGCAGCCCCAGCCCAAGCAGTGTGTCGGCGACGGGGCCCCGTTGGCGGGCGCACCAATCTTCGTCGGCGTCGGCGCGCATCAGTACGGCGATTACCTTCTCCATGGGCTGAACCTACTGCTTGGGCCCCACGACCTACAGGGCCGCTATTTGATCAGCCGGACCTTGTGCTCAGCCTTGATCGACTCGCCGATGATCCCGGCAAGCCGTCGATAGGATTCGTCACGACCGCTCGAGGAGCGGAACACCAGGCCTATTCGTCGACCGGGGCGGGGAGTCGCAAACTGCGCGAGTCCGAGTTGGCTGCGCGCGGCCTCGACCGGCGCCGCGCTCTGCGGGATCAGCGTGACGCCCAACCCGCCCGTCACGCATTGCACGGCGGTCGCCAGCGACGCGGCCCGGGTATCGGCGAGGTCCGCCCGCACGCCTGCCTTCTGGCAGACGTCCAGGGCCTGATCGCGCAGGCAGTGACCCTCGTCCAGCAAGAGCAGTGGCAGCTCCGCCAGCGCGCCGGTGAGCACGCGCTGCTTGCCCGAAAGCGGATGCCCGGGCGGCACCGCGAGCAGGAAATCCTCGTCGTAGATGGCGATCTCGGTGACGCCGGCCGCATCGGAGGGCAACGCGATCAACGCCGCGTCCAGCGCGCCGTCGCGCAGCGCCGCGAGGAGTCGTTCGGTCTGGTCTTCGATCACCCGGAGCGTGAGCGCGGGCAGGCGGCTCGCCAGCCCCGCCAACACCGACGGCAACACGTAGGGCGCCACGGTCGGGATCAGTCCCAACCGCATGGTGCCTTGCAGCGGGTCGGATGCCCCCGCGGCCGCGGCGCTGAAAGCCCCCATCGCCTCGACGACGGCCTGGGCGAACGGCAATAGCCGCATCCCCTCGGACGTCACGCGTACGCGCCGCGTCGATCGCTCTACGAGACGGGTGCCGACGCCGGCTTCCAGCGCCGCCAAGGCCTGTGAGAGGGTCGACTGACTGACGCCGAGAGTGGTTGCCGCACTGCCGAAATGCTGCTTTTCGGCCACCGCGACGAAGGCGCGCAGCCCGGCGACGGTGGGCTGAAAACTCTTATCGGTCATACCTATTAGTGTAGTGGGATATATCACCTTTACTTTAGATCGAGCTCACGGCAGCATTAGGGAAGACAGCTAATCTTGATTAAGTCCAGATAAGGAGCGGACATGGCTTTGCTGACGATCGGCGACCAATTCCCCGCCTACCAGCTCACCGCGCTGATCGGCGGCGACCTGTCGAAGGTCGACGCCCAACAACCCGGCGACTACTTCACCACGATCACCAATGAGGACCACCCCGGCAAGTGGCGCGTGGTGTTCTTCTGGCCGAAGGACTTCACCTTCGTGTGCCCGACCGAGATCGCGGCGTTCGGCAAGCTGAACGACGAGTTCTCCGACCGCGACGCACAAATCCTCGGTGTCTCGATCGACAGCGAATTCGTGCACTTCCAGTGGCGCGCGCAGCACGAAGACCTCAAGCGGCTGCCGTTCCCGATGCTGTCCGACATCAAGCGGGAACTCGTCGAAGCTACCGGGGTGCTCAACGCCGACGGCGTCGCGGACCGGGTGACCTTCCTCGTCGACCCCAACAACGAGATCCAATTCGTGTCGGCGACCGCGGGATCCGTAGGGCGTAACGTGGACGAGGTGCTGCGCGTGCTGGACGCCCTGCAGTCCGACGAGCTGTGCGCGTGCAACTGGCGCAAGGGCGACCCGACGCTGGACGCTGGCGAGTTGCTCAAGGCCTCCGCCTGATCCCAGGCCTGATCACGATTGGAAGACGCGACATGACCGTAGAGACGCTCAAGGCTGCCCTGCCCGAGTACGCGAAGGACCTCAAGCTCAACCTGGGCACGATCACCCGCAGCACCGTCCTGGACTCCGAGCAGCTGTGGGGCACCTTGTTGGCCAGCGCCGTGGCCACGCGAAACCCCCAGGTGCTGAACGAGATCGGCACGGATGCCGCCGACAACTTGTCCGCCGAGGCATACGAAGCCGCGCTGGCCGCCGCGTCCATCATGGGCATGAACAACGTCTTCTACCGCGGTCGCGGCTTCCTCGAAGGCGCCTACGACGATCTACGGCCCGGACTGCGCATGAATGTCATCGGCAATCCGGGTGTGGACAAGGCGAATTTCGAACTCTGGTGCTTCGCGGTGTCGTCGATCAACGGTTGCTCACACTGCATGGTCGCCCACGAGCACGCGCTGCGCGAGGCGGGGACGAGCCGCGAGGCCATTCTGGAAGCGTTGAAGGCTGCCGCGATCGTTGCCGGTGTGGCACAGGCGATTACCGCGTCGCAGACACTAGCGGCGGTCGGCTGATCGCCGCGACGTGACCCCGTCCTGGGTACCCCACGCGATCTGGTGGCAGGTCTATCCCCTGGGGTTCGTCGGCGCCTTTCCGGCGACCGACGCGCCGGACCCCGGGGAACACCGGCTGCGGCGACTGGTGAATTGGTTCGACCACGCCATCGCCTTGGGGGCGTCCGGGATCGCGCTGGGGCCGATCTTCGCCTCGCGCACACACGGTTACGACACCACCGATCACTACCGCATCGACCCGCGCCTCGGCGACGACTCCGACTTCGACTACCTCGTCGCCGAGGCGCACCGCCGCGGGCTGCGCATCCTGCTCGACGGCGTGTTCAACCACGTCGGCGTCGACTTCCCGCGGTATCGCGAGGCGCCGCACAACGACGAGGCGGCACGCTGGTTTCGCGGGCGCCCGGGCCGATTCCACACCTTCGAGGGCCATTCCGAACTCATCACCCTCAACCACGACAATCCCGAGGTCGTCGCGTACACGGCGGACGTGATGGCGCATTGGCTCCGCCGCGGCGCGGACGGCTGGCGCCTGGATGCGGCGTACATTGTGCCGCAACACTTCTGGGCTGCAACTCTGCCGAAGGTCCGCGAACTACATCCGGATGCCTGGTTCGTCGGTGAGCTGATCCACGGCGACTACGGCGCGGTCGTCGATGCGGCCAGGTTCGACTCCGCCACCCAATACGAGCTGTGGAAGGCCATCTGGAGCGCGCTCAACGACGCCAACTTCTTCGAGCTGGACTGGGCGCTGCAGCGACACAACACTTTCCTTGCCAGCTTCGCCCCGCTGACATTCATCGGCAATCACGATGTCACCCGCATCGCCAGCCGGCTGGAGAACTCCGCACACCTGGCTCACGCGCTGGTGATCCTGCTGACGGTGGGCGGCGTGCCCAGCGTGTACGCCGGCGACGAGTTCGCGTTTCGCGGGGTGAAGGAAGAGCGCTACGGCGGAGACGACGCGGTGCGCCCGGAGTTCGGCTCTCCCCCAGTGCAATTGGACGCATTCGGCACCGACGTGTGGGCGCTGCACCAATACCTCGTCGGGCTGCGGCGCCGCCACGCCTGGCTGCATTCGGCGTCGACCACCGCACTGCGGCTGACCAACCGGCACTACGTCTACGAGACGCGCAGCGGCGAGAACGCATTGCTCGTCGCGCTCAACATCGACGACAAGCCCCTCCAGCTGCCCCTATCCGAACTCGGCGCGGCGCGGGCTCACGTTGTCGCCGGATCGGCGGCCCCGCCCCAGGACGTCGTGGAGACGGTGGCCGTCGAGGCCCACGGCTGGCGCATCCTGAGCCCCGTCTAGGAACGCCTCAGCCGCGCCACGGTCAGCTGGTCTTCCTCGCCGCCGTAGTACCGGTCGAGCAGCGTTACGAAGTCCTCGTTGTCCTCGGCCGCACGGGCGAACAGCGTCATCGACGAACGCAGCTTGAGGTCGTCGGGGGAACCGAATATCTCCGCGATCGAACGGCCTCGCACCTCGTTGACCAGCTGGGCGCATTCATGCAATCGCGGCCCGAGCGGGTCGTGCCGCAGATAGGCGCGGGCTTCCTCGAGCGAGGCGATGCCGTAGTGGTCCGCCATCGGGCTGCTGCCCAGCCCGCGAAGTTGCGGAAACACGAACCACATCCAGTGACCGCGCTTGCGCCCGCCGCGCAACTCGTCGACGACGCTGCGATAGACCGGGGCCTGAGCATCGACGAAACGCTTCAGGTCGAAGGGGTCGGCTGCCGACGCCATACGACTACGGTTGCACACATGGCGGTCAAACGGCGAGTGCCCAAAGTGCGCCATCTGGCACCGCTGATCCAATTCAGGAGGCCCCAGTTCAGCGCGACGAAGCGGCGCCTCGACTCCGCCTTCACCATCGAGGATCTGCGGCGAATCGCCAAGCGGCGCACCGCGAGGGCGGCGTTCGACTACGCCGACGGCGCCGCCGAAGACGAGTTGTCCCTACAACGTGCCCGACAAGCGTTCCGCGACATCGAATTTCATCCGACGATCCTGCGCGACGTCAGCAACGTGACCGCCGGCTGGAACGTGCTCGGCCAACCGGTTGTGCTGCCATTCGGGATCGCGCCGACCGGGTTCACCCGCCTGATGCACACCGAGGGCGAGATCGCGGGCGCACGGGCGGCGGCCCGGGCCGGGATTCCGTTCTCGCTGTCCACACTCGGTACCTGTGCGATCGAAGACCTGGTGACCGCTGTTCCGCAGGGGCGGAAGTGGTTTCAGCTGTACATGTGGCGCGACCGCGAGCGCTCGATGGCGCTGGTGCAACGCGCGGCCGACGCCGGCTTCGACACCCTGCTGGTCACCGTCGACGTGCCGGTCGCCGGTGCCCGGTTTCGCGACAACCGCAACGGCATGACGATCCCGCCGGCGCTGACGCTGCGAACCGTCCTCGACGCGGTGCCGCACCCGAAGTGGTGGTTTGATCTCTTGACCACCGAGCCGCTGGCGTTCGCGTCGCTGGACCGCTGGTCCGGGACGGTCGGCGAGTATCTGAGCACGATGTTCGATCCCAGCCTCACCTTCGCGGACCTGGAGTGGATCAAGGCCCGATGGCCGGGAAAGCTCGTCGTGAAAGGTATCCAGACCCTCGACGATGCGTGCGCCGTCGTCGACCGCGGAGCAGACGGCATCGTGTTGTCCAATCACGGTGGCCGCCAACTGGATCGGGCCCCGGTGCCCTTTCACCTATTGCCCGTCGTCGCTCGCGAGGTCGGCAAGGACACCGAGATCCTGGTGGACACCGGAATCATGTCCGGCGCGGATATCGTCGCGGCGATTGCGTTGGGGGCGCGATGCGCGCTCGTCGGGCGGGCCTATCTCTATGGGCTGATGGCCGGCGGTGAGGCGGGCGTCGACCGCGCCATCGAAATCCTGCAGACCGGTCTGATCAGGACGATGGGGCTGCTGGGCGTGACCTGCCTGGAGGAGCTTTCGCCCAAGCACGTGACGCAGCTGCGGCGGCTGGGCCCCGTCGAGCCCCCTGCGCGCTGACCGTCAGCCGCGGCTGAGGCCCGCCCAGATTCCGCGATCAATCTCGTCGTTCTGGACCGCGCCGCCGGCTGGGGGTGTCTGCTGGCAGTTGCAGGTCAGGCTGCCGAATATGTTTTGGTCCGACTGGCTCGGGTCGGCGCTGGCCGGCGCCGCTCCCGCAATAGCAGAGCCGAAGATCGCTGCGCTGACAAGCATTTTCGTGATCATGTCGAAGGCTCCTAACAGTTTCGCTACTAGCCATGTAACCGGCTTAGATAGTTACATCTTGCTCCGAGTCGTGAAACCTGTCAAGGTGGTTACATGAAGTTCGTCTACGTGAGTGGTCGGCGGTGCCTGGACTTCGCGGGCACGGTGAAACACCGCATGTCGGCGCGCGAGGAGCTGCTGGCCGACCCCCGGCTGCTGTCGGACTGGGCGGTTCAGGCGGGTCTGCTGGACGATGCGATCGACGTCACCGACGACGAGCTCGTCGCGGCGATTGAACTGCGCGAGGCGAGCTACCGGACCGTCGTCGCGCGCCTCGAGGGGCGCCGACCCCAGGTCGCCGACGTCGACGTGCTCAACGAGTGGGCGTCGCGACCGCAGCTTGCGCCGCGATTGCTGCGCACCGGCGCCACCCGCCGCGAGGGCACCGCGCCGCGACTGCTCGCGAGCCTCGCCGCGGATCTGCTCGACCTCATTGCCGGACCCGACCTCGACAACGTCAAACGTTGCGCACATCCCGGGTGCACGCGCCTTTACGTCGATTCGTCCAGAGCGAAAAACCGGCACTGGTGCGGGATGAGCACCTGCGGAAACAAGGTGAAGGTCCAGGCGTTTCGGGCGCGCCAGCGCGCGGCGGCCCACTGACGCGAAGATCGCCCCGGTTCCCCCGGGAACAAAGCACCTCCAACCAGGGTTGAGCGCAACAGACTAAACCTTTGGAGGACGAGTGTCTCAAGCCAATTCAGTCCCGGTGCTGTTCGTCACCGACACCATCGTGTTACCCGGAATGGTCGTGCCGATCGCACTGGACGACGCCGCACGCGCGGCCATCGACGCAGCCCGGGCCAGCGAATCGAGGCAGCTGCTGGTCGCCCCGCGGCTCGAGGACCGCTACCCGTCCCACGGTGTGATCGCGAAGATCCTGCAAGTCGGCCGCATCGCCGGCGGTGGCACCGCCGCCGTCGTGCGCGGCGAGCGCAGGGCGCAGATCGGGGCCGGCGCCACCGGTCCGGGCGCGGCGCTATGGGTCGAGGTGACCGAGGTCACCGAGGCCGAGCCGACCGACGACATCAAGGCGCTGGCCGCGGAATACAAGAAGCTGCTGCTGGCCATGCTGCAACGGCGCGACGCCTGGCAGATCATCGACTACGTCAACAGCCTGACCGACCCGTCGGCGCTGGCGGACACGTCCGGCTACGCGTCCTACCTGAGCGATGTGCAGAAGCGCCAGCTGCTGGAGACGGTCGACGTCGGCGAGCGGCTACGCGTGCTGATCGACTGGACCGGCGAGCACCTGGCCGAGGTCGAGGTCAACGACAAGATCGCCGACGACGTGCGCGAGGGCATGGAGAAGACGCAGAAGGAGTTCCTGCTGCGCCAACAGCTGGCCGCGATCCGCAAGGAATTGGGCGAGGGCGAGCCCGATGGATCCGACGACTACCGGGCCCGCGTCGAGGCCGCCGACCTGCCCGAGAAGGTGCGCGAGGCCGCGCTGCGCGAGGTCGGCAAGCTGGAACGCTCCAGCGACCAGAGCCCGGAAAGCGGCTGGATCCGCACCTGGCTGGACACCGTGCTCGACCTGCCCTGGAACGTCAAAACCGAGGATTCGACGGACCTGGCCGCGGCGCGGGCAATCTTGGACGCCGATCACCACGGGCTGGACGACGTGAAGGACCGCATCGTCGAATACCTGGCTGTGCGCTCCCGGCGTGCGCAGCGCGGGCTGCAGGTCGTCGGCGGCCGCGGCTCGGGTGCGGTGATGGTGCTGGCCGGTCCGCCCGGCGTCGGCAAGACGTCTCTGGGTGAGAGCGTCGCGCGCGCGCTGGGCCGCAAGTTCGTGCGCGTCGCGCTGGGCGGCGTGCGCGACGAGGCCGAGATCCGCGGGCACCGGCGCACCTACGTGGGCGCGCTGCCCGGCCGGATCGTGCGCGCGATCGGCGAGGCGGGATCGATGAATCCAGTTGTGCTGCTTGACGAAATCGACAAGGTCGGTTCCGACTACCGTGGCGACCCGAGCGCGGCGCTGCTCGAGGTGCTGGACCCGGCGCAAAACCACACGTTCCGCGACCACTACCTGGATCTGGACCTGGACCTGTCCGACGTCGTCTTCCTGGCCACTGCCAACGTGATCGAGACCATCCCGTCGGCCCTACTGGACCGGATGGAGCTAGTGGCTATCGACGGCTACACCGAGGACGACAAGGTCGCTATCGCCCGCGACTACCTGCTGCCACGGCAGCGCGAGCGGGCGGCGCTGAACGACGACGAGGTCACCGTCACCGACGCCGCGCTGCGCAAGATCGCCGCCGACTACACCCGCGAACCCGGGGTGCGGCAGTTCGAACGCCTGCTGGCCAAGGCGCTGCGCAAGGTCACGACGAAGATCGCCGAGGAACCGGTGACCCCGATAATCGTGGACGAGCCCGATCTGGTGGATTACCTTGGCCGGCCGCGGTTTACGCCCGAGTCGGCCGAACGCACCGCGGTGCCCGGCGTGGCCACCGGCCTGGCCGTGACCGGGCTGGGCGGCGACGTGCTCTACATCGAGGCCGGGGCCACCGACGGCGAACCGGGCCTGCAGTTGACGGGCCAGCTGGGTGACGTGATGAAGGAGTCGGCGCAGATCGCGCTGTCCTACGTGCGCTCGCACGCCGCCGACCTGGGCGTCGACCCCAAGGCGCTGGACCGGCGCATCCACGTCCACGTGCCCGCCGGGGCGGTGCCCAAGGACGGCCCGTCGGCCGGTGTCACGATGGTGACCGCGCTGGTCTCTATGGCCACCGGACGCCAGGTCCGCTCCGACGTCGGCATGACCGGTGAGGTCACGCTGAACGGGCGGGTGCTGCCGATCGGCGGGGTGAAGCAGAAGCTGCTGGCCGCCCAACGTGCCGGGCTGTCAACGGTTTTCATCCCAGCGCGCAATGAGCCCGATCTGGACGACGTGCCCGCCGAGGTGCTCGAGGCGCTGACGGTCACGCCGATGACCGACGTCGCCGAGATCGTCGCGCGGGCCCTGGAACCGGTGGCCGAGACGGCAACCGTCGCGGCCTAATGCGGCTGTGGAGGTTTTGGCCTCCCCCGTGGCTGGGTAGGCCTTGGAGCAGAGGGAGAACCGGCCGGGGGGTTCACCTCTACCCCGACGTTTAGCAACTGCGCGGGTGACGAACAACAAATCGCTGCTGAGAGGCTGCCGGATGGCGGCCGATCGGCTGGATAAGGAGTTCACCATGAGGTTGAACAGAATTGCTGCTAGCGCCGCGATTGCAGGTGCTTTGACGTCCGGTGCGCTCGGATTTGGTGCCGGATTGGCGCAAGCCGATCCGAACGGCCCGAATGTGCCGGGTCCGGTGCCTGGTCCGAATGTGCCTGGACCGAACGTGCCGGGCCAGAATGTGCCGGGACCGGGCATACCTGGACAGCCGATTTGTAACGGCGGCCCGGGCGTCAACTGCAACGGGCCGGGCACGCCGCTGCCACCGGGACAGAACGGATTCCCGCCGCCGGGCCACTACAACGACCCGATCGGCTACGGGCTCCCGGCGCGCTGGATGCCACCGGGTCAACCGGTCGACTACCCAGTCGTATTTAACCCGGCCTTGAACCAGTGGGGCGTCTTCCTGCCTGGCGGCCAATTCGTGGCGTACGCGACGACCTAACAGGCAGAACGAGACAGCCGCCGCCAATGCGCGGCGGCTGTCCTCGTCTGCGGCAAAACGGCGCAGGGGCCGCGCAAGGCCGTTACTGTGCGGGAATGGCCGTGATCCTGCGCAAGATGCTCCGCATCGGCAAACTGCCCGCCGATATGCGGGCCGAAGTCGAATCGGAGGGAATACTCCATCTCGCCGAGTTCGTCCCCGTCACTTTCCGATTCAACGGCTCGGTACCGGGTTTCGTGGTCAAGGGCAACAACATCCGCAGCTATGCCGGTTCCCTGGCCCTTACCCCTCAGCGGGTTCTCGGGACGTTGTCGACCGTGCCGAAATTGGCGGGTCGAGCCATCGACCAGCGCTGGGACGCGCCCCAGAGCGGACCGGTCAAGGCGGAGTTCTCCGAGAGCGGTCTCGCACTCGACGTCGACGTCAGCCAGGTCGACCCCGCGTTCTCCGGTCACCTGTCACTGCGCTACAAAACGGCCATCCCCGAAGCGGTGCTGACCACCATCCCCCGCCGGTCGCTGGCCTTCGACGTGCCCCGCGAGTGGGTCCTGCGCGCCGTCGGCGTCCCGGCCCGCCGGCCCGCATAGCCCTGCCGGATGCTGCCACAATCGGGGACATGACCGACCTGAGGGATTTGAAGCGGCAAGTCGTCCACCGCGTTCAACGTCTGGTGGTGAATCCGGTGGGGCGGCAACTGCCGGTGACCATGCTCGAGACCGTCGGCCGCAAGTCGGGGCAGCCGCGGCGCACCGCGGTAGGCGGTCGCGTGGTGGACAACCAGTTCTGGATGGTCTCCGAGCACGGTGAGCATTCCGACTACGTCCGAAACATCAAGGCCAACTCCGCCGTTCGGGTGCGCGTTGGCGGTCGGTGGCGAAACGGAACGGCTCACCTCATGCCCGACGACGACGCGCTGCGGCGGCTGGGCAACCTCCCCCGGCTTAACAGCGCAGTCGTGCGACTGATGGGTAGCGACCTGCTCACCATTCGAGTGGATCTGGACTGACAAGGCGTTCGCCACTTCGCCGAGCCTGTAAATCCGCAGCAGAAGTACGAGTAGCGGCCTGCAAAATTACAGGCTCGGCGCGTGTCGGTCGCCGGCGTTAAGGTCGGCGCATGGCCTACGACGAAGACCTGGCCAACCGGATCCGCGAACTGCTCGGATCCGAGCGTGGCGTCGAGGAAAAACGCATGTTTGGTGGCCTCGCGTTCCTAGTCAACGGCAACATGTCCGTCGCCGCCAGCGGGCAGGGCGGATTGCTGGTGCGGGTGCCGCCGGACGACACCGACAAGCTGCTGGAACGCGACCACGTCAGCGCCATGGTGATGGCGGGGCGGGAAGCCCGGGGCTGGTTGCGCGTCGACGCCGACGGTGTGAAAACCAAGCGCCAGCTTCAGGGTTGGGTGAGCCGAGGCGTCGGCTACGCGCGCAGCCTGCCAGCCAAATAGGCGGCAACGCCCGGCCCGGTTTGCGCGGGAACCGCGCGGGTACGCGGTGCGGTATGAGCGGGCGCGAAGAACTGGTGGGGCGACTGCTCAACGTCGCCGGCACCACGTACGCCGCCGAGGCGGGCATTCGGGTCAACGACAAACCGATGCCGTTGTTTCAGCTCCTGGTGCTGTGCATGCTGGCCAGCAAGCCGATCGATGCCACTACCGCCACGCGTGCGGCCCGTGAGCTCTTCAAGACGGGCCTGCGCACCCCGAAGGCCGTCCTGGCCTCGGACAGGCGGACCATGATCAGCGCGTTCGGCCGGGCTCACTACGTGCGCTACGACGAAAGCTCGGCCACCCGCCTCACCGACATGGCCAGGCGGGTTTGCGACGAGTACGCCGGCGACCTCCGCGAGCTCGACGGTCGCAGCCACCAAGACATCGGCGAGGCCAAGCGAATGCTCAAGACGTTCAAGGGGATCGGTGAAACCGGCGCCGACATCTACCTACGCGAGGTGCAGGACGTCTGGACCTGGGTTCGCCCGTATTTCGACGACCGCGCCACCACCGCGGCCAAGCGGTTGGGCCTGCCTGCCGACGCGGCAAAGCTGGCCTCGCTCGCTCCGCGTGCCAACGCCCGGCTGGCCGCCGCGTTGGTGCGGGTCGCACTCGACGACGATCTGCGCCGGCGGGTGACCGGTTGAGCCCCCTGTGACGGTGCGGATCGGCACGTCGGGCTGGTCGTATCAGCACTGGACCGACGTGCTGTACCGGCCCGGCCTGCCGGCCGGCAAGCGGCTGGCGCGCTACGTCGAGGTGTTCGACACCGTCGAGCTGAACGCGAGCTTCTACCGCTGGCCCAAGGATTCGACGTTCGCGGGGTGGCGCGACCAATTGCCGGCCGGCTTCACCATGTCGGTCAAGGCCCATCGCGGACTGACCCACTACCGCCGACTGGCCTCCCCCGAGCCCTGGATCGAACGGTTCGAGCGCTGTTGGCAGCTGCTGGGTGATCGGCGCGGTGTGCTGCTGGTTCAGCTGCACCCCGAGCAGCAGCGCGACGACGCGCGGCTGGATTCGTTCCTGCGGCAGGTGCCGGCGTCGATCCGGGTGGCCGTGGAGTTGCGGAATCCATCCTGGAACGATCCCGCGGTGTACGAGGTGCTCGAACGCCGCCGCGCGGCCTATGTGGTGATGAGCGGCGCCGGATTGGCGTGCGTGCCGCGCGCCACCGCCGATCTGGTGTACGTCCGGCTGCACGGCCCGGATCAGGATTCGATCTACGCCGGCTGCTATTCCGGCGACGACCTGCGGTGCTGGGCCGACCGGATCGCCGGCTGGGACCGCGACGGCAGGGACGTGTGGGTGTATTTCAACAACGATCTCGGCGGCCACGCCGTCCGCAATGCCCTGACCTTGCAAGAACTCTTGGCCTGAGCCGGCCCGCGTAGGCTGGGAATGTCGAGGAAAGAACGGAGCAGCAATCATGGCCAGCTCGACCACATTCGTCATCGTCGGCGGCGGACTTGCCGGAGCCAAGGCCGCAGAAGCGTTGCGCGACAGCGGCTTTGACGGCCAAGTCATCCTCTTCGCCGAAGAGGAACACCTGCCCTACGAGCGACCACCGCTCTCCAAGGAGTATCTCGCCGGCAAGAAATCGCTGACCGATTTCACCGTGCAGAATTCCGAGTGGTACCGCGACAACGACGTCGACGTGAGACTCGGCTCGCGTGTGCAGACCCTGACCCCCGCCGAACATACCGTCACACTCCCAGACGGCAGCGCGGTGCGGTACGACAAGCTGTTGCTGGCGACCGGATCGGCATCGCGGCGGCCGCCGATACCCGGATCCGACGCCGGCGCGGTCCACTATCTGCGCACCTATGACGACGCCGTGGCGCTGAATTCTGTTCTCGCCGAGGGGTCTTCGCTGGCCGTGGTCGGAGCCGGATGGATCGGGCTGGAGGTGGCCGCCGGCGCCCGACAGCGCGGCGTCGCCGTGACCGTCGTCGAGACGGCCAAACAGCCGCTGCTGGCCGCGCTCGGCGAATCGGTGGGCGAAGTGTTCGCCAACCTACATCGCGATCACGGGGTGGACTTACGGCTCGAGGCGCAGGTCGACGAGATCACGACGAAGGGCGGCAAAGCCACCGGACTGAAAATGCGCGACGGGTCGACGCTCCCCGCCGATGCGGTGTTAGTGGCCGTCGGCGCCCAGCCGAACGTCGAACTCGCCGAGCAGGCGGGGTTGTCCATGGGCGACGGCGGTGTGCTGGTCGACGCGTCGCTGCGCACGAGCGACCCTGACATCTACGCGGTCGGGGACATCGCCGCGGCCGAGCATCCGCTGTTCGGCTGCCGGATTCGCACCGAGCACTGGGCCAACGCGCTCAAGCAGCCCGCGGTGGCAGCCGCCGGAATGCGAGGCGAGCCAGGCGAATACGCGGAGCTGCCCTACTTCTTCACGGACCAGTACGACCTCGGGATGGAGTACGTCGGGCACGCACCCAGCTTCGAGCGGGTGGTGTTCCGGGGTGACGTCGCCGGACGCGAATTCGTCGCGTTCTGGCTCGACGGCGAAAACCGGGTGCTGGCCGGGATGAACGTCAACATCTGGGATGTGCTCGACGACGTCAAAGCGCTGATCAGGTCCGCGACTTCCGTCGACCCCGACAGGCTGGCGGATCCGCAGTCCCCGCTTGCCGACCTAGTGAGCTGACGCCTCGGCGGGCACCCACGTCCCGTCGATAACGTCGGGCGGGCGTTGCGCCTGCAGGCGCTCCCGCTCAGCGCGCCGGCGCTTGATCCGCAACCGGGCATCGGCCGGCATCGTGACCAGCTCGTCGCAGGTCAGGTAGTACACGTCGGCCACGACGTCGATCAGGTCCGCCGCCACCCGTCGAGAACCCAACTCGCGCAACGCCGTTCGAAGCTCATGGGTGAATCGGATGGTGGCGTCGTGAGCCAGCTCGCGCGACACGCGAGCATTGTCGGCGAGACGCCGGGCCAGTGTCTCGGGCGGCGGCGGCTCGGCGGGGGCGTCGGCGGCTTCGGCGGCCGCCGCCAGCAGCATCGCCGGGTCGTCGAAGAACACCGTGCTGGCCAGCTCGGCTTCCCCTGGCCCGCGGTATCCGATGCGGGCGACCGCGGCGTCGAGCGCGGCGGCGGTACCCGGAGACAGGGCGCGGATGCTGTCGAGATTGCCGTCCCGGGCCAGGGCGGCCAGCGGCGGGTCGGCGCGCAATATCGTTGCCAGCTCGGCGATCTCGGCCGCTACGCGGCCACCCTCGAGGATCATGCCCAGCCCCGGCACCCTGGTTCCCGCCCCGGTGCGTTCCAGCGCGGCCGCCGTCACGCCGGTGTCGATCAACGACAACGCCGTCAGGATCCAGCCCTGGTGAATCCGGTCGCGCAGCAGCCGTAGCCGCACCCCGAGGCTGGCATCGGGCAGCAGCCTCAGCTGCGCGTCATCGAGGTGTTCCGCCGCGGCGGCGGCGCCGTAGGCGCGCGTGTTGGTCCGCAGATGACGCAATATCGCGAGCGATCGTGCCGCGGCGACCGCCTTGGCGACCGTCCCCACCGCCCCGCCGGCCAGCTGGGGTGGACCGAACGGCAGCAGGTCACCGACCTGTGGTTGGTCGATCAGGGCGCGCCGGACCAGCGCGCCGGAGTCCCACCCCGGGAGCTGCGCGGCGGCAACGACGTTGGACGACACCCCGACGTAGGGGCGATGACCGAACACCGCGATGGCCCTGCTCCCCCATTCGTCACCCACGACGCCACCGAGTGCGAGCACCTGACCCATCACCCGGCCGGCCGTTCGCAGCCCGCTCAACTGGACGTCCAGGGTTATCGGGGTCAGCGGTCCGGGCAGCGCCTCGGCGAGGCCGGTCGCACTGAAAACCGGGAACCGCGGATCGATCATGTCGTCGAATTCGCCCTCCACGCCCTCCGGTGCGGCGTTGCGCAGCGAACCGGGCGGCGCGTGCCGCGGGAGTACCTCCACCGGCAGCGCCAGTCGCCCCCCATGGTGGACCGCACCGCCGGGGCCGAGTTTGCGGCCGGCGAGTCCGCGCGCGGTGTCGGCGACCGCCTCGATTGCCTGCCAGCCGAACTCGAACCCCCAATCCTCTTGTGCCGCAGTGATATCCATCTCCGGAATCAACTGTGACCAGCTGCGAACCCCATACGGCCGGGAACGCGGATCGGCGGATCGCAGCACCCGCCAGGCCGTGATCACGTTGGTGGCGTCCGGTGTGGCCAGGTCCACGACACCGGTGCGGTCGGTGTTCAGCGCCAAAACCAGGAACCGCACCAGGTCGTCGAGGTGCAGCACCCGCATGGTCTGTGCGGAAACCTTGCTGCGCAGCAGCGTGGCCACGGTGCGGCACACCATCCAGTCGAGCTGACGGCCGACCGGCGGCGCGATTCGGACCACGACGCTCGGCGCCCAGCTGGTGGACACCAGCTCCTCGGCGGGTCGATACAGGTCGGGCCGGCCCGCGGCCTGGGAGACGAACAGCAGTCGCGCGCCGGCGCGGGCGGCCGCGTGGGTCACCCGCGCGACGCCGTCGATGTCCGCGCTGCCGGGGGCGGTCGCGTCGACCGGGGCCAGGTGGATGACCGTGTCTGCCTCGTCGGCCAGCTGCTGCAGGACGGGGTCGCTCAGCGGCGCGCAAACAAATTCGACGTTTGGGTCCAGGCAGGCATGCGGGCGCTCAGCAATGCCGCTGACGGTGTGGCCAGCCGCGATGAGCTGGCGTGCGACCAGCCGCCCGACGGTGCCGGTGGCGTCGGTAACCAGGATCTGCACCTGGGCTCACCTCCCCCAACGTCACCCTCGACAATAGGCAAGTCGCTGTCATTTGCGCGACTGTTACTCCCCAAACGGGGCTCTGGCCTGGCGGTATTCCCGCGGCCGGCTACCGCAGCGTGGCGCTGCCGTCCGCGGCGACGGCAACCTTGGCGCCACCGATGTCTTCATGCACGGTTTCCTGCGCCGCGGCGCCGTCGGTGATCACGGCCAACGTTCGCGACCCGTCGGGCGTGCGCACAGCAACGAATGCCTTCTCCGCCCGCCCATCCCGGTCGAACGGTGTCGTCCAGGCTTCGACGGTGCCGACGCCCTCCCATTCGACCAATCCGTCGCGGGTGGGCTCCCGATCCACCGCGGATTGCGCGTCCTCCCAACGGAATTCGGAAGGAGGTTCGGTGCCGTAGACACCGAAGCTGTGCTTGGTCAGGTAACCGCCGTTGGCGGTGATCAGGGCGCGCCGTCCCGGATTGGCCACCAGCAGTTCGGCGACGGTGGCGATCGAATGCATGACGTAATTGCTCCACGGGCCGCCCGCGAACGTCAGGCCGCCGGTGACGGTCAGCGGACGCGCCGGATCGTCGACGGCCAGCGCCAGTTCGGCCGCGGCGACCTGAACGGCGGACGGAAAGCACGAGTACAGGTCGACATAGTGGACGTCGTCGATGCCCAGGCCCGCGAGCTCCAGCGCCCGGGCGCCCGCGATCCGGATGGCGGTGGACCGGTGCAGCTCGTCACGTTCGGCGATGGCGGGCGTGTCGTGCGCGTCGGTGCCCGCATGCGGGTAAACCCAACGGTCGTCCGGGATCCGCAGGCGTTGCGCCTGCTCGACCGACGTCAGAATCAGCGCGGCGCCCTGGTCCACCATGTTGTTGGAGTTCATCAACTTGGTGTACGGCCAGCTGATCATCCGGTTCTGCGGACCGGGCCGCCGAATCTCCGCCGCGGTCACCGGCTTACGGATCCAGGCGTTGGGATTGCCGACCGCGACGGCGTTGAAGCGCGCCCACAATTCGGCGACGCGGTCGAGGTGGTCTTCGACGGATTCGCCGCGGGCGATGCGAAGCGCCTGCTCGAACAGCGGGTAGACGTAGGCGGGGCGGTCCAGGCCGATCCTGATCTCCGCGTCGCCGGCCATCGGGACGTCGTCGCCGCTGACCTCGGCGAGCGGGACGGAGTCGTCCTGTTCCGTCCACTCGAGTTTGCCGCCCTTGGCCTTCAGACCGCGTCGGGTCCGCCACGTTTCGGCGCCGGCGAGCAGCACTACGCCGGCCCGGCCCGCCTGGATGTCCCGGCACGCCTGGTTGACCAGCGACTGCGGCACGTTGCCGCCGACCGGGCTGTACAGCGTGCGGAAGCCGCAGGCGCCAATCCGTTCGCCGAGCAGCAGCGCGGGATCGCGGTAGCGCGCCGACAGCACGTTCACCACCCGGATGGAATCGACGGCCTCGATCACCCGGGGACCCCCGGCCTGTCGCGCCGCGGCGGCCATCAGGTCGACCGGTTCCACGGATCGCGTTTGCGGGTCGATGTCGTCGCGATGGTTGACCTGACCGCAGCCGATCAGCACCGGTGTGCGGGGGTCGACGGTCACCCGATGAACCTATCGCGGGGTCGACGCCGCCCGGCCGCGGGCATCGGCCATGGGGAAGCCACGAGGCTTTGGCTATCGTCACAGGCCGACCCACGATCGGATGGAGACCGCCAACCCATGAGCGCGCACTTGAGCTATGTCGAAGCCGTGATCGTCGGCGCCGCCCAGGGCATCACCGAACTGTTCCCGGTCTCGAGCCTCGGGCACTCGGTGCTGGTGCCGGCACTGGTCGGCGGTCAATGGGCCGAAGACCTCAACGTGTCGGCTCCCCAATCGCCCTACCTGGCGTTCATTGTCGGCCTGCACGTTGCGACGGCCGCGGCGTTGCTGGTGTTCTTCTGGCGCGACTGGCTGCGCATCCTGGCGGGCTTCTTCTCCTCATTGCGGTATCGCCGAATCCGCACTCCTGACGAGCGGTTGGCCTGGCTGATCGTGCTGGCCACCATTCCCGTGGGCCTGGCCGGGCTGGCGCTGGAACAGTTGTTCCGCACCACGCTGGGCAAACCCATTCCGGCGGCGGCGTTCCTGCTCCTCAACGGCATCGCCCTGTACGCGGGCGAGGTCCTGCGCCGCCGCGTGGCGCCCGCCCACGACGACCCGCCACCGGCCGACGAGGCCGCACACCGCGACGAGGCCGCGCACAGCGGCGAGGCCATCGACAATCGGCTGGCCGAAGTGCCCCTGGGCCGGGGTGTGCTGATCGGCTCGGCGCAGATCCTTGCCCTGCTGCCCGGCATCAGCCGCTCCGGCATCACGATCGTGGCCGGCCTGTGGCGCGGCCTGTCCCACGAAGATGCCGCCCGGTTCTCGTTCCTGCTGGCGACGCCCATCATCCTGGCCGCCGGGGTCTACAAAATCCCGGAACTGTTCGGGCCCCTGGGAAGCGGTATCGGCGGGCAGGTCCTGGCCGGCAGCATCGCGTCGTTCGTCTGCGCCTACCTCGCCGTGCGCTATCTCACCCGGTACTTCCAGACGCGCACCCTGACACCGTTTGCCATCTACTGCGCCCTGGTCGGCGCCGCGAGCCTGGCCTGGCTGACCCTGCGCTGAGAAGGCGCTTATTGCGCACCCCGGCGTCGAGTGCTGTGCTTACCCGATCGCATAGTTGACACCTGTTAAGAACTTGGGGAGGACCAACATGGCAGACAGCGCAGTAGGCCTGAAGGTTCGCGACAAGGTCATCGTGATCACCGGCGGCGCGCGGGGCATCGGGTTGGCCACCGCGACCGCGCTGCACAACCTGGGCGCCAAGGTCGCGATCGGCGACATCGACGAGGTGTGCGTGAAGGAGTCGGGCGCCGCACTCGGCCTCGACGTCCACGGCAAGCTCGACGTCACCGACCCACACTCGTTTTCGGAGTTCCTCGACGACGTCGAGCGGCAGCTCGGACCGATCGATGTGCTGGTCAACAACGCCGGCATCATGCCGGTCGGCCGGATCATCGACGAGCCCGACGCGGTCACCCGCCGCATTCTGGACATCAACGTCTACGGCGTGATGCTGGGCAGCAAGCTGGCGGTCCAGCGCATGGTCCCCCGCGGATCCGGACACGTCATCAACGTCGCCTCGCTGGCCGGGGAGATCTACGCCGTCGGGCTGGCCACCTACTGCGCGAGCAAGCACGCGGTGGTCGCGTTCACCGACTCGGCGCGGCTCGAATACCGCTCGGCCGGCGTGCACTTCTCGATGGTGTTGCCGTCGTTCGTCAACACCGAGCTGACCGCGGGCACCAAGGGCGCCAAGGGATTCCGCAACGCCGAGCCCTCGGAAATCGCCGATGCGATCGTCGGGTTGGTGGTTCGCCCGCGGCCGCGGGTGCGCGTCACCAGGGCGGCCGGCGCGATGGTCGCGTCGCAGAAGTTCATGCCGCGCCGGCTGGGCGAGGGCCTCAACCGCCTGCTCGGCGGCGAGCACGTCTTCACCGACGAGGTCGACGTCGAACAGCGCCGCGCCTACGAAGCCCGCGCCCGCGGCGAAGAATGAGCGCCGCCTAGCGCGCGTTCATCGGAAGCGCGGACAATCGGCCGGGTGAGCCTAGAAACCGCAACGACCGCGACCACGAAACTCTCCGACGACGAACTGGGCCTCATCGACAAGTACTGGCGCGCTGCCAACTACCTGTCGGTCGGGCAGATCTATCTGCTGGACAACCCGCTGCTGACCGAGCCGCTGTCGGCCGAACACGTGAAACCGCGGCTGTTGGGCCACTGGGGCACCACGCCGGGACTCAACCTCATCTACGCGCACCTGAACCGGGTCATCCGCAACCGCGACGCCAACGTCATCTACGTCACCGGGCCCGGTCACGGTGGGCCCGGGCTGGTGGCGAACGCGTACCTGGAGGGCACCTACAGCGAGGTGTACAGCGGCATCGGGGAGAACACCGAAGGGCTGCGCCGGCTGTTCCGTCAGTTCTCCTTTCCCGGCGGCATCCCCAGCCACGTGGCCGCGCAGACTCCCGGGTCGATCCACGAGGGCGGTGAACTCGGCTACGCGCTGGTGCACGCCTATGGTGCGGCGTTCGACAACCCGGATCTGGTGGTCGCGTGCGTCATCGGCGACGGCGAGGCCGAGACCGGGCCGCTGGCGACCAGTTGGCACTCGAACAAGTTCCTCAACCCGGCCGTCGACGGCGCGGTGCTTCCGATCCTGCACCTCAACGGGTACAAGATCGCCAACCCGACGGTGCTGGCCCGAATCCCGCAGACCGAGCTCGAATCCCTGTTGCGCGGTTACGGATACCGGCCGATCACGGTGGCCGGAGACGACCCGGCGTCGGTGCATCAGCAGCTGGCCGCCGCCCTCGACGACGCGTTCGACGACATCGCGGCCATTCAGCGCGCGGCGCGCTCTGGTGGTCAGACCGATCGGCCGGTGTGGCCGATGATCGTGCTGCGCACGCCCAAAGGCTGGACCGGACCGAAAGAGGTGGACGGAAAGCGGGTCGAGGGCACCTGGCGATCGCACCAGGTGCCGCTGGCCGCGACGCACGAAAACCCCGAGCACCGCGCGCAGCTCGAGGAGTGGCTGCGCAGTTACCGCCCCGAGGAGTTGTTCGGCGAGAGCGGCGCGCTGCGCGCCGAGCTGCGGGCGATCGCACCGCGCGGTGACCGCCGGATGAGCGCCAACCCGCACGTCAACGGCGGGCTGTTGCTGCGCGAGTTGGACCTCCCGGACTTCCGCGACTACGCGGTGGAGGTCGGACAACCGGCGTCAGCGATGCACGAGGCCACCCGGGTGCTGGGCACGTTCCTGCGCGACGTCATCGCCCGCAACCCGGACCGCTTCCGGCTCATGGGGCCCGACGAGACGGCGTCGAACCGACTGGACGCCGTGTACGAATCCACCGACAAGGTCTGGCTTTCGGAGACCGGGCCCGATGACGAAAACCTCGCGCCGGACGGCCGCGTGATGGAGGTGCTCTCAGAGCACCTGTGCCAGGGCTGGCTGGAAGGCTATCTGCTGACCGGCCGGCACGGGCTGTTCAACTGCTACGAGGCATTCGTGCACATCGTCGACTCGATGCTGAACCAGCACGCGAAGTGGTTGTCGACCAGCCGCGACTTGCCGTGGCGCCAGCCGATCGCGTCGCTCAATTACCTGCTGAGCTCGCACGTGTGGCGCCAGGACCACAACGGCGCGTCCCATCAGGACCCCGGGTTCATCGACCTGGTCGCCAACAAGCGGGCCGAGATCGTCCGGGTTTACCTGCCGCCGGACGCCAACACGCTGCTCTCGGTCGCCGACCACTGCCTGCGCAGCCGCGACTACATCAACGTCATCGTCGCCGGCAAGCAGCCGGCGCTGAGCTACCTGGCTATCGACGACGCGATCGCGCACTGCACCCGCGGGCTGGGGATCTGGCAGTGGGCGAGCACGGCCACCGCCGAGCCCGACGTTGTGCTCGCCTGCGCCGGGGACATCCCGACGCAGGAGACGCTGGCCGCCGCCGACGTCCTGCGTCGCGAACTGCCCGACCTGGCCGTTCGGGTGGTCAACGTCGTCGACCTGATGCGGCTGCTGCCCGACTCCGAGCACCCACATGGCTTGCCCGACAACGAATTCGACGCACTGTTCACCCGCGACAAGCCGGTGATCTTCGCCTACCACGGCTATCCGTGGCTGATCCACCGGCTCACTTACCGCCGCACCAACCACCACCACATCCACGTGCGCGGGTTCAAGGAGCGGGGCACCACGACGACGCCGTTCGACATGGTGATGCTCAACGACCTCGACCGTTTCCATCTGGTCACCGATGTCATCGACCGGGTGGACGGTCTGGCCAACCGGGCCGCGGTGCTTCGTCAGCGGATGGTGGACGCGCGCCTTGCCGCCCGCCTCTACACCCGCGAGCACGGCGAGGACGATCCGGCGATCGCCGGCTGGACCTGGGAGTCGCCTCAATCGAAGTGAGCAGGGCCGCCGCGAGCCGCGGGTAAACTTGCCCGATGCCCGACGCGACGACGGCCGCCCACACCCATCCGGTGGTGTCGCAGCTTTCGGCGCTGCACCGCTTCCGGGTCCACCTCGACATCGCCGTCGTGGTCGTGGTGCTGGTGCTCACCAACCTGATCGCGCACTTCACCACGCCCTGGGCGAGCGTCGCGACCGTCCCCGCCGCCGCGGTCGGGCTGGCGTTGTTGATGCGGGCCAACGGTCTGGACTGGGCCGACCTGGGCCTGGGCCGTGAACATTGGAAGTCCGGGCTCGGCTATGCGCTTGCCGCGGTGGGCGTGGTCGCGTCGGTCATCGCGGTCGGTGTGCTGCTGCCGATGACCCGGCCGATGTTCATGAACAATCACTACGCCACGATCTCGGGCGCGCTGATCGCCTCGATGGTCATCATTCCGCTGCAAACCGTGATCCCCGAGGAGTTGGCGTTTCGGGGTGTGCTGCACGGCGCGCTGAGCCGGGCCTGGGGATTTCGCGGAGTCGCGCTGGCGGGTTCGCTGCTGTTCGGCCTGTGGCACGTCGCGACGTCGCTGGGGCTGACGAGCAGCAACGTCGGTTTCACGCGGGTGTTCGGCGGGGGTTTCGTCGGGATGCTGGCCGGGGTGACGCTGGCCGTATTGGCCACCGCGACAGCCGGATTCGTCTTCAGCTGGCTACGCCGGCGCAGCGGCAGCCTGATCGCGCCGATCGCCTTGCATTGGTCGCTGAACGGGCTGGGCGCCCTGGCCGCCGCGCTGGTCTGGCACCTGTCGACCTGACGCCGGGTCAGACCAGCAGCACGGCGGCGCCGGCGATGCACCCGCCGGCCAAATCGGCCAGCGCCCGATCCGCTTGTGCGAGCGGGTATTCCGGCGTGGTCACCTCGATGTGATGCTCGGCGGCGAAGGCGAGGAAGGCCCGCGCGTCGGCCCGCGTATTCGACGTGACCGACCGGATCTCGCGCTCCTGGAACAGATGGCGTTGGTAGTTGAGGCTCGGAATGTCGGACAGGTGAATCCCGGCGATCGACAAAGTCCCGCCACGGTCGAGTGCCTCCATCGCGGGCAGCACCAGATCGCCGACCGGCGCGAACAGGATTGCGGCGTCCAGCGGCACCGGCGGCGGATCGGCCGCGCCTTGCGCCGACGCGGCCCCGAGCTTCATCGCCAGCTCCTGCGCCTCGGCTCCGCGGGTCATCACGTGCACCTCGGCGCCCTGGGCCAACGCGACTTGCGCGGTGATGTGGGCGCTGCCGCCAAAGCCGTAGATACCCAGCCGGCCGCCCGGCGGTAGCTCGGCGCGCAGCAGGGAGCGGTACCCGATGATGCCGGCGCACAAGAGCGGGGCAAGCTCGCTGTCGCTGTAGCCGCGGGGCAGGTGGTGCGCGAAAGCCGCAGGGACCGTGGCGAATTCGGCGTATCCCCCGTCGGCGTCCCAGCCGGTGTAGCGCGACTCCGGACACAGGTTCTCGGTGCCCCGGCGGCAGTACTTGCAGACGCCGCAGGTGTGGCGCAGCCAGGCAATGCCCACCCGGTCGCCCACCTCGAAGCCGTCACCGGCCGCCCCCGCACCGACCTCTGAGCCGACTTCTATGACCTCGCCCACCACCTCGTGGCCGGGCGTTACTCGCTCGCGGTGCACCGGCAGGTCGCCCTCGGCCACATGCAGGTCCGTGCGACACACACCGCACGCGCGCACGGCCACCAGTAACTCGGACGGCTCGGGGCGCGGCACGTCGGCGGTGACCTGCTCGAGCGGACCGGTTTCCATCGGGCCGGGCCGCCGCACTCGCCACGCGCGCATCGTCGTGGGTCAGGTCCTTCGGATCATCCCGACGATCCACAGCAGGATTACCGAGCCGAGGATCGCGGTGAACAAGGTGAACCACCAGCCGCCTGCGGCGGTGTCGACGAAGAAGCTCAGCAGGAACCCGCCGATCAACGCGCCGATGACGCCGATCACGATGTTCATCAGGATGCCCGAACCGCCGCCTTTGACGATCTTGCCGGCGATCCAGCCCGCGATTCCACCGATAATGATGTAGCCGATCCAGCCGACGCTGGTCAGGGTTGTCGAGCGGGCAAGAAATTCGGTTGCTGCCATGACGTCCATCCGGGTCTCCTTGCGTTCGCTGGCAAAGCCCGGTGCAGGTACCGGGCCGTGCTTTCGGTATACCCCGTTTGCGTAACGAACTCAGGCGGATTCGGTCTGCTGCGGCGCCGGCGTGGGGGTGGCCTCGCCCGCGGGCGCTTGGGCCGGCGGAGCGGCCGGCGCGGGGGCGCCTGGAGCGGGCGCGGGTGCCGGGGCCGGAGCTCCCGGCGCGCCCGGCGCGGGGGCGGCCGGCGGGGCCGTCCAGGGCTGGATCGACTGGGCGAGCGCCGTGGCCGCGTTCGTGTCCACCGGGTCGTTCGAGGTGCCAAGCCACACCACGAACCAGCGCTGCGGCGGGCTCGCGGTAGCTGACCCGATGACCCCCGTCCAGATCTGGCCGTTCGGCTTGCTCGGGTCGCTGAACTTCACCTCGTAGTACGACGCGCTTCCGGTGAGCCCATCGGCGCCGGTCAGTGTCGCCGTCGCCTGGTTTATCCGCGTGCCTGGATACGGCATGAAGAACTCACCCATGTCGGAGCCGAGCCGGACGGCGGCCTTGGCGTTGTTGGGTTCGGCACTGGCGTAAAGCTTTTGGTCCAGCCGGCCCATGACGATGCGGGTGTCGTTGGCGACCGGCGGCGCCTGGTTCGGCATCGGCGGCTGGCCGATGGTCTTGCTCAGCAACTCCGAGCCGTAGTCCAGGTGCGACGCGTCCGACTCCACCCAGCCGGGGGGCAGCACGAAGCTGAATCCGCCGACGGCGTTGCCCAGGCGCCCGGCGTTCGGGTCGGGGGGTGGCGGGGCGTTCGGATCGACGGGCGCCTGGGCAA
>NZ_JBNMQT010000007.1:0-255565 GCF_050205645.1 Mycobacterium heidelbergense
TGCCGCAGCCGCCCAAGGGGCAGCGGCCGCGGCCGCGCTGGCCCCCGCCGCTGCCCCTTGGGCGGCTGCGGCACCCGCGGCGCCCGCCGCGGACGCGGCCCCACTCGCCAGACCCTGACCGCTCGCGGCGATTCCGAACACCGACGACATCGCGTACAGCGGGGTGGCCGCGGCCATCAGCCAGGCGGGCATGTCGGAAGCCACGAGGCTCGTGATATCCGACGAGGTGAGCGAGGCGGCGGTGGTGGTCGCCGTGGTCGCTGCGGTCGAGGCGAGTGTGCTGGCCGAGCTGGTCGCGGGCGATGAGAGCGACTGCAGCGCGGCGGGCACCGAGGTCACCACGCTCGCCAGGTTGGCTTGCGACGTCCCGGAGATGCCGCTTGCCTGGGTGACCGCGGCCGCCTGCTCGGCGAATCCGGCGGGGTTCGTGGTTTGCGGCGCCGGGGTGAACGGCGTCACCTCGCACGCGACGGCTGAATTCGCGGCGTATTGATACATCGCTGCCGCGTCCTGCGCCCACATCTCGCCGTATTCGGCTTCGGTGGCCGCGATCGCGGCCGAATTCTGGCCGAAGAAGTTGGTGGCGATCAGCATTGCGAGCTGGACTCGGTTGGCGGTGACCGCCGGTGGCGGCACGGTCATCGCGAAGGCCGCCTCATAGACCTCGACCGCGAGCAACGCGTGACTTGCGGTCTCGGCGGCCCGCGCGGCGGCGCCGGTCGTCCACGCCACATATGGAGCGAATGCGGACGCCATGGTCAGCGACGAGGGGCCCATCCAGCGGGTGGTGGTGAGTCCGGCGATCACCGACCGGTAAGCGCTTGCGGCGGAATGCAATTCGGCCGCCAAGTTATCCCAGGCCACCGCCGCGGCCGCGAGCGATATCGGCCCGGGCCCGGCATACATCCGCGCGGAATTGATCTCCGGCGGAAGCGCACCGAATTCGATCACGCCAGCCCCCGGGTTCCGGCGGGCCGCGGTCCAGCCTGCGCGCCATCCTCGCCAACGAGCGTCGGCCGTCCACACATACTCGCAGCATGAGTAGAACGCCATCTTGCTGACGATGGGTATTTCGCCCGTCGACCCAGGATCTTGGTCCCCCCAGTGCGCGGGCCCTCCGGCGTGACGATGGTCGGGCGGGCGGCCGTGACCACGTTTCCGCTGCTCATCGCGGCTGCCGATGCCGGTGGCGCGTCGGCCGAGGCCTCCGGCGCAGTTGGCTGCGTGATGACGAACGGCATGCGGTCCCCTCGAGAGCTCGGCGCCATGATGCAAACTGACAGCCATACAATAACACATAAAAAATACTTATGGAACGGAAAACGGGTAGGATCCTTGTGACGGGTATCTAGACGGGCTCGGGGCCGGTTTGCATGGTCCGGGGACCTCGTCCTGATAACCTCTTAGGTGGCCAAACGCCGCCCGAGAGACGCCGGCGAGTAGTTCGCCTTGGACCGCTGGAAGAACCAGGTGTGTGCGCCGCTCGAGGAGGGCATCAACAACGTGAAGGCGATCGACCCAGCTCAGGGCACCCGTGGCGATCGCGATCTCGCGGCGGCGGACAACTGAGTCGTCGGTTTCGATGTCCACCCACCCACCCGACGGACGCGCGGATGCGACGCGGCGGCAGATTCTGCGGGCCGCCTCGCACCAGTTCGCGCAACGCGCCTACCACGAGGTCGGCCTCGACGACATTCTCGCCGAGGCCGAACTGACCAAGGGCGCGATGTACTTCCATTTCAAGTCCAAGCACGCGCTGGCCGTCGCGATCATTGATCAACAGACCGAGGCCGGTACGGCCGCCGTCCAAGACCTGATAACGCGGGGACTTTCCGGCCTGGAGACCCTGATCGATTTCTCCTACCTCATCGCCGTCCAGGACATCAAGACCGATCGAGTCCGGGCGGGACTGAACCTGATCGAATCCGTCGGTCGTTCGGAAGGCCTGCAGGAGAGGTTGTTGGACGAGTGGGTCAAAGCATTGGCCGCAGTCGTCGAGCAGGCCGTCGGCGAGGGTGACATCGACGACCGGTGCGACCCGGAGGATGTCGGGCGCCTGATCGTTTCCCTGCAGATAGGGCTGCGAAAAACCAGCAACCTAGATCAACCGGAGCGGTTTTTGCTCGACCTGGAAAAATGCTGGGCCCTGCTGATGGCCGGGATCCTGCGACCGGACCGCGTCGAATACTTCCGGCAATTCCTCAGGCGGCGTGCGGCACTGGCGATCAACGCCAATTCGACCGATCCCGACTCCGGGTAACAAGACCGCGACGTACCCGACGGCCGCTGATCGCCGTGGCTGTTAACCTTGATCGTCTTGCGGGGCGATGCGAAACGTGACCGACGAATCCGCGTACCCGACGAGATCCCGGAGGTATTAGGGGCGATGGCGCGGCAGGTTCGGTCGGAAGCCACTCGGCGAAAGATTCTTAAAGCCGCGACCGACGTGTTCGGAGAGGTCGGGTATGCGGCCGCCGGGTGGGGCACGATCATCGAACGCACGGGGATGACCAAGGGCGCCCTCTACCATCACTTCGATTCGAAGGAATCGTTGGCGTCGGCGATCATCGAGGAGGGCTCCGGCACGCTCGCCAACGCCTATCGGAACGCGTGCGGTTCGTCATCGCCGGGCCTGGAGAACCTGCTGCACGGTACGTTCACGATCGCCGATGTGATGACCTCGGACGAAACCGCCCGCGCGGCCGTGCAACTCACCGCGACACTGAGTGGTTTCAACGAAGCCGCCGCGAACTTCTGCGCGGCTTCGGTTCAGCTGATGACCGCCGAGGCCCGGCGGGCCATCGCCGAGGGGGACCTCCGCAAGGACCTCGACCCGCAAGTGGTCGGCGAATCGATCGTCGGCGCCATGTTCGGAGCGCGATTGCTATCGAACGCGATATCTGCCGTCGACACAAAAGAAGGCGTCGTCTGCGACCTCAGCGAGCGCTTGATTCGGATTTGGGAACTCCTGCTTCCCGGCATCGTCTCAGAAGCTTCGCTCGGCTATTCCCGGGAATTCCTTGCTCGCGAAGCAATGCGCCATGCCCGGCTGGCCGCCGCGCGCACCGAGACCGTGCCGGAAACCGATTAGGCATCTGCCGATACCGCGATTCAATTACCGCGCGCATTCAACAATGCATACTGTTCCGGTGATGAACCGGAAATATGCGAGCCGAGTTATTGCGCTGGCTGGTGTGGTCGGATTCTTGGTCATGAGCGCCCCGGTATCGCAGGCCGCGCCCGGCGACGCGGGCGCGACCGAGTCAACGACGTTGGCGCTGGCCGACGTTGGGTCCTCGTCCACCTTGTCGTTCTGGGGATTCACCAGCTCCCAACAGCTCAGCGTGCCGGTGCTGCACGGGCTCACACCCACCGCGCTCAACGCGACCGTCGAACTGCCGATCAATATGCGGTCCGGCCAGCTCACCGTCACCCAGGGCGAGCGCACGATTGCGCGGCTGAACCTGCCCACCACCGATCAAGCGCCGATCGTCCTCCCGCTGACCGGAGCGGAAGTCGCCGACAATTGGGTATCGGTGACGGTGCGTTCCTACCTGGTGCCCCTGGACGGATTCTGCTTGTACCCGGAGAGCCCGCTGCGTCTGGTCAACGGAACGATCAACTACACCGGGGTCGAACAGCCGCCCACGACGGTGGCCCATTTCTTGCCGCCGGTGCTGCGCAAGCTGACCATATTTCTGCCGCAGGCGCCGTCAACGGCTGAGTCCGACACGGCAATTCAACTCGCCACGTCGGCGGCCGCGCACTACGGCAGGCAGGCTCCCGAGATCGCGGTGGTCCCGTTGCCCGACGGACAGCAGGCGCCGCCGACGCCGCCGCAACCGCTGGAACGCCAGGTCGTCGTCAAAGAGGGGTCGGACGCCGGGCTTTCCCTGCAGGGCAACACCGGTGTGCCATGGCTGTTGATCTCGGGGCCCCTCGGGCGAACCGACGAATCGGATACCGCGCTGCTGTTCAACGACCTGTCGCGGCTGGCCCTTGTCTCCAGGGCATCGGCGGAATCGTTGAAGACCACCCCGCAGCTACCCGGCGACAACGCCACGCTGCGCGAACTGGGGCAGCCCTTCGCCAACGCCACTTCGCTGCAACCGCGGGTGTCAATTGGATTGGACCAGACCAAGTTTGGCAGATCCGTGCACGGGGTGCGCGTGCATCTGCAGGGGTCGTATACCCCGACGCCGGCCAACGTCGGCGGCCAGATCACCGCCAACATCGGCGCGGAGAGCATCGACCATTGGCCCACCGACGGCCACGGCGCCATCGACCACTGGATCGACGTGCCGGATCGGCTGCTGCAGCGATACACCAGCCTTGACGTAGTGCTGGATGTTGCGAGCAACATCGGACACTGCGGGGATTTCTACACGCCTGGCGCCGGCAACTCGCTGCTCACGTTGAACATCAGCGGCGACAGCACCGTGCAGAGCAGCCCCGCCGCGCCACCGGTGCCCGGCGGCCTGCAGTCGGTGCCGCAGGCGTTGATGCCCAAGGTCCAGGTGGGCATCGAGCCCCACTCGTTGATTGACACCAAGCGCGCGATCGACATCATGGTCGGCCTGCAGCGCATCAGTGCGGCGCCGATCGACACCACCGTCACAGGCGTTCAGCAGGCGCTCGATTCGTCGAATCCCGCGCTGGTGATAGCCGCCGACGGATGGAACCACTCCGACATCGCGCTTCCGGTGTCCGCCGGGCCCACCGGTCCGATCACGATCAACGCCGTCGAGTCGGGCGGCAAGCCCACCAAGCTGACACTGGACCCGTCGTTGCGGTTCGCTTCTCTCCAAACGGTTTTCAACCGCGGCCGGTCACTGTTGATCGCGACCTCCAACGGCGCGCCCTTCCAGCTCGACGAGCTGCTGCGCTGGCTCACCGGCGACAACAAGCACTGGCAGAGCCTCAAGGGCGTCGCGGCGGTGTCGGTACCGGGACAAGAGCCGGTCACCGTCGATCGGTCGCCCACCGCCGGTCCGGTCGCGGCGGCGCCCGGGCGCGGTAGTCACTCGGACCTGGCCTGGCTGTGGTGGTTCGGCGCGGGGTGGCTGGTCCTGGCCATCGTCGGGGCGGCAGTGATCGTGCTGCGCACCAGGCGCCGGACCTAGCGCTCCTCGATCCACAACTGCGCGGTCAGATCCTGGAACGTCGCGAGGGCGAATTGGTCGTCGGCCCGCCGCACGGCCGATTTACTCATCAGCGCGCGCACGACCGAGCCGTCCCGGTGTGCCAATTCGACCACCATGTTGCCCAGGGCGTGGACGACCGATAGTAAGGAATCCGAGGCCGGGGCCTCATGGAAGACCTCGTGGAACCCGAGCGCCAGAACCTCGTCCGGTGCGTAACCCACCATGTCGGCAAACGCGGTGTTGGTGAACAGGATGCTGCCGTCATGCCCGATAGCCAGCACGGGAACCGGGATCCGCTCCAGCACGACCAGTGCGGGAAGCTGCTTTAAGGTCGTCATCGGCGACTGGGTGTGTTGCCGATTACGTCGTCGCTCCACCGGCCGATTATGGCCCATGGCAGCGACCATGCCGTGCGCTTTTTCTAATACAGCGTCCGGCGGTCTTTCGTCATGCGTCTGAAGCCGGCTGGTAGCGGGGGAACACGCCCGAGGGCGCCGGCAGTGCCGTGCCGGGGGCCAGCCGCGCGCCGATGGCGCCGAACGTGCGCCGGTCTTCGTCCTGGCCGAGCAGGTCCAGCAGCTTTGCGGCCGACTCGGGCATGACGGGCTGCACCAGCAGCGCCGCGATGCGCACGGCCTCGCATGTGGTGTAGAGGACGGTACGGAACCGTGCCTGATCGGCCCCGGACTCGCTCTTGCCCAGCACCCACGGCTGCTGGGCCGAAAAGTATTTGTTCGCCTCGCCGAGCATCAGCCAGATCGCCTCGAGGGCCAGGTGCATCGCCTGAGCGTCGAAACTCGCGCGCACCCGCTCCAGCAGACCCTCGGCCGTGGTCAGCAGTTCGGTGTCGGCGGCGGTGAAATCGCCGGGCTCGGGCACCACACCGCCGAGGTTCTTGGCCACCATCGACAACGACCGCTGCGCCAGGTTGCCGAGTTCGTTGGCCAGGTCGGCGTTGATCCGGGTGACGATCGCCTCTTCGCTGTAGCTGCCGTCCTGGCCGAACGGAACTTCCCGCAACAGGAAATAGCGCACTTGATCCACACCGAACGTGTCGATCAGCGCCACCGGGTCGACGATGTTGCCGACCGACTTGCTCATTTTCTCGCCGCGGTTGAGCAGAAACCCGTGCGCGAAAACCCGTTGCGGCAGCTCGATTCCGGCCGACATCAGAAACGCCGGCCAGTAGACGGTGTGAAACCTGATGATGTCCTTGCCGATCATGTGCAAATCAGCGGGCCAATAGTGGCGGAACAACTCGGAGTCGGTATCGGGGTAGCCGACCCCGGTCAGGTAGTTGGTCAGCGCGTCGACCCAGACGTACATGACGTGATCGGGGTGTTCGGGCACCGGCACCCCCCAGTCGAACGAGGTGCGCGAGATGGACAGGTCCCGCAGGCCACCCGAGACGAAGCTGACGACCTCGTTGCGCCGCACCTCGGGCGCGATGAAATCAGGGTTCGCCTCGTAGTGGGCCAGCAGCTTGTCGGCGTACGCGGAGAGCCGGAAGAAATAGGTCTGCTCGTCGGTCCACGTCAGCGGGGCGCGGGTCTCGATGGCGATGCGGGTGCCGTCGTCGAGCAGTTCGGTTTCCGCTTCGACGAAGAACCGCTCGTCGCGCACGGAGTACCAGCCCGAGTAGGTGTCTAGGTAGATGTCGCCGGCCGCCGCCATCCGTCGCCAGATTTCCTTCGATGCCTCATGGTGGTCGGCGTCGGTGGTGCGGATGAACCTGTCGAAGGAGATGTTCAGCTTCTCCTGCAATCGCTGGAACACGTCGGAGTTGCGCCGCGCCAGTTCGGCGGTGGGCAGTCCCTCGGCCGCGGCGGCCTGGGCGACCTTGAGGCCGTGCTCGTCGGTGCCGGTGAGAAAGCGGACATCGAAGCCGTCGAGCCGCTTGAACCGTGCGATGGCGTCGGTGGCGACGTACTCGTAGGCGTGCCCCAGGTGCGGTGCGGCATTGGGGTACGTGATCGCGGTGGTGACGTAGTACGGCCTCATCGAGACTCACCCTATTGTGTGGCGGTGAGCTCCAACCGCTCCGGTAAACGAGAAGCGCCGCCGGCGCCCGAGCCGCTGGCGCCGTTGGTCGACGCCCACACCCACCTCGACGCGTGTGGGGCGAGTGACGCCGAGGGGGTGCGGGCCATCGTCGAGCGCGCCGCGGCCGTGGGGGTCGGCGCGGTGGTCACCATCGCCGACGACCTCGGCTCGGCGCGCTGGGTGACGCGGGCCGCCGAGTGGGACCCACGCGTCTACGCCGCGGTCGCGCTGCATCCGACCCGCGCCGACGCGCTCGACGACGCCGCCCGCGCCGAGATCGAGCGACTGGCCGCCCACCCCCGGGTGGTGGCCGTCGGCGAGACCGGGATGGACCTGTATTGGCCCGGCAAGCTGGACGGGTGCGCCGCGCCCGACGCGCAGCGGGAAGCGTTCGCCTGGCATATCGACCTGGCGAAGCGGTCCGGGAAGCCGCTGATGATCCACAACCGGGAGGCTGACACCGAGGTGCTCGACGTGTTGCGGGCCGAGGGCGCCCCGGAGGTCGTGATCTTCCACTGCTTTTCCTCGGACGCCGCGATGGCCCGCCGCTGCGTGGATGCGGGGTGGATGCTCAGCCTGTCTGGGACGGTGAGCTTCCGTAACGCGCGCGCCCTGCGGGAAGCCGTGCCGTTGATACCCGAGGAACAGCTTTTGGTGGAGACCGATGCCCCGTATTTGACGCCACATCCTTACCGTGGCGCAGCGAACGAGCCGTACTGCCTTCCTTATACTGTGCGGGCGCTGGCTGAACTGGTCGGTCGCCCGCCCCAGGAGTTGGCGGCGATCACCACCGGCAATGCCCGCCGCGTCTACGGACTGGCCTAGCGCGACGGGTGATTTGGGTAACACTGGCGCACACACGGTCCGCCGGAGTTGCCGAACATTGGCCGGTTCGTTACCGTCTTGTGATCGAACGAGTGGGCCCGTGGGCCCCTTTGTCGTTTTCTGCTGAATAGGTCTGAGTAGGTCGTTGAAGTGGTTGCTGAGGTCGGGGTAAGCGCGCGTTGAGTGTATTAGCGAAACTTCATCAATCCCCATCACCCATGTTGCGGCTCGTCGTCGCGGGCCTGCTCTTAGTACTGACGTTGGCCGGCGGCGTTGCCGTCTCCGCAAGCAAGACCGTGACGCTGACCGTCGACGGCATCGCGATGCGGGTGACCACCATGAAGTCGCGGGTGATCGACATCGTCGAGGAGAACGGCTACACCGTCGACGAGCGCGACGACCTGTACCCCGCCGGTGACGTCCAGGTGCACGACACCGCCAACATCGTGCTGCGTCGCAGCCGGCCGTTGCAGATCTCGCTGGACGGCCATGACGCCAAGCAGGTTTGGACCACCGCGTCCACCGTCGACGAGGCGCTGGCGCAGCTCGCGATGACCGACACCGCTCCCGCCGCGGCCTCCCGCGGCAGCCGAGTTCCGCTGGCGGGGATGGCCCTGCCGGTCGTCAGCGCCAAGACGGTCAAGATCAACGACGGCGGTGCAACCCGCACGGTGCACCTGCCGGCGCCCAACGTCGCGGGACTGCTGAGCGCCGCGGGCATACCGCTGGCCGACAGCGACCAGGTGGCGCCGAGCGCGACGGCACCGATCGTCGACGGCATGGAAATCCAGGTGACGCGCAACCGGATCCAACGGGTCACCGAGCGGGTTCCGCTGCCGCCGAACGCCCGTCGGGTCGAGGACCCCGAAATGAACGTCAGCCGGCAGGTCGTCGAGGACCCGGGCGCCCCGGGCACCCAGGACGTGACGTACGCGGTGGCCACCGTCAACGGTGTCGAGACCGGACGGATCCCCGTCGCCAACGTGGTTATCACCCCGTCCCGGGAATCGGTGGTGCGCGTCGGCACCAAGCCCGGCACCGATGTGCCCGCCGTGATCGACGGATCCATCTGGGACGCCATCGCGGGCTGCGAGGCCGGCGGAAACTGGGCGATCAACACCGGTAACGGGTATTACGGTGGTGTGCAATTCGATCAGGGCACCTGGGAGCGCAACGGCGGCCTGCGGTTCGCCTCCCGCGCGGACCTGGCGACCCGGGAAGAGCAGATCGCCATCGCCGAGGTGACGCGCGAGCGCCAGGGGTGGGGCGCCTGGCCGGTGTGCAGCGGAAGAGCTGGTGCACGCTGACCATCCGGCTACTCGGGCGCACCGAGATCAGGCGGCTGGCCAAAGAACTTGAATTTCGGCCTCGGAAGGCACTCGGCCAGAACTTCGTTCACGACGCCAACACGGTGCGCCGGGTGGTGTCGACCTCGGGGGTCAGCCGCTCCGACCATGTCTTGGAGGTCGGTCCCGGTCTCGGGTCGCTCACGTTGGCGTTGCTCGACCGCGGCGCCGCCGTCACCGCCGTCGAAATCGACCCGGTCTTGGCCGCGCGGCTGCCCCAGACCGTGGCCGAGCACTCGCACAGTGAAATCCAGCGGCTGACGGTGCTCAATCGCGACGTCTTGACCCTTGCCCGCGACGAGGTGACTACCGAACCGACGGCCGTCGTGGCCAACCTCCCCTACAACGTCGCGGTCCCGGCGCTGTTGCACCTGCTTGCCGAATTTCCCTCCATCCGCACCGTGACGGTGATGGTGCAGGCCGAGGTCGCCGAACGCCTCGCGGCCGAGCCGGGCGGCAAGGACTACGGAGTGCCCAGCGTCAAGGTGCGTTTCTTCGGGCAGGTCCGCCGCTGCGGGATGGTGTCGCCGACGGTCTTCTGGCCCATTCCCCGGGTCTATTCCGGGCTGGTTCGCATCGACCGGCACACGACCTCGCCGTGGCCAACCGACGAAGCTTTCCGGCGGCGGGTATTCGAACTGGTCGACATCGCGTTTGCTCAGCGCCGCAAGACATCTCGCAACGCGTTCGCCGAATGGGCGGGCTCGGGCAGCGAGTCGGCGAATCGCTTGCTCGCCGCCAGCATCGATCCCGCACGGCGCGGCGAAACGCTGTCGATCGACGATTTCGTCCGGCTGCTGCGGCGTTCCGGTGCACCGGGCCAAGGCGCCGCCCCGGCAAGCACGAATACCGCGCTGCGGCACGTTTCGGGGCACGCGTCCGCGAGCTGAGTAGGACGTCGACCGTTCCAGCGATAGTCTGCTGCGGTGTCCGCGTCTGACGGCAGCACCGCAACGCAGTGGGTGCCCACCGGGTCGGTCACCGTTCGGGTGCCCGGAAAGGTCAACCTCTACCTGGCCGTCGGCGATCGCCGCGAGGACGGCTATCACGAGCTGACGACGGTGTTCCAAGCCGTCTCGTTGCTCGACGAGGTGACCGTGCGCAACGCCGACGTGCTGTCGCTCGAGCTCGTCGGCGAGGGCGCCGACACGTTGCCCGTCGATGAACGCAACCTCGCCTGGCAGGCGGCCGAGCTGATGGCCGATCACGTGGGCCGGGCACCCGATGTCTCGATCATGATCGACAAGTCCATTCCGGTCGCCGGCGGCATGGCGGGCGGCAGCGCGGATGCGGCCGCGGTGCTGGTTGGGATCAATGCGCTGTGGGAGCTCAACGTGCCGCGCCGCGATCTGCGCATGCTCGCCGCGCAACTCGGCAGCGACGTGCCGTTCGCTCTGCATGGCGGCACCGCGCTGGGGAGCGGTCGCGGCGAGGAGCTGGCGACGGTCTTGTCGCGGAACACCTTTCACTGGGTGCTGACGTTCGCGGACAGCGGGCTGCTCACCCCGGCGGTGTTCGGCGAGCTCGACCGGCTCAGGGAGAGCGGCGAGCCGTCACGGCTGGCCGAGCCCGGGCCGGTGCTGGCGGCCCTGGCCGCGGGCGACCCGGCGCAGCTGGCGCCGCTGCTGGGCAACGAGATGCAAGCGGCGGCGGTGAGCCTGGACCCGGGTCTGCGGCGGACGCTGCGCGCCGGCGTGGAGGCCGGTGCGCTGGCCGGCATCGTGTCCGGCTCCGGTCCGACGTGCGCTTTCTTATGCACCTCGGCGTCGCAGGCGGTCGACATCGGCACCCAGCTGTCGGGCGCGGGCGTCTGCCGCACGGTCCGCGTCGCGAGCGGACCGGTGCCCGGTGCACGCGTCGTGCCCGCGCCGATGACCGAAGTCTGAACGGGGTGTGAAATCCGACTCAGCGGCCGCTAGAAGTTGGCGCTTCCTTAAGAGGAGTTTAAGATGACTCGCGGTGACGAGTAGCGGTAAGCAGGACCACTCGATTTCGTCGTCTGCCGGGCGCTGCGGTGGACGGCCGACGGGGTTTGCAGACTCATCACTGTTTCGAGACCCAACCGCTGCCCAACTGTGCTCGCGCGCCTGCTGCAAAGTAGCCCCCAGCAGGCGGAATATGAGATTCCGGGCGTTGGGGAATGTGCCGGAACCGAGGAGGCCTTTGTGAGCCGGTTTACCGAGAAGATGTACCGCAACGCCCGCACCGCGCGGACGGGCATGGTCACCGGTGAACCCCACGAACCCGGCCGCCACACGTGGGGCGAGGTCCACGAGCGCGCCCGGTGCATCGCGGGCGGCCTGGCCGCCGCGGGGATCGGCCTCGGCGACGCGATCGGTGTGCTCGCCGGCTTCCCGGTGGAGATCGCCCCGACCGCGCAGGGCCTGTGGATGCGCGGGGCCAGCCTCACCATGCTGCACCAGCCCACGCCGCGCACCGACCTTGCCGTCTGGGCCGAGGACACCATGACCGTGATCGGCATGATCGAGGCCAAGGCCGTCATCGTCTCCGAGCCCTTCCTGGTGGCCATCCCCGTGCTCGAGGAGAAGGGAATCAAGGTCCTCACCGTCACCGACCTGCTGGCGTCGGATCCGATCGACCCCGTCGAGGTCGGTGAGGACGATCTGGCGCTGATGCAGTTAACGTCCGGGTCCACCGGTTCACCCAAAGCTGTCCAGATCACGCACCGCAACATCTACTCCAACGCCGAGGCGATGTTCATCGGCGCGCAGTACGACGTCGACAAGGACGTCATGGTCAGCTGGCTGCCCTGCTTCCACGACATGGGCATGGTCGGCTTCCTGACCATCCCGATGTTCTTCGGCGCGGAGCTGGTCAAGGTCACGCCGATGGACTTCCTGCGCGACACCCTGTTGTGGGCCAAGCTGATCGACAAGTACAAGGGCACCATGACGGCGGCGCCCAACTTCGCCTACGCGCTGCTCGCCAAGCGGCTGCGGCGCAACGCGAAACCCGGCGATTTCGACCTGTCGACTCTGCGCTTCGCGCTGTCCGGCGCCGAGCCCGTCGAACCCGCCGACGTCGAGGACCTGCTGGACGCGGGCAAGCCGTTCGGGCTTCGGCCCTCGGCGATCCTGCCGGCCTACGGCATGGCCGAGACGACCCTGGCCGTGTCGTTCGCGGAGTGCAACGCCGGCCTGGTGGTCGACGAGGTCGACGCCGACCTGCTGGCCGCCCTGCGCCGGGCCGTGCCCGCCAGCAAGGGCAACGTCCGCAGATTGGCCACGCTGGGTCCGCTGCTGAAGGACCTCGAGGCCCGCATCATCGACGACCAGGGCGACGTGATGCCGCCGCGCGGCGTCGGTGTCATCGAGCTGCGCGGCGAGTCGCTGACGCCCGGCTACCTCACCATGGGCGGCTTCATCCCGGCCCAGGACGAGCACGGCTGGTATGACACCGGTGACCTCGGCTACATCACCGAGGAGGGCCACATCGTGGTGTGCGGCCGCGTCAAGGACGTCATCATCATGGCCGGCCGCAACATCTACCCGACCGACATCGAGCGGGCCGCCTGCCGCGTCGAGGGGGTGCGGCCCGGCTGCGCCGTCGCGGTGCGGCTCGATGCCGGTCACTCACGCGAGACGTTCGCCGTCGCTGTCGAATCCAACGCCTGGCAAGACCCGGCCGAGGTGCGCCGTATCGAGCATCAGGTCGCGCACGAGGTGGTCAGCGAGGTCGACGTGCGGCCACGCAATGTGGTGGTGCTGGGCCCGGGGACGATTCCGAAGACGCCGTCGGGCAAGCTGCGCCGGTCCACCTCGGTCACGCTCGTCAGCTAGCGCTGGCGCCTAGTTCACGACAGCGGGGACAGACCCGAGCGCACCAGCTCCAGGCACGTGGCGGCGATAACCCCCAAATCCTCGACACAGCCGTTCTGCCCCCACGTCTCCACACCGATCACCATGGCCGCGGCCAGCGTTGCGCCCGCGACGTTGGCGACCAGATCGATGTTCGGAACATCGGGGTAGCGCTGCTTGACGAAGTCGGTGATGACCGCGGCGAACGACGCCTGAACCACGCGCAGGTGGCTGGCGATCTGCTCGCCGGTGATCAATTCGGCCCGGGCGAGCGCCGCCTGCCGCACCAGCTCGATGTCGTGCGGATAGCTGGCCATGCTCGCCAGCACCGCCTCGAACACTGACTCGGAGCGGGGGCGGTGCGCGAGCGCCTCGGCCAGCCACTCCACCTGGGTGTCGTAGTCCTGGAACAGCACGGCTTCCTTCGTGGGGAAGTGCCGAAAGAACGTGCGCTCGGTGACGCCGGCCTCCTGCGCGAGCTGCTGCACGGTGACGTTTCCGAAACCCTCGCTGGCGAACCGCTTGAGGGCCACCTGCCGCAGCGCCTCATGGGTCCTGGTGCGGCGCACCTTGTGGAGGTTCTCCTTCTCGCCCATACCTCGCATCCCACCACACCGATCGGCCGGAGCCGACGTCTTCCAATTGAGTCAGTACTGACATATATTAAGGGCGCCCGCGGCTCCTGTCGCGCGGAATGGCCTCGGAGACCGAGTCGGAGAAGGAGCAGGAGCGATGACGGACTATGACGCGATCGTGGTCGGCGCCGGGCACAACGGGTTGACCGCCGCCGCGATCCTGCAGCGCGCCGGCCTGCGCACACTGTGCCTGGAGGCCAACACCTATACCGGCGGCATGGCGGCCACTGTCGAGCTGATCGACGGATTCCGTTACGAGATCGCGGGTTCCGTGCAGTTTCCCACTGCCCCGCAGATCGTCAAGGAGCTGGGGCTGGACACCCTGCCGACCGTCGATGCCGAGGTGCAGTCGGTCAACCTCGGCGACGACGGCGAAGAACCGATGATCTTCTACCGCGACCCGATGCAGCTGATGACGCACCTCGCCGAGAAGCTCGGCGCCGACGCCGTCACCGGCATGGCCGAGATGATCGGGTGGAGCCAGGGGCCCGCGAAGGCGCTCGACCGCTTCGAGGTGCGCACCCCGCCCAAGACCCTCGACGAGATGTATGCCTGCGCGGCAAACGAATCCGAGCGCAGAGCGATCCACGAGGTGTTGTTCGGGACGGCGATGGACCCCATCGACCGCTTCCTGCCCGACAAGGACAAGCACGCGGTGCTGCGCGGGATGCTCGCGTTTCTCGCCATCAACTCCACCTACCGCGGGCCTTATACCCCGGGCAGCGCAACGTGTTTGGCGTTCGCGCTCGCCGTCCCCAACGAGGGCACGGCGATGATGACGAAGCTCGAGGGCGGCATCGGCGCCCTCTGCACGCACCTGCATGAGATGTTCGTCTCGCACGGCGGCGAGGTCAGGTACCGCGCCAAGGTCGAAAAGATTCTCGTCGAAAACGGCCGGGTGACCGGTGTGCGGCTGCGTGACGGCTCACAGATCACCGCACCCGTCGTGGTATCCAACCTGTCGCCCGATTTGACCCTCATCGACCTGCTCGGCGCCGAGCATCTGCCCGCCGAGCTGGTCGCGCGCCTCAGCGGACGTGACCACCGAGCGTCGTTCGTCCAGATCCACTTCGCGCTCGACGGCTTGCCGGAATTCGCCCCGCCGTACGACTTTCTCAACGAACCGGGCATGCAGTCGTCCATCGGCATCTTCGGCTCACCCGAAGAACAGCAACGCCAATGGGAGGAGTGCAAGAGGGGAATCATTCCGGACAACCCGTCGATGGGCATGCAGATCCCGTCGGTGCACGATCCCGCCATGGCGCCCCCGGGCAAGCACGCGGCAAGCGCATTCGCCTACGCCTTCCCGGTCGAAGCCAACCGCGACCTTCATGGCCAGCTCAAGAACGTGATGGCGGAGAAGGTCATCGACAAGATCACCCGCTACGCGCCCAACTTCCGCGACATCCAGATACGGCACATCACGTTCGCGCCGTACCACATGCAGACGATGTTCGCCGCTCCCTCCGGGGACTTCTGCCACGGCCTGTTGCACCCGGACCTGATGGGGCCCAACCGGCCCGGGCCCAAGGGCTTCCTGGACCTTCCCGTCCCGATCGAGGGGCTGTACCTCGGCGGCGCGGGATGCCATGGGGGACCGGGGATTACGTTCACGCCCGGCTACAACGCGGCGCACCAGGCGCTCGAGGACATCTCTCGATGACCTACGTGGTCGCAGAACCGTGCGTCGACCTGAAAGACAAGGCGTGCGTGGAGGAATGTCCCGTCGACTGCATCTATGAAGGCTCGCGGATGCTCTACATCCATCCTGACGAGTGCGTCGACTGTGGTGCCTGCGAGCCGGTGTGCCCGGTCGAGGCCATCTACTACGAAGACGACGTGCCCGACCAGTGGCAGCACTACACCCAAGTCAACGCCGACTTCTTCGGGCAGCTCGGCTCACCCGGCGGCGCGGCCAAAGTCGGCCCGTACGAGCATGATCCGCCGGGGGTCACCGGGCTCCAGCCAATGGAAAGGCAGGCATAGTGACACGACCCCTCGACGGCACGGTGGCCCTCGTCACCGGCGCGAGCCAGGGCATTGGCCAGGGCATCGCGCTCGAGCTCGGCCTGCAGGGCGCCACCGTCTGGCTCACCGCCCGAAGCGCCGCCGGCCTCGAGAAGACCGCCGACCAGATCCGGGAGCTCGGCGGCACCGCGGTGGCCCGGCCCTGCGATCACGCGGACGACACCCAGGTCGTGGCCGTGTTCGACGAACTGCGTCGAGACGCGGGCCGACTCGACGTGGTGGTCAATGTCGCATCGCCGGACTTCACATCGATGGTGGGCCAACCGTTTTGGGCATTGCCCTTCGAAGCGATCACCGACAGCCTCGCCGTCGGACCGCGCGCGAACTTTGTGACGTCGGCGCTGGCCGCGCCGATGATGATCGAGCAGGGGGGTGGACTGATCGTCAACATCTCCTCGCACGGCAGCGAGGACTACATACTGTCGACGCCCTATGGGGCGGCCAAGGCCGCCATCGAGAAGATCACTCACGACACCGCGCTCGAGCTGCGCGAGCACCACGTGGCGGTGATCGGATTGTGGCCGGGCTTGGTGCTCGCCGACCGCATCCTCGCCTTCGCCACCGAGGGCCCGTCCGGGTCGCGCCAGCTGTTCGGCCTCGACCTCGACATCTGCGAGTCGCCACGATTTCCGGGTCGCGCCGTGGCCGCACTGTTCACCGACCCCGACCGCATGGCCCGTACGGGCCGATCTTTCTTCGCCTCTCGCCTCGCCCGCGAATACGGCTTCACCGATGTCGACGGCCACCTGCCGCCGGAGGTGCGACTGCTGGTCGACTATCTCGGCGACGGCAATGTGCCCGAGTATTGGCAGATGGTCGAGCGGTTCGGCCGGGGTTTCGCCGAGCCGTCGCCGGCCTGAGCGGGCCCGTCATCGCGGTTTCCGTCCTGTCCAAAATTTGTCAGTACTGACGTCTTCCAATTAGGTCAGCACTGACATATTCTGGCGTCAGCCCGCCGGGGTGGGTCGCCGGGATCATTCGGACAAGGAGCTGCAGCGATGACGGATCGTCACGCGGTTCCCGCAGTGCGCGGTTGCGATGGCAACTAGCTCCGCGGTTCGGTGTTGGCCGGGTATGACGTTGGGGCGCAACGCGGTACGCACCTCGCTCGTCGTCGTGGCAGTCGTGACCCTCTTGGTATCGCCGGCCGTCTACGGCGCCAACGGCAACTTCAACCTGTCCGGGTGAGGGAATCGATGTCTGGTCGTGCCGTTCGTCCGATGCTCGGGCTGGTGACTCTCGCGACGATTGCCGGGATCGTCGCCATGACCACCAGCCTGTTCCGGGGCGACTTCTCCGACAGCGTGCCGGTCACCGTGCTTTCGCCGCGCGCCGGGTTGGTGATGGATCCAGACGCCAAGGTGAAGCTGCGCGACGTGCAGGTCGGTACCGTCGCCTCCATCGAGGAGCAGCCGAATGGTCAAGCGGCCCTTCACCTGTCGATCGACCCGTCGAAGCTACGGCTGATTCCGGCCAACGTGCTCATCGACATCACCTCGACGACTGTGTTCGGCGCGAAGTTCGTGCAGCTGGTTCCGCCGGCGGATCCCTCGCCGCAAAAGGTGCACCCGGGTCAGGTCCTCGAGGCCAAGAACGTCACGGTGGAAATCAACACGGTGTTCCAGGAACTGACATCGGTGCTTTCGAAGATCGAACCGGAGAAACTCAACGAGACGCTCGGCGCGCTTGCCTCGGCGCTGGGCGGCCGCGGTCACAAGGTCGGCCAGATGCTTTCGGACCTGGATTCGTTTTTGGCCACGCTGGATCCCAGCCTTGCCAATCTCGGCCACGACGTCGCCGCCGCGCGGCAGGCGTTCACTGCCTACGCCGACGGTGCGCGCGACCTGGTCGAGGTCGCCGACAACGCGACACGGATCGGCCAGACCGTCGTCGACGAGCAAGCCAACCTGGATGCGCTGCTGATCAGTGCGATCGGATTGGCGGACATCGGAAACGATGTCGTGGGCGACAATCGGCACGGCCTGACCGATGTGGTTCATCTGTTGGTGCCGACCACCGATCTTGCCAGCCAGTACCACGAAGCGCTCAATTGCGCGGTAGCCGGACTGGTGCCGATGGCCAAGAACCCGCCGCCGCCCGAACCCGGCGTGGTGGTCTCGGTCAGTTTCACACTGGGCATCGAACGCTATCGATACCCCGGCCATTTGCCGAAGGTTTCGGCCAAGGGCGGACCGCATTGCGCGGATCAACACCTACCGGCCGTGCCGCCCGACACGGCTCCGCCCTTCGTGGTCACCGACGTGGGCGCCAATCCGTGGCAGTACGGCAACCAGGGCATCCTGCTCAACTCCGACGGGCTGAAACAACTGCTGTACGGGCCGATCGATGGGCCACCGCGCAACTCCGCTCAGATCGGACAACCGGGATGAGCCGCTCGGTGCGCGCCACCTTTCTCAAGTTCGGGGTCTTCTGTGTCGTGATGGCGACGCTGACCGCGGTTCTCTTCTTCATCTTCGGCCAGTACCGCACCGGCGCGACCAACGGCTACTCCGCGGTCTTCGCGGACGTGTCGCGCCTGAAGACCGGCGACTCGGTGCGTGCGGCCGGGATCCGGGTGGGCACGGTCGACAGCGTCGAATTGCGCCCGGACCAAAGCGTTTTGGTGAAGTTCGACGCCGACCGCGGCGTCGTCCTCACCAGCGGGACCAAGGCGGCGGTTCGCTACCTCAACCTGGTCGGCGATCGCTACCTCGAACTCGTCAACGGCCCAGGCTCGACCGGGGTGCTGCCGGCCGGGGCGCAGATCCCGGTGGACCGCACCGCGCCCGCGCTCGACCTCGACCTGCTCCTCGGCGGCCTGAAACCCGTTATCCAAGGCCTCAATCCGCAAGATGTCAACGCGCTCACCGCATCGCTGGTAAAGGTCTTCCAGGGCGAGGGTGACACGCTCGACTCGGTATTTTCGAAGACGTCGTCGTTCTCGAATGCGTTGGCCGACAACAACCAGACGATTCAGCAATTGATCGACAACATGCACGCGGTGCTCGCCACGCTCGTCAAGGACGGCGACAAGTTCTCCAACGCCATCGACCGGCTCGAGCGCTTGACGTCCGGACTCTCCCAAGACCGCGATCGGATCGGCGCTGCAATCGAATCACTGGACAACGGAACCGCGACCATCGCCGACCTGCTCCGAATCGCGCGGCCACCGTTGGCCGGCACGGTAGAGCAACTGGATCGGCTGGCTCCGCTGCTGGATCAGGACAAGGACCGATTGGACGCCGCCCTGCAGCGGGCGCCGGAAAACTACCGCAAGCTCGCCCGGCTCGGGGCATACGGCAGCTTCATCCAGTTCTACATCTGCGGAATGTCCGTCCGGGTCACCGACCTGCAGGGCGAAACCGCTGTGTTCCCTTGGCTTAAGACACAAGGAGGGAGGTGCGCGGAACCCAATGCTTAAGTACGGCGGTTCGCACCTGACCCGGGCGGGTTTCATCGGCATCGTCCTCGTCACACTCGTCATCGCCGTGGGCCTGCAGCCCGGGCGGCTGTTGTCGTTGGCTACCTCCGTCCGCTACCAGGCGTTGTTCTCCGAGGCCGGCGGGCTCGAGGTCGGCAACGACGTGACGACATCGGGCATCAAGATCGGCACGGTGTCGGATATCGCGTTGCGCGACGGCGAAGCCTTGGTCACGTTCACCGTCAAGGGCAAGGTGCGGCTCGGATCGGACAGCACCGCGCACATCAGGACGGGCTCGCTGCTGGGGCAGCGGGTGCTCACCCTCCAGTCGGCGGGGGCTCGGCGACTGCGCCCGTCCGACCTGATTCCGCTGTCGCGCACCTCATCGCCGTACTCGCTGACGGAGTCGGTCAGCGACCTGACGACCAACCTTGCCGGGACCGACACCGCGTCGCTCAACCAGTCGCTGGACACACTGTCGGCGACGATCGACCGCGTCGCACCGCAATTGGGGCCGATGTTCGACGGCCTGACCCACCTGTCGGAGTCGCTCAACGGCCGCAACCAAACTCTCGGCGAGGTCTTGAAGAGCACCAGCACCGTGACCGGCATCCTGTCGCAACGCAGTCAGCAGATGAACACGTTGATCCTCAACGCCAATGCGCTGGTGGGTGTGCTGGCCCAGCGCCGCGAGGCGATCGTCGAACTGCTCGCCAACACCTCCGCGGTGTCCAAGCAGCTGTCGGGGCTGGTGCACGACAATGAACAAACGCTGGCACCGACGCTGCAGAGGCTCAACTCGGTGACCGCGATCCTGGAGAAGAACCGCGACAACATCTCCAAAGCCCTTCCGGGCCTTGCCAAGTTCGAGATCACCCAGGGCGAAGCGGTCTCCAGCGGGTTCTACTACCAGGCCTACGACCCCAATGTGATGCCGCCGCAGTTCGTGCAGCCGTTCCTCGACTACCTGTGGGGTTTCCGCCGGGGCAACATCCCCGGGCAGCCGCCCGACAATGCCGGCCCGCGGGCACTGTTTCCGTTCCCGTACAACGGGATTCCACAGCATCAGGGACAACGATGATGCCCCGGAACAAACTAGTCGTGGCGGTGGCGATTGCGTTGATCGGGCTGGGCGTCGGAGCAGCGGCTTTCCTTGTCCACCAGTCCTTTTCGCGCTCGAAGACGATCACGGCCTACTTCACCACCGCGACCGCTATCTATCCGGGCGATCAGGTGCGGGTCTCCGGCGTCAGGGTCGGCAAGATCACGTCGATCCACCCGGAGGGCGGCACGGTCAGGCTGACCATGCACCTGGATCGCGACGTACGCATCCCCGCCGACGCGAAGGCGGTGATCGTCGCCCAGAACTTGGTCGCGGCGCGTTATGTCCAGCTGGCCCCGGCGTACCACCACAGCGGCCCGACGATGCCCGATGGCGCCGTGATTCCCGTGGAACGCACCGCGGTCCCGGTGGAATGGGACGAGGTGAAGACCCAATTAACGCGCCTTGCCACCGAATTGGGCCCCACCAGTCAGGTGTCGGTCCCGTCGATGGCCCGGTTCATCGACAGCGCCGCCAACGCATTGAACGGTAACGGGGACAAGCTGCGCCAGACGCTGGCTCAACTGTCGGGGGTGGGAAGGATCCTGGCCAACGGCAGCGGCAACATCGTCGACATCGTCAACAATCTGCAAGTCTTCGTCACAGCGCTGCGCGACAGCGACCAGCAGATCGTTCAATTCGAGAATCGGCTGGCCACGCTGACCAGCGTGCTCGACGACGGCCGCTCCGACCTGGACGCCGCGCTGACCGATCTCTCGAGCGCGGTCGGGGAAGTGCGACGATTCGTTTCGGGCAGTCGTAACCAGGTCTCCGAACAGATCCAGCGATTGGCAAACGTCACCAACAACCTCGTCGAGCACCGCACGGACCTCGAGAACCTCTTGCATGTGGCACCGAACGCGTTCGGCAATTTCTACAACGCCTACAACCCCGACACGGGCGACGCCATCGGATCGATCGTGTTCAACAACTTCTCCAGCCCGGTGCAGTTCATCTGCGGGCAGATCGCGGCGATCGAAAACGTCACCGCGGGCGAGAGCGGGAAGCTGTGCGCCGAGTATCTGGGCCCCGCGCTGCGATTGCTGAACTTCAACTATCCGCCGATCCCGTCGAGTCCGTTCCTGATGAAGTCGGCGAACCCGGACAACATCATCTACTCCGATCCCCGTCTGGCGCCCGGCGGCGAGGGGCCCAATCCGGGTCCGGCGGAGACGCCGCCCGCGGTGTCCGCGTACTCGGGGCTGCCCGGTGATACCCCGCCGGCGGTACCGCCACCGCCGCCGCTGGGGCGCATACCGGGGCTGGCGCAACCCGAGCCGCCGCCGACGACCGCGACGGGGACTGTGCCGCAAGCGGTCCCGGCGCCCGCACCGGCGAGTTGGCAGGACCTGTTGCTTCCATCGGGAAGGCCGGGCCCGTGAGCGGGTCGCGGTCGATGGGCCGCGCACTCCTGATCGGCGCGTGCGTCCTGCTCGGCGTGACAGGATGCGCGTTCCAGGGATTGAATTCGCTACCGCTGCCCGGTGCGGTGGGACGAGGGCCGGGCGCCACCACCTACCACGTCGAGGTGGCGAACGTCGGGACGCTAGAGGCGAATTCGCCGGTGCTGCTCAACGACGTCGTCGTCGGCAGCGTCGGCAACCTGACCTTCCGCGACTGGCACGCCGACGTCCTGATCTCGGTGAAACCCAACGTCGTCGTGCCCGCCAACGCGGTGGCCCGGGTCGGGCAGACCAGCCTGCTGGGATCGATGCATCTCGAGCTGAACTCGCCGCTGGGTGAAACGCAGCGAGGCCGGCTGCAGTCCGGAGCCACGATCCCACTGGACAGGTCGGCGACCTATCCGTCGACGGAGCAGACGCTCTCGTCGCTGTCAGCGGTGATCAACGGCGGGGGATTGGGGCAGATCGGCGACATCATCCACAACTTCGGCGCCGCCCTGTCCGGGCATGAAAGCCAGATCCGGGATCTGCTGACCCGGTTCGACGACTTCGTCGGCACGTTGGATGCCCAACGCGACAACCTCATTGGGTTCATGGAGGAACTGAATCGACTCACCGGAACGCTCGCGGGACAGCGCGATGTGATCACGCAAGCGCTGCACAAGATACCGCCGGCCCTGGACGTGCTGATAGCCGAGCGGCCACGCATCACGACGGCACTGGACAAGCTGCGCGTTTTCAGCGACACCGCAACCGGGCTCATCAACGACACGCAGGCCGACCTGGTGCGCAACTTGAAGAATCTGGAACCGGCGATCAAGGCGCTCGCCGACGTCGGGCCCGACCTGGGCATGGCGCTCGCCTACGCCCCCACCTTCCCCTACGGCCAGAATCTGATCGACCGGGGCATTCGAGGCGACTACATGAACATGTACCTGATCGCCGACCTCACGCTGCCGCGGCTCAAGCGGACACTGCTGCTAGGCACCCGGTGGGGTCAGGTGGGCGCGAAACTTGTTCCGGCACCGGGGGATCCGTCGTATCTGAACTACACCTATGCGCCGCCGGGCGTGGGCGCGACACCCCCGCCGGCGAGTGCGCCACCCGATCGCGGTCTCGCGCCTGCTCCGACACCGGATGGGGTGAGCCAAGCGCGACCACTGTCGGGCATTCCGCTGCCAACCGACTTTCCGCCGAAAGATGAGGCCGGCGGCTGATGTTGACGCGTTTCGTCCGAATCCAACTCACGGTCTTCACGATCTTGTCGATCATTGGTGTCCTCTCGATGGTCCTCGGCTACGTCCAGGCGCCGACCCTGCTCGGCATCGGCCGCATCACCGTGCGCCTGGAATTGCCTTCCGGCGGAGGGATATACAGGTTCTCCAACGTCACGTACCGCGGCGTGCAGGTGGGCAAGGTCACCGCGGTCGACGTGTTGTCGGACCACGTACAGGCGACGCTCTCGCTCGACACGTCGCCGCGCATTCCCACCGACCTGCGGGCGGAGGTGCGCAGCGTCTCCGCGGTGGGGGAGCAGTACGTGGACCTGCGTCCGCGCGCCGACGTCGGCCCCTACCTCGAGGACGGCTCGGTGATTCCCCTTGAGAAGACCTCGATTCCGCAACCGGTGGGGCCGATGCTGGATAAGGTCAGCGCGCTGATAAACAGCATCCCCAAGGAGAAGCTCGGCGCGTTGCTTGACGAGTCGTTCAAGGGCCTCAACGGCGCGGGCTACGATCTGGGCTCCCTGCTCGACTCGTCCGCTCAGGTGGCCGGTGATATCAAGCCTGTCGCCGATCCGACCCGCGCCCTGGTCGATAACGCTGTGCCCCTGCTGGATTCACAAGCCAACACGACCGAGTCCATCCGGACCTGGGTGCACAGCCTGGCCAGCGTCACCCATACGGCGGCGGCCGACGACCGACAACTGCGGACACTGCTGCGGGCCGGCCCAGGCGCCGTGAACGAAGTTTCGCGCCTGCTCGACCAGATCAAACCCACGCTGCCCGTTCTGCTGGCGAACCTCACCACCGTCGGTCAGGTCCTGGTGACCTACAACCCGTCGCTGGAGCAGCTGCTGGTGTTGCTGCCGCCGGCGATCGCCGCGCTGCAGTCCGCCGGACTCTCGGCGAACAACGCGACCGGGCAGGCGCTGGGCGAGTTCGCGATCAGCATCGGCGATCCGCCGCCGTGCACCGTTGGATTCCTGCCACCGTCCTCGTGGCGCTCGCCCGCCGACACCACCACGATCGACACCCCGGACGGGCTGTATTGCAAACTCCCGCAGGATTCCCCGATCTCGGTCCGCGGTGCCCGCAACTATCCGTGCATGGGTAACCCCGGCAAACGCGCGCCGACCGTGCAGATCTGCGACAGCGACAAGCCCTATGAGCCGCTCACCATGCGTCAACATGCGCTCGGCCCGTACCCCATCGACCCGAACCTGCTGTCGCAGGGCATCCCGCCCGATGATCGCGTCACAGCCGACGAGCACACCTTTGGTCCGGTCGACGGGACACCCCTGCCCCCGGGCGCCGCGCCGTCGGGCACGCCACCGGCAGGCGCGGCTCCGAGTTCGTTGACGACCGCCGGGCCGAAGCCGTTGGTGGGGTTCGCCGGATACGACCCGCGCACCGGTAAATACATGACGCCCGACGGCCAGTTGTTCCGGCAATCCAACGTGGTTTCCCGTGCGGCGCCCAAGTCGTGGAGGGACATGCTGCCGACCTAACGGCGCGGCCGTGCTCGCCTTATCTGTAACGGTGTCAAGGACGTTGGCTGCTTGCGCTGGGCAGTCGCGGGTGGGAACAGCGGTGTCGGAGTATGCTCCCGTGCTGTGCAGGGAACTCGCTTGGACACTGCGCGGATCCGAGCGAGTCGCCGCCTCATCGATCCGGTTTTTCTCGATACTCCGCTGTACCGCTGCGAGGCTCTGGAACGAAGCCTTGGGTGCGCGGTGAGCATCAAGCTCGAAACAGCCAACCCGGTCCGCAGCTTCAAAGCCCGCGGCGCGGAGGTGGTCGCGAGCCTGCTCGCCGACAATGGTTCGCCCGCAGTGGTGTGCGCCAGCGGGGGCAACCTCGGCCAGGCCCTGGCTTGGTCTGGTCGCGCGAGGGGCCTTGACGTCACGGTCGTGGCACCCCGGTTTGCACCCGAGGTCAAGCTCGATCGCATGCGCGCACTGGGCGCCAGATTGGAGTTAGTCGAGGGCCCCGAGGTGGCCCGCCCGCGAGCGGCAGCCATCGCGAGGCATGACGGCATCCGGTTGCTCGAAGACAGCTTGGACATCGAAACTTGTGAGGGCGCGGCGACCATTGGCCTGGAACTGGTGGACGCGGGGTCGTCGTTCGACGCCGTACTGATCGCCCTGGGCGGTGGAGCACTGGCTACCGGGGTCGGGCATGTGATGAAGGCCTTCGCTCCCGAGGTCGAGGTGATCTGCGTTCAGCCAGCCGGTGCGCCGGCGATGACACATTCGTGGCGCGAGCGTCGCGTTGTCACCACCGAGTCGACCGACACCATCGCAGACGCTGTCGTCGAGCGGTGTCCATTTCCGGCCGTCCTTAACGACCTGCTTCTGGTCGCCGACGATGCCGTCCTGGTCCAGGAAGCATCGATCATCGCCGGTATGCGGATGCTTTTCGAAGTCGCTGGCCTGATCGTCGAACCGGCGGCCGCACTTGGCATTGCGGCCATCCTCGAAGACCGCGACCGCTTCGCGGGCCGACATGTAGTGACCATTGTGTGCGGCAGCAACGTCGACATGGACGCCTACCGCCGCTGGACCGTTTAGGGCCCGCCAAGGGACCTACCAGGCGTGGATTCGGTTTTGCGCGGGCTCCAGACCCAGGTCGATGAGTAACTCGGTGGCGTCGGCCGCCTGCTCGCAGATCGTGGGAACTTCGGGGCGCTCGGCGGCGGTAAAGTTTTCAAGCACGAAAGCCGCCGGGTCCTTACGGCCGGGCGGACGGCCGATCCCGATGCGCACCCGCTGAAAGTCCTTGGTGCCCAAGGCTGCCGCCACCGAGCGCAGGCCATTGTGGCCGCCCTCGCCGCCGCCGATCTTGAGCCGGATGCGACCGAACTCGAGGTCGAGGTCGTCGTGGATGACGATGATGTCCGCCGGCGCCACCGAGTAGAACTTTGCGAGCGGCCCGATCTGGCGGCCGGATTCGTTCATGTAGCAGCGCGGCTTGGCCAGCAGGATCGAGCGGCCGGCCAAGCGGCCGCTGACGACCTCCGCGCCGGAACGCTTGTGCGCCTTGAATTTCGCGCCCAGCCGGGCGGCGAGCAGGTCGGCGACCATGAACCCCAGGTTGTGCCGCGTCCGTGCGTAGTTGTCTCCGGGGTTGCCCAGGCCGACCACCAACAACGGCTCGGCCATGTCGCGAGCCGCCTACTCGGACTCGGCGGCGGGTGCCTCGGCTTCGCCGCCCTCTTCGGCTTCTTCTGCGGGGGCTTCCGGCGCTTCTTCGCCCTCGGCGACCTCGCCCGCGCCCTCTTCCTCGAGGTCCTCGGCGGTCGGCGCGACCACCACGTTGACCACCAGCATCTCCGGGTCGGAAATCAAGTTGACGCCCGAGGGCAAGGAGATCTGTCCTGCCGTGAACTGGGTGCCCGGTTCGGCGCCCTCGACGGACACGGTCAACTGCTCGGGAATCGACAGGGCGTCGGCCTCGATCTCGATGGTGCTGGTGTCCTGGGTGACCAGGGTGCCGGGGACGGCGTCGCCCTCCACGACGACCCGCACCTCGACGACGACCTTCTCGCCACGACGCACGACGAGCAAGTCGGCGTGCTGAATGGTGCGGCGGATCGGGTGGATGTGCAGCGCTTTGGTCAGCGCCAGCTGTTCCTTACCAGCGATGTCGAGGGTCAGCACCGCGTTGGTGCCGGAATGCCGCAGGACGGCCGCGAAGTCGTGCCCGGGCAATTCGAGGTGCTGCGGGTCGGCGCCGTGACCGTAGAGGACGGCCGGAATCTTGCCGTCGCGCCGGGCTCGCCGGGACGCGCCCTTGCCGGTTTCGGTTCGCACCGTCGCCGTGAGTTGATTGACTGCCGACTTGGCCATCGTGTCGCTCCTGTGTCCTGTAGTTCTGGGCACGGCCAGGATCGCGACAATCTGTCGGTCCCCGTCAATAACGGTGCTGGTTAGACGGCCAGCCACCCTCGCCGTGACGCCCGGTCAGGTTATCGCATGAGCACGTCAGAGCGGAAATCGATGAGTGTGCTCGTAGGGCGCCGTCAGCGCACACTGGAAGCCCTCAGCGCACACTCGAACAGACCTCAGAGCGGAAATTTGGTGCCCGTGAGCTGCTCGGACAGCTCCCAGAGCGCGGCGGCGGCGGCCGCGTCTCGCGCCCGCCGGCTGCGGCCGACCGGTTGGGTTCGGCCGACATAGCCGAACCGCGGGCCGACGAACGCATTCCCCGGCACGTCCTGCGATGCCGCGTAGAGCGTCTGCCGGGCGCCGAAGTCGGCGTTCGTGGCAAACACCCGGGTGGCCGCCGACATCAGCGCGTCGCCCAGCTTGCGGCCCGAGGCGCCCTGCAGGTTGGTGTGCGAATAGCCGGGATGCGCCGCGACCGCGCGCAGCGGCGAAGCGGCGGCCTCAAGGCGCCGCTGCAGCTCGCTGGTGAACAGGAGGTTGGCGAGCTTCGACTGGCTGTAGGCCAGCCACGGCGAGTACCGCCGGGTCTTGAAGTGCAGGTCGTCGAAGTTGATCCGCCCCGCCCAATGCGCCATCGAGGACACCGTGACGACCCGGTCGGTCAGCTTGGGCAGCAACAGGTTGGTCAGCGCGAAATGGCCGAGATGATTGGTGCCGATCTGGCCCTCGAAGCCGTCGACGGTCAACGCATAGCCCGCGGCCATGATGCCGGCGTTGTTGATCAGCACATCGGCCTTGTCGACCCCGTCGGCGAACTGCCGCACCGACGACAGGTCCTGCAGATCGAGTCGGCGCACCTCGACTTCGCCGCGCATCCGCTGCGCGGCGGCGTCACCTTTCTCGGTGTTCCGCACGGCCATGACGATCTTGGCGCCTTTCGCGGCCAGCTCGCGCGCCGTGATCTCGCCCAGCCCGCTGTTGGCCCCGGTGATGATGGCGGTGCGCCCGGCAAACGAGGGGAGGTCTGCGGCGGTCCAGTCGGTCATGGCTGACAACAGTAGTGAACCGCGTGCGCCGAGATCGCCGTGAGGGCTGTGGTTCGCGCGCGGATCACGACCATGGTGGCAATCTCGGCGACGTCACCGCCGCCAGGATCGCCCAATCACTTTGCGGCGACGACGAATCCGTGGATGATCGCCTCGATGTCGGTTGACTGCGCCACCGCCTCGCCGGCCAGGTCGGTGATGGTCAGCTGAACCAGGTATCGCTGGGCGGCGGGTGGCGATCCGGTGGGGATGACGATCCGGTTCCAGCTGTGCAGCCGCGTGCCCTCGAGGTCGTAGCTGCCCTGGATCATCGACGAGGGAAATCCGTTGAAGGGCGCGGTCGACGCGTCGAGTTGGTGGAAGTTCTGGAACAGCTGGGCATCGTCGTTGCCGTGTTTGACGACCTGGGCCGGGTCGAAATCCCCGCGCAGCTTGAACACCACCAGCCTCGCAGTCGGATACTTGCCGCCCTTGGAGATCATCACCGTCTCGGGCGTGATCTTCTTCGGATCGCTGAACGGCGACCAGCCCGGTGGCGTCGGTATCGACACGGTCAGATCGGTCAGGCTGCTCGGCGCCACCTGCTGCCCGGTGACACCGATGCTTTCCAGATACCTCGACAACGGGACCGGCTTGCTGGTCGTCGTCGTCGTAGTGGTCGGCGTCGACGTCGTCCCCAACACCGACGAGTAGTCGGGCGGTTTCGGGGCGCAGGCGCCCAGCGTCAGCGCGACTAGCGCGGCACCGGCCGCGACCGTGCAGCGAGAGGTCACAGAACCTCGCGGACCGCGTCGATCGGGCGGGCCAGCCGGGTCCCCTTGGGTGTGACGACAAACGGCCGTTCGATCAGGATCGGATGCTCGGCCATGGCGTCGAGCAGCTCGTCGTCGGTCGCGTCGGCGAGGTTGAGTTCGGTGTAGAGCGGTTCCCGCTTGCGCACGGCGGTGCGCACATCGATGCCGGCGTCGCGGATCATGCGAACGAGTTCGTCGCGGGACGGCGGTGTTTTCAGGTATTGGACGATGGTGGGCTCAAAGCCGTTGTCCCGCAGTAGATCCAGCGTCTTGCGGGAGGTGCTGCACTTGGGGTTGTGGTAGATGACCGCGTTGTGTGAACCGGAAGCCATCTAGGCGTCTCCGTCGAATAGCCCTGTGACTGAGCCATTTTCGAAGACGGCGCGAATGGTGCTGGCCAGCAGCGGCGCGATCGACAAAACCGTGAGCTGGGGGAAACGCTTCTCCTCGCCGATCGGCAAGGTGTTCGTCACGATCACCTCGCGCGCGCCGCACGCGGCCAGCCGCTCGGCGGCCGGGTCCGACAGCACACCATGGGTTGCGGCGATGATCACGTCACTGGCGCCGTCGTCGCGCAACAGCTGCACCGCGCCGGCGATGGTGCCACCGGTGTCGATCATGTCGTCGATCAGGACGCAGGTGCGGCCTTCGACCTCGCCGACGACGCGGTTGGAGACCACCTGGTTGGGCACGCGCGGGTCACGGGTCTTGTGAATGAAGGCCAGCGGAACGCCGCCCAGTGCGTCGGCCCATTTCTCGGCGATGCGCACCCGGCCGGAGTCGGGGGAGACCACGACCATGTTGCTGTCCGGGTAGTTGTCCCGGATGTAGCCGGTCAGCAGGTTCTGCCCGCGCATGTGGTCGACGGGCCCGTCGAAGAAACCCTGGATCTGATCGGTGTGCAGGTCGACGGTCACGATCCGGTCGGCCCCCGCCGTCTTGAGCAGGTCGGCGACCAGCCGCGCCGAAATGGGTTCGCGGCCCCGGTGCTTCTTGTCCTGGCGAGCGTAAGGGTAGAACGGCATGACGGCGGTGATCCGCTTGGCGCTGCCGCGCTTGAGCGCGTCGATCATGATCAGCTGTTCCATCAGCCAGTCGTTGACCGGCGCCGGATGGGACTGCAGGACGAACGCGTCGCAGCCACGCACCGATTCGTGGAAGCGCACGAAGATCTCACCGTTGGCGAACTCCCGCGCCGTCTGCGCGGTGACGTGGACGTCGAGCTCTTTGGCTACCTGCTCGGCCAGCTCCGGATGCGCGCGGCCGGAGAAGAGCATCAGGTTTTTGCGGTTATCGGTCCAGTCGTGGCTCACCGTGCTGCCCTCGGGGTATCGGGATCGAGATAGCGAATTGAAGGCCCCATCGTATGCGAAGGGTCTGGACGGGCTGCCGCATTGCCACGCAGTGGGCTCACGGCGCCCGATCCGGGTCGGGTGGGGGCGGGGGCTGCTGGGCGGCCTTTTCCGCGGCTTCGGCGGCTTGGGCCGCGGCGCTGCCGGGCCGCTTGCGCTGCACCCAGTTCTCGATGTTGCGTTGTGGTCCCGCCGAAACGGCCAGCGCACCCGGTGGGACGTCGTCGCGCACGACGGTGCCGGCACCGGTGTAGGCGCCGTCGCCGACGGTCACCGGCGCCACGAACATGGTGTCGGACCCGGTGCGCACGTGCGAGCCGATGGTGGTGCGTGATTTGGACTCGCCGTCGTAGTTGACGAACACGCTGGACGCACCGATGTTGCTGTGCTCGCCGATGTCGGCGTCGCCGACGTAGGTCAGATGCGGAACCTTGGTGCCCGCGCCGATGGTGGAGTTCTTGGTCTCGACAAACGCGCCCAGCTTGCCGTCGGCCCCCAAAACGGTGCCGGGCCGCAGGTAGGTATACGGGCCCACCGTCGCGCCACCGCCGATCGACGACGACGAGCCGTGCGTGCGCACCACGGATGCGCCGTCGCCCACCGTGACGTCGGTCAGCGTGGTGTCCGGGCCGACGACACAGCCGGCGCCGACCTGCGTGTGTCCGAGCAACTGCGTCCCGGGATGGACGACGGTGTCGCGGCCGATCGTCACGTCGACGTCGATCCAGGTGGTCGTCGGGTCGACCACGGTCACGCCGGCCATCTGGTGGGCGGCGACGATCCGGCGGTTCAGCTCGGCGCCCAGCTCGGCCAGCTGGACACGGTTGTTGACGCCGGCCACCAGCGCGCTGTCGTCGACGTGCTGGGCGAGTATCGACCGGCCGTCCCCGCGCAGGATGGCGATGACGTCGGTGAGGTAGAGCTCGCGTTGCGCGTTGTCGGAGCTCAGGCGGCCCAGGGCGGACCGCAGCGCGGCGACGTCGAAGGCGTAGACACCGGCGTTGACCTCGCGGATCTCGCGCTGCGAGTCCGTCGCGTCGGCATGTTCGACGATCGCCATCACTTCATTGTCCTGCGTGCGCAGGATGCGGCCGTAGCCGAAGGGGTCGCTCAGCGTAGTGGTCAGCACCGTCACCGCGGCCGACCCCGCGTTGTGCGTCGCGATCAGGCCGGCCAGGGTGTCGGAGTCCAGCAGGGGAGTATCGCCGGAGGTGACGACGACGATGCCGGCGTAGTCCTCGGGCAGCGCGGACAGCCCGCAGAGCACCGCGTGGCCGGTCCCCAGCGGTTGATCCTGCAGCGCCACGTCGATCGGGCGCCCGAGCCGCTCGGCCAGTTCGGCGACCAGCGGGGCGATGCGCTGGTGCTCGTGGCCGAGGACGACGACCAGGCGCTGGGGTGCCACCTTGGCGACCGCGTGCAGCGAGTGGGCCAACATGCTGCGGCCGGCGATCGTATGCAGCACCTTCGGGGTATCTGACCGCATCCTGGTGCCGGGCCCGGCCGCCAGGACCAGGACCGCGGTGTCACCACGAAACGACATGAATCCCCTTTCGACGCGAGCGTGCGTGTTTGTACGCCGACACGCCGTCAAGCGTGTCATTTCATGCACGCTCGTGGCAAAGAACCGTGCTCCGTCGCCAGGACTCGAACCTGAACTTTCTGAACCAAAATCAGAGGTGCTGCCGATTACACCACGACGGATTGCCCACTGCGGCGGCCGCCGGAACGATCGCCGACCACGCCACCAAGACTCTAAACGTTACCGGGGCCCGCGGCGGCCCCAACCAAAGTCATACAACTTCACCTGCGCAAACCGATACCCTGAAGGACGTGGCAGCCCCGGATAAAGAAGTGCGGGCCCCGCGCGCCAGGATGACCGGCAGCGCGCGCCGGCACCAACTCATCGGTATCGCGCGCCAGCTGTTCGCCGAACGCGGCTACGAGGGCGCGTCGATCGAGGAGATCGCGCAGCGCGCCAACGTGTCCAAACCCGTCGTCTACGAGCATTTCGGCGGCAAAGAGGGCCTGTACGCCGTGGTGGTCGACCGCGAGATGTCGGCACTGCTCGACGGCATCACCTCGTCGCTGACCAACAACCGGTCCCGGGTGCGGGTCGAGCGGGTCGCGCTGGCGTTGCTCACCTACGTCGAGGAACGCACCGACGGCTTCCGGATCATGATCCGCGACTCGCCCGCCGCGATCAGCTCGGGCACCTATTCCAGCCTGCTCAACGACGCCGTCAGCCAGGTCAGCTCGATCCTGGCCGGCGACTTCGCCCGCCGCGGCCTGGACCCGGATCTGGCGCCGCTCTACGCCCAGGCGTTGGTCGGCTCGGTGTCGATGACGGCCCAGTGGTGGCTCGACACCCGGGAGCCCAAGAAGGAAGTGGTCGCCGCGCACCTGGTCAACCTGATGTGGAACGGCCTGACCCACCTGGAAGCCGATCCCAAGCTGCAGGACGAGTGAAAGCTACGGCCGCACCCCGCCCAGGAAGTTGTTCAAGGCGTGCTTGCCGATTTCTCGTATGCCCAGCGGCCGCGGAAGCAGGCGGGTCACGACGAACATCATCCGCCGGTTCGGGGCCCCCACTTGCATGCTGGGCCGCTTGCCGAGATACAGGATGGCCTCTTCGACATTTTCCTCGGGCGTATTGATGAGGCTGCCCCTGGCCCGCGCGACGTCGAGCGCCTCGGCGGCCCCCGGCGAACTCGTCAGCCCGGCCATGCATGCCAACACATGCACGTTGTCGGGTTTCAGTTCGTACCAAAGGCCTTCGGCGAGAATGATGTTGTATGCCCGCGTCGCGCCGTAGTGCGTGTAGTACGGGCTGCCGATCAATCCCGTGCCGCTACTCATCAGGACAATGCCGCCGCGACGGCGCGCCTTCATGAGCGCCCCGTAGTGGTAGGTCAGCCCAAACGGACTGCAGCAGTTGACGTTTATCCGCCGCCGCTCGAATTCGAGGTTGTCCGCGAAGAATCCGCCCACGGTGGCCAGGGCGGCATTGGACACCAGCAGCCCGATTTCGCGGTCGCCGACGGCCGCGATGATGTTTTCAACCGCGTCGGGCGCCCCGAGGTCCTGGGAGATGGCCAGCACCTCGACGCCGAACCTCGTCACCAGTTCTTGCCGTTTCTTCTCCAGCTTCTCGGGGTCGCGGGCGACGATCGCGACCGACAAACCTTGGGCCGCAGCGTAATCCGCCCAGGCGCCACCGATGCCCTCACTGGCACCGGACACGAGCGCCCAGGGTCCGTACTGCCCGGCGAAGTTCGCCGGCGCGCGCCGGGCCAGTGGACTGTGCGAGTGCCACTGCCTGGCGGCGAGTGATTTCAACGCTCGAGCCGATTGTGTTGCGTTCATTCGTACCTTCCTGGGGTGGGGTCACGCGACCGTGAGCGTGGGAATGGCCTTGAGGCGATCGACCAGCATCGCCAGCACGTCGTCGGGCATGTCGTCGGCGACCGGCAGGCTCAGGCCGGTGCACGCGCCGGAGTACCAGCGCTCGAGCACGGCGGGAATTTCGTCGTAGGTGCCTTGCGGCACAACCTGATCCATCACCTCGTCGGTCAGGTGCTTGTGCAGTTCGCTCCATTCGTTCCGGCGTGCCATGCCGGTGAGCGCTTCGCCGATCTCCGCAAAGCCGAAGTGTTCGAGCTGCCGGCGGTAGGCGGGCGTGCTGTAGAGGAAGGCCAGCTCGGATCGCCGGGGTTCCCGCAACCGCGCCAGCTCGTCGCGGGTGGCGGCCATCAGCGGTTGCGGGTTGGCCACCACCGCGAGCGGGGTCCGCGAGCGGCGGCCATTCCGGGCGCCTTCGGCCAGGGCCGGCAGCGTCTGGGTCGCGAGGATCGACGGATGCGAGTTGGTGGGATGACAGACGAAGCCGTCGGAGAGTTCACCGGCCAGCAGGCACATCTTCTTGTTGACCCCGCCGGTCCAGATCTGCGGGGGCGGACACGGAATGCGGCCGGGGTTGAAATATGGCTGGAGGCGGTCGAATTGGTAGAACCGTCCGGCGTAGTCGAGAGGCTCGCCGGTCTGGAAGGAGCGGAATATGGCGAGCACGGCTTCGATGTATTCGCGCAGCCGCAGGGCCGGCTGCGACCAGGGAACCGAGAACCGTCCGACGATGTTGCCCCGGACCTGGGAGGCCAGACCGAGCTGGAAGCGTCCGTCGGAGTACTTGGCGAGATCCCATGCGGCGTAGGCGGTGATCATGGGGCTGCGCGGAAATGCCAGCGCCATGCTGGTCCGGACGGTCAGCCGGGTCGTATTGGCCAACGCCATTGCGGCGACCGTGAATGCGTCGTGGGTGGTCTCGGATACGTGGATGACCCCAAAGCCGACGCGCTCCATGCGGGCGGCCCAGGGACCGATCTCGCCCAAGCCCATCTGGGCGGGCGCGGAGGCCACGACTTCCATGGGCGGCCCGCCGGCGGTCACCGGGTCATGCCCCGGACGATCAGCGTGGTGTTGTGCTCGAGCCAGGCGTCGTCGAGCGTGCGTTCGGTGGCCATCGACATCATGACGGTGCCGCCGATCATGTCCATCAGCAGACGCGCGTCGATGCCGTCGGTCGCCAATCCGCGGGCGGCGGCGTCATCGAGATACTGCTGCAGGCGTTCGTAGGTGCTGCCCTGCAGGCGATCCAGCAGCCGCGCCGACAAGCCGGGCTCGGAGGGCAGTTCGGCGGTCAGACCCGACACCGCGCTGTGCACGGCCGGGCGGCTGAACAGGTTGATCGATCCTTCGAGCAGGCCGCGCACGACCGCGCGCAGATCGCCGGTCAGCGGCAACTCCTCGCGCGGCGTCGGGGGAAACACCGCCGCGAAGACGAGTTCGATCTTCGTGGGGAAACGGCGGTACACCGCCGGCGGCGTGGCCCCGGCGCGCGCGGCCACCACGGGAATGGTCAGCCGGGCATAGCCGATTTCCTCGAGGAGCTCGTTCGTCGCGCGCAGGACCGCGTCGTCGATGCGCGAATCGCGGGGCCGCCCCTGAGGTTTGGCCGCGCGACGCCCGGATTCGAACGACGTTGACTCCATTACGTTCAGATCGTAATGTTTTGTGAGGCCGGTCACAACCGTGCATTACGCGTATCCGCTCAACGGTGAGGAACGCCCTTCATGGCCATCGAGGCACCACCCAGACCGCTACCGTTTCGGATACTCAACAGCGCCTACCGCGCCGCCCGCGGCCTGGGCGCGCACCCCCTGCCGCTGCGCAAGTACGCGCTCATGGACCGGGCGAGCCGGAAAGCCGGCGGCCTGACCGACTTTGGCGATCCCCGCTTCGAGGAAGGCCTGGACCGGCTCATCGAGTCGATCAACACCGAAGACAGGCTCAACGGCTTCGGTCGCATCCTGGCCACGACGCACATCACCAACCTGTTGCGCCAGCGGCTGCTGGTGATGGACCACATCCGCCGCAACCCCGCGATCCGCGACGAGGTCATCGCCAAACCGATCTTCCTAGTCGGGGCGCCGCGCACCGGCACGACGATCACCCATCACCTGTTGAGCCAGGATGATCGTTTCCGCTTCCCCCTCACCTGGGAGTGCGACGAGCTGCACCCGCCGCTGGATCCCGCCACGATGCGCACCGACCCGCGCATCGCCCGCAGCGAAAAGCAGATTCGCCGCAGCCTGGCGCTGGCCCCCGATCTCGACGCGGCACACCCGATCGGCGCGTGGGAGGCGCAGGAGTGTGCGCTGCTGCATGCCTACGCCTTTGCCAGCGAGACGTTCCACGTCATGTTCAACTGCCAGGGCTACGACCGGTGGCTTGCCGGCCAGGACCGCACCTGGGTCTACCAGGAGGAGAAGCTGCTGCTGCAGTACATGCAGAGCGGCGGTCTGCGGCCAAGGGAGGGATGGCTGCTCAAGACCCCGCCCCACATGGCCAACATCGACAAGATCCTCGCCGTCTTCCCCGACGCCCGCTTCGTCACCACCTACCGCGAACCCACCGAAGTCATCGCGTCGAGCTGCAAGCTGTCCGGCACCGTCTTCGCGATGGTGCAGGACGGCTTGGATTGGCAGGACTGGCACGACCACGGCCGCTACATGCGCTGGCGTGCCGGGGGCTTGCTCGCCCGCAACGTCGAACTACGGCGCCAATTCGCCGACCGGTCAACGCAATTCATTGATTTCTCGATGGATCGTATGGTTCGCAACCCGCTGGCGTGCGTAAAGGAGATCTACGACCACTTCGGCATCGAACTCACCGCGGAGGTGCAACGGAAGATGCGTACGTTCATGGACCAGCGCGGCGCCTCCCGCAAGCCCAACATCTACCGGGCCGAAGACTACGGGCTCGACATTCCGACGCTCTGGCCCGAATTCCAGTACTACCGGGACTTCTACGGAATCGAGGACACACCATGACCGAACAGCCGAGTGACGTCTTGCGGGCGGCGTGGCGACGGTTCGGTGAACTCCACGACGACCTGCTCGACGTGGCGCTGGCTCAGGGCGACCTCGACGAGGGTTCGGCCAGTGCGCTTTTGGGCCATCTGGTCGGCCACATTCAATACATGGGGCTGCAACTGCGCAGCGACCCGGCGCGCCCAACGCTGATCAACGCCCAGTACGCGCCGTGGAACTGGGGCCACTCCAACCCCGACACGCTGTACCTGTCGGCGCGCATCGACGACGCCCACGCCTACCGGGTGTACGGCACGTTGGGTTCGGTCTCGCAGACCACGTTCGGTGTCTACGCCGGCAAGGACGACCAGGCGCGGGCGGTCAAGACGCAGTCCGAGGATCTACAGATCGGCCCCGATGGATCCTTCGAAATCTACTTCAGCCGCCAGAAGATGGGCGATACCAACTGGTTTGAGCTTCCGCCCGGTGCCGAGTCCTTCTGCTGCTACCAAACCTACGGCGACTGGCAGCGCCAGTCCAAGGGCGACATCCGCATCGAATGCCTCGATGCGCCACCGCCGGTGCGCCCGCCGTCGTTGGCGCAGAGCGTCGCCCAGTTCGACGAGCACCTGGCCGCGTCTCGCGACCTGTTCACCCTGTGGATCAACGACATTCCCGCGCGGGTGTTCGGGGCCCTCCCGAAGAACTTCGCCATCCCGCCGATGCAGCCGCCGTCGGCCATGGCCGGCGCGTGGTTCGTGCCCATCTCCTGGGAACTGCGAGACGGCCAGGCCCTGGTGATCGACTATCAAATCCCCAGTGGCAGCCCCTATGTCGGTATCTGCCTGACCAACCGGTGGAGCGAGATGATCGACATCGAGACGCGGCAGACGAGCCTGAACCTCGCCCAGTCGCACGCCGACGGCAACAACGTTCGGGTGCTCGTGGCCACCGAGGACGTCGGCGTGAACAACTGGCTCGACGCGCGCGGGTACCGCGGTGGGGTCGTCACCTGGCGGGCAACCGCGACCGAGCAGCCCGCGACGCCCACCGTCACGGTGATCGACGTCGACGGCATCGACGACTACTTCGACCCGTCGCGGCGGGTCACCGCCGAGCAACGGGCGGCGGCCCTATCGGCGCGGCAACGCCACTTCGCGGAGCGAAACGCGTTGTGACGGCCACGCTTTAGCCGCAGTCGCGGGAGAGCAGGTCGGCGATCGTCTCACGACGGACGAGCGCACGGGCCCGACCGTCCTTGACCGCCACCACGGGCGGCCGGCAGACCATGTTGTAGTTCGACGCCATGCTGTGGTGATAGGAGCCGGTGCACGCCACGGCCAGCAGGTCGCCGGGCTGCACGTCCGCGGGTAGCTCGACGTCGCGGGCGATTTCGTCGCCCGCCTCGCAGTGCCGGCCGGCCACGGTCACGGTGCGCTTGGCCCCCAACGAACGCCGATTCGCCAGCGCGACCGTGTATTGCGCGCCGTACAGCGACACCCGCGGGTTGTCGCTCATGCCGCCGTCCACCGCGACGAAGGTGCGGCCACCGGGTTGCGTCTTCACCGAGCACACCCGATACAGCGTGAGACCGGCTCGGCCGCTGATGGCGCGGCCCGGTTCCACCACGACCGTCGGTCGGGGGAAGTGTTCGGCGGCGCACACCTCGTCCAGCGCGTTCTCGATTACTCCGGCGAGCTCGTTCAGGTCGAGCTCCCGATCGCCGGAGACGTACGGGATCCCATGGCCGCCACCGATGTTCAGCTCGGTGAGGATGACGCCGTGCCGGGTGCGGATGTCGGCCATGGCGGCGATCATCCGGTGGATGGCCTCGCCGTAGCGGGCCGCATCGGTGACCTGCGAGCCGATGTGGCAGTGCAGGCCGACCAGGTCCAGGGCCGGGTGCGCCAGTACCCGCTGGGCGGCGACGTCGGCGCGGTCGCCGTGGAGCGTGAAGCCGAACTTCTGGTCGCTGATGCCGGTGGTGACGGCGCGGTGGCCGTGGATGTCGATGTCGGGGGTCACCCGGATGAGCACCGGCTGGCGACGCCGCGCCAGCCCGGCGAGGTAGGCGATCTCCATGTACGAATCCAGCACGATGCGCCCGACGCCGGCTCGCGTCGCGTCGCGCAACTCGTCGGGCGATTTCGCGTTGCCGTGCTTGACGATGCGGGCGGGTTCGACGCCGCCGGCCAGGGCGACGGCCAGCTCGCCGCCGGAGCAGACGTCGACACCGAGGCCCTCTTCGCGGGCCCAGCGCGCCACCGCCGTGGTCAGCAGTGACTTTGCGGCGTAGACAACCTCGACACCGCGCAGCGCCTTGCGGTAGCGGCGGGCGCGGTGCCGAAAATCGGTCTCGTCGATGACGTACGCAGGGGTGTGGAACTCGTCGGCGATGTCAGTCAGCGCCACCCCGCCGACGCACAGCCGGCCCTCCTCGTCGGAGCGCGTGGTGACCGGCCAGATCGCGGGATCGAACCGCACCGGTGCCGCCTGACCCAGAGACGGCAGGATGTCGATCAATGTCATGGCTTCAAGGTGCGCCCATGGGGAGTCGGGTGCCGCTTTCTTGACGATCCTTTGACGGCGTCCGGCGCAATCTTCACGAAATTCGGCGGCTCCGATCGGCCCCTAGAATGGGCCTCATCATGACCGCACCGGGGCCTGCTCGCCCAGAAACCCCGATCGCGGGGCTCGTCGAATTGGCGCTGACGGCGCCCACTTTCCAGCAGCTCATCGAGCGCGCGGCCGCCCGACCCGCGGAATTGAGCATGGTCGGCCCGGCCAGCGCCCGCTTGTTCGTCACCAGCGCGCTGGCGCGGCTCGGTCCGTTGCTGGTGGTCACCGCCACCGGGCGCGAAGCCGACGATCTGGCCGCCGAACTGGCGGGCGTGTACGGCGACGCGGTCGCGGTCTTCCCGTCCTGGGAGACGCTGCCGCACGAACGGCTGTCACCCGGCGTCGATACCGTCGGCACCCGCCTGATGGTGTTGCGCCGGCTGGCCCATCCCGACGACACGCGGCTGGGGCCGCCGCTGCAGGTGGTCGTGACGACCGTCCGATCGCTGCTGCAACCGATGACGCCGCAGCTGGGCCTCGTGGAACCGGTCACGTTGAGCGTCGGCCAGGAAGTCGAATTCGAGAGCGTCGTGGCCCGGCTGGTCGAGCTGGCCTACACCCGGGTGGATATGGTCGGCCGGCGCGGCGAATTCGCCGTCCGTGGGGGGATTCTCGACGTTTTCCCACCGACCGCCGAACACCCGGTGCGCGTGGAGTTCTGGGGCGACGAGGTCAGCGAGATGCGGATGTTCGCGGTCGCCGATCAGCGGTCCATTCCCGAGATCGACGTCGACACGGTGGTCGCGGTCGCCTGCCGTGAGCTGCTGCTCGACGACGACGTGCGGGCGCGGGCCGCCGCGCTGGCCGCACGGCACCCCGCGGGCGAGGGCGCGATCACCGGCAGCCTGACCGACATGCTGGCGAAGCTGGCGGAGGGCATCCCCGTCGACGGCATGGAGGCGCTGCTGCCGGTGCTGCGGCCCGCGGAAAATGGGGCCCACGTCCTGCTGACCGATCAGCTGGCCGAGGGCACCCCGGTGCTGCTGTGCGACCCGGAGAAGGTGCGCAGCCGGGCGGCCGACCTGATCAAGACCGGCCGTGAGTTCCTCGAGGCGTCGTGGTCGGTCGCCGCGCTGGGCACGTCGGCAGACCAAGCGCCCGTCGACATCGGGCAACTGGGTGGGTCGGGCTTCGCCGAACTCGGCGACGTGGAGGCCGCGGCGGTCCGGTCCGGTCATCCCTGGTGGACGTTGAGTCAGCTGTCCGACGAGTCGGCGCTGGAGCTCGACATCCGGGCGGCGCCGTCGGCTCGTGGCCATCAACACGACATCGACAGCATCTTCGCGATGCTGCGGGCGCACGTCACGACCGGCGGGTATGCCGCGGTGGTTGCGCCCGGGACCGGGACCGCCCACCGCGTGGTGGAGCGGCTGGCCGAGTTCGATACGCCGGCCGCGATGCTGGATTGCGGTGCTGCGCCCAACCCCGGAGTCGTCGGGGTGCTCAAGGGCCCGCTGCACGACGGCGTCGTGATACCCGGCGCCAACCTGGTCGTCATCACCGAGACCGACCTGACCGGCAACCGGGCCACGGCCGTCGAGGGCAAACGGCTGGCGGCCAAACGGCGCAACACCGTCGACCCGCTGGCGCTCGCGGCGGGCGACCTGGTGGTGCACGACCAGCACGGCATCGGCCGGTTCGTGGAGATGGTCGAGCGCACCGTTGGCGGCGCCCGGCGCGAGTACCTGGTGCTCGAGTACGCCTCCAGCAAGCGGGGCCAGCAGGCCGACAAGCTGTATGTCCCAATGGATTCCCTGGACCAGCTATCGCGGTATGTCGGCGGCCAGGCCCCGGCGCTGAGCCGGCTGGGCGGCAGCGACTGGGCCAACACCAAGACCAAGGCGCGCCGCGCGGTCCGCGAGATCGCCGGCGAGCTGGTGTCGCTGTACGCCAAACGGCAGGCCAGCCCAGGGCACGCCTTCGGGCCGGACACCCCGTGGCAGGCCGAGATGGAGGACGCGTTCGGCTTCACCGAGACCGTCGACCAGCTCACCGCGATCACCGAGGTGAAGGCGGACATGGAAAAGCCGATTCCGATGGACCGGGTGATCTGCGGCGACGTCGGCTACGGCAAGACCGAGATCGCGGTGCGGGCGGCGTTCAAGGCGGTGCAGGACGGCAAGCAGGTCGCCGTGATGGTCCCCACCACGCTGCTGGCCGACCAGCATCTGCAGACTTTCGGCGAGCGGATGGCCGGGTTTCCCGTCGTCGTCAAGGGGTTGTCCCGGTTCACCGATGGCGCCGAATCCCGCGCCGTGATCGACGGCCTGGCCGACGGGTCGGTGGACGTCGTGATCGGCACGCATCGGCTGCTGCAGACCGGAGTGCGCTGGAAGGATCTCGGCCTGGTCGTCGTCGACGAGGAGCAGCGGTTCGGGGTCGAGCACAAAGAGCACATCAAGTCGCTGCGCACCCACGTCGACGTGCTCACCATGAGCGCGACCCCGATCCCGCGGACGCTGGAGATGAGCCTGGCCGGGATCCGCGAGATGTCGACGATCCTGACGCCGCCCGAAGAGCGCTACCCGGTGCTGACTTACGTCGGCCCGCACGACGACAAGCAGGTCGCCGCGGCGTTGAGGCGCGAGCTGCTGCGCGACGGGCAGGCTTTCTATGTCCATAACCGGGTCAGCTCCATCGACCGGGCCGCCGCCCGGGTACGCGAGCTGGTGCCCGAGGCGCGCGTCGTCGTCGCGCACGGCCAGATGCCCGAGGACCTGCTGGAACGGACCGTTCAGGGGTTCTGGAACCGCGAATACGACATCCTCGTCTGCACCACGATCGTGGAGACCGGGCTGGACATCTCCAACGCCAACACGCTCATCGTCGAGCGTGCCGACACCTTCGGGCTGTCGCAGCTGCACCAGCTGCGCGGCCGGGTCGGCCGCAGCCGGGAACGCGGCTACGCCTACTTCCTCTATCCACCGCACGTGCCGCTGACCGAGACGGCCTACGACCGGCTGGCGACCATCGCGCAGAACAACGAGCTGGGCGCGGGCATGGCGGTCGCGCTGAAGGACCTCGAGATCCGGGGCGCCGGGAACGTGCTGGGCGTCGAGCAATCCGGCCATGTGGCCGGCGTCGGATTCGACCTGTACGTGCGCCTGGTCGGCGAGGCCGTCGAGGCCTACCGCGCGGCCGCCGACGGCGAGACGGTCGTTGCCCGCGAGGAGCCCAAGGATGTGCGGATCGACCTGCCGGTCGACGCGCACCTGCCGCCCGACTACATCGCCAGCGACCGGCTGCGGCTGGAGGGCTATCGGCGGTTGGCCGCCGCGGCCGACGACGCGGCCATCGTCGGGGTCGTCGAGGAGCTCACCGACCGCTACGGGCCGCTGCCCGAGCCCGCCCAGCGGCTGGTCGCGGTGGCGCGGCTGCGGCTGCTGTGCCGTGAAGCCGGCATCACCGAAGTGTCGGCCGCCTCCGCGGCGACGGTGCGGCTGTCGCCGATAACGCTGCTAGATTCGGCTCAGGTGCGGCTCAAGAGGATGTATCCGGGCGCGCACTACCGGGCCACCACCGCCACCGTTCAGGTTCCGATCCCGCGCGCCGGGGGTGTCGGTGCGCCACGCATCCGCGATGTCGAGTTGGTCCAGATGGTGGCCAACGTGGTGACGGCGCTGCAAGGCAAGCCACAGATAGAGATTGGTATAACGGGTTCACCTGCAGCGATGCCCGGGGAGGAGCGACAGGCGAGATGATCGTCGTCTTGTTCGATCCCCGACGCCCGTCGCTGGTGCCCGTCGAAGCGATCGAGCACCTCGCCGGCGAGGTGCAGTACACCGAGGAGATGCCCGTCGCGGTGCCCTGGTCGCTACCGGGTGCCCGCCCCGTCCACACCGGGGACCCAGACGTCCCAGCCCCCGTGTTGCTGTCGTCCGACCCCGACCACCCGGCCGTCGCCGCCCGGTTGGCCGCCGGGGCGCGGCTGATTTCGGCGCCCGACACACCGCGCGGCGAACGGCTCGTCGACGCCGTCGCAATGATGGACAAGCTGCGCACCGCCGGGCCGTGGGAAAGCGAGCAAACGCACGACTCGTTGCGCAGATTCCTGCTGGAGGAGACTTACGAGCTGCTCGACGCCGTCCGCAGCGGCAACGCCGATCAGCTGCGCGAAGAGCTCGGCGACGTGTTGCTGCAGGTCCTCTTCCACGCGCGCATCGCCGAGGACGCGCCGCAGCACTCCTTCACCATCGACGACGTCGCCGCCACGTTGATGCGCAAGCTCGGCAACCGGGTGCCGGGTGTGCTTGCGGGCCAACCCATTTCGCTCGAGGACCAGCTGGCTCAGTGGGAGGAGCGCAAGGCGGCCGAAAAACCGCGGAACTCGGTGATGGACGAGGTTCATACCGGCCAGCCCTCATTGGCGCTGGCGCAGAAGGTTATTCAACGCGCGGAGAAGGCCGGGTTCCCGGCCGACCTGATCCCCGCCGAGATCACCGCGGTCGAGGTGTCGGCGGGTATCGACGCCGAAAGCTCGTTGCGCACAGCAGTTTTGGAGTTCGTCGACACCGTCCGCGCTGTCGAAAAGTCGATAGCCACCACCCGCCGCGGGGACAGCGTTCCCGAGGAGTTCGATGTGACGCCGCTGGGCGAGATCACCGACGAGGAGTGGCGTGCACACTGGCCCGTCGCCGGGCCGGAAGTCGATGCGGTGGAGCCGGCCGGCGGCGATGGGGCCGGCGACAAGACCGACGAGCCCGCCGCCGCGGCCAAGGGGTCCGGCAAGGGCTCGAAGAAGCGCGGTGGCCGCCGCTGAGCCCGTTCAGACTTTTTAGTCCCAAAACTCATGGGACGATGATTATGGGCGAAGTTGGTGCAGGCGAGCTTAAGGGGAGCGTGGTGTCGCCGAGGCGTTGGTTGCGCGCGGCCGCTGTGATCGGCGCGACCGCGATGCTGATGGCCTCCAGCTGCACCTGGCAGCTCAGCCTTTTCATTCCCGACGGCGTGCCGCCGCCGGCCGGCGATGCGGTGCCGCCGGTGAACACCCACGCCAGCGGACGGCCCGCGGACCAGTTGCGGGAATGGGCGCAGCAACGGTCGGCCGCGATGGAGATTCCGGTCATCGCGCTGGAGGCCTACGCCTATGCCGCCCGGGTCGCCGAGGTCGAAAACCCCAAGTGTCATATCGCGTGGACCACGCTGGCGGGCATCGGACAGGTGGAGAGCCATCACGGCACGTACCGGGGTGCGACGCTGGCGCCCAACGGCGATGTGAGCCCTCCCATTCGGGGTGTTCGCCTGGACGGCAGCGGCGGCACCCTGCGCATCGTCGACAGCGAGGAAGACCCGCGTGGGGACGTCGATGTGGTGCGCGCGATGGGGCCGATGCAGTTCATCCCGGAGACGTGGCGGCTGTATGGGGTCGACGCGCACAACGACGGGCGCGTGAGCCCGGACAACATCGACGACGCGGCGCTCGCGGCGGCGGGCTATTTGTGTTGGCGCGGAAAGGATCTCGCCACACCCCGCGGGTGGATAACCGCGCTGCGCGCGTACAACAACTCCGGCATCTACGCGCGGGCCGTTCGGGACTGGGCGACCGCCTACGCGTCGGGGCACCCGCTGTAGCAGGATGTATCGCTGACCGAGGCTTTACGCTTAAGGCGGCCGTCATCAGCTAACACGCAAGGAGAACCCAGTGCCGATTATCGAGCAGGTCGGGGCCCGCGAGATCCTCGATTCTCGCGGTAACCCGACGGTCGAGGTCGAGATAGCTCTGATCGACGGGACATTTGCCCGGGCGGCGGTGCCGTCCGGCGCGTCGACGGGGGAGCACGAGGCCGTCGAGCTGCGCGATGGCGGCGAGCGCTACGGCGGCAAGGGTGTGCAGAAGGCGGTGCAGGCCGTGCTGGACGAGATCGCCCCGGCCGTCATCGGACTCAACGCCGACGATCAGCGGTTGGTCGACCAGGCATTGGTGGACCTCGACGGCACCCCGGACAAGTCGCGGCTCGGCGGCAACGCGATCCTGGGCGTCTCGCTGGCCGTCGCCAAGGCGGCCGCGGATTCCGCCGAGCTGCCGCTGTTCCGCTATCTCGGCGGCCCCAACGCGCACATCCTGCCGGTGCCGATGATGAACATCCTCAACGGCGGTGCGCACGCCGACACCGCCGTCGACATTCAGGAATTCATGGTGGCGCCGATCGGAGCGTCGCATTTCGGTGAGGCGCTGCGCTGGGGCGCCGAGGTGTACCACGCGCTCAAATCGGTGCTGAAGAAGCAGGGGCTTTCCACCGGGCTGGGCGACGAAGGCGGTTTCGCTCCCGACGTGGCCGGGACCACCGCGGCGCTCGACCTGATCAGCACGGCCATCGAGGCGGCGGGCTTGAAACCCGGCGTCGACGTGGCCTTGGCCCTCGACGCGGCGGCCACCGAGTTCTACACCGACGGGACCGGCTACGCCTTCGAGGGCAGCACCCGCAGCGCCGAGCAGATGACCGAGTTCTACGCCGGCCTGCTCGACTCCTATCCGCTGGTGTCGATCGAAGACCCGCTCTCCGAAGATGATTGGGACGGCTGGGCGGCCCTGACGTCGTCGATCGGCGACCGGGTGCAAATCGTCGGCGACGACATCTTCGTCACCAATCCCGAGCGCCTCGAGGACGGCATCGAAAAGGGAGTGGCAAATGCGTTGCTGGTCAAGGTGAACCAAATCGGGACGCTGACCGAGACGCTGGACGCCGTCGTGCTGGCGCACCACAGCGGCTATCGCACGATGATGAGCCACCGCAGCGGCGAGACCGAAGACACCACCATCGCCGATCTGGCGGTGGCGGTCGGCAGCGGCCAGATCAAGACGGGCGCTCCCGCCCGCAGCGAGCGCGTCGCCAAATACAATCAGCTGCTGCGCATCGAGGAGGCGCTTGGCGACGCGGCCCGCTACGCCGGCGATCTGGCTTTCCCGCGGTTCGCGCTGGACCAGAAATAAGTATGAACAGGTCGAAATAGCTTGACGCCCAAGCCCGATCCGAAGCGCCGCTCCCCGGCATCACGCCCGGGCAAGGCCGGCGATCCGGCTCGGCGCCGTCGCTCCACCAAGACCGTGCGTGAGCACGTCGTCGAACCCATCAAGCGGCAGCTCGCCGAATCCGTCGAGCAGCGGTCGGATCAGCGGCTGGGATTCACCGCGCGCCGGGCGGCGGTGCTCGCCGCGGTGATTTGCGTCTTGACTCTGACCATCGCGGGCCCGGTACGCACCTACTTCGCGCAGCGCACCGAGATGAATCAGTTGGCCGCGAGCGAAGCCGCGCTGCGGCGCCAGATCGCCGACCTCGAGCAGAAGAAGGTCAAACTCGGTGACCCGGCCTACATCGCGGCGCAGGCCCGCGAGCGACTCGGCTTCGTGAAGCCGGGAGACATCCCGTTCCAGGTCCAGCTCCCGCCGTCGGCGGCGACGCCGCAGCCCGGATCCGATACGGCCAAACCCGCCAGCGGTGACCCGTGGTACACGGCGCTGTGGCACACGATCGCCGATGCCCCGCACCTGCCACCGTCCAACACCCCACCCACCCCAACGGCGCCCGGTGGTTGATCGTGCGGACCTGGAAGCGGTGGCGCGCCAGCTCGGTCGCGAGCCGCGCGGGGTTTTGGAGATCGCTTATCGCTGCCCCAACGGCGAACCCGGCGTGGTGAAGACGGCGCCGAAACTTCCTGACGGCACGCCGTTTCCGACGTTGTACTACCTCACGCACCCGGTGCTCACCGCGGCCGCGAGCAGGCTGGAGACGACGGGACTGATGCACGAGATGACCGAGCGGTTGAAGCGCGAGCCGGAGTTGGCGGCCGCGTATCGGCGGGCGCACGAGTCGTATCTGGCCGAGCGCGATGCGATCGAGCCGCTGGGGACGGACTTTTCCGCCGGAGGCATGCCGGACCGGGTCAAGTGCCTGCACGTGCTGATCGCGCATTCGCTGGCCAAGGGCCCGGGGGTGAATCCGCTCGGCGATGAGGCACTGGCCCTCCTGGCCGGCGAGCCGGCGATGGCCCCTGTGTTGGTGACGGGACAGTGGTGAGCCGGCTTGCCGCTATCGACTGCGGTACCAACTCAATTCGGTTGCTGATCGCCGCTGCCGCCGGCGGACGCCTGCGCGATGTGCATCGCGAGACGCGGATCGTGCGGTTGGGTCAGGGCGTGGACGCGACGGGCGAGTTCGCACCGGACGCGATCGCCCGGACCCGGTCCGCGTTAACCGATTACGCTTCGTTGCTGAAAGAGCACGGCGTCGAGCGGGTGCGGATGGTGGCGACGTCGGCCGCGCGTGATGTGGCCAATCGCGATGTGTTTTTTGCGATGACGGCCGACGTGCTGGGCCCGGTGCTCCCTGGCGCCGTTGCGGAGGTGATCAGCGGCGCCGAAGAAGCCGAGCTGTCGTTCCGCGGCTCGGTCGGCGAATTGGACAGCGCGCGAGGGCCTTTCGTCGTGGCCGACCTGGGTGGGGGTTCCACCGAAATCGTGGTCGGCGCGGACGAAGTGCTCGCCAGCTATTCGGCCGACATCGGTTGTGTCCGGCTGACCGAACGCTGCCTGCATTCCGACCCGCCCACACCGGAGGAAGTGACGGCGGCCCGCCAGGTGGTGCGCGAGCGGCTCGAGGTTGCGCTGCGCGCGGTGCCCGTCGAAGGCGCCCGGACGTGGGTTGGGTTGGCGGGCACGATGACCACGCTGTCCGCGCTGGCCCACAACATGACGGCGTATGACGCTGCGGCTATTCACCTTTCGCGTGTTGCCGGCCGTGATCTGCAGGGGGTCTGCGATCGGTTGATCGGCATGACGCGGGCCGAGCGTGCGGCGCTGCCGCCGATGCACGAGGGCCGCGCCGACGTGATCGGGGGCGGCGCGATCGTGGTCGAGGAACTGGCGCGCGAGCTGCGCACCCGGGCGGGCATCGATGAGCTGACCGTCAGCGAACACGACATCCTCGACGGCATCGTGCTGTCGATCGCTTGAGTCACATCCGCCACACTGATAACCGCACGGAGGCGACGCACGTTTTGCCCGCCTCACAGCGACAACTCCGTCGATGTCGTACCCGTGCCGGAGTTGCGTGCGGCAGCCAAGTTGTCGCTGTGAGGCGGGCAAAAAGCCGGCCGCCTTCGGCAGAGGCGCATGTTGCGGACGTGACTCACGCCTCGAAGCGATAGCCCATGCCCGACTCGGTCAACAGATGTTTGGGATGCGACGGGTCATCCTCGAGCTTGCGCCGCAGCTGCGCCAGATACACACGCAGGTAATGGGTTTCGGTGGCGTATGCCGGACCCCAAACCTCCTTGAGCAGTTCCTCGCGCCCGACCAACTTGCCGCGGTTGCGGACCAGCACCTCGAGCATGCCCCATTCGGTCGGGGTCAGATGCACTTCGGCGCCGTCCTTGGTGACCTTCTTGGCGGCCAGATCGACGGTGAACGCGTCGGTTTCCACGACGGGCTCGTCCATTTCGGACGCCGCGGCGTTACGCCGGACCGCGGCACGCAGCCGGGCCAGGAACTCGTCCATCCCAAAGGGTTTCGTGACATAGTCATCGGCGCCGGCGTCCAGCGCCTCGACCTTGTCCGAGGAATCCGTGCGCGCCGACAACACGATCACCGGCGCCGTGAGCCAGCCGCGCAGGCCACCCAGCACCTCGATTCCGGAGATGTCGGGCAGGCCCAGGTCGAGGATCACCACGTCGGGCTTGTGCTCGGCGGCGGCGCGCAGCGCACCGGCACCGGTCGACGCGGTGATGACCTCGTAGCCGCGCACGGACAAGTTGATTCGCAACGCCCGCAGGATGTGCGGCTCGTCGTCGATCACCAACACCCGGGTCATCGTGCGCCAATCTGCTGCGGGGCGGCGAGTTCCACCACGACGGTCAGTCCGCCGCCGGGGGTATCGCCGGCCGCGATGGTGCCACCCATGGCCTCGACGAAGCCGCGCGCCACCGACATGCCCAGGCCCACCCCGGTGGTGTTGTCCTGGTCGCCGAGGCGTTGGAACGCTTCGAATATCTGATCCTCGGCCCCGTGTGGGATTCCGGGTCCTTCGTCGATGACGTTGATCAGGACGCGATCGCCCACCTGTCCGGCGTTGACCCTGACGATGCTGTTGGGCGCGTAGCGCAGCGCGTTGTCGATCAGGTTGGCGAGCACCCGTTCCAGCAGCCCGGCGTCGGCCATCAGCACGGCGTCACCGACGTCGACCTTGACGCGATCGATGGCGGGTCGGTAGAAGCCGGTGGCGCCCTTGCCGATGCTGACCAGCGCGCGCTGCACCGTCTCCTCGACATACACCCGGTGCAGGTCGGGTCGAACCACGCCGGCGGCCAGGCGCGAGGAGTCGAGCAGATTGCCGACCAACGCCGTCAGCTGGTCGACGGACTCCTCGATGGTGGCGAGCAATTCGGCGGTGTCCTGGGCCGAGAAGGCGACATCCTCGGCGCGCAAGCTGGATACCGCTACCTTGGCCGCGGCCAGCGGCGTGCGCAGATCGTGACTGACCGCCGAGAGCAGGGAGCGGCGTAGCTCGTCGGCCCGCACGATCGCCTCGGTCCGGCTGGCTTCGTCGGCAAGCTCGCGCTGCCGGATCAGACCCGCGGCTTGTTTGGCCACCGCGGCGAGCACCCGGCGGTCGCGCGCCGCCAGCTTCCTGCCGGCCATCAACATCCAGAATTCGTCGTCGCCGACCTCGATCGCGGTGTCAGCGGAATCCACGCTCGCACAAGGGTCGTTGCCCACGCAGGCGACAACGTGGCTCTTCTTTCCGCTGGCGCGATCCTCCTCGCCGGGCTCGCGCAGCATGCTGACCGCGCGCTGTGAGTACGTCTCGCGCACCCGTTCGAGCAGCGTCTCGAGGTCCGCGCCGCGCAGCACCGATCCGGCGAACAGCGTCAGCAGCTCGGCCTCCTGGGACGCGCGCCGCGCTTCTCGCGCGCGATTGGCCGCGAAGTTCACCAGGACCGCGACGGCGACCGCGATCAGCAGCAGCACCAACTCGGTGATGGCGCTGTTGGGTTCGGCGATGGTGAAGCTGTGCCGCGGAGCTATTAGGAAGTAGTTCAGCAGCAACCCGGAGAGCACCGCCGAAAGGGCCGCCGGGGCAACGCCTCCCAGTAAGCCGACCAACAGTACCCCGACGAAGAACAACGCGCTCTCGCCGCCGGTGTCCAGATAGGGGTCCAGCATGGTCACCGTGACCGCGCAGATGGCCGAGGGGATGATGAACGCCGCGAGCCAGGATGCGACGCGTCGCTCGTGTGGCGCGAGCGACCCAACGTGCAAGCCGCGCTTGGATTCCTCGTGCGTGACCATGTGCACGTCGATCTTTCCGGACCGCTCGACGATCGTCTGGCCGATGCCCTCCTCGAAGATGCGCGCCCACCGGGGCCGACGCGAGGTGCCGATCACCAGCTGGGTGGCGTTGTTTTCGCGGGCGAAATCCAGTAGGGCCGTGGGCACGTCGTCACCGACCACGGTATGCAGGGAAGCGTCCAGGCTGTTCGCCAGTTCGCGAATCTTGCCCATCTTGCGGTCGGACACGCCGGCCAGCCCATCGCCACGTATGACGTGCACCACCATCAGCTCGGCGCTGGATTTCGACGCGATCCGCGACGCCCGCCGTACCAAGGTCTCCGATTCCGGTCCACCGGTGACGGCCACGACGACTCGTTCGCGCGCCTCCCACAGGTCGGTGATCTTGTTCTCGGCGCGGTACTTGGCCAGTGCGGTGTCCACCTGGTCGGCCAGCCACAGTAGCGCCAATTCGCGTAGGGCCGTGAGGTTTCCGCGACGGAAGTAGTTGGACAGGGCCGCGTCGATCCGCGCCGGAGCGTAGACGTTGCCGTGGGATAGCCTGCGCCGCAGCGCCTCCGGGGTTATGTCGATGAGTTCGACCTGCGAGGCCTCCCGCACGATGGAGTCCGGTATCGTTTCCTGCTGATGGATGCCCGTGATCCGCGCGACGACGTCGTTGAGGCTTTCCAGGTGCTGGATGTTGACCGTGGAGATCACGGTGATACCGGCATCGAGCAGTTCCTCGACGTCCTGCCAGCGCTTGGGATTTTTGCTGCCCGGTGTGTTGGTGTGGGCGAGTTCGTCGACGAGGACTACCTGCGGATGCCGTGCCAGCACGGCGGGCACGTCGAGTTCGGGGAAACTCCCGCCGCGATAGTCGACATAGTGCGGCGGGATGACCTCGATGCCCTCAATCAGCTCAGCGGTTTTCGCCCGTCCATGCGTCTCCACGACGGCGGCCACCAGGTCGGTGCCGCGCTCCAAGCGCCGGTGCGCCTCTCCCAGCATCGCGTACGTTTTGCCCACACCCGGGGCCGCACCGAGGTAGATGCGTAGCTCTCCGCGCTTGGCAGGTTGGCCCGGGAGGCCGACGTCGTTCACGTCAACCATCATCCCCCCATGGCGCTAACTGGTGACCGGATACGTGTGATCGAGTTGGAGGTTGAGTTCCAGCACGTTCACGACTGGCTCGCCGAAGAAGCCAAGGGTGCGGCCGTTGCGGTAGTGCGCGAGGACCTCGCGTATCTGGTCCGGGGACACATGCCGGGCCTTGGCCACGCGGGCGACCTGGATGTCCGCGTACGCCGTTGAGATGTTCGGATCCAGGCCGCTGCCGCTGGCGGTGACAGCGTCCGCCGGAACCCGCGGATCCGCCGGCGCGGCCCCGCGAATGGGCACGATCTGGCCGATCGAGTAGTCCTCGCCGGACTTCGCGCACTCGACCCGAACGCCCTCGTAGAAGTCCAGGAAAGGCTGGGGCGTCGTGCCGCACGGCTCGTTGACGCTCACGACTCTGGTGGGGTGAGTGACATAGCCGCGCGAATCGCGGGGGCCGATCACCGACAGGACGGCCCCGACGCCGCCGCCCGTGCAGAACGGACGCGACCCATCGACGCCTTCGAGTTGGCCGATCGATGCACTGCGGGAACACACCTGCGTCAGCAGGCTGGGCTTGGCCGGATCTACGTCGACCACGCTTTCGGGACCCAGGTTGCTGCCGCCGCTGGCGGTCGGGTCATACCCGTTGCTGCCCGCGGCCGATGGGCGGCTCTGAAAATACTGCGGCAGCGGGTTGCCCGACGAGTCGGTGAACGACTGGCCGATCAGCTTGCTGCCGACGGGCTTGCCGCTCGCGGTAATGATCGAACCCTGCGCCTTGTCGTGCAGTCCGGGAATCGAAGCCACCAACCAAATCAGCAGCGGATAGCCGAAACCGAGCAGCACGGTGAACACGAGCAGCGCGCGCAACGCGGCCCAATGTTGGCGAATCACGTTTCCAAACTTCATCTCAGGCCATCCCGGGGAGCAGTTGAACCAGCAAGTCGATGAGTTTGATCCCGATGAACGGGGCGACGATGCCACCCAGGCCGTAGATGTAGAGATTGCGGCTCAGCAGTTTGGCCGCGCGGCTGGGCGTGTAGCGAACGCCGCGCAGCGCCAGCGGAATCAGGGCGACGATGACGATCGCGTTGAAGATGACCGCGGACAGGATCGCCGATTGCGGACTGTGTAGGCGCATGACGTTGATCAGGTCCAGGCCCGGGAAGATCGACACGAACAACGCGGGGATGATCGCGAAATACTTGGCGATGTCGTTGGCGATGGAGAATGTGGTCAACGCGCCGCGGGTGATCAACAGCTGCTTACCTATTTCCACGATCTCGATGAGCTTGGTGGGGTCGGAGTCCAGGTCCACCATGTTGCCGGCCTCTTTGGCCGCCGAGGTTCCGGTGTTCATCGCCACCCCGACGTCGGCTTGGGCCAGGGCGGGGGCGTCGTTGGTGCCGTCGCCGGTCATCGCCACCAGGCGGCCGCCCTGCTGCTCACGCTTGATGAGCATCATCTTGTCTTCCGGCGTCGCCTCGGCGAGGAAGTCGTCGACCCCGGCCTCCTCGGCAATCGCCTTGGCGGTCAACGGATTGTCGCCGGTGATCATCACGGTGCGGATGCCCATCAGCCGCATCGCGTCGAACCGGTCGCGCATGCCCTGCTTCACCACGTCTTTGAGGTGGATGACGCCCAGCACTTCCGCTTTTCCGTCGGTGCGTTGTCCGACAACCAGGGGGGTTCCTCCGGCGGCGGAGATACCGTCGACGATCTCGCCGAGATCGGCGGGAACCGTGCCGCCGTGACCGCGGACCCACTCGGCCACCGAGCTGGCCGCGCCCTTGCGTAGCTGGCGGCCGTCGAGGTCCACGCCCGACATCCGGGTGGTCGCACTGAATTCCACCCACGAGGCGTTGGACAGCTCGCCGGGTGTCCGCGCGCGCAGCCCGTAGGCCTCTTTGGCGTAGACGACGATGGAACGACCCTCGGGAGTTTCGTCGGCGAGGCTGGACAACTGCGCGGCGTCGGCCAGATTCTGATTTGTCACGCCGGACACCGGAATGAATTCCGACGCTTGACGATTCCCGAGCGTGATGGTCCCGGTCTTGTCCAGGAGCAGGGTGTTGACGTCGCCGGCCGCCTCGACCGCGCGACCGGACATGGCGAGCACGTTGCGTTGCACCAACCGGTCCATTCCCGCGATGCCGATCGCCGACAGCAGCGCGCCGATGGTGGTGGGAATCAGGCACACCAGAAGTGCGACCAGGACGATGCCGCTGATCCCGTCGGCGCTCAGCGCCGAGGTGGCCGGAACGCCGGGATTATTGACCTTGGAGTAGATCGCGAGCGGCTGAAGCGTGGCGACCGCGAACACGAAGATGATGGTCAGTGCCGCCAGCAGAATGTTGAGCGCGATTTCGTTGGGTGTCTTCTGCCGGTTCGCACCCTCGACGAGTGCGATCATCCGGTCCACAAAGCTCTCTCCGGGCTTCTGGGTGATCTTGACGACGATCCGGTCGGAGAGCACGGTGGTTCCGCCGGTTACCGCCGAGCGATCCCCACCGGATTCCCGGATGACGGGCGCCGATTCGCCCGTGATGGCCGATTCATCAACCGAGGCAATGCCTTCCACGACATCCCCGTCGCCGGGAATGACCTGTCCCGCGGTGACCACCACGATGTCGCCCTGCTGCAGTAGTGGCGCCGCCACCTCTTCGGGAGTGCCGCCGGTGCCGCCCGGCTTCCAGTCGTTGAGCCGGTGCGCGATGGTGTCGGCTTTCGATTTGCGTAGCGTGTCGGCCTGCGCCTTGCCACGCCCTTCGGCGACCGCTTCGGCCAGGTTGGCGAAAACCACTGTCAGCCATAGCCAGAACACCGTGAGCCAGCTGAACCAGCTGCCGTCGCCGATTGCGAGCACCGTCGACCATGCGGCGCCGATTTCCACGATGAACATCACCGGGTTACGCCAGAGGGTTCGCGGATCGAGCTTGGCGAGTGCGTCCGGCAGCGACTTCACCAGCAACGCGGGGTCGAGCAATCCGCCCTGCAACTTATCGCCGGGTGCCTTGGCGCTGCGCCGGAGTTTGGGGGACGGGATGGTGGCGGTCACGTCAGTGAATCCCTTCGGCGAGCGGCCCGAGCGCCAGTGCGGGCAGGAAGGTGAGGGCAACCAGGATGACGGTCACACCCACCACCAAGCCGACGAACTGAGGCCTGTGCGTGGGCAGCGTGCCGCTCGATTCGGGGGTCACGCTCTGACGGGCGAGTGAACCGGCCAGCGCGAGAACCAGCATCATCGGCAGGAAGCGGCCGAATACCATCGCCAAGCCCAGCGCCGTGTTCCACCAGACCGTGTTGGCCGAGAGCCCGGCGAAAGCCGAACCGTTGTTGTTGGCCGCGGAAGTGAATGCGTAGAGGACCTCGGAGAGGCCGTGCGGGCCGGTGTTGGTCATGGCGGCGCGCTCGCCCGGCAGCGCCATCGCGATGGCGGTGCCGAGCAGCACGATGAGCGGAGTGATCAGGAAATAGCCTGCGGCCAGCTTCATTTCACGCGGGTTGATCTTCTTGCCGAGGTATTCCGGTGTGCGGCCGACCATCAAGCCGGCGACGAACACCGTGATGACGGCGAGGATCAGGATGCCGTACAGGCCGGACCCGACACCGCCCGGCGCGACCTCGCCGAGCTGCATGTTGAACATCGTCATCATGCCGCCCAGGGAACTGTAGGAGTCGTGCACCGAATCGACGGCGCCGGTCGACGTCAGGGTGGTGGCGTCGGCGAAGATCGCGGAATCGGCGACCCCGAAGCGCTGTTCGACGCCTTCGGCCGAGGCACCCACCGCGGTGGGGACGGTGCCGTGGTGCTGCAGCTGGAACAGCATCATGAACGTGACGCTGAGAACGGCCAGGACGCCGACGATCGCCGCAATCGCATAGCCCTGTTTCCTGCTGTTCACCATGCGGCCGAATGTTCGCGGCAGCGAGAAGCTGATCACCAGGAGCAGGAAGATCTCCACCCAGTTCGTCCAGGCGGTCGGGTTTTCGAACGGGTGCGCGGAGTTGGCGTTGTAGAAGCCACCGCCGTTGGTGCCCAACAACTTGATCGCCTCCTGGCTGGCGACCGGCCCGCCGGGGATGGTCTGGCGGGCACCGGCCAGCGTGGTGACTACCTGGTCGTTGAGGTGGAAGTTCTGCACGACGCCGCCGGCGACCAGGACGATGGCTCCGAGGATGGAGATCGGCAGCAGGATGCGCAGGGTGCCGCGCGTCAAGTCCACCCAGAAGTTGCCGAGTTCGTGGGTGCGGTGGCGGGCAAAACCACGGACCAACGCGACCGCGACGGCCATGCCGACCGCGGCGGAGACAAAGTTCTGCACCGCCAGACCGGCCATCTGCACCAGGTGTCCCATGGTCGATTCGCCCGAATAGGCCTGCCAGTTGGTGTTTGTGACGAAACTGATTGCGGTGTTCCACGCCAGCGCCGGCGTCATCTTCGTCGCGGGGTCGTGCAGATGCAGCGGCAGCTTGCCCTGGACGAGTTGCAACACGAACAGAAATACGACGCTGACCGCCGAAAAAGCAAGCACGCTACGGGCATACGCGACCCAGCCCTGCTCGGCGTCCGGGTTGGCCCCGATCAGGCGATAGATGAATTTCTCTGTGCGCGAATGCTTTCGGGAGCTGTAGACCCGGTACATGTAGTCGCCCAGCGGGACATGGACCACCGCTAGCGAAAGGACGAGTAGCGCGAGGAAGATCAGCCCCGCCGCGGTCCCGCTCACTAGAACCGCTCCGGAAAGACGAGGGCCGCGCCCAGTAGCAGGGCGATGAGCACGGCCAGTATCAGGCCTATGGCGTTAGCGCTGCTCACGAGCCCCACTTCAGCGTCAAGCCGAGCGCGGCGAACACCGCTACGGTCAGCACGAGGTAGACCAAGACGCCCATCTTTGTCTCCGTTCTGCGCCAGTCGTGTGCACACTTAACGACCTCATCGAGTCCGCGACAGCGTAGTCCTCGGAGGCAAGGTCAGGTTGAAATTAGCGGGACCGGATGGAGTGGGGCCGTTGGTTGACGCTTTCCTAACGGCGCCACCATGCGCCTTTACGGTTTCTTTACGCCCGAAGATCGATGCGCAGCAGGCTAGGCGCTATCCGCGAGCGAGCCCTCGATCATGGGCAGCCGCACCCGAAACACCGTTCGGCCGCTGGCGGATTCGGCGGTGACCGAGCCGTGGTGGGCCTTGACGATCGAACTCACGATGGCCAGCCCCAGCCCGATTCCCGAACCGTCGGACCTCGTCGCGTCCGCCCGGACGAATCGCTCGAATAACCGGGGCAGCAGCTCGGCGTCGATGCCGGGCCCGTCGTCCTCGACGGTCAGCTCCGCATAGGCCCCCTCGGCGCTGCGCTGGCAGGTGATCCCGGTGGTCACCGTGACGCCCGGCGGTGTGTGCAACCGGGCGTTGCTGAGCAGATTGCTGACCAGCTGGTGCAGCCGGTCGTGGTCCCCCCGAACCCATACCGGCTCGTCGGGCAGGTCTTTGACCCACTCGTGCGTCGGCGCCGCGACGGCCGCGTCGTTCACCGCGTTGATGACGAGGTCGGCCAGGTCGACGTCCTCGTTCTGCAGGTCTTGACCCTCGCCCAAGCGCGACAGCAGCAACAGCTCGTCGACGAGCAACGTCATGCGCCTTGCTTCCGACTCGATGCGGGCCAGCGCGTATTCGGTAGTCGGTGGTAGCGCCGAACTGTCCTGACGGGTCAGTTCGGCATAGCCCTGAATCGCGGCCAGCGGGGTCCGTAACTCGTGGCTGGCGTCGGTGATGAATTGCCGCGTGCGCAGATCGGAGTCGACACGATGCGCCAGCGCGCTATCCACGTTGTCCAGCAACCGATTCAGCGTGTGCCCGACGATCCCGACCTCGTTGTCCGGGTCGGTGTCCTCCGGCCGAACCCGGACGCTGATCCGGTGGTCGTCGTCGGTAAGCGGCATCGCGGCGACTTCCGCGGCGGTCGCCGCGACCCGGCGCAGCGGGCGAAGGGTGTAGCCGACGACCCACACCGTGAGTCCCGCGGTGATGATCAGGGCGGCCGCGACCAGCGCCGTGGTGGTGATGTTCTTGCGTGCGATGATCCGGTCGGCGAGGTTCAACGACACCCCGACGACCAGGACGTCGGGTCCGTCGATGAGGCAGTCGACCCGATACGACCCAAGGCTGCCGAGCTTTTCGGTACGTGGCGGACCGTCGTGCCACTGTTGCCCTTCGATGGCGCGCACGACGTCGGCCGGCGCGGGTCGTGGTTCGTCTTCGGAGAAGACCGCCGAGCCGATCACCACACCGTCGCGCACCACGGCGATGAGGTTTCCCGGGGTTTGCCCGGTGAACTCCAGCAGCGCTTCCGATACCGGGGCGTTGGCTCGGTGTCCCGAAGCATGGTCGCCGCTGCGGTATCTGCTGTAGGAGTGATTGAACGCGTGCAGCGATTTGGCGACTTCGGCGTCGTTCATGGTGGTGACGTAGCCGCGCAGGCTCAGGACCGAGACCACCCCGACCGCCACCAAAACCACTGTGACGACAGCCAATACGCCGACCAGCAATTGGCGTCGCAAGGAGCGGGGAAACCACCGCGGGGTGTCGCGCTCGGCCGTCATTCCGGTGGCCGCAGCATGTATCCGACACCTCGGACGGTGTGGATCATCGGCTCCCTGCCGGAGTCGATCTTCTTTCTCAGATAGGAGATGTACAGATCGACGATGCTGGTGCGTCCGGCGAAATCGTAATTCCAGACCCGGTCCAGGATCTCGGTGCGGCTCAGCGCGCGGCGTGGGTTACGCATGAGGAAGCGAAGCAATTCGAACTCGGTCGACGAAAGTGAGATCGCCGTCCCGTCGCGGCTGACTTCGCGGCTGGCGCTGTCGATTCGAAGATCGCCGACTTTGAGTGCCTCGGGCGTCGGCGGGGTCAGCTGGCCGGAGCGGCGCAGCAAGCCACGGAGCCGCGCGACGAGCTCCTCGAGGCTGAACGGTTTGGTCATGTAGTCGTCCGCGCCCGCGGTGAGCCCGGTGACCCGGTCCATGACCGAATCGCGCGCGGTGAGGAAGAGCGTGGGCGTGTAGGCGTCGGATTCGCGGATCCGCTGCAGAATTCGCAGTCCGTCGACGTCGGGAAGCATGATGTCGAGGACCAGCACGTCGGGATTGACACGCTCGAATTTCGCGATGGCTTCACGCCCGTTGTGGGCGATTTCGACGACCCAGCCTTCGTAGTGCAGTGCCATCTTGACCAGGTTCGTCAGTGCGGGCTCGTCGTCCACGAGCAAAACGCGTATGGGTGATCCATCGGCACGGTAGATCCTCGGCAGCTGCCCAAGAATGGCCTGGCGTGGCCGCTGGCTGCCTGCGTATCCCGACGTTGCGGTCATGTTCCTATATTCTGGCAAAACACATATCCGGTTGTCACGGAGTTCATAGAGTTCTCAAATCCAAGCGCCGGGACCAAGCGACGCCGCGCGTCGAATCATGTTCCGCGCCAAGCCGATTCACAAACGACGGGGCCGCACACCGATCGGTGTGCGGCCCCGGTCTAAGGGTGCGGTGTTAGGCCCAGCTGGACCCAACGGCGCTGTCGGTGCTGGCCATGTTGCTACCGGCGGTCTGCACCTTTTGGCCGTGGGCGTTGGCCTGCTCGTAAATCACCTGGAAGTTCCGACCCAACTGGGTGATGAACTCCTGGCAGGCCACCGAACCCGCGCCGCCCCAGAAGTCACCAGCAGCCAGCACATCGCGAACGATGGCCTGGTGCTCGGCCTCCAAGGAAGCGGCCTGCGCGCGAATCAGCGCGCCGTGGGCGTCAACATCGCCGAACTGGTAATTGATTGACATAGTGGTGTTCTCCTAACGAATGAAAGGGCTAGTGGCTCAGGATCTGCTGCGAGGCCTGCTCTTGGGTCTCGTAGTTGTTCGCATCGCGGATCAGCCCGTCGCGAACCCCGTGCAGCATGTTCACGATGTTGTTGAACGCCTGATTCATCTGACCCATGGTGTCGTAGGACGTCGCCTGGGCCTGCCCACTCCAGCCGGCACCGGCGATGTTCTGCGAGGACGCCCACATCTTGCGCGCCTCATCGGCCACCGTCTGAGCGTGCATCTCAAAGCGGCCCGCCATAGCCCGCATCGCATGCGGGTCGGTCATAAAACGTGTTGCCATCTTGGCTATCTCCTTTTCGTTCGAGCCTTCGGCCTGTCGAAGTTTCCGCAGTTGGTACCGGTTCGTTGGTGGCCGTATCGCGGACAGAGTACGGCGCAGCGGTTAACAGCTGGCCTCAAATGCGTGACATGTACCCCCTTTTTTTCCGCATCAGACGACGACCTGTTTGGGCATGACGATGGGCTTGACCCCGTACCGTGGCCCGGCGCCGTAGGCACCGGCACCCTTGGCGGCCGCCGCTGCGCCCGGCATACCGGGCATTGCCGCCACGGGCTCCTCGGTGGCGGCGGTCCAGCCCGAGCCCGCGAGGGGAGCGGTGGACGAAGCCGCCGACGCCGGGGCCGCCGCGTTCCAGCTGGCCGGTACCGATAGACCGCCGACCGCGGACGCCTCGCCCAGGGTCGCCGACGTCGCGGCGCCCGACACCGAGCCCACCATCGTCCCGGGAATGATGCCCGCGCCGGTAGCGGGTGCAACCGCGTCCGACAGGGCGTAGGGGATCGATCCCACGGTGCCAAGTTTTTGCCCCAGCGATACGGCGTTCGGGATGGAGTTCATCGTGAACCAGGCCCCGGTGTTCACCGCACCGTTGATGGCGTTGAAGACGGATGGAGTGCCGAGGAAGTTGTCAATCGAGGACAGCAAACCGTCGGTCGTGAAGGGCAGGGAGGTAGCGGCCGGAGCGGCCAACGCCTGGACCGGGGCGCTCACCGCGGAATTGGCGACCGCGGCGGCCTGCAGGCTGTCGCCGGCCGGGTTGGTGGCCGGCGACATCGGCGTCACCGGCTGCAGGACCCCGGCCGCCAACGAGGCCGCCTGATAGGTGGCCATCATCGTGGCGTCTTGGACCCACATCTCCGCGTACTGGGCCTCGGTGGCCGCGATCGCGGCCGAGTTGACACCCAGAAAGTTGGTCGCGATCAGCGTTGCGAGCAATGTCCTATTGGCCGCGATCACCGGCGGAGGCACCGTTGCGGCGAACGCGGCCTCGTAAGCGGCCGCCGACGCCGTCGCTTGGGCGCCCGCCTGCTCTGCCGCGGCCGCCGAAGTGGTCAGCCAGGTCACGATGGGCTGGGACGCGGCGGCCGCCGCCGCCGACCCGGCGCCCGTCCACTGCTCGGTGGTGAGCAACGTGATGATCGATTCCCATTGCGTCGCCGTGGTGCTCAGCTCGGCGGCCAGGTTGTTCCACGCCGTCGCGGCGGCCATGAGCGGTCCCGCGCCCGCGCCCGCGTACATCAGGCTCGAGGTGATTTCGGGTGGGATAGCTGCGAAATCCAAAACCATTTTTCTGTATTCCGTTTCTATTGAGCGGCGGGTTGTTGACTAGACGGCGGTCGGCTTGGGCATGACGAGGGGCTTGACGCCGTAGCGCGGTGCACCGAAGCCGGCGCCGCTGCGCGCTCCCGAGACCATTCCGGGCATCCCCGGGATGATCCCCCCGGTCCCGGCCTGCGGCGCGGCGGCGGTCCAACCCACGGTCTGGATGGGGGTGACGCCGCTGGTCGCGGGGCCGACCGTGCCGGCCCAGCTGGGCGGCACCGACAACTTGCCGACCATGGTCGCGTTGCCTGCGGCGGCCGCCGGCATCGCCCCGACACCACCCATGCCGCCGACGGGCGCCATCGGCGCCGTTGTGTTGGCGAGGTCCGCGCCGGCGGCGGCGTCGCTGACGGAGGTGTCCAGCAGACCGCCGTTTGCCAAACCGAGCAGGTCGGACCCGGCGGAGGCCCAGTTGCCTCCACCAATGTTCAAGATGTTGGCACCGTTACTCGACAGGCCGAAGATCCCTCCGAGCATGTTCGGGTTGGTGCCATTGCCGGTGCTACCGAGGAGGTAGGCAAGCCAGTCGAGGGGAGTGTTCGACGGCGTGGCAGCGGCGGGGGCCGCGGCACTTGAAAGGGCGCTCGCGGCCGCGTTGGAGGCCTCCGTGGCGCTGTACGTGCCGGAGCTGGTGCCCAGGGTGCTCGCGTACTGCTCTTGAATGGTCTGAGCCTCGGCGGCGATCGTCTGGTACTCGGTGCCGAACGCCGAGAAGATCGCCGCCTGCTGGGCCGACACCGGGTCGGCGGCCGCGGGAGCGATGACCGTGGTCGCCGCGGCGGCGCCCGCGTTCTGCGCCGCCAAGTTGGAGTTGATTCCCTCCAGCAGCCCCTGCGCGGCAAGCAACTCTTCAGGCAGTGTTGTCAGAAACGACATCTATTAGCTCCTACTGTGTGAACCATGCCGACCCAATGCGCTGGGCCGACCCTGTGCGTTGGCGTACGGGCCCCTGTGTATTGGCGTAAGGCTAAACACCTCGGTCTCCACATTCCCGACCGAAAGGGTTAGGGTGACAGCCGTTTACGGCTTCTTAACGCAGAGGCTGGCAGTTTTAACAAGCTCACACCGGGTGACATAGCCGTGTCATCTGATTTGGGGCGGCGAACCAGCGGATAGACGCGGGGCCGCCGCATCCTAGGCCAGACCCACTCCGCGCGCATGCCCAAAATTCGGCACTGGAGTGCAACGCGGTGCGCCGCGCCTGGCGTCCACGCGCTAAATTCGCCGCCGGGCCCCCATAGCCCAATTGGCAGAGGCAGCGGACTTAAAATCCGTCCAGTGTCGGTTCGAGTCCGACTGGGGGCACCGGTAAAGACCTGGTTGACCGTCGTGCGCGTTGGCGTGGCGCGCATTACTATCTACGTACGGAGAAAGTATTTAGGGCGGTCGGGTTGCCCCGTACGGCGGTGACGCAGGCCCGGCGCCAACTGTCGGGAGGTTCGCGGTGCGGATTCGGGGATTCGGCGAGCTCGAGGCGGTCATCATGGACCGCATCTGGAACCTTGACCCCGACACTCCAACCACGGTTCGTGAGGTGTTCGACGGGATGGCCGCCGAGCGCACCATCGCCTACACCACGGTCATGTCCACGATGGACAACCTTCATACCAAAGGCTGGCTGGCGCGGGAACGCGACGGCAAGGCCTACCGGTATTGGCCGACCCTGACGCGTGAGCAGCACAGCGCGCGACTGATGCGGGAAGCGCTCGACGGAGGCGGCCGCCCCGATCTGGTGCTGCACCACTTCGTCGAGCAGATCGGTCCAGAGGAATCCGCGCGGCTGCGTGCCGTGCTACGACGGCTACCGAAACGGACGGACCATCGATGAGCACCGCCGTCTGTCTGCTTCTATATAGCTTTTCGGTGCTTGTCGCGGGACCTCCGTTATTGCGCGCGTTGACCCGACATGGGGATGCCCCGCGCTTCGGGGTTGCGGCCTGGCTGACCGCGATCGGCACTGTGTTACTCACTTGGCTAGCTGCCGCGGTGATCGTCATTTTTGAAGTGGCGGGCCACTGGAATTACCCGCGCACACTCGTAGCGTCCTGTTTGGCTCGGTTGCGTGACGTCACGCCTGAGGGCGCAGGGATCGGACCGCAGATCACACTCGGCGTGATCATGGCGGTGGTGGCGCTGATGATCACGGTCGCCGGCGGACGACTAGCCAGGACCGTGTCGCGGATGCGTGCCCGTGTTCACGAGCATGCCGAGGCCGTGCGGCTTGTCGGTCATCCCATCGGCGAGCCGGGCGTGGTGGTCGTGCAGGCCACCGAACCCGCCGCCTACTGCGTCTCGGGCAGGCCCCCGGCGATTGTCGTTACCAGCGCTGCACTTGCGTCACTCGGCGATGACGAGCTGGCCGCCGTGCTTGCCCACGAACGTGCCCACCTCACTGGGCATCACTCCCTGGTGGTCACTGCGTTGCGAGGACTCGCCACAGCCCTCCCGAAGCTGAGCTTGTTGCGCGATGGCGCAACCGAGGTGGCCCGGTTACTGGAGATGTGCGCCGACGACGTGTCGGCCCGCCGACACGGCCGCGGTGCGTTGTTGTCGGGGCTGATCACCCTGTCCCATGCAGTCCCGGCGGAGGCCCTTGCGGTAGCCGACGTCGCCGTGCTGGCCCGGGCCGAACGGCTCGCGGAGCCGCCGGCCGACCGTGTGATAGCCCGGGCCCGGGCAGCGTTGACCGGCGTCACCGCGGTCATGGTTGTTGGGCCCGTCATGATCGCGGCGCTGGCCGCGTCGGGCGCTGCGATGTGTGGGATGTAGCCATGGTGAGCGCGCATTGTGACGGGGCCTAGACGGCAGCTTTGATCGATCAGCTAGGGAGGTACTGCGATGATGATGCGGCACGGCGGCGACTGGATGTGGGGCGGCTCGATCCTGATGACCGTGGCAATGGTGGTGTTCTTTGCATTGATCATCGTCGCCATCGTGCTCGCGGTACGGTACCTGGCTTCGTCGCCTGGCACCGGCTCAGCGCCAACCCCCGGGCCCAGCGCAGCTGAAAGTCTGCTTGCCGAACGTTATGCACGTGGCGAGATCGACGACGACGAATACCAACGGAGAATAACGCTGCTACACCAACACCGGTGAGCATGAGGCTTTGCCCACGATGGGGCAAGCCCCGGGCAACACCAATCTGACGGCATTCCATAGGGTTTCAGCGCGTCCGCCGGCCGGGAATAAACAAACTCCGTCGTTCACCTGGTTCGCATATACGTATCTACTAAGTAGTATAGTATGAAGCACTGCAACTCGATCAGGAGGATCCCGATGACAGACCAGAACCAACCGGTCGCAGACAGTCCGGCAGGCGCCGCCCCCAGCACTCCGGCGCGGGTTCGCTGGCTCTACCCGGCCCTCGCGGTCACTGGCATCGCGGTCGGGATATTCATCATCGTCGTTGGCGTCTATGTGTTTTTCGTGCAACCGAGCTCTAGTTACCCAGCGAAGCAGGACTGTTGCGCATCCATGGAAGGCGACATGAAAAAAATGATGGCTGACATGAAAACGCAGATGCAACAAGCGCCAAACATGACTTCCATGCCGAATATGCCGCCCATGCCGGGCATGAGCCCAATGCCTTCAATGTCCCCGATGCCGGGCACGCCCCCTCCCACGAGGTAAATGTCCGGAGAGCGTAATTCCTTGTCGGGCAACCCGCTACGAACGGCAGGGCTCAAACGCATCGAATAATCTCGCGCCTGGCGATACGGATTGCAATGCGGCGTCAGAGGTTCACGGTCGAACGAGACAGAATCAGTGCGGCCCCGGCTTGTGGGCGCGCCCCAGGATATGCGCTTGTGAGGGCGCGAATTTCAAAGGGCGGTAGGAGAACCGGTCGAGTTCGTCGATCTCGAAGCCGGCCGCCTCTATCGCCGCGCGGCTGTCGCGATTGAGATGACAGCCACCGCCTATCGCCGACCACGGTGGTGTGATCACATCCTGCAAGACACCTAACAGCTTCCGACTTGACCGGACGTGTTCAAAAAACCGCAGCTGTCCGGCCGGTTTCAACACGCGCCGCACCTCGGCGAGAAAGTGGCCCGGCTTGGGTACAGAACACAGCACTAGAGTGACAACGGCGGCGTCAAAGCTCGCGTCGTCGAATGGCAGCGCATCGCCGTGCCCGGCGACCACCGTGACCGGGACGGGTGCAGAGGCGGCAGCGCTTTCGGCCAGCGCGCGCAGCGCGTTCTCTGGTTCGACGGCCACCACTTCAGTGACCGCAGCCGGGTAACGCGCGAAGTTCAGGCCGTTGCCGGCTCCGACCTCGATCACGCGTCCGGATAGTCCGACCAGTGTCCGGTCGCGGTGTTCGGCGGTGCCGCGGCGTTCGGATTCGGCGCTGATGCGCTCGTAGAACCGCGCGAATCGCGGATGCTGGAATGCCGACAGATCGGTCATCGTTCTGCTCCCTATCCTGCGCCGATCGCGGCGACCCGAGACAACGGCAATCGGCGATGTCACATCCAACGGGGGCTGTCCGCGGGTGCCGCGGGCCGCTCGACCTTGAGCAGCTCGATCTCGGTCCGCAAAGGCTCGACCTGAGATATGACTTCGTCGACGGGGCTGACCCGGATCGCGGCGCCGGAGTTGTGGGTCGTTCATTGCGGAACATCATCCAAGCCATCAGACCCATCCCCGCTGGACACGCCAGCACACACAGCCCCAACAGCGCCGTTTGCATATGCCCTCTCTTCGGGTCGGGTCTCCCGCAGACAGCGACCGCCTCATCCACTACGTCCGTACGTAAATAGTAGATGGCGCGTGCCCGCATGTCACCTCTTCGCGCCCTATTGCTCGCCTCGGTAGCGTGCGTTGGCTGTCGCCAGCAGCTACTATCTACGTACCGAGAACGTAGATAATCGTGGAGCACTGACCGGCGAACCGATAGCGGACCGCGTCGCCCGCAACGGCGGAAGCGAAAGGGGGCCAATCGATTATGGCGACAATAACGAGGCGATCGGCCCTCGCGATGCTCGGCTGGGCCGGCGGCCTGGCTGGCGTTGGCTATGCGCTGCGTAGCGTCGTCGGTCAATGTCGGCTTGACCCCATCTGGAATTCGGTTGCCCATGCCGACGGTGGGGGAATGATGGGCGCGACGAGCATGGACATGAGCACCTACATGGAAATGTTCAACCGCCACAACGAGATCCGTCGCATCGTCGAGGAAATCCCAGGGGGCGTGCGTACCACCACGGAATCAGATTCCCCTGACCTTGCCGCCCAACTGCATGCGCACGTGCCGAGCATGTACGCCCATCTCGGCCAAGGCATCGAAATCATGTGCATGAGCCAAAGCCTGCCGATCCTGTTCCCGCGCGCCGGCGACTACCAGCGCCAGATCACACTCACCCCTAAGGGCGTGGTGGCGGTGGAAACCGCCGAGGATCCGGCACTGGCGCAAGCCATCCGCGCCCACGCGCAGGAAGTCAGCGGTTTCGTCAGGGACGGGATGCCCGCCATGATGCGCGGCATGATGGGGCCCTCGATGAGCGGACCCGGGATGATGGGGCCTGGGATGATGGGCCACCCGTGATGGGCCTGAGGATGATGCGCTCTCCTTAACTCCGGGTCGCCCCCTCGGTACGGTTGCCAGTATGGCGCTAACGACGGATCGAAGGCAGGTCTTGTCGCGTCGGATCAGATGGTTCGTCGCGGCCACCATCTCCTACAACGTCGTGGAAGCGGTCATCGCAATTTCGGCCGGCACCGTCGCCGGCTCGGCAGCGCTGACCGGATTCGGTCTGGATTCGATGATTGAGGTCGCGTCGGCGGCCGCGGTGGCGTGGCAGTTTGCCGGCCGCGACCCCGAAGCGCGAGAAAAGGTCGCGCTTCGCATCGTCGCGTCCTCGTTCTTCGGTCTGGCGATCTACGTGACGGTGGAGGCGTCGCGGTCGCTGCTTGGCGTGGGCGAAGCGCGGCATTCCACGGTCGGAATCATCCTCGCGGCGGTCAGTCTCGTGGTCATGCCAGTCCTCTCCTATGGACAGCGGCGGACTGGGCGCGAACTCGGTTCGTTGTCGGCCGTGGCAGATTCCAAACAGACGCTGCTATGCACATACCTTTCGGCTGTGTTGTTGATTGGATTGCTCCTCAACAGCTTGCTCGATTGGTCGTGGGCCGACCCGATCGCCGGCTTGGTGATCGCGGCCATCGCGGTCAAAGAGGGTATCGACGCGTGGAAGGGCGATACATGTTGTCCACCGACGGCGACTTCACGCGTGTTGTCAAAGGAGAGCGGTCGCCAATGTTGCGACGTGCCTGAGGAGACCACTGCCTGACGGCGTTCCCGAAATACAACTCACCCGGATTATCAACAAAGCATTCCAAAAGAGTCACGAAGGAAAACATCGATTGGCTCGGTGATCCGAGCTACTTACATTTGTTCAATGAATGTCAAAATACTGGCTGTGACCAGCGCGCTTGCGCTTGCGGGCGGAATCGCGGCGGCACCGCTGGCCACTGACTATCCAGCACTGGACTTGCCCACGTTGCTAATGCTGCGTTTCTACACCGTCCCGACGACTGGGTCGTGCGACGACGCGGCCTGTAAACCTCCCGCGAACGACCATCCGGTCCAAACAGACGAATTGGCGCTATTTCGCGCAAACAAATGAAATGACACTGCGCGAGGCTTCTCGCGCACACATTGCTGCGAAATGCGTTGGCTTGCAATCGATGGAATCCTGCACACCGACACCGATACCTTCATCGGGCTCGGCAGCGGCCTGATTACGCCGGCGGCGGCAATCGAGACCGGCGCCCTCAGGGTCGAAGGAGACCCGGCCGCCGCTCAGCGGTGCGCGGAACTGTTCGGACTCTCCGACACACAGGGCCCCAAGCGCTGAAGCGGCGGCGGGTGGCCGGGACGCAAACCGGCGGCCATACACTGACCCCCCGTGGGCATGCTGTTTGGATTCGCGCCATGGATCGTCTATTGGGTGCTGGTCGGTAACGTCCCGTTCAAGGCGGCCGTCTTGGTCGCGCTGGCGATCGCCGTCGCCGTGTCGGTGATCGGGCGCGCCACCGGCAGGCCGGGTCGCACGCTTGACATCGGGGCTGTCGCAACGTTTCTGGTGCTGACCGTGCTCACGTTTACGCTCAGCGAGTCGTTCATGCAGGGCTGGATACAGCCGCTGAGCAACGCCGGGATCTTTCTTGTGGCGTTGATCAGCCTGCTGATCGGCAAGCCGTTCGTGCGGGAATACGCCGCCGCCGAACAGCCCGCCGACGTGGCCAAGACCGAGTTGTTCGGCCGGATCGTCAACGTCCTGACCTGGATATGGATCGCGGCCTTCGCCGGCATGACGGTGTCGTCGGCGATCCCACCGATCGTGCAGCGCCTCGGCGGCGAAGAGGCCACGATCCTCGACACCAAGACTCCGCTGTCGTTCGTCTGCTACTGGGTCATCCCGTTCTCCCTGCTGGGCGCGGCGGCCCTGGCGTCGCGATACCTGCCCGACCGGATGCTGGTCGGAATCGACGACATGGCGCGGGAGACGTCGTTCGTCGCCTACGACGAAGCCACCATCGACGAGCTCTACTACCTCGCCCAGGAACACGCCAACCGCGAGGTCGGCCCGGGCAAGGAGGCCTACAACGTCAAGGTCGGGGGAATGGGAACCCCGCTGACCGGGGACGAGTCGCGCAAGTCGTGGCCCTCGACGTACAAGGTGCGCGATAAGCGACACTGAACAGTCGCCCCGAGCCGACGCGTCCACCCGCCGCGACACATAAAGCCCGCACGCGACGCGCCGGAAATCGTCGCCGTGGCTTATGTTTCGGCGACGAGGCCGTGGCGGGCCGAGAGTCGGATACGTTGGTGGAGGCGGGGCGACTCGAGACCGGCCGCGCGCCCCGCATCTTGCGGCCAATTGAGGAGCACGCGATGAATGCGTTCAGCCCAGATGCCATTCGCGCAGAAACGATCACCATCACCGGCCACGGCGGCGACGAGATCGAGGCCTACCGCGCGAGCCCGCTCGCCGAGGGCTCGCGGGGCGGGATCGTCTGGATCCACCACATGCCCGGCTACGACCGGGAGACCAAGGAGTTCGTGCGTCGGCTCGCGGTCAACGGGTATCACACCGTGGCCCCGAACTTGTATTCCCGCGAGGCCCCGGGCGCCGCGCCCGACGATGCCGCCGCGACGGTGCGGGCCGCGGGTGGCGTGCCCGACGAACGACTGGTCGGCGACGTCGCCGGAGCGGTGGAGCATCTGCGCACCCTGCCGGGCGCGAACGGGAAGTTCGGTGTCATCGGGCACTGCTCGGGCGGGCGGCATGCGTTCCTGGCGGCCTGCTCGCTGCCGTTCGACGCCGCGGTGGACTGTTACGGCGCGTTCATCGTCGAGGACCTACCCGAGGGCATGCCCAAGGCCATGCAACCGATCCTGCATCTGGCGCCAAAGCTGAGTTGCCCGCTGCTGGGCCTATTCGGGCTCGACGACAGGTACCCCGCGGTGCCCGCGGTGGCCACCCTCGATGCCGAGCTGGCCAAATTCGACAAGCCGCACGAGTTTCACTCCTACGAGGGCGCCGGCCATTCGTTCTTCTCCGTGGACCGTCCGGCGTACCGGGTGGAGGCCGCGGTCGACGGCTGGCAACGCATCGACGAATTCTTCGCCACCCACCTGAAAGGCTAGGTGTCCCAAGTCATGTGCACATATCTCACCGAGCACGTTGAGATCGACGGCAGCGGCAAGGGCGCGATGGGATGGTTCGGCGCCGACCGCGCGACGGTCTACGTCGATCACCCCGTGCATGCTCCCTACGGCCACACCGTCAACATCGACGTCCTCAATCCGCAGCTGGGTCCGTCGGCGCGGGTCGCCCTCGAACTCACCGAGGAAAGCGCGCTGAAGCTGGCCGACGCCATCCGAAAAGCGATCGCCCATGCGCCGGCCGGGCTGGCGTCGAAGGACCAGTAGGTGTCCCATGGCTAACGACATCGGGCACCGCGCCTTCCCGCAAATGGCCGCCAGCCGTGGGCGGATCGAGCCCGCGCCCCGCCGGGTCCGGGGTTTCCTCGGCCACGAGCTCGTATTCGACACCACCTCGGCACGCTATGTGTGGGAATTGCCTTATTACCCAGCGTATTACGTGCCGTTGGCCGATGTCCGAGAAGGATTCCTGCGCGACGAGAACCATCCGCAGACGGTGCAGCTGGGTCCCTCACGGCTGCACTCTTTGTTGGGCGCGGGCCAAACCTACCAATCGGCAGCGCGGGTGTTCGACGCCGACGGCGCGAGCCCGGTGGCGGGCACCGTGCGCTTCGAATGGAATCCGTTGCGGTGGTTCGAGGAAGACGAGCCGATCTACGGCCACCCGCGCAATCCGTATTCCCGGGTCGACGCGTTGCGCTCACACCGGCACGTGCGGGTGGAACTCGACGGCCTCGTGCTGGCCGATACCCGGTCGCCGGTGATGCTCTTCGAAACCGGTTTACCCACAAGGTATTACATCGACCCGACCGACATCGCCTTCGAGCATCTGGAGCCCAGCTTGACGCAGACGTTGTGCCCGTACAAAGGCGTGACGTCCGGCTACTGGTCGGTGCGGGCCGGCGACACGGTGCATCCCGACCTCGCGTGGACGTACCACTACCCGCTGCCGGCCGTCGGCCAGATCGCCGGCCTGGTGGCGTTCTACAACGAGAAGCTCGACATCACGGTCGACGACGCCGCCCTGCCCCGGCCGCAAACTCAGTTCAGCTAGCCATCGCGACGCGAACCGAAATCAATATTTAAACCGCCGCACACACGGTCGAAACATTTCCATCCGACGCTTCACCCGTCTACGGCGTCACATCGCACCGCAGCTGATTTAAAGCCCGACGGCTCGAATTGGGGTGTGTCTGAACCATGTTGCCCTATCCCGATTGGCTGAATTCCGGAGACAACGCCTGGCAGTTGATTGCCGCGACTCTGGTCGGCCTGATGAGCATTCCCGGCATCGCCGTCCTGTACGGCGGCATCGTCCAGAGAAAGTGGGCCGTCAACACCATGCTGATGGCCTTCACCGGCTTCTCGCTGGTGCTGGTCGTGTGGGTGTTGTGGGGTTTCAAGATGGGCTTCGGCGAACCGCTCAAGCTCGGCCCGGGCATCCTGCAGGCCGCGGTCGGGAAGCCCCACACCATCTTGGGTTCCGCCAACCAGCAACAGGCGGTCATTCCGCTCCTTGACGGGGCGATGCCCAAATTCCGCTTCTCGGAGACGACGCTTGCCTACTTCCACTTCGCGTTCGCTGCGATCACTCCATTGCTGTTCCTCGGCAGCGTGGTCGGCCGGATGAACTTCAAGGTCTGGCTGATCTTCGTGCCGTTGTGGTCGACGTTCGCGTACTCGGTGAACGCGTTCCTGCTCTGGGGCGGCGGCTGGTGGGCGCAAGCCCCGCACGCCGCCATGGACTACTCCGGCGGCTATGTCATCCACCTTGCCGCCGGCACAAGTGGTTTCGTCGCGGCTGCCGTTATCGGGCCCAGGCTGGCCCGCGACCGGGAACGAGCGGTGCCCAACAACCTGCCCCTCGCCGCGATCGGTGCGGGCATCCTGTGGCTGGGCTGGAACGGGTTCAACGGCGGCGACATGTACTTCTCCGGAGCCAACGCGTCGCTGGCAGTGATCAACACGAACCTGGCCACCGCAGTCGGGGTGATCACGTGGGTGGTGTGGGACATTTTCGCCAGCAAACAGCGCAAGCCGACGTTCCTCGGCGCCATCAACGGCATGATCACGGGCCTGGTCGCGATCACCCCGGCAGCCGGTTACGTCAACAGCTTCGGCGCGTTGATCATCGGCGTCGTCGCCGCTTCGCTGGTCTGGATGTCCTGGAATTGGCTCGGCAGGGCCAGGCTCTTCAAGAAGGTCGATGACACTCTGGGTGTGTTCCACACCCACGGCGTCGCGGGCCTGGCGGGCGGATTGCTCGTCGGGGTATTCGCCGACCCGAAGATCATCGTTTACCTGGGCGGCAGTGCAGGGCAGGACGTGTCCATGTCGGGCTGGCTGTGGGGTCATCACCCGAAACAGCTATTGATCCAGCTCGGCGCCGCGGGCACTGTCATCGTCTGGGATGCGTTCGTCACGTTCGTCATCCTGAGAGTCCTTGGCCTCTTTATGAAGTTGCGGCTGCCCGACGAGGTCTTGGAGACCGGAGACCTCGGAGTGCACGACGAAGAGGCTTACCCCGACGAAACGCTTGTCACGGGTCGGCACGTCGAGCGGTTAGTGACCACGCGGGCTGAGGCGGTACCCTCCAATCCCGCTGAGCCAGTGGATGATTGACCATGAAGCTGATCACTGCGGTCGTCAAGCCCTTCGCACTCGACGAGGTTAAGCACGCAGTTGAGTCCGCCGGCGTGCTGGGTATGACCGTTACCGAGGTGCAGGGGTACGGCAGGCAACGCGGGCACACCGAGGTATACCGCGGAGCCGAGTACAACGTTGATTTTGTCCCGAAGGCCCGTGTCGACGTCGTGGTCGACGAGGAGTATGTCGAACGAGTCGTTGGAGCCATCGTCACAGCGGCCCGCACCGGCAAGATCGGCGACGGCAAGGTATGGGTCTGCCCGGTGGACAGTCTCGTTCGCATCCGCACCGGAGAACGCGACCACGAGGCGCTTTAAGCGCTACCGGGACAATGCTTTTCGCTGCACTCGCATTGGTCGAGCGGGAAATCTGCTGCGCGGCTTCTCGTTTCGACCCTGCCCGCGATTAGTTAATTGTTCGGCTAACGACACGCGACAACGCATAAATGTGACGTTTGCCTCGTTTTAGGATTAATTATAAGAATTTCTTACCTCGCGCCCGGCGACGCGGGCGCGACAACCGTTAGCGATCCCAACGAAAACAACTGTTGGAACCGGTATGCGGTGTTCGCTACGGCACAGGCTGGCGGATAACCGACAATCGCAGTCTAAGCGCAGCCTGAGTGGCCGGCGTGACGTGCGTAACAGCTCTCGAATTTGCCGCTTCTGCACCGATATTCCGTGACTAAACTCTGACGAAAGCAGTCACCTAAACGGTGCTGGAATCCGGTTAATCCCGTGTGGCGCACAGCCCTCGTCAAGAGCTTGCGCGCGCGTGGATGCCGACGAAAGGCGGTACCAGCATGACCAGTGTCAACGGCCCCACGGCCGCCCATGACGGCCTGGATCGCCCGGTCCTCGAGCTCGGCAGCGCGCCCGGTTTCCCGATCGTCGTGGAGGTCGCCGTGCACGAGGGCCCCATCAGCGGCATCGCGACCAGCTCCGATGGCACCCGGCTGTTGGTGACCAACTACGGCAACGACTGTGTCTCGGTCATCGACACCCACTCCTGCCGGGTGGTGGAGACCATCGCGGGCATCGACGAGCCATTCGCGATCGCCGTGGGCAGCGAGAACGCCGAGCGTGCCTACGTCAGCGCGGTGTCGGCCGCATACGACTCGATCGCGGTCATCGACCTGCCCACCGGCGCGGTCGTTGCGACCCACCCAGTGGCGCTCAGCGTCACCGATCTGGCTGTCAGCCCCGACGGGAGGCACGTCTACGCCAGCCGAAACGCCGCCCGCGGCGCCGACGTCGCCGCCTTGGACACCACGACCGGCGACGTCGAGGCGCTCGACATCGCAACCACGCCGGGAACCACCGCCGCATGCGTGCGCGTCAGCCCTGACGGCGACCGCCTGTATGTCGGGACCAACGGGCCGGCCGGCGGTCGGCTGATCGTGATCGGCACGCGCGGCCCGTCCCGATCCAAAGCCGGCCAGACCGGATTGAGCGTCGTGGGCACCGTCGACATCGGTTTGCCCGTTCGCGACGTCGCGCTTTCTCCCAACGGCGCCGTGGCCTACGTGGCCAGTTGCGATCCCGGGTTGGGCGCGGTGGTCGACGTCGTCGACACCACCACCCACAAGATCGTCGGCACGCGCAAGCTCGGCGAGACCGGTGGCAATCTCACTGGTTTGACGCTCAGCCGCGACGGCGACCGCGCCTACCTGGTCAGCGACGACGGCATCGCCGTGCTCTGCACGCTGACCCACGACGTTGTCGGCACCGTGACGGGGGCCAATCGGCCGTCGTGCGTGGTCGAGAGCCCGGACGCGAAATACCTCTACATCGCCGACTACTCGGGCAGGGTCACCCTGGCGGCGGTCGCCTCGATCGTCGCGCTGGGCACCGAGACCGCGGCGCCCGAGGCGCAGGTCCCGACCGACTGGGTCACGCCCGAGCTGCTGCAGTACGAGCCGGCGCTCGCCTAGCCACGCGGCCGGCCACGGTGCGGGTAAACGCGCGTTGTCGGGGGAACCGGTTTCTCATCGTTGCGCGCGGCGATAGCATTCGCCCGATTGATCATCAGGCGGTGCTGCGCCGAGACCCGTAAGGCGGTACATCGATGGACAGCACGATGCAGGACTTTCCGTTGACGATCGCCGCGATCATGCGACACGGCTGCGGTGTCCACGGAGCGCGCACTGTCACGACCGCCTCTGACGCCGGCTATCGGCGCATCAGCTATCGCGAGCTGGGTCAGCAGGCCGCCCGGCTGGCCAACGCGCTACGGGGCCTCGGCGTCGCCGGGGATCAGCGCGTCGCGACGTTCATGTGGAACAACGCCGAACACCTGGCGACCTACCTCGCCGTGCCGTCGATGGGTGCGGTGCTGCACACCCTCAACATCCGGCTCTTCCCCGAGCAGATCGCGTACGTCGCCAACGAGGCCGAAGATCAGGTCGTGCTGGTCGATATGTCGCTGGCCAAACTGCTCGGGCCGGTGCTGGGCGAGCTGAAGACCGTTCACACGGTGATCGCGGTCGGCGAGGGCGACACGGCCCCGCTGCGCGAATCGGGCAAGAGCGTGCTGCGCTACGCCGAGGTGCTCGACGGCGAGTCGACCGAGTTCGACTGGCCGCAGATCGACGAGCAGTCGGCGGCCGCCATGTGCTACACCAGCGGCACCACCGGTAACCCCAAAGGCGTTGTCTACAGCCATCGTTCGAGCTTCCTGCACACGATGGCGGCCTGCACCACCAACGGGATAGGGATCGGATCCAGCGATCGCGTGCTGCCTGTCGTGCCGATGTTTCACGCCAACGCTTGGGGGCTGCCCTACGCGGCGCTGATGGCGGGCGCCGACTTGGTGCTACCCGATCGCCACCTCGATGCCCGGTCGCTGATCGGCATGGTCGAGGAGCTGCGGCCCACCGTGGCCGGTGCGGTGCCGACCATCTGGAACGACGTCCTGCATCACCTCGAGAAGGACCCCGCGCACGACATGTCGTCCCTGCGCCTGGTGGCCTGCGGCGGCTCCGCCGTACCGCTGTCGCTGATGCGCACCTTCGAAGACAAACACGACGTCCAGATCCGGCAGCTATGGGGCATGACGGAGACATCGCCGCTGGCCACGATGGCCTGGCCCCCGCTGGGCACCCCGGACGACGAGCACTGGAAGTTGCGCGCCACCCAAGGGCAACCGGTGTGTGGTGTGGAGATGCGGATCGTCGACGACGACGGGCAGGTGCTGCCCAACGACGGCGACGCCGTGGGGGAGGTAGAAGTCCGCGGCCCGTGGATCGCCCGTTCCTACTACCTGGGGCGCGACGACTCTAAGTTCGACTCGGGCTGGTTGCGCACCGGCGACGTCGGCCGGATCGACGAGCAGGGCTTCGTGACCCTGACCGACCGGGCCAAAGACGTCATCAAGTCCGGCGGGGAATGGATCTCCTCCGTCGAGCTGGAGAACTGCCTGATCGGGCATCCCGACGTGTTGGAAGCCGCGGTGGTCGGGGTGCCCGACGAGCGCTGGCAGGAAAGGCCCCTCGCGGTCGTCGTCCTCAACGAAGGCGCATCGGCCGGCGCCGGCGACCTGCGAATGTTCCTCTCGGACAAGGTCGTTCGCTGGTGGCTACCCGAGCGGTGGGCCTTCGCGGACGAGATACCCCGCACCAGCGTGGGCAAATACGACAAGAAGACCATCCGGTCCCGCTACGCCGAGAACGGCTACCAGGTGATCGAGGCGCGCGACTGACCGGTGCCCGCGCCGATGGTGTAGAACGAGTCCATGGGACTGCGGGTCGTTCAATGGGCAACCGGGTCGGTCGGTGTGGCGGCGATAAAAGGCGTGCTGGATCATCCCGAGCTCGAACTCGTCGGCTGCTGGGTGCATTCCGAAGCCAAGGCGGGCAAGGACGTCGGTGAAATCATCGGCACATCGCCGCTCGGAGTGACCACGACCAACAACGTCGACGAGGTGCTCGCGCTGGACGCCGACGCGGTGCTCTACGCACCGCTCTTGCCCAACGTCGACGAGGTCGCCGCGCTGCTGCGGTCGGGGAAAAACGTCGTCACCCCGCTCGGCTGGTTCTACCCGAGCGAAAAGGAGGGCGCCCCGCTGGAAATCGCCGCGCAAGCGGGCAACGCGACGCTGCATGGCGCCGGCATCGGACCCGGGGCGGCCACCGAGCTGTTTCCCTTACTGTTCACCGTGATGTCCACCGGGGTGACTTTCGTTCGTGCCGAAGAGTTTTCGGACCTGCGTACCTACGGCGCCCCGGATGTGCTGCGCTATGTGATGGGCTTCGGAGGGACACCGGACAGCGCGCTGACCGGGCCGATGCAGAAGCTGCTCGACGGCGGTTTCCTCCAGTCGGTGCGGCTGTGCGTCGACCGGTTGGGATTTGCCGCCGACCCCGAGATCCGCTCCTCGCAGGAGGTCACCGTCGCGACCGCGCCGATCGATTCGCCCATCGGCGCGATCGAGCCGGGGCAGGTCGCCGGGCGCCGCTTCCACTGGGAAGCCGTCGTCGGCGACAAGGTCGTCGTCCAGATCACGGTGAACTGGCTGATGGGGGAGGAAAACCTCGATCCGCCTTGGTCTTTCGGGCCCGCCGGCGAGCGCTACGAGATCGAAGTGCACGGCAACCCGAACGCCTTTGTGACCGTCAAGGGCTGGCAACCGGAAAGCGTGGAGGCCGGGCTGAAAAGCAACCCGGGTATCGTCGCGACCGCGGCGCATTGCGTGAACGCCATCCCCGCGACATGCGCCGCACCGGCGGGCATCCAAAGCTTCTTCGATCTGCCGCTCTTCACCGGCCGGGCCGCCGCAGCCCTGCGGGCAGACAATTGAAAGGCGTTGCAACCATGGCACATTCGCTCCTCGTCGAGGAATCCCTGGTCATCCCCGTCCCCGCCGAGCAGGCGTTCCACAACACGCTGCCGGCGCCGCTCCCGGAGATTTTCAAGCGCTGGCACGGGCCCTTCCCGCCCGTCAAAGAGGTGCGCGAGCAGACGGGTGCCTGGGACGCCGCCGGCCAGACCCGCACCGTCCTGCTCGCCGGCGGGGGCAGCACGCGCGAGGAACTGACCAGCATCGACGCGCCCCGCTCGTTCGGCTACCGGCTCACCAACGTCACCGGCCCGATGGCGCTCCTGGTCGACCACGTCGAAGGCGAATGGCTCTTCACCCCGGCGGCGGACGGAACCGAGGTGACCTGGCGCTGGAACATCCATTCCAAGTCGCCGCTGACCTCGTGGCTGCTCCCGCTGTTCGGCACCCTATGGAAGGGCTACGCGCGCAAAGCGCTGCGGGATCTCGCGACGACGCTGACGGCCTGACGTCATGTGCCGGCTCTTCGGCCTGCACGCGGGGACGCACGCGTGCACCGCGACGTTTTGGCTGCTGGACGCGCCCGACAGTCTGGCCGAGCAGAGCAGAACGAACCCCGACGGGACGGGCCTGGGCGTCTTCGACGAGCACGCCCGGCCCCAGCTGCACAAGCAGCCCATCGCGGCCTGGCGGGACGCCGCCTTCGCCACCGAGGCACACCGGCTGACCGGGACGACGTTCATCGCGCACGTTCGCTATGCGACGACCGGTTCGCTCGACGTCCGCAACACCCACCCGTTCCTGCAGGACGGGCGGATCTTCGCGCACAACGGGGTGCTCGAGGGCCTGGATGCCATCGATGAACGGCTGCGCGAGGTCGGCGCCGACGACCTGGTCCTGGGCGACACCGATTCCGAGCGGGTGTTCGCGTTGATCACCGCCTCGATCCGCGCGCACCGGGGCGATGTGACGGCGGGTCTGGTCGATGCGACGAATTGGCTCGCGTCGAACGTGCCGATCTACGCGGTCAACGTGCTGCTGAGCACGGCGACGGACATGTGGGCGCTGCGATACCCGGAGACCCATGAGCTGTACGTCCTGGAGCGGCCCGACGAATCCCGAACCGCACCGCCCGAATTCGACTTGCGTACCAAGCGAATTCACGCGCGGTCGGAACATCTATGCACCCGGGCGTCGGTCGTGTTCGCCTCCGAACCGATGGACGACGACCCGCGCTGGCGTCTGCTGGATTCGGGAGAGCTGGTCCACGTCGACGCCGCGTTGCGGGTCGACCGCAGCGTGGTCCTGCCCGACCCGCCCAAGCACCCGCTCCGGCGGGAGGATCTGAGCGGGCCCGTCCAGGACGCGCAGCACGCTCTGCCGAGCACCCGGCGGCTCCGATCGTAAGTAGTCCACGCAAATTGGGGCGGTACATATCGGCCGCGATGTGCCAGCATTAGGACGTGGGCGCACGCCGATTCGCTCGCTTGCTGGCCGTCGTGGTGGCGACGACCTGGGCGGCGCTGCCGACCCCGCCGATCCTCGTTGCCACCGCGTCCGCCGCGCCCTGCCCCGACGTGGACGTGACGTTTGCCCGCGCCACCACCGAGGCACCTGGTGTCGGTGGGGTCGGACAGGCATTTATCGATTCGCTTCGCTCGCAGGTTGGGGGTCGATCCGTCGGGGTGTATCCCGTCAATTACCCCGCCACCGAAGATTTTGGCCCTTCCGCATCCGCCGGTGCCCGCGATGCGAGCGCTCATGTCGAATCCATGGCCGCGACCTGTCCCAACACCAAGCTGGTGCTCGGCGGATATTCCCAGGGCGCGATGGTGATCGACCTGATCACCATCGCCCAAGTAGAGGTTGCGGGTTTGGTCCCCTCGTCGCTACCGGCGGACGTGGCCGATCATGTTGCTGCGCTCGCCCTCTTCGGGAATCCATCGGACAGATATCTAGGAGCGCCGGTGAGCACGGTCAGCCCGTGGTACGGGGCTAAGGCCATCGACTTGTGTGCACCCGGCGATCCGATCTGCACTCCAGGCGGGGCCCTGGCGCCGCCGACACATGACGAAATGTTCTCCGCGGCGCACCTGTCCTATAAACAGTCCGGGATGCCCAGCCAGGCAGCGGCTTTCGTGGCCAGCCACCTCTGACGCGGGTGTCCCCGGCGGCACGCTCGGCGCCGGCTGGCAGAGTGGGTCGACGTGGCTACCAAACGCGCGCTCGTGTTGGCCGGCGGAGGAATAGCGGGAATCGCCTGGGAGACAGGTGTTCTGCGGGGTATCGCCGATGAGTCGCCGGAAGCGGCGCGGCTGCTGCTGAATTCCGACGTGCTGGTGGGGACCTCGGCCGGTTCGGCGGTCGCCGCCCAAATCAGCAGCGGGAGCACGCTCGAGGCGCTCTTCGACCGGCAGGTCGCCGAGGCATCGGCCGAGATCGATTCCGGCGTCGACGTCGACGACATCACCGAGATCTTCCTGGCCGCCCTGGCCGAACCATACGACGAGACGGCGGACAAGACCCGCCAGCAGTTGCGGCGAATCGGAGCCGTGGCGCTGGCGACTACTACCGTCGCCGAGCCGGTCCGTCGCCAGGTGATCGCGCAGCGCTTGCCGTCCCACGACTGGCCCGGCCGGGAGTTGCGGCTGACCGCGATCGACACCGAGACAGGGGAATTGGCCGTTTTCGACAATCGGTCAGATGTCGAGCTCGTCGACGCGGTGGCGGCCAGTTGCGCGGTGCCGGGAGCGTGGCCGCCGGTGACGATCGCGGGCCGGCGCTACATGGACGGCGGGGTCGGCAGCTCGGTGAACCTCGGCGTCGCCCGCGACTGCGATGAGGCGGTGGTGCTGGTGCCCTCGGGCGTCGATACCCCGTCGCCGTTCGGCGCGGGGCCGGCGGCCGAGATCGCGGCCTTCCCCGGCGCCGCGTTCGCCGTGTTCGCCGACGCAAACTCGTTGGCGGCCTTCGGGCCGAACGCCCTGGATCCGCGCTGCCGCATCCCCTCGGCAACCGCCGGACGCGAGCAAGGCCGGCGCGAGGCCCGCGCGGTCGCGAAATTCCTGGGCGCTTAAGGGCTTAAGCGCGCTCAGCCCTCGATCGCGGGTGGGACCGGCTCGTCCTCCTCGCGCTCGAAGGCGTCCAGCGCCTGCGTGGCCAGATCGCGGCCCGCGGCGATCACCTCCACCGCCCGGTGAAATTCCAGACTTCGGCATGTCGTGCGCGGCACCTCGATCAGCAGGTCGGCCGGGTAGGCCGCCAGCGTGTGGCGGGCCAGCGCCGACTGGGCGATGTCGATCGTCCGATTCATCACCTCGAAGCTGCCCAGCTTCGGCACTTCGGGAGCCTCCAGCGCGGCGAGGGCATCGAGTTCGGTTGCGCTCGGTTCGATGTCGGCATCGCCGGACCAGGCATCCGGTTCCGCGGCCGCCCCGCCGAATCGGCTCAACATCGCCCGCGCCGCGGGCCGGTCCAGCAGCGAGCGCGCCGCCGTGGCGTCGAGCAGCGCGGAGGTGCTGCGCACCATGCGGTTCAGCCACTCGACGGTGGCGCCGGGCTCCTCGTCGCGGCTGACGATGGTCTCGCTGCCGTTGAGGCTCACCGCGATGGTCAGATCGGCGTTGACCGCGGCGATCGGGGCCATCGGCAGCGGATCCAGGATGCCGCCGTCGGCGAGGAGGCGCCCGTCGATCGCGTGCGGGGCGATCACCCCGGGAATCGCGATCGAGGCCCGGATGGCCTCGTCGAGCGGGCCACGCTGAAACCACACCGACTTGCCGGCCAGCAGGTCGGTCGCCACCGCGGTGTAGGGGATGGGCAGTTGCTCGATGGTGATCGGGCCGAGGATGTCGCGCACGGTGTCCAGGATCTTCTCGGCCCGCATCACGCCGGCCGCGCTGATGGAGAAGTCCAGCAGCCGCAGGATCGTGCGCTGGGTCAGCGACTTCGCCCAGTCGGCGAATTCGTCGAGGCGCCCGGCGGCCTGCAGACCGCCGACCATCGCGCCCATGGACGAGCCGGCGATGCCCACCACGTCGTATCCGCGTTCGGCGAGCACCTCGATGACTCCGATGTGGGCGTAGCCGCGGGCACCGCCGCTGCCGAGCGCCAACGCCACCCGTATCGGTGCTGATCGACGCGCGACAACTTCGCCAGGCACCCCCTCATTTTGCGCGGCGGAATCCGCCCCGAGCGGGTCGGGTGGGCAGTTTTTTCACCCGTGATCTGAATTGCGCGAGGCCGACCGCGGCTACTCGCATTCGTCGTTGGCGGCCGCGCGCGCGGCGGTGATCAGGGCCGCCTGCCGCGCCAAGGTGAGCTCCGCCCACCGGATGTTCCAGCTGCCCGGGGTGCCCGATTGCGACGCCTGGACCATCGCCAGATACGGCTCGAACAGCGACTGACCCGTCTTGGGCTGGCCGTCCATCCACACTTTCGCGGCATGACAGGCCTGGTAGTACTCCTCCTCGGTCGAATCCGCCGGGACGTCGACCCTTGTCGTGACGCCCGTGGGGGAGAGACCCACGGCTCCCGGCGGCGCGCTGGTCGGGCCGGCGGGGATGCCCGACGGCCGTGCCGACGACGAGGTGGGCGCGCCGGTGTGGGCGCCGCGCGAGCACCCGGTGACCGTCACCAAACCGGTCACCAGGACGACCGCGACCCATCCCAGGAGCCAACGACTGCGCCAACGCACGATGTCAATCTATGCAACACTGGCGGCCGTGATGGAGCGCTTCGGATTTTGCGAGTGTTGTCGGCCCTAACTTGCCGCCGCTCGTCCCGATCCGTTCTCCCTGGAGCACTCCCCAATGTCTTTGCCCTCGTCCATCGAGTTGCGTCCCTACACCGTCACATCGCCATCGGCGGGTCCCACCCGGCTGCGGGTGCCCGACCTGTTGCACGCCACCGACCAGACCGCCGACGACGTGCTCAGCGGGCGCTGCGACCACCTGCTGCCCGAGCGCGGCATACCGCAGGGCGAGCGCTGGTTCGCGCGCATCCACGGCGACGACGAGCTGGACGTCTGGCTGATCAGCTGGGTCCCCGGTCGCGCCACCGAACTGCACGACCACGGCGGTTCCCTCGGCGCGCTGACGGTGCTGACCGGTTCACTCAACGAATTCCGTTGGGACGGACGCGGACTGCGGCGCCGCCGGCTCGACGCGGGCGACCAGGCCGGGTTCCCGCTGGGCTGGGTGCACGACGTGGTGTGGGCGCCCAGGGCCGTGACCGGGCCCGCGGCGAGCACGATCAAGGGTCCGGTCGAGCCGACGCTGAGCGTGCACGCCTACTCGCCGCCGCTGACCGCGATGTCGTACTACGAAGTCACCGATTCCAACAGGTTGCGCCGCCGGCGCACCGAACTGACCGACCAACCCGAGGGGCCGCAGTGAGCCGCATCGACGTGGTGTTGAGATCCGCCCGGCGCAGGTACCGCCGCCTGCCCGCCGCCGAGGTGCCCGACGCGGTGCGACGCGGCGCGGTGCTGGTCGACATCCGGCCGCAGGCGCAACGATTCCGCGAGGGTGAGATACCGGGCGCGCTGGTGATCGAGCGCAACGTCCTGGAATGGCGCTGCGACCCGACCAGCGACGCCCGGCTGCCGGAGGCCGTCGGCGACGACGTCGAATGGGTGATCGTGTGTTCGGAGGGCTACACGTCCAGCCTGGCCGTCGCGGCCCTGCTCGATATCGGCCTGCTCCGCGCCACCGACGTCGTCGGCGGCTACCACGCGCTCGCGGGCGCCGGTGTGCTGGAACGGTTGGCCGGCGGCGCCGTCGACCCGCGCCCCGGGGGACTTGCGGACGCCGGGACCACCGGTCGCCGCTGGCTCTAGTCACTCGTTGTCGTGCAGCAGCGGCCGCAGCTTTTCCGTCTTGTCCGGCGTCCACCCGGGCGGTGACAGCACCGCGGCCCAGCCGTCGGCCACATCGGCGACGTAGCGGTGGCCATGCCCGTCGGGCACGTCCACGGCGACCGCCATATCCGCCGAGACTTGCAGGAACGTCACCACCGGAATCCAATGTGTTTGCGGCAGCACGTCGTATCCCCGTCTTTCGCGCAGCCAATCCGGTTCACTGAACAGCAGATCCGGCGTCCACCACGCGATCGGGTCGGAGGCGTGCTGCATATACACCACGCGGGGGTGACCCCACGTCGAATCCGGGCGCGCCAAATTGCTTGGGCGAGCGACGAACCGGACGTTCTTGCCGTCGTTGTAGATCGGTAGCCACTGCGGCGACCCTGCGTCGCGCGTCGACGTCAGGTCCGTCCAGATCGTGTTGTTGAAGGTCGGTCCGCTGAACAGCGCGCCGTCGGTGCGGGCCAGCACGTTGTTGAGGCTCATGAACGGTGCCTCGCCACCGAAGGATCCGAGGCTCTCGCCGAACACGACGAGCTTGGGCCGCTGTCCTTCGGGCATTTGGCGGATCAGCCTGTCGACCGCCTCGAACAGTGCCTGGCCGGCGTGCCGCGCGTTCTCCTTGTCCACCAGGAACGACAGCCAGCTCGGCAAGAACGAATACTGCACGCTCACGATCGCGGTGTTGCCGTTGTACATGTATTCCAGCGCCGACGCCTCCGCCTCGTTGATCCAGCCGGTCCCGGTGGTCGTCGCTACGGCGACGACCTGGCGTTGCAGGCCGCCTTCGCGTTGCAGCTCGCGCGCCGCAAGCTCGGCGGCCGCCGTGATGCCATCGGCGGACGTCAGGCCGGCGTAGGCGCGGATCGGTTCCGCGGCCGGGGCCCCGTTGAAAGCGGTCAGCTCGCCGATAGACGGACCACCGTTGACGAATATGCGGCCCTGGTGGCCCAGCGACTCCCACGAGACCAGGGATTGTGGGCCGCCGGATCGCAGCGGGCTCTTCGGCGGCGCGATCTCGGGATTCATCTCGTTGTTCGCCGTGGCGAACGTGTTGTTCATGGTGCGCATCGCGAACTTGAGCACGACGCCGTTGAGCAAGGTGACCGTCAGGAACACCAGCGCCACCACGACGATGGTCACCGACAGGCGGAAGGGGGCGATGCGGTCGACTTCGCCCACCAAAAATCTGACCAGCCAGCGAATGAACTGGCCGATTTCGACGACGGTGAACAGCACCACCACCGACAGCCCCGCGGCGATCGGGTAGTCGTACCACTCCAGGTGCGCCACGCCCATCAAATCGCGCACGTCGTCCTGCCAGACGTGAAACCAGATTGCGATCAGCACCTGGCCCACCACGGCGATCGGGATCAGCACCTTCCACGCCCAGCGCGGCGCCGGCGGGCTGGACTTCGATTCACGCATGTAGCGGACCAGCCACACCGAAAAGACGCCCACCCCATAGCCGATGGCGCCGGAGATCCCGCTGACCAGCCCCTGGAACAAGGGGCCGCGGGGCAGCAGCGACGGCGTCATGGAGAACCAGATGAAGATGAGGCCGACCGCGGTGCCTGCGAACGTGTAATGCCTTACCCACCAAGGCTTTCGGATAGCGTCAGGCGCTTCCACGGTGCCGTGCGCGCTGGCCGGGGCCTCGGCGTCGGGGCTGGCGACGGATTCGTCGTCGGCTTCGGTGCTGGTGACAGAGCCCGTTTCGCTCATGGGAGCGTCCTACCGATGGTTGAAGTTGGGGGTGCGCTTCTCGATGAATGCCGCCATTCCCTCGGACTGGTCGTGCGTTGCGAAGGTCGAGTGGAAGAGCCGGCGTTCGTAGAGAAGTCCTTCGGACAGCGTGGATTCGAAGGCCCGGTTGACGGCTTCCTTGGCCATCCGGGCGGCCGAGCGCGACATCTGCGAAATGGTGGTGGCGACGGCCTTGGCTTCGGTCAGCAAGTCGTCGGCCGGCACCACCCGCGAAACCAGGCCGCTGCGTTCGGCTTCGGCGGCGTCGATGGTGCGCCCGGTCAGGATCAGGTCCATGGCCTTGGCCTTGCCGATGGCCCGGGTGAGACGCTGCGAGCCGCCCATGCCCGGCAGCACGCCGAGTTTGATCTCCGGCTGGCCGAATTTCGCGGTGTCGGCCGCGATCAGCAGGTCACACATCATGGCGAGTTCGCATCCTCCGCCGAGTGCGTGGCCGGCCACCGCGGCGATCGTCGGGGTGCGGATTGCCGCCAATTTGCCCCAGGCCGCGAAGAAATCGGCCTCGAACGCGTCGGAAAACGTCAACTCGGCCATTTCTTTGATGTCGGCGCCCGCGGCGAACGCCTTGGCCGACCCCGTGATGATGATCGCCCCGATACCGGGATCGTCATCCAATTCTGTTGCCGCACTGGTGACTTCATTCATCACCTGGCTGTTGAGTGCATTGAGGGCCTTGGGCCGGTTCAGCGTGATGGTCCCAACTCGCTGGTCGCGCTCGACCACGATGGTTTCGTAGGTCTTAGAGGTCACCTCTGTCATCCAAACCGCCTTTCTAGAAACTCAAGTCGTCGTCGACGGGCGCGAAGTACGCGTCGACGTCGGCCGCGCTGACCGCGGCCAGCGTCGCCGGCGACCATTTCGGATTGCGATCCTTGTCGATGATCTGCGCGCGGATGCCCTCCACCAGGTCGTGCGAGCGCGCCGAGGCGGACGACACCCGATAGTCCTGGATCAGAACGTCTTCCAGCGTGTCGAGTTTCGCGGCCCGGCGCACCGCCTCTAGCGCCACCGACACCGCGATGGGGGAGCGGGTGGCGATCAGGTTGGCGGCCTCGTTGGCCGGCCCGTCGCCGTGGCCGCGCAGCGCCGCGACGATGTCTTCGACGGTTTCGCCCGCGAAGCAGTCGTCGATCCAATCGCGTTGTGCGGCAAGCTCGCTCGGTGGGGGTTCGACGGCATGGCGGGCCAGCGCGTTCTCGATGCCGTCGGCAACGATCGCCGCGGTGAACGCGTCGAGTTCGCCGTGCGGCACGTAGTGGTCGGCGAATCCCATTGCGATGGCGTCGGCCCCGGAGAATGGCGCGCCGGTCAGCGCGGCGTGCAGCCCGAGCGCGCCCGGCGCCCGGGACAGCAGAAACGCGCCGCCGACGTCGGGGATGAAGCCGATGCCGACCTCCGGCATTGCCACCTTTGAGGTTTCGGTCACCACCCGGACGCTGCCGTGTGCGCTGACGCCGACGCCGCCGCCCATCACGATGCCGTCCATCAATGACACGTACGGTTTGGGGAAACGCCCGATCTGGCCGTTGAGCAGATACTCGTCGCGCCAGAACTTCCGCACCTCCACGCCGTCCTTGCGGGCGCTGTGGTAGACCGCCACGACGTCGCCGCCGGCGCACAATCCCCGGTCCCCGGCGCCGGACAAGACCACGGCGCGCACCGCGTCGTCGGCTTCCCAGCGGATGAGGATGGCTCGCAGGGCATCCACCATCGGTTGGTTCAGCGAGTTGATCGCCTTGGGGCGGTTGAGCGTGATCAGGCCGACGCCACCGTCGACCCGGGTAAGGACCTCGTCGGATTCCTCCGTCACGCCTTAGCCTCCTAATCGCCGGAAAATCCGTACCCAGAATGCTGCCCGACAAGGCAGTCGGAGTCTCGACCAGCAATCTAGATCGTCACTACCGCCCCAGTACCCGCGGGTAAGGTTTATGTTTAACCGGACGAGAACGTCCGAGCCCGGAATTATCGGCAAAACCCCAGCTCCGCTGGGAACCCGGGCGGGTGACTAATCGTTGAGCAGGTGTTCGCACAGCTCCAAACCACAGTCTTCAGAGAGGATCCGACAGTGCGGGAGACAAGTAACCCGGTATTTCGCTCGCTGCCTAAGCAGCGCGGCGGATACGCGCAATTCGGCACTGGCGCGGCCCAGGTGCAGCAGGGGTACTACCAAGGCGACCCCTACACGGCGGCTCCCTACCAGGAGGCCAAGGTATCCCGTCCGGTCACGATCGATGACGTCGTCACCAAGACGGGCATCACGCTGGGCGTGCTGACGGTCGCGGCGATCGTCTCCTACTTCCTGGTGGCGTCCAACCTCGCGCTGGCGATGCCGCTGACCCTGATCGGCGCGCTCGGCGGCTTGGGGCTGGTGCTGGTCGCGACCTTCGGCCGCAAGCAGGACAGCCCGGCGATCGTGCTCAGCTACGCCGTCCTCGAGGGCCTGTTCCTCGGCGCGGTCTCGTTCGTCTTCGCGAATTTCACTGTTTCGTCCGCCAACGCCGGCGCCCTGATCGGGGAGGCCGTGCTCGGCACCTTCGGTGTGTTCTTCGGGATGCTGGTCGTCTACAAGACCGGCGCGATCCGAGTCACGCCCAAGTTCACCCGGATGTTGGTCGCCGCAATGTTTGGCGTGCTGGCTCTGATGCTCGGCAATTTCGTGCTGGCGATGTTCCACGTTGGCGGCGGCACGGGCCTGGGTCTGCGCAGCGGCGGAACGATCGCGATCATCTTCTCGCTGGTGTGTATCGGTATCGCGGCGTTCAGCTTCCTCATCGACTTCGACGCGGCCGACCAGATGATCCGCGCCGGGGCGCCGGAGAAGGCGGCGTGGGGCATCGCCCTGGGCCTGACCGTGACCCTGGTCTGGCTGTACCTCGAGATCCTGCGGCTGCTCAGTTATCTGCAGAACGATTAGCGCTTGACGCGAAAACCGGCACGCCGATTGGCGTGCCGGTTTTTTGTTGCGCGTGATTCGCCGTTGAGTGTGCGCTCACGGCGCCCCTGGCACACACTCGGCGCCCAGGACGCACACCCAAAGCAGCGGTCGACTAGCTGAGCCGCTCGATCACCATCGCCATGCCCTGGCCGCCCCCGACACACATGGTTTCCAAGCCGAGCGTCTTGTCGTGGGTCTGCAGGTTGTTCAGCAGCGTGGTGGCGATGCGCGCGCCGGTCATGCCGAACGGGTGGCCCAGCGCAATCGCCCCGCCCGACACGTTCAGCTTGTCCTCGTCCATTCCCAGCTCGCGCGCCGAGCCCAGCACCTGGACCGCGAACGCTTCGTTGATCTCGTACAGGTCGATGTCGCTGATCGACATGCCGGCCCGCTCCAGCGCCTTCTTGGACGCCTCGATCGGGCCCAGCCCCATGATCTCCGGCGACAAGCCGCTGACACCGGTCGACACGATGCGGGCCAGCGGTGTCAGGCCCAGTTCCTTGGCCTTGGTGTCGCTGGTGATCACCAGTGCGGCGGCGCCGTCGTTGAGCGGACAGGCGTTGCCCGCGGTCACGGTGCCGTTGGGGCGAAACACCGGTTTGAGCTCGCTGACCTTCTCGTAGGTGGTGCCCGGCCGCGGGCCGTCGTCGGTGCTGACGGTGCTGCCGTCGGGCAGCGTCACCGGGGTGATCTCGCGTTCGAAGAACCCGCTCTTGATGGCCTCCTCGGCCCGGTTCTGGCTGCGCACGCCCCAGTGGTCCTGGTCCTCGCGGCTGATGCCGGTCAGGATGGCGACGTTTTCAGCGGTCTGGCCCATCGCGATGTAGACGTCGGGCAGGTTCTCGTCGGCGCGGGGGTCGTGCCATTCGTCCGCACCGTTGGCCGCGGCGGCGGTCCGCTCCTGGGCCTCGTCGAACAGTGGGTTCTTGGTGTCCGGCCACGAGTCGGAGTTGCCTTTCCCGAAGCGGGACACGGTTTCCACTCCCGCCGAGATGAACGCGTCACCCTCGCCCGCCTTGATCGCGTGGAAAGCCATCCGCGTCGTCTGCAGCGACGACGAGCAGTACCGGTTCACCGTGGTGCCCGGCAGGAAGTCGTAGCCCAGTTCGACGGCGACGACGCGCGCCATGTTGAAGCCCGACTCACCGCCGGGCAGGCCGCAACCCAGGATGAGGTCGTCGATCTGATGCGGGTTGAGGGCGGGCACCTTGTCGAGCGCGGCGCGCACCATCTGGGCCGCCAGGTCGTCGGGCCGCATGGAGACCAGCGACCCCTTCATGGCGCGGCCGATCGGCGAACGGGCAGCGGAGACTATGACGGCTTCAGGCATGGCGGTTCTCTCCCATGGGACGCGGGCTAGCTAGGAACGGGTGGTACGTCCACCTCGACGGGTAGCACAAATCTAGTCGGTGCCGACCGGCCGCTACGACGACGGGGCGGGCGAACCGGGCAGCGGCCGCTGCCAGAGCCGCGGCATGACACTGCGTCGGGTGTGCGCGGCGTCGAGCACCGGCGCCGGCGCGGGGGCCGGTGCCTCCTCCGCCGGGCCGCCGACCTCCTCGACCTGCTCGTCCAGCTCATCGCTGAGCGTCGCCAACAGCGCCCTGGCCGCGAGCGCGTACGCGGCCGGCGAGGGATGGAAGCCGTCGGCGGAGAACATCACCTCGGGCGTGGCCCGGAACTGGGGCGCCAGCAGGTGCGCCAACGGCACCGGCACACCGCCGGCCGCCCGGACCGACGCGGCCTGGGCGCGGGCGAGCTGCGAAGTGCGCGCGTGCGCCAGGGAGCGAAGCGGTTGGGGGATGGCGCTGATCACGCCCAGATCCGGGCAGGTGCCCACGATCACGAGGGCGCCGCGGGTGCGCAACTTGCGCACCGCCGTGCCCAGCCGTTGCGCGGACTGGCTGATCCCATTGAGCGCGGTGACGTCGTTGGCACCGATCATCATCACGGCCGCGTCCGGCGGCGCTCCCGCCACGAACATCGCATCCACTTGGCCGCACACGCCTTTCGAGGTGGCGCCGACGATCGCCTTGGTGCTCAACCTGATGCGCTTGCCGGTCTGCTCGGCGAGTCCGCGCGCGATGACCACGCCCGGCACCTCTTCCGCGCTCATGCAGCCGTATCCGGTTGCCGTCGAATCCCCGAACATCATCAAGTGCAGATCGGCGGGTACCCCGCGCTGCCACCGCTCCACCGGCCCGCCGCCCGGGCTGTACACGCCGTCGGCGCGGGGCGGGATGTCCCACGCCTTCGGGATGACGGTGCGCGCGTGCGTCGCCTGGCCGACGAGCAGGTTGCGAGCGCCCAGGTAGGCCGTGCCTGTCGAGGCGAGTGCACCCGCTGTGGCCAGGGCGATCGTCGAACGACGCGGCACCCTGATGGTCACGCAATCAGTTTAGATCGGCTCGAGTGTTTGCGCTGGCGGCTTAAAAACAATGTGATCACGTTGTGAATCACATGTGGTATCAAATCAGACTCTTCAAATGTTGTACCCGGAAAAGCCTGTCAAGCTAAGTCCAGCGAGTTGGCTGAACGACTCGGCGAATAGAACATGAACCGGACGCTTAGCCGCCTCGTCACATGCTGTATCGGACTACAACGGCGTAGGAAGTGTTGAGCATGACCGCACCGAGCAAGGTATCCGGTTCCGCCCCGAGAGCCATTTGCACACACGATGTCCTCAAGGCACGTAGAGTTGAATCACGCAAATTCGCGATCAGCGATGGGGCGCCGGTCGAGGTCCTCGAATCGGGGCCGAGCGTTGCTGCGCGGCTTGCCAATCTCGCGTCACGGCTGACGATCCGGCCGATCCTGGCCGCCGGAAGCCACGCACCCAACGCGCCCTGGCCCTGGGGCCTCATCGACCTTCTATCCCGGGTCGTGCTTCCGGTGACCGCCACGGTCCGACAGGACGTGAACTTGCCAAACGCGTCGGCACAGTTGGTTCGTGCCCCGGGGGTCCTGCCCGCGGACGGCACCCGCCGGATGGTTCTCTACTTCCACGGCGGAGCGTTCTTGACGTGTGGAGCAAACTCACACGGACGGCTCGTCGAAGCGCTCTCGAAGTTTGCTGACTCACCCGTCCTGGTGGTCAACTACCGGCTCCTGCCCAAGCATTCGGTGGGAATGGCGCTGGCCGATTGCCACGACGCCTACCAATGGGTGCGCCGGCGCGGCTACGACGCCGACCGCATCGTGCTGGCCGGCGACTCGGCCGGCGGGTATCTCGCGCTCGCCCTCGCGCAACGCCTGCAGGAGGAGGGCGAAGAGCCGGCGGCGCTGGTCGCGATCTCGCCACTGCTGCAGCTAGCAAAGGAATGCAAGCAGGCCCATCCCAATATCAAGACCGACGCGATGTTCCCCGCCACCGCCTTCGACGCACTCGTCGCGTTGGTTGCTAGCGCCGCCAAAAAGAACATCGTCGACGGCAAACCCGAAGAGATCTACGAGCCGCTGGAGCACATCAAACCGGGCCTGCCGCGGACGCTGATCCACGTGTCCGGATCCGAGGTGCTGCTGCACGACGCCCAGTTGGCCGCGAGCCGGCTGGCGGCGGTCGGCGTGCCCGCTGAAGTCCGGGTATGGCCCGGCCAGATTCACGACTTCCAGCTCGCCGCGCCAATGGTGCCCGAGGCAATCCGTTCGCTGCGCCAAATCGGCGAGTACATCCGCGAAGCCACCGATTAGCGCGGCCTCCTCCGCCGGCCGCGGCGCGGGTATGCGCGGCCTGAAACGGCCTGAGACGATGAATGCATGCGAATCGCGCAGCACATCAGCGAGCTCATCGGTGGCACCCCACTGGTTCGCCTGAACTCCGTCATCCCCGCCGGCGCGGGCACCGTCGTGGCAAAGGTCGAATACCTCAACCCCGGCGCCAGCTCCAAGGACCGGATCGCGGTGAAGATGATCGACGCCGCGGAGGCCGCTGGGCTGCTCAAGCCGGGCGGGACGATCGTCGAACCGACCTCGGGCAATACCGGTGTCGGTCTTGCGCTGGTCGCCCAACACCGCGGCTACAAGTGCGTTTTCGTCTGCCCGGACAAGGTCAGCGAGGACAAGCGCAATGTGTTGCTGGCCTACGGCGCCGAGGTGGTGGTGTGCCCGACGGCGGTGCCGCCCGACCACCCGGACAGCTACTACAGCGTTTCCGACCGGCTGGTCAGGGAGATCGACGGCGCGTGGAAGCCCGACCAGTACGCCAATCCGGAGGGTCCGGCCAGCCACTATGAGACCACCGGCCCGGAGATCTGGGCCGACACCGACGGCAAGGTCACCCACTTCGTCGCCGGCATCGGCACCGGCGGGACCATCACCGGCGCCGGCCGCTACCTCAAGGAGGTGTCCGGTGGCGCGGTGCGCATCGTCGGCGCCGACCCCGAGGGCTCGGTGTATTCGGGCGGCACCGGTCGGCCCTACCTGGTCGAAGGTGTCGGCGAGGATTTCTGGCCGGCGGCCTACGACCCGAGTGTGCCCGATCAGATCATCGCGGTGTCCGACTCCGATTCGTTCAACATGACCAGGCGGCTGGCCCGCGAGGAAGCGATGCTGGTCGGCGGTTCGTGCGGGATGGCCGTGGTGGCCGCGCTGAAGGTAGCAGAGGAGGCCGGGCCCGATGCGCTCGTCGTCGTTTTGCTGCCCGACGGCGGGCGCGGCTACATGTCGAAGATCTTCAACGACGCGTGGATGTCGTCGTACGGGTTCCTGCGCAGCCGCCTCGACGGCTCGACCGAGCAACCCACGGTCGGCGACGTGCTGCGCGGGAAGTCCGGCGCGCTGCCCGATCTGGTGCACACCCATCCGTCGGAGACGGTGCGCGACGCCATCGGCATTCTGCGTGAGTACGGGGTCTCGCAGATGCCGGTCGTGGGGGCCGAGCCGCCGGTGATGGCCGGCGAGGTCGCCGGCAGTGTCTCCGAACGCGAACTGCTTTCGGCCGTCTTCGAAGGCCGCGCCAAATTGGCCGACGCCGTCTCCGAACACATGAGCCCGCCGCTGCGGATGATCGGCGCCGGCGAGTTGGTGACCGCGGCCGGTAAGGCGCTGCGGGAGTGGGACGCGCTGATGGTGGTGGAGCAAGGCAAGCCGGTCGGAGTGATCACCCGGTACGACTTGTTGGGGTTCCTCTCCGAGCCGCGGCGGCCTTAGCGCGGCGTCTCGAAAGGTCTCGCCCGGCCAGGCCGCGCTCAGGTACTGTAATGCGGCCCAGTTCAGCTCATCCGAAGTGGAAGGGTTGCCATGACCGATCAACCGCCGCCTGGCGAATCTCACCTCCCCCCTCCACCTCCGCCCGGCCAGGGTGAGCACGAGCCCGCGCCCTCGGCGCCCGGCGCCGCCTACCCGCCACCGCCCCCGCCACCGGGCGGCGGTTCGTACCCGCCGCCTCCGCCGTCTGCCGGCGGCGTTGCGCCACCACCACCGGGGCCCGCCATCCGGACTCTGCCGACGGAGGCCTACACGCCCTGGCTCACCAGGGTGCTGGCCTTCGTGATCGACGCCATCCCGTACGCGGTGGTGGTCGGCATCGGCACCGTGATCATGATCGCGACTCAGCAGACGTCTTGCGTCACCGATATCACGCAGTACGACGTCAACCAGTACTGCGCCAGCCAGCCTTCGATGATCGGCCAACTCGTGCAGTGGTTGGCGCATCTGGTCGGCCTCGGCTACCTGTTGTGGAATTACGGCTACCGCCAGGGCACCACGGGGTCGAGCCTCGGCAAATCGGTGATGAAGGTCAAGGTGGTCAGCGAAGTCACCGGGCAGCCCCTCGGTTTCGGTCTGTCCATCGTGCGCCAGCTTGCGCACTTCGTCGACGCGATCATCTGCTACATCGGTTTCCTGTTCCCGCTGTGGGACGCCAAGCGACAGACTCTGGCCGACAAGATCATGACGACGGTCGTCCTGCCGATCGAACAGGGCTAGCAATGGCCGGGCTGGCTAGGCTGATCGTCGATGAGCGGAGACGGTAAGCGACACCACGAAATCACCGGCCTAGCCACCAAAGCCATCCACGCCGGGTACCGCCCCGATCCCGCGACCGGGGCGGTGAACACCCCGATCTACGCCAGCAGCACGTTCGCCCAGGATGGCGTCGGCGGCCTGCGTGGCGGATTCGAATACGCCCGCACCGGCAACCCGACCAGATCGGCGCTCGAAGCCTCGCTGGCGGTCGTCGAAGAGGGCACGTTCGCAAGGGCATTCAGTTCCGGGATGGCCGCCACCGATTGCGCACTGCGGGCGATGCTGCGGCCCGGCGATCACGTCGTCATCCCGAATGACGCCTACGGCGGCACCTTCCGGCTGATCGACAAGGTCTTCACGCCCTGGAACGTGGGGTACACGCCGGTGGCGCTGTCCGACTTGGACGCCGTGCGCGACGCGATCACGCCGGCGACGCGGCTGGTCTGGGTGGAAACACCGACCAACCCGCTGCTGTCCATCGCCGACATCGCGGCCCTCGCCGAACTCGGCCAAGAGCACTCGGCAAAGGTGTTGGTGGACAACACGTTTGCGTCACCCGCGCTGCAGCAGCCGCTGACGCTGGGCGCCGATGTGGTATTGCACTCGACCACCAAATACATCGGCGGTCACTCCGACGTGGTGGGCGGCGCGTTGATCACCAACGACGCAGAGCTGGACGAGGCCTTCGGTTTCCTGCAGAACGGGGCCGGGGCGGTACCCGGCCCGTTCGACGCCTACCTGACGATGCGCGGTTTGAAGACGCTGGTGCTGCGCATGCAGCGGCACAGCGAAAACGCTTTGGCCGTAGCGGAATTCCTCGCCGGGCATGACTCGGTGAGCACGGTGCTGTACCCGGGTCTGTCCAGTCACCCCGGGCACGAGATCGCCGCGAAGCAGATGCGCGGCTTCGGCGGCATGGTTTCCGTGCGCATGCGAGCGGGCAGGGCGGCCGCCGAGAATCTGTGCGCCGGCACCAAGGTGTTCATCCTGGCCGAATCGCTGGGCGGGGTGGAATCGCTGATCGAACACCCCAGCGCCATGACTCACGCGTCGACGGCCGGCTCGCAGTTGGAAGTGCCCGACGACCTGGTGCGGCTTTCGGTGGGTATCGAGGACGTCGCCGACCTACTGGCCGACCTCGAGCAGGCGCTCGCTTAGGAGTGGTAGGGCTCCGCGCTGACCAGGGTGACCTCGACGGTGTTGCCGTTGGGCACGGTGTAGCTGCGGGTCTCGCCCACCTTCGCGTCGATCAGGGCGCCGCCCAGCGGTGAGTTCGGCGAGTACACCTCGAGCTTGCCCTCGTTGACGCCCTCCTGGCGGGTGGCGATCAGGAACGTCTCGCTATCGGACTTGTCGCCGTTGTAGTAGACCTTGACCACCGAGCCGGGCAGCGCCACACCGGACTGCTTGGGCGCCTCGCCGACCTTGGCGTTGTTGAGCAGGTCCTGCAGCTGGCGAATGCGTGCCTCCTGCTGGCCCTGCTCTTCGCGGGCGGCGTGGTATCCGCCGTTCTCCCGAAGGTCGCCCTCCTCGCGGCGGTCGTTGATTTCCGCGGCGATGACGGGGCGATTCGCGATCAACTGATCGAGCTCGGCCTTGAGCCGGTCATGTGATTCCTGGGTCAGCCAGGTGACCTGAGTATCGGTCATCTCGTCGCGCTCCTCGTCTTTCCGTTCCGCGTATCCGCGTAAGCTTCTGATCCCCGCTGTCGGGGTATTGGGGTCCCACCCCCGGTGCCGTTCTGCTCACGGCCTTTAAGCAGCAATACACGGTCCCAGCAGGAACCGTGCATTCACCCATGTTACCACCGCGGAAACAGCTGATGACGCCATATTCGCAGTTCTTTATCGCTTGTCGGGCGGGCGCAGATAGCCCGGTACGTCGGTGCCGCAGCCGTAAATGTCCGCCATCGCGGGGGGTTGGGAGGACTTCACCGTCGTCGTCACCTGCACCGTGGTCTCGGAAGACGGCGGGACCAGCACCTCGCGCCTGCCGGTCTCGCTGCCGTCCTTGGCGCGAACCCGCACGATGCAGTCCACCGGCCGCGACGGGTCAGATCGCGTCACGCTGATCGTGACCGACGCCGTCTCGTCATCGATCACCGAATAGCCACCCAGCGAACCGCTGACGTCGCTAGTGCCAAGCCGTAGATAGCCGACGACGGCGACCACGAGGCCGACCGCAACTGCGAGCAGGGCCGCCGCGGTCACCGCCCGGCGGCGCGAAACCCCAGATAGCCGCGAACGCCCGTAGCGGGCCTCCGGACGAGCGATGGGGGTTTCGGTCATGGGTGGGTATGCCTGGGCTGAGCGACTGCCGGACCTCGGCCGACGGGATGCAGCGATCGGCACCTGGAATTATAGGGTCGAAACCGGGCGTCCAGCAGACCGACAAGGGGGCATGTGAGCGAACTGCGGTTGATGGCTGTGCACGCCCACCCCGATGACGAGTCCAGCAAGGGTGCGGCGACCCTTGCCCGGTACGCCGACGAAGGCCATCGGGTGCTTGTGGTGACGCTGACCGGCGGCGAGCGCGGCGACATCCTCAATCCGGCGATGGACCTGCCCGACGTGCACGGGCACATGGCCGAAATCCGCCGCGACGAGATGGCCAAGGCCGCCGAGATTCTGGGCGTGGAACACACCTGGCTCGGTTTCGTCGACTCCGGCCTGCCCAAGGGCGACCCGCCACCGCCGCTGCCCGAGGACTGCTTCGCGCTGGTCCCGTTGGAGGTGTCCACCGAGGCGCTGGTGCGTGTCGTCCGCGAGTTCCGGCCGCACGTGATGACCACATACGACGAGAACGGCGGCTACCCGCATCCGGATCATATTGCCTGCCACAATGTTTCGGTCGCCGCGTACGAGGCGGCCGGCGACCGCGCGCGCTTCCCGGACGCCGGTGACCCGTGGAACGTGTCCAAGCTGTACTACGTGCACGGCTTCCTACGCCAGCGGATGCAGCTGCTGCAGGACGAGTTCGCCAAGCATGGCGAAGAAGGCCCGTTCGGCAAGTGGCTGCAGCACTGGAAGCCCGAGCACGATCCCTTCGAGTCCCGGGTGACGACGCGGGTGCAGTGTTCGGAATATTTCAGCCAACGCGACGATGCGCTGCGCGCCCACGCCACCCAGATCGACCCGAACGCAGAATTCTTCGCGGCCCCGATCGCATGGCAGCAGCGGTTGTGGCCGACCGAGGAATTCGAGTTGGCCCGCTCGCGGGTGCCCGCCCAGCTGCCCGAGGACGACCTGTTCGCCGGGATCGAGGACCACTCGTGAGCACCGTTCTGCTCACGGTGTTCGCCGACGGACCGACCCGAAACCACGGCCCGGATTTCGGCAAGGCCAGCCCGTTGGGGTTGCTGGTCGTCGTGCTGCTGCTCATCGCGACGTTGTTGCTGCTGCGGTCGATGAACCGGCAGCTGAAGAAAGTCCCGAAGACATTCGATCCCGAGCACCCCGAGCCCGATCAGGCCGCCGACGAGGGCACCGACGCGGTCGACGAGGCGCCGGAGCGACGCCCCGGGCGGCCCGACGGATCACCGCCAGGTTCCGGCGATGAGCCCGGCTGAGGGCACCGGGACCAACACACTCGGGCTGGCCACTAGCCCGTATTTGCGTCAGCACGCCGACAACCCGGTGCACTGGCAGCAGTGGACGCCGCAGGCGCTGGCGGAGGCCGCCGCGCGCGATGTGCCGATCCTGCTGTCCATCGGCTACGCCGCGTGCCATTGGTGCCACGTCATGGCGCACGAGTCGTTCGAGGACGACGAGGTGGCCGCGGCGATGAACGCGGGCTTCGTCTGCATCAAAGTGGACCGCGAGGAACGACCGGACCTCGACGCGGTCTATATGAACGCCACCGTCGCGCTCACCGGGCAGGGCGGTTGGCCGATGACGTGTTTCCTGACACCGGATGGCCGCCCCTTCTTCTGTGGCACGTACTACCCCAAAGACAGCTTCCTGCAACTCCTTTCGGCCGTGTCCGACACGTGGGGCACCCGCCGCGGCGAGGTCGACGAGGCGTCCGAACACATCGCCGGTGAGTTGCGCAAAATGTCATCTGGGCTGCCCGGCGGGGGCCCGGACGTGGCGCCCGCGCTGTGCGACCATGCCGTCGCGACGGTGCTGGGCGAGCAGGACACCGTGCACGGCGGATTCGGTGGCGCCCCGAAGTTCCCACCCTCGGCGATCCTCGAGGCGCTGCTGCGCCACTACGAGCGCACCGGCTCGCCGGCGGCGCTGCAGGCTGTGACGCGCACCGGCAACGCGATGGCCCGCGGCGGCATCTACGACCAGCTGGGCGGCGGCTTCGCCCGGTACAGCGTCGACAACGCTTGGGTGGTACCGCATTTCGAGAAGATGCTCTACGACAACGCGCTGCTGCTGCGCTGCTACGCGCACTGGGCCCGGCGGACCGGTGATCCGCTCGCGCGCCGGGTCGCCGCCCAGACCGCCCGGTTTCTCCTCGACGAGCTTGCCGACGGCGCCATGTTCACCTCATCGCTGGACGCCGACGCCGACGGGCGCGAGGGCTTGACCTATGTGTGGACGCCGGAGCAGCTGACCGAGGTCCTCGGCGCCGACGACGGCCGTTGGGCCGCAGAGGTTTTCGCGGTCACCCAGCCCGGAACGTTCGAACACGGGACATCGGTGCTGCAGCTTCCCGCCGATCCCGACGATCCCCAGCGGCTGGACCGCCTCAGGGCCGTGCTGCTGGCAGACCGGCGCACCCGGCCCCAGCCCGGGCGCGACGACAAGGTCGTCACGTCGTGGAACGGGCTGGCGATCACCGCGCTGGCCGAAGCCAGCGTCGCCCTGGATAAACCCGAACTCGCAAGCGCCGCACAGGATTGCGCGACGGCGCTGCTCGACTTACACGTCGTCGACGGCCGGCTGCGCCGCGCCAGCCTCGGCGGGGTGGTCGGCGACAGCGCCGCCATCCTGGAGGACCACGCGATGCTCGCCACCGGACTGCTCGCGCTATATCAACTCACCGCCGACCACGCCTGGCTGACACGGGCAACCGAGCTACTCGACATCGCGCTCGCGCACTTCGCCGACCCGCAGCGGCCCGGCCGGTGGTTCGACACGGCCGACGACGCCGAGCAACTGATGCTGCGGCCCGCCGACCCGCTGGACGGCGCGACGCCGTCGGGGGCTTCGACCGTCACCGATGCGCTGCTGACCGCGGCCCACCTGGTCGACGGCGACCGGGCGCAGCGGTATCTGCAGGCGGCGTCCGCGGCGCTGAGCGCGCACTCTGTGCTGCTGGCGCGCGCGCCGCGCTCGGCCGGACATTGGCTGGCCGTCGCCGAATCCGCGGTGCGCGGCCCGCTGCAGATCGCGGTCGCCTGCGACCCGTCGAACTCACCGCTGCTCGCCGAAGCGCGCCGGCTGGCGCCCGGCGGGACGATCGTCGTCGGCGGCGAAAAGGACTCGTCGGTCCTGCTCGCCGGGCGGGACCGGCTGGCCGGCGCCGACGCGGCCTACGTGTGCCGGGGACGCGTCTGCGACCTGCCGGTCACCTCTGCCGAACACCTCGCGGAGGCGCTGGCCGCGCCACGGTAGCGTGACGCTTTATGCCGAGCGCCGAACACATCACCGAAACGGTCAACCGCTACATCGAGCTGATGACCAAGGGCAGTGCCGACGACGTCGTCGAGTTGTACGCCGACGACGCCACTGTCGAGGACCCGGTCGGCGGTGAGGTCCACATCGGTCGCCAGGCGATCCACGGCTTCTACTCGGCGCTTAACGATCTGCAGCGGGAGTGCGAACTGGTCACGCTGCGCGTCGCCGGCAAGGAAGCGGCTTTCCAATTCCGGCTGACCGTGGCCGCGGGCGAGCACCGGATGCTGATCGAGCCGATCGACGTCATGGTGTTCGACGATCAGGGCAAGGTCGCCGCGATGAAGGCCTACTGGTCGGCGGACAACGTCACCCAGCTCTAAAACACCACGAACCACATCGCGATGTAGTGGCAGATCGCCGCCACCGCGGTGCAGGCGTGGAAGAACTCGTGGAAGCCGAACGTGTTCGGCCACGGGTCGGGCCAGCGCAACGCGTACAGAATGCCGCCGATGCTGTACAGGGCGCCGCCGACGAACAGCAGCACCATCGCGGCGACCCCGGCATTGTGCAGGATCGTGCCGGTGTACCAGACCGCGACCCAGCCCAGCAGCAGATACAGCGGCACGCCCACCCAGCGCGGCGCCGACGGCCAGCACATCTTCAACAGAATCCCGGCCACCGCGCCGCCCCACACGATGGACAACACCGCTCGCCCCGCGGCGGGCGGCATGGCCAGCAGCGCGAACGGGGTGTAGCTGCCGGCGATGAACACGAAGATCATCGAATGATCGGCCCGCTTCATCCACTTCCGCGCGGTTTCCGATCGCCAGTTGACGCGGTGGTAGGTCGCGCTGACCGTGAACATCACGATCGTGGCCGCGGTATAGACGAACGTCGCGAGCCCGGCCTTGGTCGATCCGACCGCCCACGACACCGCGATCAGTGACGCCCCGGCGGCGACGGCGGCCCCGGCGGAGTAGACGTGGATCCAGCCGCGGAAGCGGGGCTTGGTCAGAACCCGGGCGACGCCGTCGACGAGATGCTGCGCGGCATTCGCCGCGGGGCCCTGCGATTCGGACTCCGGGTGGGTGACCGTGGTCGTCTGGCCGCTCATACCGCTAAACACTAGCGGCCGTCGGCGCAGTGGCTGGTCAGACGTGCAGTGAGATTGCCGGAAATGCGGGCGGGAAATTGGCGCAGCTCACAGTAGGGTGAATCTTCGTGGAGGTCATCCCGCCGCGGCTCAAAGAGCCCCTGTACCGCATTTACGAGCTGCGGCTGCGGCAGGGTCTGGCCGCGTCGAAGTCCGAATTGCCCCGCCACATCGCGGTGCTGTGCGACGGCAACCGGCGATGGGCGCGCGATGCCGGCTACGACGACGTCAGCTACGGCTACCGCATGGGCGCCGCCAAGATCGCCGAGATGCTGCGCTGGTGCCAGGCCGCCGGTATCGAAATGACGACCGTCTACCTGCTGTCCACCGAAAACCTGCAGCGCGACCCCGACGAGCTGGCCGCGCTCATCGAGATCATCACCGACGTCGTCGAGGAGATCTGTGCGCCCGCCAACCGGTGGAGCGTGCGCACCGTGGGGGATTTGGAGCTGCTCGGCGACGAGCCCGCCCGGCGGCTTCGGGGCGCGGTGGAGTCCACGCCGGCGGTGGCGCCGTTCCACGTCAACGTGGCCGTCGGTTACGGCGGACGCCGGGAGATCGTCGACGCGGTGCGGGCGCTGTTGAGCAAGGAGCTCGCCAACGGGGCCAGCGCGGAGGAACTCGTCGACGCGGTGACCGTCGACGCCATCTCCGAAAACCTTTACACCTCTGGGCAACCCGATCCCGATCTGGTCATCCGCACATCGGGGGAGCAGCGCCTGTCCGGCTTTCTGTTGTGGCAAAGCGCGTACTCCGAGATGTGGTTCTGCGAAGCGCATTGGCCCGCGTTCCGCCATGTGGATTTCCTGCGCGCGCTGCGTGACTACAGCCAGCGCCATCGGCGCTACGGGAAATAACTCGTGACAAACTAGAGGCATGGCTGCGCTGTCGGCGGTGGTGTTCACGCTGAGCGGGTGGCTGGGGTTGTATCTGCTGGCCCGCGATCCGCGTAAGCCCGTGCTTGCGCTGGCGGCGATCGGGCTGTGCGGTTTCGCGCTGGTGGTGGCGCTGGACGCGGTGCGCACCGTCGGGGTTGCACGCAGCGGAGTGCTCAGCCAGATCGAGATATACCTGGCCGCCGTCCCGAGCGTGGCGTGGTTCGCGGTCCTTGTCGAGCTGTCCCGGCCGTCCGAGGGCTGGCGGGCGCGCACCTGGGAGCTGTTGCTCGTCGCCGGTGTCGCCGCGCTCACCCTGTTCGGCGCGGCGATGGCCGGCAGCGTCGACGGGCCGCTGCGGCCCGGGCATGTGCTGATGATGGCGGTGATCTCGATATCCACCCTCGGCGCGATGGTCGCCGCCGTGCGGCGTCCCAAGCAGCCGGTGCCGGTGGCCGGCATCGTCGTCGTCGCGACCCTGTTCTTCGCGCTGGCCAACGCCATCCTGATCATCCCGCTCGGCCTGGTGCCCAGCTGGCTGGCCCTCGCGTCCACGGGCTTCGATGTGCTGACGCTGGGCGTGGCGGTTGCACTGTGGGATGCGTTCGACGAGGGGCAGGCGCTGCGGGCGGACATGCTGCGCTCGTTTGCCGGCTGTTCGGCGGTGGCCGTGCTGTTCGGCGGCCAGGCGCTGATCGGCTTGGCGGTCATCCGGCATGAGACCACCGCGCAGACGGTTCTGACCGTGCTGCTGTTCACCACTCTGGCGATCGCGATCACGGTGCAGGTGCTGGCCGACCCGCTGGCCGGGGTCCTCGACCGGCTGGCTTTCTCGAAATCACCCACGCTGCGCGCCGATCGGGCCGCGCTGCGGCACACCGGGGCGGCGCTGCCGCTGCGGTCGGCCGATCCCCTCAGGAATCTGCGAGGCGTCGACGACGACACGTTCACCAGGCTCACCCGCCGAGCGCTGGGCCACTACGCCGACCTGACCAAGTTGGTCGCGAGCCCGCTGACGGCGCTGCCCGTCATCGACGAGCGGCTGGCCGCGCGCGGCGCGCCCGACCACCCGGTGGAGCGGGCCAACGAACTCAAGGCCGTCCTCGCCGACGGCATCGCGCGGCTCAAACCCCGCGACGCAGGCGATTTCGGCACCACCGAGGAGTGGCGCTACTACAACTCGCTGTACTTCCCCTACGTCGTCGGGGTGCGCGCATACGCGCAGAACGCCACGGCCGCGGGCTTGGATCCGACCGCCCGGCAGGCCTGGCAGTGGTTCGTCACCGAGGTCCCGCAGCGCTCGCTGCACAACTGGCAAAACGCCGCGGCCCGGCTCATCGCGGCCGACCTGCGCGGGCGCGTCCCGGTCGCGAGCGAGTAGGCATCGACCCCTCGCCGCCCCTCGGGACATAACCCATTGCGAGCGGCGTCGGCGTGTCTTCGCCACTGGTTATGTGTCGCGGTCGCGGGGGCGCCCGATCACGCCACCAACCCCACGGTTTGAGACACGTGTGGAATTTGGCGGCGCCGAGCGGGAATAGTCCGATGAACTACCTGGTCATAGAACTCGTGGCAGTAACTGGCAGTGCCACGCGTCGATATGGCAGTGCATGGGCGGCACGCTCAAAGCTGTTCGACTACCGCCATCGCGAGGAGTAACCATGACCGCTGTATCTGTCATCCCAACCAGGCCCCTCTACGATTCGACCGACTCGCTGCTGCGTTTCGCCATGCGTGCCGATGCCACGTTGACGGGATTGTGCGGTCTGGCGGTCGCTTTCGTAGCCGATCCACTCTCGTCGCTGACCGGCCTGACGTCCCTTGAGGAATACGCCATGGGGGCGTTCTTCGTGCTCTATGGGCTGGTGGTGTTCGGCCTGGCGGCGACGGCGGACTTGCGTCGCGCCGGGATCGGTGTGGTCGTGGCCAACATCGTCTACACCCTGGCCGCGATCGTGGCCGCCGCGCTCGTGCCGATGACCGCAATCGGGGTCGTCGCGACGCTGGCCACCGGTGTGTACACCGCGGGCTTCGCCGCGCTGCAATACCTGGGAGTGCGGCGCCTCGCGGCTTAGCCTCCCCTCCCGCCGGTGCGGGGCGCCTCCGCCAGGAGCGCCGCCCCGCTCCGGCCTTTCGCGGGTCGTCAGAGCTTGCGCAGGCGGAGGCGGTTGATGGAGTGGTCGGCGTCCTTGCGCAGCACCAGGGTCGCGCGCGGACGGGTGGGCAGAATGTTCTCGACGAGGTTCGGCCGGTTGATCGATCGCCAGATCTCGCGGGCGGCCGCGACCGCCTTGGTGTCGTTGAGGGCCGAGTAGTGGTGGAAGTGTGATTCCGGGTCGGCGAACGCCGTGCCGCGCAGCGACAAGAACCGCGACACGTACCACTGCTCGATGTCTTCGATCCGGGCGTCCACATACAGCGAGAAGTCGAACAGGTCCGACACCATCAGCGTCGGGCCCGTCTGTAAAACGTTGAGGCCTTCCAAGATCAGGATGTCGGGATGGCGGACCACGTGCTTGGCCCCCGGAATGATGTCGTACTTCAGATGCGAATACACCGGCGCGCACGCGTAATCGGAACCGGATTTCACCGAGGTCACGAACCGCATCAATGCCCGGCGGTTGTAGCTCTCCGGAAAACCCTTGCGGTGCATGAGGTTTCGCCGATCCAATTCGGCATTGGGGTAGAGGAAACCGTCGGTGGTGACAAGGTCGACCCGGGGGTGATGATCCCAGCGCGCCAGCAGCGCCTGCAGTACGCGGGCGGTGGTCGACTTGCCCACCGCCACGCTGCCGGCCACACCGATCACGAACGGCACCGGCCGGTCCGGGTTTTGTTGCGGCTCGCCGAGGAATTCCGCGGTGGCGGCGAACAATCGCTGCCGCGCGGCGACCTGAAGATGAATGAGCCGGGCCAGCGGCAGGTACACCTCTTCGACCTCGAGCAGGTCGAGCTGCTCGCCCAGACCGCGCAGGCCGATCAGTTCCTCTTCGGTGAGGGCCAGCGGCGTGGACATGCGGAGCGCGCGCCACTGCTTTCGGTCGAACTCCACGTAGGGGCTCGGCTCGCTCAGCCGCGGCATAGTGCCAGTGTCGCAGGGGCCGACGCGCGCCCCACGGCTGGGCTGGCCAAAAACGCGGCTCGATAGACTGGCGGCCGTGACTGCCGCACCCGACGCCCGCACTACCGCATCCCTGATGTCGGCCCCGCTCGCCGAGGTTGACCCCGAAATCGCCGAGTTGATGGACAAGGAACTCCACCGGCAACGCGACACGCTCGAGATGATCGCTTCGGAGAACTTCGCTCCGCGCTCGGTGCTGCAGGCGCAGGGCAGCGTGCTGACCAACAAATACGCCGAAGGCCTACCCGGGCGGCGCTACTACGGCGGCTGCGAACACGTCGACGTCGTCGAGAACATCGCCCGCGATCGCGCCAAGGCGCTCTTCGGTGCCGAGTTCGCCAATGTCCAACCGCATTCCGGCGCCCAGGCCAACGCCGCCATACTGCACGCGTTCATGCAGCCCGGGGAGCGGCTGCTGGGTCTGGACCTCGCCAACGGCGGCCACCTGACGCACGGCATGAAGCTCAACTTCTCCGGCAAGCTTTACGACGTCGGTTTCTACACCGTCGATCCGAAGACGCATCTGCTCGACATGGACGCGGTGCGGGCCAAGGCGCTCGAATTCCATCCCAAGGTGATCATCGCGGGCTGGTCGGCCTACCCGCGGATCCAGGACTTCGCGGCGTTCCGGTCGATCGCCGACGAGGTCGGCGCCAAGCTGTGGGTGGACATGGCCCACTTCGCCGGTCTGGTGGCCGTGGGCCTGCACCCGAGCCCGGTGCCCCACGCCGACGTGGTGTCCACGACCGTGCACAAGACCCTCGGGGGCGCCCGGTCCGGGATGATCCTGGGCAAGCAGGAGTACGCCAAGGCCATCAATTCGGCGGTTTTCCCCGGACAGCAAGGCGGACCGCTGATGCATGTCATCGCCGGCAAGGCGGTCGCGTTCAAGATCGCCGGCACGCCCGAATTCGCCGACCGGCAGCAGCGCACCCTCTCCGGCGCCCGGATCATCGCCGAACGGCTGCTGGCATCCGATGTCGCCAAATCCGGTGTGTCGGTGGTCAGCGGCGGGACCGACGTCCACCTGGTGCTGGTGGACCTGCGCGACTCGCCGCTCGACGGCAAGGCCGCCGAGGATCTCCTCCACGAGACCGGCATCACGGTGAACCGCAATGCCGTTCCCAACGACCCGCGGCCGCCGATGGTGACCTCGGGCCTGCGGGTCGGCACCCCGGCCCTGGCCACTCGCGGTTTCGGCGATGCCGAGTTCACCGAGGTCGCCGACATCATCGGCACCGCCCTCGCGGCCGGCACCGCCGCGGACGTGCCCGCTCTGCGCCAGCGGGTGACGCGGCTGGCGCGGGACTTTCCGCTGTATGAGGGGCTCGAGGACTGGACGCTGGTCGATCGCTAGCCGCCGCCCGCACGCCGGGTCGCGACACGACTGCACCAATTTCACGAAATCTGTGTATGGAGGTTACAGTTACTTTATGGCACAGAAACCTGTACCTAATGCGCTGACCCTGGAGCTCGAACCGGTGCTCGAGCAGCTGATGGATCACCACCTCAAGACCGAGGACATCTGGTTCGCTCACGACTACGTGCCGTTCGACCAGGGCGAGAACTTCGCCTTCCTTGGCGGGCGTGACTGGGACCCGTCGCAGACGACGCTGCCCCGGACCATCACGGACGCGTGCGAGATCCTGCTGCTGCTCAAGGACAATCTCGCAGCCCATCACCGCGAGCTCGTCGAGCACTTCATCCTCGAGGAGTGGTGGGGTCGCTGGCTCGGCCGGTGGACCGCCGAGGAGCACCTGCACGCCATCGCGCTGCGCGAGTACCTGGTGGTGACCCGCGAGGTCGACCCCACCGCCAACGAGGAGGCCCGTGTCCAGCACGTGATGAAGGGCTACCGCGGCGACACGTACACACAGGTCGAGACGCTGGCGTACATGGCGTTCACCGAACGCACCCACGCCGTCTTCGGCCGCAACCTGGCCGCGCAGATCGAAGAGCCCGTCCTGGCCGGACTCATCGACCGGATCGCCCGCGACGAGGCGCGCCACGAGGACATCTTCGCCAAGCTCGTCGGGCACTGCCTCGAGTACACGCGCGACGAGACGATCGCCGCGATCGCCGCCCGCGCGGCGGACCTCGAGGTCGTCGGCGGCGACATCGACGCTTACAAAGACAAGGTGCAGCACGTCGCCGATGCGGGCATCTTCGGTCCCGCCGAGCTGCGGCAGGCGATTTCCGATCGCATCACCGCGTGGGGTCTGGCCGACGAGCCCGCCCTGAAGCAGTTCGTCATCGGTTAACCCAACCTTCGCCCGCCGGCGTACATTTCGCGGCTCGGATCTTCCGGTCGCGCGGCGGATCTCGGCGCGCCTGCCCGGCAGCCGAGCGGCCACGAGAGTAGCGTCATTCTTCGATGGCCAGCGACAGACTCTGCTGCCAGGGCGGCACCTTCCGTCACGACTACGGCAGGACCGGCCCCGGTCCTGGTGTCGCGTTTCCCGTCGACATGCCTGTGTGGGTCCGCGCGGGCTTTCCCGCTCGAGGAGCGCTTCGTGACCGATACCCGGACCTATGTGATCGACACGTCCGTCCTGCTGTCCGATCCGTGGGCGTGCAGTCGGTTCGCCGAGCACGAGGTGGTGGTTCCGCTGGTGGTGATCAGCGAACTGGAGGCCAAACGCCATCACCACGAGCTGGGATGGTTCGCCCGGCAGGCGCTGCGCCTGTTCGATGATCTTCGCCTCGAGCACGGGCGGCTGGATCAAGCCATTCCCATTGGTACACAAGGCGGTACGCTGCACGTCGAACTCAACCACACGGACCCGACGGTGCTGCCCGCCGGCTTCCGCACCGACAGCAACGACTCCCGCATTCTGAGCTGCGCCGCCAACCTCGCCGCCGAGGGCAGGCGAGTCACGTTGGTCAGCAAGGACATTCCGCTTCGAGTCAAGGCCGCCGCGGTGGGCCTGGCCGCCGACGAATACCACGCCCAGGACGTCATCGTCTCCGGGTGGTCGGGGATGCACGAGATCGAGACCGCGGCCGAGGATATCGACACATTGTTCGCCGACGGCGAGATCGACCTGGCCGAAGCCCGAGACCTGCCGTGTCACACCGGGATTCGTTTGCTCGGCGGCAGCTCCCATGCGCTGGGCCGGGTCACTCCGGCCAAGCGCGTCCAACTGGTCCGCGGTGACCGCGAGGTGTTCGGCCTGCGCGGCCGCTCGGCCGAGCAGCGGGTCGCGCTAGACCTGCTGCTCGACGAGTCGGTGGGCATCGTCTCACTGGGCGGCAAGGCCGGAACCGGCAAGTCGGCGCTGGCGCTGTGCGCGGGTCTCGAGGCGGTGCTGGAACGCCGGACCCACCGCAAGGTAGTGGTGTTCCGCCCGCTGTATGCCGTCGGCGGCCAGGAACTCGGCTACCTGCCCGGCAGCGAGAGCGAAAAGATGGGCCCGTGGGCGCAGGCCGTCTTCGACACCCTGGAGGGCCTGGCCAGCCCGGCGGTGCTGGAGGAGGTGCTCGCCCGCGGCATGCTCGAGGTGCTGCCGCTGACCCACATCCGGGGTCGCTCGCTGCACGACTCGTTCGTCATCGTCGACGAGGCGCAGTCGCTGGAGCGCAACGTCCTGCTCACCGTGTTGTCCAGGCTGGGCGCCGGATCGCGGGTGGTGCTGACCCATGACATCGCCCAACGCGACAACCTGCGGGTCGGGCGCCACGACGGGGTAGCGGCCGTGATCGAGAAGCTCAAAGGCCACCCGCTGTTCGCGCACATCACCCTGCTGCGCAGCGAGCGTTCGCCGATCGCCGCGCTGGTCACGGAGATGCTGGAGGAAATCGCCGGGCCGCACTGAGTGGCGTTCCGGGCCGTCCGTGTGCGCTGATGGCGACCTATACGCACACTCGACGCCCAGGTTGCACACTGGATGCCGGGTAGGCTTCCACCGTGCCGAAACGACCCGACAGCCAGGCCTGGCGGTACTGGCGCACCGTTTTCGGTGTCGTGGCCGCCGGTGCGGTCCTGGTGATCGGCGGGCTCACCGGACACGTCACCCGCGCCGACAACCCGGGCTGCTCGGTGGTCAAGTGCGTCGCGCTGACGTTCGACGATGGTCCGGGTCCCTTCGACGACCGGCTGCTGCAAATCCTGAAGGACAACGACGCGAAGGCCACCTTCTTTTTGATCGGCAACAAGGTGGCGGCCAACCCCGCGGGAGCCAAGCGCATCGCCGACGCCGGCATGGAGATCGGCAGCCATACCTGGGAACACCCCAACATGGCGACGATCCCCTCCGACGACATCGCCGGCCAATTCTCCCGGGCCAACGACGCGATCGCCGCCGCCACGGGCCGCACGCCGACCATTTACCGTCCGGCCGGCGGGCTGTCGAGCGATGCGGTCCGGCAGACCGCGGCCAAGTTCGGGCTAGCCGAAATCCTTTGGGATGTCATCCCTTTCGATTGGGCGAACGACTCTAATACCGCGGCAACGCGATCCATGCTGATGACCTACATCAAGCCGGGTTCGGTGGTGTTGTTCCATGACACCTACTCCAGCACCGTCGACCTGGTGTACCAATTCATCCCGGTGCTGAAGGCCAACGGCTACCGGCTGGTGACGGTCAGCGAGCTGCTGGGCCCGCGGGCACCCGGCAGCAGCTACGGCAGCCGGGAAAACGGCCCGCCCGCCAACCAACTCCATGACATCCCGGCCAGCGAGATCCCGACGCTGCCCAACACGCCCTCGCCCAAGCCGATGCCCAACTTCCCGATCACCGATATACCGGGCCAGAACTCCGGCGGGCCGAATAACGGTGCTTAGCCCCACGCGCCGCTACCGTTAGAGGGTGACCAAGGCGGGCTCCGCGAGCACCGGGCGGCGAAAAAGCGCCCGCAGGTTATCGATTCAATACGCGATCGACCTCGCTCTGGCCTACATCATCGCCGTCGTCGACGCGTCAGCCATCCTGATCCCGCTGCGGGGCCACACGTCCGTCGCGGCGGACGTGGACTTCGCGCAGAAGAACACCACGACGGTGGTGGTGCTGGTGGCGGCGGGGATCATCAGCGTTGCGGTGGCAGGTGTGATGAGCCTGGCGCCCTCGCTGGAGTGGTATGCCGCGGGGAAGGAACCGACGCAGGCCCAGCGGGAAGCCGCGATGAAACTCGCCGGCCGACAGACGGCGATCCTGTTGGCAGCCTGGGGCGCGGCCGGCGCAATTCTCATGCTGCTCAATCGGGACGGCGGGGCCGCGCTGCTGTTGCCGATAGCGCTCGGTGTGCTGCTGGGCGGACCGGCCGCCGCGGGCACCGGAATGCTGTTCGCCCAACGCACCCTGCGGCCCCTCATGGGCGCCGCCACACGGGGTTCCGAACCTCGGCTGTTGGTACCCGGCGTGTTCGCCCGACTGGTTCTGATGTGGTTTATGTGCAGCGCGCTACCCATCGGCGTGATCGCGACTCTGGTCGTGCTTCGCTCGTACGGCTGGCTCATCCAGAAGTCCGCGGCGCTGGAGGTGCCCGTGCTGGTGGTGTCGCTGGCGGCGTTGCTGCTCGGGCTGCCGACGATGATCCTGACGTCGCGATCCATTTCCGATCCGCTGTCCGAGGTCGTCGATGCGATGGCCGAGGTCGAACACGGCCACATCGACACCTATGTGGGCGCCTACGAGCGCTCCCAAATCGGGCGTCTGCAAACGGGATTCAACCGGATGGTGGCCGGCCTCGCCGAGCGGGACCGGTTGCGGGACCTATTCGGCCGCCATGTCGGAGCCGACGTGGCCCAGCGCGCCATCGAGGAGGGCGCATCGCTGTCGGGGGACGTGGTGGAGGCGGCGGTCCTTTTCATCGACCTGGTGGGTTCCACGCAGCTCGCGGAAAGCCGCCCGCCGCAAGACGTTGCGTCGGTGCTCAACGACTTCTTCCGGATCGTCGTCGACGCCGTCGACGAACATAATGGGCTGATCAACAAATTCGCGGGCGATGCGGCACTCGCGGTTTTCGGGGCGCCATTGCGGGCCGATGACCCGGCCTCGGCCGCGCTGGCGACAGCGCGCGCCCTTGGCACTCAGCTACGTCCGCTGCCCGTGGTCGATTTCGGCATCGGCGTCTCGGCCGGCCGGGTCTTCGCCGGCAATGTCGGTGCCGAAAACCGTTACGAATACACGGTGATCGGCGACGCCGTGAACGAAGCCGCGCGGCTGGCCGATCTCGCCAAGACCGCCGACCGGCGGATCCTCTGCTCGGCGGGAGCCATCGACCGGGCGGGCATGGACGAGCGGGCGCACTGGGCCGAATGCTATTCCACGGTGCTGCGTGGACGTTCCGAAGCCACCCAAGTGTGCGCGCCGGTCGCCGCGATTACTTCGAAACCTTGAGCGCCGAAATCACCTGGCCGAGGGTCGCCGCCGACGCCGAATCGCCAATGGGCGTGGCGCCCAAGAAGATCGTCACCGGTTTGGTGTCCACCGCGATGATGACGACGGAGTCGCCCTTCACGTTGCGGGAAGGGTCGGCGATCGTGACGTCGGCGTCCACCCGAGCCGCCTTGGTCCCGTCGACGGTGATCGACGACGTCTTCGTCGGGCCGAGGGTGGGCGACGCATTCGAGTAGCCGGGGCCATTGGCCACGCACTGCATCAGCTTCGACGCCTGCGCGCTGACGTCCATGCTGCTGACGAAGTTGGTGACGGCGACCTCGGCCTGCATAACCCACTGGCTGGCGCCGGGGACCTCTTGGGCGAGGCCGACCGCGCCGATGAGGTTCGGGGTCTGGTCGTCCGAGAACGGCATCCATCCGGGTGCCGCGGTGGCCGGGAACGACAGCTTGCCCGCGCTGACCGGGGCGCCCCCCGCGGGCTTGTCACCGCCGGACACGTTGGGGCCACAATCGGTCGCGGTTTGACCGCCCCCGCCGGGCTGCGACGTCGGGGCGCTGGTCGTCGTGGACGGCCCCGAGGTCGCCTGGGGCGACTTGTTGCCGCCGTTTCCGTTGCCGCCGAACACGACGATCAGGGTCGCTACCAACGCGATGACGCCCAGCACGGCGAGAACGGCGACGATGATCCAGGGCGCCTTCGAGCCCGGCCCCCTCGGCGGTGGGCCCGGTGGGAACGGCCCACCCGGCCAGCCGGGCGGAATCTGCTGGCCCGGCTGCGGGTACTGCTGGGGTGGATAGGGACTGGCGTACTGGCCCGGCGGTGGGTACGGGTAGGGGCTGCCCTGCTGGTAGGGGTACGGGCCGCCCTGCGGCTGGCCGCCTTGGGGCTGGCCGCCTTGGGGTTGACCGCCCCAATATGGGTCCTGCCCATACGGATTCGTTCCGTAGGGACCACCGGGCGGAGCCGTCATCGTCCAACCACCATCCTCTAGTCTTCCGGCTAGGCGTCGTCCTGTACGCGGGCCATCGCCAACACATCGAGCCGGCGGTCCAGCTCTTCGACCGACAGCTTGTCGCCGATCAGGCCGCGGTCGATGACGGTCTGGCGGATGGTCTTGCGCTCCTTGAGCGCCTGCTTGGCCACCGCGGCGGCCTCCTCGTAGCCGATGGCCGAGTTCAGCGGCGTCACAATCGACGGCGACGATTCGGCCAGCTCGCGCAAGTGCTCGACGTTGGCCGACAGACCGGTAATGCAGCGCTCCGCGAACAGCTTTGACACATTGGTCAATAGCTTGAAGGACTCCAGGATGTTGCGGGCCATCATCGGAATGTAGACGTTGAGCTCGAAGGCGCCGTTCGCGCCACCCCAGGCGACCGCGGCGTCGTTGCCGATCACCTGCGCGGCCACCTGCGTAACCGCTTCGGGCAGAACCGGATTGACCTTGCCGGGCATGATCGAGCTGCCAGGCTGCAGGTCCGGCAGCTGAATCTCGGCCAGGCCGGTCAGCGGACCCGAACCCATCCAGCGAACGTCGTTGGCGATCTTGGTCAGTGACACCGCGATGGTGCGCAGCGCACCGGAGGCCTCCACCAACCCGTCGCGGGCGGCCTGCGCTTCGAAAGAGTTTGCCGCGGTGCGTAATTCGCTCAGGCCGGTCTTGTCGACCAGCGCCTCGACCACCTTGGCGCCGAAGCCGTCGGGAGCGTTGAGTCCGGTTCCCACCGCGGTGCCGCCGATCGCCAGTTCGCCCAGCCGGGGCAGTGTGGCGCGTACCCGCTCGATTCCGGCCTCGACCTGGCGGGCGTATCCGCTGAATTCCTGTCCGAGCGTGACGGGTACGGCGTCCATCAGGTGGGTGCGACCGGACTTGACGACGGTGCGCCACTCGCGGGCCTTGGTCGCCAGCGCGTCGTGCAGGACCTCGAGCGCGGGGATCAAATGACGCACCGCTGCCTCGGTCGCCGCGATGTGGGTGGCGGTCGGGAAGGTGTCGTTCGACGACTGCGACATGTTGACGTCGTCGTTGGGGTGCACCGTGACGCCCTTCGCCGCGGCGATGGACGCGATCACTTCGTTGGTGTTCATGTTGGAACTGGTGCCCGAGCCGGTTTGGAACACGTCGATCGGGAACTGGTCGTCGTGGCGCCCATCGGCGATCTCGGTCGCCGCGGCGATGATCGCGTCAGCCTTTTCCGGCGCCAGCAACCCCAGGTCCTTGTTGACTTGCGCGCAGGCGCCCTTCAGCAGGCCGAACGCGCGGATCTGAGTGCGTTCCAGACCCCGGTCCGAGATCGGGAAGTTTTCCACCGCACGCTGAGTTTGGGCGCGCCACAACGCTTTTGCGGGTACCCGGACCTCGCCCATGGTGTCGTGCTCGATGCGGTACTCGGTGTCGGCCATAGATTGGCTTTCCTCGCTTTGGATTGATCAGGGCAGGGGATAGGCGGCAGAGCTGTCGCCGGTGAAGTCGATCGCGGAGTATTCGTTCAGCTTCGAAAGCCGGTGGTAGGCCTCGATCAGCCGCACGGTGCCCGACTTCGAGCGCATCACGATCGACTGGGTGGTGCAGCCGCCGGGGTAGTAGCGGACGGCCTTGAGCAGGTCGCCCTCGGTGACCCCGGTGGCGCAGAAGAAGACATTCTCGCCCGACACCAGGTCCTCGGTGGTCAATATCTGGTCCAGGTCGTAGCCGGCGTCGAGCGCCTTGCGGCGTTCGGGTTCGTCCTTGGGCGCGAGCTGCGCCTGAATGGCACCGCCCATGCAGCGGATCGCCGCGGCGGCGATGATGCCCTCCGGCGTTCCGCCGATCCCGGCCAGCATGTCGGTGCCCGACTCCGGCCGGCATGCGGAGATCGCCCCGGCCACGTCGCCGTCGGTGATCAGCCGGATCCGGGCGCCGGTGTCACGGACGTCCTTGATCAACTGGGCGTGTCGCGGGCGGTCCAGGATGCACACGGTCATGTCGCGCACCGACAACGCCTTGACCTTGGCGACCGCGCGGATGTTCTCGGCGATCGGCGCGGTGATGTCCAGCACGTGCGCGGCCTCGGGCCCCACCGCGATCTTGTTCATGTAGAACACCGCCGACGGGTCGAACATCGCCCCGCGATCGGCGACGGCGAGCACCGAGATCGCGTTGGGCATGCCTTTGCTCATCAACGTGGTGCCGTCAACGGGGTCCACGGCGAAATCGCACTCGGGGCCATCCCCATTGCCGACCTCTTCGCCGTTGTAGAGCATTGGGGCCTGGTCTTTCTCGCCCTCGCCGATGACCACAACGCCGCGCATCGACACCGTGTTCACAAGTTCGCGGATCGCGTCGACCGCTGCGCCGTCGCCACCCTCCTTGTCGCCACGACCGACCCACCGCCCGGCGGCCATGGCGCCGGCTTCGGTGACCCGCACCAATTCCATGGCCAGGTTGCGATCCGGTGCTTCGCCGCGCGGGCGGGCCTGCGACGAGCGGTCGCCCTCACGTGTCATGGCCGTGATTCTCCCAGAAGCTGATCCGTCCTCTGGAGCTGGGCTCTGGGCGGTGATCACGGACTGGGATACTCACAGGATGACCGAGGAGCCGCAGCCCAACGCCGATGTAGCCGGCGAGCAGGTTCCGGCACCCGGACCCGTTCCGAGGCCGGCGAAACCGCGGCTGCTGCAGGACGGGCGCGACATGTTCTGGTCGCTGGCACCGCTGGTGCTGGGTTGCATCCTGCTGGCGGGCCTGGTCGGGATGTGTTCCTTCCAGCCGGGCGGGACGAACAAGGGAACCGTCCCGTCCTACGATGCGGCGACGGCATTGCGGGCGGATGCGCAGGCGCTCGGATTCCCCATTCGGCTGCCGCAGTTGCCCGCCGGCTGGCAGCCCAACTCCGGTAGCCGCGGCGGTATCCAGGGTGGACGTACCGACCCGTCGACGGGTCAGCGGCTGAACGCGCCGACATCGACCGTGGGATACCTGAGCCCGACCGGGATGTATTTGTCCCTGACCCAGAGCAACGCCGACGAAGACAAGCTGGTCGGCTCGATCCACTCGACCGCCTACCCCACCGGAGCGGTCGACGTCGCCGGCACCCACTGGGTCGTGTATCAGGGCGCCGGACAAGGCGGCGCGGACGCCGAGCCGGTGTGGACCACACGGCTCACCGGTCCGGGCGGCGCCACCCAGGTCGCCATCACGGGTGCCGGAAACACCGACCAGTTCCGTACGCTGGCCGCGGCGACCCAATCCCAGCCGCCCCTGCCAACCCATTAGGAGGGACCCGCGTGACTGCACCCGAAGCCGACCTGTCCGGCTGGTCCGTGTCACCGTTCACCGGTGGCGGCTACACCCATGACGTCTACCGCAAGGGCGCCGGACCGGGGGTGGTGCTGATTCCCGAGATACCCGGCATCCATCCCGGCGTGCTGGCCCTGGGTAACCACCTGGTGGACAACGGGTTCACGGTCGCCATGCCGTCGCTGTTCGGTGAGCCGGGCAGGGCAGCGACGGTCGGTTACACGGCCGCGACCATCGCACGCGCTTGTGTCGCAAAGGAATTCGCGGCCTTTGCTACCAACAAGCCGCGACCGGTGTCGCTGTTCCTGCGCGCGCTGGCCCGTGACCTCAACGCGTCAACGCCGGGCAAGGGCGTCGGCGTGATCGGCCAGTGCTTCACCGGCGGCTTCGCGCTGGCCGCCGCGGTCGACGACAGCGTGCTGGCCCCGGTGGTTTCCCAGCCGTCCGTCCCGCTGCCGTTGGGCCGGGCGCAACGCCGCGATACCGGGTTGAGCGAACCGGAGATGGCCACCATCGCCGATCGCTGCGCCAACGACGGCCTGTGCGCGATGGGCCTGCGGTTCAGCGAGGACAGGATCGTGCCACGGGAACGGTTCGCGGCGATCAAGGAACGCCTCGGCGACGCGTTCGAGATCATCGAGATCGACTCCCGCCCGGGCAACGAAGGCGGTTTCAGCAAGATGGCGCATTCGGTGCTGACCGACGAGATCCGTGAGGTCGACGGCCAGCCCGCGTACGAGGCACGCAAGCGGGTGGTCGAGTTCCTCACCGCGCGGCTCAGCTAGGGGCCGCACTGTGATCGACGAGCGTGTGGTCGAAACCACGTATGGCCCGGTTCGGGGCGCTGACGCCGGCGGCGCCAGGGCGTGGAAGGGCATCCGCTACGCCGCGCCGCCCGTCGGCGACCTGCGCTTCCGGGTGCCGGAGCCCCCGCAGCGATGGGCGGGGATCGCCGACGCGACCTCCTACGGGCCCGCCTGCCCGCAGCCGTCGTTCCCCAACATGCCGCTGGACCTGGGGGCCCCGCAGGACGAAGACTGCCTGAGCCTGAACGTCTGGGCGTCGGGGGACACCGCACCCGGCGACGGAAAACCGGTGATGGTGTGGCTGCATGGCGGAGCTTATGTCCTGGGGTCCGGCAGCCAGGCGCTCTACGACGGTCGCAGGTTGGTCAGCGGCGGCGAGGTCGTCGTGGTGACGATCAACTATCGGCTCGGGGCGCTGGGCTTCCTCGACCTTTCGTCGTTCAATACCGCACGGCGGCGCTTCGATTCGAACATCGGCCTGCACGACGTGCTTGCCGCGCTGCGCTGGGTGCGCGACAACATCGCGGCATTCGGCGGCGATCCTCGGCGGGTGACGCTGTTCGGTGAATCCGCGGGCGCCGGGATCGTGACCACTCTGCTCGCCACCCCGGCGGCCCAGGGCTTGTTCACCGCCGCGATCGCACAAAGCTCGCCGGCCACATCGGTTTACGACCGCGACCGGGCTCGTCAGGTCGCGGTGAGCATGCTTGACAAGTTGGGAATCGCGCCGACGGACGTGGACCGGTTGCCCGGCGTGCCGACCTCCGCAATGCTTGCCGCGTCGCAGCAGGTGTTCAACGAAGTGCCCGTGCGCAACCCGGGCACGCTCGCGTTCGTCCCGATCGTCGACGGGGATCTGCTCCACGACTACCCAGTTAAGGCGGCGCACGACGGTCGCTCGCACCCCGTCCCGTTGATCATCGGCACCAACAAGCATGAGGCGGCGCTGTTTCGGTTGCTGCGCTCGCCGCTGATGCCGATCACGCCGCGCGCGATCACGTCGATGTTCACCCAGATCGCCGCCGAGCAGCCCGACCTGCAGTTGCCCACCTCAGAGCAGATCGGGTCGGCGTATTCGCAATTTCGGCGGGGCAAGGCAAGGTCTTTGAGCATCGCCACCGACGTCGGCTTCCGGATGCCCACGGTGTGGCTGGCCGAGGGGCACAGCAGGGTGGCGCCGGTGTATCTGTATCGGTTCGACTATGCCACGCCGTTGCTGAAGCTGTTCTTGGTCAGCGCCGCCCACGCCACCGAATTGCCTTACGTATGGGGCAATCTCGGGGCGCCGAAGGATCCCACCTTGAAGCTGGGCGGCGCCAAGACCGCCAGGGCGGTCTCGAAAAGGGTACGCACGCGGTGGATCAACTTCGCCACGGACGGCAAGCCCGCGGGCCCCGCCGGCGAGCCGGACTGGACGGCGTACCGGGAAGGCGATCGCGCCTGCCTGATCATCGACAAGACCGACACCCTCACCAGCGATCCCGATGCGCCCATCCGCGCCGCTTGGGGCAGCGAGATGGTGGGTTTCCGCTAGCGCCGTCCGCGCGGGCCAGCGCGGTGCTAGCCCGTCGCCTTGGCCGCCAGGGCCTCGCTCTTCATCTGCCGGAATAGGTCCACGTAGTAGGGCAGGCATTCCGACAGCGCCTTCTCGGTGGTGAACAGGGGCTCGTAGCCCAGGTCGCGCCGGGCCTTGTCGGTGGAGAAGTAGTTGTCCAGATACAACCGCTCGACGGCCAGCGGCTCCAGCAGCGGCGCCGGCATCCCGAATCGGAAATGCATGCGCTGCCAACCGGTCATCGCCGCGCGCACCATCGGGCCGTTAACCCGGATTCGCGGCCAGTTTTGGCCGCACGCCTCGACGACCGGGCGTGCGAACTCGAACATGTTGATCGGCTCGGCGTCGTTGATGAAGTACGCCTGGCCGGGCGCGGTCCCGCCGGGCACCAGATGCTGGGCGGCGAGGATGAAACCGTGAATCAGGTTGTGCACGTAGGAGTTATCGAGCCGCGCCGACTTGCGGCCGATCAGCACCTTGACGTGGCCGGCGATCACGCTCTCGAACAGCTTGCGGAACATCGTCTGATCGCCGCGGCCCCAGATGCCGCTGGGCCGGATCGCACACGTCAACATGTCGCCAATGCCGTTCTGCGACAACACGAACCGCTCGGCGACCACCTTGGTCTCGGTATAGAGGTCGTTGAACCTGCTGGTGTAGGGCAGCGTCTCGTCGCCGCCGGAGATGTTCTGGCCGCCCATCACTACGCTGTTGGATGACGTGTAGACGAAGCGCTTCACCCCGGCCGCCTGCCCGGCGTGCACCAGGTTCTCGGTACCGCCGACGTTGACCGCGAAGCTGCGCTGCCGGTATTCGTCGGTGACCGATGCGCCACCCATCAGCTCGATGATCGCCGCGGTGTGGAACACCGTGTCGACACCGTCCACGGCCGCGGCGCACACGGACGTGTCGGTGATGTCGCCCTGCAGCACCTCCAATTGCGGATGCGGTGGCAGCGGCGACGGGGCGCGGTCGAAGGAACGCACCTGGTATCCGCGGTCGAGCAGGGTGGTCACCAGGTTTGCGCCGACAAACCCGGAGCCGCCGGTGACCAGGACTCGGCCGAGTTCGGTTGTCAGTGATGCATCACCCATGCCGCGAAGCATAACTGAAACGTGTTCCAGTTTGGGAAAAAATTTTGAAGTCGTTTTAGCCGAAGCCCCGTGCTCAGGCGTCCTCGGCCTGCCCGGCAGCGAGCGCATCCTCGACTCGCTTGCGCGCGCCAGCTAAGTGCTCTTCGCACCTTTTCGCCAGCTGTTCGCCTCGTTCCCACAGTTTCAGCGACGAATCAAGATCCAGCCCGCCCTGCTCGAGCAGGCGTACGACTTCGATCAGCTCGTCCCGGCAAGCTTCATAGCCAAGCTGACTAATAGGCGTAATCGGTCGCGCTCCGCTGGCGTCTTCCAAGCCGTTTTGCAAGCCGTCTTCCTCAACCATCGGCCAGCCCTTCACTCACCGCCGTTACGGCGCCGTCGGAAACCCGTACGCGCAGGCGGGTGCCCGCGGGCGCGTCTTGGACCGACCGCAGCACGTCCGCCGGCACCCCGCCCGCCGGGACCGTCTGCACCACGGCGTATCCGCGGGCCAGGGTGGCCGCCGGGCCTAGCGTGGCCAGTCGCGCGGCCAGGTGGCCTACCCGGTCGGCCTCGGCGGTGACCAGCCGCGTGATGTCGCGGCGAACCGCCGAGCGCGCGCGGTGAATCTCTTCGGCGCGCGCCGTCAGGGCCGTCAGCGGCTCGGCCAGCACCGGTCGGCTGCGCAGCTGGGCGAGCGCGCGTTGTTCGCGCGATACCCAATTTCGTAACGCCTGCGCGCTGCGCCGTCGCAAGTCGTCGATCAGCCGTTGTTCCGCGGCGGTGTCCGGGACCACCCTCTTCGCGGCGTCGGTGGGCGTGGCCGCCCGTACGTCGGCGACGAGATCGCAGAGCGGATTGTCGGGTTCGTGGCCGACGGCGCTGATCACCGGCGTGCGGCAGGCGGCGATCGCGCGGCACAGGGTCTCGTCGGAAAACGGCAACAGGTCCTCGACGCTGCCGCCGCCACGGGCCAGCACGATCACGTCGACTTCGCGATCGAGATCGAGCTCGCGCAGCGCGTCGACGATCTGCGCGACCGCGTTGGGACCCTGCACCGCGGTATTGCGCACTGCAAAACGGACTCCGGGCCAGCGCGCGCTCGCCACCGTCGTCACGTCGTGTTCGGCGGCGCTGGCCCGCCCGGTGATCAATCCGATCATGTTGGGCAGGAAGGGAATTGGTCGCTTGAGCCGCGGATCGAAGAGGCCTTCGGCGTCCAGCAACCGGCGCAGTCTTTCGATGCGCGCCAGCAGCTCGCCGACACCGACGGCGCGAATCTCGCTGAGCCGCAACGAAAAAGTGCCGCGCCCGGTGTAGAACGACGGCTTCCCGCACACAACCACCTGGGTACCCTCGGCCAGTTTGACCGGCGCACCCAGCACCAGGTCGCGCGGACACGTCACGGTCAGGGACATGTCGGCGGCCGGATCGCGCAGCACCATGAACACCGTCTTGGAGTCATTGCGCATGTTGATCTGGGCCAATTGCCCTTCCACCCATACGGTGCCCAGCCTGTCGATCCAGCCCGCGACGCGGATCGCCACGGCGCGCACCGGGAAGGGGTTCTCCGCGGAGTTCGGCTCCGGATTCGCCGCTCGGGTCACTTCGCGTTCGCGCGGGTGATCCTGTTGGCGAGCAGCGTCTGGAACGGAGCCCGGGCCTTAGTGGCCTGCTCGTAGGCCAGCAGCGCTTCGAGCTCGTCGACGGCCAGCGATTGCAGCCTGGCGCGCAGCTGGGCCAGCGTGAGCGCCGGATAGTCGAGTTCGGCCGCGACGGCGGGTGCCGGAACTGCCGTGTCGGCCGCCGCCGACTTCGTCGATATTCTGGCGGGCTTCATCGGGGGATCGGCGGCCTCGGGTGCGTCGGCCACTGAGTACAGGGCGAAGCGCCCATCGGCCCGGCGATCGCCGTTGCCGCCTTCCGGCTGCATGGCGGGAGCCCCGGGCGGGTTCTCACCGCCGTCACCCAAATCCTCGTCGAACGTCGCCCACTCCGGATTTTCGTCCTTGGGCGGAAAGATGGATTCCAGGGTGCTGTCGCCCTTGATCACCAGCTCGGCCAGGTTCTGCTGGAAGCGCATCACCAGGTGTGCCGCCTGGCTGGCTAGCGTCATCGGGTACATCAGGATCGTCTTCGGCAGCCTCATCGTCTCCTCGACGGCGACTGTCGCCGCGCCGACCAGTAGCCGAACTCCATACGGTGCAGTAGCCATGGGTCCAAGCCTGCCAGCACCTGCGGAGAACTCCAAGCCCGCCCGCGCGGGCTGGACTATGTGCCCCGTGGCGCGGCGGCCCGTACCCTGAATGTCATGCCGCCGACTGTCGATGTGGGGATTCCCGGCGCTGTGAAGTCGGGGACGCCGATCGCCGACCCCACCCGTAAGCGGGTACTCCTGGCGGAGCCGCGTGGCTACTGCGCCGGGGTGGATCGGGCCGTCGAGACGGTGGAGCGCGCCCTGAAGAAGCACGGCGCCCCGGTCTACGTGCGCCACGAGATCGTGCACAACCGCCACGTCGTCGACACCCTGGTCAAGGCGGGTGCCGTTTTCGTCCAGGAGACCGACGAGGTTCCCGAGGGGGCCATCGTGGTGTTCTCGGCTCACGGCGTCGCGCCGACGGTCTATGCCGCGGCCGCCGAACGGAACCTGCACACCATCGACGCCACCTGCCCGCTGGTGACCAAGGTGCACAACGAGGCCAGGCGGTTCGCGCGTGACGACTACGACATCCTGCTGATCGGCCACGAGGGTCATGAGGAGGTCATCGGCACCGCAGGGGAGGCGCCCGAACACGTGCAGCTGGTCGACGGGGTCGGCTCGGTCGACAACGTCACGGTCCGCGACGAGAACAAGGTGGTCTGGCTGTCGCAGACCACTCTGTCGGTCGACGAGACCATGGAGATCGTCGAGCGGCTGCGGCGTCGTTTCCCGAAGCTGCAGGACCCGCCCAGCGACGACATCTGTTACGCGACCCAGAACCGGCAGGTCGCGGTCAAGGCGATGGCGCCCGAGTGCGAGCTGGTGATCGTCGTCGGGTCCCGCAACTCGTCGAATTCGGTGCGGCTTGTCGAAGTCGCGTTGGGTGGCGGCGCCGCGGCCGCTCACCTGGTCGACTGGGCCGACGATATCGACCCGACGTGGTTAGAGGGTGTGACCACGGTGGGGGTCACCTCCGGCGCGTCAGTCCCCGAGGTTCTGGTGCGTGGCGTGCTGGAACGGCTCGCCGACTACGGCTATGACGTGGTGCAGCCAGTGACGACCGCCCAGGAGACCTTGGTGTTCGCCCTGCCCCGCGAGATCCGGTCGGGACGCTAGACGTCGTATTCCCAGGAGTCGGCCGGTGGCCGCCCCTGAGACCGGCCGTGTGCCCGTGACCGACCCCGTCGTTCGGGGCGGGGCTCTGCTCTCGGCTCGTCTCGGGATTGATCGAGCGGAGCTTCCCCGCGGTAGCGCACGCGCGAGATCGGGTGGTGCGTCGGATTGGTGCCGTTCGATCCGCCGCCGGCGCCGCGACGCCGCGGGGCCTCGTAGGAGGGGTCGTAGGGCTCGTACCGGCCGAAACGCTCGGACGGACCGGGCGGCTCGTACCTGTCGTAATCGTCGAACCGACTGGTGCGGGGTGCCGGTCGCTCGTACGGATTGCGGCGGGTCCGCGGATCCCGGCGGCTTTCCCGCGGCGGGGCGGGCACGTCCGGATCACCCTCGGGCCTGGGACGGCGGCGCGACCGGCGCGGCGGATCGGCAGGGTCGAAGTCGCGGGGCGGGGCCTGGCGCCGACGCCGGGGACGATCCGCCATCGGCTCGTCCTGGTCTTCCGGGGAAGGCCGGCGGGATCGCGTTCGGGTCGAACGGGTGGCGGAACGATCGCCGCGCGCTGCCCGGCCGGACTTCGGCGCCGCGTCCCGGGTGCTCGCGCGGGGCCGCCTTGGGCGGGCGGAGGCGGCCTCGTCGGCATCGTCGTCCTCCGAACCGAGGCCCAGGTACGAGTTCAGTTTCGCGCTGACGCCGCCAAAGAAAGGTTTTCGTTCGGATGCGCTGACACTGTCGTCGGTTTTGTTGGCCGCCAACGTCTTTCGGTTAGACGTGCCGGAATACCACCTGAGCAGTCCGATCAGCAGGACGGCGCCGGCCGTGCCCAGCATCAGCGGGAAGCGTTCGATGAGCGGATAGCCGCAGTTGATCAGCAGGTCTTTCAGGTGACCGACCTTGCGCCCGTGGAATAGCCAGTAGGCCCCGGGCACGGCGCAGAAAAGTATCAGCGGCGGCTGGATGACCGCGGTGAACAGGCCTTCCTGGCGCACGGCCAGCACCGCTGCCAGGCAGCCGGCTATATAGAGGCCGGCGAAGATGTGTGTCAGCTCCTTGTGTCCTGATCCCGCGTCGACGGCATACCCGATGGCGGTGCCGGTGATGGCGATGACCAGCGCTGCCCACCACGGCACACCTGGGATATTGGGGTGGATCGAGCGGTGGGTAGGTTCCACAGCCGATTCGGCCCGCTCTGCTGACACATGTAGACCGTACCGGCAATGGGACGAAACGCCCGTAAAGACCTTGTTGCGGCGATGGGCGTGCCATGCCGTTCATGCAGGAACGATCCACCGCGGAGGGTCCCCGCCGCTGAGCCCTAGACTTGGTTCCCCGTGAGCCTGAGTCTGGGAATCGTCGGCCTGCCCAACGTCGGCAAGTCGACCCTGTTCAACGCCCTGACCCGGAACAACGTGGTGGCGGCGAACTACCCCTTCGCGACGATCGAACCGAACGAGGGCGTCGTCTCGCTGCCCGATCCGCGGTTGGCCAAGCTCGCGGAGCTTTTCAGTTCCGAGCGCATCGTCCCGGCGCCCGTGACGTTCGTTGACATCGCCGGCCTGGTGAAGGGGGCATCCGAGGGGGCGGGCCTCGGCAACAAGTTTCTGGCGCACATCCGCGAATGCGACGCGATCTGCCAGGTGGTCCGGGTGTTCTCCGACGAGGACGTCACACACGTGGCCGGAGACGTCGATCCCCAATCCGATATCGAGGTTGTCGAGACCGAGTTGATCCTGGCCGATCTGCAGACGCTGGAGCGCGCGCTGGGCCGGCTGGAGAAAGAGGCCCGCACCAACAAGGAGCGCAAGCCGATTTACGATGCCGCGCTCGCCGCCCAGCAGGTGCTGGATAGCGGGAAGACGCTGTTCGCCGCGGGGGTCGATACTTCGGTGCTGCGTGAGCTGAACCTGTTGACCACCAAGCCGTTCCTCTATGTCTTCAATGCCGACGAGGCGGTGCTCACCGATGCCGGGCGGGTAGCGGAACTGCGTCAGCTGATCGCGCCCGCGGACGCCGTGTTCCTCGACGCCGCCATCGAGTCGGAGTTGACCGAGCTCGACGACGAGTCGGCCGCCGAGCTCCTGGAATCGATCGGGCAGACCGAACGCGGTCTGGATGCGTTGGCGCGGGCCGGTTTTCACACGCTCAAGCTGCAGACCTTTCTGACGGCGGGCCCCAAGGAGGCGCGGGCGTGGACGATCCACAAAGGCGATACCGCGCCGAAGGCGGCCGGGGTGATCCACACCGACTTCGAGAAAGGCTTCATCAAGGCCGAGATCGTGTCGTATGACGACCTGATCGCCGCCGGGTCGATGGCCGCGGCGAAGGCCGCCGGCAAGGTGCGGATGGAAGGCAAGGACTACGTGATGGCCGACGGCGACGTGGTGGAGTTCCGCTTCAACGTCTGAACAGCAACCCAAGAAGCAGTGTGCTTCGTTGAGATACTTCTCGGCTGGACAAGTGTCCAGGTATCGTGGCGACGGTGATCGCCGGTCGAGGCGAGCGCAGATGGGTCTGAGGATGAGCAAGGTTCCGAGCCGTCAGGCTCGTTTGGCGCACGCCGCCAAGCACGCCGACTTGTGGAATGCGGGCAAGAAGGACGAGTGGGTAGCTTCGTGGCGCTCGATTTGCCCCGGTGAGGTCCGCATGTTCGATCCCGTCGGGACCGAGGAGAAACATGGTTTCGCCGCCGCCACGTCCGACGCTTTTGACATGTTCCAGTCGATCCTCAAGATCAAAATGATCACTGTCCAGGTCAACGGGAACGAGATGGCCTGGGTCTGTGAGAACTACTTCGGCACCGAGCCGAATGTCCAAATGGCCTACAGCATAGAGACATTCGCGTGGGACGAGGACGGAAACCTGGTGATCAAGACCTACTATCCAATGCCCGAATCCGTCGGTCCTGAGGCCGATCCCTATACCCATCTTTTGGAGGGGCAGAAGTAGTGCACACCGACGGTGACGCGGTGGAGTTCCGCTTCAACGTTTGAAGACTTCCCACCGCCGCCGCGGATACTGCATTGAGCGCTAGAGCGGTCTGAGGAGGATTGATGCGGTGGCGGGGCGTTTGTCACGTGGAATTCGCGGTGTTGGACTATGACGACTCGATCGCGTTCTACGACGCCTTGTTCGGCTGGCTCGGATACAGCAGCTTCTCGTCGCTCAACATGGAGTATCAATCCACCTATTACATGACCCGTCATGTCGCCCCGCACAGCTACGTCGGTATCCAGCCAGCTCGCACCGGAGGGAAGGTGACGCACCACGACCAGGCGGTCGGCATCAACCACATTGCGTTGTGGGCGCGGAGCAGAGCAGAGGTCGACCGCTTCCATCGTGAGTTCCTGATCTCTCGGGATATAGCCGTAACTGACGAGCCAAAGGAGTACCCGCAGTACTGGCCCGGCTACTACGCTGTGTTCTTCGACGACCCGATCAATGGGATTCACTGGGAACTGGCGTGGATACCGAAAGTGCCTACGCCCCGGCAAGTTTGGTCGTTCTATCGTGCGCTTCGTGCTTTCGCCGGTAGCCGGCCGGACCTGGCAAACACGGTGCCCGGCGTTGCCTGGCAGGCGAGGAGAACCTTGCCGGCGCGCCGGCTTGTCGGACCGGCTGCCTAGCATGCCCCACGCAGGCACTATCGCCGTGCGGCACTGCCGTGGCCAATTGGGGAGGTTTCGTGAAGTTCATTTCGACTCGCATCATCACCGCTGACGTCAATCGGCTCGTAGCTTTCTACGAGATGGTCACCGAAGTCTCCGCGGTGTGGGGCAACGAGCTGTTCGCTGAGATTCCGACGCCGGTCGGAACACTGGCAATCGGCAGCGATAAGACCGTGCCGCTCTTTGGGGACGGATCCGCTGAGCCGGCAGCCAACCGCAGCGCGATCCTGGAGTTCATTGTCGAGGACGTCGATGCCGAGTACGAGCGACTTCGCGAACGCGTGGACGAGGTTGTGACCGAGCCGACAACCATGCCGTGGGGTAACCGCGCGCTGTTGTTCCGCGATCCGGATGGAAACCTCGTCAACCTGTTCACGCCCGTCACGGACGAGGCCCGTGCCAAGTTCGGAGTCTGACTGTAGCCATTCGTATCCGTAAATATACTTTTGTGTAATAAATTTGCTGGATATGCGGTCCAAGCCATTTTTTGGCTTACACGTGACACCCGCCACAAATTTTGGCTTGCTAAGTATCTCGTTGCTAATGTCCCTGGCCATGTTTGTTCTCGCTACGTTGATGTCGCTCATCAACCAGGTTTCCGGGACGCCGTATATCTCGGGCGGAGATTCTCCGGCCGGGACCGACTGTTCCGGTCTTGCTTCCTGGGTTGCCAACGCGGCAACTGACAGGCCGGTTTTTGGAAGTCGTTTTAACACCGGAAATGAAGAATCCGCTTTATTGGCACGGGGCTTCCAATACGGAACCGCCCCGAACGCCTTGGTGATCGGTTGGAACGGTGGCCACACCGCGGTCACCTTGCCGGACGGGACCCCGGTATCCAGCGGTGAGCGCGGCGGCGTGCGCATCGGCGGAGCCGGTGCCTACCAGGCCGGTTTCACGCACCACATGTTCCTGCCGATGCCACCGGACGCAGAGAGCCTCATGCCTCCGCCGCCGGACGCACCGCCTCCGCCCCCGGACGCACCGCCTCCGCCAATGCCGGACGCACCCCCGCCTCCGCCGCTGCCGGACGCACCCCCGCCGCCGGACGCACCGCCCGCTTTGATCGGCATTGTGGATCCCGCGCCGCCGCCTCCGCCGGCGCCCGATTTGCCGCCGGCCGCCGATCCCGGAATTGCGAATTGACCAAAAAACGGATCGCACGTATGTCGGTTAATGCAGCCGACCGATGCGCAACATTGGTCACACTGCTCGCATTGCGGGCCTGGGAAAAGTGAAATAGGTCCGAACCACGACGGTTTGTGTGCTACATCACTATCCCGGGTGAGCAAACGTCACAGCATCACCAATACAAAGTCCGCCCAGGCGTCAATGACGATGCCTGGGCGGATTTTGCTGTGTGGGCCGGCGGGGAACAAAACTCTATTGTCCGCGACCGTCGGCACGGGCGGCACGTATCCTGACGCTGCGCAGGCCCACGAGAGTTCCGAGCGGAGGGGGAGCGGCCATGATCTTCATCGTCGTGAAGTTCGAAACGAAGCCCGAGTGGACCGACCGCTGGCCGGAACTGGTCGCGGCGTTCACTGCGGCCACCCGTGCCGAAGAGGGCAACCTGTGGTTCGAGTGGTCGCGCAGCCTCGACAACCCGGCCGAGTACGTCCTGGTCGAAGCCTTCCGCGACGCCGACGCCGGCGGCGTTCACGTCAACAGCGATCATTTCCAGCGCGCGATGCAGGAGCTGCCGCAGGCGCTGAAGTACACGCCGAAGATCATCAGCCAGACGATCGACGCGACCGGCTGGTCGAAGATGGGGGAGATGTCGGTCGACTGACCGATCTAGCCGGCCTGGCCGACGGAGATCGCGATTTCCTCGCCCAGCTGGTAGCCCGGTGCCAGCGGCAGAGTGTCGCCGCTCCAGAACGAGCCCGGGTCGAACGAATGTGCATCCTTGTCCGTGACCAGCAATCCCATCTCCTCATAGGTGATCGCCACGGTCTCCGCGCAGTACGCGGTTTCCAGGCTCATATTGCGCGCTTCCCTGCGACGCTGCGTCTGCTCGCGAATCTTCTTATCCACCAACGGGATTCCTCGCACCCAGTCGTTGATGGTCGGCAGCCGGCCGCGGAACCACCGGCCGGTCAGCCGGGCGGTGGTCGGGAATGGGGTGCCGTCCATGCGCGCGATGACCCGTAGCAGTTTGTCTTCCTGTTCGCGGGTGGCGTAGGGCGTCAGCTGTCGTAGCCAGCACCGCTGCTGGTATCGATCGGTCCACTGGAGTACGGCCTGGCGTAGATCGTGAAGCTGCACGCCGCGATGGTTGCTGCCCGTCCACATGTCGGTGAGCTTGTCGCCCAGCTCGGCGTGCCAGATCAGCGGGGGCAGATCGTCGATGGCTACCGTCATCCCGACGTGGTTCACCGGGGCGTTCGTCAACGTCTGAATTGCGCGATCGGGCCGCGAGCGGCCACGGAACAACCACAGGTCACCCGTCCGGGTCTCGTTGAGTGCCTGGTCCAGGGTCAGCATGTAAGCCCGCCGTCATCGGTCATCGGTGCGCCCTCCCGGGTTCGCGTGCGATTTGGTAGTCGATGTAGCCGTCCCAGTCCTCGACGCGGCGGCGTAACTCCTCGACGACGCCGACGTGAGTGGGTACGAAGAACCGGTTGCGCAGGATCGCCTCGGCGACCAGCTCGCCAACTTGGGCGGGGTCGAGCAGCTCGAACTGTTCGCCCGGTATCCGTAGCGGTGCCCCCTCACCGAATGTCGGGACGGCGGCGGCGATATTGGTCAGCACCGGTCCCGGACACAGCAAGGTGACGCCAATGTTTTTGGGCCGCAGGTAGATTGCCAGGCCTTCGCTGATCTGCACGATAGCGGCCTTGGTGGCCGCATAGGGCAGGCGATCGTAGGAATAGGTGAAAAGCCCGGCGAAGGACGCGGTGTTGACCAGGTGCCCGCTGCCCTGACCGAGCAGCAACGGCAGGAAAGCGGCGTTGCTGCGCACCAGCGACATCAGGTTGATGTCGAGGATGCGTTGCCACTCGGCGACCGGAATGTCCTGGGGCAGACCGTTGGTCAGCACGCCGACGTTGTTGACGACGATATCGATTCGGCCGAATCGCTGTAGCGCCGAGTCCCGAATGCCCTCGAACGCCTGGGGATCCGAGACGTCGGCGCGCTGCGGCAGGATATTGGCTTGGCTCAGCTCGTCGGCCAGGGTCCGGAGGCGGTCGCCGTCGATGTCGACGGCGACGATGTGGGCGCCCCTGGCGGCGAGCGTGCATGCGATCGCGCGGCCTATGCCGCTGCCCGCTCCGGTGATCACGGCGGTCTTGTCGCGAAGGGTGTCCATGGCCGTAATAGCCTGTCAACTATGCGCAACATTTGGAAGTGGATCGGCCTGGCCGGCGTCGCCGGCGTCGTCGCCGGCGGTGCGCTGGTGGTGCGCGATCAACGTAAACGGCGGGCCTACACCGCCGACGAGATCCGGGCCAGGTTGCATCAGCGGCTGGCCGAGTCCAACCCGGACGGCTTTCAATCCCAATCGCGCTCGGTCTGAACGGCGAATAAGCGGTAGCTGCCGGAAAAGCCCTTCAGCTCAACCTCGCTGCCCTCGTCGAAGGCGATGTCGTCGCACTCCATCAGGGCGTTGTGCACCGGTTCGCTCACCAGGATCTGGCCACCGACGGCGTGCGCGGCGACCCGTGCCGCCATCGCCACGTTGCGCCCGAACAGATCGTCGCCGCGGCGCACCGAGCGACCCATGTGGATCCCGATGCGCACCCGAATCTCCTCGTGCCGCTTGCGCTTTGCGTCCCGATGTAGCGCGTCCTGGAGATCTATCCCACAGCGCACCGCCTGCTCGGCGCGGGAAAAGGCGATCATGAATCCGTCGCCCTGGCTCTTCACCACGTGTCCGGAACGCCGTTGCACGAGATCCTGAACCAGTTTGTCGTGCGAACTGATCAGCTTGACCCACGCGCGATCGCCGATGCGTTCGTTGAGCGCGGTGGACTCTTCGATGTCGGAGAACAAGATCACCACGCGGCCGTCTGGCGTCACCCGGGCCAGGTCGGGCCGCTCGACCTCGGCCCAGTCGGCGAGGTCCTCGATCGAACTGCGCACGGCGGCGCCGAAACCCTCTTTGCGCATCAGGTTGGCGGTGTTCCACACCCGTTTGACGGCCTCGCGACCGCCCGACAGCAGCTGAGTTCGGGCGTCGACTCGCTGTCGCAGGTCGTCGACCTCCCGCCGGCTTCGGGCCAGCAGCTGCCACAGCACCACGAGCGCGACGGCTTCGACGGCCGCAACCCCGCCCAGCGCGTAGACCGCGATATGCAGCGCATCAACCACGTCAGGAATCCTGCCAAAGTCCGCGATCGGTTGTCGGGCCTACCGGCACTGTCTAGGGTTGAGCCCGGACGCCCCCGGGTAGTGCATCTCGAGTGAGCCGATCAGGTGACTTTTGGGAGGTTCGGTCTTGGCCGACGACGGAGGTGGTTCGTCAAACCTGCTGGTGATCTTCGGAATTACCGGCGATCTGGCCCGCAAGATGACGTTCCGGGCGCTGTATCGGCTCGAGGCCCGCAAGCTACTGGATTGCCCGATCTTGGGCGTGGCCAGCGACGATATGTCCGTCGAGAAATTGGTTGAGCGGGCGCGCGAATCGATCGGCGACGCCGGCGAGAAGATCGACGACGCGGTGTTCGATCGGCTGGCGGGCCGGCTGGATTACCTGCACGGCGATGTCACCGACAGCGCGCTCTACAGCCGGCTGGCCGACATGATCGGCTCGGACTACCGCCCGCTGTACTACTTGGAAATGCCGCCGTCCCTGTTCGCGCCGATCGTGGAGAACCTCGCGAAAGTCGATCTGCTGGAGCGGGCACGGGTCGCGGTGGAAAAGCCGTTCGGCCACGACCTGGCCTCCGCGCGCGACCTCAACGCGCGGCTGCGTGCGGTGCTCGACGAGGACCAGATCCTGCGGGTGGACCACTTTCTGGGCAAGCAGCCCGTCCTCGAGCTGGAATGCTTGCGCTTCGGTAACCATGCGCTCGCCGAACTATGGGACCGTCGCAGCATTTCCGAAATCCACATCACCATGGCCGAAAACTACGACGTCGAGACCCGCGGCAAGTTCTACGACGCGGTGGGCGCCCTGCGCGACGTCGTCCAAAACCATCTGCTGCAGGTGCTGGCGCTCGCGGCCATGGATCCGCCGGTCGGCTCCAGCGCCGACGACCTCAACGACAAGAAGGCCGAGGTTTTCCGCGCGATGCCGGCTCTGGCGCCCGACCATTGCGTGCGCGGCCAGTACCGCGGCTACACCGACGTCCCCGAAGTGCCGAAGGATTCACAGACCGAGACCTTCGTCGCGCTGCGCACGGAGATCGACAACTGGCGCTGGGCCGGGGTACCGATCTTCCTGCGGACCGGCAAGGCGCTGCCGGAGAAGGTCACGGAGGTGCGGCTGTTTCTCCGCCGTGTCCCTGCGCTGGCCTTTCTGCCCGACTGCCGACCCGCGGAGCCCAACCAGATCGTGCTGCGCATCGACCCCGACCCCGGGATGCGTGTTCAGATCTCCGCGCAAGTGGGTGACAAATGGCGCGACATACACCTGGACTCGTTGTTCGTCGAGGACCTGGGCGAACCGGAGCGACCCTACGAGCGCCTCTTTCAAGCCGCGCTGGCCGGCGATCACCAGCTCTTCGCCCGGATAGACAGCATCGAAGAGACGTGGCGCATCGTGCAGCCCCTGCTGGACAACCCGGGCAAAATCCACCCGTATGAGCGCGGTTCGTGGGGGCCCGATGCCGCGCGGTCGCTGTTGCACGGGCACCACTCTTGGCAAGAGCCGTGGATGCCGCGAACCACGTCCGCAGCACAGTAAGGAGACCCAAGCAAATGCAGCTAGGCATGATCGGACTGGGCCGGATGGGCGCCAACATCGTGCGCCGCGTGGCCAAGGACGGACACGAATGTGTGGTGTACGACCACAACCCCGACGCGATCAAGGCGATGGCCGGTGAGGAGCGGACCACCGGGGCGAACTCGCTGGCGGAGCTACGCGACAAACTCGACGCGCCGCGCGTCGTCTGGGTGATGGTTCCCGCCGGCGACATCACCACGTCGGTGATCGCGGAGCTGGCCACGACGCTCGAGCCCGGTGACACCGTGATCGACGGCGGGAACTCTTACTACAGGGACGACATCCGCCATTCGAAGACGTTGTCGGACAACGGTATTCACCTGCTGGACTGTGGCACCAGCGGCGGGGTGTGGGGCCGGGAGCGCGGCTACTGCCTCATGATCGGCGGGGACGCCGACGCGTTCGCCCGCGCCGAGCCGATCTTCGCCAGCGTCGCGCCCGGCGTGGACGCGGCACCGCGTACGCCGGGCCGCGACGGTGAGGTCGCGCAGTCAGAGCAGGGCTATTTGCATTGCGGGCCGTCCGGCGCGGGGCACTTCGTCAAGATGGTGCACAACGGGATCGAGTACGGGATGATGGCCTCGCTCGCGGAGGGGCTGAACATTCTGCGCAACGCCGACATCGGCAAGCACGTGCAGGAGGGCGACGCCGAAACGGCGCCGCTGTCGAACCCCGAGTTCTATCAGTTCGACTTCGACATCCCCGAGGTCGCCGAGGTGTGGCGCAGGGGCAGCGTCATCGGTTCCTGGCTGCTGGACCTGACCGCCATCGCGCTGCACGAATCGCCGGAGCTGAAGGAGTTTTCCGGACGGGTCTCCGACTCCGGCGAGGGCCGGTGGACCGCCATCGCCGCGATCGACGAGGGGGTTCCCGCACCGGTGCTAACGACCGCGCTGCAGGCCCGCTTCGCCTCGCGCAGCCTCGACGACTTCGCCAACAAGGCGCTCTCGGCGATGCGCAAGCAGTTCGGCGGGCACGCCGAGAAGCCCGCTAACTAACTAACGCGCTCGACGAAGGTCACGACGGCTTCGCTGAAGGCGTCGTTGTCGTCGCCGGCGGCGGTGTGCCCCGCGTTCGACAGTTCGACGAACTCGGCATTGGGCACAGTCGCGAGGAAATGCTTGACGCCCTCGGGGCTGACGACGTCCGACAGCTTTCCGCGAATCAACAAAACCGGGATCGTCAGTCCCCGGGCCGCTTGCTCGAAGTTCTCGGTGCGAAGCTCGGGGTCGTCACCGGGCTTGGTCATGAAGGCCGGGTCCCAATGCCAGTACCAGCGGCCGTCACGCAGCCGCAGGTTCTTTTTCAGCCCCTCGGGGCTGCGTGGCTTCTCCCGGTAGGGCAGATAGGCGGCAACGGCGTCGGCGGCCTGCTCGAGCGATTCGAATCCGTCGAGGCCGCTGAACATGAAATCGCGGATGCGGGCGCTGCCGCCCTTCTCGAATCGCGGTACCACGTCGACGAGGACCAGCCGGGTCACCCGGGCGGGGCCGGCCCGGTGAGCGGCAAGGATGCCGGTCAGCCCGCCCATGCTCGCCCCGATGATCGCCACGGGTCGGCCAATGGCATCCAAGACGCGCATGACGTCCGCGGTCAGCGTCTCGACGTCGTAGTCGGCGTCGGGCGCGCGGTCGCTGTCACCGTGGCCTCGGGAGTCCAGCGCCACGACGTGAAACCCGTCGTCGGCCAGGATTTGACCGGTGTTTTTCCAGGAAAACCGATTCTGGCCGCCGCCGTGCAGCATCAGGATGGTGGGCCGGTCGGTGGCGCCGCGGTTCCATTCGTCGGCGACCAGAGTGATCCCGCCGGCACCGGAAAATTCGACCGTCGTGGGGCTGCTGCTAACGGCGCTCATGGGCGTCCTCTCGGTAGGTCGTCCTCCGACGTTACCTAGGTTGTCTATTCACCCCCGAGCTGGCCCCGGCGGCGGTGAGTTTTCAACGTCGTCCGGGTCAATCCACAGTGACCCTGCTCTAACAACTAGGAGGCGGCATGCCATCGATCACGCCCTCGCTCTGGTTCGACCACAACCTCGAGGACGCGGCCACGTTCTACACCTCGGTGTTCCCCAACTCGCACATCGAGGGCTTCAACCGCACCACCGAGGCCGGGCCTGGCGAGCCGGGCACGGTGCTGTCGGGCAGCTTCGTGCTGGACGGCACCCGATTCATCGGTATCAACGGCGGCCCGATGTTCTCGTTCAGCGAGGCGGTGTCGTTCACGATCCACTGCAAGGACCAGGACGAGGTCGACTACTACTGGGATCGGTTGAGCGACGGAGGCGAGGAGTCGCAGTGCGGATGGCTGAAGGATCGCTTCGGTCTGAGTTGGCAGATCGTTCCCGACCGACTCTTCGAATTGATCAGCGACCCGGATCGTGTCCGCGCCGCGGCGGCCACCCAGGCGATGTATGGGATGCGCAAAATTGTGATCGCTGACCTGGAAAAGGCAGCGGGGCTCATCCCGTAGGCCGCCCGATCGTCCACCCATCGTCGAGTCGCTCCCGTCTTATATCCGCACGGGTTACGTTGGTCCGTGCGGACGCGCCGAACAGGGAGTCAAGATGGGTGAACCAGGCTGGATCGACGTGCCCGGCCCCGGCGGGGATCTGAAGGCACTGACCTGGGGTCCGAGCGACGGCCCGATCGCGCTGTGTCTGCACGGCTTCCCCGACACCGCTTACGGGTGGCGCAAGATGGCTCCGCGGTTGGCCGAGTCCGGTTGGCGAGTCGTCGCGCCGTTCATGCGGGGGTACGCCCCGTCGGCGATCCCGGCCGACGGCAGTTTTCACGTGGGTGCATTGATGGACGATGCCCTGCGCGTCCGCGCGGCGGCCGGCGGCTCCGAGCGCGATGTGGTGATCGGACACGACTGGGGCGCCATGGCGGCCACCGGCCTGGCCGCGATGCCCGACAGCCCGTTCGTCAAGTCGGTGATCATGTCGGTCCCGGTGTCCGCGGCATTCCACCCGCTGGGCCGGGTGACCGAGCGCGGCCGGCTGGCCCGCCTGCTATCGCGTCAGCTGCTGCGCAGCTGGTACATCTTCTACTTCCAATTGCCTTGGCTGCCAGAACGTTCCGCGTCCTGGGTGTTGCCGCTGCTGTGGCGACGGTGGTCGCCCGGCTATCACGCGGACGAGGATCTGCGCCACGTCGACGCCGCGATCGGGACAGCCGAGAGCTGGCGCGCGGCACTGGGACCATACCGGGCGCTGCGCAACGCCCGAGCCCCGGAGCGGTACGCCGAGTTGAACCGGCTCTGGACCGAGGCACCCATCCTGCCGAGTTTGTATCTGCATGGTCGCGACGACGGTTGCATGACATCGGCTTTCACGCACTGGACGGAAAAGGCGCTTCCCGCCGGCAGCGAGGCGGCCATCGTCGAGCACGCCGGTCACTTTCTGCAGCTGGAACAGCCGGACAAGGTCGCCGACCTGGTGCTCGCGTTTATCGGCCCCTCCGGCTGAAGCCGTGTCGGCGCACCGGATGGCGGCCGTCGATGCCCAGTTCTATTGGATGTCGGCCAAACTGCCCAACGATCAGTTCCTGCTCTACGCATTCGACGGTGCGCCGGCCGATCTCGGGAACGCCGTCGAACAGCTGCGCCGTCGCGCCGACGCTTGCCCGGAGCTGCGGATGAGGGTCGAGGACGGCAGCCGGATGACCTACCCGCAGTGGGTGCCGGCATCCGTCGGGCCAGAGCGGGTGGTTTGTCACGACGTGGTCGATCAAAGCTGGGGCGGCTGCCTGGCGGCCGTCGTCGCTCTCGCCGAAGACCAGCTCGACATTCGTCGGATGCCCTGGCGGATGCACGTGTTCACGCCCGTGCGCGGGATTCCGGGCGTCGCCGGGCCGGGATCCGTCGCGGTCATGCAGGTCGCGCACGCCCTGGGCGACGGCGCCCGCGCCTCGGCGATGGCGGCCTGGCTCTTCGGCCGGCCGGCGCCGGTGCGCGAGGTGACACGGCCGCGGCCGGGCTTTCTGCCGTGGCGGGCGGTCGATGCGGCCCGTACCCATCGCCGGCTGGTCCGCGATACCCGTGCGGGACTCGTGGCGCCCGGGGTCGGCCCCCGGCCGCCGCTGCCCACCAATGAACGCCCGGAGGGCGCCCGCTCGGTGCGCACGCTGGTGCGACACCGTTCGGAAGTGCCCGGGCCCACCGTCACCGTCGGGGTGCTGGCGGCGGTGTCCACGGCGCTGTCCGCGTTGCTCGGCGACGCCGCTGAGTCGCTGGGAGCCGAGGTTCCGATGGCTAAACCCGGTGTGCCACAAGCTCATAACCATTTCGGCAACATCGTCGTCGGGCTGTATCCCGATCTTGACCCGGATGCGCGCATCGAGCGGATCGCGACCGACCTGGCCAACGGCCGGCGTCGCTCCGAGCACCCGGCCATGCGTGCCGCCGACCGCGCCTTCGCCGCGGTGCCCGCTCCGCTGCTGCGCTGGGGCATCTCGCAATTCGACGCCGACGCCAGGCCCACGCAGGTGTCGGGCAACACGGTAGTGTCCAGCGTCAATCGCGGGCCGGCGGATCTGAGTTTTGGGGGTGCGCCGGTGGTATTGACCGCCGGATATCCGGCGCTGTCGCCGGCGATGAGCCTGACACACGGCGTGCACGGCATCGGCGATACGGTCGCGATCAGCGTGCACGCCGCGGCGTCGGCCTTTCGACCAGGCGCCGACGTCGATGCCTACGTGCAACTCCTCGATGCCGCGCTGTGAGCTATTGCGCGTCGCCGGATCTGGCCGCTTCTTCGCGGGTCAGGCCGACTGCGCCGATCAGCTCCTCGTGCAGTTCGAACCACACGGTATGGTACGAGTCGATCAGCGGCATGGTCAGCCAGGCGGTCTCGCCGTCCTTGACTTTGCCCAGTGCCGCAAGCAGTTTCGACGCATACGACTGCAGCCGCGGTAGCTGCCTGGCGGCGGCGTCGATGATCGGAACCACCCGGGCGTGCACGTCGTCGAGCCGGGCCAGCACCGCGGCGTCGTATTCGGCGTCGTCGTGGGTGTTGGGCTCGCCACCCGGGCCGCCTTTCAGTTGCCAGTCGGTGACCAGGGCCTTGAACTCGGCATTCACGGAACGAAAGTCGTGATAGGCGGCGGCCATTGCGGCTGGGTCGATGTCCTTTCGCTCCTTGGCGAGCAAGTGCTCCAGCCGGGTGCGGCCGTCGGGACTGAGTTTCAACGTCGCGCCGGCGACCAGCGAGCCGGACGCGGTCAGTCGCTCGACGGTGGGAGTGATGGCCTCGGGGTCTTCGCCCAACGTCTTCGCCAGGTCGGCGGGAGCCACCCGGCCCTTCAGCCGGACCGCTTGCAGCACAGCCAATTCCGTCACTGGCCCGCCAACTTCAATGCGGTCAGCATGACGACCAGCGGCGTCGCCGACACCACGTCGCGATGCCCGGCGTCCAGGGCCGCGCGCACCGCAGCCTCGGAGGTGTCGTCCAGCCTCGGGTGGTCGCCGGTGGTGTGGGCGCGCAGCGGGACGATCGGTCGCGCGACGTCGGCCAGCTCGCGCAGCTCGGGCGTATCGGCCTCCGACCACGCGGATAGTGTCAGATTGCCGTCGCGCACTTCGCCTGCCGAGCCGTCGACGGTGATCTGCCTGCCGGCCAGCGCCGCGGCGACTCCCCGGCCGCAACCCACCACGGCCACCCGGCCCAGTTCGCGGCTCACCACCGCGGCGTGGCTGGCGGCCCCGCCCACCTCGGTGACAATGCCTTGTGCGGCCAGCATGCCCCGGACGTCTTCGGGCCTGGTGTGATCACGCACCAGGATCACTGGCTCACCCCGGTCGGCGGCATCCAGTGCCGCGTCGACGTCGGTGTACGCCTTACCCGATACCACCCCGGGACAGGCGGGTAGGCCGGTCGCCAGAAGCGGTGCGGCCAACCGTGTTTCGGGCTGCAGCGCCGGACGCAGCAGGGCCTCGACGTGGGCCGGCGTCACCCGCCGCAGCGCCTCGGTGTCGTCGATGAGCCCCTCGCGCCGCAGTTGCAGCGCCAGTCGCACCGCCGCCTGCGCCGAGCGCTCGGCCGCCCGTGTCTGCAGCAGCCACAACTTGCCGACTTCGACGGTGAACTCGATCTCTTGCACGTCGGATCCGAGCCGCTCCAGGCTGCGGGCGGCGTCCATCAGCTCGTCGTAGACGTCGGGTTGTTCGTCGCGCAATGCGGTGATCGGTTCGACGTCGACGAGCCCGGACACCACGTCGTCGCCCTGGCCGCCCGGCAGCCATTCACCGAACGGTTCGTTGGCGCCCGTAATTGGGTTACGCGAAAAGACCGCTCCGGCACCGGAATTGGGGCCCTGATTTCCGAACACCATGGCCTGCACCACCACCGCGGTCGCTGCGCGGTTGTCGAGGCCGTAGTGGGCGCGATAGGCGACCGCGCGCGGTGAATTCCAGGAGGCGAACACGGCTTGGATGCCCGCCCGCAACTGCGCGTGCGCATCGGCGGGTAAGGGGTCTGAGGCGGCTCCCACGGTGCGTTGATACGTGGCCGTGAAGCGCCGGCGGGTGTCGCGGGCGAACGCCGGGGTCGCCAACCCGGCGAGTGCCCGCTCCACGGCATCGTTCATACCCAGGTTCAGGATCGTGTCCATCATGCCGGGCATGGAGTGTGTGCCTGCCGAGCGCACACTTACCAGCAGCGGGCGCGGGCCCCGCCCAAAGGTGCGCGAGGTCTCGGCCTCCAGCCGGCTGATCCCGTCCAGCACCTCGTCCCAGATGGCATCCATCGTCGCCGCTGGATCGGCGTGATACTTCAGGCCCACCGCGGTGGTAATGCAGAACGCGGGCGGTACGGGCAAATTCTGCCGGCGCATCACGTCGATGCCGTGGCCCTTGTTGCCCAGCAACTCGCGCGGGAGATTCGCGTCGCCGTCGAGCAAGACGACCGCCACGGTGCACCCCCTCGTCACGCGGCCCGCCCCCAGTGGGACCTTCCCAGCAGGCCTCGACGAGTATGTCAGGACGTTCCGCGCAGCAGTCCGAACCCAAAGTTCGTGCCGAACCCGCGACGTAGGGCCAGGTGGATCCAGAGCAGCCCGTAAGGCTCGAGGAGGCGTGCCAGGGTCAGGTCGCCGACGTCGACGGTCTCGAAGCCGAGCTCGGCGACCAGTCCGGCGGTCACCGACCTGGCCGCGTCGTCGTCGCCGCAGACGAACATCACCGGTTCGCCCGGCAGCTGCGGTGAGTCCATCATCGGGAAACCGATTTGGTTCATCGCCTTGCACACCCGGGCGCCGGGCGCCCATTTCGCGACTTCTTCCCCGCCCGAGGTCGTGTGCCCGACCTCCAATGCCGTGAAGTCGGGGGTCAACGGGTTGGTGCAATCGATGAGGACTTTGCCCGTTAGGTCGCCGCAGCCCTGCACCGCCGACTGCGTGGTCTGCCACGGTGTGCACAGCACGACGACATCGGCGGCGGCCGCGGCGGATTCGTTCGTCTCGACGCCGCCGAGCGCGGCGTATTTCGGGTCGTCGGGGTTGCGGACACCGAATGTGACCTGGTGGCCGCGGTTGCGCCAGGCGGTGCCCAATGTGGTGCCGACATTGCCGGCGCCGATGATTGCGATCTTGATGCCGGACTCCTTCCCGTCCAAGAACGCTACTCGCGAACGCGAAGGTTGAATGATCTAAGTTTGCAGCTATGAATGTGTATGACGTCGGGTTACTGATCCTGCGGCTGGTGCTGGGACTGACACTCGCCGCGCATGGCTTCAACAAGTTCTTCGGCGGAGGCCGGATACCGGGCACCGCCCGATGGTTCGAGAGCATCGGCATGAAGCCGGGTAGGTTTCACGCCGCCGTGGCCGCCACCACCGAGGTCTCCGCCGGACTCGGTCTGGCCGCCGGGCTGCTTACCCCGATCCCGGCCGCGGGTTTTGTGTCGCTGATGTTGGTCGCGGCGTGGACCGTGCATCGCCCGAACGGCTTCTTCATCGTCAAGGAGGGCTGGGAGTACAACCTGGTGCTGGCGGTCAGCGCCGTGGTGGTGGCCACGTTGGGCGCCGGCAGGCTCAGCCTGGACTGGCTGATCTTCGGGAAGAACTGGCTCGACGGATGGCAAGGCCTGGTGCTGTCCGTAGCGCTCGGCCTCGGCGGAGCCCTCGGCCAGTTGCTGATCTTCTACCGACCTCCGGCCAAACAAGCCGGGTAGTCGACATCAAGTCGTGGCGGCGACCACCTCGGTGTCGAGTGCCATCACCTCGGCCGCCGCACGTTCGCCGGAGCGGATCGCGCCGTCGATCCAGCCACACATGATGGCCGAGCTCTCCGTCCCGGCCCAGTGGATGCGTCCGCAGGGCTCGCGCAGGGTGTAGCCGTATTCGGTTAGCACGCCGGTGGGGGCGTGGCCGATCATTCCGCCGCCGGAGTAGCGGTCGGTGGTCCAGTTCTGTTCGTGGTATTCGTGCGGCGCTTTGGCCTTGGTGCCGAACCGATCGACGAGCTCGCCGATGACCACCGCTCTGCGCTCGGCCTCGTCGAGGTACGTCAGCCGGCGTGCCGCGGGTCCCTCGGTGATGACGCACATGATGCCCGGGTCGGCGGTGTCGGTGCAGGCGTCGATGGTCAGGGTGGCGGGGGAGTTCGGCGCGGCGGACTGGCCGGACAGTCCGTCGGCCCGCCAGAACGGCTCGTCGTAGAAGATCGAGGTCTTGATGACGGCGCCGCTTGGAATGCGCTGGTGCAGAAACGCCCGGTCCACCGGAAGCATTGGCTCGTAGAGGATCGAGGTGGCGATCGCCAGCGGGATCGCGACGATGACTCGGCGCGCCCGCACCGTCAGGTCGGCCGCGCTGACCGTGACGCCGTCGTCGTCCTGGGTGATCTGCCGGACCGGCTGCGAAAGATGAAGTGCCTCACCGAGTTCGGCCACCATCGGCCGGTGCAGGGCGCCCATGCCGCCGACCGGACGGGCATCCTGCGAACCACCCTTACCCGAGATCGCGAAGGTGAGTCCGCCGGCCGACGCCGTCTGCAGCAGCCCCCACAGCAGTGACGTCTCCGACGCCGCCGAGGTGTACAGGCCGGCAAAAGCCATGTCCAGCATCTCGGCGGCCTCCTTGGACATGGAGTTCTTCTCGATCCATTGCCCGATGCTGATTCGGTCCCATTCGTGGGCCTTCTTGGCCTCCCAAGGGGCCTCGCGTGGAATCGCTTTGCACATCTTCTCGATGGCGGCCAAACCGAGCCCGAGGTTTGCGACGGCCCATGGGCTGACGGTCCACGGGATGCTGCCGCCATAGCGGTGCTTCTTGCCGCCGACGATCATCATCGCGTCGCCGTCGTTGTGCTGCTTGTACTCCGGAACGCCGAACTCGTTCATCAACGCGTAGATGCGGTCCTGGCCCGGCCCGATCCACGCGCCACCGCGGTCGACCCACACGCCGTCGTCGCGGGTGACTGTGAACGTGCGGCCGCCGACCCGGTCGCGCGCCTCCAGCAAGGCCACCGATCGGCCGGCTTGCTTGAACCGCAGGGCGGCCGTCAGCCCGGCGAATCCCGCACCGACCACGCAATAATCGACATCAGCCACGATCGGCTCCTCACCTAGCCCCGCCCCAGCAGCAAACTACACCGATCAGGGCACCCGCCGTGCCGAGTTCACGCGGATTTCTGCGTGCGTTCTCGTCTGCCCTAATGCGGCCTAGTGTGCGGATCATGTTGGTGCACACCGTTCGGACGCGGCGCAGTTCCGATGACTTTCCGCGCGCCGAGCACTTAGCCGCCAAGATCGCCGAGGTCGCCGCCGATCCGGTTGCAGTCGAGCCGAACACCGCCGAGATGGTGGCGAATCGGATCATCGATAACGCGGCCGTCAGCGCCGCGGCCGTGCTGCGCCGGCCGGTCGCCGTGGCCCGTCGGCAGGTGCTGGCCCATCCCGCGCGGCCGGGGGCTGCGGTCTTCGGCGTCGAGGGCGGTTATTCGGCGGAATGGGCGGCCTGGGCCAACGGCGTCGCGGTGCGCGAGCTCGACTTCCACGACACGTTTCTGGCCGCGGAATACTCCCACCCCGGCGACAACATCCCCCCGCTCGTTGCGGTGGCGCAGCAGCTCGGTGTGCCAGGCGCCGACCTGATCCGCGGCGTGGCCACCGCATACGAGATCCAGATCGGCCTGTCGCGCGGAATCTGCTTGCACGAGCACAAGATTGACCATGTCGCGCATCTCGGCCCCTCGGTGGCCGCCGGTCTGGGAACCATGCTGCGGCTGGACACCGAGACCATCTACCACGCGATCGGGCAGGCCCTGCACCTAACCACGAGCACCCGCCAATCCCGCAAGGGCCTGATCTCCAGCTGGAAAGCGTTCGCTCCGGCGCACGCCGGAAAGATCGCGATCGAGGCGGTCGACCGGGCGATGCGCGGCGAGCGCTCGCCCGCGCCGATCTGGGAGGGCGAGGACGGCGTGATCGCCTGGCTGCTGGGTGGACCCCAGTGCGAGTACCACGTGCCGCTGCCGGCTCCCGGCGAGCCCAAGCGGGCCATCCTGGACAGCTACACCAAGGAGCATTCGGCGGAGTACCAGAGCCAGGCGCCGATCGACATGGCCCGGCGGCTGCGCCGGCGGATCGGCGACCTCGACCAGGTCGCCTCGATCGTGCTGCACACCAGCCACCACACCCACGTGGTGATCGGGACGGGCTCTGGGGATCCGCAGAAGTTCGATCCCGACGCGTCACGGGAAACGCTGGACCACTCGCTGCCCTACATCTTCGCCGTCGCGTTGCAGGACGGCGCGTGGCATCACGAACGGTCCTACGCTCCGGAGCGTGCGCACCGGCGCGACACCGTCGAGCTGTGGCGCAAGATCTCCACCGTCGAAGACTCCGAATGGACCCGCCGCTATCACTCGACGGATCCGGCCTTCGGTGCGCGGGCGGAGGTTACGCTCAAGAGCGGCGAGGTGATCTTCGACGAGCTGGCCGTCGCCGATGCACATCCGTTGGGGGCGCGGCCTTTTCGGCGCCCGCAGTATCTGCAGAAGTTCTCCGACCTCGCCGACGGCATCGTGGAGCCGGCCGAGCAGCGCCGGTTTCTGTCCGCGGTGGAATCCCTGGCCGAGCTCGAGGACGTGGATGCGCTGAACGTGGTGATCGACCCGCGGGTGCTGGACAGCGCGCCGGTCATCCCGGCGGGGATCTTTCGCTGACTTACCCTCTGCGCTCGGGGCTTTGACTGGGGCTACGGCGCGGAAGGTCCGCCGTACTGCCACACCAGAGTGTGGTCGCCGGTCATCGTCGGGTTGCACCACATCATCCGGCTGTTGACGTCTTTGGTGGTCGCGTGCAACACCGTGCACCCATCGCCGGGTGCCGGCGGGTCGGCGCGAGCGATACCGCCCGCGGCGAAGGTGACCGGTCCCAGCGCGGCCATCATCGCCGCGATGCCGAATCGAAGTTTGCTCATGATGGATGTCTCCCCAGGACATGCCGACCCGACCTCACCGTATCCGGCGAGAGAGCCGCAGGCAAAGAATTCTTTGCCCCTACCCAAGCCACGCGCCTAGAACGCGTTCTAATCTGTCAAACCATGGGATTTCTCAAGCCTGATCTGCCGCAGATCGACATGGCCGAGTGGAGCAAGGGCACCCGCAGCGAGAAGATCCGCCCGATGGCCAGGCACTGGGCCGAGGTGGGCTTCGGCACGCCCGTCGCACTGCACCTGTTCTACGTCGTCAAAATCCTTCTCTACATCCTTTTCGCGTGGTTGTTTGCCTCGGCCACCAACGGAATTGGCGGGTTCACACACGTCGCGTCGTGGTGGTCGGAACCGATCGTGTTCGAGAAGGTCGTGCTCTACACGATGCTCTTCGAGGTGATCGGGCTGGGCTGCGGGTTCGGTCCGTTGAACAACCGGTTCTTCCCGCCCCTGGGCTCGGCCCTGTATTGGATGCGGTTCGGCACCATCCGGTTGCCACCGTGGCCGGATCGCGTCCCCGGGACCAGCGGAACCAAGCGCACTCCGTTCGATGTCGCGCTGTATGCGCTGCTGTTGCTGGTGACGCTGAGGGCGCTCTTCTCGGACGGCACCGGGCCGGTGCCCGAGCTCGGCACGACGATCGGGTTGCTCCCGACGTGGGAAATCGTGACGATCCTGCTCCTCGTCGGCGTGCTGGGGCTGCGCGACAAGGTGATCTTTCTGGCCGCTCGCGGCGAGGTGTACGTGACCATGACGGTGACGTTCTTGTTCGGGGGCGTCGACATGATCGTCGCCGCCAAGCTGGTGTTCCTGGTCATCTGGATGGGCGCGGCGACGTCGAAGCTCAACAAGCACTTCCCGTTCGTGATCTCCACGATGATGTCCAACAACCCGCTGATGCGGCCCCGGTGGCTGAAACGGCGCTTCTTCGAGAAGTTCCCGGACGACCTGCGGCCCGGGCTGCTGTCGCGGCTGCTCGCGCACCTGAGCACCGCCATCGAGATGTTGGTTCCCCTGCCGCTGTTCTTCTGCCACGGCGGCTGGCCGACCACGATCGCGGCCATCGTCATGGTGTGCTTCCACCTGGGAATCCTGGTATCCATCCCCATGGGGGTGCCGCTGGAGTGGAACGTCTTCATGATCTTCGGGGTGTTGTCGTTGTTCGTCGCACATGCCCGCTTGGGCTTGGGCGACCTGAAACACCCTGTGCCGGTGGCGATCCTGTTCGTCGTCATCGCGGGCATCGTCGCGCTGGGCAACATGTTCCCGCGCAAGATTTCGTTCCTGCCGGGCATGCGCTATTACGCCGGAAACTGGGACACCACGCTGTGGTGCATCAAGCCGTCGGCCAACGACAAGATCGGCAGGGGCATCGTGGCGATCGCCAGCATGCCGCAGGCGCAGCTGGAGCGGTTCTACGGCAGCCCGGAAGCCGCGCAGATCCCGATCTACATGGGGTATGCGTTTCGCGGATTCAACACGCACGGCCGCGCGCTGTTCACGTTGGCGCACCGGGCGATGGCCGGCCAGAACGAGGACGACTACGTCATCACCGATGGCGAGCGGATCTGCAGCACCGCCATCGGCTGGAACTTCGGCGACGGCCACATGCACAACGAACAACTGATCACCGCGATGCAGGAGCGCTGTCACTTCGAGCCGGGCGAGGTGCGGGTGGTCCTGCTCGACGCGCAGCCGATCCACAAGCAGACCCAGGAGTATCGCCTAGTCGACGCCGCCACAGGCGAATTCGAGCGCGGCATCGTTCGGGTCGCCGACATGGTGACCCGGCAACCCTGGGCCGACGACGTCCCGGTCCAGGTGCTGTCCGGGACTGCTGCCGCCGAATAGGTTCGCGAGTGTAACCACACTGCGAAAAAGCGTGTCGAAAATCGCAGTGTGGTTACGCTCGCGGCTAAGCCCCCGTCCGGACTTCCCGCGCCGCGGCGACCATGTTCCGCAGCGACGCGGTGACCTCGTCGACGTTGCGGGTCTTCAGCCCGCAGTCGGGGTTGACCCAAAGCCGTTGCGCCGGAACGGCGCGCAGCGCCGCGCGCAACGATTCGGCCATCTCGCCTTCGCTCGGCACCCGCGGCGAGTGGATGTCGTAGACGCCCGGACCCACGCCGTTGGCGAAGCCGGCGGCGTTCAGGTCGTCCAGCACCTCCATGTGTGAGCGCGCCGCCTCGATGGACGTGACGTCGGCGTCGAGGTCGGCGATGGCCCCGATGACGTCGCCGAACTCCGAGTAGCACAGGTGCGTGTGGATCTGCGTCGAGTCGGCGACCCCTGACGTGGCCAACCGGAAAGCGCCTACGGCCCAACGCAAGTACTCGTCCTGCTCGGCGCGACGCAACGGCAGCAGCTCGCGCAACGCCGGCTCGTCGACCTGGATGACCGCGATGCCGGCGGACTGCAGATCCACGGTCTCGTCCCGAATCGCCAGCGCGACCTGGTTGGCGGTGTCGGCCAGCGGCTGGTCGTCGCGGACGAACGACCAGGCCAGGATCGTGACCGGCCCGGTCAACATCCCCTTCACCGGTTTGTCGGTCAGGGACTGTGCGTAGGTGATCCACTCGACCGTCATCGGATGGGTGCGGACCACGTCGCCGTAGAGGATCGGCGGGCGGACGCAGCGGCTGCCGTAGGACTGCACCCAGCCGTTCTGCGTGGCGAAGAAGCCCTCGAGCTGCTCGGCGAAGTACTGCACCATGTCGTTGCGCTCCGGCTCGCCGTGCACCAGCACGTCCAGGCCGAGTTGCTCCTGCAGCGCGATGACGTCGGCGATCTCCTTGCGCATCTTGCCGACGTACTCGGCCTCGTCGATCTCGCCGGATCGAAATGCCGCGCGCGCCTTGCGGATTGCCGATGTCTGCGGGTAGGAGCCGATCGTCGTGGTCGGCAGCGGGGGCAGCTGTAGCCGCGCCTCCTGGCTCGCGCGGCGCGCGGCCGCCTCACCGCGGTGGGTGCCCGACGCGACGATCGAGTCGATGCGGGCCCGGACTTGTCCGTTGTGCAGCCGCGGGTCGCCGCGACGGGACGCGACGGCGGCGTTGGATGCCGCGATCTCGTCGGCGACCGTGTCGCGTCCGTCGTGCAGCGCCCGCGCCAGCGTCACCACCTCGGCGACCTTCTCCCGCCCGAAGGCCAGCCAGCCGCGCAGGGCGTCGTCGAGCTCGGTTTCCGGCTCCAGCGAATACGGCACGTGCATGGTCGAGCACGACGTCGACACCGCGACGTTGGCCGCGGAGCCGAGCAGCGTCGCCAGTTTGCCCAGTGCCGACTCCAGGTCGGTGCGCCAGACGTTGCGTCCGTCGACGACGCCGGCCACCAGGGTCTTGCTCGCCAATTCCGGAATCCCGGCCAGGGCCGTGCCGGCGCCGGCGACCAGGTCGACGCCGATCGCCTCGATGGGCGTGCGGGCAAGCGCCGCCAGGGATGCGCGCAGGTCGCCGAAGTAGGTGGCGACATGGATCGCGGGGCGGTTGCTCACCGAGCCCAGCGCGTTGTAGATGGCCTCCGCCAGCGCGGGCGCGTCGGGGGAGATGTCGGTTACCAGCGCCGGTTCGTCGAGCTGCACCCACTGCGCGCCTCCAGAAGACGGGTCGGCGAGCAGCGACAGCAGCTCGGAGTAGATCGGGACAAGCTCCTGTAGCCGCTCGATGGGTGCGTTCCCGCCATCGACGCCCTTGCTCAACAGCAGGAACGTGACCGGTCCGATGACGACGGGACGCGCCGGAATGCCTTGTCCGAGCGCCTCTTTCAGCTCGGAAAGGACCTTGTCCGGGTTCAGCGCAAACCGGGTTGCGGGCTCGATCTCGGGAACCAGGTAGTGATAGTTGGTATCGAACCACTTGGTCATCTCCAGCGGCGCGACCTCATCATTGCCGCGCGCGGCGGCGAAGTACCGGTCCAGCTCGTCGGGTACGTCCGCGGCCCGGGCCGGTAGGGCACCGAGCATGACGGCCGTGTCGAGCATCTGGTCGTAGTACGAGAAGGTGTTCACCGGCACCGAATCCAGGCCGGCGGTCGCCAGGCTTGCCCACATGTCGTGGCGCAAAGTCGCGGCGATGGACTCCAATTCCGATCGGCTGGTGCGTCCGGCCCAGTAGCCTTCGGTCGCGCGCTTGAGTTCGCGTTTCGGGCCGATGCGCGGCGAGCCGGTAACCGTGGCGGTGAATGGCTGACTACTTACGAAGCGAGTCACGATGTCGTCCTTCATTCGACGGTTTGGTCACCGCCGGCGGACGTGCAGCCGATTCCGATCGCGGCGCGTACCACCGGCACACAAACCGCAACGGCCACGGCCAAACGCCCATTCCACGAGGCGATGAGCCCGCCGGACGCGGCGCGCCCGGCACAGCCGGCAGGTCTTCGGACTCGCAGGCGCGCACTGTTGTGGTGCTCCTACTGGCCGTCGCTTCCCGGTCTTTCACAACCAGTGCTTGGTGACGGCGGTCGTTCCTGCATACCGCTGCGGGACAGTCCCGGACTCTCACCGGGTTCCCTCTCGCGACGCGTGTCTAACATGCCTCGCTCGATGCCGGCGCCGCGTGGTGCGGCGACGGCAGACCAGCTGCGCCACGCAGTTTATCGGTCAGCGACCCAGCGCCTCCGCGATGGGCACCTCGCCATTGTTGAATCCAATGGTGCGGCGGATGGTCGAGTCGTCTGCCAGCGCGGCCGCGACGACGAGCGCGACGTCGGCTCGCGAGACCTCACCCTTGCCCTTGCCGATCGCGATCCGGCCGGTGGCGGGTTCGAGGGTGAGCCGGCCCGGTCCCAGCACCGTCCAGTCCAGCGCGCTGGAGCGCAGATGGGCGTCGGCGGCGGCCTTGGCCTCGGCGTAGGGAAAGAACGGATTATCTTGCGGTACACCATGATCCGAACCGGCGCCGAAGTACGACACCATCACGAACCGCGGCACGCCCGCCTGCCCGGCCGCATCGATAGCCCGGATCGCGGCGTCGCGGTCGACGGCGTAAGTGCGCGCCGGATTGCCACCACCGGCTCCGGCGGAGAAGACGACCGCGTCGTGCCCGCGCAGCAGTTCGGCAAGCGCGGGGGTATCGAGCTGCTCGATATCGGCCACCACCGGCTGGGCGCCGGCCGCCGCGACGTCGTCGCCGTGGTCGGGATTGCGGAAGACCGAGGTCACCTCGTCGCCGCGCTGGGCGAGGATGTGGGCCAGCTGCAGCGCGACCTTGCCGTGGCCGCCGATGATGACGATGCGTGCCATGCCCCCGAAGGTACCGCCGTGTAGTGATCGCCTCAGCGCGAGATGTTGGGATCGGTAGCAAAGCAGGCGGTGCAAATTTGAGTCGGCAACAAATGCAGTAACACGTCGCGTGCCGGGGGAGGCCGCACTGAGCAAGGAGAAACCCAACATGAACAGCACCCGCAGCCTGCGACGAGGAATCACAGGGCTAGCGACGGCGACGTTGCTGTTCGCCGGTGGTGGGCTGGGCGCAGGCATCGCCCAGGCGCAAGGACCCGGCCCACATCACTGGTGCCCAGGGGACTCCATCTACTACCCGACGGGGCCGGGCCCTCATTACGGCTGGGACTGGAATGTCTGCCACACCTACTACTGGGTCAATGGGAAGGGCAATGTTCCCTATGACGGCAAGCTGCCCAGCGATCTTTACGACGGAACGAATCCCCCGCCGGCGGCGGACAACCCCACGTGCCGTGTCATTGGGTGTGCCCCCTGACGAGGCGCGGGCACCCTGGGGGATGGTCGGCCAGCCGCACTGACCCACCAGCTACCGGCGTTAAAGCTTTACCCGCCCCATGATCAGGTCGATGATCGGCTTGCCGGGCGGATACGCGCCGGTGAGCGACGCCATCGTGTGCCCGTAGTCCACCAGCAGCGTGATCCCGCTGATGCCGAACGCGGCGGCGCTGTTGAGGAAGCACATGACATCGCCCATTTGCTCCGGGGTGTGCACCTTGGAGCCGGTCTCGTCGCGGTAGTCCTGCGCGAAGGTGAGCCAGAGGTCGGCGTTGGCCTGGGCCAGCGGGGTGTCGGTGGGGCCCGGGCAGATCGCGTTGATGCGGATGCCTTTCTTCAGCAGCGGGTAGCCCTGGGTGGCCACATAGGCGTTGACCACTTTCTTGGAAAAGCCATAGTGGATGATGCCTTCCGCTTCGTGCGCTTTCACCCACTCCTGTGCCGTCGCGAAGTCCGGCGTGGCCAGGAACTCGTTCAGCAGGTCCAGGTCGTTCTCCCAGCCCATGCCGGCGACCGAGGAGATGAAGCAGATTGCCGCGCCCGAGGGAAGCTGGTTCTTCTCGAGCAGGCGCTCGATGAGGTACCGGTGGCCGAGGAAGTTGATTGCCATCAGGTCGGTCGTTCCCTCGGCAATGCCGGCGGCCGAGAACACGGCGTGGACGGGGCCGTCCAGCTGCTCGAGCGCGGCGTCGATTGACGCGGGATCGCGCAGGTCCACCTGGATGGACTTGGCGACGTCGTATTTCACCGGCGCGTAATCCATCACGATGACCTCGGCGCCGAGCTCGCCGGCCGACTGGGCCGCCGCGGCGCCCATACCCGTCGCACCACCGACAACGAGCGCGCGCTTGCCGTCGTAGCGCAACCGATCGACAATGCTCATGGAAATCCCCTTCTCGGTAACTGCCAACCCGGTTCTAACTGCACAACTGTATGGGTAACAGTTATTTGGCTCAATACCGGGTCCGGATTAGCGGTCTTACTTGCCGCGCACGGCGACACCACGCAGGAAGGTGTCGCGGGCGTGCACCAGCGCCGCCCGACGGCCGACGGCGCGAAGGATGTTCTCCGGTATCCACTGCAGGCCGATGACGCACCGCGCCAGCATCGCGGTGGAGGCGGCGTCGACGCGGATCTCGCCCGACCGGATTCCTTCGGAGAGCAGCGATTTCATCTGGCGAAGGCGCGTGGTGTACAGCCAACCGGGGTTGGGGGTGTTCGGCGGGGACTGCCGCATCCAGGCCAGCTGGATCCTGAACTCGTCGGAAAACCGGTCCAGTGCGTTGACGTGGACCCAGCTCAGCGCGTCCAGCTTTTCGATGGGGGTGGCATCCGAACGCAGCACGCTGACCCATCCCGCCTCGACCTTCCTGCCGAAGGACTCCATGATCGACGCGAGGAGCTCGTCCTTGGATCCGATCACGCGGTAGACGGTCCCGGTGCCCAGACCCGCGGCGGAGGCGATGTCCCTGATGGTGGTGACTTCATATCCCCTGCGGCCGAACTCCGTTCGTGCTACGGCACGGATGTGGGCCGCTTTGTCGCTGGGATCGGCCTCGCTGTCGTCGGCCCACGTCTCGATGACGCCGCTGGCGGCCTTGAACGCGTTGGACCGGTCCAACGCCGAATCGGTAGACGGCCGGGCCGCCAACCCTTGCAAGATGATTCGGCACAGCAGCTCGGCCACCTGGTCGGCTGGAGCGGTGTGACGCATGACGTCGAGCCCGACCTGCAGCATGGTCTGGCAGATGCGGTCGGCCAGCGTGGGAAGGTCGATGTCTTGTTTGATGTAGCCGCTCCACCGGCCGGCACGCAGCGTCTGCAGCATCGCTTGCTGAATCGCCGTGGGCTGCTGCTGGGTTAGCTTTATGAGCTCGGGATCCGCGCTTGGTCCCTCGTAGAACGACATCTGCAGGGCGGCCCCATGCTGCACGGCGCAGTTGGCGATCGCGGATCCCAACTGGATGATCTGCTCGGCGACCGGCCTCGAGTCGGGTTCGTCGAGTCTGGCCTGGGCCGCCAGCCCGATGCGGTTCAAATCGTCCTGATACCGGCGTATCAGTTCGACGAGGATCGCCTCTTTGGACTCGAAATGGTGATACAGGCTGCCGGGGAGAATGCCTGCCGCGTCGGCGATTTCCTGTAAAGACGTCCGCAGTCCCGAGGACGCGATCAGCGACGCAGCCGTCTGCAGGATCTCGGTGCGGCGCGTTCCCGAGTCGTCCGTGCCGCCTTGTTCCAAACGATCCAGCGGTCGGCGGCCCGCCAATGATTCGGCCTTGGCCATTCGTCCTCCCGCCGAACCAAATCTTTGTTAAAGGCTATCAGACTTCCCGGAAGAAATTCGCTGCATACAGCGGTGACGGACCCATTCTAAAGGCTGGGTCCGTCCCAGCGGTCGCGCGCGACGACCTCCTCGACGGGCCGCCTGTCGGCGGGCCGAAACGTGTGCCCGGCCTTCAAGCGGCCCACCGGCAGCAGGCAACCCTGGACGTAGGTCTGCGGAATCTCGAGCAGCCGCCGGACCTCGTCTTCGCGGTGCAGGTGCAGGGTCGTGACGCACGTCCCGTAGCCGCGGGTGTGCAACGCCAGCTGAAAGTTCCACACCGCCGGGAAGATCGATCCGTACAGCGTGGCCTGGTGAAACGACTCGTCGCCGTCGATGCGCGGCAGGTACGGCTCGTAGCAGGGGATCACGAGGAACGGCACGCGTGCCATGTTCTCGACCAACCACTCCGTCGACGACATGAGCCGGCTCTCCGGCGTTCCGGCCGGCAACATGTCGGCGAGCAGGTGGCCGCCGACCCTGAGCAGATAGGCCTCCCGGTATAGCTCGGCGATCCTGTCCCGCAACACGGGATCGGTGACCACCAGCCACCGCCACGCCTGCTGATTCGAACCGTTGGCGGCCTGCAACCCGATGCGCAGGCACTCTCGAATGTCGTCGATGTCGACCGGAGCATCCAGGTCGAGCGACCTGCGTGCGGAACGGGTAGCGGTGAGCAGGTACTCGATGTCCATGATCAGGTTGTCACGCCGAGCTGGGCGGCCACCGCGAAGACTTCCTCGAAGATCGAGCCGGGCACGGTAAACGGTTCGGTCGCCGACACCTCGGGCAGATGCGCCGCGACGGCGTCGGCGGTCGGGTCGCTGCCTTTCTCCGCTAACCAGCCCTGGCCGAGGCCGACGAAGACACGGGCGAATCGACCCGCACACGCCGAGTAGTTCTGGTGGCTGAATTCGCAGGCCCGGCTCGCCAGGAAAACAACCATGGGCACGACCAGCTCGGGCTTGATCACACCCAGAAAACCGATCTCCTCGAGGGCTTTAGGGTCTCCCACGGTTTCGGTCACCATGCGCGAAAAGCCGAAGGGGAGCACGGTATTGGAGAGGATGCCGTGCTCGGCGCCCTCGATCGCGATCACGTTCGACAATCCGACCAGCCCGGCCTTGGCCGCCGCATAGTGGGCTTCCAACGGCTGGCCGAACATGCCACCCGAGGAGGAGATGAACACGAACCGGCCATAGCGCTGCCTCTTCATCACCCGGTAGGCCGGCTGGCCCAGATAAAACCCGCCGTCGAGATGCACGCCGAGCATCTTGCGCCAGTCATCCGCGGACAGCTCGTCGAACGGAATGCTGTTGAAAATTCCGGCATTACTGACCACGGCGTCGAGCCGGCCGAAGCGCGCGAGGGCCAACTCGACGATCGCCTCGCCACCCTCGGGGGTGGCGACCGAGTCGTGCGATGCCACGGCCACGCCGCCCTGGCCTTCGATCTCGGCGACGACCTGGTTCGCGACCGTGGCGTCGGAGCCGTCGCCGTGCATCGTGCCGCCCAGGTCGTTGACGATCACCGAGGCGCCGCGCCGGGCCAGCTCCAGCGCATACAGCCGGCCGAGGCCCCGGCCCGCTCCCGTCACAATCGCGACCTGGTCGGTGAAATCGATCATGACACAGTCTCTTTCGCAAGACGCGCACCGAGTTCCGTGAGATAGCCGTCGGGCCCGCCGAGAAATTCGCTCCAGCTCAGCAGTCGTTTGAGGTACAGGTGGGCGTCGTGTTCCCAGGTGTAGCCGATGCCGCCAAAGACCTGGATCGCGGTGTCGCCCACGGTGGCCAATCGTCCTGCGAACGCCTTCGCCCGCAACGCGGCGAGATGGCGCAGCTGCGCGTCGGCGTTGTCTGCGGCCCACAGCGCGTGGATCACCCCGCTACGTGCCAACTCGACCGTTTCGTACATGTCGACGCACAGATGCTGAATGGCCTGGAACGAGCCGATGACCTGACCGAATTGCTTTCGCACCTTGGCATAGTCGACGGCTAGGCCCATGACGGCCCGAGCGGCGCCGAGCGCGTCGGCGGCGGTGGCGATGAGCACGTCGTCGACCACCGCCGCAACGGCGTCCGGGGACGACGTGGCCAGCCGGTGTGCCGGCGCGTCATCGAGGGTGACTCGAAAGTGCTTGCGGGTCTGGTCGATACCGCGCTCGAAAGCCACCGAAATCCCCGCGGAGTCGGTGTTCACCGCGAAAAGTGCGGTCCCGTCGTCGTCCTCGGCAAGCACGAGCAGGACGTCCGCCGCGACGGCGTCGGATATCGCGAACTCACCCCGCAGCACGACGTCGCCGTCTCGCTGCACGACCCTGACTGCAGCGTCGTTGCGATCCAGCGGTCCGACGGCGGCGATCGTGGTTCCGTCGGCGATCCCGGTCAATAGCTCGGCCGCAGCGCCCCCGACACCCAGCCTGGCCAGCGCTCGCGGCGCGGCGACCGCGCTCGACAGCCACGGTCCCGGGTGCAGGGCGGCGCCGAGCTCTTCGGCCACGATGCCCGCTTCGACCATCGTCATGCCGGCACCGCCGTACTCGGGCGCCACCAACAGCCCGGTCGTCCCCAGGTCGGCGAGGCCGCGCCAGACGGCGCCGGTGGTACCGGTCGGGTCGTCGAGTAGGGCGCGCACGTGTCCAGAAATCGGGGCTTTCTCGGCGAGAAAGTGTCGCGCCGTGTCGCGCAGCGCGATTTGCTCGTCGGTCAATTCGAGGTTCATTGGCGCGGCAATCCGAGCACGCGTTGGGCGGTGATGTTCTTGTTGATCTGGGTGGTGCCGCCCGCGATGGTCAGCGAGCGCGACGTCAGGCGGTAGTCGGCCCACCGGTGCTGCTCCCCGCCGGTGCCCAGCACGTCGAAGGCCAGGGCGGCCATGTCCTGTCCGATCTCACCCCAGACGCTCTTGGCGAGGCTGGCCGAGCCCATGGCAGTCTTTTCCGAGCCGCCGTGCAGCGTCGCCGAAATCGAGCGCTGGCAAAGCAATTCGAGATACTTGATGCGCACCCCGATTTCGCCGAGGCGACGTAGTGTCACCGGGTCTTGCAGGATGCCGTGCGTCTTGCCGGCGTCGGCGGTGGCGAAGTCGGCCACCAATTCCTCCAGCCGCACCTGCATCTCGGCGTAGAGCCGCGCGGCCCCGGCGCGCTCGTGGCTGAGGGTGGTGGTGGCCACCTGCCAGCCGCCGTTCAGCGGGCCCAGCAGGGCGTCCGCCGGAACTCGCGCGTCGTGGAAGAAGATCTCGGCGAAATCGGTGTCGCCGTTGAGCGTGACGAGCGGGCGGACCTCGATGCCGGGCAGCGTCATGTCGACGATCAGGCACGAGATGCCTTTGTGTTTGGGGGCCTCGGGATCGGTACGCACATAGAGCTGGCACCAGTCGGCGCGATGCCCCAGCGAGGTCCAGATCTTCTGCCCGTTGACGACGAAGTCGTCCCCATCGCGCACCGCGCGGGTGCGCAGCGCGGCGAGGTCGGATCCCGCTTCGGGTTCGGACATCCCCTGGCACCAGATCTCGTCCGCGCGCATCATGCGGGGGAGCAGCGTCGTCTTCTGCGTCTCGGTGCCGTAGTGCATGATCGCCGGCGCGATGTTGTTCATGCCAATGACGTTGAGCGGCAACGGTGCCCGAGCGCGTGTGGTTTCCTCGGTGTAGACCAGCTGCTCCAGAACCGTCGCTCCGCGGCCGCCGTACTCGCGCGGCCAGGAGACGGCGGCCCAGCCCGCGTCGGCCATCGTGCGGTTCCAGGCACGCAGCATCGCGAAGGTGGCGTCGTCGCGGCCGGAGGGGCGGCGGGCGGCGATCAGCTCGTCGGTCAGATTCGCGGACAGCCAGTCGCGCAGCTCGGCGCGGAACTGTTCCACCTCCGCCGGGTAGGAGAAATCCACGTTCTCTTGTTTACCTCGCGCGATTGACTGGGCCAAGCCTCGGACTTTACGTTGGAACAGATATTTGGTCAACGCGGTCCCGAGGTTCGGAGGTGGAGCGTGCCAACCAACGCTCCTGGCGACCAGCCGCAGGTTTTCGCCCTGCTGGCCTCCGCTCTTGCGGGCGCTGCCGTGGCGGTTGCCGAACTGCAACCGGGCGAGCCGCCGTGGACCGACGGCCAGACGATTTACCTGGATCCTTCCGCGCCGGCCCGCGCGAACCTCGAAGCGGTTGCCGTCCACGCCTCGATGCTCGCTGCCGGGAGCCTGGACCCCGACGTCGTGCGTTCCCTGGTCCGGCGCCCGCGGCTCGCCAAGCGGTATCTGGCGATCGAGGGTCATCGCGCATTGGTTGGCAATAGCTATCTGCTGCCGGGCACGTTGGCATCGATGGGCAACCGAGACGTGGCGAGTCGCACCGGGTCGGCCGCCGATTCCCTACGAATCGCCGAGGGGAGGGAGGCGATCGACGACCCGCCGCCGGAATTCGGCGTCATCCGTGCCGCGAAGGTACTGGCGGCAGGTTCGGCCAAGACCGAGGACCGGGGCAACGCCGTTCATGTCCCGCGGGGTGGCGGCGCGAAACAACTCGACGAGCTCGATGACGGCGCGATCGATGATTCCGACGATCCCGACATGTTCACCAGCCCGGTGGGCGGAGGCGGCTTCATCGGCAAGTGGCTGAAAAGGATGCTGTCGTCTGCGCGCAAGACCGGTAGCGGCGGTGGCCCACCCGGCGCGGACACCCCCACGCATCGGACGAACTCCGCCAACCGCGGTCTGCACGCCGTCTCCTCGCTGGCGTCGACCGCGAGCGAGGAGGTCGACGACCACGACACCCACGGCGGCGCCGACGGCGTGACCTATCCGGAATGGGACGCCACGCGAAAGAGCTACCGGCCCGCGTGGTGCACCGTGCGCGAAATCGAGCCGCAGATCAAGGCATCGGCGACCCACGCGATCGACGCCGCCATCGGCGTGCGGCGCCCGCTGTCGCGACTCGGGATGGGCCTGCACCGCCGCCACCGCCAGCCGCAGGGCGACGACATCGATATCGATGCGGCGGTCGAAGCCCGCGTCGAGGTGCTGGCGGGGTCGGTGCCGGACGAGGCGGTGTACCTCGACAGCCTGCGGCGCCGGCGCGACCTGTCGGTGCTGCTCCTGCTCGATGTGTCGGGGTCGGCGGCGGAGCCCGGAACGGTCGGACGGACAGTACACGAACAACAGCGTGCGGCGGTCGCCAATCTCGCTGTGGCACTGCACGATTTGGGTGACCGAGTCGCGCTCTACGCCTATTACTCGCAGGGCCGGCGCGCGGTGAACGTGGTGCCCGTCAAACGATTCGACGACCACCTCGACTCCCGAGTCATGAAGCGGCTCAACAGCCTCGAGCCCGGGGCATACTCCCGCCTCGGTGCGGCCATCCGCCACGGCTCGGCGGTGCTCGAGACACGCGGAGGCACGTCCCGGCGGCTCTTGGTGGTGCTGTCCGATGGGCTCGCGTACGACCACGGTTACGAACGCGCTTACGGTGCCGCGGATTCGCGACGCGCTCTCATCGAGTCGCGTCGCCGCGGCACCGGCTGCGTGTGCCTGACGATCGGTGCGGGCACCGATGTGCAGTCCCTGCGCCGGGTCTTCGGCAGCACCGCGCATGCGACGATCGCGCGGCCCGACCAGCTCGCCGGCGTGATCGGACCGCTGTTCCGGTCCGCGCTGCGATCGGCGGAAGTTCGTCGTAGGGTGTCCAAACCCGCAGCTCAGCGGGCTTGAAAACAAACATCTGTTCCGGATAGGCTCGAAAACACCGCGGTGCTGCGGCTGACAGAGGGGACGCTATGGCCGAGGAGTCCGGAGTCGTTTACCGGAACGGCGTGACGCCCGAAGCGGAGACGGTACGGCCCTACTACAAGGCGATCGGCAGCGAGGAGGCCGTCTTCAAGGCGGCGTACCGCCAGGGTTTGTCCCTCGTTTTGAAAGGCCCGACGGGTTGCGGCAAGACCCGCTTCGTCGAGGCGATGGCCTACGACCTCGGCCGGCCGCTGATCACCGTCGCCTGCCATGACGACCTCACCACCGCGGACCTGGTCGGTCGGTACCTGCTGCAGGGCGACGAGACGGTGTGGGTGGACGGTCCGCTCACGCGGGCGGTGCGCGAGGGCGCGATCTGCTACCTGGACGAAGTGGTGGAGGCGCGGCAGGACACCACCGTTGTGCTGCATCCACTCGCGGACCACCGCCGGCAGCTACCGATCGAGCGGCTCGGTGTCACGCTGGACGCGGCGCGCGGATTCGGCCTGGTCGTGTCCTACAACCCCGGCTACCAAAGCGTGCTCAAGGACTTGAAGGATTCCACGCGTCAGCGGATGGTCGCCATCGAATTCGGCTTTCCCGCAGCCGATGTCGAAGAGGCGATCGTTGCGCACGAGGCGGGTGTGGACGATGCGACGGCGGCCGAGCTGGTGCGTTTCGGGCACGCGATCCGCCGGCTGGAAACCGGCGGGTTGCGGGAGGTCGCCTCGACGCGCGTGCTGATCGCGGCGGGCCGGCTCGTCGCTGAGGGCCTGACCATGCGAGAGGCGGCCCGGGCGGCGATCGCGGGTCCCCTCACCGACGACGTGGCCGTGGGCAAGGGGCTGGGCGAGATGGTCGAGATCTATCTGGGCGGATCCGATGGGGTCTGACGGGGTGGGCTGGGCCGGGTGATTGACGCTGTATACGGGCCCCGCTAGGGTCTGAACAAATATTAGGTTTGCGCATCGGGCGCGTGAGCTCGCCACCCGGGAGGTCGGATGTCCTACGAAAGCAGCGCTGAGCCGATCAAGGTCGGCTACCTGATGGACTTCACGCTGCCGCCCGGCTTTCCCGAAGAATTGATGGCGAGTTTCACGCGGTGCTTCGACCTCATCTTCGACGAAGCCCTTGAACAGGGCCTGATCGATCGCCCGGTGCAGATGATCTACCGCGAAGTGGAGGGCCTGCCCAAGGGGTCGGTGAAATCGGTCATCGATGCGTTCGGTGAACTCGTCGACGAGGGCTGCCTGGTGGTGTTCGGCCCACACATCACCGACAACTGCGTGCCCACCCGCGAGGCGATCGAAGAGCGGTTCAAGGTTCCCGCCATCAGCGTCACCGGCACCGACGACTGGTTGGGCGAGTGGACGTTCGCCTTCCCGCAGGGTTCGATGACCGACGAGCCGATCTTCATCGCGGACCTCGTCGCCAAACGCGGACTCTCCGAGATCGGAGTCCTTGTCGAGCAGAACCTGATCGGCGAGAGTTACCTGAAGAACCTGCGAAGCGCGTGCCGCCGCAACGGCATTCGCATCGTTGCTGAAGCGGCGATCGCCCAAACCGCTCAGGACATCAACGAAGCCGTCCGCACCCTTCATGATGCGAAGGCCGAAGCGATCGTGCATCTGGGCTTCGGGTTCGGGATCGTGTTCATCAACCCGGCGCTGCAGGCCCTCGATTGGGACCCGCCGCGATTCACCACGACGGCATTCCAGAACGCGTGGGTTAACCCGATCATGTGGGACGCATTCATGGGCTGGGTCGGGGTCGACCAATATGACGAGGCGAACCGCCTCGGCCAGGACTTTCTCGATCGTTACGCGACGAAATACGACGGCAGCCGCCCCGAATACTGCGTGTCGGTGGTCAACCATGACGTCGCCGCCACACTCGTTCGTGCCTTTTCTGACGCGCACCCGCTCAGCCCGCGCGGCGTCAAAGAGGCGCTGGAGCGGGTGAAGATGATGCCCGCCGCCTCCGGTGCGCCCGGTACCCGGGTCTCCTTCGGCAAATGGACTCGGCGCGCGTGGATGGGTGCCGGCTATCTGGTGGCACGCACCCTCGACGCCGATGGCACCAACTCGCACTTGGTCGATCGCTTCGGGGAGTGAGAAATGAGCACGGAACAGTCCACACCGCCTGTAGCGGGCGAGCAGCGGACCGGCCCGCAGCGACGCGAAAAGCGCGGCTGGGGCGGATGGATCGCCGGCGCGGCACTGGCGGCGTTCGCGATCTTCTTCATCGCCAACGCCCGCGTCGCCCTCGACCCCCGCGTCGCGAATCCGAACGTGCAAGGCCGTCCCCGCCCGGTCAGGTTCATCTTCGGCCTGGACTACATCACGTTCCTGCACATCTCCACCGTCATCATGCTGCTGGTGCTGCTCGTGGTGTTCATCCGGGGCTGGCGCCGCAACCCCGGCAGCCCGGTGATGCTGATGTTCCTGTGCACCACGCTGATCGTGTGGCAGGACCCGATCATGAACTGGTCCCCGTTCGCGGTGTACAACCCCGATCTCATCCACTGGCCGGAGTCGTGGCCGCTGGTGTCGCTGTCGCCGACCGTCGAGCCGTTCGTCGTATTCGGTTACGTCACTTTCTATTTCGGGCCTTACTTCCCGGCGATCTGGATTCTGCGCAAACTGCAGGCCAAATACGGGCCGCAGGCGTTCGTGTCGCGGCACCCGCTGGTCAGCCTCGGCCTGCTGACCTGTGCGATCGGCTTCGTCTTCGATGCGTGGCTGGAGATCCAGCTCGTCCACATGGGCATGTACATCTACTCGCAGGTGATCCCGTGGGGCTCGGTGTTCACCGGCACCACCTTCCAGTTCCCCTTGATCTGGGAGTCGTTCTCGGTGACGTTCGTGATGGTGCCCGCGGCGATCCTGTGCTATCGCGACGACACGGGTAAATCGGTGGCGGAGAAGCTGGCCGCCAAGGCCAAGATCTTCCCGAGCCGTCCGGTGCTGGGGACGTTCCTGGTGATGTTCACGATCATCAACGTGTCTTACTTCGCCTACGGCGCCTGGTTCGCCGTCATCAAGGCCACCAAAGCGGCGACCTCGGTCGCCTGCCCGTGGCCTTATCCGGAGGCCAAAGTGTATGACCCGCAAGGGTTTTACGAGAAGGCCGGCGCGCAAGGCCCGTACTCGGTCGGCATCTGGTCGACCTGGATGAGCGGGCAGCCCAACGGCCGGCCCGGTGTGCAGCCGCCACCGCCCGGCGCGGGTGCCTGTGCCATCCCGAGCAAGAATGGCTGATCCTCGTAGCGTCGTCATCACCGGCGCTTCCCGTGGCCTGGGCTTCGCCTCGGCGGTGCGCCTCCACCGTGAGGGGTGGCGGGTGATTGCGGCGATGCGCACACCCGAGAAAGGGATCGCGGCGCTGCGCGAGGCGACCGGAGGCGACGACGACCGGCTGATCGGCGTGCAGCTCGAGCTTACCGATGCCGCGTCAATCTCCGCTGCGGCCAAGACAATTGAGGAAGCCGTGGGAGCGCCCTACGCGCTGGTGCACAACGCGGGGATCTCGGCCGCCGGAATGGTGGAAGAGACCGATATGGACTTGTGGCAGAAGATGTTCGCCACCAGCGTCCTGGGCCCCGTCGCACTCACCCAGGCGCTGCTGCCGGCGATGCGCGCGGCCGGCGAGGGACGCATCGTGCTGATATCGAGCGCGTCCGGGGTGCGCGGTCAGCCGGCCACCGCGCCGTATTCGGCGGCCAAAGGGGCGCTGGAGCGGTGGGGCGAGGCGATGGCGTGCGAGATCGCCTCCTTTGGTCTCGGCGTCACTGTCTTGGTGACCGGCGTGTACGACACCGACATCATCACCGACGCGGGCACTACCGACGATCGCAATTTCGACGGCCCCTACGCCCGGCTGCACACCACCATGGACACCCGCGGGCGGTTCGCAATGCGTTTCGCAAGGCCACCCGAGCGGTTCACCGACGGCCTGGTCAAGGCGCTGGGCGACCGTGCGCCGTTCCGTCGTCGCGGGGTTGGACCCGATGCCTCGATGCTGTTGGCGTTCAACAGGATCCTCCCGGCCTCGGGCATGCACCACATGTCCCGGATCGTGCTGGGCATACCCAGACAGGGGTCGATGCGCGGCGGGACATGGCCGTTGACAGTCGGCCAACGGCTGATGGTGCTCGCCGCTCGAGTTCTACCGGCGTCGGTGTTGCGGCGCTTGGGATCAAAGGAGCAGTAATGGAACAGCTTTTCGACGATTTGGAAGACTTCGGCGCCTTCGACGACGCCGTCTCCGGCGACGTGCGCGACCCCTACACGGAACTGGCCCGGCTGCGCCGCGAAGAGCCGGTCCAACGCCTGGACGCCTCGGGGATGCCCCACGAGGAGTCCAAGCCGGTCTTCATCGTCTACCGGCACGAGGAAGCTCAGCAGATGCTGCGCGACAACGAAACGTTCTCGTCGGCGGCCGTCATCGCGGCGTTCGGTCCGGTGCTGGGCGAAGGCGTGATGCTCGGCATGGACGAACCGGTACACGGCCGGCTGCGGTCGCTGGTGTCAAAGGCCTTCTCGCAGAAGGCGTTAGCCCGTTGGGAAGACGAGCTGGTCGGGCGCGTCGCCAACGGTCTGATCGACAAGTTCGCGGCCAACGGCAAGGCCGACCTGGTCAAGGAATTCACCTTCGACTATCCCAGCCAGATCATCGCGGGCTTGCTGGGCCTGCCGGAGGAGGACTACCCGCAGTTCCAGCGGTGGTCCATCTCCCTGCTGAGCTGGATCCTCAATCCGGAACGTGGGCTCGCGGCGTCGGCCGCGCTATGTGACTACTTCGCACCGATCCTCGAGGCCCGCCGCGCCGAGCCCAAGGACGATCTGATCAGCGCGCTGGCGCAGGCCGAGATCGACGGCGAGAAGCTCGACGACGAGGAGATCTTCTCGTTCTTGCGGCTGCTGCTGCCCGCCGGCGTGGAGACCACCTATCGCGCGCTGGGCAGCCTGCTCCTGGCGCTGCTGTCCGACCCCGCGCAGCTGGATGCCATCCGCGCGGACCGATCGCTACTGCCCCAGGCCATCGAGGAGGGGGTGCGCTGGGAACCGCCGCTGCTGACCATCACCCGGGTCGCCACCCGCGACACCGAGCTCGGCGGGGTGCCCATACCGGAGGGCTCGACGGTGATGCCGATGCTGGGCTCGGCCAACCGGCAGGAAGACCGCTACGCCGATCCGGACACGTTCGACATTTACCGGCAGGCCAGGGGACACCTCGGCTGGGGTCACGGCGTGCACGTCTGCCTGGGCATGCATCTGGCGCGGCTCGAGATGCGCACCGCCATCAACCTGCTGCTGGATCGGCTACCGAATCTTCGGCTGGACCCGGACGGGGATGACCCGCACATTCGCGGGCAGGTTTTCCGGTCGCCGACTTCTGTCCCGGTGCTGTTCGACCCCCAGTAACCAGCCCCGCAGCGGTTGCACCTTGTCAATCGGCTAGTTTCCAGTAAGGCTCTCCGTAGCCCCTCAACGGACCCAGAAGAGAGTGACAGATATGACCGAGGCTGTAAAGGTTCGCTTCGAGCCCAAAATGATGATCGACGGCAAGCTCGTCGAGGGCCAGGCGGGCACCTTCACGAACATCAACCCGGCGACCGAGGAATCCCTCGGCGAGGTCGCCGACGCGTCGAAGGAGGACATGCACCGGGCCATCGACGCCGCCCGGCGCGCCTTCGACGAGACCGACTGGTCGACCAACCGTGAGCTTCGCAAGCGCTGCCTGTTACAGCTGCACGACGCGATCGAATCCGAGAAGGAGGAGCTGCGCGAGGAACTCATCCTCGAAGTTGGCTCCCCGCGGGCCATCACCTTCGGCCCCCAGCTGGACGCCCCGCTCGCCGACGGACTGAAGTACCCGGCCAGACTGATCGACGAGTACGCGTGGGAAACCGACCTCGGCGACCGGGTGATCAGCCTGACCGGCGCCAACACATCCATCAAGGTCTGGCGGGAGCCGGTGGGCGTGGTCGGCGCAATAGTGCCGTGGAACTTCCCGTTCGAGGTCACGATCAACAAGCTCGGCCAGGCGCTGGGGACTGGCAACACCGTGGTGCTCAAACCAGCGCCCAATACCCCGTTCAACGCGACCCGGCTGGGACGGCTGATCGCCGAGAAGACTGACATACCGGCCGGCGTCGTCAACGTCGTCACCGCGTCGGATCACTTTGTGGGCGAGGAGCTTACGCTGTCGCCCAAGGTTGACCTGATCTCGTTCACCGGGTCGACGGTGGTCGGCAAGCGGATCATGGAAAAGGGCGCGGCCACCATGAAGCGGCTGTTCCTCGAACTCGGCGGCAAGTCGGCCACCATCGTTCTCGAGGACGCCGACTTCGGGTTGGCCTGTGCGATCGGCATCGCCCCGTGCATGCACGCCGGGCAGGGCTGCGCCAACCCCACCCGGATGCTGCTGCCGCGATCCCGCTACGAGGAGGGTGTGGCCATCCTCAAGGGCATCTACGAGAACGTCACGTGCGGCGACCCCCAGGATCCCGCGACCCTGTGCGGTCCGGTGATCTCGCAGCGACAGTTCGACCGCGTGACGGACTACATCAAGAAGGGCGTCGAAGAGGGTGCCACCGCACTGGTCGGCGGGCCCGGCGCGGAGACCGGCTTCGACAAGGGATACTTCATCCGCCCAACGCTTTTCACCGACGTCGACAACAAGATGACGATCGCCCAGGAAGAGATCTTCGGGCCGGTGCTGTCGGTCATCCCGTTCGACGACGAGGAGGACGCGATCCGGATCGCCAACGACAGCGTGTACGGCCTGGCCGGCAACGTGATGTCGGGTTCGCTGGAGCACTCGCTGGCGGTCGCCCGCCGGATCAAGGCCGGCTTCATCGGCGTCAACGGTGGCGCGCCGTACGGCGCCGACACCCCGTTCGGCGGGTACAAGGACAGCGGGGTCGGCCGCCAGAACGGCGTCGCCGGGTTTGACCAGTACACCGAAATCAAATCCGTGGGGTATCCCGCCGGCTGACGGGGTCCACCATAAGCGCCGAGATTGCCCTGAGGGCTGTGATTTTGGGGTCGATCGCAGCCATGGCGGCAATCTCGGCGCGGCAGCCGATGTGACCACCGGTCGCGAATTGACCACCCCGCCCCGCGATCGCCCAACCCCCTGGTTGACAATCGACGCAACAGCACCTCGTTGTTCGTCTGTCAAAGGAGACACCATCATGGCTGAAGCCGTCATCGTCGAGGCAGTGCGCTCACCGATCGGGAAACGCAACGGCGGGCTGTCCGGGGTGCACCCGGCCGACCTGTCCGCGCAGGTCCTCAACGGGTTGGCCGACAAGGCCGGCATCGACCCCGGAATCGTTGACGACGTCATCTGGGGCTGCGTCATGCAGGCCGGCGAACAGGCCCTCGACATCGGCCGCACCGCGCTGCTGGCGGCGGGCTGGCCCGAGACCGTTCCGGGCGTGACCGTCGACCGCCAGTGCGGGTCGAGCCAACAGTCCATACATTTCGCCGCCGCCGGGGTGGTGGCCGGGCACTATGACGTCGTCGTCGCCGGCGGCGTGGAGTCGATGTCACGGACCCCGATGGGATCGTCGTTGGCCGGCGGCGGCAACCCATACCCCCAGGCTTTCAAGGACCGATACAGCCGGACGCCCAACCAGGGCCTGGGCGCGGAGATGATCGCCGAGCAGTGGGGCCTCGACCGGCTCGCGCTCGACGAGTTCTCCCTAGGATCGCACGAAAAGGCCGCGGCGGCACAGGATTCCGGCGCTTTCGACGACCAGATCGTAGGCATCAAGGACCAGGACGGCAACGTCGTCCTCAAAGACGAAGGCATCCGCCGCGGCACGCCGATGGAGAAGATGGCGTCGCTGAAGCCGGCGTTCAAGGAGGACGGCGTGATCCACGCGGGCAACTCCTCGCAGATCTCCGACGGCTCGGCCGCCATCCTGTTCATGTCCGCCGAGAAGGCCAAGTCGCTGGGGCTGAAGCCGCTCGCCAAGGTGCACACCGCGACGCTGGCCGGAGCCGACCCGGTGATCATGCTGACCGCGCCGATCCCGGCAACGCAGAAGGTGCTGAAGAAATCCGGGCTCTCCATCGGCGACATCGGCGCGTACGAAGTCAACGAAGCGTTCGCCCCCGTGCCACTGGCGTGGCTGAAGGACATCGGCGCCGACGAGAAGAAGCTCAACCCCAACGGCGGCGCGATCGCGCTCGGCCACCCCCTCGGCGGTTCCGGCGCGCGGTTGATGACCACGCTGCTTTATCACATGCGGGACAAGGGAATTCGTTACGGCCTGCAGACCATGTGTGAGGGCGGGGGCCAGGCCAACGCCACCATCGTGGAACTCCTGTGACCGAAGCCGCGCAGCCGGCGGTGCTGGTCGACCGGACCGGCAACGTCATGGTCATCACCATCAACCGCCCCGAGGCGCGCAACGCCGTGAACAGTGCGGTGAGCATCGGAGTCGGTGACGCGCTGGAGGAGGCGCAACACGACCCCGAGGTGCGCGCGGTGGTGATCACCGGCGCCGGTGACAAGTCGTTCTGCGCCGGGGCCGACCTCAAGGCGATCTCGCGCCGGGAAAACCTCTACCACCCCGACCATGGTGAATGGGGTTTCGCCGGTTACGTGCACCACTTCATCGACAAGCCCACCATCGCCGCGGTCAACGGCACCGCATTCGGGGGCGGCACCGAATTGGCGCTGGCCAGCGACCTGGTCGTGGCCCACGAGCACGCTCAATTCGGGCTGCCCGAGGTCAAGCGCGGGCTCATCGCCGCGGCCGGCGGCGTCTTCCGGATCGTGAACCAGCTGCCTCGCAAGGTGGCGATGGAGCTGGTGTTGACCGGTGAGCCGCTGACGGCATCCGACGCCTGGGAGTGGGGCCTGGTCAACCAGGTGGTCAAGGAGGGCTCGGTGCTGGACGCGGCCTTGGCGCTGGCGGCGCGGGTGACCGTCAATGCGCCGCTGTCGGTGCAGGCGAGCAAGCGCATCGCCTGCGGGGTCGACGACGGCGTGATCACCGCCGACGAAGTGGGCTGGGAGCGCACCATGCGCGAGATGCGGGTCCTGATCCGATCCGAGGACGCCAAGGAGGGACCGCTGGCGTTCGCCGAAAAGCGGGAGCCGGTCTGGAAGGCGCGCTAGCCCGCCAGGACGTTCACCCCGGCCCGGAACGCGCCGGGCAACAGCTCGCCGGCCGGCACGATGGCGCGGCGCACCGCCCGTGGCGTGCTGGCGAGCACCAGCGCCCGGGTCAGCAAGCGGTAGTCACGGGTAATCCGGTGCCACTCGGCTTCGTATGACGGGGGATCGTCACGAACTATTGCCCCGACCACCGCGGCCGCCTGCTTGACCGCGAGGCTGATGCCTTCGCCGGTCAGCGCGTCCTCATACCCCGCCGCGTCGCCCACCAACAGCACCCGGCCGGCGACCCGGCGGGGAACCACCTGGCGCAGCGGACCGCAACCGCGTGCCGCCCCGCGGTCGGCGCCCGCCAGGTGCTCGGCCAGTCGCGGGAACCAGGCGAGGTCAGGTTGCCCGCTGGACAGGATCGCCACGCCGACCAGATCCGGTTCCACCGGCGTCACGTACGCCTCACCCCAGCGCGACCAATACACCTCGACGAACTCCGACCACACCGGCACCCGGAAATGCCGGCGCACGCCGAAACGGCGCGGCCTGCCGGCCTTCGCAGTGATTCCGACGGCCCGCCGGACCGCGGAATGCAATCCGTCGGCCGCCACCAACCATTTCGCGCGCACCCCCGCGGCCGTCACGCCCTGCGCGTCCTGCTCGACGGCTGTCACCTTCGCCCGGATCCACTCGGTGTCTTGCTCTTTGGCCCGTGCGGCCAGCGCCGCGTGCAACGTGGTGCGCCGCACGCCCCGGCCCGGGCCGGCGCGAAACCGCGCCTCGGCCCGACGATGTTCGCCGACATAGGCGATGCCGTGAAATGGCATGCCGGCCGGGTCAACCCCCAACGACATCAGCTCGCGAAGCCCGCCGGGCATCAGCCCCTCGCCGCACGCCTTGTCGATGGGGCTCTCGCGCGGCTCGGCAACGATCACCGAAAGCCCTTGCCGGCGTGCGTGTAACGCCGTGGCGAGGCCTCCGGGGCCGCCGCCGACAATGAGCACGTCGGTGTCGTAGTTCGTCATGTGTAGCCCAACGCGGAGTTCTCCACGTGCACGCGCACCCTCAGCAACATCGCGTTGGCCAGGGTAAAAATGGCCGCGGTCAGCCACGCCGTGTGCACCAACGGCAGCGCAAACCCTTCGGCCACCACTGCAACATAGTTCGGGTGATGCAACCACCGGTAGGGGCCCTCTCGCACCAGCGGCGCGTCCGGTAACACGATCACCCTGGTGTTCCACCGCCGGCCCAGCGTCGCGATGCACCACCAGCGCAGACCCTGGCTCAGCACCACCACGGCCAGCATCGGCCAGCCGAGCCAGGCGATGAACGGGCGGTGCAGCGCCCAGGGTTCGACGACGCAGCCCGCCAGCAGCGCCGTGTGGAGGACGACCATCACCAGGTAATGCCGGCGGCCAAACTCCCTGGCGCCCTGGGCAAAAGACCACCGCGCGTTCCGCTTGGACACCACCAGCTCCGCCACGCGTTCGACCCCGACCGCCAGGATCAGCACGTAATACATGTCTTCACTATCTCGTGACCGGGCACTGCCACGCCAGCAGGGTTCACGTACCGGGTTACGGTGCCGTAGCCGCGTCGGTTCAAACCGTCCGGTAAACGGTTGGCTTGCGGGCATTTACGATGACGTCCATGTCCGCGCCACTGATTGTTTCCATTCGGGGCCACGTCCCTGTCCTGCACGCCGAGTCCTGGGTGGCGCCCAATGCCAGCGTGATCGGAAAGGTCAGCCTCGCCGCCAGGGTCAGTGTGTGGTACGCGGCGACGCTGCGGGCCGAGGCCGAGCAGATCGAGGTCGGGTTCGGGACCAACATCCAAGACGGCGTCACCGTCCACGTCGACAGGGAATTCCCGGTGCGCATCGGCGCCGGGGTGAGCGTCGGGCACAACGCCGTCATCCACGGCTGCACGATCGAAGACGACGCGTTGATCGGCTCGGGGGCGGTCATCCTCAACGGCGCGCTGATCGGCGCGGGCGCGCTGGTGGCCGCCGGCGCGCTGGTTCCGCAGGGCATGGTGGTGCCGGCCCGGTCACTGGTGACCGGTGTGCCGGCCCGGGTGCGACGCGAACTCAGCGAGGCCGAGGTCGCCAACAACCGGCACAACGCCGCGGTCTACCGGCGGCTGCTCGACCTGCACCGCGCCTCGACGGACGAAGCCGGCCGCTGAGCCAGGCCCGCGCCGACTAGGGTCGGCATTATGCGGATTCTGGTCACTGGTGCCGCCCTGCTCACCCTGACCCCGAAGGTGCGGCTCGCATGAGCCAGTCCGGCACTCCCTACCGCACCAGTGTGCTTTCCGAGCTGCGCAGCGCGATCACCAATGTCGCTGTGCCACATAACGAACCGCCCGCGGTGGTGCGGCGTCGGCGCGTCGTCGTCGGCATCACACTGGTGATCGGCGCCGCCGTGCTGGGGTTCTCGATGCGGCGTCATCCGGGGGAATCAAGCTTCTATTGGCTAACGCTGGCGCTAGCGGCGGTGTGGTTCGTCGGCGGATTCACGTCGGGCCCGCTGCACCTCGGCGGCATCTGTTGGCGGGGGCGCAACCAGCGCCCGGTCATCTCCGGCACGACCATCGGCCTCGCCCTTGGCGCCGTCTTCGTGTTGGGTGGCTTCATCGCCCGGGAGATTCCGCCCGTCGCCGGGTTGATCAACCGGGTGCTCGCGTTCGCCCATCATGGATCGCTGTGGGCGATCGTGGCGATCACTTTGATCAACGGCGTGGCCGAGGAGGTGTTTTTTCGCGGCGCGCTCTACAGCGCGTTGGGCCGCCACCATCCGGCGGTCATTTCGACGCTTTTGTACACGGCCGCGATCATGGCCAGTGGCAACGCGGTGCTCGGCTTCGCGGCGATCGTTCTCGGGACCGTGTGCGCGCTGGAGCGTCGGGCCAGCGGCGGCGTGCTGGCCCCGATACTGACCCACCTCGTGTGGGGGTTGATCGTGGTGCTCGCGTTGCCCCCGCTGTTCGGCGTGTGACCGTCGGCTCAGCGGTCGGAGAAGTCGGGCGTGCGGCGCTGCTGGAATGCCGTTGCGCCCTCGACGAAGTCGGGTGATCGCAGCAGCACCGACTGGCCGCGGTATTCGCACTCGAGCGCGTTGTCCAGTTCGGTCAATGTGGCCGCGTTGATGGCGTGTTTGGTCTTGGAGTACGCAACGACGGGTCCCGCCAACAACTTCGAGATCACCTTGTCGACCTCGGCGTCGAACTCCTCGGCGGGATAGACCGCGGTGACCAGCCCCGCGGCCAGCGCCTCGGCGGCCGGCAACCGCTCGGCCAGCAGCGCCATGCGCATCGCGCGGATACGACCGATCGCGGCCGCGATCAATGCGGACGCTCCGCCGTCGGGCATCAACCCGATCTGGGTGAAGGCAAGCATGAAAAACGCTTTGTCAGAAGCCAATACGAGATCGCAGGCCAGGGCCAGGGAAACGCCGACGCCGGCCGCCGGGCCCTGGACGACGGCGACGACGGGCCGCGGCAGCGTGGTGATGGCGCGGATCATCCGGTTGACCTCCAGGACGATTTCGTCGGGCGGCATTCCGCCGCCGGACATGTCGTCGGCGCTGATGCCCGCTCCGGAGCAGAAGCCGCGACCGGCGCCGCCCAGCCGCACCACCTTGACCTCCGGGTCGTCGGCCGCACATTCCATCGCGTCGGCGAGCGCGGTGATCACCGGAACGGAGAGCGAGTTCAGGCTGTCGGGACGATCGATGGTCACCGACAGCACTCCGTCGGCCAGCGTGACGTCAAGACCTGCTACGGGGGTCAGCGTGTCGAGCACGGATTGCGACATGGGCACACCCTAGGTGACCGGGGTGCGCGGCCGAGAATCGCGGCTGCGAAGATGCGAACGACGTCAAAGCAGACGAAAGGTCGGTGGATCATGGCGGGACCGCTGAGTGGACTACGCGTTGTCGAGCTGTCGGGGATCGGGCCGGGCCCGCACGCCGCCATGATCCTGGGGGATCTGGGCGCCGACGTCGTCCGCGTCGACCGCCCGTCGGGCGCACCGGGCGGCGTGGTCAAGGACGCGATGAGCCGCAACCGGCGCATCGTGACGGCCGACTTGAAGTCCGACGAGGGACGCGAACTCGTGCTCAAGCTCGTCGCCAAGGCCGACGTGTTGATCGAGGGCTACCGTCCCGGCGTCACGGAGCGCCTAGGCATCGGCCCCGAGCAGTGCGCCGCGGTGAACGAGCGGCTGATCTACGCCCGGATGACGGGTTGGGGTCAAACCGGGCCGCGCAGCCAGCAGGCCGGCCACGACATCAACTACATCTCGCTGAACGGGATCCTGCACGCCATAGGCCGGGCGAACGAGCGGCCGGTGCCGCCGCTGAACCTCGTCGGCGACTTCGGCGGCGGCTCGATGTTCTTGCTGGTCGGCATCCTGTCCGCACTGTGGGAGCGACAGCGTTCCGGCAAGGGTCAGGTCGTCGACGCGGCGATGGTCGACGGGTCCAGCGTGCTGATCCAGATGATGTGGCAGATGCGCGCCTCCGGCATGTGGACCGACGAGCGTGGCACGAACATGCTCGACGGCGGTGCGCCCTATTACGACACCTACGAGTGCGCCGACGGCCGCTACGTCGCGGTCGGCGCGATCGAGCCCCAGTTCTATGCGGCCATGCTGGCCGGCCTCGGCCTGGATACCGCCAACCTGCCGCCGCAGAACGACACGACCCGCTGGCCCGAGCTGCGGGCGGCGCTCACCGAGGCGTTCGTGGCCCACGATCGCGACCACTGGACGAAGGTGTTCGCCGATTCCGACGCCTGCGTCACGCCGGTGCTGGCCTTCGGTGAGGTGCAGACCGAGCCGCACATCACCGAGCGGAACACCTTCTACGAAGTCAACGGCGCGCTACAGCCGTTGCCCGCTCCGCGGTTCTCGCGCACGGCACCCGGTACCCCGCGGCCCGCGTCGCCGGTGGCCGACGTCGAGGCCGTGCTCAGCGACTGGGTATAGTCCCCAACCAACTGGTTGGCGGAATGCGATAGGGAAGGACTCGGATGGAGATCAAGGATGCCGTAGCCGTCGTCACCGGGGGAGCGTCGGGTCTGGGCCTGGCCACCACCAAGCGGCTGCTCGACGCCGGCGCACAGGTGGTGGTGCTGGACCTGCGCGGCGAAGACGCGGTTAGCGAGCTCGGCGATCGGGCGCGGTTCGTCGAGGCCGACGTCACCGACGAGACGGCCGTCAGCGGCGCGCTCGACACCGCCGAGTCGCTGGGGCCGCTGCGCATCAATGTCAACTGCGCGGGCATCGGCAACGCCATCAAGACGCTGTCGAAAGACGGCCCGTTCCCGCTGGACGGGTTCAAGAAGGTGATCGGGGTCAACCTGATCGGCACGTTCAACGTGCTGCGGCTGGCCGCCGAGCGCATCGCCAAGACCGAACCAATCGGAGAAGAGCGCGGCGTCATCATCAACACCGCCTCGGTTGCCGCGTTCGAGGGCCAGATCGGGCAGGCCGCCTACTCGGCTTCCAAGGGCGGCGTGGTCGGCATGACGCTGCCGATCGCGCGCGACCTGTCGCGCGAGCTCATCCGTGTGGTGACCATCGCGCCGGGATTGTTCAAGACGCCGCTGCTGGGTTCGCTGCCCGAGGAGGCGCAGAAGTCGTTGGGCAAGCAGGTGCCGCACCCGGCCCGGCTGGGCGATCCCGACGAGTACGGTGCCTTGGCCCTCCACATCATCGAAAATCCGATGCTCAACGGCGAGGTAATCCGCCTCGACGGCGCCATCCGCATGGCGCCCCGCTGAGGTTCACGGGCAAAAAGAAAGCCCCCCGCATGCGGAGGGCTGTCTGGGAATCAAGAACGAAGTTATCGACGGAACCATCGAGTAATGGCGGGTTCGGCCATCAGTAGCCGCGCGAGCACGCTCATGGCGGTCAGCTTGCCGTAGGCAGCGGGTGCGAGTCTTCGAACTGCTCGGAGGTCTCACCTTCCACCAGCATGTCGCCGTGGTAAAGGGCCTCGAAGTCAGCCTTGATGACGTCGGCACTCGAGTCGTCGATCCACATGAGGATGAGCGTATGGGCCACCATTAAGGAATCTTTGAGTCACGATTCGGAAAATGGTGGCAATTTACTCGCCGGTAGGTTCGCCCGACGTCGGGCGACGGATTGGGCCAGGCAGGGGGCTTACCTGCGGCCCAGTTTTCTTTCTAGACTCTTAGTATCGCGCAGGTTTTGCACTGCGTTGAACCATGTGGGCGGGCGTATGCGTGCCTACAGAAGGTGTCGTTTGACACCGGTAACCCTGCCGGATGGTTGCCGCGGCTCTGGGTGCGGGCGAGCGTTGCCCTGCCCGGCGGAAGGACGATCATGCTGCAGGCGACCGCTCGGCTGGCCATCGCGGCACCGCGCCGCATAGTCGGAATTGGCATTCTGGTCTTTATAGCCGCCGCGATCTTCGGCGTTCCCGTCGCCAAGAGCCTGGCGCCCGGCGGTTTCCAGGATCCCGACTCGGAGTCGGCCCACGCCATCGCCGTGTTGACCGACAAGTTCGGGCAGAGCGGTCAGCAAATGCTGATCCTCCTCACGACGCCCGCGGGTGCCGACAGCGAAGCGGCCCACAGGGTGGGCGCCGAACTCGTCGACAAGTTGCAGCGGTCGCCGTTGGTGTACAACGTCTCCTCGCCCTGGACGGGAACTGCCGCAGGGGGCGATCTGGTCAGCCAGGACGGCAAATCGGGCTTGATCGTGATCAATCTCAAGGGCGGCGAAACCAACGCGCAGCAGAACGCCCAGACCCTGTCCGACGAATTCGTCCACGACCGCGACGGCGTCAGCGTCCGCGCGGGTGGCTCGGCGATGCAGTACGCCCAGATCAACAAACAGAACCAGGACGACTTGGTCGTCATGGAGGCGATCGCGATCCCGCTGAGTTTCCTCGTGCTGATCTGGGTGTTCGGCGGTCTGCTCGCGGCGGCGCTGCCGATGACCCTCGGCGCGCTGGCCGTTGTCGGCTCGATGTCGGTGCTGCGGCTGATCGCGCTCGGCACACAGGTGTCGGTTTTCGCGCTCAACCTGAGCACCGCGTTGGGCCTGGCGTTGGCGATCGACTACACACTGCTGATCGTGAGCCGCTATCGCGACGAGCTGGCCGAGGGCGGTGACCGAGACCAGGCACTCATCCGGACCATGGTCACGTCGGGCCGCACGGTGCTGTTCTCCGCGGTCACCGTCGCCCTGTCGCTGTCGGCGACGGCCCTCTTCCCGATGTACTTCCTGAAATCGTTCGCCTACGCGGGGGTGGCGACCGTGGGCTTCGTCGCGGCCGCGTCCGTCGTGATCACCCCGGCCGCCATCGTGCTGCTGGGCCCGCGACTGGACTCGTTGGACGCCCGCAAGCTGGTGCGTCGCGCGCTGCCTAAAAAGATGAGGCGCCCGGATCCGGTGCACAAACCGGTCAGGCAGCTGTTCTGGTATCGGTCGAGCAAGTTCGTGATGCGCCGCTGGCTGCCCCTCGGCCTGGCCGTCGGCGCCCTGCTGCTGGTGCTGGGGCTTCCGTTCATTTCGGTGAAGTGGGGGTTCCCGGACGACCGGGTGCTGCCGCGTTCGGCGTCCGCGCATCAGGTCGGTGACGAGTTGCGCACCAATTTCGCGCACGACTTTTCGACGTCGGTGCCCGTCGTCATTCCCGACGCCGCCGGCGCGAGCCCGGCCGACCTGGACCGGTACGCCGCGGACTTGTCCCGGGTTTCCGAGGTGTCGGAGGTATCGGCGCCGGGTGGGACGTTCGTGAACGGAAACCGGGTGGGCCCGCCGGCGGCGGCCACCGGCATGGCCGACGGCAGCGCCTTCCTGACGGTGAGCAGCGCGGCGCCGCTGTTTTCGGCGGCCTCGGACGCGCAGTTGAAGAACCTGCGAGCCGTGCCCGGTCCAGCCGGCCGACCCGTCGAGCTGGCGGGCGTCGCGCAAGTCAACCGCGACAGCGTCGACGCGGTGACGGATCGGCTTCCGCTGGTGCTGGGCCTGATGGCCGCCGTGACCTTCGTGTTGCTGTTCCTGCTCACCGGCAGCGTGGTGATGCCGGTGAAGGCCTTGATGTGCAACGTGTTGTCGTTGACGGCGGCATTCGGCGCGCTGGTGTGGATCTTCCAGGACGGCCACCTCGGCGCGCTCGGAACAACCCCGAGCGGCACGCTCGTCGCAAACATGCCGGTGCTGTTGTTCTGCATCGCATTCGGCCTGTCGATGGACTACGAGGTGTTCCTGATCTCCCGGATCCGCGAGTACTGGCTGCTGTACCGGCCGGCGAAGCCAATCGCCAAGCTGGCGCACGCAGCCAACGACGAGGCGGTGGCGCACGGCGTGGCCCGCACCGGGCGCGTGATCACCGCGGCCGCGCTGGTGATGTCGATGTCGTTCGCCGCGCTGATCGCCGCGCACGTGTCGTTCATGCGGATGTTCGGCCTGGGCCTGACCCTGGCGGTCTTCGCGGACGCGACCCTGGTGCGGATGGTGCTGGTTCCGGCGTTCATGCATGTGATGGGTCGGTGGAATTGGTGGGCGCCTAAGCCCTTGGTGCGGCTGCACGAGCGGTTCGGCATCAGCGAGGGGACGACGAAAGATGTCCAACTCGAACCCGTCGGGGTCGCGGCACAGCACAATGGTCACGAGGTCACGGAGTCGGTGACCAACGTCGGTTAGGGAGGGACTGCGAACATGACGGCTACGGCGCCGGCATCCACCGTCGACAATCCGTTCTTCGCCCGGATCTGGCCCCTGGTGGCCGCCCGCGAGGTCGAGGCGGTGCGGTCCCTGCGCCGGGAGAACCTGGCCGGGTTGTCCGGCCGGGTGTTGGAAATCGGTGCGGGCATCGGGACGAACTTCGCGCTCTACCCGGATTCCGTCGACGAAGTGGTGGCCGTCGAGCCCGAGCCGCGGCTGGCCGCGCGGGCCCGCAAGGCGGCCGCCGCCGCGGCCGTCCCGGTCGTCGTGACCGGCGAGACCATCGAGGCGTTCGGCGGCGCGACGCCCTTCGATGCGGTCGTGTGCTCGCTGGTGCTGTGTTCGGTGGAGGACCCCGCGATGGTGCTGGGGCGGCTGCATTCGTTGCTGCGGCCGGGAGGCGAGCTGCGCTATCTCGAGCATGTGGCCAGCGCCGGTGGGCGGGGCCGGTTGCAGCGTCTTGCCGATGCGACCCTGTGGCCCAGGCTGTTTGGGAACTGCCACACCCATCGCGACACCGAGCGCGCGATCATCGACGCCGGGTTCAAGGTGCAGAATTCTCGGCGGGAGTGGACGCTGCCGGTGTGGGCGCCACTTCCGGTGTCGGAGTTGTTATTGGGCCGGGCGCGCCGCGCCTAGCGTTCTGCGCCGTTAGCCCAGCAGGGCGGGCAGTCGCTGCAGCAGCTCCGGCAATGCCTGGCTCGCGGTCTCGCGCAGGCTGAGGGTGGCGGCGCCGCTGAGCGGCGTGGGTTCGGGGTTGACTTCGATCACGGCCGTGCCGCGGGCCAGCGCCAGTTCCGGCAGGCCGGCCGCCGGGTAGACGATCGCCGAGGTCCCCACCACCACCATCACGTCGGCGGCCTCGGTCGCCTCGAGCGCCCGCTGCCACGGCTCGTCGGGCAACGGCTCACCGAACCACACGATGTCGGGCCGAATCAGGCCGCCGCAACCGCAGACCGGCGGCTGGATCTCCAGCGCCGGTTCCGGCATCTCGGGCAATGCCTCCGTATACGGCATATCGCAACGCGCACAACGGAATTCGAAAAGGCTCCCGTGCAGATGATGCACGGTGGCGCTACCGGCGCGCTCGTGCAAGTCGTCGACGTTCTGCGTGACGACGCTGACCTCGACATGGTCCTGCCAGTCGGCAATGGCACGGTGCCCCGCGTTGGGTTCGACGTTGGCCACCAGGTAGTGGCGCCACAGATACCATCCCCAGACCCGTTCGGGGTTGTTGCGCCACCCTTGCGTGCTGGACAACTCGTAAGGATCGAAGCGGGCCCACAACCCGTTCTTGTCGTCGCGGAATGTCGGCACGCCGCTCTCCGCGGAGATACCCGCGCCGCTGAGCACCGTCACTCGCATCCCCCCAAGATAGCGGTGCCTGGGTGATACTGGATACGTGGAGCTGGCGGACTGGTTGAAGGTCGACCTGAAGGCGCGCAGGCCGTTGTTCGAGCAGCTCAGGACGCAGGTCATCGACGGAGTCCGCGACGGCGCGTTGCCGCCCGGCACCCGGCTGCCGACCGTGCGTGAGCTGGCCGGCCAACTCGGCGTGGCCGTCAATACCGTGGCCCGCGCCTACCGGGAACTGGAAACCGCGGCCATCGTCGAAACCCGGGGCCGCTTCGGCACTTTCGTCGCTCGCTACGACCCGACCGACGCGGCGATGGCGGCCGCGGCCCGGGAATACGTCCGAGTGGCCCGGGGACTGGGCCTGGACAAGGCCGACGCGTTGCGCTACATCGAGGACGTGCCCGACGATCAGGACTCCGGCTAGCCGATCGCCGGAAACCTCTTGGCGCACTGGGCCATTGGGCCGGTCATCGCAAGACCTTCTCCAGCGTGCGCAGGTTGCGGGTGGTCGTCGACGATTTGTAGCGCGGCTTACCCATCGTCTTGCCGATGGTGCTGTCCAGGGTGCTGCCCTTGGGCACCTGCCAATAGACGACGCCATCGCCGCGGCTGATCTTCTCGTCGGACCCGGCTTTGCCGCTCAGCGCGGCGAGTTCGCCGAGCACCGCCGCGTCGGCGACGAACGTGACATAGGACTGATAGCCCTCCACTTCGCGCTTGAAGGGATAGGCGTCGACGATGCCGCGCACCGTCTCGATGTCGTAGGTCAGCACCCAGGCGTCGTAGCCGAACCCCTCGCGGAGGGCGGATTCGGCTTTCTTGCGCACCGCGGCGACCTTGGCCGAAGACTCCAGCAGCACATTGCCGCTGGCCAGGATGGTGCGCACGTTGTCGAATCCCGCGTCGGTCAAGGCGGCCGCGACTTCGGCCATCTTGAGGTTGACACCGCCGACGTTCACACCCCGCAGGAAGGCCGCGTACTTGGTCATAGTGCGATTTCACCACGACGTAGGCTTTCGACATGGGACGCCAAGTCTTCGACGACAAATTGTTGGCCGTGATCAGTGGGAACTCCCTCGGGGTATTGGCCACCATCAAGCGTGACGGGCGCCCACAGCTGTCGAACGTGAGCTATCACTTCGATCCCCGCGAGCTAGCCGTGCATGTATCCATCACCGAGCCGCGCGCCAAGACCCGCAACCTGCGCCGCGACCCGCGCGCGTCGCTGTTGGTCGACGCCGACGACGGATGGTCGTACGCCGTTGCCGAGGGCACGGCGGAACTGACACCCCCGGCGGCCGCGCCCGACGACGACACCGTCGAGGCGCTGATTGCTTTGTATCGCAACATCGCCGGAGAACATCCGGACTGGGACGAGTTCCGCGAGGCGATGGTCACCGATCGGCGGGTGTTGCTCACGCTGCGGGTCTCGCACGTGTACGGCATGCCGCCGGGCAAGCGATAAAACGACGAGCCAGGCGCGGGGGGCTAAGCTGCGGTCATGGCCGAATCGAACTCTCAGCAAGAGGACGAGACCAAGCGCAGGTTCCGCGAAGCGCTCGACCGCAAGAAGGCGAAGTCGTCGGGCGGATCCGACCACAAGGACGGCGGCGATAAGCAGCCGCGGGCGCACGGTCCGGCCGAGAGCCGCCGGGAATTCCGCCGCAAGAGCGGCTAGAGCCGAAGGTAGCCCGCTCTGGCCAGCACTCGGCCCCTGAGGAGGAATGAATCATGGCGATCGCGTCCACCGAAATGGCCAGCGTGCGTTATCTCGTCGACGACGTCGCGCGAGCGACCGATTTCTACACCAGCCATCTCGGATTCGCCTTGGGCCATAACGCCGCACCGGCTTTCGCCGAAGTCACGCGGGGACCGTTGCGGTTGTTGCTGTCCGGACCCACCAGTTCCGGAGCGCGTCCGATGCCCGACGGCGCCACACCGGTGCCGGGTGGCTGGAATCGCATTCATCTGATCGTCGATGACATCACTGCAGAGGTTGCGCGGCTCCGCGCCGCCGGGGTCACTTTTCGCAACGACATCGTCAAAGGCCCTGGTGGGCAACAAATCCTGTTGCTAGACCCGGCAGGTAACCCGGTCGAGTTGTTCCAGCCCGCCGGCCGCTAGGGAGGCAAGCCGGTGCCGGTCGTTCTTCGGTCCGCCAACGCAGAAGTGTCATCATCGAAATCCTCCGGGTCAGCCTCTGACGGTCAGCGATTCACTCATTGGGGCCGCGTTGGGGTGGTTGCCGGCTGGTATCGGAAGTAGGCGACCACCGCCCAAACCAGGCACACAAAGATCGCCGCGAAACAGATGCCGCGCACGTAAACGCCCCAGAGGGTGAAGGTTTGGAACGCGTCGTGCAAAGCGGCGGTGTCGGTGTCGCTGAGCTGGCCCACGTGCATCATCACCGGCGCCGCGATGATGGTGGTGGCGATGGCGCCGATCGCACTCAGCGCCGCGAGATAAATCGGCAGTCCGGCTTGCCGGGGGGCGGATCGATCGAGGCGATAGGCCAACGCCGCGGCAAAAACCAGTGCCCAGCATGAGATCCCGCCGATCGAGTAGACGATAAGGCCGTTGTGCAGATCTGCGTGGCGACTGTAGTTGGCCCATGCCTGCACGCCCAGGTCGCGCCACGCGGGAGTGGCGACGACGGCCCGATCCAGGAGTGAACCGAACAGCCCGGCGACCACGGTGGCAGCAATGATCAACATGGGAGTGACCGAGATGCGGGGCAGCGGTTGTGTTGTCATACGGTGCTTCTCCTTGCCGTTCTTCGTGTCGTCGCTGCGGTCTTGGGCTCGGCTTCGGTGACCACGAGTTTGGCGGGTGCCGCAGTCAGTCCGGCTACCAATGCCGTGATCGCGTCGTCGAGTTCGGCAGCTGGCGCGTCGGTTAGCCGCCACATCACTACGGTCGACAGCAGCATCCGCGCCACCGAATGCGGGTTGTGCTCGTGGAGTTCACCGGCCTCGATGCGGGCGCGCAGGTAGCGCGCCAGCAGTGTCTGAGCCTCGCTGTTGAGCGCATCCATCCGCCTACGCATCTCCGGGTGGGTCTGCGAGGTCGCCATCACCACCCGCACGAGATCCGCCCGCTCGGTGAGCAGCTCATACATCTGGCGCACGATCAGCGGCAGCACCTCGACCGCGGGCGCTGTCGGCGGCACTGTCAGCATTCGCCGCAGCTGCGGAAGGAAGCCGTGCCGCTCCACCACCGCCGCCAGCAATGCTTCTTTGCTTTCGAAGTAGTGATAGATCAGCGCAGGGGCCACCCCGGCGGCTCGACCGATCTTCTTGATACTGGCCGCATCCACCCCTTCCTGGGCGAACACCGTCAACGCGGCACGCACCAGACGATCCCGACGTGACGTCGTCGATGTAGCAGCCACTCTGGATCCCTGATTGATCGTTCAATCAATATTGTGGCACCGGCGAAGCTAGGCATGCAATGACGAACGTGAGCCAGATTGCCGCCGGGTGGCTGCGTACGTGTGCGGTCGCAACGACACTGCACGGAGCCTTCACCGTCCCCAGGCCTTGTGGTTGAGTGTGTCTGTGAAGCTCTGCTTGGCGCAGGAACCCGAGGCCGATCGACTTCTGTCGTCGAACCCGTTCGCGTTGCTGATCGGCATGCTGCTCGATCAACAGGTGCCATTCGAGACGGCCTTCGCGGGGCCGAAGAAGATCGCGGACCGACTGGGCGGCCTGGATGCCGGCCAGATCGCCGCCTACGACCCGGACAAGTTCGCCGCGCTGTGCGCGGAAAGGCCTGCGATACACCGCTTTCCGGGGTCGATGGCCAAGCGCATCCAGACCCTTGCCCAGATCATCGTGGATCGCTACGACGGCGACGCGGCCGGGTTGTGGAAGGCCGGTGAGCCCGACGGGAAGGAGCTGCTGCAGCGGCTCAAGGCGCTGCCCGGCTTCGGCGAGCAGAAGGCCAAGATCTTCCTGGCGCTGCTGGGCAAGCAATACGGCGTGACGCCGCCGGGCTGGCGGGCCGCGGCCGGGGAGTTCGGCAAGGCCGGCGCCCACCTGTCCGTCGCCGACATCGTCGACGCGCAATCAATGGGCAAAGTGCGGTCCTACAAGAAGCAGATGAAGGCAGCAGCGAAGGGAAAGGCGGCAACGTGAAGACACACCTGACGTGTCCGTGCGGCGAAGCCATCGTCGGCAAGGACGAGGACGAGCTGGTCGAACTGACCCAGGCCCACCTTGCCAGCGTTCATCCGGGCCTGGAGTACGACCGCGACGCCATTTTGTTCATGGCGTACTAGCCGCCATCCGCGGCCGACAGCTGACGCAGCACGCGCAGAAAATGGCGGCGATCGTCGGCCGATAGCTTCCCCAGCCAGCGTTCTTCGCCGAGCTGGATGTCTTTCTGCGCCGCATCTTTCGCGGCACGGCCCGCTTCGGTGAGCGCAAGCAGTCGCACACGCCGATCGTCCGGATCGGGACGGCGCTCGATATAACCCTGGTTCTGCAGGTCGTCGAGTGTTGGGATGATGCGTGTCTTGTCGGCGCCGATCGCCTCCGCGAGCGTGGCCTGGCTGCGTATCGCCGAGCGATCAAGCGCGCTTAGCACGATGTAGCCCCACATCGACAATCCGTGCGCTTCCAGCACGGGGACCTCGGCGGCGATCATTTCGCGGACCAGCGGCGCCATCATCGCTGCGAGATCGGGACGCCTTGCCCTCGGTGCCATGCGGGCAGCGTAGCCGTTGACAGATAATATGCAGACGCATACGGTAAGCGAATGCATACTATTCCTGATGTCCGACCTTTTCACCGAGCCGCCGTGCTGGCGTCGGTCGACGTCGTCGCAGAGGTCACGCGCGACGATCTGCGCCGGCCGACGCCGTGCGCCGGCTGGAACCTCCTCGACCTGCTCGCCCACATGACGGTGCAGCATCAGGGATTCGCGGCGGCCGCGCGTGGCTGCGGCGACAGCCCGGCCATCTGGGCGCCGGACCGGGTGGCCGACGCCGTAGCTGCCGATCCCGGCGGTACCTACGCGGCTGCCGCTGCCGAGGTGCTCGAGGCGTTCGCCGCCGACCGGGTGCTCGGCGCGACCCTCGCGCTGCCCGAGTTCGGCCCCGGGGCGACCTTCCCCGGCGCGATGGCGATCGGCTTCCATTTCGTGGACTACGTGGTCCACGGCTGGGACGTCGCCCGGAGCATCGACGCGCCTTATGTGCTCCCGGACGATGTCGTAGCTGCCGTGCTACCGCTCGTGTTCGTCGTTCCAGACGGCGAGTTCCGCACCATGGACGGCGCTCCGTTTGGTCCCGCCATCTCTGCGCCTGACGGCGCAACCGACCTCGACCGCATTCTCAGCCACCTCGGCCGCTCACCCGACTGGAAGTCCTAGAGCCCTAGGGCACCACCGTCGAGCCGATGGTGGGCATGAACTGGCACTGCTTTTCCTTGGTAGTGACCTGCCCGAAGATCGTCGACATGATGCTGCCCGACCCGGTGTCGGCTATCGCTGTCAAGGTGGTCGGCCCGTCCGGGTTGATGTCGGTGCGCGGCTTGAGGGTGACGCTCCCGGACTTCCCCGTGGTCAGGTTCACCCAGGTGACGTTCAACGGCAGCTTCTGCACCTCGGCGGGCCCGGGGGTTCCGACGGCGGTGAACACATAGGCGGTCTGGCCGGGCGCGGGGCCGGGTGTCGGAATCTTGGCCGGCCCGGCCACCGAGAGCGCGGTCGCGATCGAACTGCTGCCGTCCGCAAGGCAATTGGTGCCGATCGAGGGGTACATGAAGTCCTGCGTCGGCGGGGCGTCAGGGCCGAAACCGGGAGCCGCCGCGGGCGCGGCAGGCGCAGCAGCCGCTGCCGGTGCGGGGTCGGGGGCCGGCGCCGCTGCGGCGTCGGGCGCCGGTGAGGCCGGTGCCGCCACGGGCGCTGGCGATGCCGGTGCTGCCACCGGCGCGGGCGGGGTGGCGCCGGGGCCCGCGGCGCGGGCGGGATCGACGCCCGTCGGCAGGTGCGCCTGCACGCCGGGCACTACGCCTTCCGGTGGCACGTGTGGCACCGGTCCGGCGTCTGGCGCGGTGACGGCTTCCGGCGCGCCCGGCTCGCGGAGGAATTGGTTCACCGACGCGGCCACGTTCTTGGACTCGGTCGGTGCGGTCGGATTGTGGGTGAATGCCTGTGCCGCGGCCATGAGCAGTTGCGTCGCTTGCGCGGGATTGCCGGCGGCTTGCTGGATGATCGGACTCAGCTCCGACAGCGCCGGCAGGCCGGGCAGCTGCTGAGCGGAATTCGGTTGCGGGGTCGGCTGTGGCGCCGCCGGGTCGGCCGCCGCGCCCGGGCAGAGCCCGAGCGCGGCAACCGATGCCGTGGCGACAGCGGCCAAACCTTTGGACAGATTCCAAGTGCTAGCCACGGTGTCCTCCGGTCCTGGGTAGTGGATTAGCTGTCTAGTGGGCTGCTCAGGGCAGGGCGGAAAGCAGCGACGGCGGGGTAAGCGCTGCCGGCGCTGCCGGTGCTGCCGCTGCTGGCGCTGCCGCTGCCGGTGCACCCGGGACGCCGCCGTTGGCCAGCGCCGACAGGTCGCCCGGAAGCGAAAGCTGCGGTGGCACATTCAGCGGTAAGCCCGGCAGCGCCGGCATGTTCACCCTCGCCGCCGGAGTCGCCGGCGCCGCCGGAACGGCCGGAGTTGCCGGCACGCCCGGGATCGAAACCGGCAGACCCGGAATCGTCGGAGTCGCCGGAACGGCGGGCGCCGCCGGTGCCGACGGTGCCAACCCTGGGATCGAGTTGAGCCCGGGGAGTGCGGAGGTGGCCGCGGGGGCTAGGGGTGAGGTGGCTGCCGGCGCCGTGATCCCGGGAAGGGACGGGATAGCAGCCGGAGAGGAAGCCGCGGGCGCGGCCGCGGCCGGGGTCAGTCCCGGAAAGGTGATACCGGGAGCCGCCGGTGTGGCCGGCGGGGTCGCCCCGAGTGCGGTCGCGAGGTTTTGCAGAATCTGCGGCGCGTTGGCTGCAGAAGCGATCAGCTGCTGCGGAATGTTGGGTACCGGGTCCACCGGCACGGGGTCGGCGTGGGCGATACCGCCCGTGAGTAGCGCGGCGGACGAACCGACCAGAACGGCGGATGCCCGCATGTAAGTCCAGATGGTTGGCATGACTCTCCCTGAGTTATCGACGACAGGTCCCGGCCTGAAGGTACGTTGATGCTGGTGTGACTCAAGTGACACGTGTGGCATTTATTCGATCGTTATGGATACGTGTGACGGCGGTGATCGAGCGTCTGCATCGATCGCTAAAGTCGGGCGGATAGACGCCACCTCGGCCGCCCCGGCGGCATCGAACACCCGGCGGCTGGCGAATCTGCTCGTCTCGGCCGCGCCGGTGCTGCTAGCCGTCAGCGTCGCCGCGCGACTCGCCTGGACATACCTGGCACCCCACGGCGCAAACTTCGTCGACTTGCACGTCTACCTCGGCGGCGCGGCGGCTATCGACCCTCCCGGCAGCCTGTACGGCTACACCTACGCCGATCAGACGCCGGACTTCCCGCTGCCGTTCACCTATCCGCCGTTCGCGGCCGTCGTCTTCTACCCGCTACACCTACTGCCGTTCGGCTTCGTGGCTTTCCTGTGGCAGATCGCGACGATCGCGGCGTTGTACGGCGCGATTCGGATCAGCCAACGGATGTTGGGGACGGCCGGCGGCGCGAGCAGCCGCCGCGTGGCGATGGCGTGGACGGCCGTCAGCATCTGGATCGAGCCGTTGCGCAGCACCTTCGACTACGGGCAGATCAATGTGCTGCTGATGATCGGGGTGCTGTGGGCCGCCTGCACCCCCCGGTGGTGGCTATCGGGACTGTTGGTCGGCCTGGCGTCGGGAATCAAGCTGACTCCCGCGATCGCCGGTGTCTACCTCCTCGGCGTCCGGCGCGTTGGCGCGGCCTTGACGTCGGCGGTCGTCTTCCTTGGCACCGTCGGGATATCCGTGCTCGTCGTCGGCGATCAGGCGCGCTATTACTTCACCGACCTGCTGGGCGACGCGCGCCGGGTCGGACCCATCGCCACCTCGTTCAATCAGTCCTGGCGTGGCGGCATTTCGCGGATCCTGGGCCACGACGCGGGCTTCGGTCCGCTTGTGCTGGCCGCCATCGCCGTCACGGCGGTCCTGGCCGTCCTGGCGTGGCGCGCGCTGGACTCCTCCGATCGGCTCGGCAAGCTGCTGGTGGTCGAGTTGTTCGGGCTGCTGCTCTCGCCGATTTCGTGGACCCATCACTGGGTGTGGTTGGTCCCGCTGATGATCTGGGCGATTCACGGGCCGGTGCGCCGACGGCCCGGCGCATCGATCGTGGGCTGGGGTTGGTTGGCGCTCACCATCGTTGGCGTGCCGTGGCTGCTGAGCTTCGCGCAGCCGACCATCTGGCAGCTCGGCCGTCCGTGGTATCTGGCGTGGGCGGGGCTGGTGTACATCGTGGCCGCGCTGGCGACCCTGATCTGGATCGCCGCCACCGGCCGCCGCACCGATCGGTCCGTCGGGCAGCCTTCTTCGCAACCCGCCGAGCGGGCCGCGTCGTCGCCGGGTTAGTCCGCCACGATCCCGTCGATATCGTGCGCCATGTCGATGTCGTTCTTGGTGATACCGCCCTCGGAATGCGTCACCAGAGCGAAAGTCACTGTCCGCCAACGAATATCGATATCCGGGTGATGATCCTTGCTTTCCGCGTGTTCGCCCACTCGACGCACCGCGTCGATGCCGGCCAGAAAGCTCGGAAACTTTATCGACCGGCGCAGGGCGCCGTCGGCACGCTCCCAGCCGTCGAGGTCGGGCAGTGCGGCGTCCACTTGCTCATCCGTTAACACAGCCATACCCCGAACATACTCCGCGCGCCAACCGTTGTTCGGGGTCGTAACGGCGCTGGGTTTGGGCAAGAATGTGACCATGCCCCAGCGGTCGTTCGACGATGCCAGCGCCTTCCATCGGGTGATGCGAACCTTTGCGGCCACGAAAGTCGGTGTGGCCCTTCTCCGGCCGACCGCGAACCGCCTCGACCAATTCATCACCAAGGCCACCGGCGGCCGACGGAGTTTCGCCGGGATCGCCACCGGCGTGCCGGTCGTCATCCTCACCACGACGGGCGCCAAGTCCGGCGAACCCCGCACCGTCGCGGTGTACGGAATCCCGCATCCCGACGGCCTTGCCCTCATCGCCTCCAACTGGGGTGGCGCAAAACACCCGGCCTGGTATCACAACCTGAAAGCCAACCCCCAAGCCACGGTGTCCATCGAGGGCGACACCTGGCAGGCCACCGCACGACGCGCGACGCCACGCGAGCGAGACGAGATCTGGGCCAGAGGCGTTGAGCTGTATCCCGGCTGGGCGAAGTACGAAGCGCGGGCCGGCGATCGCCACATCGAGGCGTTCGTCCTCACCCGGCAGTGACCAACGCGCGCATTCGCCACGCGTAGCCGCCTGCCCGTTTCTCTCGTAAATGCGTTGCGGCGCAGGCCCGTTTGCCCTGCTTGTCCCGTGACACTTTGCGTTTTCTCAGGATTCGGAACCATCTCGCTGCACGGGCGTCGAACCAATCAAAAGCATGAAGCGTCTATGTAAACGGTCAATCGCGTTGCACACCAACAAAGGACACGAAATGGTGGGTTCATGGGGTGTGGCCCGGCAACGGAGCATCCGGGCGAGGCGAACTGATCCACCGAAGACTTTACGAAAGAGGGTGACATGACGACCCATCATCACCGGGTGATCACCAAAATTATCGTCGGCGCCGCCATCGTTCTCGGCGTCGGCGTCGGGGGTGCGGCGACCGCCCGGGCCGACTCGAATCCGGCCGGCACCGACCCGAATCCATTCGGCGCGCTCAGCTGTGGCTGCCAACAGACGGCTCCACCCGGGGGCCCGGCGATGGAGGGACAGCTAGAGCAGGGAATCTGGGCGGGTCTCACGGCCACCCCGGCCAACCGCAACATCAGATAGGCGCGGCCGCCAGTCGACCTGCGCGTCTGACGGACGGTATACCGTCACTGGCCATGCCGACCCAGATCGTCGTTGCCGGGGCCGTCATCGCCGGCTCGACGCTCCTGGTGGCGCAACGCGTCCGGCCGCCGGAGCTGGCCGGCCGCTGGGAGCTGCCCGGCGGTAAGGTGGCGCCCGGCGAGACGGAGCGCGTCGCGCTGGCCCGCGAGTTGGCCGAGGAGCTGGGTCTCGACGTCAGCGATGTGGCGGTGGGCGACCGCCTCGGCGACGACATTCCGCTGGACGGCATGACGACGCTGCGGGCTTATCGCGTGCGGCTGCTCGGCGGGGAACCGCACCCGCACGATCATCGGGCGCTGCGCTGGGTGACGGTGGACGAACTGCACGACGTCGATTGGGTGCCGGCCGACCGGGCCTGGCTGACGGATCTAATGGGAGCGCTCCGAGCAAGCTCCTGACGAGTCCACAGTTTCTCCGCAGGGAACGTACAGCGCTATTGCAGCAGACACGCGTGAAACTGGAAGCTAACAAGCTCAAATAGACCCTAACCTCGATTTGCATGCCGGTAGCGATCCCGATGGTTGCCCCGACGGCGTGGGCGCTGTTTCCACGCCGTGATCCGGCGTCCGCGAATACAGAAACCCCACGTCGATGGCAGTAATTTTTACTCACAGGCCCCGCGTGGTCGATGTGGTAGGACGGTCATCCGGGACCTACGCTGAGGGTCGATTGCCGCCCAGAGCGCGGGTCGCCGGCGCCGTCGGCAATGTTTTTGCCGATTCTGCGGATCGCGCGGGCCGACTACTGCATTCGAACCCAGCAGCGAGGCGCGCCGTTGGTTTGAGTAGGGGGTTTACCGTTTGACTGCCACACCTCACGTTGGTGGACCGCTCGAGGAGCTGTTGGAGCGTAGTGGGCGTTTCTTCACGCCCGGCGAGTTCTCCGCCGATCTGCGCACCGTCACGCGCGAGGGCGGCCGCGAAGGTGATGTGTTCTACCGCGATCGGTGGAGCCACGACAAGGTGGTCCGCTCCACGCACGGGGTCAACTGCACCGGATCGTGCTCGTGGAAGATCTACGTCAAGGACGGGATCATCACCTGGGAAACCCAGCAGACCGACTACCCCTCGGTGGGCCCGGACCGCCCCGAATACGAGCCGCGTGGCTGCCCCCGCGGCGCGTCGTTCTCCTGGTACAGCTATTCGCCCACGCGGGTGCGCTATCCGTATGCCCGGGGCGTGCTGGTCGAGATGTTCCGTGAGGCGAAGGCGCGGCTCGGTGACCCCGTGCTCGCCTGGGCGGATATCCAGGCCGACCCGGAACGTCGTCGCCGCTACCAACAGGCCCGCGGCAAGGGTGGGCTGGTTCGGGTGAGCTGGGCCGAGGCGACCGAGCTGATCGCCGCGGCCCACGTGCACACCATCAAGACATACGGCCCTGACCGGGTCGCGGGCTTCACGCCGATTCCGGCCATGTCGATGGTCAGCCATGCCGCGGGTTCGCGATTCGTTTCGCTGCTGGGCGGGGTGATGACCTCGTTCTACGACTGGTACGCAGACCTGCCGGTGGCCTCGCCGCAGGTGTTCGGAGACCAGACCGATGTGCCCGAGTCCGGCGATTGGTGGGACGCATCGTATTTGATGATGTGGGGCTCCAATGTCCCGATCACCCGAACCCCCGACGCGCACTGGATGGCCGAGGCCCGCTACCGCGGCACCAAAGTCGTTGTGGTCAGCCCGGATTACGCCGACAACACCAAGTTCGCCGACGAGTGGATGCGCTGCGCCGCCGGCACCGACGCCGCGCTGGCGATGGCGATGGGCCACGTGATACTCACGGAATGCTATGTGCGCAAGCAGGTTCCGTTCTTCGTCGACTACGTTCGCCGCTACACCGACCTGCCGTTCCTGATCAAGCTGGAGAAGCGCGGCGACTCGCTGGTGCCCGGGAAGTTCTTGACCGCGGCCGACATCGGTGAGGAAGTCGAGAATGCGACGTTCAAACCCGCGCTGGTCGACGAGGTCACCGACCGGGTCGTCGTGCCGCACGGCTCGCTGGGATTCCGGTTTGGTGAGGATGGCGTCGGGAAATGGAACCTCGACCTGGGCCCGGTCGTCCCGGCGCTCAGCGTTGCGGGCACGCAGGACGTCCAACTCGTCGAGCTGCCCAGCTTTGACACCATCGACGGCCACGGGGAGACGGTGCACCGCGGCGTTCCGGTGCGCCGGGCCGGCGAGCACCTGGTGTGCACCGTGTTCGACCTGATGCTGGCCCATTACGCGGTGCAGCGCGACGGCCTTCCCGGCGAATGGCCGACGGGTTACGACGACCCCAGCCAGCAGAACACCCCGGCCTGGCAGGAACCGATCACCGGGGTGCCGGCCGCGCAGGCGATCCGCGTCGCCAAGGAATTCGCCCGCAACGCAGAGGAATCCGGTGGGCGTTCCATGGTGATCATGGGCGGTGGCATCTGTCACTGGTTCCACAGCGACGTCATGTACCGCTCGGTGCTGGCGCTGCTGATGTTGACCGGGTCGATGGGCCGCAATGGCGGCGGGTGGGCGCACTATGTCGGTCAGGAGAAGGTGCGCCCGTTGACCGGCTGGCAGACCATGGCGAATGCCACCGACTGGGCGCGGCCACCGCGGCAGGTACCCGGCGCGTCGTACTGGTATGCGCACACCGACCAATGGCGCTACGACACCTACGGGGCGGACAAGCTGTCGAGCCCGTTGGGCCGCGGCAAGTTCGACGACCAGCACACGATCGATCTGTTGGCCTCGGCGACGGCGATGGGCTGGAGTCCGTTCTATCCGCAGTTCGACCGCTCCAGCCTCGACGTCGCCGACGAGGCAACCCAGGCCGGGCGCGACGTCAGCGAGTACGTGGCCGAACAGCTCGCCCAGCGAAAGCTGAAGCTATCGATCACCGATCCCGACGATCCCCTCAACTGGCCGCGAGTGCTGTCGGTCTGGCGGTCGAACCTGATCGGCTCGTCGGGCAAGGGCGGCGAGTACTTCCTCAAACATCTGCTGGGCACGGACTCCAACGTGCAATGCGAGGCCCCCGCCGACGGCGTGCGGCCCGTGGATGTGGCCGCCCACAGGGAAATTCCCGAGGGCAAGCTGGATTTGATGATGTCGATCGACTTCCGGATGACGTCGACGACACTGGTGTCGGACGTGGTGTTGCCCGCCGCGACATGGTACGAGAAGAACGACCTGTCCAGCACCGACATGCACCCCTACGTGCACGCGTTTTCCCCCGCGATCGACCCGCCGTGGGAAACACGGTCGGACTTCGACGCATTCGGCGCCATTGCCCGTGCCTTCAGCGCCATGGCCCGGCAACATCTGGGCACGCGCAACGACGTCGTGCTGACCGCACTGCAGCACGACACGCCTGATGCGATGGCGTACCCCGATGGCGCCGAACGCAATTGGCTGCATACCGACGAGGTGCCGGTACCGGGCAGGACGATGAGCAAGCTCACCGTGGTGGAGCGCGACTACGCCGCGATCTACGACAAATGGGTGACCCTGGGCCCGCTCGTCGAGAAGTTCGGCATGACCGTCAAGGGCTACACCGTCCATCCCTTCCGCGAGATCGGCGAGCTGGCCGCGAAGTTCGGGGTGATGAATTCCGGTGCGGCAGCAGGCCGTCCGGCGATAACCACGGCGACGCGGATGGCCGACGTCATCCTCGCCCTGTCCGGGACGTGCAACGGGCGCCTGGCCGTCGAAGGTTTCCTCGAGCTGGAGAAGCGCACCGGTCAGCGGCTGGCACACCTGGCCGAGGGGAGTGAGGAAAGGCGGATCACTTACGCCGACACCCAGGCTCGCCCGGTCCCGGTGATCACCAGCCCGGAGTGGTCCGGTAGCGAGACCGGTGGCCGCCGCTATGCGCCGTTCACGATCAACATCGAGCACCTCAAGCCGTTCCACACGCTCACCGGGCGGATGCACTTCTATCTCGCCCACGACTGGGTGGAGGAGCTCGGCGAACACCTGCCCGTGTACCGACCGCCGCTGGACATGGCGCGGCTGTTCAACCAGCCCGAGCTCGGATACGACGGAATCGGGCTCACCGTGCGCTATTTGACGCCGCACTCGAAGTGGTCGTTCCATTCGACCTACCAGGACAACCTGTACATGCTCTCGCTGTCTCGCGGTGGCCCGACGATGTGGATGAGTCCGGGCGATGCGGCGAAAATCAAAGTGCGCGATAACGATTGGGTCGAGGCGAGCAACGCTAACGGCATCTATGTGTGCCGGGCCATCGTCAGCCACCGCATGCCCGACGGCGTGGTGTTCGTCTACCACGTGCAGGAGCGCACGGTCGACACGCCGCGCACCGAGACCAACAACAAGCGCGGCGGCAACCACAACGCGCTGACTCGGGTGCGGATCAAGCCCAGTCACCTGGCCGGTGGCTACGGCCAGCACGCGTTCGCGTTCAACTACCTCGGCCCCACCGGCAACCAGCGCGACGAGGTGACCGTGGTGCGCCGTCGCAGCCAGGAGGTGACCTACTAGTGAAGGTCATGGCGCAGATGGCGATGGTGATGAATCTCGACAAATGCATCGGCTGCCACACCTGCTCGGTGACTTGCAAGCAGGCGTGGACCAACCGCGCGGGCACCGAGTATGTGTGGTTCAACAACGTGGAAACGCGTCCGGGAGTGGGCTATCCGCGCACCTACGAGGACCAGGATCGGTGGCGCGGCGGGTGGGTACGCGACAAGAGGGGCCGGTTGCGGCTGCGCGATGGCGGCCGCATCAACAAGTTGCTGCGTATCTTCGCCAATCCCAAGCTGCCCACCATCGACGACTACTACGAGCCGTGGACCTACGACTACGAAAACCTGACTCAGGCCCCGGCCGGGGACACCTTCCCGACCGCCGCGCCGCGCAGCCAGATCACCGGCGAACCGATGAAGGTTTCCTGGGGATCGAACTGGGACGACAACCTCGCCGGCTCGCCGGAGATCGTGCCCAACGACCCGGTTTTGAAGAAGGTCAGCCAAGAGGTCAAGCTCAAGCTCGAAGAGACCTTCATGTTCTACCTGCCGCGGATCTGCGAGCACTGCCTGAACCCGTCGTGCGTTGCCTCCTGCCCGTCGGGTGCGATGTACAAGCGCAGCGAGGACGGCATCGTTCTCGTCGACCAGGACCGCTGCAGGGGCTGGCGGATGTGCGTGTCCGGATGTCCTTACAAGAAGGTGTATTTCAACCACAAGACCGGTAAGGCGGAGAAGTGCACCCTGTGCTATCCGCGCATCGAGGTCGGCCTGCCCACGGTCTGCTCGGAAACCTGCGTGGGACGCCTGCGCTATCTGGGGCTGGTGCTTTACGACGTGGACCGTGTGCTGGAGGCGGCGTCGGTGGAACACGACACGGACCTCTATGAGGCGCAGCGCCGAATCCTGTTGGACCCCAACGATCCCGAGGTGATCGCCGCGGCGCGGGCCGAGGGCATCTCGAGCGAGTGGATCGAAGCCGCGCAGCGCTCACCGGTGTATGCGCTGATCAACACCTACCGGGTGGCGCTTCCCCTGCACCCGGAATACCGGACCATGCCGATGGTTTGGTACATCCCGCCGCTGTCGCCGGTGGTCGACGCGGTCAGCCACGACGGCCACGACGGCGAGGACCTCGGCAACCTGTTCGGCGCCCTCGAAGCGCTTCGCATCCCCATCCAGTACCTGGCCGAGCTGTTCACCGCGGGCGACACCGAAGTGGTCGCCGGGGTGTTGAAGCGGCTGGCCGCGATGCGGTCCTACATGCGCGACATCAACCTCGGCCGTGAGACGCAGCCGCACATCCCGCATGCCGTCGGGATGACCGAAGAACAGATCTACAACATGTACCGGCTGCTCGCGGTCGCCAAATATGAAGAGCGCTACGTGATTCCGACGTCGTACGTGGCGGACGTGCCCGCCGCCGCGATGGCCGACGAGATGGGGTGCTCATTGTCGTTCGAGGGTGGACCGGGCATGTACGAATCCGGCCCGTTCGGGGAGGGCAGCGGCGCGCCGGTCCCGATCGCCGTGGAGACCTTCCACGCCCTGCAACAGCGCCAGACGGGTGCCGCCGCCGGGACCGGTGGCACGGGCGGCGGCGGCCGCTCCAGGATCAACCTGCTCAACTGGGACGGCCACGGCGCACCCGCGGGCCTGTTTCCGGATTCCAACGAAGATCCGGGGTAGCGATGAGGTTGTTGCCCAAGATCTCCGACCGCGGGACCTCCCGCGAGATGCAGGACCGACTGGTGTGGCAGGCGGCCTCGCTGCTGCTGGCCTATCCCGACGATGGGCAGGCGCAGCGGTTGGCCACCGTGAGCGAGCTGCTGGACCACATCAGCGGGCCCGCGGCGGCGATGCTCGAACGGACGCTTGTCGCGCTGCGCGCAAGCGACCCGATGACCGCTGCGGCGGAGTATGTCGAGACCTTCGACTTGCGCCGCCGCGCCACGATGTACCTGACCTACTGGACCGCCGGCGATACCCGTAACCGCGGCAGGGAGATGCTGGTGTTCGCCAGCGCATACCGGGACGCGGGTGTCGAGCCGCCGCGCAAGGAGTCCCCGGATTACCTGCCCGTCGTGCTGGAATTCGCCGCGACCGTCGATCCCGAGGGCGGCCGGCGGCTGCTCACCGAGCACCGGGTCCCCATCGACGTATTGCACGGGGCGCTGGCGCAAGCCGAGTCGCCGTACCGGAACGCCGTCGCGGCGGTTTGCGAAACGCTGCCGGGCGCAACCGATCAGGAGGCGCGCCGAGCGGAACGGCTGGCGAAGGCCGGTCCTCCCGCGGAAGCCGTTGGGCTGCAACCGTTTACCCTGACCGTCCCGCCGAAGCGCACCGAAAGAGGCTGACCGTGGTTCACATGAAATTGGTCGAGATCTTCTGGGACGATGTGCCTTACGTCGCGCTGTCGGTCGCGGCGGTCGGCACCTGGTGGCGGTACCGCTACGACAAGTTCGGGTGGACCACCCGTTCGTCGCAGCTTTACGAGTCGAAGTTGCTGTCGATCGGCAGCCCGCTGTTTCACTTCGGCAGCCTGCTGGTCATCATGGGCCACGTCATGGGGCTGTTCATTCCGGAATCGTGGACCCGCGCGATCGGGATGAGTGATCACATCTATCACCTGCAGGCATTGCTGCTCGGTGTGCCCGCCGGCTTTGCCACCCTGATCGGCATCGGGTTGCTGATCTACCGGCGGCGCAGATACGGGGCGGTGTTCTTGGCCACCACCCGCAACGACAAGCTGATGTATCTGGTGCTGGTGTGCGCGCTGGTGGCGGGGCTGTGCTGCACCCTGGCCGGTGCCACGCACTTCGGCGAGCTGCACGACTACCGGCAGAAGGTGTCGGTCTGGTTCCGCTCGATCTGGATCCTCGATCCGCGCGGGGATCTGATGGCGCACGCGGCGTTCTATTACCAAATCCACGTGCTGATCGCGCTTGTGCTGTTCGCGCTGTGGCCGTTCACCCGCCTGGTGCACGCCTTCAGCGCGCCGGTGGCCTACCTGTTCCGCCCCTACATTGTCTACCGCAGCCGTGAACTGGCCGACAAAGAACTGATCGGCGCCGCACCGCGCCGCCCCGGCTGGTGAGTGCGCCCGGGCTCCGGGTGTGCGGCTAGGGCGACGCCACCGCACACTCAACGGCGTCACCGCACACTCAACGCCGCGGAGCGGTCCAGCGTCCGCCAGTTCGCTATCTGAAGCGCCCGCTGCCAGAATCACCGACGTGCCATTTCGCAATGTCGCCATCGTCGCCCACGTGGACCACGGCAAGACCACGCTGGTCGACGCGATGCTGCGGCAGTCCGGCGCGCTGCATGAACGCGGTGAAGTGCAGGAACGTGTGATGGACACCGGCGACCTGGAACGCGAAAAAGGCATCACCATCCTGGCCAAGAACACCGCCGTGCACCGCCACGACCCGGATGGGACCGTCACGGTCATCAACGTGATCGACACCCCGGGCCACGCCGATTTCGGCGGAGAGGTGGAGCGCGGGCTGTCCATGGTGGACGGGGTGCTGCTGCTGGTCGACGCGTCCGAGGGCCCGCTGCCACAGACGCGGTTCGTGCTGCGCAAAGCGCTGGCCGCCCACCTCCCGGTGATTCTCGTGGTCAACAAGACGGACCGGCCCGACGCGCGCATCGACGAGGTCGTCGAGGCCAGCCACGACCTGTTGCTCGACGTCGCCTCGGATCTCGACGACGAGGCCGCCGCGGCCGCGGAGCACGCCCTGGGCCTGCCCACGCTGTACGCGTCCGGGCGCGCCGGGGTGGCCAGCACCACGCAGCCGCCCGACGGCCAGGTTCCCGACGGGTCGAACCTGGACTCGCTGTTCGAGGTCCTGGAAAAGTACGTGCCGGAGCCCAAGGGCGACCCGGACGCGCCGCTGCAGGCTCTGGTCACCAACCTCGACGCGTCGAGCTTCCTGGGCCGGCTGGCGCTGATCCGCATCTACAACGGGCGCATCCGCAAGGGCCAGCAGGTCGCGTGGATCCGCGAAGTGGACGGCCAAGAGACGACGGCAACCGCGAAGATCACCGAGCTGCTGGCCACCGAGGGCGTCGAACGCAGCCCGACCGACGAGGCCATCGCGGGCGATATCGTCGCCGTGGCCGGCCTACCGGAGATCATGATCGGCGACACGCTGGCCGACTTGGCGAATCCCGTTGCGCTGCCGCGGATTACGGTCGACGAGCCGGCGATCTCGGTGACCATCGGCACCAACACCTCGCCGCTGGCGGGCAAGGTGTCCGGGCACAAGCTGACCGCGCGGATGGTGCGCAACCGGCTGGACGCCGAATTGGTCGGCAACGTGTCGATCCGCGTGGTCGACATCGGCGTTCCCGACGCGTGGGAGGTGCAGGGGCGCGGCGAGCTGGCCCTGGCCGTGCTGGTCGAACAGATGCGCCGCGAGGGCTTCGAATTGACGGTGGGCAAGCCCCAGGTGGTCACCAAGACCATCGACGGCAAGCTGCACGAGCCGTTCGAGGCCATGACCATCGACTGCCCGGAGGAGTACGTCGGGGCGGTTACGCAACTGATGGCCGCGCGCAAGGGCCGCATGGTGGAGATGGCCAACCACACCACCGGCTGGGTGCGCATGGATTTCGTCGTTCCCAGCCGCGGCCTGATCGGCTGGCGCACCGACTTCCTGACCGAGACCCGCGGCACCGGCGTCGGCCATGCGGTGTTCGACGGGTACCGGCCGTGGGCGGGGGAGATCCGGGCCCGGCACACCGGGTCGCTGGTGTCCGATCGTTCCGGCACCATCACGCCGTTCGCGCTGCTGCAGCTCGCCGATCGCGGGCAGTTCTTCGTCGAACCCGGGCAGGACACCTATGAAGGCATGGTCGTCGGAATCAACCCGCGCCCAGAGGATCTCGACATCAACGTCACCCGCGAGAAGAAGCTCACCAACATGCGGTCATCGACCGCCGACGTCATCGAGACGTTGGCCAAGCCGCTCGAGCTCGATCTGGAGCGGGCCATGGAATTCTGCGCGCCCGACGAATGCGTCGAGGTGACTCCCGAGGTCGTGCGAGTGCGAAAGGTCGAGCTGGACGCCACCTCCCGGGCCCGCGGCCGGGCGCGGGCGAAGGCCAGGGGTTAGGCCGCTCGTGGTCGGGCGCGTTGCTGGGCGGGTGCTCGATACCCTGATGGGCGTGCCGAGACGCCCCCGCCGTTTCTTCGCGAAGCTCGGCGTGATGGTCTCGCTGGCCGGGTTGGCGCTGGCGGCGTGCACGGTCAGCCCGCCGCCGGCGCCGCAAAGCACCGATACGCCGCACAACTCGGCGCCGCCGCCGCAGCGGCCCACCCAGATCATCATGGGCATCGACTCGATCGGCGCCGGGTTCAACCCGCATCTGCTGTCCGATCTGTCCCCGGTGAACGCGGCGATCAGCTCGCTGGTGCTGCCCAGCGCATTTCGGCCGGTGCCCGATCCCGGGACGCCGACGGGTTCGCGCTGGGAGATGGATCCCACGCTGTTGGTGTCGGCGGAGGTGACCAACCAGAACCCGTTCACGGTCACCTACAAGATCCGGCCCGAGGCGCAATGGACCGATAACGCCCCGATCGCCGCCGACGACTTCTGGTACCTGTGGCATCAGATGGTCAGTCAGCCCGGGGTCGTCGATCCCGCCGGCTACGACCTCATCACCGGCGTGCAGTCGCTCGAGGGCGGCAAGCAGGCGGTGGTGACCTTCGCGCAGCCCTACCCGGCGTGGAAGGAGCTGTTCAGCGACATCCTGCCCGCGCATATCGTCAAGGACGTGCCGGGCGGTTTCGCGGCCGGCCTGGCGCGGGCGCTGCCGGTCACCGGCGGACAGTTCCGCGTCGAGAACATCGACCCGCAGCGCGACGAAATCCTGATCGCCCGCAACGACCGCTACTGGGGTCCGCCGGCCAAGCCGGCGCTGATCCTGTTCCGCCGGGCCGGGGCGCCGGCGGCGCTGGCCGATTCGGTGCGCAACGGCGATACCCAGGTGGCCCAGGTGCACGGCGGGTCCGCGGCCTTCGCGCAGTTGTCCGCCATCCCCGATGTGCGGACGGCGCGGATCGTCACACCGCGGGTCATGCAGTTCACGCTGCGCGCCAACGAGCCCAAGCTGTCCGACACGCAGGTCCGCAAGGCGATCCTGGGGCTGCTCGACGTCGACCTGCTCGCCGCCGTCGGCGCCGGCAGTGACAACACCGTCACGCTGGCGCAGGCCCAGATCCGCTCGCCCAGCGACCCGGGCTATGAGCCGACCGCGCCTCCCGCGATGACGACGCCCGCGGCGCTGGCGTTGCTGACGGCGTCGGGTTACCAAATCGAGAGCAGCACCTCGGCGTCGCCGGTGCCGCCGCCGCCCAGCGCGACGCCGCCGGTGAGTACTGGCCCGCCGGAAGTCATTCGGGGGCGGATCAGTAAGGACGGCCAGCAGCTGTCGCTCGTCATCGGGGTGGCCGCGAACGACCCGACCGCGGTCGCGGTGGCCAACACCGCCGCCGACCAGCTGCGCAACGTCGGCATCGCCGCGACGGTGCTGGCGATGGACCCGGTGACGCTGTATCGCGATGCGCTGAACAACAACCAGGTGGACGCGATTGTCGGATGGCACCAAGCGGGCGGAAATCTGGCGACCCTACTGGCCTCGCGCTACGGCTGCCCCGCACTGCAATCGACGACGGTGCCGACCGCCAACACGCCCACCAATGCGGCCTCCACCGGTCCTTCCGGCCCTGCCGGGCCCACGTCGTCCGCCGGGCCGAGCCCCACCGCCACGACGCCGACGTCGACCCCGCCCAGTCGGGCACCCGACCCCGGCGCGCTGGTGCAGGCGCCGTCGAACCTCACCGGAATCTGCGATCGCAGCATCCAGTCGAACATCGACGCCGCCCTCAACGGCACCAAGAGCATCAACGACGTGATCACGGCGGTCGAACCGCGTTTATGGAACATGTCGACCGTGCTGCCGATCCTGCAGGACACGACGATCGTCGCGGCCGGCCCGAGCGTGCGGAACGTCAGCCTGTCGGGCGCGGTCCCGGTCGGCATCGTCGGCGACGCCGGCCAATGGATCAAAACCGGGCCGTGACGACCTTCTAGTCGACGGCTGCCGCCGGTGCCCGCGCCGGGATCACGGTGTCGACGATGAGTGCCAGCTCCCGCCGATTCGGGGGCTCCCCGGTGAGCAGGAAGTGTTGGTTGATCAACGCCGGTCCGATCCGGGCGGTCAGCGGGGTGATCGTTGCCGGGTCGATGTCGCCGGAGTCGACGGCGGCTTGCAGGATCGACTCGATGATTTTCAGCCGCGGGCTCACGACGGCGTCGGCGAAGATGGCCCGCATCTCCGGTTCGTGGAGCAACTGCTGGACGACGTAGAGGCCGGGAAAGTCGGTCTTGCCGGCGAGCATGTCGCGGTGGGAGGTGAACATCGCCAGCAGGTTGTCTCTGGCCGGGCGGCCCGAGCGCGGCTCGGGGACCGGCGGCAACGCGAAAACCAGCGCGGCGTGTACCAGCTCGCACTTGGTGGCCCAGCGGCGGTACAGCGCCGCCTTGCCGGTGTGGGCGCGCGCCGCTATCCCTTCCATCGTCAGCCCGCCGTATCCGACTTCGGTCAGTTCGGCCAACGTGGCCTCGTAGAGGGCACGTTCCAGGACTTCGCCCCGGCGGCGGCTGCGGCTGCCGTTGCGGGCTGGTGTGAGCTGCGGCATTCCTCGATAGTAGCCGTTCGCGTTCCTATTCACCGCGGCCAGGTGGAACATCGGCTATCGACACGGTGCCGCGGGTAGGGTGCGTCCATGCCTGAGACCCCGCGGCTGCTGTTCGTCCACGCGCATCCCGACGACGAGAGCCTCAGCAACGGGGCCACGATCGCCCACTACGCCGCCCGCGGCGCACAGGTCAGCGTCGTCACCTGCACGCTCGGCGAGGAGGGCGAGGTCATCGGCGACCACTGGGCCCGCCTCGCCGTCGATCATGCGGACCAACTCGGCGGCTACCGAATCGGCGAGCTAACCGCGGCGCTGCGCGAGCTCGGCATCGGCAGGCCGGTCTATCTCGGCGGCGCGGGCCGCTGGCGCGACTCCGGGATGGAAGGGACGGCAAAGCGGCGACAGCAGCGGTTCATCGACGCCGACGAAGGCGAAGCGGTCGGGGCGCTGGTCGCGATCATTCGCGAGCAGCGACCGCACGTCGTGGTGACCTACGACCCCAACGGCGGCTACGGGCATCCCGACCACATCCGTACTCACACGGTCACCTCGGCCGCCGTCGCGGCGGCGGGGACCGGCGACTACCCCGGCGAGCCATGGACCGTCCCGAAGTTCTATTGGGCGGTCATCGCCGCGAGCGCGTTCGTGGCGGGCTGGCGCGCCCTGCGGCCCGATGATCTGCTGCCCGGGTGGACGATCCCGCCCGCGGAAGAGTTCGACTTCGGATATGCCGATTCCGACATCGACGCCGTGGTGGAGGCCGGCTCGGACGCACTCGCGGCCAAGTCGGCGGCGCTCGCCGCGCACGCCACCCAGGTGGTCGTCGGCCCGACCGGCCGGGTGTGTGCCCTGTCGAACAACATGGCGCTGCCGATACTGGCGCACGAGCACTACGTGCTGGCCGGAGGATCCGCGGGGGATCGCGATGACCGCGGCTGGGAGACGGATCTGCTCGCGGGACTGGGTTTCAACGGATTCGGCACGCGGTAGGCTGCCAACCAGGCAGCCACGGAAGGAATTCGCATGGACCCCGACCTGGACCCTAACCTGCAGCACTGGCAGGACCGCCTCGACAGCCTGCAGTGGGTACTCGGCTCCATCCTCTCCAATATCGACAGCGTCCCGACCTGACCGAAACCAAGCCGCGCGCCGCGTCTGTCGAAGACAGCGGCACGACTGACCCCGCTATTCGCGTCGTTGTCCTGGCGCTGTTGGCTGTCGACGGGGTGTTGTCCGCGCTAGCCGGGGCCCTACTGCTGCCGTTCTATATCGGCACCGTTCCATTGCCCATCAGCGGATTGATCAGTGGGCTGGTGAACGCCGCCCTGGTCTGGGCCGCGGGGCGCTGGACGAGTTCGCCACGGGTGGCCGCGTTGCCGCTGTGGACGTGGCTGCTCACCGTGGCCGCGATCAGCATGGGCGGCCCCGCCGACGACGTCATCCTGGGCGGCAAGGGGTTGATGGCATACGGGGCGTTGATCCTGATCGTGCTGGGCGTGGTGCCGCCGGTATGGGTGCTGTGGCGGTACAGCGTGCACCGCTGAGCGTTGTGGAGATTCCGGCCGGGAATGCGAGCGCGAGCCGGGCGGCGCCTGGCGCTACTGTTGCGCAAAGGGCACCCGCCATGGTTGCCAAGCTTCCAAAATGTTGGGACGCGCGGATGAAATTCGATCGTGGGGAAGTTACACAAACGTGCCACTGACACCGGTGCCTCCGGAGCCCACCGCTCTGCCCAGCCCCGTCATTCCGCCCAAGGCCAATCGGTCGGCGCTGCGGCGGGTGTTGCGGCGGGCCCGGGACGGGGTCGCGCTGAACATCGACGAGGCGGCCGTCGCGATGACCGCACGCGGAGCGGACCTGGCGGACTTGTGCGCCAGCGCCGCGCGGGTGCGTGACGCGGGACTGGAGTCGGCCGGTCGGCATGGCCCCGGCGGCCGGTTGCCGATCACCTATTCGCGGAAGGTGTTCATCCCGGTCACCCACCTATGTCGGGACAGCTGCCACTACTGCACGTTTGTCACGGTGCCGGGCAGGCTGCGCGCCCAGGGCGCCGGCATGTATATGGAGCCCGACGAGATCCTCGACGTCGCCCGCCGCGGGGCCGAACTCGGTTGCAAGGAAGCGCTATTCACGCTGGGGGACCGGCCCGAGGACCGCTGGCCCGAGGCCCGCGACTGGCTCGGTGAGCGGGGCTACGACTCCACCCTGTCCTACCTGCGGGCGATGGCGATCCGGGTGCTGGAGGAGACCGGGCTGCTGCCGCACCTGAACCCCGGGGTGATGAGCTGGTCGGAGATGTCGCGGCTGAAGCCGGTGGCACCGTCGATGGGCATGATGCTCGAGACGACGTCGCGGCGGCTGTTCGAGACGAAAGGGCTTGCGCACTACGGCAGCCCGGACAAAGACCCGGCGGTTCGCTTGCGCACGTTGACCGATGCGGGCCGGCTGTCCATTCCGTTCACCACTGGGCTGCTGGTGGGCATCGGGGAGACGCTGCCCGAACGGGCCGATACCTTGCACGCGATTCGCAAGTCGCACAAGGAGTTCGGGCATGTCCAGGAAGTGATCGTGCAGAATTTCCGGGCCAAGGAACACACCGCGATGGCCGGCTTCCCCGACGCGGGGATCGAGGACTACCTGGCGACGGTGGCGGTCGCGCGATTGGTGTTGGGTCCCGGCATGCGCATCCAGGCGCCGCCGAATCTGGTGTCGCGTGAGGAGTGCCTGGCACTGGTGGGCGCCGGGGTCGACGACTGGGGCGGGGTGTCGCCGTTGACGCCCGACCACGTCAACCCGGAACGGCCCTGGCCCGCGTTGGACGAGCTGGCCGCCGTCACCGCCGAAGCCGGATACGACTTGGTGCAGCGATTGACCGCGCAGCCCAAATACGTACAGGCGGGGGCCGCGTGGATCGACCCACGGGTGCGCGCACACGTTGTGGCGCTGGCCGATCCGGCCACCGGCCTGGCCCGCGACGTCAACCCCGTCGGCATGCCCTGGCAGGAGCCCGACGACGTGGAGTCCTCCGGTCGGGTCGACCTCAATGCGGCGATCGACACCGAGGGCCGCAACAGCGAGTCGCGCAGCGATCTCGAGAGTGCGTTCGGCGACTGGGAATCGATCCGCGCGCACGTGCACGAGCTCGCCGCGCACGCGCCCGAGCGGATCGACACCGACGTGCTTGCCGCGCTGCGGTCGGCCGAACGCGATCCCGCCGGGTGCACCGACGACGAGTACCTGGCGTTGGCGACGGCCGACGGTCCCGCGCTGGAAGCGGTTGCCGCACTGGCCGATTCGCTACGTCGTGACGTGGTCGGCGACGACGTGACGTTCGTGGTGAACCGCAACATCAATTTCACCAACATCTGCTATACCGGCTGCCGATTCTGCGCGTTCGCGCAGCGCAAGGGCGACGCCGACGCGTACTCGTTGTCCACCGACGAGGTCGCCGACCGCGCCTGGGAGGCGCATGTCGAGGGCGCCACCGAGGTCTGCATGCAGGGCGGGATCGACCCTGAGCTGCCGGTCACCGGGTACGCCGATCTGGTGCGCGCCGTCAAGGCCCGCGTCCCGTCGATGCACGTGCACGCGTTCTCCCCGATGGAGATCGCCAACGGCGTGACCAAGAGCGGGTTGAGCGTCCGCGAGTGGCTGATCGGCCTGCGGGAGGCCGGGCTGGACACCATCCCCGGCACCGCCGCCGAGATCCTGGACGACGAGGTGCGTTGGGTGCTCACCAAGGGCAAGCTGCCGACGTCGATGTGGATCGAGATCGTGACCACCGCACACGAGGTGGGGCTGCGGTCGAGCTCGACGATGATGTACGGGCACGTCGACAGTCCCCGGCACTGGGTCGGCCATCTCAACGTGTTGCGCGAAATCCAGGACCGCACCAGCGGTTTCACCGAGTTCGTGCCGCTGCCGTTCGTGCACCAGAGTTCGCCGCTGTATCTGGCCGGCGCCGCCCGTCCCGGGCCCACCCATCGCGATAACCGGGCGGTGCACGCGCTGGCGCGGATCATGTTGCACGGCCGCATTTCTCACATTCAGACCAGCTGGGTCAAGCTCGGTGTCGCACGCACACAGGTGATGCTCAACGGCGGCGCCAACGACCTGGGCGGCACGCTGATGGAGGAGACGATCTCGCGGATGGCCGGCTCCGAACACGGCTCGGCGAAAACGGTGGCCGAACTGACCGCGATCGCCGAGGGCATCGGCCGCCCCGCCCGACAGCGCACCACCACGTACTCTCCGCTCGCCGCGTAGGTGTCGGGGGCAGCGGGTATACCCGAGGCCGTGAAACGACAGATCGATACCGACCGATTCCCCGAATGGCAGCCCTTCGCGGACGCCGTGCAACAGCGCAGCCCCGATACCGGGACCTGGTGTGAAGCCTGGACGGTACGCGACATCGTGGCCCATCAAGCCGGCAACGCCGAGGAGCTCGCCCGGGTGCTGGGCGCACATCTGGAGGGCGAACCCGTCGGCACACGCGGTTTCGAAGAACGGGAAGGCCCCTTGCGCGCGCTCAACGATGCCGACCTGTGGGATGCCCTGCTGGACCGCATGGCCAACTTGAACGAGGTCGTCGTCGCCGCCGAGGGGGTTCCCGCCGACACCGATGTCGCCTGGACCGGACGCACCATGAAGGTGCCCTGGTTCGCCGAGCACATGCGCGAGGAGCTCGTCCTGCACGGCTGGGACATCACCGGCGACTGCGATAAGAGCGTCGCCTTCCAGACCGCGCTGGCGGAGCCGTGGATGACGACGCACAGCGTCGTCGCGGTGGGACGCCCGCTGCTCGCCAAGGGCGCCAAGGAGCTTGGAGCGGGGGAGCGAATCGAGGCCCGGCTGCGAGTTCCCGAAACCGACGACGTCGTCCTCAGCGCGGACGCGGACCACACCACGGTCGGATTCGCCGACGCGGTGGGTCCGGCCACGCTCGAAACCGATGCGGCAGCACGGGTTTTGCTGCTGTGGGGCCGCCGACCCGGCGACCCGTCCAGGATCTGCAGCCGCGTCGGCGCCGAAACCTTAGGTCGCGTGCGCCGACTACTCAGCGGCTACTGAACTATCTGGGCCTGTCGGCTCAGTAGTTGTTGCAGACGCCGGCGACGTTCTCGATGGTGCCCATGAACTGGGCGGCCTGCGGCATCGCCCGGATCTGCGCGGCCATCTGCTGGCGCTTCGGCGGCGGCGCGGCGAGGAACTGACGCAGGTAGTTCTGCGCCACCGGCGATGAGTTCAATTGCGCGGCAGTTGCCGGATCCGTGGCGTTAAGCGCCGCCATCACCTGCCCGTAGTTGCAGGTCGTGTCGACGATCGGATCTGCGGATGCGACCCCGGTGGCAGCGCTCAGCGCCACTGCCACGCCGCCAACTGCGGCTGCCAACTTGCCCAACGACAGCGTCATCATTTCTATGGACACCTTCCCCAGTTAGTGCACCGCTGTTGACGGCGACGACATCTCTGCCCAGCGGTTTGCCGTCCTCTGCGAGGCTACCAGGCACCGTGGGCGTTCCCTTTCGCGTGACTATTCGTACGCCGCCGACGGAATGTAACTATCGGCAGGTCACCGGCTTGGCGGCGTTCGTCATCGCCGTTGAACGCTATACCAACTCACAGTTTTGACCCCGCGACTTGGGCACGGACCGCGGCCATGCTTTGCTATGGCGACTAGGTTTATAGAACGCCAGTCCTCCAGTGCCTCCCCGGTGGTTGACGTGTATGTGCAACGTCTAGTATCAGTAACCGAAAGCTTTGCGTATTGCGGGGCATGGAGCGCCGCGGCGAGGCAAACGGCAGCCCACACCGAGCAGTACATGGAGGAGACCTTGAGGAGACGTCCGTGACGTACACGATCGCCGAGCCTTGCGTCGACATCAAGGACAAGGCATGCATCGAGGAGTGCCCCGTCGACTGCATCTACGAGGGCGCTCGGATGCTCTACATCCACCCCGACGAGTGCGTCGACTGTGGGGCCTGTGAACCGGTCTGCCCCGTCGAAGCGATCTACTACGAAGACGACGTGCCCGAGCAATGGAGCCAGTACACCCAGATCAACGCGGACTTCTTCGGTGAGCTGGGTTCGCCGGGCGGCGCGGCCAAGGTCGGCATGACCGAGAACGACCCGCAGGTGGTCAAGGATCTGCCGCCGCAGGGCGAAGGCGACTGAGCGGGCCGGTGCCGCGTAAGCCCGGGATGGCCCGGCTTGTTTCGGCTTCCCTGCCGGAATTCCCCTGGGACACCTTGGCCGACGCGAAGGCGCTGGCCGGGGCCCATCCCGACGGCATCGTCGACCTGTCCGTCGGCACCCCGGTCGACCCGGTCGCCCCGGTGATCCGGGAGGCGCTGGCGGCCGCCAGCGCGGCGCCGGGATATCCGGCCACCGCCGGGACCTCGAGCCTGCGGGAATCGGCGGTCGCCGCGCTTGGCCGCCGCTTCGGCATCACCGGCCTGAGCGAGTCGGCGGTGCTGCCGGTGATCGGGACCAAAGAACTCATCGCCTGGCTGCCGACCCTGCTGGGTCTGGGCGCCGCCGACGTGGTTGTGGTGCCGGAGCTGGCGTACCCCACGTATGAGGTCGGCGCGCGCGTGGCCGGAGCGCAGGTGCTCCGCGCGGACTCGCTGACCCAGCTCGGCCCGCAGTCACCGGCGTTGTTCTACCTGAATTCGCCGAGCAACCCGACCGGGCGTGTGCTCGGCCTCGACCACCTGCGCAAGGTGGTCGGATGGGCGCGCGAGCGGGGCGTCATCGTGGCTTCCGACGAGTGCTACCTGGGATTGGGCTGGGACGCCGAGCCGTTATCGGTGCTGCACCCGTCCGTCTGCGACGGCGACCACACCGGGCTGCTGGCGGTGCATTCGCTGTCCAAGAGTTCGTCGCTGGCCGGTTATCGGGCGGGTTTCGTCGCGGGGGATCCGGGGCTGGTCGCCGAACTCCTGGCGGTGCGCAAGCATGCCGGGATGATGGTGCCGACGCCGGTGCAGGCCGCCATGGCGGCCGCGCTGGATGACGACGTCCACGACAAGCTGCAGCGCGAGCGATACGCCCGTCGGCGGGCCGCGCTGGCGCCGGCGCTGCGCTCCGCCGGTTTTGTCATCGACCTTTCCGAAGGCGGCCTGTACCTGTGGGCCACCCGCGGCGAACCCTGCCGGGACAGCGTCGCGTGGTTGGCGCAGCGCGGCATCCTGGTGGCACCCGGCGAGTTCTACGGCCCCGGCGGTGCGCGGCACGTGCGCGTCGCGCTGACCGCCACCGACGAGCGCATCGCGGCGGCGGTGGGCCGGCTCACCGCACCGCCCGGGTCCTGATCGTCGTCGCGTCCGGTTCGCCGATATGGCCGTCCGCCTGCCGTGCGGACGGGGTGGGCGGCAGAATGCATCGCAGGCGTTACCCAAGTGCTTCCTAAGTGTTTCGACCTCGGGTAAGGAATGTGGTTGTGACAACTTCTTCGGCCAAGCCGCGCATCCCACTGACGGTAGGTGACGTCGCGAAGCGAGTTTTTCTGGGAAAGCCGCTGATTACCGAGGAGCTGTCAAGCGAAAAACTGTCTAACCCGGTTGCGCTCGGCGCACTTTCGCCGGATGCGATCTCGTCGACCGCGTACGGTCCGGAGCAGATCCTCATCGAACTGTTGCCGCATGCCGGGTTGGCGGCGTTCGCGTTGCTGCTTCCCGTCACCGGCGTCATCCTGCTGATCCTGGTATTGGTGGCCGCGTCGTATCGGCAGGTCGTCATGGCCTACACCCGAGCCGGCGGTTCCTACATCGTGGCGCGGGAGAACTTCGGGCCCCGGGTGGCGCAGGTCGCGGCCGCGGCGCTGTTGATCGACTACGTCGTCACCGTCGCCGTGCAGTCGGCGGCCGGGACGGTCGCGGTAGTGTCGGCCATCCCGGTGTTGGGTCCCTACAGCCTGGAAATCACGGTCGCCGTAGTGCTTTTCATCTGCTACGCGAACCTGCGCGGCTTGAGGGAAGCGGGCATGCCGTTCGCGGTGGCGACCTATGGGTTCGTCGTCATGATCGGCCTGACCATCGTGGTCGGCGTAGTGCGCGTAATATTCGGCGATTTGCCGGTATACGATCCGCATCAGCTGCCGGGAACGGTGCCGGTCCACCAGGGCAACGGATTGGTAATGGGCGCAACAATTTTGGTGTTGCTGCGTGCTTTCGCCAATGGGGGTTCGTCGCTGACCGGGGTGGAGGCGATCTCCAACACCGTCGACGTCTTCCGAAAGCCGCAGGGCCGCAACGCACGTCGGGTTCTCACCGCCATGGCGTGTATTCTCGGGTTCCTGCTGGCCGGTGTCGCCTATCTCGCGTATGTCACTCACTCCACGCCGTATCTCACGGAGTATCCGTCGGTCTTGTCGCAGGTCGGCCGCGCGGTCTTCGGCAAGGGACCAATCGGCGACATCTTCTTCGTCCTCGTCCAAACCGCAACCGCCGCAATCTTGTTCACCGGTGCGAACACGAGTTTCAACGGATTCCCGGCGTTGGCCAGTTTCGTCGCCGAAGACCGATTCCTGCCGCGACAGCTGACGAAACGCGGTCACCGCCTGGTGTTCTCGAACGGAATCATCGCGCTCACCGCCCTGTCGGTGGCGTTGCTGCTGACGACCGGCGGTTCGGTCAACGCGCTGGTCCCCTTCTACGCGATCGGGGTATTCACGGGATTCTCGATGGCCGGCTACGGCATGACCAAACACCATCTGACCCACCGGGAGCCGGGCTGGCGATACCGCTTGGCGATCAACCTGTCGGCGGCCATCCTGTCGACGATCGTGGTCGGCATCTTCGCGGTCGCCAAGTTCACCGAAGGCGCGTGGCTGGTGGTCGTCGTCTTCCCGGTGCTGGTCTTCATCCTGATACGGCTGAACCGCGAATATCGCGCGGAGGCAGCCATTCTCGAGATGTTCCGCACCGACCGCCCCGAGCTGGTGAAGTACGCCCGGCACCGGGTGTTCGTGTTCGTGAACTCGGTTGACCTCGCGGTGCTCGAGGCGCTGCGCTACGGCAAGGGACTGCGGTCCGACGAGCTCATCGCCGTGCATTTCATGGTGGACGCCGCCCACGCCGCGCAACTGCGAAAGCGTTGGGATCACTACGAACTCGACACCCGGCTCCGGGTCGTGGACTGTCCGGATCGGCGAGTCAACCGGGCCGCGCAGATGCTGGTCGCCAAGGCACGGCAAGAACAACCCGACACCAACGTGACCGTGCTGTTGCCGCGCCGCACGTATGCGCCACTGCTGGGGCGCCTACTGCACGACCGCACCGCCGACAAGATCTCCCGGGCGGTCAGCCTGATCCCCGACGCCGCCGCCACGATCGTGCCCTACGACGTGCAATCCCGGATCAAGGAGGCATTCCCGGAACGCTTCGAACAACGGATCGGGCGCGAACTCGACAAGGTCGAAGCGTGGGTTTCCGAGGAGGAGGACTCCGACGTCGACGCCTACGAACATCCCAAGCCCGAGCGGCCGCCCTCGGTGATCACCGTGGCGGGCCTCATCCCCGGACAGCGCGCCACCTTCGAAGGCCGCGTCAGTCAGGTCGAGGACATCAGCAAACGGCGGCGAACCCTGCGCTCGATCGTCGTCGGCGACAACAGCGGCGAGATCAGCGTGACATTCCGTCCGGGACACGGTGGCGATGACGTCCAGCCCGGTCAGCTGCTGCGGATCACCGGCAAGCCCAGGCAGAGCGGTAATCGGCCCATGTCGTTGGTCGACCCGACCTATCAGGTGATCGAAGACCCGGCGACGGCCGGCAGGGCCGGCGATTCGGGGAAATCCCGGGAACGCGACACCACCTAATCGGACACCCCAGCCCGCCCGACAGAAAGGACCGCCGTGAAGCGACTGGCAGCCGTATTGATCTCGGTGTTGAGTTTCGCATTCACCGCCAATGGCTACCGCCCGCTGACGAAGCGGCCGTACGGCGCCATGTATGCGTTCGGCTACGGCGTTTTCGCGTCGGAACTTCCGATGCAATCGCTCGGCGTGCAGTTCGCGGCGCTGGCGTCGGTCGCACGCGGCCTGCCGCCGCGGGTACGCCGATTCAGCTGGCTGCTGTCGGCGCTGTCCTGGCTCGGGCTCGTGGGCCTGCGCCATGTCGGGCGCAACGCCAACGAGCCGCTGACCGCCGCGCTGGACGCCGGCCTGGGCCCCGACCGTCGCACCGAGTCCGGCGATCTGTGGCGGCGGCCCGCGCCCGGCGGTGCGACCGCGAAGAAGCCCGGTGTGGCCCGAATGCTGCGGATCTACCGCGACTACGCGCACGACGGCGACATCAGCTACGGCGAGTACGGCTCGCGCAACCATCTCGACATCTGGCGACGGCCCGATCTCGACCGCGGCGGTCGCGCCCCGGTGCTGCTGCAGGTCCCCGGCGGCGCGTGGGTGACCGGAAACAAACGGGGACAAGCACATCCGCTGATGAGCCATCTGGCCGAGCTCGGCTGGATTTGTGTCGCGATCAACTACCGGCTCAGCCCGCGCTCCACCTGGCCCGATCAGATCGTCGACGTCAAGCGCGCGATCGCGTGGACGAAAGAGCACATCGCTTCCTACGGCGGTGACCCGGACTGGATCGCGATCACCGGTGGCTCCGCCGGCGGGCACCTGTCGTCGCTGGCCGCACTGACGCCGAACGATCCGCGGTTTCAGCCGGGTTTCGAGGAGGCCGACACCCGCGTGCATGCGGCCGTCCCGTTCTACGGGGTGTACGACTTCACCCGAAACGACGATTCCATGCATCCCCTGATGGTGCCGATGGTGGCGAAGCAGGTGTTCAAGCTGAGCCGGACGGAGATAGCCGAGCCCTTTCGCATCGCCTCGCCGATCACCCACGTCAGCGGCGATGCGCCACCGTTCTTCGTGCTGCATGGGACCAACGACTCGCTGATCCCGGTCGAGCAGGCTCGCAGCTTCGTCGCACGGCTCACCGAGGTCAGCCGCCAGCCCGTCGTCTACGCCGAATTACCCTACGCACAGCACGCTTTCGACATCTTCGGGTCGGCACGCGCGGCACACGCCGCGGTGGCCGTCGAGCAGTTCCTCGCCGAGATCTACGCCAAGCGTGCGGTTTACGTCTAGGCGGCGTTAAGCGCTGACACCCCAATGGAACACGCGGGAGGTCAGCAGCACGATCCCCAGCGACACCGACGCGACGACCACGAGCCCGATGACGGCCACCAGCAGGGGCCGCCATCCGGTCCGCGCGAGCTGCCGGATGTCGGTGTTGAGTCCGACCCCGGCGAACGTCAGTAGGAACGCCCACTTCGACACGTTGGCCAGGTTCGCGGTTTGGCCCTTGGTCAGCCAGCCCGCGGTCGCGATCGCCGAGACCGTCAGAAAGCCGAGCACGAATTTCGGGAATTTGTGCCAGACGAACTCCGCCTTCGCTTTGGCGCCACGAGCGATCTCGTCGGCCTGCCCGCGCGCGGCCCAATACAGCGCGAAGCCGAGCACGACGAACCCGATCAGCGCGTTGCGGGTCGACTTGACCAGCACGGCGATCTTGCCGGCGTGATCGGAAAACAGGTAGCCGGTGGCGGTGGTCTCGGCGGTGTTGTCCACCGCCAGGCCCGCCCACAGCCCGAACTCGCGATCGGTCAGCCCGATCGCGTGCCCCAGCGGTGGCAATACGAACAGCGCCACCGCCCCCAACGCCAGGATCGCCGCGATGGCGTAGCCGACGTCGGAGTTACGTGCCCGGATCGCGCCCTTGGCTGCCACGATCGCCGATACCCCGCAGATCGACGTACCGATCGCCAGCAAGGATCCGAGCTTGCCGGATAACCCGAAGGCGCGCGCGGCGGCGATGATGATGGTGCCCGCGACCGCCATGTCGACCAAGATCTGGAGCAGGCTCAGCCCGCCGAGTTTGGCGATGTCACCGAGCACGAAACGCGCTCCGAGCACGACGATCCCGGCCTTGAGCCAAAACTCGTAGGTCTGCACGCCCGGCCGAAATATCCGGTGCAGGCGGACGGTGTTGGCGATGACAAGCCCAATCACGATGGCCCACAACACGTATTCGATGTCGGGCACCCGCCAGTGTTCGTGTTTGGCGAGTGCGTTCGACCAGATCTGGGCGTATTTGCCGAGCAGTCCCACGGCGATCAGCAACAGCACGCCGGGTACGTAGTCCAGCGGCCGATTGCTGGTGAAGGCCGGCTCGTCCAGCGTCGCGTCGCGCTCGAGTCCAGTGGTGCTCACGCGATCACCACGGAATCTTCGGCAGCGCGTCGGCCACGGCCAACGCGACGATCACCCCGGCGACCAGGGTCGCCCACCAGTCCACCGATATCGAGCCGACTCGCTCGCGCCAATCACTCACGCGCTCACATTTGCGTGCGCGGCGCCGGCGGCCAAGTGATTAGATCGTGCTGAATCTAGGCGGGCGGGCGCGGGCTGCGTTCGTTGAGCAGATCGATGACCCGCGCGGCGAGGTCGTCGATGCCGGCGCTGGTGGTGTCGAGCAGCAGGTCCGGATTCTCCGGCGCCTCGTATGGTGCGTCGACACCGGTCATGCCGGACAGCTGGCCGCTGCGGGCGCGGGCGTAGAGGCCTTTGGGATCCCGCTTTTCGCACTCGGCCAGCGACGTGGCGACGTAGACCTCGATGAAGGGCAGCTTGGCGGCTTCGTTGAGGGCGCGGGCGATTTCGCGGTCCGACTTCAGCGGTGACACCAGCGATGCCAGCGCGACGACGCCCGCGTCGGCCAGCAGCCGAGTCAAATGCCCGACCCTCCTGATGTTTTCGGCGCGGTCGCCGGGGGAGAAGCCCAAATCGTCGGATAGCCCGTGGCGCAGGTTGTCGCCGTCGAGCAGGTAGGCCACCCGCCCCGACTCCACGAGTGCGCGCTCGACGGCGACCGCGATCGTCGACTTGCCCGACGCCGGCAGGCCGGTGAACCAGATCGTCGCGCCCGGCTGTCCGGTGGCCTGCCAGCGGTAGCCGCGGTCCAGTGACGACGGATGCCAACGGATGTCGGTGCGCGGATGCGCGCCCGGCTTGACCTCCCGTGCCTCGACGATGGTGCCGGCGCCGACGGTGTCGTTGGTGGTCTCGTCGATCAGGATGAACGCGCCGCTGTCACGGTTGTCGGTGTAGTTGTCGGCGATGACCACCGAGCTGGTCCGCAGCGTGATGGTGCCGATGTCGTTGAGTGCCAGTTCAACCGGGCCGTCGAGCTCGTCGAGCGTCTCGGGGTCCAGCCGCGTGTGCAGTGCCTGCACGGTTGCCCGCACGGTCTTGGTGGTTTGTTTGAGGGCCAGCCGATCGCCCGCCCGCAGAGGTGAGTCCACGAACCAGCACACGGTCGCATCGAGTTCCCGGGCCAGCACCGGCGGGACCGCATCCTGCGCACCACTGACGAAGACGTCACCGCGGCCCACGTCGATGTCGTCGGCCAGCTCGATCGAAACCGACAGCGGGGCAACGGCGGTCGTGCGTTCGTCGTCGAGGGTGTCCACAGCAGTGACCGTCGAGCGGGTGCCGGCGGGCAGCGACACCACCGGGTCGCCGACGCTGAGCGTTCCCGCCGCCAGGCGCCCGGTATAGCGACGGCGCACATCGGCGGTCGGTCGCGACACCCACTGCACGGGGAGGCGCAGCCGTGCCGGCTCGGCCTGCGGCGCGGCGAGCTCGATGCCCTCCAGGTACTCCAGCAAGGTGGGCCCGCTGTACCACGGGGTGCGCTCGGAGCGGTGCACGACGTTGTCCCCGTGCTTGGCGGCGATCGGGATGACAGTGATGTCCACGCCGCCGAGGCGTGCCGCCAACTGTGCCAGCTCGTCGGAAACCTCGGTGAACTTGCCCTGGTCGAAGTCGATGAGGTCGATCTTGTTCACCGTGGCGACAAAGTGCTTGATGCCCAACAGCTTTGCGATGCGGGCGTGCCTGCGGGTCTGGCGCAGCACCCCGGCGCGTGCATCGACGAGCAGGATGGCCACGTGCGCGTTGGAGGCGCCGGTGAACATGTTGCGGGTATAGCGCTCGTGGCCGGGGGTGTCGGCCAGGATGTAGCTGCGGGTGTCGGTGGCAAAGAAGCGGTACGCGACGTCGATCGTGATGCCCTGTTCGCGTTCGGCGCGCAGACCGTCGGAGAGTGCAGCCAGATCCGCGATGCCCTCGGTGTTGGTGACGGCTTCCAGGTGGTCCAGCGGCAGGCTGTCGGTGTCGTGCAGGAGCCGTCCGATCAGGGTGCTCTTGCCGTCGTCCACGGAGCCCGCAGTGGCGATGCGCAGCAGTTGGCGAGTTATGCCCTTGGGAGGCAAGGGCTTTTCGGCGTGTTGCTCGGCCGTCATCAGAAGTAGCCCTCTCGCTTGCGGTCTTCCATTGCGGCCGCCGACGTGCGGTCGTCGGCGCGGGTCTCGCCGCGCTCGGACACCGTTGCCGCTGCGATCTCGGCGATCACGCGGCCGATATCGGTCGCCGTAGAGCGCACCGCGCCCGTGATGGTCAGGTCGCCGACGGTGCGGTATCGCACCCACTCGACCGCCGAAGTCTCGCCGAGCCGCGGTCCGGCGTACTGCGACACCGCCAGCAGAATCCCGTCCCGTTCGAACACCTCGCGTTCGTGGGCGTAGTAGATCGACGGCAGTTCCAGGTTCTCGAGCTCGATGTAGCGCCACACGTCGAGTTCGGTCCAGTTGCTCAGGGGGAACACCCGCACCTGCTCACCCTTTTTGATGCGGCCGTTGTAGAGCGACCAGGGTTCCGGTCGCTGGGCGCGGGGATCCCACTGGCCGAACTCGTCACGGAAGCTCAGGATCCGTTCCTTGGCGCGGGCGCGTTCCTCATCGCGGCGCGCACCCCCGAAGGCCGCATCGAAGCCGCCGGCGTCCAGCGCGTCGAGCAGCGTGCGCGTCTGCGCTCGGTTGCGCGAGGCCCCCGGACCCGGGTCGGGCACCCGCCCGCTGTCGATGGATTCCTGCACCGAGGCGACGATCAGCGTGTGCCCATGGCCGGTGACCCTGCGGTCCCGGAATTCGATCACCTCGTCGAAGTTGTGGCCGGTGTCGACGTGCATCACCGGAAATGGCAGCGGCAGCGGACGGAACGCCTTTTCGGCCAGCCGCAGCAGCACGATCGAGTCCTTGCCGGCGGAAAACAGCAGGACCGGGCGCTCCAGCTCGGCGACGACCTCGCGGATGATGTGGACCGCTTCGGCCTCCAGCAGGCGCAGTTCGTCGACGCGCCGTGCCCCGTTCGTACCAACCGCCATTGAGCAAGACTAACTGTAGGGAAAACCTATGGAACACCGTGAATTACGTTCACGTTGAACATAATTCTTGTGCCCCGCCGGCCGCTCTCGTGCCGCGGTTGGCGGGTGAATACCCCAACCCCCGGACAAGTCGTACACTCCTCGCATGACCGAGCTGCGGGTGGGTGTAGCAGACCTGCAGATCAGCTGAGTCCGGCGTTAGCGGTATCGGCAAGTGCACGTTTTACCACGAATCGGCCGCAACGGGATTCGTATCGGCCTGCTAACGCTGACCGCGATCATCGCGATACTCGCCGGGTTCCTGGTGTACGACCACCAGCAGGCCCGCCGGCCCTCGGACGGCAACCAGCACCCCTCGCGAACCCCGGTCCAGTCGCAGACCGTGTTGCCATTCACGGGGCTCTCCGGACCAGAAGGCCTGACGGTCGATTCGGCCGGCGACGTGTACGTCGCCGACGGCGCCAACAACCGGGTCGTGAAGATAGCGCCCGAATCGGGGGCGCAGCAGGTGCTCCCGTTTACGGACCTCAACAAACCTTTCGCGGTAGCGGTCGATTCGGCCGGAAACGCGTACACCTTCGACAAAAACGATCGGGTGGTGGAGTTACCGGCGGGGCACAGCGCCCAGCGGGTGATGCCATTCGCCGGTGCCGAGTCGCCCACCGGCTTGGCCGTCGACTCGGCGGGGAACCTCTATGTCGCCGAGTGCCTTCTTCATCGGGTGGTCAAGTTGGCGGCGGGATCCAGCACCCAGCAAGTGTTGCCATTCACCGGACTCGGCTGCCCCGGAGGGCTGGCGGTTGATCCCTCCGGCAACGTCTACGTCGTCGAGCAACTCACCGACCGCGTGGAGGTACTGGGGGCCGATTCCGCCGAGCGGCGGACATTGCGCTTTCCGGACCTGTTCAACCCCGGTGCGATAGCGGTCGATTCCGCCGGCAACCTGTATGCGACCCAGTCCTTTGACCATAAGGGTTATCAGGTAATGGAATTGGCGACGCGGACAGGCCAGCAGCGGGTGCTGCCGTTCACCGGTCTCGATGGCCCGAGCGGTGTCGCGGTTGATTCCGCAGGAAGCATCTATGTCACCGATTACGGCAGCAATCGGGTGGTGAAATTGACGGCTGGATAGCGCTTGCGTGCGGCGCCGAACGGACTCAGGGCGAGCGCTCCAGCACCCGCAACCCCAGCGAAAACAATAGTCGCACATCGGGATCGGCCAACGACGTCGACAACAGCTTTTCGATCCGCCGCACTCGGTAGCGGACCGTGTTGGGATGAACTTGCAGCCACTGAGCGGCGGCGCCGATATCGCCGAAGCTGTCCAGGTAGGCCGCCAGCGTCTCGGCCAGCACTGCATCCCGCGCGTGCAGGTCGCGTATCCGCGGATCGACCAGCCGCTCGTCGGCGCCAACCAGGGTGACGATCTCGTCGAGCAAAACGGTCGTGCGTGCCTCGGCCAGCGACGTCACCTGCCCGATCGAAATCGGGTGTCGCTCAGCGCTGTCGAGCACCCGGTCGACCTCGATGCGCGCCGCGGCGGCCTCCGCCAGGCTCGCGATCGGCGCGGCGATGGCGGCCCGCAGCTCGACACCGAGCTCGGTGCGCAGTGAGCCGATGGTGCCGCGAACCCACGAGGTGACCGACCGCGTCGTCGCGGTGTGTGGCAGCAGCACGTAGATCCGTGAGCCATTCGACGCGACCTGCGCGTCACGCCGAAAAGCACTGGCGCTCAGGGCCAAGACGTCGGACAACCGCGCATGGCGGGTGTCGCCGGTGTCCCAGCCGATCACCGCGGCGTTCCCGTGCGTGGCGAGGCCGAGTTCGGTCGCGACGGCAGCCACGTCGGCCGGTTCGGTGTCGATCAGGCCCAGAACCTGCTGCACCCTCCGCGCATGCGTCGACGGCCGGGCCAGCAGCCGCGACATGATCCTCGCGGCCAGCACCGCCGCGCCCCGCAGCATCTCCTCGGCGTCATCGGCCAAGGGTTGCGATCCCTGCTGTACCCAGATCGTGCCGGCGAACGCCGGCGGCCTGCGCGGCCCAGGTTGATGGATTCCGATGGCCAGCCGTGGCCGCAGACCCAGTTCCGGACGCTCGGCGACGCGCACCACCTCGTCACCGGATCGCAGAGCATCGAAGATGCCCCACTGGCCGATCCACTCCAAATGCTCGGGCGGCCCGGCGCGGCCCAGGATAGAAAGGCGGCGCAGCTCGTCGGCCTCGTCGTTGGAGGCCGAATAGGCGAGCACGTGCGACTGGGCGTCTTCGATGCTGACCATGCCGTGGATGCGGTCGGCGAGCGACTGGGCCAAGCCGAACAGGTCGGTGCCCGAGTCGTCCACCGGATCGCCGCGGCCGCCGTGATGTTCCAGGACGTGATTGACCAACTGGTAGAGCCGCTCCCACCGGGCCCGCGGCTCCACGGCGACGACCGCCGACCCGGCCTCGACCGCCTTGGTCACCAGCGCGTCCGACGGTTCCTTGACGAAGATCGCCACCGGCGCCCGCTTGTGCGCCTGACTGTCCACCCACCGCAGCGCGTCGTCATCGGTCACTCCCAGCAGGAAGAACACGTCGGCCGATCCCGCCGCGGCCGCCAGGCCCAGCCGCACATCGTCGGAATCGATCAGCGCCGCCGAGCCCACCGGAAGGTCCAAGCCGCGCGGCGCGTCCACCAGGCTGACCAGGGTCGCGTCCAGCGCGAGCAGCAGCTGACCCAGACCGACGCCAGGCACCCGCATGTTGTCCGATTTTACTATCAAAACGACTCGATGTTGTCTGATCAGCCAATACGAACCGAGGCCGCGCCGAGGATCCTGGCAAGATGGACGCGATCACCCAGGTGCCACTGCCGGCCAACGAGCCGGTCCACGACTACGCCCCGCAATCCCCCGAACGCACCCGCCTCCGTGCCGAACTGGCCGCCCTGGCCGACCACCCGATCGACCTCCCGCATGTCATCGGCGGCGAACACCGCATGGGCGACGGCGAGCGCATCGACGTCGTCCAGCCGCACCGGCACGCGGCGACGCTGGGCACCCTCACGAACGCCGTGCACGCCGACGCGACCGCCGCCATCGAGGCCGCGACCGCGGCGAAATCCGATTGGGCCGCGATGCCGTTCGACGAGCGCGCCGCGATATTCCTGCGCGCCGCCGACCTGCTGGCCGGGCCGTGGCGGGAAAAAATCGCCGCCGCGACGATGCTCGGCCAGTCCAAGTCGGTCTATCAGGCCGAGATCGACGCGCCCTGCGAGCTAATCGACTTCTGGCGCTTCAACGTCGCGTTCGCCCGGCAGATCCTAGCCCAGCAGCCGGTGAGCGGACCGGGGGAATGGAACCGCAGCGACTACCGCCCGCTCGACGGCTTCGTCTACGCGATCACGCCGTTCAACTTCACCTCGATCGCGGGCAACCTCCCGACGGCGCCGGCACTGATGGGCAACACCGTGGTGTGGAAGCCGTCGATCACCCAGACCTTGTCGGCGTACCTACTCATGCAACTGCTCGAGGCCGCCGGGCTGCCGCCCGGGGTGATCAACATGGTTGCCGGCGACGGCTTCGCGGTTTCCGATGTGGCACTGGCCGATCGGCGGCTGGCCGGCATTCACTTCACCGGATCGACGGCCACCTTCCAGCGGCTGTGGTACCACGTCGGCACCCACATCGGTCACTACCACAGCTATCCGCGCTTGGTCGGCGAGACCGGCGGCAAGGATTTCGTGGTCGCACACGCCTCGGCGCAGCCGGATGTGTTGCGCACGGCCTTGATTCGCGGAGCCTTCGACTACCAGGGCCAGAAATGCTCGGCGGCGTCACGGGCGTTCATTCCCCATTCGGTGTGGCAACGGATGGGGGACGACTTCCTTGGCGAGACGGCCGCGCTGCGCTACGGCGACATCACCGACCTGACCAACTACGGCGGCGCGCTCATCGATCGGCGCGCCTTCCTCAAGAACGTCGACGCCATCGAGCGAGCCAAGGGCGCGCCGGCCATCACCATCGCGGTGGGCGGCGAATACGACGACAGCGTCGGGTATTTCGTGCGCCCGACCGTGCTGCTGTCCGACGACCCGACCGACGAATCGTTCGCGACGGAGTACTTCGGCCCGCTGTTGTCGGTGCACGTATATCCCGACGAGCAGTACGAACGAATCCTTGAGGTCATCGACACCGGATCTCGCTACGCGTTGACCGGCGCGGTCATCGCCGACGACCGCGCGGCCGTGTTGACCGCTCAGGACCGGCTGCGGTTCGCCGCCGGAAACTTCTACGTCAACGACAAGCCGACCGGCGCCGTCGTCGGGCGCCAGCCATTCGGCGGGTCGCGCGGCTCGGGCACCAACGACAAAGCGGGATCGATGCTGAACATGTTGCGCTGGACGTCGGCACGCACAATCAAGGAGACCTTCGTCCCGGCGACGCGGCACACCTACCCGCACATGGGGCCCGACTGATGGCCGGCGTTTTCGCGCATACCGTGCGCCCGACGCTGCTCGCGGCGAGCCGTGCCGACAGGTTGCGCCGCGCGGTAGAACGCTCCGCGATCACCCGTAAAGTGGTGCGCCGCTTCGTGCCCGGCGACACGCTGGACGACGTCCTGGATACCGTTGGTGCACTGCGGGATTCCGGTCGCTACGTCAGCATCGACTACCTGGGCGAAAACGTCACCGATGCGGATGGCGCAGCGGCGACCGTGCGGCAATACCAGCGGCTGCTCGATGCGCTGGGCCGGCGGGCCGATGCCTCGAGCGGTCGGCTGCGGCCGCTCGAGGTATCGCTGAAGCTGTCGGCGCTTGGGCAGGCGCTGGATCGTGACGGGGACAAGATTGCGCTGGAGAACGCCCGCATCATCTGCGAGCGCGCCGAGCGCGTGGGTGTCTGGGTCACCGTCGACGCCGAAGACCACACCACCACCGATTCGACGCTGTCGATCTCGGGTGATTTGCGGGTCGACTTCGCTTGGCTGGGAACGGTTTTGCAGGCCTACCTCCATCGCACGCTCGGCGATTGCTCGGACTTGGCTGCCGCCGGCGCGCGAGTCCGGTTGTGCAAGGGCGCCTACGACGAACCGGCGTCGGTGGCCTATCGTGCCGTCGGAGACATCGCCGATTCCTACCTGGCCTGCCTACGGGTGCTGATGGCCGGAAAGGGCTATCCCATGGTGGCCTCGCACGACCCGGCGATCATCGATGCGGTGCCCGCCTTGGCCCGCGAAACCGGCCGTGGTGCCGGTGATTTCGAATACCAGATGCTGTACGGCATTCGCGACGGCGAGCAGCGACGGCTCGCCGATGCCGGCAACCAGGTCCGGGTGTACGTGCCGTTCGGCGCGCAGTGGTACGGATACTTCATGCGGCGCCTGGCCGAACGGCCGGCCAACCTGACATTCTTCCTGCGGGCGCTGGCTCAACGCGGCCGTTGAGTGTGCGCCCAGGCACGCGAGTGTGCGCTCAGGCCGCCGTGGCCGCACACTCGATGGGCAACGCGTGGCCGCTACCCGCGCCGCGGCCGCCCCCGCTCACTCGCGAACCCGCGCACCACGTGTGCCCGCACGAACTGTGCCACCACGTCGGGGTCATCCATATCCAGTGTTGACGACGGCGTGCTGAACAGAGAAAAAAGTATGCGCGCAAACCATTCACCGGCGGCCTCCACATCGAGGTCCTTGCGTACCTCGCCGGTGAGCTTGGCCGCCGAGAGATACGGAGCGAAGAAGTCGACACATTCGCGCAGCAGCACGGCCGCATCCTTGGTCAAGAGCAGGCTGATCGCGTCCTCGTCGAAGTACTTTCCCGACGCGATGACCCGCCGCGCCTGCGTCACGAAAACGGCGGCGTGGCTGAGCTTTTCCTCCAGCGAGGCGCCTCGGTCCATCGCTTGGGACATCTCGCGATAGAACTGCTCCGACGCATGCTCGGCGCACGCCTCGAGGACCGCGCCCTTGTCGCTGAAGTACTCGTAGACGGTGCTCCGAGACACGTCGGCGGCCCTGGCGATGTCGACGATCGTCGTCTTCTGCAGCCCTTGGCGGCAGAAGCATTCGTACGCGGACTTGACGATCAGTTCGCGGGTATCGGTGGCGGTCGCGTGGGTCATCCGGCCCGCGCGAGAATGAGCCCGCTGGTAGGCACGCCGGTTCCCGACGTGACCAACACGTGCTCGACGTTGTCGACTTGGTTGTGTGAAGTGCCGCGCACCTGACGAACCCCCTCCGTGATCCCGTTCATGCCGTGGATGTAAGCCTCGCCGAGCAGCCCACCGTTGGTATTGATCGGCAGCTCGCCCCCGAGCGACAACCTTTCGACCGTGGCGAAGTCCTTGGCCTCGCCGCGCCCACAGAAGCCCAGCTCCTCGAGCTGCGTGAACACGAACGGCGTGAAATGGTCGTAGATGAAAGCGGTTTGGATGTCTTGCGGCTTCAGGCCCGAATCGCGCCACAGCTGGCGCGCCACCACCCCCATCTCGGGCAGCCCAGTGATGTCCTCGCGGTAGTAACTGGTCATCATCTCGCCGTTGTAGGCCGCACCCTGGGCGGCCGCGGTGATGATCGCCGGCGGCTGCCGTAGGTCGCGGGCGCGTTCGGCGCTGGTGACCACCAGCGCGACCCCGCCATCGCTTTCCTGGCAGCAATCCAGCAGCCGCAGCACGGGTTCGACGATCCAGCGCGAATTCTGGTGATCCGCCAACGTGATGGGGCGCTCGTAGAACCACGCGTCGGGATTGCGGGCCGCGTGCGCGCGGTCGACGACGGCGATGCGGCCGAAGTCCTCGTTGGTCACCCCGTAGGTCGACATGTAGCGCTGCGCATGCAGCGCGACCCAGGCCGCGGGCGTGAGCAATCCGAACGGCGCGTAATGCGCCATGAACAACGGGGTTTCCGCGCTGGTGCGTCCGCTGCCGCCAAACCGGAAGCCGGAACGCTCGTTGAACGCGCGCCAGCACACCACCACGTCGGCGACCCCGGTGGCGACGGCCATCGCGGCGTGCACCACGGTGCCGGATGCGGCTCCACCGCCGTGGTGAACACGGCTGAAGAAGCTCAGGTCTCCGATGCCCACGTTGCGGGCGATGTCGATCTCGTCAGTGGCGTCCATGGTGAAGGTGACCATGCCGTCGACGTCACCGGGGGTCAGGCCGGCATCGTCGATCGCGGCGCTGACCGCCTCGCAGGCCAATTGCAGCTCGCTGCGCCCGGATTCCTTGGAGAATTCGGTCTGCCCGATGCCCGCGATCGCGCAGCTGCCGGGCAGCCAGCGACTCATGGGCGCTCCCCGTCGAGCAGGCTGAGCACCGCGGTGCCGGAGACATGATCGCCGAGGCTGTTGGACGCCTTGAAGGTCACCTCGACGAAGTTCTCGCCGCCGGACCCCTCGGTCTTGGACGTCACCGTGCCGGTGAAGCGCAGCGGATCGTCGGGGAAGCAGGGCACCCCGAGGCGGATCGACAGGTTCTTGACCATGGCCTCGGGCCCGGCCCAGTCGGTGAGGAAACGTACGCAATACCCGTTGCTGGTCAGGATGTTCATGAACAGGTTCGGCGATCCCTGCTCGTTGGCGAAATCGCGGTCGTGATGCACCGGCATGAAGTCGCGCGAGGCGATCGCGCCGGCGACGATCATCGTTGTGGTGATCGGGATCTCGAGCGGGACCACCTCGTCGCCGACGTCGATGTCCGCCCACCGCAGGGTCTCGAAATTCTCTGTGCGGTCTTTGGCGGTCGTCATCGGTTGCCTTCCGTCGGGCGGAATTGGTGCAGCACAAGGTCTCCGTCAGCCCCGTCGAAGCTCTGGTAGTAGACCTCGACCGGCATGCCGACCGTGACATCCACCGGGTCGATCCCGCACAGGTTCGAAACCAGCCGCACGCCCTCGTCAAGTTCCACCAGCGCGACGATGTAGGGATAGTCGAAGAAGGGGAACCGGGGTTCGTGCGGCATCACGTAGCTGTAGACGCTGCCGCGGCCCGACGATTCGACCGCTTCCCAGTCCAGGGAACGGCATTGGGGACACATGGGGCGGGGCGGGTGGCGCAGCGCCCCGCATCCGGCGCAGCGCTGGATCAACAGCTTGTGTTCGCGCAGTCCGTTCCAGAAGAACTCGGTGTCCCGGCTGATCGCCGGCGCCAACCGGGGTGCCATCAGCGTTCCGGCCTGAATCGCAGGACGCGAAATCGCTGTCGCCCCAGCACCTCACCGTGCTGATCGGTGTAGGTGATCACCCAGGTCAGGAAGTAGCCGGTTCCCAACGCCGTCTTCTTCAGATCGGAGACGTCCTCGAAAACCGATGTCGCGCTGATGATATCGCCCAGCCGCGGATACCGCTCGATCTCGAATTCCGAGTTGGTCGCCACGGTGCTGGTGTATCCGGCCTCGTCGAGGAACGCGGTGGGGTTGCCCTCGATCTCGACCGGGGCGCCGCCACGCTCCTTGATCCCTTCCAGTTTCGGCGACGGCATTATCCAGGTTTGCAGCATGACCGGAGGCGACACGATGCCGCCGAACCGCGACGCCGCCGCGAATTCCGGATCGAGATACGCCGGGTTCATGTCGTCGAGCGCGTGAGCCCAATGCCGGATCATCGGTTGATTGACCGGATCCGGTGCGACCGAAGGCCTTCCGGCGCCGCCGGTGCTCTGGCCGACGAGCGCCCGCAGCTTGTCGCGCAACTCGGTTTCTGAAACGGCCACTAGATCTCCAATCTATCGAGGCCCGAGCCGTACGGGCATTCGCTTCACGCCGGGAACCATCGTTGCCCGCATCCGGTCCACGTCACCGACCAGCTCGAGCCTGGGGAAGCGACGCAGCAGTTCGTCGAAAAAGGCGCACGCCTCGAGGCGCGCCAATTGCGCACCGAGGCACGAATGCTCGCCGCATCCGAATGCGATGTGCGGGTTGGGGTGTCGGGTCACCTTGAACTCTTCGGAGTCCGCGCCGAAGATGTCCTCGTCGCGATTGGCGGACCCGTACAGCATCACCACCACCTCGCCTTCGCGGATCAGCTGACCGCGAATTTCGACGTCCCTCGTTGCGGTGCGCGCCATCTGGACGACGGGGCTGTTCCACCGCAGCATTTCCTCCACGGCACCGGGAATCAGCGACGGATCGTCGACCAGCAGGCGTAGTTGGTCGGGGTGGGTGATCAGCGCGCACGTGCCCAGAGCGATGAGGTTGCGGGTGGTTTCGTTGCCGGCCACCAGCAACAGGAACGCGAACTTGAGGAGGTCGTCGTCGCTGAGTCGCTGTCCGTCGATCTCGGCGTGCACGAGCGTCGACAGCATATCGTCGCGCGCGGCGGCGCGCCGTTCGGCGATCAACTTCTGGAAGTACTCGTAGAGCTGACCGATGGCCACAAAGGTGTCGAGTTCGATCTCGGGATCGGCGGTTCCCGTCGTCGCGTCGGACCAGGCGCGAAATTGCTCCCAGTCGTCGGGCGGGGCACCGAGCAGCTCGGCGATGATGCGGGTGGGCAGCGGGGCGGCGATCTCTTCGGCGAACTCGTGGGTCGAGTCGGGCTCGATGCCGTCGAGGATGCGCCGAACGATGTCGCGGATTTGCGGCTCGAGAATCCCGACCTGGCGCCTGGAGAACCCCGTGTTGATCAGCTTGCGCAACTGCCGGTGCCGCGGCGGGTCGGTGAAGATCAGGCTGCCTTCCTGCGCCGGGTTGGGAACCGCCGGGTCGGGGATGGTGACGCCCTTGGTGGAGGTGAACAACGCCGGATTGCTCGACACGAAGCGGATGTCTTCGTATTTCAGCAGCGCCCAGAAGTTGGTGACGTCGTTCCAGCAGACCGGCGAATTGGCGCGCAGCTCTCGGTACGCCGGATAGGGATCACCGGCGTAGAAATCGGGGGAGTGCAGTGGAAAAGTGGTCCGCACGGCAAACCTCCCTCAACCGACCCGCCGGGTCGCGATCGGACACATTGCCCTGATGTGTCGTGCCGTTGTGTCTACCCTGGGCCGACCATGCCTGTCAATACACCGGCAACGCGGTGAAATAGCGCAGGATTCGCCATATTCGTGATTGACGCGCCGCGGGCGTGGGTGAACACTGGCTCACTAGATGACTGACGTTCGGGTGAGGAAGCGCATGACCGAGCTACAAACTCCGCGGCCCCTTGTCGACACCTACCGGCTCTTCATCGACGGCAGATGGGTCGAGCCCGAAGGCGGTCGCTACGACGACATCGACCCCGCCACGGAAAGCACCATCGCCACGGCGCCCGACGCGAGCGTCGCCCAGGTCGACGAGGCGATCGCGGCGGCCCGGCGAGCCTTCGACGACGGGCCGTGGGCGCGGACGGGCCCCGAGGAGCGTGCCGGCTGCCTGAATCAACTCGGCGAGGCACTGATGAAGCACGCCGACGAGTTCTTCGCCCTGTCACAGACTGAGTGGGGCTGCGTGGCCAACGAGCGCATGATGCAGATCGACGGCACCGGATACATGTCGATGCACGCGGCCCAGCTTGCAACGCAGTTGACCGACGAGCCGGTCACCGGAGTTGGTGCCGGGACGACGTTGCTGCGTCGTGAGCCCCTCGGTGTCGTGTCGATTCTGACGCCGTGGAACTTCCCGCACTGTCTGAACGTCATGAAGGTGAATAATGCTCTGGCGGCGGGCAATACCGTCGTCCTCAAGCCCTCGCCGCTGACGCCGCTGGCGGGGCTTGCGCTTGCCCGCATCATCGACGAGGAGACCGACATCCCGCCGGGCGTGGTCAATGTCGTGACGCCGTCGGGTCTGGAGGCCGCGCGGCTGCTCACCACCGATCCGCGCATCGACATGATCAGCTTCACCGGCAGCTCGGCCGTCGGCTGCGAGGTGATGCGCGCCGCGGGCGACGCCATGAAGCGCCTGCTGCTGGAGTGCGGCGGCAAGTCGGCGAGCATCGTGCTCGACGACGCGCAAGTCACGGATGACATGCTGCGGCAGATGCTGTTCGACAGTTGCTCGCTGCACGCCGGGCAGGCCTGCATCCTGCACAGCCGGCTGCTGCTTCCGGACTCGCTGCACGACGACGTCGTCGACCGGCTCGTCGCGCTGGCTCGTGACGTGAAAGTCGGCGACCCGAAAGACCCTGCGGCGCAGATGGGTCCGCTGATCAGCGCGGCGCAGCTGCAGCGCGTGCAGGCACACGTCGACGGCGCGATCAACGACGGAGCGAAGCTGGTGACCGGCGGCGGCCGCCCGCCCGGCCTGGATGTCGGCTTCTACTTCGAACCGACAATCCTCACCGACGTCGACGCGGATTCGACGATCGCCCAGGAGGAAGTGTTCGGCCCCGTGTTGTCGGTGCTGCGCTACCGCGACGACGACGACGCCATCGCGATCGCGAACAACTCGCGCTACGGGCTGTCCGGCGCCGTATGGGGCGCCGACGTCGACCGGGCCGTCGACGTGGCCCGCCGCATCCGCACCGGCCAGGTCGCGGTCAACGGCGTCGGGCCGGGCGACGCTCCGTTCGGCGGGTTCAAACTCAGTGGGTTCGGCCGGGAAAGCGGCGGCGTGAGCGGAATCCACCAGTACATGGAAGTGAAGGCCATCGGGGTCCCCGCCTGAATCACCGTGTGGCACAAGAGGACACGGTGATCAGCTGACCGTTGGGATCGCGGAAGAGCATCGAGCGTCTGCCCCATGGTTGGTTCCTGGGCGGCATCACCCAGCTCACGCCCAGCGCGTCGATACGCGAATATTCGGCGTCGACGTCGTCGGCGGTGAAATCGAGAATGATTTCTCCTTCCTGGGGCGCCAGGCCGGGTGCGCACACGGTGTGTGGACCCCGGTCCTCGGTGAACCCGGCTTTGGAGAATCCGACCGAGGACGGACCCGCCGGCACTTCGAGGTAGTGCTCGTTCAGCGGCACCGAAACGCCCAGCAGCGCGGCGTAGAAACCGGCGATCGGTTCGATCGCCGTCGACACGAATCGCAGTTGTGCCAGGGACAGCCGCGGGCCGTCGGGTCGGGTCATCACGCACCCGCCGGAACGTCGAGATCGGTTTGCGCATAGTTGAGGAAGTACGCGGTGAACACGGTCAGGCCCAGATAGGCGAAGGCCTCCGTGAGTTGTTCGGCGTTCCAGCCGGACTCGACCGCGCTGGCCCACGCGGTGTCGCTGACCTTCCCGGAGTTGACGGTCGCTTCCCTCACGAGTGCGACGATCGCGTCCACCTTGGCGTCACCGGTCGCGGTTCCCGCGCGCAGGGCGCCGACCTGCTCGTCGGTCCATCCCGCGAGCTTGGCAAGCCGGCCGGTGATCCCGACGACGTAGTCGTTCCCGACGGCGCTGCCCGTTGCGAGCATCAACGCGGCGGACAGCTGGGGACCGAGGGTGCCATGCTCGGCGGTCGCCGCGCGCAGCGACGTGTACGCGACGAGCACCGCCGGGGAGTGCGCCATTTGGCCGTGCAGGTTCAGCGGCCGTCCCGTCGGGGAGAACTGGATGACGTTTTCGAGCAGGCCGCGGCTGGCTTGCGGGGCATCGTCGACGGTGTGGGTGGGGATCCGGCTCATGGTTCTCACTTCTCTCGGACTCGATGGTTGGGGTGTCTGGAAGGACGGCACAGCGGCTTAAAACGTGACGGGAATGCGCGACACCCGCGCGTGTCACATTCGGCCGGGCTATCGCGTCCTTAACTTCATGAATGCCCAGCACGACCAGGTGAGCGACGCGTGGCGCGCCCATCGCGCCTATCTGGTGGACCTCGCCTTTCGAATGCTGGGCGACGTCGGGGCGGCCGAGGACGTGGTGCAGGAGGCTTTCTTCCGCCTGCTGCAGGCCCCGATCGGCGACATCAACGACGAGCGGGGTTGGCTGATCGTGGTGACCAGCCGGCTGTGCCTGGACCACATGAAATCGGCCACGTCGCGTCGCGAACGCGCGCAGGACATGGCCGAGCCCCGATACGGCGACCGCGCCTCGTCGTCCATCGATCCCGCCGACCGGGTGACCCTCGACGACGAGGTCCGGCTGGCCCTGCTGATCATGCTCGAACGCCTCAGCCCCGCCGAGCGAGTGGTGTTCGTTCTGCACGACATCTTCCAGGTGCCCTACGACGCCATCGCCGCGACCGTAGGCAGCCGCGCGCCCACCTGCCGGCAGCTGGCGCATCGGGCCCGGCGCAAGATCAACGAAGCCCGCCCTGCAAGCCCGGCCCGATCCGGGAAAGTGGAACCGGCTCAGCACCACGTCGTCACCAGGGCCTTCATCGAAGCGTGTGCCACGGGAGACCTGGACGCCCTGCTCGAGGTGTTGGACCCGAACGTCTCGGGTGAGGTCGATGCGCGCAGGGGCGCCGTCGTCGTCGGCGCCGACCAGGTTGGCGGGAACATCCTGCGGTTCTGGGGCCGGCCCGAAACCGTCCTGGTGGCCCAGCCGGTGTGCGGCCAACCCGCGGTCCTGGCATTCGTCAAGCGCAAACTCGTCGGCGTGCTGGCCCTGACGATCGGGGACGGCAAGATCACGAAAATTCATGTGCTGGTCGAGCATTCGACGCTCGGTCCGCTGCGCGCCGAGCTCGGCGGCGCGCGCTAGGCGTCACATTCCCGCGAGCTGCGTCGTCCTCTAATGCATGAGTACACCCGCAGCACAACCACATTCGCGCACGACGAATTCGCCGTTCGTACCGGTGGGGCCGTCGCTTTTCGTCCGGCTGGTCCTCCGGCCAATGTCCAGAGCGCTCAACCCGCTCGTCGGCATGCTCGCCGGGCGGCGTTTCGTCCCGCTGATCGCACGGGTCCACCACGTGGGCCGGCGGTCCGGCAAGCCCTACGTGACCTCGACGGGTGCCCACATCACCGGCGACACGATTGTGATTCCGCTGTCGTTCGGCAACCAGTCCGACTGGGCGCGCAACGTTCGGGCCGCTGGGCGCTGCGACGTGCAGCTGGGTGGCCGGCTTTATCGCGCGACGCAACCGCGATTCGTCGACGCGGAGGACGCCAAACCCGTTGTCAGACAGTCCTTCAACGCCGTCAACCGCGTCAGCTTCAGGCTGTTCGGTATCAGGCAGTACCTGCTTCTGCACACCACCAATTGAGAGGAAGACCATGAAAACGCTTGCTACACTTGACCGGCCAAGCTGGCTGCCGCCGTCGTCCTGGCCCTGGCCGACCTACGCACTGCGCCACGACCGGGGCCGCATCGCGGTCACCGACATCGGCGAGGGACCGACCCTGCTCTTCGTTCACGTCGGCACCTGGAGCTTCGTCTGGCGCGATGTATTGCTGCGCCTGCAGAACGATTTTCGATGCGTCACGGTGGACGCGCCCGGCAGCGGCCTGAGCGACCGGCAGCCGGGCCCGCCGACGCTCGCCCAAGCCGGCGACGCCGTCACCGCGGTCATCGATGCGCTGCAATTGCGCGACGTCACCCTGGTCGCCCACGACCTGGGCGGCCCGGCCGGATTCCTGGCCGCGGCGCGCCGTCCCGATCGCGTTGCGGCATTCGCGGCGGTCAATTGCTTCGCGTGGCGGCCGACGGGTCCGGCATTCCGGGGCATGCTCGCGCTGATGGGCAGCGCCCCGGTCCGCGAACTCGACGCGGCCACCAACGTGCTCTCCCGCGTGACGTCGACGAGCTTCGGCGTCGGCCGGCACCTGAGCCGCGCCGACCGCGCGGTCTTCCGCGCGGGCATCGACGCGCCGGCGCGCCGGGCCTGGCACGGCTACTTCCGCGACGCGCGCCGCGCCCACGCCCTCTACGCCGAGGTCGGCGACGCCTTGCGGGGAAAGCTGGCCGACCGGCCGGTGCTGACCATCTTCGGCCAGCTCAACGATCCGCTGCGGTTCCAGCCGCGGTGGAAGGCATTGTTTCCCGCGGTACGCCAACTGAAAGTTCGACGCGGCAACCACTTTCCGATGTGCGACGACCCGGACCTGGTAGCCGGGGCGCTTAAGGCCTTTGTGCGGGGGGCCGTGCGCCTTTCGTAACCGGCGCGTGACATGCAAAGCTGCTGGGCATGGTTATCGCGATTGCCCGCCCCAAGCTCGAAGGCAACATCGCGGTCGGAGAGGACCGCCAGATCGGTTTCGCCGAGTTCGGTGCCCCCTGGGGTCGCGCGGTCTTCTGGTTCCACGGAACTCCCGGCGCCCGCCGGCAGATCCCGGTCGAGGCCCGGGTCTACGCCGAGGAACACAACATTCGCCTGATCGGCATCGACCGGCCGGGCATCGGTTCGTCGACACCCCATCGGTACGCGAACATCCGGGCGTTCGGGGACGACCTGCGGACGATCGCCGACACGCTGGGCATCGACAAGATGGCGGTTATCGGCCTGTCCGGCGGCGGCCCGTACGCGCTCGCGTCCGCCGCCGTGCTGTCAGATCGCGTGGTGGCGGCCGGGGTACTCGGCGGCGTCGCGCCGTTCCTTGGCGACGAAGGGATCACCAGCGGTCTGATGAACCTGGGTAAGCGGGCGGCGCCGCTGCTGCGGCTGGGAGGTGACCCGCTGCGGATCGGCGCAAGCTTGGTGATCCGGATGATCCGTCCGGTCGCGAATCCCGCGCTGTATCTGTATGCCGCGATATCGCCCGAAGCCGACCGGCGCCTGCTCACCCGGCCCGAATTCAAGGCGATGTTCCTCGACGACCTGCTCAACGGCAGCCGTAAGCAACTGGCGGCCCCGTTCAACGACGTCATCCTGTTCACGCGGGACTGGGGTTTCCGGCTCGATGAGGTCAAGGTGCCGGTCCGCTGGTGGCACGGCGACAGCGACCACATCGTCCCGTTCGCCCACGGCGAGCACGTCGTGTCCATGCTGCCCGACGCCGAGCTGTTCGTGCTGCCCGGTGAAAGCCATTTGGCCGGGCTGGGCCGCGGCGAGGAAATCCTGTCCACCCTGATGAAGCTCTGGGACGAGCAGGCCTGACCGACGCGCGCGGCCGCCGGGTAACCTGCTGACGTGCTGCTGGCCTCGCTGGACTCCGCTGTCACCACGGACATTCCCGACGCGGTGAGTATCGATGGCGCCGTGCTGAGCCGCAGCGGCTTGGTCGGCGCCGCAACGTCGGTGGCCGAGCGCGTCGCCGGCGCCGGCCGCGTTGCCGTGCTGGCCACCCCGACCGCGTCCACGGTGCTGGCGATCACGGGGTGCCTGATCGCCGGTGTGCCGTTCGTCCCGGTGCCGTCGGACGTCGGCGCGGCCGAACGCCGGCACATGCTCACCGACTCTCGGGCGCGGGCGTGGTTGGGGCCGCAGCCCGACGACCCAGAAGGCTTGCCGCACATCCCCGTTCGGCCACACGCCCGGTCCTGGCATAGCTATCCCGAGCCGGCGCCGGAGTCCACCGCGATGGTCATCTACACCTCGGGCACCACGGGGGCGCCCAAGGGGGTGGTGCTGAGCCGCCGCGCGATCGCCGCCGACCTGGATGCGCTGGCCCAGGCCTGGCAGTGGAGTGCCGACGACGTGTTGGTGCACGGGTTGCCGCTGTTTCACGTGCACGGCCTGGTGCTTGGCCTGCTCGGGTCGCTGCGGATCGGAAATCGCTTCGTGCACACCGGAAGACCGACGCCGGCGGGCTATGCGCAGGCCCGGGTCGAAGCCGGGGGCACGCTGTTTTTCGGGGTCCCCACCGTGTGGTCACGGGTGGTGGCGGACGAGACCGCCGCCGAGGCGCTGCGGCCGGCGCGGCTGCTGGTGTCCGGGAGCGCCGCGCTGCCGGTGCCGGTGTTCGACCGGCTGGCACGGCTCACCGGGCACCGGCCCATCGAACGCTACGGCGCCTCGGAATCGTTGATCACGGTTTCGACGCGGGCCGATGGCGAACGGCGAGCGGGCTGGGTGGGCCTACCGCTCGCCGGCGTGGAGACCCGGCTGCTCGACGACGACGGCGGCCCGGTACCAGCCGACGGGGAAACCGTTGGCAAGCTTCAGGTTCGGGGCCCGATGATGTTCGACGGTTACCTGAATCGGCCGGAGGCCACCGCCGAGGCCTTCGAGCCCGACGGCTGGTATCGCACCGGCGACGTCGCCGTCGTCGACGGCGCGGGCATGCACCGCATCGTCGGCCGCGAATCGGTCGACTTGATCAAGTCGGGCGGATACCGGGTCGGCGCGGGGGAGATCGAAACGTCGCTGCTCGGGCATCCGGGCGTGCAGGAGGCGGCCGTCGTCGGCCTGCCCGACGAGGACCTGGGCCAACGCATCGTCGCGTTCGTCGTCGCCTCGTCCGACCTGCAAGCCGACGACCTGATCAGCCATGTCGCCGGGGAGTTGTCCGTGCACAAGCGACCGCGCGAGGTGCGCATCGTGGATGCGCTGCCCCGCAACGCGATGGGCAAGGTCCTCAAGAAGCAGTTGCTGGCCGAGGGCTGAGTTGCTGCCGGCCCGAATGCCCCCGGACCACGACACGCAGGATGTTGCCAGGTTTTCTAGCGGGCGCGACCGCGAGCCTTCACCTACCGTCGTAGGCGTGACTCGGCCCAATCGCGCGGTGGACGCCGCTATGACGACCGCGGGACCGGACGTCACCACGATGCGGCGGGTAGCTACCGCGTGCCTCGTCGGCTCGGCCATCGAGTTCTACGACTTCCTCATCTACGGCACCGCCGCGGCGCTGGTGTTTCCCGCCGTGTTCTTCCCGCACCTCAGCCCCACGGTGGCCACGATCGCTTCGATGGGGACATTCGGCGCCGCCTTTCTGTCCCGACCCGTCGGCGCGGCCGTGTTCGGGAACTTCGGCGACCGGCTGGGCCGGAAAAAGACACTGATCGCGACGCTGCTGATCATGGCCATCTCCACCGTGGCCGTCGGCATGATTCCCAGTGCGGCGGCGATCGGTGTGACGGCCCCGCTGCTGCTGGTCGCGCTGCGGCTGCTGCAAGGGTTTGCGGTGGGCGGCCACTGGGCCGGATCCGCGCTGCTGAGCGCCGAGTATGCGCCGGCGGGCCAGCGTGGCAGGTACGGGATGTTCACCGCGCTCGGGGGCGGTACCGCGCTGGTGCTGAACAGCTCGACCTTCCTCGCGGTGAACTACACCATCGGCGAAGACAGCTCCACGTTCATGCAGTGGGGGTGGCGGCTTCCCTTCCTGATCAGCGCGGCGCTGATCGTCATCGCCCTCTACGTGTGGTTCAAGATCGACGAAACCCCGTTGTTCGCCGAGGAGAAGGCTCAACACGCGGTACCGAAGGCGCCGCTCAAGGAGGTGCTGCAGCTGCATCGCCGGGAGATCGTCCTGGCCGCGGGCAGCGTCATCTGCGGTTTCGGCTTCGTCTACATGGCCGGCACCTACCTGACCACCTATGCCCACTCGCATCTGGGGTACTCGCGCAACGTCATCCTGTTCGTCGGCGTGCTGGGCGGGGTGGCGAGCATCGTCGCCGTCGCGTTCTCGGCCACCCTGTCCGATCGCGTCGGACGCCGCCGGATGATGTTGGTGGCGTGGGTGGGGTGTCTGTCCTGGTCGTTTGCGGCGATCCCGCTGATTGATACCGGCAACCCCGTTTTGTACGCGGTGGCCGTCGTCGGCATGTACGCCGCGGCGGCGGTCGGTTCCGGACCTACCGCGGCATTCATCCCCGAGCTGTTCTCCACCCGCAACCGCTACAGCGGATCGGCGCTGTCGGCGAACCTCGCCGGTGTCATCGGCGGCGCCTTGCCGCCCCTGATCGCCGGAACGCTGCTGGCCACCTACGGCAGCTGGGCGATCGGCCTCATGTTGGCCGCCCTCGCGTTGACCAGCCTGGTGTGCACGTCGCTGCTTCCGGAGACACACGGAACGGCGCTTCGAACCACGCAGGGCGTGCACGTGGGGCACGGGCCCGCTGAGGTGGAGCTGCCGACCGGCCGTTAGCTCAGTTGGCGTGCAGGTCCTCGTTGAGCGCGATGCCCTGACCGTCGCGGGCCACCACTTCGACCGCCCCAGTGAGCGAATTGCGCCGGAACAACACGTTATTGGCGCCGGAGAGTTCTCGGGCCCTGACCGCCTTGCCGTCCGGCGTGGCGACCTTGGTGCCCGCGGTGACATAGAGGCCGGCCTCGATGACGCAGTCGTCACCCAGCGAGATGCCCAGGCCCGCGTTGGCGCCGAGTAGGCACCGTTTGCCTATCGAAATCACTTGCGTACCACCGCCGGACAACGTTCCCATGATCGACGCCCCGCCGCCGATGTCGGACCCGTCGCCCACCACCACGCCGGCCGAGATGCGGCCCTCGACCATCGACGCGCCCAGGGTGCCGGCGTTGTAGTTCACGAAGCCCTCGTGCATCACCGTCGTGCCCGGCGCCAGGTGGGCGCCGAGCCGCACCCGGTCGGCGTCGGCGATGCGCACGCCGGTGGGCATGACGTAGTCGACCATCCGGGGAAACTTGTCGACGCCGTAGACCGTCACCGGACCCTTGCGGCGCAGCCGCGCGCGCACCGCCTCGAATCCCTCGATCGCGCAGGGGCCGTGATTGGTCCACACCACATTGGTCAATACCCCGAACAAGCCGCCGGCGTTCAGCCCGTGCGGCGCCACCAGCCGGTGTGACAGCAGATGTAGCCGCAGGTAGGCGTCGTAAGCGTCGGCGGCGGCATCGTCTAGGGAGCCGATGACCGTGCGCACCGCGATGGTCTCGGTGATGCGGTCGTCGTCGCGGCCGATCAGCGCCGCCAGCTCCGGAGGAACGTCGGAGAGCGCCAGCCGCGACGTGCCGCTGGTGCCCGGTCCGGTCAGTTCCGGTGCGGGAAACCAGGTATCGAGAATCGATCCGTCGGAGGCGAGGGTCGCCAATCCGATGCCTGCAGCTCCAGTCACGCTCGCCACGCTACTTGCCCGGCATCGCGCGCCGAACCACTACCCTTGTTGGCGTGCTGGACTTGCATGGCGATCCGATCGAGCTGACCGCGGCGCTGGTTGATATCCCCAGCGAGTCCCGCGACGAAGCGCGCATCGCCGACGAGGTGGAGGCCGCCCTGCGCGCCCAGACGTCCGGCTTCGAGATCATCCGCAACGGCAACGTGGTGTTGGCGCGCACCGAGCGCAACCGGCCGTCGCGCGTGCTGCTGGCCGGGCATCTGGACACCGTCCCGGTGGCCGACAACCTGCCCAGCCGACGCTCGACCGAACCGGACGGCGATGTGCTGCACGGCTGCGGCACCGCGGACATGAAATCCGGCGACGCGGTCTTCCTGCATCTGGCCGCCACCATCGCGGAACCGGTGCACGACCTGACCCTGGTGTTCTACGACTGCGAGGAAATCGACGCGGCCGCAAACGGTTTGGGTCGCATCGAACGGGAGCTCCCGGACTGGTTAGCCGCCGACGTGGCCATCCTGGGCGAGCCGACCGCCGGCTACATCGAAGCCGGCTGCCAGGGCACGCTGCGCGTGGTGATCAGCGCGACCGGCACCCGCGCGCACTCGGCGCGTTCGTGGTTGGGCGACAACGCAATTCACAAACTCGGCGCCGTGCTGGACCGGCTGGCCCGCTACACCGCGCGCACGGTCGACATCGACGGCTGCACCTACCGCGAAGGCCTGTCGGCGGTGCGGGTCGACGGCGGCGTGGCCGGCAACGTGATTCCCGACGCGGCCTCGGTGACCGTCAATTACCGCTTCGCTCCCGACCGGTCGCTGGACGCGGCGCTGCAACACGTGCACGACGTGTTCGATGGGCTCGACGTGCGGATCGAGCAGACCGACGCCGCCGCGGGCGCGCTGCCGGGCCTGTCACAACCCGCCGCCAAAGCCCTGGCCGAAGCCGCCGGCGGGCAGGTCAGGGCGAAATACGGGTGGACGGACGTGTCCCGGTTCGCCGCGCGCGGCATCCCGGCGGTGAATTTCGGGCCGGGCGACCCGAATCTGGCGCACCGGCGCGACGAACGGGTGCAGGTCGCCGCGATCACGGCCGCCGCCGCGATGCTGCGGCCCTACTTGGGAGGTTGACCGTCGGCGGGATCAGCCGCAGCGTTGTGCCTGCGCGGCGGCGTCGGCGGCCGCCGCGCGCATCCCCGCGGCCTCCAGCTCGTGCGACACCGCGAGCAGCGCCGCGCTATCGCGCGTCGCCAGCGCTCGGGCATGGGCCAGCGCGATTCGTCCTACGGCGCAGTCGATCTCGCCGCCGAGCCGGGCCAGCGGGTCCGCGGCCCGGGCGTCGCCGAGCCGGACGGCCTCGTACCACGCATGCAGCGCCGCCGCCGACTGACCGCCGCGTTCGGCCATCCGGGCGGCATCGCGGGCCGCGGCGACCGCGCCGTGCGCATCGCGCACCGAGGCCAGCCGCCACGCCCGCGCCACACCGAGTTCCGGCGCAAATAACGCCGACTTGGTTCCGTGCCGAGATTCAGCTCTGCTCAACGCCTTTGCCGCGGCAGCGGTGTCGCCCTGTTGCGCCAGCGCGGTGGCCAACAGTGTCAGCGACAGCGGCCCCCACGAGTAGCCGGTGCGTTCCAGCGTGGCGGCCGCGGGGACGAGAAGCGCTGCGGCTTGGGCGAATTCGCCGCCGGCGATCAGCACATGCGCCAGCAGCACCTCGCCGATGGCGCGGCCGGGCTGCTGCAGCTCGGCGAAGTCGGTGAACTGTTGCGCGAGCTTTCGCGCCGCGTCGAGTTGACCCGCCATCAGCAGCGCGCTGGTTTGGCCCAGCCCGATCGTGAAGCGCAGCAGCCCGGGATGCTCGGCGGCCAGGGCGCGCTGGGCCAGCGGCTCGACGTCGTCGAAGCGGCCCTGGCGCGCCGCACACAGCGCGGCGGCGCTGGCCGCCCAGGCCACCGCCTGGTCATCGGCCGAGGGTGAGGCCAGCACCTCCCGCGCGACTTTGACGGCGTGCCCGACGTTGCCCGCGTTCATCGCGAAGGTGGCGCTCAGCGCGTCGAGGGTGGTCCGCGGGCCCGTGTCGGTGACCCGATTGCGGGTGGTCCGCAGGAACGCGGTGGCCCGCTCCGGCTCGCTGAGCATCCAGAACTGGTTGGCCGCCCGCAGCAGCGCCCAATCCATCAGCGCGGCTTCGGTCAACGCGGTGGAGTCGACGACGTCCAGCAGTGCGTCGGCCTCGCGGCCACGTCCCTGCCACGCCAGGGCGTGCGCCAGGGCCAGGCGCGCGGCCAGGCCGCCGGAGCGCTCCAGCGCCGACCGGGCCAGTCGTTCGCCCAGCGCGAGATCGCCCAGGCGCAACGCCTGCCGCGCGGCGTCGGCGACCTCGGCGACGCGCTGGGGAGCGTCGCTGTCCAGCGCCAGGGACGCCAGCCGTAGCCGGTCGACGAGGTGATCCGACGGATGCTCCGACAACCGCGTGACCAGCTCGGTGCGCCGCCGTCGCGCGCCCTCGCCGCCCAGCGCCGCCCGCGCGCGTTCGGCGAACAACGGGTGCGCCGTGTAGACCACCGGGTCGTCCGCGCGCTCGTCGCGCACCCGGGTTTCCGCCGCGCCCCATTCGGCCGCCTCGCTGACCGCGCCGTCGCCGGCAAGGACGGTGAGATCGGCGAGCGACAGCGGCTCGGCGACCGCCAGGTAGTCCAGCACCGCCCGCGCCGGCGCGGGGAGCTCGGCGAGGAACTCGTCGACCTCGCCCGGCGTGGTCGCCCCGCCGGGCGCCTCGATGTCGATCCGATCCAGCAGAGCGTCGGTCCACAGCGCCGCGATGGCCTCTGGTGCGGCCCCAGAATCTTGGGCGGTGACGATCAGGCGGGCGGTTCCGGCCAGCGCCAATTGGTACACCAACGTGGCGGACAGGATGTCGAGGTCGTGGGCATCGTCGACGATGAGCAGCAGCTCGCCCTGCGGGTCGTCACGGCCCAGCGATGCCCGCGCCGCGCGCAACAGCGCGGCCGGTTTGCCGATCTCGTCGATGTCCACCAGGTGGCTGAAGGCGCCGAAGGGCACCGCCCGCTCGGTCGGCGTGCCGGTGACCCAGCGGGTGATGGTGCCCGGGTGCCGGCCGGCGAACTGTTCTGCGGCCAATCGGGCCAACGTGGATTTGCCGCAGCCGTCCGGTCCCAGCACTACCGCACCGGCCCGCGCCCCGTCGCCCAGCGCGGCGTCGAGCCGTTCCAGGGCGCCCGCATGCTGAGGGACATTCCATCGAATCGGCACCGCCGGATTTTAGTGCGCGCGGTGTGCGCGCCGCACCGGGCGTGGTCTACCTTTCGGTTATGCCGGCGGAACGCGATTCATCGAGCGAGTGGGCGGTGTGTGTGTACTGCGCGTCCGTCCCGACGCATCCCGAATTGCTGGAGCTGGCCACCGAACTCGGCGAGGCGATAGCCGACCGCGGCTGGACCCTGGTGTATGGCGGCGGCCACGTCTCGGCGATGGGTGCGGTATCGAGCGCGGCGCGGGCACGCGGCGGCCGGACCGTCGGGGTGATCCCCCAGCAGTTGATGAGCAGGGAGCAGGCCGATACGGAAGCGGACGAGCTGGTCGTAAGCGAGACCATGCGCGAGCGCAAGCAGATCATGGAGGACCTCGCCGATGCGTTCATCGTGCTGCCGGGCGGTGTCGGCACCCTCGACGAGTTCTTCGAGGCGTGGACGACTGGCTACCTCGGCATGCACCGCAAACCCGTGGTGATGCTCGACGCGTGGGGCCACTACGAGGGCTTGTGGATCTGGTTGAACGGCTTGCTGGACAGCGGGTACATCTCGCAGGTCGCGATGGACCGTATGGTGCTGGTCGATAAGGTGGGTGCCGCAATAGAGGCGTGCGCCCCCACCTGAGGTCGGCGGGCTGAATGGGACGGCGCCGAGGGGAATCGAGGGATCACGTGTCGAAAGACGGGGGAACGCGCGCAGCGGTCGGTCTGGCCGATATCGCGGTTCGGGCGCCGCGCGTACTAGCCGATCTGCCATCGATCGTGCGGGGTGTGCGCACCGGGCTGCTGGCGTTTCCGAACTCCAAGAAGTCGATCGGCACGGTGTTCCAGGAGCGGGCCGCTCGCTACGGCGACCGGGTCTTCCTCAGGTTCGGCGACCAGGAACTGACCTACCGCGACGCCAACGCGGCCGCCAACCGGTACGCCGCCGTGCTGGCCGCCCGCGGCGTCGGCCACGGCGACGTCGTCGCGATCATGCTGCGCAACTCGCCCAACGCCGTGCTCACGATGCTGGCGACGGTCAAGTGCGGCGCGATCGCCGGGATGCTCAACTACCACCAGCGCGGCGAGGTCCTGGCACACAGCCTGGGCCTGCTGGACGCCAAGGTGTTGATCGCGGAGACGGACCTGGTCAGCGTCGTCACCGACTGCGACACCACGGCCGGCACCGAGACGCTGACCATCGAAGACGTGGAGCGATTCGCGGTGAGCGCCCCGGCCACCAACCCGGCATCGGCCTCGGCGGTGCTGGCCAAGGACACCGCGTTCTACATTTTCACGTCGGGCACCACCGGATTCCCCAAGGCCAGCGTGATGACCCACCGCCGCTGGCTGGCGGCGCTGGCCGCGTTCGGCGGGCTGGGGTTGCGGCTGAAGAGTTCCGACACGCTCTACAGCTGCCTGCCGCTGTATCACAACAACGCGCTGACGGTCGCCGTGTCGTCGGTGATCAATTCCGGGGCGACGCTCGCGCTGGGCAAGTCGTTTTCGGCGTCGCGGTTTTGGGACGAGGTGATCGCCAGCCGGGCGACGGCTTTCATCTACATCGGTGAGATCTGCCGCTATCTGCTCAATCAGCCGCCCAAGCCCACGGACCGCGCGCACAAAGTGCGCCTGATCGCCGGCAACGGGCTGCGCCCGGAGATCTGGAACGAGTTCACCAAACGGTTCGGCATCGCGCGGGTGTGTGAGTTCTACTCGTCCAGTGAGGGCAACACCGCGTTCATCAACATCTTCAATGTGCCTCGGACGACGGGAATTTCGCCGACACAGCTGGCCTACGTGGAGTACGACCCCGACACCGGCGCCCCGTTGCGCGACGAGAACGGACGGGTGCGCCGGGTGTCCGCCGGTGAGCCCGGTCTGCTGATCAGCCCGGTGAACCGGCTGCAACCCTTCGACGGCTACACCGACCAAGAGTCGACCGAAAAGAAGTTGGTGCGCAACGCTTTTCGTGAGGGCGACTGCTGGTTCAATTCGGGCGACGTGATGAGCCCGCAGGGCATGCGGCACGCCGCGTTCGTGGACCGGCTCGGCGACACCTTCCGCTGGAAGGGGGAGAACGTCGCCACCACGCAGGTCGAAGCGGCGCTGACGTCGGAGGGTTCCGTCGAGGACTGCACCGTCTTCGGTGTGGAGATTCCCCGCACCGGCGGCCGCGCCGGGATGGCCGCGGTCAAGCTGCGCGACGGCGCCGAGTTCGACGGCAAGTCGCTGGCCGGTGCCGTCTACGGCCAGCTGCCGGGCTATGCCCTGCCGCTGTTCGTGCGGGTGGTCTCGGCGCTGGAGCAGACCACGACGTTCAAGAGCCGCAAGGTCGAGCTGCGGGAGCAGGCCTACGGCCCCGACGTGGACGACCCACTGTTCGTCCTGGCCGGCCGGGACGAGGGCTACGTGCCCTACTACGACGAATATCCGGACGAAGTCGCGGCGGGCAAGCGACCTTAGGGCTGACAGCACGCCGAGCGTGCGGCCAGCCGCACGTTGGCGTCGAGTGTGCGGCTGGCCGCACGTTCGCGAGCAAGGCCAGGCACCATGTACGTGTGCAGTCAACCCTGTGCGGCCGACCGGTCGCCGCGGATCGCCCGCTGATCATGGCGATCGTCAACCGCACGCCGGACTCGTTCTACGACAAGGGTGCGGCCTTCAGCGACGACGCGGCCAGGGCCGCCGCACACCGGGCCGTCGAGGAGGGCGCGGACGTCATCGACGTCGGCGGCGTCAAGGCGGGCCCGGGCGACAACGTCGACGCGGACACCGAGATCGCCCGGCTGGTGCCGTTCATCGAATGGCTGCGCGACGCCTACCCCGACCAGCTGATCAGCGTCGACACCTGGCGCTCGGAAGTGGCCAAAGTGGCCTGCGCGGCGGGCGCGGACCTGATCAACGACACCTGGGGCGGCCACGACCCCGCCCTGGCCGAGGTGGCCGCGGACTTCGATGCGGGCCTGGTCTGTTCGCATACCGGCGGGGCGCTGCCACGCACGCGTCCCTTCCGGGTGAGCTACGGCACGACCACCCGGGGCGTGGTCGACGACGTGATTCGCCAGGTCACCGAGGCCGCCGAGCGGGCCGTCGCGGCCGGCGTGGCCCGCGACCGGGTGCTGATCGATCCGACCCACGATTTCGGCAAGAACACCTTCCACGGGCTGGCGTTGTTGCGCCACGTTGGCGATCTTGTTAAGACCGGATGGCCTGTCCTGCTCGCTTTGAGCAACAAGGATTTCGTCGGGGAGACTTTGGGTGTGGAACTGACCGAACGGCTGGAGGGGACGCTGGCGGCCACCGCGCTGGCGGCGGCGGCGGGCGCCCGGATGTTTCGGGTGCACGAGGTCGCGGCCACCCGCCGGGTGCTGGAAATGGTGGCCTCGATCCAGGGCATGCGGCAGCCGGCGCGCACCGTGAGGGGACTCGCATGACGGCATCGGAGCTGGTCGACCTCGCCAGCGATGGCCTGCTGGCGGCGCGGCCCGGCGACATCTGGCTGTCCAACCGCAGCTGGAACCGTCCCGACTGGACGATCGGGCGACTCGAAGAAGCCAAGGCGGGGCGGACGATTTCGGTGGTGCTGCCCGCGCTCAACGAGGAAGACACCATCGAATCGGTGATCGACAGCATCTCGCCGCTGGTCGATGGATTGGTCGACGAGCTGATCGTGCTGGACTCCGGCTCGACGGACGACACCGAGATCCGCGCCATCGCCGCCGGCGCCCGCGTCGTCAGCCGCGAACAGGCCCTGCCCGAGGTTCCGACGCGGCCCGGCAAAGGCGAGGCGCTGTGGCGTTCGCTGGCGGCCACCAGCGGCGACATCGTGGTGTTCGTCGACTCCGACCTGATCAATCCGCACCCGATGTTCGTGCCGTGGCTGGTCGGCCCGCTGCTCACCGGCGACGGCATCCACCTGGTCAAGAGCTTCTACCGGCGGCCACTCATGGTCGGCGATTCCGGTGGCGACGCAGGTGCCACCGGGGGCGGGCGGGTCACCGAGCTGGTGGCCCGGCCGCTGTTGGCGGCCCTGCGCCCGGAGCTGGGCTGCGTGCTGCAGCCGCTCGGCGGCGAGTACGCGGCCAGCCGAGAGCTGCTGACGTCGTTGCCCTTCGCCCCGGGCTACGGCGTGGAGATCGGTTTGCTCGTCGACACCTTCGACCGCTTGGGCCTGGACGCGATCGCCCAGGTCAATCTCGGCGTGCGGGCCCATCGCAACCGGCCGCTCTCGGAGCTGGGTGCGATGAGCCGGCAGGTCATCGCGACGCTGTTCGCGCGGTGCGGCCTGCCCGACTCCGGGGCCGGGTTGACGCAGTTCTTCGCCGATGGCGACGGCTACACCCAGCAGACCTCTCCGGTGTCGCTGGCGGACCGCCCGCCGATGAATGTGTTGCGGCCACGCTGATCCGTGTCGGCCCGATAGGGCAATATCGTTCCCGTGGCGTTGGTTCTGCTCTATCTGGTCGTGCTGGTGTTGGTGGCGATCGTGCTGTTCGGCGCCGCCAGCCTACTTTTCGGTCGCGGTGAGCAGCTGCCTCCGCTGCCGCGCGGGACGACCGCGACGGTGCTGCCCGCTTACGGCGTGACGGGCGCCGACGTCGACGCCGTCAAATTCACGCAGGCGTTGCGCGGCTACAAGACGAGCGAGGTGGACTGGGTGCTCGATCGGCTGGCCCGCGAGCTGGAGGCGTTGCGCGGTCAGGTGGCGGCCGCCCACGCCGCGCCCGCCGCCCACGCAGCGCCGGCCGCCGAGGTCGCCGAGAAACAGGCCGAGGGCGATGCGGTGGAACCCGAGGACGGCGAGGATCGTCAGGACACTGTGTGAGCGACTTGAGCGATCAGGATCTTGTTCGCTGCGGCTGGGCGGACCTTCGACCCGGAGCCGACTTCGAGCTGTACCGCGACTACCACGACCAGGAGTGGGGCCGCCCAACCCGCGACGGGGTGGCGTTGTTCGAACGGATGAGCCTGGAAGCCTTCCAGAGCGGCCTGTCGTGGCTGATCATCCTGCGCAAAAGGGACAATTTTCGGCGCGCCTTCTCCGGGTTCGACGTCGAGAAGGTCGCCCGCTACACCGACGCCGACGTGGAGCGGCTGATGGCCGACTCCGGCATCGTCCGCAACCGCGCCAAGATAGACGCGACGATCGCAAATGCCCGCGCCGCGGCAGACCTGGGCTCTCCCGAGGACCTTTCCGAGCTGCTGTGGTCGTTCGCGCCGCCGCCTCGACCCCGGCCCGCCGACGCGTCTGAAATCCCCTCGGCCAGCGAAGAATCGAAGGCCATGGCGCGCGAGCTCAAACGCCGCGGGTTCCGCTTCGTCGGGCCGACCACCGCCTATGCGCTGATGCAGGCGACCGGCATGGTGGACGACCATATCCGTGCTTGCTGGGTGCCCGCGCAAGGCCGGTGACGTGCCAGAGCCGGGTCTTTGTGTAACTGCCGACCCGAATAGGGAACAATGGGGGAGTGATTTGGCAGTTCAATGTCGGGTATGGCTGGAAATCCACTGGCGGGGCGTGCTCGGCGCCGACCCGGTCCGCGAAGGCGGGTCAGCTCGAACTTGGAGGGAGCATTCGATGGCGGCGATGAAGCCCCGGACCGGCGACGGTCCTCTGGAAGCAACCAAGGAGGGGCGCGGCATCGTAATGCGGGTACCACTCGAGGGTGGTGGCCGCCTTGTCGTCGAGTTGACGCCCGACGAAGCCGCCGCTCTGGGCGACGAACTCAAGGGCGTCACCAGCTAGACCCGCTACGGTCTGCCGGGCGGAGTCACGCACCCACCTTCCGGTAGATGTCCAGCGTTTGCTCGGCGACGCGGGCCCAGGAGAATTCCTCGATACAGCGTTGGCGCCCCGCGCGGCCGTAGCGCTCCGCCCGTTCCGGGTCGGCGACCAACGCATTGACCGCTTCGGCCAACCCGGCCTGGTAACGGCCTGCGTCGTCGGGGTCGTAATGCACCAGCGACCCGGTGACCCCGTCGACGACGGCCTCGGGTATTCCGCCGACGTCGGAGGCCACCACCGCGGTGCCGCAGGCCATCGCCTCCAGGTTAACGATGCCCAACGGCTCGTAGACCGACGGGCACACGAAAACAGTTGCCGCCGAAAGTATTTCGCGTAGCTGACCAAGAGGAAGCATTTCCCGGATCCAGAACACGCCGGTGCGGGTGCGGGCCAAAGCGGCCACGGCCGAGCGGATCTCGTCGGCGATCTCCGGGGTGTCGGGAGCGCCGGCGCACAGCACCAATTGCACGTCGGGGCTGAAGCGGTGCGCGGCCGCGAGCAGGTGAGCCACGCCCTTCTGCCGGGTGATCCGCCCGACGAACGCCACGCTGGGGCGGCCCGGGTCCACGCCGAGGCCGGCCAGCATCGAGCCGGTGTACCCCGGCCCCGCCGGATACCACACGTCGGTGTCGACGCCGCTCCGAATGACATGCACCAGGCTGGGATCCAGCGTCGGGTAGACCCGCAGCACGTCCTCACGCATGGCGGAGCTGACCGCGATCACCGCGTCGGCGGCCAGCACCGCGGTTTGTTCCACCCACGTCGACACCCGGTAGCCGCCGCCGAGCTGTTCGGCCTTCCACGGCCGCAGCGGCTCGAGCGAATGCGCGGTCAGAACGTGCGGGATGTCGTAGAGCAGCGCGGCCAGGTGCCCCGCCAGGCCGGTATACCAGGTGTGCGAATGCACGACGGTGGCCGCCGACGCCGCATTGGCCATCACGAGGTCGGCGGACAGGGTGGACAGGGCCGCGTTGGCGCCATGGATCCGCGGGTCGGGCTGATAGGCGAGGGCACCGGGGCGCGGTGCGCCCATGCAGTGCACGTCGACCGCGCACAGCCGGCGCAGGTGTGCGACCAGTTCGGTGACGTGTACCCCGGCCCCGCCGTAGACCTCCGGTGGGTACTCCCGCGTCATCATCGCCACCCGCATACTCCGCACCGTAGTTCGCTGACGGCACCCTCCGCGAGTCGGGCGGAGCGATCCCTCGTCGCGGCGTCCATTCGAGCCAAATACCTTGACGGACAGCCCGTCAGGGCCTGCGCGATCGGGAGGGCAATAGGGCGCTTCCCCCTGGCAGCACTGCGCGGCTGCCGTTAGGTTTGAAGCCATGAGGGAAGCGCCACACGTGCTGGGTGTCGTCCTGGCCGGCGGCGAAGGCAAGCGGCTGTATCCGCTGACCGCGGACCGGGCCAAACCCGCGGTCCCCTTCGGTGGCGCCTACCGGCTGATCGACTTCGTGCTCTCCAATCTCGTCAACGCCCGCTATCTGAGGGTCTGCGTTCTCACCCAATACAAGTCGCATTCACTGGACCGCCATATATCGCAGAACTGGCGGCTGTCCGGCCTGGCCGGTGAGTACATCACCCCCGTGCCGGCGCAGCAGCGCCTGGGCCCGCGCTGGTACACCGGGTCCGCCGACGCGATCTATCAGTCGCTCAACCTGATCTACGACGAAGACCCGGACTACATAGTGGTTTTCGGCGCCGACCACGTGTACCGGATGGATCCCGAGCAGATGGTGCGGTTCCACATCGACAGCGGCGCCGGCGCAACCGTGGCCGGCATCCGGGTACCGCGTGCCGAGGCCACCGCGTTCGGTTGCATCGACGCCGACGACTCCGGCCGGATCCGCGCCTTCGTGGAGAAGCCGCTGGATCCTCCGGGAACTCCCGACGATCCGGACACGACGTTCGTGTCGATGGGCAACTACATCTTCACCACCAAGGTGCTCATCGACGCGATTCGCGCCGACGCCGACGACGACCACTCGGACCATGACATGGGTGGCGACATCGTCCCGCGGCTGGTCGACGACGGGATAGCCGCGGTGTACGACTTCTCCGACAACGAGGTGCCCGGGGCCACCGACCGGGACCGCGCCTATTGGCGGGATGTCGGGACGCTGGACGCGTTCTACGACGCGCACATGGACCTGGTGTCGGTGCATCCGGTGTTCAACCTGTACAACCGGCGCTGGCCCATCCGCGGGGCGACGGAGAACCTGGCGCCGGCGAAGTTCGTCAACGGCGGCTCGGCGCAGGAGTCGGTCGTCGGCGCCGGCAGCATCATCTCGGCGGCCTCGGTGCGCAACTCGGTGTTGTCGTCGAACGTCGTGGTGGACGACGGCGCGATCGTCGAGGGCAGCGTGATCATGCCGGGCACCCGGGTTGGCCGCGGGGCCGTGGTTCGCCACGCGATCCTGGACAAGAACGTCGTCATCGGGCCCGGCGAGATGGTCGGGGTGGACCTGGAAAAGGACCGCGAGCGGTTCGCGATCAGCGCCGGCGGCGTGGTCGCGGTCGGCAAGGGCGTCTGGGTTTAGCTCACCGTTCGGCGATCTCCGGGACCAGCAGATGCGCGTCGTGACGCGGGCCCCAGTGCAAGGTGACCCGACCGCGCGGTGATTCCCGGTACGCCGCCGGCATCTGACCGATTAGCGGGTTGCGCGGCCAAAGCCAGCGCCCCGCGACGACCAGCCGCAGCTGCTCGCCGCCGCGAAACAGCGTCGCCGACGGCCCCAGTGCGACATCGACGGCGACCACCTCGCCGGCCGACAGCGGCTGCGGCTCGGCGCATGTCGGGACAGGCTCCCACGGCCGCGACAGCTCGTAGTCCAGGGCGCGCAGCGCGACGCGCTGCCAGCCCGTGGTGACCCGGTCACGGCCGTAGCCGTAGGACCCCTCGAATGCGACGAACCGTCCGTCACGCCACTTCTCAACGCCGACGAACAGGTTCGCGTCATCGCAGCCGTCGAGTTCTACCCACAACCGCGCGACCATCGGACCGGTCAGCTCGGTCTCCGCGGGAAATGTGTAGCTGAATGCCGCTGCGCGGGAGAGGGTTTCGAACGCGATGCGGCCAGCCTCGGTCGGCCGCTCCGGTGCCAGCGCTCCGGTGCCGTCCAGATACTCACCCAGATATAAAGGCCGCCAACGGGTTCGGGCGAGCGGCCAGTCGGCTTCTTCGCGCACCGCGGCGATGGTGTCGCGGTCCTCGCGCACCTCGAGGCGAACGCTGCGCGAAGCGGGCGCGCCGTCCAGCACGCCGCGGAAGAAGCTCAGCTGCTCGTCCAGCGCGGCCTCGGAATAGAACGTCGCCCATTTGCCGCCGCGATGGGTGTAGAGGCGGGCGTGGGAGGATGCGGCGTGCGTGAAGGCCCGGACCGAGCCGCGGGAGTGCAGGTTGTTGTCGGAGAAGCTGCCGCAGACCAGCATCGGAACCGTGATGGCCGACAGATCGGGTGCCAGCGAGCGCCAGAAATCATCGCGCAGGGGATGCTCGTCCTGCATCGACACGAGGGCATAGGCCTGCCGGGTATCGCGATTCAGGTTGCGCGACCACATCCGGGTGAAGCCGCACTCCCGCACACCGCCCGGATAGGTCAGGTCGCGATACGCGTCGGTGAACCCTTCCCACGGACAGATCGCCCGCAGCGCGGGCGGCCGCAGCGCGGCGACGGCGTACTGGCTGATGGCCAAGTAGGACACGCCGAGCATCACGACGTTCCCGTCGCACCAAGGCTGGTCGGCGATCCACTGCACGAGGTCGTAGGTGTCCTCGGCTTCCCTGCGCGAGAGCACCTTTCCGGTGCCGTCGGAATGGCCGCAGCCGCGCGAGTCGGCGTTGACGACGGTGAAGCCCCGCGCCGTCCACCACACCGGGTCGGGTGCCTCCCAGCCGGTCAGGGCCGAGAAGCGCACCGGCGTCGGCTGGCGCAGTATCCGGTACTGGATCGAGAACGTCCACTTCCTGCCCCGCCGTTTCGGCAGATTGTCCTTGCCGTACGGGTGGATGCTGAGGATGACGGGACGGGTGTCGTCGGAATCTCGGAAGACGTTGATCCGCAACACTGTTCCGTCACGGGTCGGCACCTCGACGTCGGTGTCGACGAGGAGGTCTCGCGGCGGATCGGTGACCGTTACCGGCGGTTTGGCGATGCCGCGTAGCCGGCCTAGCGCATACCGCAGGGAGCCGGGACGTCGCCACGGCCGGTCGAGAGCAGGTGCCGGATTGCGGGCCACGGCCATACCCTAGGCCCGTTACCAGACATTCGGTATCAACCGATAGCGCACCCGCTGCGTGTACTCGCGGTATCCGGCCAATTGCTGGGTGAGCAGCTGTTCCTCGTCGAGGATGCGAAGGACGAGCGCCAGGAGGCCGACGGTGAGACCCAAGAGCCCCCAGTAGGAGCCCAGCGACAGGGGGATGCCCACCATCAAGATCACGTTCCCGGAGTACATCGGGTGTCGCACCAGTTTGTAGAGGCCGCGGGAGGCCAGCTTCTGACCTTCCTCCACCCGGACCGTGGCGGCGGCGTAGCTGTTCTGGATGACCACCGCCATCGCGATGGTCAGCCCCGCCACCACGAGGACGTCGCCGATCACGCACACCGCGGCCGGCACCGACGACCAACCCATCCGGTGGTCCAGCGCGCTTAACGCCATCATCCCGAAGAGCCCAAGAAAAGCCATGATGATGACGAACTTCTGGACCGCCCTGCCCTCGGCCAGCGGCCCGCCATGCATGCGCCGCTGCAGGGCCGCCGGATTCGTCCGAGCCAGATACACGCTCGGGACCAGCGTCGCGATCGTGAAGATCGCGATGAAAACCCACGCCTGCCAATAGTGGAACGTGCCCGCCGGATAGAACAGGATAAGGCCCACGACGGCGAGCCCGATAATGCTCGAAACCCCCAACTTCACAGCGGTTTTCACGATTGTGTCCTTCCTACTGCCGTAGATCACGCCGTCGAAAAGCGATGACTCCCACGATGATCAGTGCTGCGTCGATGGCCAGCAGCCACAGCAGCGGCACCGCGGTGAAGTCGCTGCCGACCCGGGGAATGTGGGCGAACGGCTCGAGATCGAGCACCCACTGCCCGAACCCCGCCAGCGAACCGATCAGGTACAGGGCGACGAATCCGACCAGCACACCCCACGCCAGCGGCGTGAATCGCGGTGCGATACCGAACAATGCGAGCGTCACCGAAGCCAGCAGCCAGACCGCGGGCAGTTGCACCGCAGCGGTTGCGACGACGGTCGCCAACTTGCCGCCGACGTCGCCGGCCGCGGTGCCGTACACGAGTCCCGCCACCACGCCGCAGGCCAGCATCGCAAACGCGGAGCCGGCCAGCGCGGCGATCAAATGGCTGGCCAGCCAACGGGTGCGCGAGACCGCACCGGCCAGGGTGGTCTCGGCTCGCTGGGCGGATTCCTCCTGGTGCAACCGCAACGTGAGCGAGACCGCGAACGCGGAAGCCGCCATGCCCAGCATCGCGAACGCCACCGCGACGAACGCCTCTTCCAAGACGCTGGTGCCGCCCATCCGCGCGACGATGTCGCGCGCGACGGTGCTGTCGCCCAGTTGGTCGCCGATGCCGTGCACCACGCTGCCCATCACTAGCCCATACAGGCACAGGCCCACGGTCCACAGCACCAGGGCGCCGCGGTCCAGCCGCCACGCCAGCCCGAAGACGTTGCCCAGCGCCGGCGCGGCCCTATCCGGGCCGGCGCGTTCGGCGACGAGCCCGGCGCCGACGTCGCGGCCGGCCAGCAGCCGATACGCCACGACCGTGAGCGCGGCCGCCGTCGCCAGGTGCAGCAGCAGCACCCACCAGCGTTCGCCCGCATAGGGCCGAACCTGCAGCGACCAGCCCAGCGGCGAGAGCCACGACAGCGTGCCGGAGCCGGCGTCGCCGATGGCGCGCAGCGTGAATGCCGCCGCCAACACGGAGAACGCGGCACCGCGGGCGAATCGCGCGCTCGGCGACAGCTGCGCGGACACCCCCGCGACGGCGGTGAAGACCACGCCGGAGCCGGCCAGCGCCGCCCCGAAAGCCAATGACCCGCCGGCCGGGACGTGGGTGCTGAGCAATCCCGCCGCACCGATCGCGCCGGTCGCGATCGAGGCCCCGAACGACAACATCAATGCCGCTGTGAGGCTGGCGTAGCGGCCGACCGACGTCGAGTCCATCAGCTCCGTCCGGCCGGTCTCCTCGTCGGCACGGGTGTGCCGGATCACCGTGAGGATGACGGCCACCGCGATCAGCACATGGAACATGCCCGCTTTCCAAATGCCAACTGCGCCAAGGCTGTCGTTGTAGATCTGCCCGTAGAGCGCACGCTGGGCCGGGCTGGCCATGATGGAGGCCGCAAATCCGGCGCGGCCCGCCTGGGTGGGATAGACCTTTTCGATGCTGCCGACGTACACCGTCGCCAAGGGAAGCGACAGCAACAGCACCCACAGCGGCAACGAGATCCGGTCGCGGCGCAAATACAGGCGCAGCATCCCAAGCGTTCCGGAGAAATTCGAACTGCGTTGCGGCCCATGGTGCGCCGGAGGGCGTGGCCGATCCAGAACCGCGGTGCTCATAGCGCCGAAACCTTCCTTCCGCTGCGTTCACGCTGACCGTCGCCCGCCGTGTCGTAGTGGCGCAGGAAGAGCTCTTCTAGGGTCGGCGGCTGACTGACGAGGCTGCGCACGCCGGCGTCGCCGAGCACCCGGATGAGTTCTCCCAGGCTTTCGCTGTCGACCTGGGCATGCAACGTGTTGCCGTCGATGCTGATGTCTTCGACGCCTTTGATCCGCGTGAGATCGCCTGGATCACCGGTCATTTCGGCCTTGATCGAGGTGCGGCTGAGGTGACGCATCGAGTCCAGCGAACCGCTCTCGATGGTCCTGCCGGCCCGAATGATGGTCACCCTTTCGCACAGCGCCTCGGTTTCTGCCAGGATGTGGCTGGACAACAAGACAGTCACACCGCGGTCTCGGGCCTCGGCGACGCACTGCTGAAATACGTTCTCCATCAACGGGTCCAGGCCGCTGCTGGGCTCGTCCAAGAGCAGCAGGCCGGCCCGCGACGAGAAGGCCGAAATCAGGGAGACCTTTTGGCGGTTGCCCTTCGAGTACGTGCGCGCCTTCTTGTGCGGATCAAGGTCGAAGCGCTCGATCAGCTCGTCGCGGCGTTTGTCATCGATGCCGCCGCGCATCCGGGCCAGCAGGTCGATGGTCTCGCCGCCGGTCAGCGAGGGCCACAGCGTGACATCGCCCGGCACGTAGGCGATCTGGCGATGCAACTCCACGGCATCGGTCCACGGGTCGCCGCCCAGCAGCCGCACGGTTCCGCTGTCGGCCTTCACCAGGCCCAGCAGGATGCGGATGGTGGTCGACTTCCCGGCGCCGTTGGGTCCGAGGAACCCGTGCACCTCTCCCGCGCGCACCGTCAGGTTCAGGCCGTCCAGCGCTCGCACGGCTCCGAAATTCTTTGTCAGATCCCGGATTTCGATGGGTGCGGTGTTGTCAGCTGCCATGTGATTCTCCTTGATCATCTGCGGCCAGAAATGCGTCGTACATGGTGCGGTCGGCCATCAACCCGTCGGAGTAGATCTCGAGGGCGGGTAGCACCATCTCGCGGGCATAGTCGCGCAGGACCGCCCGCAGATCCGTGGGGTTTTCGTGCATTTGCAGATACAGCAGAAGTCCGCCGCCGCCGGTGATGCCCAGATACTTGGCCCTGGCTTTCGGATCGCGGCTGGGTTTGATCGTCCCGGCCCGCACGCCGTCTTCGAGGTATCCTTCGGCGTTCTCAATCATCCTGTGCCACAGCATCTTCGCCAGATCGCCGCCGGTCTGCATGCTGCGCAGCAGGTAAGCGATCAGCGGAGCGAATTCCTCGATTTCGGCCAGTTGCCCAAACCACACGGCGGGGTCGTTGGACTGCATCGCCTCGGACTTGCTCTCGCGGATCTCTTCGGCGATGAAGTCGTCGCACGCCTTGCGCAGGCCGTCCTTCGATCCGAAGTGATGGATGACCAGCGCGGCGCTCACCCCCGCGGCTTCGGCGATCGCGCGAAGCCCCACGTCGAAGCCGCGCTCACCGAACTGCTCGATCGCCGCGTCGCGGATCCGGGCGGCGGCGGTCAGGTCGGCTGAACGCATGTTCAGTACACTAAACACGCGTTCAGCCCTACGTCAACGAGGCACGCCGTTAGGAATCCGTAAAGAAATCAGCGACGCGCGCCGGTCAGTCCCGGACCGCGGCGAGCACGCCGTCGCCCAGGGGCACCAGCGCGGGGGTGAGCCGTTCGTCCTCGGCGATCAGCCGGGCCGCCTCGCGAACCGCGACCACCTCGGCGTCGCGCGCCGCGGGATCGCCGGCGCGGCCGCCCAGCCCGGCGCGGTGCACCACGATGACGCCGCCGGACCGCAGCAGCCGCACGCCCTCGACGACGTAATCGGGTTGGTCGATCGGGTCGGCGTCGACGAACACCAGGTCATACGACTGGTCGGCGAGCCGGGTGAGCACCTCTTGGGCGCGGCCGCTGATCAGCCTGGTGCGCGACGGCCCGATCCCGGCTTCGGCGAAGGCCTGCTTGGCGAGCCGCACATATTCGGGCTCGATGTCGATCGTGGTTAAGACGCCGTCGTCGCTCATGCCCGACAGCAGCCAGAGTCCGCTGACTCCCGCGCCGGTGCCCACCTCGGCGACGGCCTTGCCGCCACTGAGCTTGGCCAGCAGGCTCAGGAGCGCACCGACCGCGGGCGTGACCGCCCCGGCGCCGATGTCCATGGCGCGCTCGCGGGCGCCCGCCAGGATCGCGTCTTCTGATATCGACCCCTCGGCGTGCGCGGAAAGTGCCTCGGCTCGGCTGGGGGCCGCATGGCCGGGGGCCGCCGAGCCGTTATCGGTACCGTCCATGACCGGCAGCGTATGCCGGATTCGCGGTGCAGTAGGTCAGGCGCGCCTGAGCCGGGCAGCTGAGGCGGATGGGGCCGACACGCCCGGACGCCGCGGCGCGACGAAGCTCACTGCGCGGTGGATACGCCCTGCGTAATGCAGGTAACGATCTGGTTTCTCAGCCAAACCTCAGTGTGCTCCTATGCCGCGCATACGCCGATGCGCCACGGTTTGCCTATGGAACGCGGCGGGTACGGGACCGGGAATACACAGTGGCGACTGCGCGTTGCCGCTGACGAATTATCAGACCCTGATGCCAGGGCAAACCCGGAGGACGCAATCATCACCACGCTTTTGAGCCCGAGCAGCATGTCTCACGCGCAGGAGTGCCGAGACGACGAGTGGGTGGCAACGCCCGACGCGTTGCAGGGAACGGCGGTGTTCGATGCGACCGGGGACAAGGCCACCATGCCGTCGTGGGACGAGCTGGTGCGTCAGCATGCCGACCGCGTCTACCGGCTGGCCTACCGGCTGTCGGGCAATCAGCATGACGCCGAGGACTTGACGCAGGAGACGTTCATCCGCGTCTTCCGGTCGGTGCAGAACTACCAGCCGGGAACCTTCGAGGGCTGGCTGCACCGCATCACCACCAACTTGTTCCTCGACATGGTCCGCCGGCGCGCCCGCATCCGGATGGAAGCGTTGCCCGAGGATTACGACCGGGTCCCCGCCGACGAACCGAATCCCGAGCAGATCTACCACGACTCGCGGCTCGGGCCCGACCTGCAGGCCGCCCTGGATTCGCTGCCGCCGGAATTTCGTGCCGCGGTGGTGCTGTGTGACATCGAAGGTCTGTCCTACGAGGAGATCGGTGCCACCCTGGGCGTCAAGCTGGGTACCGTGCGCAGCCGCATCCACCGCGGGCGTCAGGCGCTGCGCGATTACCTGGCCGCGCACCACGAAAACGGCGGTGCGCTGCACACCAAGTCGGCGTAATACGGCGGGTCATCCCCGGCCCGAGTCGGCTCACGCGCGGTGACAATAGTGCAGCGTTGGGGTCTCGAGGCGGGTGTTCGGCGCTTCGTCGCGCTACATTCGAGGGGTACGTAGCAGCGAAAGGAGCTGGTGATGTCCGAGCGAGGACATGTGTTCCGCCGCGCGTTCTCCTGGCTCCCCGCCCAATTCGCCTCCCAAAGCGATGCGCCCGTCGGCGCGCCGCGCCGGTTCGGCTCCACCGAGCATTTGTCCGTCGAGGCGATCGCGGCTTTCGTCGACGGCGAGCTACGGATGAACGCCCATCTCCGTGCCGCCCATCACCTCTCGCTATGCCCGCAATGCGCGGCCGAAGTCGAAGATCAGAGCCATGCGCGCTCCGCGCTGCGCGACTCGCAGCCGATCCGCATCCCCAGCGGGTTGCTCGGAATGCTGGCCGATATTCCGCACAGTTCGCCCGATGACACAACCCAGATGCCGGACGGATTCGCTCACCGCGACGCGCGCGACCGGCGCAAGCGCTCCTAGCTTGAGTCCCCGCAATCAGGAAACCGTGGATACTAGGGTGGACACGGACAATGCCGTGCCTGGTGCTCGCCCGGTAAAGGGCCCTGTATTAGGCGGTTTTCGAGCGCTCAGACGAGGATTTAAGAGGATCACGTGACCTCCGACCAAGGCAACGACAGCGGCGGTAATGGTGGCAACCGCCTAGCGCCGCGCCCGATATCCCGGCCACCGGTCGACCCCGCGTCGCGCCAGGCGTTCGGTCGCCCCGCAGGGCAGCAGGGGTCCTTCGTGGCGGAGCGCGTGCGCCCGCAGAAGTACCGGGAACAGTCCGAGTTTTCGCCGCACGATCAACCGGCCGACCCCGTTTTGGAAGAGGCGTTCAGCCGGCCCGTCGGGGTGGGCGAGTCGCTGCAACGCCACCCCGTCGATGCCGGCGCGCTGACCGCCGAGACGGACGGCGCCGGACCGGACGAGCTCGACGACCCGTGGCGGGACCCCGGGGCCGCGGCCGGGCTGGGAACCCCCGCGGTCACCCCGCCGGCACCGCACTCCGCTCTCGGCTACGGCGGCAAGCTGGGCGTGCGCGACGTGCTGTTCGGCGGCAAGGTGTCCTACCTCGCGCTGGCCGTGCTGCTGCTGATTGCGCTGGTAGTCGGGCTGATCGGCGGAGTGATCGGCCGCAAGACGGCCGAAGTCGTCGAGGCGTTCACGACCTCAAAGGTGACGCTGTCGACCCCTGGCAACAACGAAGGGCCGGCGGGCCGGTTCGCGAAGGTGGCCGCCGCGACCGCGGATTCCGTGGTGACTATCGAGTCGAAGAGCGACCAGGAGGGCATGCAGGGTTCCGGGGTCGTCATCGACGGCCGTGGCTACATCGTCACCAACAACCACGTGATTTCCGAGGCGGCCAACAACCCGAGCCAGTTCAAGACCACGGTGGTGTTCAACGACGGTAAGGAAGTGCCCGCCAACCTCGTCGGGCGCGACCCGAAGACCGACCTGGCCGTCGTCAAGGTCGACAACGTCGACAACCTGACCGTGGCCCGGCTCGGCGATTCGGACAAAGTGCGCGTCGGCGACGAGGTCCTTGCCGCGGGTTCGCCGCTGGGGCTGCGCAGCACCGTGACGCACGGCATCGTCAGCGCACTGCACCGTCCCGTGCCGTTGTCGGGGGAGGGCTCCGACACCGACACCGTCATCGACGCCATCCAGACCGACGCCTCGATCAACCACGGCAACTCCGGCGGCCCGCTGATCGACATGGATTCCCAGGTGATCGGCATCGACACAGCGGGTAAGTCGTTGTCGGACAGCGCAAGTGGCCTGGGCTTCGCGATCCCGATCGACGAGGCCAAAGAGGTCGCCCAGACCCTGATCAAAGACGGAAAGATCGTGCACCCCACGTTGGGGGTCAGCACCCGGTCGGTGAGCAACGCGATCGCGTCCGGCGCCCAGGTCGCCAATGTGAAGGCGGGAAGCCCCGCGCAGAAGGGCGGAATCCTGGAAAACGACGTGATCGTCAAGGTCGGTAACCGCAAGGTCGCCGACGCCGACGAGTTCGTCGTCGCGGTCAGACAGCTCAACGTCGGGCAGGACGCCCCGGTTGAAGTGGTCCGCGACGGTCGGCACGTCACGCTGACCGTGAAACCGGACGGAGACAACGGCTAGGTGTTCGCGAACCTCAGCTGGGAACACATCCTGGTCCTCGTTGTGGTAGGGCTGGTGATCCTTGGGCCGGAGCGGTTGCCGGGCGCCATCCGGTGGACCTCGAACGCGCTGCGCCAGGCCCGTGACTACCTCAGCGGCATGACGAGCCAGCTGCGCCAGGACCTCGGACCCGAGTTCGACGATCTGCGTGCCCCGCTGAGCGAGCTGCAGAGGCTACGCGGTATGACGCCCCGCGCCGCGCTGACCAAGCACCTGCTCGACGGCGACGACTCTTTCCTCACCGGCAATTTCGACCGCCCGGTCAACGGCGTCCCCGCCAAGCCGGCCGAGCCGCAGGCGCCCGGTCACACGCCGTTCGACACCGACGCGACCTGAGTACTCAGCGCTTGGTCGGATCGAGGCCCAGCGACACTCCGGCCAGGCCGCGCCGCCGCGTCGACAGGCCGTCGGCGACACCGCGCAGCGCCTTGCCCACCGGCGAATCGGGCGCGCTCAGCACGATCGGCAGGCCTGCGTCACCGGCGGCCACCAGCGCGGGGTCCAGCGGGATCTGGCCCAGCAGCGGCACGTCGGCGCCCGTGGCTCGTGACAGGCGTTCCGCGACCTGCTGGCCGCCGCCCTCGCCGAAGACTTGCAGCGTCGAGCCGTCCGGCAGCATCAGGCCCGACATGTTTTCCACCACGCCGGCGATGCGCTGACGGGTCTGCAGCGCGATGCTGCCGGCCCGCTCGGCGACCTCGGCGGCGGCCAGCTGGGGCGTGGTCACCACCAGAATCTCGGCGTTCGGGATCAGCTGGGCCACCGAGATGGCGATGTCGCCGGTTCCCGGCGGCAGGTCGAGCAGGAGCACATCCAGATCGCCCCAGTAGACGTCAGCCAGGAACTGTTGCAGGGCGCGGTGCAGCATCGGTCCCCGCCACACCACTGGCGTGTTTCCCTCGGTGAACTGCGCGATGGAGATGACCTTCACCTCGTGGGCGATCGGGGGCAGGATCATCGACTCGACCTGGGTGGGCCGGGCGGTGGTGCCCATCATCCGCGGGATGGAGTGGCCGTGGATATCGGCGTCGAGCACACCCACCGCCAGGCCGCGGGCGGCCATCGCCGAGGCGAGGTTCACCGTGACGGTCGACTTGCCGACTCCGCCCTTGCCCGACGCGACGGCGTAGACCCGGGTGAGAGAGCTCGGCTGGGCGAACGGGATGACGGGCTCGCGGGCATCGCCGCGCAGCTGCTTGCGCAGCTCGGTGCGCTGCTCGTCGTTCATCACGTCCAGGCTGACTTGCACCGCGCCGGTGCCGGGCACGTCGGCGACGGCCTTGGTGACACGTTCGCTGATTTCGCTCTTCTTCGGGCAGCTGGCGATGGTCAGGTAGATCGTCACGTGCACGCCGCCGTCGGCGGCGACGTCGATGCTCTTGACCATCCCGAGTTCGGTGATGGGACGCCGCAATTCGGGGTCGATCACCTTGCTCAGGGCGGTGCGGATGGTTGCGCTCAGGTCGGCTTGCGAACCGGCGGGGTCATGACGGGACATCACCGCCGAGTGTAGGCGGCTCGCGTTGCGGCCGGTCGGCCGACGGGTCAGCCCGCCGGGGCCACTGCGGGCTGGTTGGCCGCAGCGTTCGACGCCGGGCCGGCCGGCCTGGGTGACGCCGAGGCGCTCGCCGCGGCGGGGCCGGCCAGCGGCGGCGCGGCCGGCTGCACGCCATCGGGCGGCGGTGGGGCTGGCGG
>NZ_JBNMQT010000008.1:0-253190 GCF_050205645.1 Mycobacterium heidelbergense
GTTCCAGCCGCCGGGGGGCGGCTGGGACGGCCCGCCGCCCCCCGGCGGCTGGAACCGCCCGTGGTACGGACCGCGCGACCGCGACGTGATCTACGCGCAGAGCGACTTCGGACCATTCGCCTACAACACCTTCACCGTCATCCCGGTCTTCAACTGGCAGTACGGTGGTTGGGGTTACTGGTTCTTCGGTGTTTGGGTCCCGCTGTACTGACGCCGAGCAACGCTACCGATCGGGGGCGCCCGTTATCGGCGCCCTCGGTCAGTAAACTTCGGCGCCCATGAGCGGACGCTTCGTCAAACTCGCTCGTGACGGCGGCGTGGTCATCATCGAGTTGATCAACTCGAAGCCGCTGAACATCATTGGCAGCAGCGCCATCTCGGAGCTGACCGACGCGTTCCGCGCCGTCGTCAAGGACGGTGACGTGCGGGTTGTGGTGTTGCGCGGAACGGGTGAGAAGGCGTTCATCGGCGGTGCCGACATCAACGAGATGGTCACCCTGGACCGCTCTAGCGCCGTGGCGTTCATCCGCCGGCTCGCGGACCTGTGCGAAGCGATCCGCGAATGCCCGGTCCCCGTCATCGCCCGGCTCGCGGGCTGGTGCCTCGGCGGCGGTTTGGAGGTCGCAATGTCGTGCGATCTGCGGATTGCAGAGGCGGGGGCCAAATTTGGAATGCCGGAAGTGGCGGTCGGAATCCCGTCGGTCATCCACTCGGCGTTGATGCCGAAGTTGATCGGGGCCTCGCACGCGGCGTGGCTACTGCTGACTGGCGAGACGATCGATGCCGACACGGCCGTCAGCTGGGGTCTGGTTCACGAGGTCACCGCCCCCGGCGAACTCGACGTCCGCATCGCCGAACTCACAAGGAAGCTAACAGGATTCGGACCACAGGCGGTGCGACAACAAAAGCACCTGCTCAACAGATGGTTGGACATGACGGTCTACGGGGCGGTCGAAGACAGCATCGAGCAGTTCGGCCTGGCATTCCTGACCGGCGAGCCGCAACACCACATGCGGCAATTTCTCTCGCGCAAGCGCGACAAGTAGCGCCATTGGGCGCGGGCGGTTACTTGCCGGTGCGCTCGCGATGCTTGCATCCCGGCCAGCAGCAGGGCCGGCGCATGCCTTCTTCCAACTCCTCCTGAGTTCGGCGGATGCGGCGCTCTCGGGTCTTCTCCTGCTTGGCATCCTCGACCCAGCAGATGAATTCGTTGCGCGCCAAGGGCGTGATGTCCTTCCACGCGGTAAGGGCCGTGGAGTTGGCGATCAGCGCCTGGCGCAGGTCCGCGGGCAGGTCGTGCACCACCCCACCGGGCACTCGCTGGCTGCTCACGGGGCCAGCCTAACTTGCTCGATGCCCGGGACTTGTCACGACGTCGCGAGACCATCAAACTGACTGATATGCGCGATCGCGAGACGATCGACTCCGAATTGCGGCTCCTCGCTGCTGCCCGCCGATCGATCCGCGAGCAGGGCCGGCAGCCGTCGCCCCGAGAGGCCGACGAACTTCTAGACGAGCTCCTGGCCCACGACGCGGGGACATCTCTCACCACGCCGGTGCAAGCCGATGTTGTGGCCGGCGCCGGGTCGCGGGGCGACAACGACCGCACCACGCCTCGCCGGCGTACGGATGTTCTGCGCCGACGCATGGGCCTTTTCGCGGCGTTGCCCCTATCGCTGATAGCCGTCGCCGCCGCGGTGGTGGTGATATCCACGGCCCACCACCAGGATTCATCGGTCCAGGCGCCGGAAACCCCGCCGTCGGCCGCGCCGCCCAAACCGGTTGCGCCGAAACCACCCCCTCCGCGCATTGACGTTGTCGACATGGCGTTCATCGGCGCGTTGAAGCAAGAAGGTGTACCCGTTCCCAGCCAGGAATACGTGATGACGCAAGGGCACGCGGTCTGCGACTTCCTGGCGCACCAACCCGACTTCGCACAGGCCGTCAGCTTCGTGCAGCGATCGTCGATATGGGATGCCAATCAAAGCGCGGTGTTCGCCACTGGCGCGATCGTTTCCTACTGCCCTCAGTACCAACTTGCAAGCACTGGCGACGCGCAGCAGACCCTGCAGAATGCTCTTTCTGGGATGCAAGCCATCCAAGGCGATTTGCAAGGCATTCAACGCGATCTGCACGGCATCGGAGATGGCCTGCCAGCCATCCCCGGCCCACCGTAGGAAACCGTTTTACGGCAGAACACGCCGTCGTGGACCCCCTGTCAGGATTGAACTGACGACCGCTCGCATACCAAGGCGCTCCTTCCGCGAACTTCCGCCCGACACGGCGACACGACCGTGCTGGCTCGCGCTTCCGCCGGCTCGAGTCGGCACGCCGTTCCGACGGCAACACTCCGTCGTAGAATCGTCCTGGCTCATCGAGCCGGCCCCGGCCGCGTTAGCTCAGTTGGTAGAGCGTCGCTCTTGTAAAGCGGATGTCGAGAGTTCGAGTCTCTCACGCGGCTCCATTCCTGTCGGCACTCAGGGATAGCGTCGTCTTATGTCGATGACCTGTCTCGGGTGCGGAGTCGATTTGGAAGGGCGTCGGCTAAAGGTGTTCTGCACCAATGCATGCCAACAGTCACACCGCCGACGCTTGCTCTTGGACGCCTGGCTCGACACCGGAGTCTGCGGTCGCACGTCCTACCAGGGCCACTACGTCCGGGACTAGCTCTATGAGCAGCAGGGCGGTTGTTGTGCGATCTGTGGAATCGAGGACAAGTGGAACGGCGTGACCCTGGCACTGATCGTCGACCACATCAATGGAGACGCAAGCAACAATCGTCGTGACAACATGCGACTCGTTTGTCCCAACTGTGACAGCCAGCTGCCGACGTACAAAGCAAGGAATCGCGGCAGCGGTCGCTACTACCGGCGACTGCGGTACGCCAACGGCCAGTCCTATTGAAGAGGCCGGTAAACGCCGGTCCAAGCCTATCCGGTCACTGCTCGCCGTCGATGACACGCTGCGAGCGCACCGCCCGCGACGATGAACGGGGCCGGCGGCCGGGCAGCGGGATGCGGTCGGCGATGTTGCTCAGCGGGTTGACCACCATGGTGAGCGCGATGACGGCGTCCTGCAGGGTGGCGATGGCCGGCTCCAGCGCTTCCATCCCCGGCGTCAGCCGGGCAAGGGTGTCGGCGACGTCGGCGAGCTGGTCCAGCGGGCCGTTCTTGGCGGTCAGTTTGTCGATCAGCCCACCCTCGGCGAGCAGCCGCTCGGCCAGCCCGTCCTCCGACAGCACCCGATCGATCAACCCCTCCTCGGCGAGCAGCTGGTCGGCCAGCCCACCCGGCTGAAGCGCGCGGTGCAGGCCGCCGCCCTCCGCGGTGAGGCGGTCGAGCAAACCGCCCTCGGAGGTCAGCAGGTCGACCACCCCACCCGGCCGCAGCAACCGGTCCATCGGCCCGTCGGGCGCCACGGCCCGTCCCAGCGGCGCGTCCTCGTCGAGCAGCTTGGCGAGCCGGTTGGCCCGGATGATCGCGTCGTCGATCCCCAGCATGGAAGTCACCGCGTTGGTGCCGGCGTCGCCACCGGCGTCCGACACCGCTCGCTTCGCCACACCAACGGCCGCCGTCGCGACGTTCAAGCTCGCCTCGGCGGTGGCAAGCCCGACTCGCGCAGGAGCGGTCGCAAGGGAAACAATGCTTCTGGCGAGATTCATTCTCCGAGTCTATTCACGACATACCCCCATAAGCCGAGACGAGTCCAAGCCGATGCGATGATTCCTGGCAGACTACTGGCAGACTATTAGCAACGAGCTTTCAGGAACTACACAATGACTACCAAGGCAACGTTCAAGCAAGGGACGGAAATAACCCCATGGATGTGACCTCATGACGGGGCCCAGCCCCACCGAAACCAAACCGGAGGCCCGCGTCCTCGTGGTCGACGACGAGGACAACATCGTCGAACTTCTCTCGGTGAGCCTCAAGTTCCAAGGATTCGAGGTCTACACGGCGACCAACGGGGCCCAAGCCCTGGATCGCGCCCGGGACGCCCGCCCGGATGCGGTGATCCTCGACGTGATGATGCCCGGCATGGACGGCTTCGGGGTGCTGCGCCGGCTCCGCGCCGACGGCATCGACGCCCCCGCGCTATTCCTGACGGCACGCGATTCCCTGCAGGACAAGATCGCGGGCCTGACCCTGGGCGGCGACGACTACGTGACGAAACCCTTCAGTCTGGAGGAAGTCGTCGCCCGGCTGCGGGTCATCCTGCGTCGTGCCGGCAAGGGCGGCGCCGAACCCCGCAGCGCCCGCTTGACTTTCGCCGATATCGAACTCGACGAAGAGACCCACGAGGTGTGGAAGGCCGGCGAGCCCGTGTCGCTGTCACCCACCGAGTTCACGCTGCTTCGCTACTTCGTGATCAACGCGGGCACGGTGCTGAGCAAACCGAAGATCCTCGACCACGTCTGGCGCTACGACTTCGGCGGCGACGTCAACGTCGTCGAGTCCTACGTGTCGTATCTGCGCCGCAAGATCGACACCGGCGAGAAGCGGCTGCTGCACACGTTGCGCGGCGTGGGCTATGTGCTTCGGGAGCCGCGCTGAGCATGCGCACGGAAAGGCACCGAGCGGTTCGACGCGGGGTACCCCTCCGGGTGGGCCTGGTCGCGGCGACCCTGCTGTTGGTGGGCTGCGGTCTGGTGGCGTCCGGGATCGCGGTCACGTCGATCCTTCGTCATAGCCTGATCAGCCGGATCGACCAGACACTGCTCGACGCATCCCGCGGCTGGGCCCAGGCACCGCGGCGGCAATCCGCGCCGCCGTACGAGGGTCCGGACCCGGGCCGCCCACCGTCGAAGTTCTACGTGCGCGGCGTCGGCATCGACGGCACCCCGTTCACGGCCATCAACGATCGCAACGCCGAACCGGCGCTCCCGCCCGACAACAACGTGGGACCCAATCCCACGACACTGCCCTCGGTCAATGGCTCCGATATCCAGTGGCGCGCGGTGTCGGTGCGCGGGCCGCACGGCTTGATCACTGTCGCGATCGACCTGTCCGATGTCCAGCACACCCTGCGATCGCTGGTCTTGTTGCAGATCGGCATCGGGGCGGCGGTGCTGGTGGTGGTCGGGGTCGCGAGCTTCGTGGTGGTGCACCGCAGCCTGCGACCGCTGTACGAAGTCGAGCACACCGCCGCCGCGATCGCGGCGGGGCAGCGGGACCTCCTGGTTCCAGAACGGGACCCACGAACCGAGGTGGGTCGACTTTCGTTGGCGCTCAACGGAATGCTGACCCAGATTCAGCAGGCGCTGGCGTCTTCGGAGTCGTCGGCCGAGAAGGCCCGCGGTTCGGAGGAGCGGATGCGACGGTTCATCACCGACGCCAGCCACGAACTGCGCACGCCGCTGACCACCATTCGCGGCTTCGCCGAACTGTATCGGCAGGGCGCCGCGCGTGACGTTGCCATGCTGCTGTCGCGCATCGAAAGCGAAGCCAGCCGGATGGGCTTGCTCGTGGACGACCTGCTCCTGCTGGCGCGGTTGGACGTGCAACGGCCGCTGGAGCACCACCAGGTCGACTTGCTGGCGCTGGCCAGCGATGCCGTGCACGACGCGCAGGCGATCGACCCCACGCGCAGCATCACGATGGAAGTCTTCGACGGTCCCGGCATCCCCGAGGTGCTCGGAGACGAGCCCCGGATGAGGCAGGTGCTGAGCAACCTGGTTGCGAATGCGCTGCAGCACACCCCGGCGAGCGCCGACGTCGTCGTTCGTGTCGGCACGGAAGGCGACGACGTGGTGCTCGAGGTGGCCGACACGGGTCCCGGGATGAGCCAGCAGGACGCGTCGCGGGTGTTCGAGCGGTTCTATCGCACCGACTCGTCGCGGGCCCGGGCCAGCGGCGGCACCGGGCTGGGGTTGTCGATCGTCGACTCGCTGGTGAACGCGCACGGCGGCGACGTCACCGTCACCACCGCGCCCGGGGAGGGTTGCTGCTTCCGCGTCAGGCTGCCGCGCAGCAGCGACGTGCCCACGCGCGTTTGAGCTTTAAGCCAGTTGCTCCAGCGCCGCCTTGATCCTGGCCTGGGCCTGGTCGAGGGATTCCGGCGACGGGTTGCGGTCGACGTTGGCGAAGCCGAAATCGCTCAGGCTGCGGGTGGGGAAGACATGGACGTGCAGATGCGGCACTTCCAGCCCCGCGATGATGACCCCGGCACGCTCCGTCCTGAACGCCTTGCATACCGCCTTGCCGATCAGCTGACTCACCGCCATGACGCGTGAGAACGCCGCGTTGTCGACGTCTTGCCACTGATCGATCTCCTCGCGCGGCACCACCAGGGTGTGCCCCTGTGTCATCGGCTCGATCGTCAGGAACGCGACGACGTCGTCGTCCTCGTACACGAAGCGGCCGGGCAGTTCACGGTTGATGATCTTGCTGAAGATCGACGCCATGGGCACAGCATAGGTACCGATGATTTTGGCCGGTCCCGATGGTCAGTCCTGCAAAGACCAACAAGGAGATTTCGCCATGTCACAGGTGCGCGTGCACAACTTTTCGGTTTCCCTCGACGGCTTCGGTACGGGCATTGGACAGAGCATGGATGCGCCGTTCGGACACGCCGGCGGGCGGTTGCACGAGTGGTTTTTCGGCACGCGCACGTTCCGCGCGATGCACGGCGAGTCGGGCGGGAGTACCGGTATCGACGACGCCCTGGCCAGCCAGTGGGCGCCCGGCATTGGCGCCGAAATCATGGGTCGCCACAAGTTCGGGCCGCAGCGCGGCCCGTGGACCGGCCTAGGGGCCTCTGACGAATGGAAGGGCTGGTGGGGCGCCAACCCGCCATTCCATACCCCCGTCTTTGTGCTCACCCACCACCCCCGGCCGTCGATCGAGATGGAAGGCGGCACCGCTTTCCATTTCATCGATGCCAATCCCGTTGAGGCCCTTCGAATCGCCCGAAAGGCCGCCGGGGACAGGGACATTCGCCTCGGCGGAGGTCCGTCGAGCATCCGACAATTCCTCGCCGCCGACCTCGTCGACCACCTACACATCGTGGTGGTGCCGATCATCCTGGGGCGCGGCGAGCCGTTGTGGCAGGGACTCGAGGGCCTCGAAGAGCGATTCGCCGTGGAATCGGTCAGCAGCTCCAGCGGCGTCACGCATCTGATCTTTACCCGCCGCTAGGAGTGGCGCGGGCTGCCAGCGCGTCGGCAAGCGTCCAGACCGCCAGGCCCAGTAGCGCGACGTCTTTGATGAGGAATCCGCCGTCCGTCGACAGCAGGGGGAAGCCTCCGGCGGCGGCGTCGAACACGTCGGGTGTGGTGAACAAGAAGCTGATGGTGGCGACGAAAAGGCCGATCGCCATCACGCTGCCCACAATCGAGGCGCGGGGCGAGAAAGGTTTGAGCGAAAGCAACAGTGCCGCAGCGAGTTCGAATATTCCCAGCAGGGTTGAGAACGTGCGGACCGAGAACACGGCATAGAGCCAACTCATGAAGGGGCTATGCGCGATGAGCGGTTGAATTCCCTGCGCCTCGTAGTTCGTGAATTTCATGACACCGAACCAGGCGATCACGATGACCAACCCGTAGCGCGCGAGCGCACTGCCCAGCCGCATCGTGGAGTCGGCGGAGTTTTGAGTGGAAACGTTGTACCGCAGGTTCATTGAGCACATCCTTCGTTGCGGGTCATTCGATAGCGGGTTACTGGTCCCAAGGCGCCGCGTATGCAGGCGATGGAGGTCATGCCGAGGCGTTCGATCACCGCGGCCGACGCGACGTTGCCGCCGTCGACCTCGGCGAAAACCTCCGCTAAACCCAATTCGCCTAGCGCGTAAGCGATCACGCCGCCGGCCGCCTCGGTTGCGTAGCCGTTGCCCCAGTTGTCGGGGGTCAGGCTATAGAAGACTTCCAGACCCAGGTCCTCCAACGGCCGCAACCCAACCGCACCGACGGGTGGACAATTGGCTTCGAGCCGAATGACCCACAGCCCGTAACCGGCGGACGCGAAGCCGCGAACGCTTTCCATGATGGTCGCCACTATCTCGTCCGGGACTGCGGGTGTTGCGTCGAACAAGAACCGGCGAATCATCGGATCGCTCCAATGGGCGATCAAGAAGTCGGCGTCGTCCGCCGATACCGGACGCAGCGTAAGCCGTTGCAGTTCAAGCACGTCCGTCACATCCTGCTTTCCGCCGGCGCGGCGAAGGCGGTGCGCCGCGACCTCGCCAGGCCGGCGAGCATCAGCACGCAGTAGCTGTAGGGCAGCACCATGAGCGGCTGCCCCGTCGCAGCAAAGAAGCGGGTGGCCATGATCGCGTCGTGGAGACCGACCCATACAAAAGAAAAGGCAAGGAACCACCACGCCCAGCGCTGTCCGTCGCGCAGCCCGAACCGCGCAACGACAATCACGGCGACCGCGCCGGCCACGATGTTGACCCCGCCGACCGAGCCGCTCAATTGCGTCCACGCCGGGGCATCGAGGCCGGCGCGCGAAAGATCCGAGTAGGAGAAGTCGAGGGTGCCTAACCCTGTCCACCACGGAGAATTCGTGCGCGCCGCCACACCGATCCACGTGGTCAGGAGCGTGGTCAGTCCGGCCGCGAGGGGAACGAAGCCGGCGGCGAAATTCAGCTTCCAGCCCGGCACAGTGGGCTGGCTCGTGGATGGTTGCATGCTGATTGGTGTGTGCGGGATGGTCCGGCGTTACAGAGGCTGACGCCAGGCGATGTAACGATCGGGCCCCTCCGGCTAACCAACTCCAGAGCTAGCGTTAGGTCGCGATGACTGTGGAAGACGAGTCGGGGCTGATCGCGGCGCTGCGCGAAGGCGACGAGGCCGCATTCGCCCAGCTTGTCGATCAGTACACCCCGGCGATGCTGCGGGTGGCGCGCGGTTATGCGCCGACACACCAGATCGCCGAGGAGGTGGTCCAGGAAACCTGGATCGCGTTGTTGAAAGGAATTTCGAGATTTGAAGGCCGATCCTCGTTACGCACTTGGCTTTTCGCCGTGGTAATCAATATCGCCAAGCAGCGGGGCTTGAGGGAACGCCGCGATGCCGACGCGGAGATCGCCGCATATACCGGTGGTACCGTCGATCCCGCGCGATTCCGTGGTGCCGATGACCCGATGTGGCCGGGTCATTGGAAAGAACGTCAAGAGCCCGCCGCGTTCCCCGACACCCCGGAGGGATCGGTCCTCGCCGACGAATTGGTCGCGGTCGCGCGACGCGAACTCGACAAGCTACCGGAACGTCAGCGCATGGTCGTGTCGCTGCGCGACATGCTCGGATTCGACTCGAGCGAGGTGTGCGAAATGCTCAATATCAGCGTGGCCAACCAGAGGGTGCTGCTGCACCGCGGCAGGGCCGCCGTCCGGCAAACACTCGAGAACTACCTGGTGGACCCGTCATGAGCGCGCGGCCGATGGACTGCAACGAGCTGGTCGAGCTTGTCACCGCTTATCTGGACGACGCGCTGGACGAGCAGACCCGCGCCCGTTTCGTCGACCACCTGCAAGCGTGTGACGGCTGCGACAACTATCTTCAGCAATTCCGCGCGACGGTGGCGACCCTCGGCAAGATTCCCGACGAGGAAATCGACCCCGCGTTTCGTGCCCGACTGCTCAGCGCATTTCGCCACTGGAAATAGAAAAAGGCCAGCATACGGGCGCCGAGATTGCCGCCATGGCTGTGGTCGCCGTCCAATTCGCGACCATGACGGCAATTTCGGCGCGTGAAGCAGCGCCTCTACTCCTCCTTGCCGAACTTCATGACGTCGAGGTTCCAGTACCCGCGCATGTTGGTGATCAGCCCCGCGTCGTTGACCTTGTAGGTGAACACCCCGCGCACCTCGCTGGTGAAGCCGCCCTCAAACTTGCTGTGCAGCACCAGGATATGAGCGACTTCGTCGGGCGAGCTGGACGGGAAGGTTTCCTCGCAGGTGATCGTCAGCTGGTTGGCCGCGATGTTGTTGTCGAAGAAGGCGCCGACGGCTTCCTTGCCCTTTACCCCGTCGCCCTCGGGGTTGGTCACGGACTTGCCGATGGGGTCCTCGATGACGACGTCGTCGGCCATCAGCGCCAGCCAGCCCTCCCGGTCGTGGGCCTGCACGCACCGCCACGACGAGTGCGACGCGGTTAGTGCCGGCGACTGGGCGGTTTGGGTCATGGTGTTCTCCTGTCTTTAGATTGCGCACGCCGCGCGTGCGCCCTCCTCGGTGGCTTTGCGGATGAGGCCGAGGCCGCTGCAGTCGCCGGCTGCGTGCACGTCGGCGCCGGGCATGGCGGCGACCAGGCGGTCGAACAAGGTGGTGTCGGGCTCGACCGTCCCGGCCAGCACGACGCTGTCCGCGGGCAGTTGTCGTCGGGTGCCACCGGCGGGTGTGAACACCACGGCGGTGGTCGTGATTCGTTCGACGGCCGCCCGGACGTGGACGGTGACGCCGAGTCGGTCCAGACGATCCATGTGTTCGGTCTTGCGCTTGTTGCCCACTTCGGGAGCGATGTCCTTGCCGGCCTCGAGCACCGAGACCAGCCGGCCCCGGCTCGCGAGAAATTCGGCCAGCTCCAGGGCCACCAGATCACCGCCGACGATGGCCACCCGCCGCCCGACGGGCATCCACGCCCGGCTGGCGAGGCGAACCGCCGTGGGCCGCACCAGCCGCTGCCGCCAGCCGGCGAACAGCTGGCCATCGAGGAATGCACGTAACCCGGGACCGGTGCGGACGTGCGGCAGATCGGCTCCCGGTATCGCCGGGACGGCGACATGACCGCCGGTGGCCACGATCACCGCTTCAGGCGCCTGCGCGACGACCTCCTCGGCCGAAACAATATGGCGCAGGACGACTTTCGTTGTACTCGACTTGACCTCGTCGCGCAGGTAGTGCAGGAAAGGCTGGTTCTCCGGGTGCAGCACCGACGCCCACCGCAGGGCGCCGCCCAGTTGGCCGCCGCGTTCGAAAAGCTGGACGCGATGGCCCCGTTCGGCGGCCACCCGGGCGGCCTCGAGCCCCGCGGGCCCGCCGCCGATCACTACTACGCGCTTGGCGCGAGTGGTGCGGGGCCCCGCCAATTCACGCTCCTTGCCGGTGCGGGGATTGACGGCGCAGTCGACGGAGAAGCGTTGTTCCATTGAGTCGATGCAGTTTTCGCAGGAGATGCACTTGCGAATGCGGTGCGCCTGCCCGGACCGCAGCTTGCGTGGCAGCTCGGGGTCGGCGAGCAGCGGGCGGCCCATCGCGATGAAATCCGCGCGCTCCTCGGCCAGGATCTGTTCGGCCCGGTCCGGGTCGTGGATCCGGCCGACGGCGATCACCGGCACGTCGACGGCCTGCTTGACCGCCGCGGCGGCGCCGACGTTGACCGCGTCGCCGTCGTCCGCACCGTTGACCATGCCGGTGACCAGCCGGTCGATCACGCCGCCGCTGACGTGAAACGCGTCCACGCCGGCGGCCACCAGCTCGGGTGCCACGCGTGCGGTTTCGTAGATCGGCCGTCCTCCGGCCACCCGTTCGTAGCCGGAGATCCGCAACGTGATGGGCAGCGCGTCGCCGACCTCGGAGCGAATCGCCGCCAGTGCGTCCAGCACTACCCGCACCCTGCCGCGCGTCGAGTCGCCCCGGTAGTCATCGGTGCGTCGATTGCGTTGCGGGGCAAGGAAAGAGCCCAGCAGCATGTAGCCGTGCGCGGCGTGCAGCTCGATCCCGTCGTATCCCGCCTCGGCGGCGCGGCGCACCGCGGCCTTGAACAGGTCGAACACCTCGCAGAGCTGAGCCTTGCTGATCTCTGTCGACGGGCGGCCGGTCAGATAGGACGGGATCACCGAGGGTCCCACGGACGGGACGCCGAAGATCTCCGGGCCCAGGCCGTCGGGGCCGGCGTGCACGATCTGGGGCTGGATCTTGGCGCCGTGTTCGTGCACCGCCTCGACCAGCGCACGATGGGCGTCGACCGCATCGTCGGTGGCCAGATGGAGGCCGCCCGGAGTCTCGGGGTGGCGATGGTCGACTCCCGTGGCGCCCAACGTGATCAACCCGACGCCACCGCGAGCTCGGGCGGCGAAATAGTCGCGGGTGCGCTGCGACGGCAACCCGTCGGGGGTGCCGTACATCGTCTCCATCGGAGACATCACCAACCGGTTGCGCACCGTCATGGCACCGATTCGCCCGGGCGCCAACAGATGCGGAAAGCCGGCGGTCACCGGCAAGCCGATGGTCGCCTACCGATCGGCGTCCGTGTAGCGGATGACGCCGCGAATGTTCTTGCCGTCCAGCATGTCCTGGTAGCCGTCGTTGATCTGCTCTAGCCGGTACTGGCGGGTGATCATGTCGTCCAGGTTGAGCTTGCCGGCCTTGTACATCGACAGCAGCTGCGGAATGTCGTATTGCGGGTTCCCGCCGCCGAAGATGGTGCCCTGCAGGTTCTTCTGCATCAGCGTCAGCATCGCCAGGTTCAGCGTCACGTTGGTGTCCAGCAGGCTGCCGATCGCGGTCAGCACGCAGGTACCACCCTTTTGGGTGAGGTTCAGGTAGGCGTCGACGTCCGCGCCCTGCAGCTCACCGACCGTGACCACGACCTTGTGGGCCATCAGACCGTAGGTGACCTCGGCCATGCCCATCAGCGCGGCGTTGATGTCGGGGTAGACGTGCGTGGCGCCGAACTTCAGCGCCTGATCGCGCTTCCACTCCACCGGGTCGATCGCGAAGATGTAGCGCGCGCCGGCGTTGACGGCACCCTGCAGCGCGGCCATGCCGACGCCACCGACGCCGACGATGGCGACGTCCTGGCCCGGCCGGATGTCGGCGGTGCGGACCGCCGAACCGTAGCCGGTGGTGACGCCGCAACCCACCAGGGCGGCCACCTCGAAGGGCACCGACGGGTCGATCTTCACCACCGAGCTGCGGTGCACGACCATGTACGGCGAGAAGGTGCCCAGCAGCGTCATGGGGTAGACGTTCTGGCCACGGGACTGGATGCGGAAGGTGCCGTCGGACACCGCCGCCCCGCCGAGCAGCCCGGCGCCCAGGTCACACAGGTTGCGCATGCCGGCCTGACAGGTCGCACACTGTCCGCACGACGGGATGAACGACAGCACCACGTGGTCTCCCGGGGCGATGTCCTCCACGCCCGGCCCAACCTCGGTGACAATGCCCGCGCCTTCGTGCCCGCCGAGCACCGGGAAGCCCGCCATCGGGATGCCGCCGGTGACCAGGTGATGGTCGGAGTGGCACATGCCCGCCGCTTCCATCTGGATCTTGACCTCGTGCGCTTGTGGGTCGCCGATCTCGATCTCTTCGATGGACCACGGCTGGTTGAATTCCCAGATCAGTGCGCCTTTTGTCTTCACGTTGGACCTGACCCCATTTCGCCTTTGAATTGAGACTGCCCGACCCATCTTGCCTGGCAGCGGTGGTGACGGGTGCCACAGGGCACTCCTGTCGCGTCAGCATAGCGCGTGCAACAAATCAAATGCTTGGTTGGGTGGGCGGGACCCGGGTTCACCAGATGGGGACGGGCGCCTGCCCGAGCGGGTAGTAGCCGGGGAGCTTCTCGCCCGCGATGCTGCGCTCGATCCGCTTCTGCATTCCGGCGGACAGGTCGCCGGACTCGATGAGCTTCGCGAACATCTTCGCGACGTGACCGAAGTCGAAGAAGTCGCGCTGCCACTCGATGAGCCCCTCGCCGTTGAGGCGGAACCAGCTGCCGCCGATGCCGTAGATCTCGTCCTGGGTGCCGTCGGCCTTGTTGACGATCTGCTTCCAGAAGCCGACGATCTCGCCCTGCTTCTCGTCGATGAGCACCTTCTGGTACTCGTAGACCCAGTTCTCCAGGCCCTCCATCTCCAGGCCGAGTGCGACGTCGCGGATTTCGTCGACGCCCACACACATCACGTCTTCTTTCGGGCCGATGTTCCAGCCATAGGTCGCGTCCTTGGTGTAGAAATCCGCCAGCGGCTTCCAGTCACCGGCCTTTTCGCAGTCCTTGTTGGCCTGCAGCCAGCGGTCAACCCATGCCTCGAGGTCTGCGCGAGAATGTGACACCTGTGAATTCATGGGTCCTAGTCTTCTTTCACTTTGATGAATAGTGCTCGGGTTGGGCACATTTCGACCGCCCGCTCGACTTCGTCGCGGGCTTCCTCGGGCGGCTCGGCGTCGATGATCTCGACCTTGCCCCGCTTGGGCACCCGGAAGTAGTCGGGCGCTTCCAGTTCGCACATCGCGTGGCCCTGGCACAAATCCAAGTCGGCTTCGACTCGGTAACCCATCATTACCTTCTTATTTCCTGACGCGGTAGCGCACTTTGGCGGGCCGGGCCAGCTGCACCACCATCTTGGAGTGGTCGTTGCGATAGCTTTCCGGCGGTTGTGCCATCTCGAATTCGTACTCGCGCAACAGAACCGAGAAGATCGCTTTGATCTGCATGGTCGCAAACGCCGCGCCGACGCAACGGTGCCGGCCGGCGCCGAACGGAATCCACGTCCACCGGTTGGCCAGGTCGGCCTGCTCGGGCTTGTTGTATCGGTCCGGGTTGAAGCCGTCCGGATCGGGGAAGTCTTCGGGGATTCGGTTCGAGATGGCGGGGGATGCGGCGACGTAGTCGCCGTCGCGGATCGGGAAGCCCTCGACCTCGAAATCGCCTTTGGCCACCCGCATCAGGATGATCAGCGGCGGGTGCAGGCGCAGGGTCTCCTTGACCACGTTGTCCAGCTTCGGAATCTGGCGCAGCGCATGGAAACTCACCTCCTGCCCGTCGGCGTAGAGCTCCTCCAGCTCGGCCAGCACTTCGGCGTAGACGTCGGTGTGGCGGATCAGCTCGATCAGCGTCCACGCCGACGTTCCGGAACTGGTGTGGTGCCCGGCGAACATCAGCGAGATGAACATGCCGGTCACCTCGTCTGCGGAGAACCGGGGGTTGCCGTCGTCGTCCCTGATCGACACCAGCACGTCGAGCATGTCGCGGTCGCTCTTGTCCTCGGGCGGGTTGGCGAGCCGCTGGTTCATGATCTCCTGGACCAGCGCGACGAGCTTGACCCGCGCCTCGTCGCGGCGTCGGAAACTCTCGATCGGCAGATACGGGTCGACGTAGCACAGCGGGTCCGTGCCGCGCTCGAGCTCGTGGTAGTACTCCGCGAACCGCGAGTCCAACTGGTTGCGGAATTTCACGCCGATCAGGCACGCGGTCGAGGTGTAGATGGTCAACTCGGAGAAGAAGTCGAGGAGTTCGATCTCGCCCTCGTCGCCCCAGTCCGCGATCATCCCCTTGACTTGGGCTTCGATGGTGGCCGCGTGGCCCTTCATCTGTTCGCCGCGCAGCGCCGAGTTGTGCAGCATCTCCTTGCGCCGCTCCGGGCTGGCGTCGAACACGACGCCCTTGCCGAAGATCGGTGCCATGAACGGATACGCCGCTGCCTGGTCGAGATCCTCGTCGGCGGAACGGAAGAAGAACTCGTTGGCGCCCGCGCCGGACAGCAGGATGACGCGCTTGTCGGCCAACTGGAATTCGCCGACGTCTCCGCATTCGTCACGCGTGCGCTGCATCAGGCCGATCGGATCGGTGCGGAACTCCTCCAGATGACCGTGTTCGTCTTCGCCGCCGGAAACCCTCGGCACGATGGCGGTTGTCATACGCTCACTCCTCCTCGCCGCGCGTACCGCGCGCCGCATCGTCGATTCGCGAAGTCATGACGGCATCCCCTCCTCGCCGAGCGCGAGCTTCTGACGATCTTTTTTGTCGGCCAACGGGGCCTCGGGCTGAAGCTCCATGTTCGCGATGAAGCCGCCACGCGGTGTCTCGGCGACGAACGTGATGGCTCGTCCCAGGTCGGCCGCTCTGAGGAAATAGTCGTGGCGCGCCTGGCCCCACTTGGCCCAATCCTCCAGTGCGGGGCCGATTTTCTCGGCCGGCAGGCTCCAGCCCATCCCTGTCTTGGTGGGACCCGGGTGCACGATCGAGGCCCGCACGCCGGTGCCCTCCAGCTCCATCTGGAAGTTGGTGACCATCGCGACGAGCGCCGCCTTGGCCGCGCCGTAGGCCCCCATGTGCGGCCGCTGGCGCAGGGCCACGTCGGAGCCGACGAAAATCAGGTCGCCGCGCTGCCGGTCGAGCATGCCGGGCAGCACCGCGGTTGCCAGTCGGTTGGCGCCGACGAGGTGGATCTGCACCTGCGACTCGAACTCGTCTGTGCTGATCTCGGCGAGCTTGCCAAAATAGGTATCGCCCGCGCCGGCTACCAGCACCTCGATCTCTCCGAGCGCGTCGACTGACTGTGCGACAAAGGATTTCACCGAGTTCGGGTCGGTGACGTCGAGGTGGAATCCGACGGCTTCGCCCCCTTCGGCGTTGATCTTGCCGACGATGTCGTCGAGCTTCTCGACCCGGCGGGCGCCAAGGGCGACCGGAAAGCCATGCGCAGCGAGTTCGATGGCGGTGGCCTCGCCGATGCCGGAGGAGGCGCCGGCCACGATCGCCGGTCGACGCTCGGGCAAGGGATCAAAGCGGGGCATTCAGCGGACCTCCACGGTCATGGGTAGGTGAGCGAATCCGCGGACATTGCTGGAGTGGACGCGGACGGCGTTGGCCTCGTCAACCTGATATCCGCGGATTCGCTTGAACAGCTCGGTCAGTGCCACGCGGGCTTCCATCCTGGCCAGATGGGCGCCCAGGCAGAAGTGCGCGCCGCTGCCGAAACTCATGAGCTTGGAACCGATGTCGCGCCCGATGACGTAGTCGTCGGGGTTGTCGAACACCCGCTCGTCGCGGTGGGCCGACCCCGGCAGCAACAGCAGAACGTCGCCCTCGGGGATCGTGGTGTCGTAGAGGGTGAGCTCACCGGACACGGTGCGCGCCAAGATCTGGCTGGACGTGTCATAGCGCAGCGTCTCCTCCACCCACAGCGGGACCCGAGACAGGTCGGCGTAGACGGGTGCCAGCTGATCGGGATTCTTGTAACCCCAAAACGCCGCATTGGCAAGCAGTTTCGTGGTGGTCTCGTTGCCGGCGATCACCATCAGGAACATGAACCCGAGGATTTCCTCGTCGGTGAGCCGGTCGCCGTCGATCTCGGCGGCCAACAGCGCTGACGTCAGGTCCTCGGTCGGCCGCTTGCGCCGCTCGGCGATCATCTGCTGGTAGTAGACGATGAGGTTGATCGACGCCTCGATCGCCGAAGCCGGCACGTCGTTGACGCCGTCCTCGCGATGCATCACGCCGTCGGCCATCGCGCGGATGCGGTCGCGGTCGGCCAGCCGCACGCCCATCAGTTCGGAGATGACGTCCATCGGCAGCTTGCCGGCGAATTCCGCGACATAATCCACGGTTCCCGAGCCCGCCTTCTCCAGCATGGCCTCGAGGTGCTGCACCGCGAGCTCGGTGACGCGTGGCTCGAGTTCCCGGATCCGGCGTGGCGTAAAGCCTTTCGACACCAGCGTGCGCAGACGCAGATGCGCGGGATCATCCATCGCCAAGAACGACATCGTCTTCGACGCGTGCGGTCCGCGCGAGACCGGGTCCAGCGATACGCCCTCGCGATTGGAAAGCGTTGTGCTGTTCCGGAACCCGTGCAGCACGTCTTGGTGCCGGGACAATGCCCAGAACTTCAGGTCCTCGTTGCGGTACAAGGGCGCGTCGTCGCGCAGCCGCTTGTAATACGGGTACGGATCCTCATGGAAGTCGTAGTCGTAGGGATCGAGGACCAACTCGTGGTCTCCAACGTGCACCGTCATTTGGTAGTTGACTCCTGGCTCGTCTCGCTGGCGCCGGCCAGGATGAGGCGCACCACATAGGTCAGCCGGTCGGCGATCTCGTGATAGGTGAATTCGCCGCTACCCGCCTGCACGAGCGCACCGAAGAAGGCCATCTGCAGCGCCGACACGGTGGTGGGGTTGGCGCCGGGCCCGATCGCGGTGGAAATGCGGCGGTGAATTTCCGCGCCGATGCGGTCGCGCGCGGCGCTGACCGCGGGATCGGCACCGCCGCCGAGCAACGCCGTGGTGCACGCCGCGCTGACCTCGGGCTCGTCGGCGACGACGAGGGCCAGATGCCGCAGCGCCTTGTCCACCCGGGCTGGCATGGGGTCGTTGACGTCGGTGAAGTACGGGACCTGGCGGACGAGGTCGAGGTAGACCTCGGCGATCAGGTGATTCTTCGACGAGAAGTAGGTGTAGGCGGTGGCGGGGGCGACCTTGGCGCGGGCGGCCACCGCGCGCACCGTCAGGTCGGCGTACGACTTCTCCCGCAGGGTCTCGATGCCGGCGGCGAGCACCTTGCGGAACGTCTCCTGCTGGCGCCGGTTGCGCGGCGCCTGACCGGTCTGGTGCTCGGCTTGGGATGTGATCGTAACCAGGGCATCGCTGGACACATGTCCAAACTATCGGATAGGCGGGAGGCGAGGCAAGCCCGTTCGGTAAATATCCAGCGTAACGCGTACTTATTGCGGGCGTCGGAGGGTGAGACGAGATCGGCCCTTGCACCGCGGACGACCTGAAGACTATGGTGCGATGGGACCATATCGGACAACTGTCCACTCGGATGGCTTCGTGGATTCGCCCTTCGAATCGCCACAGACGGGAGCGGGAGATGGCCCTGTTGGCCGACGGCGTGAGCGCGCTGTTCATCGACGGCAAGATGTCGACCGGAAACGCGGGTACTTTTCCGACCATCAATCCGGCGACCGAGGAGGTGCTCGGCGTCGCCGCCGATGCCGACGCCGACGACATGGGCCGCGCGATCGACGCCGCCCGGCATGCCTTCGACGAGACGGACTGGTCGCGCAACACCGAATTGCGGGTGCGGTGTGTTCGGCAGCTGCGAGACGCGATGCAGCAGCACCTCGAAGAACTGCGCGAGATCACCATCGCCGAAGTGGGCGCGCCGCGCATGCTGACCGCGATCGCTCAGCTCGAAGTCCCGGTCAACGACCTCGCTTTCGCGGCCGATACCGCCGAATCCTACGAATACAGCCAGGATCTCGGCGAGGCCTCACCGATGGGTATCCCCACCCGGCGCACCATAGCCCGCGAGGCCGTCGGCGTCGTCGGCGCCATCACCCCGTGGAACTTCCCGCACCAGATCAACCTCGCCAAGATCGGTCCCGCGCTGGCCGCCGGAAACACCGTCGTCTTGAAGCCCGCCCCCGATACACCCTGGTGCGCCGCCGTGCTGGGGGAGCTCATCGCCGAGCACACCGACTTTCCGCCCGGCGTGATCAACATCGTCACGTCCAGCGACCACAGCGTGGGTGCGTTGTTGGCCAAAGACCCTCGGGTGGACATGGTTTCGTTCACCGGATCGACCGCCACCGGCCGCAGCGTGATGGCAGACGGCGCGGCGACCATCAAGAAGGTGTTCCTCGAGCTGGGCGGCAAGTCGGCGTTCATCGTGCTCGACGACGCCGACCTGAACGCCGCGGTGGGCGTGGCGGGGTTCTCGGTCTGCATGCATGCCGGGCAGGGATGCGCCATCACCACCCGGTTGGTGGTCCCGCGGGCGCGGTACGACGAAGCTGTCGCGGCAGCGGCCGCGACGATGGGCGGTATCAAGCCCGGCGACCCCACCGATCCCGGAACCATTTGCGGCCCACTGATTTCGGCTCGGCAGCGCGATCGGGTGCAGGGCTACCTCGATTCGGCGATCGCCGAGGGCGGAACGTTCGCATGCGGGGGAGGCCGGCCGGCCGACCGAGACGTCGGTTTCTTCATCGAGCCCACCCTGATCGCGGGGTTGGGCAACGACGCGCGCTGCGCGCGCGAGGAGATTTTCGGACCCGTCCTGACGGTGATTCCGCACGACGGAGACGACGATGCCGTACGTATCGCCAACGACTCGCCCTACGGATTGTCGGGCAGCGTGTACGGCGCCGATCCGGAGAGGGCGGCGCGGGTCGCCGCGCGGGTCCGCGCGGGCACGATCAATGTCAACGGCGGCGTGTGGTACTCCGCCGACGCGCCGTTCGGCGGATACAAGCAGTCCGGCAACGGCCGGGAGATGGGGCTTGCCGGCTTCGAGGAATACCTGGAAGTCAAAACCATTGCGACAGCGGTCCAGTGAACGTCCGAGAGGAAAAGATGCGGTTCGAAAACAAGGTCGCCATCGTCACCGGATCGGGCGGCGGCATCGGCCAGGCCTACGCCGAGGCGCTGGCCCGTGAGGGCGCCGCGGTAGTCGTGGCGGACATCAACGCGGACGCGGCCGAGGGGGTGGCCAAGCAGATCGCCGCCGACGGCGGGACGGCGCTGGCCGTTCCGGTCGACGTCTCCGATCCGGACTCGGCCAAAGCGATGGCCGATCGCACGCTGGCCGAGTTCGGCGGCATCGACTACCTCGTCAACAACGCGGCGATCTTCGGCGGCATGAAGCTGGACTTCTTGCTCACCATCGACCCCGAGTACTACAAGAAGTTCATGGGCGTCAACCTCGATGGCGCGCTGTGGTGCACGCGAGCGGTGTACAAGAAGATGTCCAAGCGCGGCGGCGGTGCGATCGTCAACCAGTCGTCCACGGCCGCGTGGCTGTACGCGAATTACTACGGCCTGGCCAAGGTCGGCGTCAACGGTTTGACCCAGCAGCTCTCCCGGGAACTGGGCGGCCGGAACATCCGGATCAACGCGATCGCGCCCGGGCCTATCGACACCGAGGCCAACCGGACCACCACGCCCAAGGAGATGGTCGACGACATCGTCAAGGGTCTTCCGTTGTCGCGCATGGGAACTCCCGACGATCTGATCGGCATGTGCCTGTTCCTGCTGTCGGACGAGGCCTCGTGGATCACTGGGCAGATCTTCAACGTCGACGGCGGGCAGATAATACGGTCATGACAGATCTCAAGCTGGGCTACATCGGCCTGGGAAACATGGGCGCACCGATGGCCACGAAGATGACCGAATGGCCCGGCGGAGTAACGGTTTACGACATCCGGACCGAGGCGATGACGCCACTGGCCGAAAAGGGCGCCACCCTGGCCGACAGCGTGGCAGATATCGCCGCCGCGGACATCATCCATATCACCGTGCTCAACGATGCCCAGGTGCGAGAGGTCGTCGCCGAGCTGGCCGCCAACGCGAAGGCGGGCACGGTCATCGCGATCCACTCGACCATCAGCGACACCACCGCCATCGAGCTGGCGGCCGAGCACAAACCGCAAGGCATCCACATCGTCGACGCGCCGGTGAGCGGCGGGGCGGCCGCCGCGGCCAAGGGCGAGCTCGCCACCATGGTGGGCGCCGAACGTGAGGTATACGAGCGCATCAAGCCGGCATTCAAACACTGGGCGGCGATGGTCATTCACGCCGGTGAACCCGGCGCGGGGACACGAATGAAACTGGCCCGCAACATGTTGACGTTCACCTCTTACGCCGCGGCTTGCGAAGCGATGAAGCTGGCCGAGGCGGCCGGGCTCGATCTACAAGCCCTCGGTCGGGTGGTGCGCCATACCGACCAGCTGACCGGCGGGGCCGGGGCGATCATGGTCCGCGATGATATGAAAGACCTTGAGCCGGACCACTTTCTGTATCAGCCGTTCTTGCACGCCCGCGGTCTGGGGGAGAAGGATCTGAGTCTGGCGTTGGCCTTGGGTGAAGCCGTATCGGTCGAGCTACCGCTCGCAGAGTTGGCCTTCAAGGGGCTGGCGGCCGGCCTCGGAGTACCGCACACACAGGAAGAAACGTAAATGGACGAACTGCGCCGTAAGGGCCTCGAGAAAATGAACGAGGTCTACGGCTGGGAGATGCCCAACATCGAGGGCGACGCGTACTTCGACCTGACCGTCGATCACCTGTTCGGCACTATATGGTCCCGACCGGGATTGTCGATGCGCGACAAGCGCATCATGACGCTGACGGCGGTGACCGCCGTGGGAAATCGCGACCTGGCCGAGATCCAAATCAACGCCGCACTGCTCAACGGGGAGCTCAGCGAGACCGAGCTCAAGGAGATGGCCGTCTTCCTCACCCACTATCTCGGATTCCCACTGGGGTCGGCGCTCAACGGCGCCGTCGACACCGTGGTGGCCAAGCGCAAGAAGGCCGCGGCAAAGGGCGCCGGGGAGGACAAGAAGGCCAACGTCGACAACGCCGTGAAGATGCACAGGGGCAATACCGGCGACTAGCCGGCCCGCTAGAGTGACGTTTCGTGCGCGTCCTGGTGGTCGGTTCCGGTGCCCGTGAACATGCCCTGCTGCTCGCCCTCGGCAGGGACCCCCAGGTCACCGGGCTGGCCATCGCCCCCGGCAACGCTGGCACCGCCCGGCTCGCCGAGCAGCGCGATGTGGACGTCACCTCCGGCGAAGAAGTCGTCGCCCTGGCTCGCGAGGTACGGGCCGACCTGGTGGTCATCGGTCCCGAGGTACCGCTGGTGCTTGGGGTCGCCGACGCCGTCCGCGAGGCCGGCATCGTCTGCTTCGGCCCCGGTAAGGACGCCGCCCGCATCGAAGGCTCCAAGGCGTTCGCCAAGGAGGTCATGGCGGCCGCCGGTGTGCGCACCGCTGATAGCGAAATCGTCGACAGCCCAGCCCTTTTGGACGCCGCCCTGGACCGGTTCGGCCCGCCCGCCGGCGACCCGAACTGGGTGGTGAAGGACGACCATCTGGCCGCCGGCAAGGGTGTGGTGGTGACGCCGGATCGCGACGCCGCGCGCGCGCATGCCGCCACGCTGCTCGAGGCCGGTCACCCGGTTCTGCTGGAGTCCTACTTGGACGGCCCCGAGGTGTCGCTGTTCTGCGTCGTCGACGGCCCGACCGTGGTGCCGTTGCTGCCGGCACAGGACTTCAAGCGGGTGGGCGAGGGCGATACCGGGCCCAACACCGGCGGCATGGGCGCCTACGCGCCGCTGCCCTGGCTGCCCGACAAGCTGCACCGAGAAATCGTCAGCCAGATCGTCGAACCTGTTGCCGCCGAACTGGTTCGGCGCGAAAGCCCTTTCTCCGGATTGCTCTACGTCGGCCTGGCGATCACCGCGAAAGGGCCCGCGGTCGTCGAATTCAATTGTCGTTTCGGCGATCCCGAGACGCAGGCCGTGCTGGCCCTCCTGGAATCGCCGCTCGGCCAGCTGCTCTACGCCGCGGGCACCGGCACGCTGGCCGACTTCGGTGAGCTGCGCTGGCGGGACGGCGCCGCGGTGACCGTCGTGCTGGCGGCCGAAAACTATCCCGGGCGGCCGCGGGTCGGAGACGTCGTCGTCGGCTCCGAAGCCGAGGGGGTGCTGCATGCCGGAACGACCCGGCGCGACGACGGCGCGATCGTCTCGTCGGGCGGGCGGGTGCTGTCGGTGGTGGGCACCGGTGCCGACCTGACCGCGGCCCGCAGCAGGGCATACGAAATCCTCGGCTCAATTCGGTTGCCCGGCAGTCATTTCCGAAACGATATCGGTCTAGCGGCCGCAGAGGGCAAGATCAGCATCTAGTTTCAAAAACCAGTCGCTTGCCCGTCCCGGCGTGGATCGCTCGCCGCGAAATATCCGCCGTCGAGGCACCAAATCGCTTGGCAGCTACCGAATTGGCTGTAGTCGTCGACGGCCACCAGGTCATGCCCGCGCCGCCGCAGCTCATCGAGCGTCGGGGGTGGGAAACCCCGTTCGCAGCTGACCGCTACCCCGTCTACCCAACGGAAGCGGGGGCCGTCACACGCCGCCTGCGGGTTCTGGCCGTGGTCGGCGATCCGCACGATCACCTGCACGTGGCCCTGGGGTTGCATGGGGCCGCCCATCACCCCAAAGCTCATCACGGGGTCTCCAGCCTTGGTGACAAAACCCGGGATGATCGTGTGGTACGGGCGCTTGTTCGGGCCCACCTGGTTCGGATGGCCCTGCACCGCAGCGAAATCCGCGCCCCGATTCTGCAGCGAAATCCCGGTGCCCGGCACCACCACACCGGAGCCGAAGCCCATGTAGTTGGACTGGATCATCGATACCATCATGCCCGCGGCGTCGGCGGCGGTCAGATACACGGTGCCGCCCGCCGGGGCGCCGGCGGACGCCGGTTTGGCCTGGCCGTGGTCGATCAGCGCCGCCCGTTTCCGCAGATATTCCTTGTCCAGCAAGCGTTGTGCGGGAAACGGCATGTGGTCAGCGTCGGCGACGTAGGCCTGCGCGTCGACGAAAGCCAGTTTCACCGCTTCGATCTGAAGGTGCACGCTGTCGGCGGAATCGGCCGGCAGCGAAGCCATGTCGAAGTGCTCCAGGATTCCCAGCGCGATCAGGGCCACGATGCCCTGCCCGTTAGGCGGTATCTCGTGGACGGTGTATCCGCGATAGGTGGTGTCGATCGTGCCCACCCAGTCGGCGCGGTGAGCGGCGAGGTCGTCGGCCCGCATCGCGCCGCCGTGGGCCACCGCATGCGACTCGAGTTTGTCCGCCAGCTCCCCACGATAGAACGCCTCACCGCCGGTTGCCGCGATCTTCTCGAGAGTGGCCGCATGGTCGGAAAACCTAAACCGCTCACCGGCTTTCGGCGCGCGCCCGCCGGGCATGAACGCCTCGGCGAACCCGGGCTGCTCCTTGAAGAGCGGGACCTGAGCCGCCCATTGCTCCGCAACCGTCGGCGAGACAAGGAAGCCGTCGCGGCCATAGGTGATCGCGGGCTCGAACAGCTTGTCGAACGGGAGCTTTCCGAACTTGGCGTGCAGTTCGGTCCACGCCGACACCGCTCCCGGTACGGTCACCGAATTCCAGCCGAGCGCGGGAACGGCGTTGCCGCCGAAGTACTCTGGTGTCCACGCCGCGGGTGAGCGACCCGAAGCGTTCAGTCCGTGCAGTCGATTGCCATCCCAGACGATGGCGAACGCGTCCGAGCCGATGCCGTTCGACACCGGCTCCACGATGGTCAGGGTGATGGCCGTCGCGACCGCGGCGTCCACCGCGTTGCCGCCCTGGGCCAGCATCCGAAGACCCGCCTGCGCGGCGAGCGGTTGCGACGTGCACACCACGTTGGCGGCCAGAAGGGGTTTGCGCGGCCAGGCGTAGGGGAAGCTCCAACCGAACGGTGCGGTCACGCTCGCGAGCGTAACGCGCGCACCGAGGCCTCACGCCGTCAGCAGCGGTGCCATCCAGGTCAGCTCGGCCGGCAGCTGTGCGCTCCAGAATTCTGCGGTGTGCCCGCCGGGGGAGAAGCCGCCCGCCGGCGGGTTGGGCAGTTGAGCGATGAATTGCTTGGTTGCCGCGTAGAACGGGTCGCTGTCGCCGCAATCCACCCGGATCGGGATCGATGCCAGCGCAGGCATTCCGAACACGGAGTTCGCCGCGAAGTCGTCGGCGCCGTCGAACGCGCCGGGCGCGGCCGCGCCGGAGGACAGCCACAGCGCCGGGCTCACCGCACAGATCGCGGCGGTGCGTGCGGGTCCGAGCCGCCCGCCCAGCAACAGCGCGCCGTAGCCGCCCATCGACCAGCCCAGGAACGCGACCCGCGAGGTGTCCAGGTGCTGGCCGTCCAACATCGGGATCAGTTCGTTGAGCACCATCGCGCCGGCGTCTTCACCGGACGCCCTCTTGTGCCAATAGCCGCCCCCGCCGTCGACGGCGACCACCGCGAACGGCGGAAGGCCGGCGTTGACGGCCTGGGCCAGACCCTGCTCGACACCGCCGGCCATCACGGTGGACGCGTCACTGCCCTTGCCGTGCAGCGCGATGACCGGTCGCAGCGCCTTCGTCTGGCCCGGCGGGCGCGCGATCGCCCAGTTGGTCGAGATGCCGCCGCGCGCCGCCGACACGAAGGAACCGGTCGTCATGGTCGGCGCAGCCTGAGCCGGCGGGGCGGGTTCAAGCGGCGGCGCCGGCGCCAACGGAACCTGCGTGCTGGCTCCCGACACCGGCATGGCTTGAGATGCGCGGGGCTGGAACAGGATGTCGAGCCCGTATGCGCCGGCCGCGCCGGCGGCCACGCCGATGCCCAGACCGAGCACTGCGCGGCGGCTCAAGTCGGGCATCCGGCAATCATGCCATGGCTGTTTGGCCGAAATGGCATCGCAGTACCACTTTCACTGGCACCATGGCTATTCGTGACAGCAGCAGTTACTCCAAAAGGAGAACGCCGGCGGTACGCGCTCGTGAGCGCGGCCGCCGAGCTGCTTGCCGAGGGCGGCTTCGAAGCGGTGCGACACCGAGCGGTCGCTCAGCGGGCCGGCCTGCCGTTAGCTTCGACCACTTACTACTTCTCGTCGCTCGACGATTTGATCGCCCGCGCGGTCGAACACATCGGGATGATCGAGGTGGCGCAGCTACGCGCGCGGGTCAACGGGCTATCGCGGCGTCGCCGTGGGCCCGAGACCACCGCCGAGATGTTGGTTGAGTTGCTCGTGGAGGACGTATCCAGTCCGGGACTTGCCGACCAGTTGATTTCGCGGTACGAGCGGCTGCTCGCCTGCACCCGCCTGCCCGCGTTGCGTGAGACCATGCGCCGCAACTTGCGCCAGCGCGCCGAGGCCGTTGCCGAAGCCCTCGAGCGATCCGGCCGATCCGTGCATATCGAGCTGGTCCGCACGCTGCTTTGTGCGGTCGACGGTTCGGTGGTGTCCGCGATGGTCGAGGGCCGCGATCCCCGCATTGCCGCAGAGCAGACGGTGGTCGAAGTGATCGAGGTTTTGGCACCGATCGATCAGCGGGCCGTTCCGATCTGACCCGACTGCCGAAGCAAGTTCGGCGGCAGCGACGGCGTCACGATGTAGCCGGTGGCGAAGTCCCCATAGACCGTGACATCGGCCGGGCAGCGCTGGGCGTACAACGCCACGTAGGCGCAAACGACGGCGTCGACGGGATCCTCGGCGCGGCGCAGATCGCTCTTGCGTTGCGCGGCGACCACCCGCCGGCGCAGCTCGACCCAGGCCTCGTGACCGGCGACATGCAGCGGGACATCGCTGCGCGCAAGCTTCTCGACGCCATCCATCAGCGCAAGCAGCTCCGACTTGAGCCGCTCGAGGCCGCGGCCGGGCTTGGCTTTGTACTTCAAAGTCCGTTCCAGTTTGAACAGCACCACCGTCGCCGGGTGCGGGTACACCTCGATGGCGCGCCGCGTAGCCGACGACAGCGGGTCCATGTCGAGGTCCAGCGCCCGAGCCAATCGCGCCGCGCGGGGAACGTCGGCGAACTCGGGCTTGCCGGTATTGGCCGGGTGCGCGCCGGCTTCGAACCTGCGGAAGTCGCGGTTGAGCGCGGTCTCGGCCGGCCGCTGGCCGGTGCAGTTGGTCACCACCAGCGGGGCATCGAAGGCGACCACGCATTCGCCGCCTACGTACGGTCGCAACGCGGCCAGGATCTCAGCGTCGTCGCGGACCGCACCGATGTGCACCAGGTGGCCCGCGGCGTCGACGACGGCCACGCCGGTCGGATTGCGGCCGGCCCAGGCGAGGTCGACGCCGGTGAAGAACATCCGCCAAGGGTATTGCCGCGGCGACGCCGTCACACCGACATTGGTCGCCGCCGGAAAGTGGGTGTCCGTTGTGCCCGCCTCACAGCGACAATGCCAATCGGATGGCACGCCAGAATGCGCGAACGGCCGAATTGTCGCTGTGAGGCGGGCAATTTGTGCATCTCCTGGCGAAGAGACGGATGTGGCAACTGTGGCCATAGAAGCGGTGAAAGCCCGGCCGCCGGTGTGGGCAACCGTAAGCTGTGTCTTTGTGAGCATTCCGAATGTGCTGGCCGACCGGTACGCCAGCGCCGAGATGGTCGCGATCTGGTCGCCGGAGGCCAAGATCGTCGCCGAGCGGCAGCTGTGGGTGGCCGTGCTACGCGCCCAGGCGGAACTCGGTGTCGCGGTGCCCCCGGAAACGATCGCCGACTACGAGCGGGTGCTCGGCGACGTGGACCTGTCCTCGATCGCGGCGCGGGAGAAAGTGCTGCGCCACGACGTCAAGGCCCGCATCGAGGAATTCAACGCGCTGGCCGGTCACGAGCATGTGCACAAGGGGATGACCAGTCGGGACCTGACCGAGAACGTGGAGCAGCTGCAGATCCGGCGATCGCTGGAATTGGTTTTCTCACACGGGGTGGCGGTGGTGGCGCGGCTCGCCGAACGCGCGGTCACGTATCGCGATCTGGTGATGGCCGGGCGCAGTCACAACGTCGCCGCGCAAGCCACCACGTTGGGCAAGCGATTCGCCTCCGCGGCGCAAGAGATGCTGATCGCGTTGACCAGGCTGGGGGAGTTGATCGACCGCTACCCGTTGCGCGGGATCAAGGGCCCGATGGGAACCGCGCAAGACATGCTCGACCTGCTCGACGGCGACGCCGCCAAGCTGGCCAAGCTCGAAGGCCACATCGCCGACTTCTTGGGCTTCGCAACGGTTTTGACCAGTGTGGGGCAGGTGTATCCGCGTTCGCTGGACCACGACGTGATCTCCGCGCTGGTGCAACTGGGCGCCGGGCCGTCGTCGATGGCCCACACCATCCGGCTGATGGCCGGGCACGAACTCGTCACCGAGGGCTTCGCACCGGGGCAGGTCGGATCCTCGGCCATGCCTCACAAGATGAACACCCGCAGTTGCGAACGGGTCAACGGCCTGCAGGTGGTGCTGCGCGGCTACGCGTCGATGGCCGCCGAACTGGCGGGCGCGCAGTGGAACGAGGGCGACGTGTTCTGCTCGGTGGTGCGCCGAGTTGCCTTGCCGGACAGCTTCTTTGCCGTCGACGGGCAGATCGAGACATTTCTGACGGTGCTCGACGAGTTCGGTGCTTACCCGGCGGTGATTCAGCGCGAACTGGATCGCTACCTGCCGTTCCTGGCCACCACCAAGGTGTTGATGGCGGCGGTGCGCGCCGGCATGGGGCGCGAGGCCGCGCACCACGTGATTCGCGAACACGCAGTGGCGACGGCGCTGGCGATGCGGGAACGCGGCGCCGAACCCGACCTGCTGGATCGGCTGGCCGCCGACGAGCGGTTGCCGCTGGACCGCGCGGCGCTGGACGCCGCGCTCGCCGACAAGAAGGCGTTCACCGGTGCCGCCGGCGATCAGGTCGACGACGTCGTCGCGATGGTGGACACCCTGGTGAGCCGATACCCGGATGCCGCCAAATACACCCCGGGGGCCATCCTATGACTCTCGCCGGCGCCCTCGCGGGGATCGACTTCACCGATCTGGATAATTTCGCCAACGGTTTTCCGCACGAACTGTTCGCCGTCCATCGGCGCGAGGCGCCGGTGTACTGGCACCAGCCGACCGACAACACCCCAGACGGGGAGGGCTTCTGGTCGGTCGCCACGCACGCCGAAACGCTTGAGGTGCTGCGCGATCCGGTCACCTACTCCTCGGTCACCGGCGGCGGGCGGCCATTCGGCGGGACGCTATTGCAGGACCTGTCCATCGCGGGCCAGGTGCTCAACATGATGGACGACCCGAGACATTCGCAAATCCGGCGGCTTGTCAGCTCCGGGCTGACGCCGCGGATGATCGGTCTGGTCGAGGACGATCTGCGGGCGCGGGCGCGCCGGCTGCTGGATGCGGTGGTGCCGGGCGAAGCGTTCGACTTCCTGGTCGACATCGCCGCCGAACTGCCGATGCAGATGATCTGCATCCTGCTGGGAGTGCCGGAATCCGAACGGCATTGGCTCTTTGAGGCCATCGAGCCGCAGTTCGACTTCGGTGGTTCGCGGAAGGCGTCGCTGTCGCAGTTGTCGGTGGAGGAGGCCGGCTCGCGGATGTACTCCTACGGCCAGCAGTTGATCGCCTCGAAGCGCGCCGAGCCGACCGATGACATGCTGTCGGTTGTCGCCAATGCGATGCTCGACGACCCTGAAGCAGGGGGCACCGCATCCGCCCTTTCCGACCTCGAGTTGTATCTGTTCTTCAGCCTGCTCTTCAGCGCCGGCGCGGAGACGACGCGCAATGCGGTCGCCGGCGGGCTGCTGGCGTTGGCCGATCATCCCGACCAATTGAGTGCGCTGCGTGCAGATCTCGACGGGCTACCGACGGCGGTCGAAGAGATAGTCCGGTGGACGTCACCGTCGCCGTCCAAGCGGCGCACCGCCACGCGCGATGTCACGCTCGGCGGACAGTCGATCGAGGCGGGCCAGAAGGTGCAGATCTGGGAGGGCTCGGCCAACCGCGACGCCCGCGTGTTCGATCGCGCCGACGAATTCGACATAACCCGAAAACCCAACCCGCACCTGGGCTTCGGCCAGGGCGTGCACTATTGCCTGGGCGCAAATCTGGCCCGGCTGGAACTGCGGGTCCTCTACGAGGAACTGTTGACGCGGTATTCCGCTGTGCGGGTGGTGCGACCGGTCGAATGGACTCGCAGCAACCGGCACACCGGGATCCGGCACCTCGTCGTGGAACTGGCCGAATAGCGGTGACTTCCCGGCTCGCCGATGTCGAGCCGTCACCCGATGTGTTCGCCGCGGTGATGGCGACGGGAATCCTGTCCATCGCCGCGGCGAACCACGGCTACCGCCAAATCAGTGAAACGATGGGTGTTTTGGCCTCGCTCGGACTGGTGGTTCTTGTCGTCGTGGTGATCCTCGCGCGGCGCCATGCGCGCTGGGATCTCAAGGATCCCGATGTCACCTTGCGGCTGTTCACCTTTGTCGCCGCGTGCGCGGTGTTGGACAGCCGGGTGGCGTCACGGCCGGTGCTGGCGCTGGTGTTGGGTGTGGTGGCGCTGGCGTCGTGGCTGGTGCTGATCGCGCTCAGCGTGCGCAACATGTCGGCCTTCGGGTGGTCACGCTTGCGCGACCGTGCCCACGGCGCGTGGGAGCTGGCCAGCGTGGGCACCTCGGGTCTGGCGATCGTGGGCGCCAAGGCGGCCCGGTACACCCCCGAGCGCTGGTGGTTGGCGGTCGCCGTGCCGGTTTGGCTGGCGGCGCTGTGCATGTACGGCCTGATGACCTGGCTGATCCTGTGGCGCAGCGTCGCGCAGCGCCAGGACCGCGACGGGTTCGAGCCCGATACGTGGATCCTGATGGGGGGCTTGGCAATTGCGACATTGGCCGGCGACACGATCCACGGCCTGGCTCCGGCCTGGCTGGCCGGGCCGGTACTCGCCGTCACCGTGGTGACCTGGGTGGCGGCCACCCTGTGGATTCCGCCGCTGATCTACTTCGGTCTGCACCGCATCCGCCGCCGCCCCGAAATGCTGCACTTCGCCGGTGTGTGGTGGGCGTTCGTCTTTCCGCTGGGCATGTACTCCGCGGCCAGTTACAGCATGGCGGCCCAGCTGGGGCAGCGGTCGCTGATCACCGTGTCGCTGGTGTTTTTCTGGGACGCGTTGGCGGCGTGGCTGATTGTCGTCGCCGCTGGGCTGTTGCGCGCTTGGCGCATGTTCGTCAGCCCGCGCGAAGCGTGATCCCGGCCGCGCGCAGTTCGAGTGCAGCCAGCGCGCGAATTGTGACGGGGTCTTCACGGCGCCACCCACCGACCGGGTCGACGCTGACGGAGGTCAGTTTGCGTGGCGGCCGGTTGGTCAGTGCCCGCAACGCCAGCAGTTGCTCGCCGGCCGGGGTGGCGGCCAGGGCGGTCACCGTTCGTTTGCGCCGGAAGAACCGGAGCCGCAGCCACAACCACGGCACCACCGCGATCAGGATGGGGACGGCGGCGACCGAGATCGCGAGCAGCACCGCGAGCCAGCTCGTCGTGGTGTCCAGGTCGTGGACGGCGCTCGCGATGTCGAGGGCACTGTGGCTAGCAGCGGTCAGCGGCTTGCTGACCGCGTCGCCCACTAGCGGAATGTGCTGCGCACCATGGCCGGCAGAGGCCAGGTTGTCGCCGATGCCATGCGCGCTGCTTTCGACTTGGCGGCCGGCTTCGGCGATTGTCGAGATGGCGTCGTAGACGGCGACCCCGACGAGCAGCCAGATGACGGTCCACACGACGACGGCGACATCGCTGAACAGTTGAGCCAGCAGCCGGACTGGTCTGGTGGAGTAGGGCAAGAACCGGGATGTCATGACCGAAATTCCAGCACAGCTCCCGGTACGGGGTCGGCCGCGCGGTGCCCGATAGGCTGGCCGGATGCGCCCCGCACTGTCCGACTATCAGCATCTGGCCAGCGGCAAGGTCCGTGAGCTGTACCGCGTCGACGACGAGCACCTGCTGCTGGTCGCGACCGACCGGATCTCTGCGTACGACTATGTCCTGGACAGCACGATCCCCGACAAGGGCCGCATCCTGACCGCGATGAGCGTGTTTTTCTTCGACCTCGTCGAGGCCCCGAACCACCTGGCCGGGCCGCCGAATGACCCGCGCATCCCCGACGAGGTGCTTGGCCGCGCGCTGGTGGTGCGGCAGCTCGAGATGCTCCCGGTGGAATGTGTGGCACGCGGTTATCTGACCGGCTCTGGGTTGCTCGACTACCAGGCGACCGGGAAGGTCTGTGGTATCGCCTTGCCGCCGGGTCTGGTCGAGGCCAGCAAGTTCGCCACGCCGCTGTTCACCCCGGCAACGAAGGCCGCACTGGGCGACCACGATGAGAACATTCCCTTCGCCCGGGTGATCGAGATGGTGGGCGCGGTGCGCGCCAACCAGCTACGCGACAGCACGTTGCGGATCTATGTTCAGGCCGCCGATCATGCCCTGACGAAGGGAATCATCATCGCGGACACCAAATTCGAATTCGGCAGCGACGGTGAGGGCAACCTGGTATTGGCCGACGAAATATTCACGCCCGATTCCTCGCGGTATTGGCCGGCCGAGGATTACCGGGCGGGTGTGGTGCAGACCAGTTTCGACAAGCAGTTCGTCCGCAACTGGCTGACCGGGCCCGAGTCGGGCTGGGACCGGAAGGGCTCACAGCCCCCGCCGCCGCTGCCGGACGACATCATCGACGCCACCCGCGCACGTTACATCAATGCCTACGAACGGATCTCCGGCATGAGCTTCGACGACTGGATCGGCCCCGGCGCATGACGCAGTCCGTTGCGCAGACGCCCGCGCCGCCGATCGCCAAGCGGGTGGAGACCCGGCGGGAGCACCACGGGGACGTGTTCGTCGACCCGTATGAATGGCTGCGCGAGAAGGACGACCCTGAGGTCATCGCCTACCTCGAAGCCGAAAACGACTACGTCGATCGGGCCACCGCTCACCTTGAACCGTTGCGGCAGCAGATTTTCGACGAGATTAAGGCGCGCACCAAGGAAACCGACCTGTCGGTGCCGACTCGTCAGGGTGACTGGTGGTACTACTCCAGAACATTCGAGGGAAAGCAATACCGCGCCCAATGCCGCTGCCCGGTGGCCGATCCCGACGATTGGACGCCGCCGGCGCTGGATGAGAACACCGAGATACCCGGTGAAGAGGTGTTGCTCGACTCGAACATCGAGGCCGAAGGCCACGATTTCTTCGCGCTGGGCGCCGCGATGGTCAGCCTGGATGCCAATCTGCTGGCCTACTCCGTCGACATTATCGGTGACGAACGATATACGCTGCGGTTCAAGGATTTACGCACCGGCGAGATGTTCCCCGACGAGATCGCCGACATCGGTGCCGGGGTGACCTGGGCCGCCGACAACCGCACTGTCTACTACGCGACGCTGGATGCGGCGCACCGTCCAGACAAGATATGGCGGTATCGATTGGGCTCCGGCGAGCCGTCGGAGCTGGTGTATCACGAAGCGGACGAACGCTTCTGGCTCGGCGTCGGGCTCACCCGCAGCGAAGCCTACGTGTTCATCGCGTCGGGTTCGTCGATCACGTCAGAGCTCAGGTACGCGGACGCGGCCGATCCGCAGGCGGAGTTCACCGTGGTGCTGCCGCGGCGCGAAGGAGTCGAGTATTCGGTGGAGCACGCGGTGATCGGGGGCGAGGATCGGTTCCTGATCCTGCACAACGACGGCGCGGTGAACTTCACCCTGACCGAGGCGCCCGTCGACGCCCCGGCGCAGCAGCGCACCCTGATCCCGCATCGCGACGATGTTCGACTCGACGGCGTGGATGCTTTCGCCGATCATCTGGTGGTCAGCTACCGCCGCGAGGCATTGCCGCGGATCCAGTTGTGGCCCATCGACTCCGGCGGCGGCTACGGCGAGCCCGAAGAGATCTCGTTCGAATCCGAGCTGATGTCATCCGGCTTGGGCGGCAATCCTAATTGGAAGTCGCCCAGACTGCGGATCAGGGCCGGGTCGCTCGTCATCCCGACACGCGTTTACGACATCGACCTGGCGACCGGCGAACGCATATTACTGCGTGAGCAGCCCGTGCTCGGCGACTACCGGCACACGGATTACGTGGAGCGACGCGACTGGGCGCGCGCGGACGACGGCGCCAGGATCCCCGTGTCGATCGTGCACCGCGCCGGCCTCGAATTCCCGGCCCCCACGGTGCTGTACGGTTATGGCGCCTACGAGATTTGCACGGACCCGAGCTTTTCCATCGCGCGGCTGTCGTTGCTGGACCGGGGCATGGTGTTCGTCATCGCCCACGTCCGCGGCGGCGGCGAGATGGGCCGGCTGTGGTACGAGCACGGCAAGCTACTCGAGAAGAAGAACACCTTCACCGACTTCGTCGCGGTGGCAAAGCATTTGGTGGATTTGGGGCTGACCCGGCCGCGAGAGTTGGTGGCGCTGGGTGGCAGTGCGGGTGGCCTGCTGGTCGGCGCGGTGGCCAACCTGGCGCCGGATCTGTTCGCCGGAATCCTCGCCCAAGTTCCTTTCGTCGACCCGCTGACCACCATCCTGGACCCGTCACTGCCGCTCACCGTCACCGAATGGGACGAATGGGGAAACCCGTTGAGCGACAGCGAAGTCTACGCCTACATGAAGTCCTACTCGCCGTACGAGAACGTCGAGACCAAGCGCTATCCCGCCATCCTGGCGATGACGTCGCTCAACGACACCAGGGTTTACTACGTGGAGCCGGCGAAGTGGGTCGCGGCGTTGCGGCACGCGAACGCCAACGGCAATCCGGTGCTGCTCAAGACCCAAATGGCGGCGGGCCACGGCGGGGTCAGCGGTCGCTACCGGGCCTGGGAAGAGGCCGCATTCCAGTACGCCTGGCTGCTAGCCGCTGCCGACGGCGACCGCTACGGCCGCGCCCAGAAAGACGACCTCGATGGCGATGCGCAGGGGTAGCTGCGTCGTCATCGACTTAGGCGGATCGGGCATCCGGGCGGCGTAGACGTTGGCCGGGAACATGGCCAGCATCAGCACCAGTAGGCACTGGGCCGCGGCCATTCGCGTCACGGGAAGCAACAACCCCACCGCGCCCAGCAGCTCGAGCAGGCCGGTGAGGGTGACCAGGTAGCCAGGAGCCGGCAACCGCGGCGGCACAATCGCGATCAGGTCGCCTCGCAGCTGCGGCGCGAAGTGGGCGAGACCCGTCATCAGGAACATCGCGGCCAGCCCAACAGCGAGCGCCGCCGCCCAGCTGTTGACGTAGCCGACGCCGAGCCAGCCAATGCACCGAGCGGCGATGGTGCCCACCAGCAGCGTGATCAACGGAGCCATCTCAAGCGTCCAATCTATTCGCCGGCTGTTTGGCTCGCGGGCCGCTTCGGCAGAAACACCGCGGGGATCACCGTTGACACCACCAACACGACCGCGACGACGAACACCGCCGTATAGGCGTGCGAAAGGTCGTGCAGCACATTGCCCGCGAAGTCCGGGGCGAGGGCCTGCCGGGGTATCGCGGCCGGATTGAGGGGCACCCCGCTGGCGGCGGCCTTCTGTTGTAGGGCCGCGAGTTTGTTTGCCGCGGAGATGTTCTCGCTTCGATTGAACTGGTTGGTCAGGATCATCGACATCAGCGCTGTTCCCATCGAGCCGCCCACCTGGTGGCTGACGCTCATCAGCGTTGTGCCCCGGGCGATCTGGTGCGGCGCCAACGCCTGCACGGACGCGACCGACAGGGGCATCATGGTGCATCCCATGCCCAGGCCCATGATCGCCAACCCGACCAGGAGCGTGGGTAGGTACTGCGCCTGCTTGGCCACGCCGAAGGCGAAGGTGCCCAGGCCGGCGGTGATCAGCGCGATGCCCACCAGCACGACCTTGCCCGGACCCTGTCGGTCTACGAGCGGCCCCGTCAGGCGCATGGTCAGCATGGCGCCGAGGCCCTGCGGGATCATGTGCGTGCCGGCCTGCATCGGCGACTGATGCAGCACCTGCTGGAAATAGCTCGGAAGCAGCAGGCCGGCGCCGAAGAAGGCGGTGGCGAAGACCAGCATCGTCACGTTGGCCTGGGTGAGCACCTTGTTCTGAAACAGCCGCAGATCGATGAGCGGGTGGTCCGCGCGGTGCCACGCGTGCAGCACGAATGCGCCGATCAACACCAGGCCGACGACCGCAGGTATCAGCACGCGACGATCGGCGACGGTGCCGCAGCGCGGAATGGATGACACCGCGAACAGGAACGTCGCGAGGCCCGGAGACAGCAGCAACACGCCGACCACGTCGAAGGTTTCCGAGCGCGCCGGGTGATCGCGCGGGAACACGATGGCCGCGAGGACGATGGTGACCAGGCCGATGGGGAGGTTGATCAGGAAGATCCACCTCCAGCTCGAGGTGTCGATGAGCCAGCCGCCCAGGATGGGCCCACCGATGGGGGCGAGCAGCATGGGAATGCTCAGGATCGACATAAGGCGGCCGAGCCGCCCGGGGCCCGCTTCACGGGTCATGATCATGAATCCCAGCGGCATCAGCATGCCGCCTCCGATGCCTTGCGCCACGCGGAACACGATGAGCTGCAGGATATTTGCCGCCACCGCGCACAGCAGCGAGCCCAGCGCGAAGGCGAGCACGGATCCCATGAATAGCCGCTTGGTGCCGAATCGGTCGGCGGCCCAGCCCGTTACCGGAATCACCGTCGCCAAGGCGAGCGTGTAGCCGGTCATCGTCCAACCGACGACGGCTTGGGACGAGCCGAATTCGCCGATGAAGGTGCGTTGCGCGACGCTGACGACCGTGACGTCGAGTATCGCCATCACCGTGGCGAGGATGCACACGCCGGAGATCCGCAGCAGCGGGGCGTCCAGCTTGTCTGGATAGACATGCACGCCGGCGCCGGGCTGCCGCGTGGGAGGGGTGGTCAGCGGGGTGTCGGCCGCTGCGGAACGGGCCTTCTCCATGGCGTTGCTTAGCATATCGAATCGATTGCCGCGTCCCTGGCCTGCGTCGCCGCGGACTCGATATACGCCTGCTGTCCGCGTGTCCTTCACCATTCCGACACCTGACATGGTCAAACTGCGAGTGTGTCTGGAAAATTGATCGTCTCGGTGTCGGGGATAGGGGAGCGCACCCTGGGCGACGTTGAGGCGTTCTGCGCACAAATGGATGCCCGCGATGTGCCGGTGTCGTTGCTGGTGGCCCCGCGGCTGTCCGGCGACTACCGACTCGACCGCGACCCGCGCACAGTCGAGTGGCTTACCGCGCGGCGCGCCGGGGGCGACGCCATCGTGCTGCACGGCTACGACGACCCGGCCACCAAGAAGCGGCGCGGCGAGTTCGCCATGCTGCGGGCGCACGAGGCCAACCTCCGGCTGACGGCCGCCGACCGGGTGCTCGAACACCTCGGGTTGCGTACCCGGCTGTTCGCGGCGCCGGGCTGGGTAGTGTCGCCGGGGGTGGTGAAGGTGTTGCCGCGCAACGGGTTTCGATTGCTCGCTGATCTGCACGGGATCACCGACCTGGTCCGCCACACCACCGTCCGCACCCGCGTGCTCGGCATCGGAGAGGGCTTCCTGACCGAGCCGTGGTGGTGCCGCATGGTTGTGCTGTCCGCCGACCGGATCTCCCGGCGCGGCGGGATCGTGCGCATCGCGATCGCCGGCCGCCAGTTGCGCAAGCCCGGGCCGCTGCAAGCGGTGCTGGACGCGGTCGACCTGGCCGCGATGCACGGGTGCACCCCGACGGTGTACGAATGGCGGTCCAACAAGGCCGTTGTCGACGCCGCGTGACTAAGCCGTCCGCTTAATCGCCCGGCGCGGGGCACTAACCTGGTCCGACATGAGCGATTCTTTCGCGGCCGATGCGATCGTTGTCGGGGCGGGCTTGGCGGGCCTGGTCGCCGCCTGCGAACTGGTGGATCGCGGCCTTCGGGTGCTGATCGTGGACCAGGAGAACAGCGCCAACTTGGGTGGGCAGGCCTTCTGGTCGTTCGGCGGGCTGTTTTTCGTCGACAGCCCCGAGCAGCGGCGGCTGGGCATCCGTGACAGCCACGAGCTTGCGTTGCAGGACTGGTTGGGGACCGCCGCGTTCGATCGCGAAGAGGACTATTGGCCGCGCCAGTGGGCGCACGCCTACGTCGATTTCGCGGCCGGCGAGAAACGCAGCTGGCTGCGCGACCGGGGCCTGAAGGTCTTTCCGTTGGTGGGCTGGGCCGAGCGCGGCGGCTACGGCGCACAGGGGCACGGCAATTCGGTGCCCCGCTTTCACATCACGTGGGGCACCGGACCCGCCTTGGTCGAGATCTTCGCGCGTCGGCTGCGGGATAGGTCGACGGTGCGCTTCGCGCACCGCCACCAGGTTGACGAGCTGATCGTTGAGGGCGGCGCGGTGACCGGTGTCCGCGGCACCGTGCTTGAGCCATCGCCTGAGCCACGCGGGCTGCCTTCGTCCCGAAAAGCTGTGGGGCAATTCGAGTTGCGTGCATCGGCGGTGATCGTGGCCAGCGGCGGCATCGGGGGAAACCATGACCTGGTGCGCAAGAACTGGCCCAAGCGGATGGGCCGCGTCCCCGGGCAGCTGCTGAGCGGGGTGCCCGCCCACGTGGACGGCAGGATGATCGGAATCTCGCAGCAGGCCGGCGCGCGGGTGATCAACCCCGACCGGATGTGGCACTACACCGAGGGCATCACGAACTATGACCCGATCTGGCCGCTGCACGGCATCCGGATCATCCCGGGCCCGTCTCCGCTGTGGCTGGATGCGTCCGGCAAGCGGCTCCCGGTTCCGCTGTATCCCGGGTTCGACACCCTCGGCACCTTGGAGTACATCACCAAATCCGGATACGACTACACCTGGTTTGTGTTGAACGCCAAGATCATTGAGAAAGAATTCGCGCTGTCCGGCCAGGAGCAGAACCCCGACCTGACCGGCCAGAGCGTGAGGGAGCTGCTGCGCAACCGGGCGAGCTCCGGCGCGCCGCGGCCGGTGCAGGCCTTCGTCGACCGAGGCGTGGACTTCGTCAGCGCAAACTCGTTGCGCGAGTTGGTGACCGGGATGAACAAGCTGCCTGACGTGGTCCCGCTCGACTACGCGACGGTGGAAGCCGAGGTGACCGCCCGCGATCGTGAGGTGGCCAACAGGTTCAGCAAGGACGGCCAGATCACCGCGATCCGCGCCGCGCGTGGCTACCTGGGTGACCGGCTGGGCCGGGTGGTGGCGCCGCACCGGTTCACCGATCCGAAGGCCGGGCCGCTGATCGCGGTCAAACTGCACATTCTGACTCGAAAGACGCTGGGCGGCATCGAGACTGACCTGGCCGCGCGGGTGCTCAAGGCCGACGGCACACCGCTGACCGGGCTGTACGCGGCAGGCGAGGTGGCCGGGTTCGGCGGTGGCGGCGTGCACGGCTACCGGGCGCTCGAGGGCACGTTTCTGGGCGGCTGCATATTCTCCGGCCGGGCCGCCGGCCGCGGCGCCGCCGACGACATCACCTAGCAGTTGTGCCGTTAGAAGGTGACCCCGCTTTCTTCGGGCAGCACCTGAAAGTCCGTGTCGGTCATCTCGGTGAGTCGGCCGTAGTAGATGCCCCGCGCGTCCGGGGCGATGATCCCCTGGTGAATGGGCACCGCGCGGGCCGGCGCCACCGCACGCAGGTATTCGACGGCCTCGGAGATCTTCATCCACGGCGCGGCCGCCGGAGCTGCCAGGACGTCCACCGGCTCGTCGGGGACGAACAGCGCGTCGCCGGGATGCATGAACCGCGCGGGGTGGTCGGCGTCGCCGACCAGATACGAAATGTTCTCTATCGCAGGGATTTCCGGGTGGATCACCGCGTGCCGACCGCCGACGGCCCGGACGGTCAGCTCACCGATCCGCAGCTCGTCGCCGACGTGCACCGCTTGGCACGGCTCGCCGAGCTGCCCGGTGGTCTGCGGATCGGCGTAGAGCGCTGCGTCCGGGTTGCCCTCGAGCAGCGACGGCAGCCGGGCGATATCGACATGGTCGGGGTGCTGGTGGGTGATCAGGATGGCGGTCAGGCCGGTGATGCCCTCGAAACCGTGCGCGAAACTGCCGGGATCGAAGAGCACGCGGGTTTGATCGAACTCGGCAAGTAAGCAGGAATGACCGAAATGCGTCAGTAGCATGTTTACGATTGTGCCCTGACGGGGGTGATACCGATGCGGGTGATCCTGGCGACGATGCTGGTGGCCGGTGGCCTTGCGGTAGCCCTTGTCGTCGTGGTGCCGGCACACGCCGAGCCCCAGACCTGCCCGCCGGTGTGCGACCAGATCCCAGACAGCGCGTGGATGCAGCAGCGCGCCATTCCGCTCAATTCGGTGTACAACTGGCCCGCGCTGGCCGGACTGGCGACGCCGGCGACCGGGGCCGGGCCGCGCTTCCGCTTCGAGGCTCTGTGCGCGGCGCCCGCGGTCCCGCAGGACCCGCGCGATTCGGCGGTGGCTGCCCGGGTGACCGCCGTCCACCCGGACGGGCAGTGGCAGTTGCAGGCGCAGATCCTGCACTGGCGCGGTGACACGGCGCGCGGCGGTTCGGCCGCGGCCGGGGTGTTCAGCACTGCCGTCGCCGCCTTACGCGGTTGCCAGCAGGGGGCGCCGCAGCAGTCGCCGTCGATCACCACCGACCAGCCGAATCGGATGGCCGCGGTCATCAGTGGGCCGGCCATCATGCACACCTACCTGGTCGCACACGTCGCGAGCAGCACGATCACCGAGCTCACGTTGTGGTCGTCGGGACCCCCGGAGGTACCCTGGCCCTCGATGGCAGACGATCCGGTGCTGGACGCCATGACCGCGCCCCTGTGCGAGGCGTACATCGCATCGTGCCCGTGACCCGCGTGCGGCACCCCTCGCCGGTAGAGTTAGCGCCGAGCAAGATCTGAGGAGGAGCGCCGGTGGCTCGGGTGGTCGTGCATGTGATGCCCAAAGCGGAGATTCTCGACCCGCAGGGTCAGGCGATTGTCGGCGCGCTGGGCCGGCTCGGCCACGGTGGAGTCTCAAATGTCCGCCAGGGCAAGAGGTTTGAGCTCGAGGTCGACGACACCATCGATGACTCAGTGCTCGCCGAAATCGCGGAATCACTGTTGGCGAACACCGTGATCGAGGACTGGACGATAAGCCGGGAACCGCTGTGACGGCACGAATCGGCGTCATTACCTTTCCCGGGACGCTCGACGACGTCGACGCCGCGCGGGCCGCGCGCCGTGTCGGCGCCGAGGCGGTCAGCCTGTGGCACGCCGACGCCGACCTCAAGGGAGTCGACGCCGTGGTGGTGCCGGGCGGATTTTCCTACGGCGACTACCTGCGGGCCGGCGCGATCGCCAGATTCGCCCCGGTGATGGCCGAAGTGGTCGACGCCGCACGGCGCGGTATGCCGGTATTGGGAATCTGCAACGGTTTTCAGGTCATATGCGAGGCCGGGCTGTTGCCCGGCGCCCTCACCCGCAACGCGGGCCTGCACTTCATCTGCCGCGACGTTTGGCTGCGGGTGACCTCGACCACGACGGCGTGGACGTCGCGCTTCGAGGCCGACGCCGATCTGCTGGTGCCGCTGAAGTCCGGCGAGGGCCGTTATGTCGCGCCCGCGACCGTGCTGGACGAGCTGGAGGGTGAGGGCCGGGTGGTGTTTCGCTACCACGACAACGTCAACGGCTCGCTGCATGACATCGCCGGCATCAGCTCGGCCAACGGCCGCGTCGTCGGCCTGATGCCGCATCCCGAGCATGCCATCGAGGCATTGACGGGTCCCTCCGACGACGGGCTCGGCCTGTTCTATTCGGCGCTGGACGCGGTCCTGGCCGCCTAAGCGGAAACCCCTGCGGCATAGCGCAGTTCGGCGAACGCTGCGCCGTGGGGACCGTCAGCCCAGCACGGGGAACCGGCGCTCGCGGGCCAGCCGGTCGAGCGCGGTCTGCATCACCGAACGCACGTGGGCGTCGACCTCGTCGACGTCGGGGTCCCTGCCGAATTGGGCCGTGACGTCGATCGGCTCGAGCACCTCGGTGACAATTTTGGCCGGCAACGGCACGTTGGGCGGGAAAACCACGCTCAGCCCGAAGGGAAACCCGAAGCTCATGGGCAAGATGTCCACCCGGGCTCTGGTGATTCCCAGCCTGCGCGCCAACCAGTTGCCCCGGGTCAGGAACAGCTGGGTCTCCTGGCCGCCGATCGACACGGCGGGCACGATCGGTACTCCGGCATCGACGGCGGTCCTGACGTAGCCGGTGCGGCCGTTGAAGTCGATTGTGTTGGCACTGAACGTGGGCCGGTACGCGTCATAGTCACCGCCCGGGAATACCAGCACGACCGCGCCCGAATGCAGTGCGGCGGAGGCGTTTTCGGGGCTCGCCTCGATGACCCCGAGGCGTCGCAGCCAGCTCTCCAGCGGACCTATGAACAGGCCGTAGTGGCCAAGGGTGTACACGGGGCGGTCGTAGCCGAAGGCGCTGTAAAACGCCGGGGCGAAGATCAGCACGTCGGGAGTGAACATTCCACCGGAATGGTTGGACACCACCAGGGCCCCGGCGGCCGCCGGGATGTTGCGAACGTTTCGCACCTCGGCGCGATACCACCGCTTGATCCAGGGTCCGACGGCGTTCGAGATCTGCTTGGTGAACGTCGGGTCCCATTTGGCGGTCTCGCGATTCTCCGTCGCCGGGCCGGTGCTGCCGTTCATGGTTCACCCTCGGGTTCCGCTGGTTATTTCCTCCTATTTGCTATTTCCTCCGCGACGGCGCTCCCAAACATCGTCAGCCGGCGTCCAACACCAGCGCCGGCGATGGCTGCTCGAGAACCGGGGTCAACCCGCCGAAGAATTCGATCGCGGCCGCGATCGTGCGGTCGACGAAAGTCGCAAAGTCCTCGAATGCAACGTCGCCGCGGATCCATTGCGAACGACGCGCGACAACACCCAGGCGCCCTGGATCGGAGGACCCGTGCACGACCGCGGTGACTCCGCGATCCTGCCGATTCCACGCGTCGGCGACGTGCGTCAGCCAGGGACGGTCGGACGCCGGGAAGAAGCACGCGGGAGCGACGCGAACGAGCAACACGTCGTGATGGCCGGGGGCGATCTCGAGGTGCACGTGCAGTCGGCGGGGACGAGTGTTCGCGACGTAGAAGTACTCACCGTCGTGCGCGCCGCGGAAATACCGGCTGCCGCGAGTGCACAAGTAGCGTTCGATCAGGTTTGCGCACAGCGGCTCGCTCGTCATGCGATCAATGCTGAGGCCGGTGACTTTGCGGATGCTTTGAGCCGAGCAAGCCGGCACCGAAGAATCTGATGAGAATTCGCTGAGCAAGAGTGACTATTCCGGCGTCTCGACGATCCCGGCGCCCGGCTCGGGCATTAGCCGCGGCAACGTGACCGAAAACCGGTACCGCTCCGGGCGATAGTGGAATTCCACCACCTCGACGGGCTTGCCCGCAGCGGTGTAGCTCGTGCGCTCGAGGACCAGGACCGGTGAGCCCTTCGGCAGATCCAACGCGGCTGCGACCGCCAAAGACGCAGCGGCAGAATGGATCTCATGGGTAGCCCGGACGATGTGGACGCCGAGTCGCTCCCACATGGTGTAGGTGGATTCCATCGCGTACCTGTTCGGCGCACCCGGCGCTTTCGACATCAGCGGCTCGACGGCTTTTCCCAGCCCCAACGGCAGGTAGGCCGTCATCAGAGCCAGCGGTCGGTCCCCATCGCGGAAACGCCGGTTGATACATAGGACTTTGGACAGGCCAAGCGTCTCGGCCACCCGTCGCGGCGCCTCACCCACGTGATGGGAGAGCACATCCACCTGCGGCGTGATGCCGGAGCTTGCCAGGACTTCGGTGATCGTGCGCACACCGGAGCCCAATTCCTGCCGCACCGGATTCGCGACGAAAGTGCCCAGGCCCTGCCGCCGAATGAGCCAGCCCTGGCGCTCGAGCATCCCCACCGCCGCACGCACGGTCACCCGGCTCAATCCGGAGCGCTCAATCAGCTCCCGTTCGCTGGGCAGCCGCGCCCCGCGGGGCAGGCGCTGCCCGATGATCTGCGCCTTGAGCGCTTCGGCGAGCTGGGTGCTGGCCGGCACGCTGCCGCGCCTGATGCGCAGGTCGGCGCCGCCGAGGTCCAGCTCCCGAGTGGCCATAAGACGTATTAAAACGTCTTATGGCTGGCCGGGGCAACCGCTCGCCGCGCTAGCGTCGATTCGAGACAGCTCCCCCGACGATCAGGAGTGTTGACCGTGGGACTAGCGGTGCAACGGTTGGACCATATTGTGTTGAATTGCCGCGACATTGAGGCCACCGCAGCGTGGTATGAGCGGGTGCTCGGCATGAGGCGGGAGACGTTCGGGCCGTCCAACAGAACCGCGCTGTGCTTCGGCGATCAGAAGATCAACCTGCGGCCGGTCGGCGCGCTGGCCGACGACCCCGACTGGGTGACCGGATCCGTCGAAGCGGCCGGTTCGGCGGACTTGTGCTTCGTCACCGGCTCTGCGCCCGACGAGATACGGGCCCACCTTGCGCGGTGTGGAGTCGAGGTGATCTCGGGGCCGGTGACCAAGATCGGCGCATTGGGTCCGATGACCTCGCACTACTGCCGTGATATCGATGGGAACCTGATCGAAATCGCCGTCTACTGAGGATCTTTGAGCGGATAGAGCGCGGGCAGGTTGATGACGATGGCCTCCTGGGTGCTGCGCGCGATCACGACTTCCGCCGTGGTGTTCGGATCGGGGTTCTCTTCTCGGTGCGGCAGGTAGGGCGGAATGAAGACGTAGTCGCCGGGAGCGGCAGAGATGCGCACTTCCTGGACACCGTCGTGAAACACGAACTCCGGATTGCCGCTTCTCACATAGATCGCCGTCTCGGATTCGCCGTGATGGTGGTTGGACGAGACGGCTTCGGGCAACGCGTGTGTCTCACCCATCCACAGCTTCGCCGCACCGACCGACTTTCCGGACAGCGCCGCGAAGCGCCGCAATCCCTCCGACTGTGCGGTATCGGAGCTGATGTCCGAGGCCCTGACGTGGTGTACCCGGTTGCGTGCGGCCGACGTCGTCGTCTCGTCGAAGTCTGGATGAAATCCGTCCGATGTCGCCATCGCTCCATTCTGCCTCTCGGGCATGCCGCGGCGGCCGGGCTCAGCGCGGCCTCGTAGTGAGCTCCTCGGCGAGCTGGCGCATGTCGCGTACCACCAGGTCGGGCTGCGGCAGGCCGTCAACCGGCAGCGGCGGGTTGCCCGGGCGCGCAATGAGGGCGCCGCTGAACCCGACGTTTTGGGCGCCGAGGGTATCCCACACGTGGGCGGCCACCATCATGCAATCCTCGGGGGCCACCCCGAGCGTTTCGCACACGTACCGATACACCACCGGCGACGGCTTGAAGGCGCGGCGGGCGTCCACACTCAACTGTCGTTCGAAGAATCCCGCCAGCCCCGAATTCTGCAGCGCCGTCGGTCCGTCCGGGTTGGGTGGTGAATTGGTGAGGGTGACCAGTCGAAAACCATTGTCGCGCAACCTGGCAAGTCCCTCGGCCGCATCTGGGTGTGGCGGCATCGAGAGCAGACGCGACTTCAGGCGGAGCAGATCGTCGTCGGTGACATCCACCTCGTAGATGTCGCCCAGCATGCGCAGCACCCCCTGGGCGAGGGAGGAGAAGTTCACGTAGTTCTCCGCCAATGTCGTGGCCATCGAGTACATGACGAGCTGTCCAAACCATTCGCGGAGCACCCGCTCGTCGCCGAACAAGTCCGCGAAAAGCGGTGCGAGGGAATCGATATCGACCAGCGTCTCGTTCACGTCGAATACGAGGACAGATGGCGGCTGCTCTCGGTTCATGCCGGATGGTGGTTGCGTTCTTGGAGCACCCACGCATTGCCATCGGGGTCGTGGAAATAGGCAAAGCTGGCGTAGTCGGCTCGGTCGGGATCAGGGCCGGGGAGGAATCCCCCTCGCCAGCCGCCGTCGGTGTTCTTGTGGCGGATGCCGCTGACGGTCACCCCGCGATCGGCTAGTTCCGAGCGGCAGCTCTCGATGTCGGAGACCACCAGATACAGACCTTGCACCGAGCCCGGAGGCGCGTCGGTCAGTCCGGCACCGAACTGGATGGAGGTGTGGGATCCCTGGGGCGTCAGCTGGATGACCCGGAAACCGGGTGCGGGTGCGTAGTCGACGTCGAGGTCGAAGCCGAGTTGGTCGCGGTAGAAGCGCAGCGAACGATCGGGATCTGATACCGGCAGGATGACAACCTCGAGCAGCGCTTTCATTGCCTGACTCCGGTGGGTGTCTTCCCGAGCACCTCGTCGGTGTCCAGGCCTCGATCAACACCATGGGGAATGACGGTTTGGCCGGGCGCGAGCTGCAGCTGTTTCCCGTCGAGACAGACGTAGATCTTGTCGGGCTCGAAGGACACCAGATTGGTTACCCGCCCCACTTCGGGCCAGGCGTTGACGTAGGACCACGCCGCTCGCTTGTGGCCGCCGATGTCGTAATAGGAACAGATCCCCTTGTAGGGGCAAAACGTCTGTATATCAATGAGTTTGAGGGCGGCTTCGTCGATATCCTCGCGCGGAACGTACCACCGGGGTGCAAAGCCCGATTCATACAGCGCCAGTGGGTGCTTGGTGTCGGCGATCACCTGCTCGCCATCCTGGACGACGAGATGCCGCGAAGTAGAGCGGATGTCAATGCGGTGATAGGCATCGGCCGCGTGCCCGACGATGCGTTCGTTCTCTTCGTAGAAGGCGTCCATGGCGCGCCAGGCGAACGCCAGTCGCCCATCGAGAATGGCCGCGTGTTGCGGCAAGCCCGTGTGCTGCCAGGCGGCGTGGTTCGCCTCTCGCTGCGCAACCTTGACGGTGAACCAATTCGTGTCGCCGAGGTCTTGGTGTTGAGTGACCCGGTCCTCGTTGACGAGGATGTCCGGTTCGACATCGACGCGCGGGAAATAGGCGACCGGGTAGCGCGCCGGCTCGTGGAGCAGGATGACGTCCTCGCTGTCGGCGACCCATTTGTCGGCGAAGCGCACCCGCATGCGGCGGCGCAACGGCTCCGCATACAGCAGGCGCGGCGGCAACGGCTGCTCGGTGAGGAAGTGTCCGATCGAACTTGTGGCCAGTGGACCTTGTTGCCATGCCAAACCCATCGTCCAGTCCTCCCTGTCGCGAACTTCCCAAAAGCCGCAGCCGGCGTCAGTTCATGACGACGACCATCTTTCCGCCGGCTTCCCCCGCCTCCATGACTCGGTGCGCTTCATGAATTTGATCGAACGGGAAGACGCGCGCCGGCTTTGCGTCGAGCTTGCCGTCGGCCACCTGCCGTGCGATGTCTTGTAGCGGCACGTCGGAAAGCGGGAAGCCGGGAGTCCCAAACACAAAGCTGCCGAAGAAGTTCAGGTTCACCCCGCTGGCCATGCGTAGCAGCGGGTTGAAGTCCCCGATGGGATCAAGTCCCCCCAACCACCCCGCCAGGCACGCCGAGCCGCCGCGGCGCAGCATGTCGAGGGAGTCGAGGATGGTGCTGTTGCCCACCAGGTCGAGGACGGCGTCGATCTGCTTTGATTCGGCGATGTGGGCCGCCAGGTCGGGCCGCTCCAATTCGACGCGGGCGGCGCCCAAATTCTCCAGCATGGAAATGCGCTTGGAGCTGCGCGTGGTCGCGATGACGCGCGCCTCGGCGGCGACCGCCATCTTGAGGGCCGCCTGGCCGAACGATGACGTGGCGCCGCGCAGTACGAGGGTCTGTCCGGCCGCGAGGTTGAGGTTGCGGAACAGACACGTCCAAGCGGTCGCATAGGTTTCGGGTAGTGCCGCCAAATCGGACCAGGGCAGGTCGGATTCGATGAGGGCGACGTTGGCGGCGCGCACTCGGGTGTATTCGGCATAGCTGCCGTTGATGGTTCGCCCCAGGCCGCCCATCAGCGCCGCCACCTTGGCGCCGACCGGAAATTCGCCTCCCGGGCACGAGTCGACGATCCCGACGCATTCGATGCCGCTGACTTCCGCGGCTTCCGCCCATTCCCCCCGACGCATGTGCATCTCGGCGTGATTGATACCGAACCCTTGCACCTTGATCACGACCTCGCCGTTCTTGGGCAGCGGCTTGGGGATGTCCGCATAGACCAGGCTGTCGAGCCCGCCAAACCCTTTCAGGATGATCGCGCGCATGCGTTCCCCGCCAGGCTGTTCGCGCACTACTGCGGGCGCCGTAGGCGGTGTGGCCATCACCCTGTCTCATTTCCAAATCGTTAGTCCGGCTTCGGATATTGGGTCGCGAGAGCCGCAGTGCGGCAGTTAGATTACCATCGTCGGCGGATACTTAATGGGTCGCTTAACCCAATATTATGGGCTGGACCACCCAGATTTGTCCAGGCCGCTCGTCGCGGTTTGCCCAAAGCGGTACCCGCCCTCCTGGGCCGGGCCAACATAATGGATAGGCAACGGGGCCCGAATGAGGCGGGAGGAAACGGTGGCCGTGCGACAAACCACCCCGGAAAGGGTCAGGCAGTTTTCCGATGGCGTATTCGCGGTGCTCATCACGATCCTGGTCCTCGAGCTCAAGCCGCCATCCGCCCACAGCTTCAGTGCCCTGTTGCCGCTGTGGCCCACGGGTCTGAGTTACGTGGTCAGCTATCTGTTCATCGCGATCGTCTGGGTCAATCACCATCACCTGTTCAACTATGCGGAAACCGCGACCCCACGACTCGTGTGGTCGAACTTCGCGCATCTTTTCTCGGTGTCGCTGATCCCGTTTACCACCGAGTGGATCGCCGATAGCAGGCTGGCCGCCGCGCCCGTGGCACTGTATGCGGGCGTCTTCGTCCTCGTGAACGTCACCTACGTCGCACTCTGTTGGGAGGCTGTCGATCGGCCCGCCCACGAGGACGTGTCGCAGCTTATGCGGCGGATGCTGCGAATGAGGTCGGTCATCACGATCGGTGTCTTCACGGCCGCGGCGGTGATCGCACTCAGATGGCCGGTGGTGGGTATGGCCCTGATTTGCCTATGTCTGGTCGGCTACCTGCGACCGGACATTCCCGCACCGAAAAGCGCTGCGGGCGAAGCGGACTGACATCTGCCGACCGCGCGGTTGCTCACGATTTCGGTGTGCGCCGCGCCGAGGTCGATCGCCCGCTACGACGCGCGGGAGCGGCCGCGAAGGATCGCACGTAGTCGACGGCCGCGTTGACGGCGATCCGCAGCGGTTCCGCGTCTCCCGTGGCGTGCGTGAGCATGGCGCCACCCTGGTGCGCGATGACCAGCGACGCGGCCAGGTGTCGCGGGTCGGCGTCGGAACGCAGTTCGCCCCGGCGCCGCATCGCCGTCAGACCGGTTTGGAATAGCTCAAGCCACGCGTCGTACCCGTCGGCGAGATCGTCGCGAATTTCGTCGTCGGCGTCGATCAGCTCACCGGCCAGCGAGCCATAGACGCACCCGCCCCTGCGGTAGACGGTGTCGACGTCGGCCACACACGCGTCGGCCCACGCTTGCAGCGCCTCGAAACTGTCGAGCGCGCCGAGCTGAGGTCGGGTATGAAACGTCATCACATCGTCGCATCGCGCGGCGATGACTTGGCGGGTCAGATCGCGTTTGTCACGAAAATAGTGTGAGATCTGCGACCCGCCCACGCCTGCGGCGTTGCGCACCTCGTCGATGCTGGTGTTGGCGACGCCCCGCTCGAACATGAGCCGGGCGGCGACGCCGACGATACGTGTCCGGGTCGCCAGTCCCTTGCGGGTGAATCTCGGTGTGCTGTCTTGGTTCACGGCGCGCCTTGGCATCAGTCCTATGGGCCTAGGTCGCGCGGCGCCGACGACGGGGACGTCGTGCCGGACGCGGCGCTCGCTCAGCGGGATCGGTCGCGAACATGCGCAGGTAGTTGACGGCGAACCGCGTGGCATCGGCGTGTGGCCACTCCGCCCGATAGGTAAACGCCAACGTGGCGCCGCCCTGGTGAGCGCCGACGAAGACCAACGCCAGCTGACGCGGATCGGCGTTCGCGTCGAGAATCCGGTGATCTTTCATTCGCTGGATGGCTGCTTCGAGCAACTCGACCCACTGCCAATACCCCGCGGCCAACGTGGCGCGGGTCGCGTCGTCGGACTTCGCCAGCTGCGCGGCCAAGGCATGGTAAGTCGGTGTGCCGCCGGAGGTTCCGATGCGGCGCAGGTAGCGCATGTTGAGATCGATCCACCGTTCGAAGTCGTCGAACGAGTCGAGGTGCCCAAGCTTTGGCTGGCGATGGAAGTCCAGCACCACGCCGATCTGGCGCCTGACGACCGCGCGAATCAGCGCGCTTTTGTCGGCGAAATAGTGAGCGAGCTGGGAACCACTGACCGACGCGGCCCTGCGCACGTTCTCCATGTTCGAGGCCGACAGCCCCTGGGTCACGATCAGCTCGGCGGCGGCCTGCACGATCCTGTCGCGGGTGGCACGCCCCTTGGCGGTCAACCGTTGTTCGTCCTGAACATCGGGATGGGCCATCGCGTCAGGCTAACCTGCGAGTGCCTCCAATTATGGGATATCCAGCCCATTGCTGGCGTTGCGCCGTCAGCGCCTCGTCAAGTGGACAGGTGCTTGGCGAGGAAGTTGCGGATCAGCTCGGCGACGTCGTCCAGTGCGGACTCCAGCAGGAAGTGGCCGCCGTCGAGCAAATGGATTTCGGCGTCGGGAAGGTCATCGGCGAACGCCTCGGCGCCGGCCGGGCCGAAGATTTCGTCACCGCGACCCCACACGGCCAACAGCGGCACGCGGCTCGCCCGGAAATATTCGTGCACGCGTGGGTATAGCGGCACGTTGGTGGCATAGTCCCGCAGCAGTTTTAGCTGCACCAGGTCGTTGCCGGGCCGGGATATCAGCGCGTAGTCGTGATACCAGGTTTCGGGATCGACCAGCGTTTCGTCGGCGACCCCGGTGAGGTACTGCCATCGCGTGGCTTCCAAGGTGAGGAATTGCCGTACCGGGGCCTCGGTCTCGGGCGTCGGTTGATGTTGGTAGGCCTGCACGACCTTCCAGAAGCTCTCGACGAACCCGGCGTCGTACGCGTTGCCATTTTGGCTGATGATCGCGGTGATGGTGGACGGCTCGCGAAGCGCCAGTCGCCAGCCGATGGGGGCGCCATAGTCCTGCACGTACATTGCGTAGCGATCGATGCCCAAGCCCTGCAGCAGGCCCGCGGTCAGGTCGGCGAGCGCATCGAAGGTGTAGTCGAACTCCTCGACGCTCGGCGCGTCCGAGAGCCCGAAGCCCAGGTGGTCCGGGGCGATCACGCGATAGCGGTCGGCGAGCGCCGGAATCAGGTGCCGGTACATGTAGGAGCTGGTCGGAAATCCATGCAACAGGACCAGCACCGGCGCGCCCGCGTCGCCAGCTTCGCGGAAGAACAGCCGATGGCCGTCGACGGTGGTGTAACGATGATGAACGGCCGGCATGGGATACCTCCTGCAACGGTGGGGCGTCATTCGAGGCTCCGGTACAGTTTTTGGGATGTGCATCCCAGTATGCACCAAAATTAGCGGGTCGCAATAGGCTCCGAAGGCGTTGACCGCACGGCGGGCGGGGAATACTCTGGGTCAGCTATCCCAGTAGCTTCGCCGGCGTGAGCGGGAGGAGACACGGTGGGCAAGCTTGTTTCGGTCAATGTGGGCATGCCGAAGAACGTGCAATGGCGGGATAAGACCGTGTACACCGGGATATGGAAAACCCCGGTCGAAGGCCCTGTCATGGTGCGCCGCATCAACATCGATGGCGACGGGCAGGGCGACTTGGCCGGCCACGGCGGCGAGCAACGCGCCGTCATGGTGTACCAGACGGAGTCGTATGACTTCTGGAAGACCTACCTGAATCGCGAAGACCTGGCGCCCGGTCACTTCGGCGAGAATTTCACCATTACCGGACTATCCGACGACGAAGTCTGCATCGGTGACCGCTACCGAATCGGTGAGGCGGAGTTCGAGGTCACCCAGCCGCGTGTCACCTGCTTTCGGGTCGGACTGCGCCTCGACGAACCGGAGATGCCCAATCTTCTTGTGTCGCAGCATCGCCCGGGGTTCTACTTCCGGGTCATCACCGAGGGGCATGTCCGTGCCGGTGACGACATCGTGCGGGTCCGGCGCGGCCGCCACGAACTCAGCGTTGCCGACGTCGACGCGTTGTTGTATTTGCCGAACCGCAACATCGAACGGCTGCGCAAGGTCGTCGACGTACCGGCGCTCAGCCCCGGATGGCAGCAGTCGTTCCGCGACATGCTTCGTGACGGTTCAGCGGGGGAGACCACACCGGCCGTCGGAATCGAGCCGGGATGGAACGGTTTTCGCCCGCTGCGGGTCTGCGCGATAGCCCGGGAAAGCCCGCAGGTGATGTCGATCCGCCTGCAAGCCGCTGACGGGGGTTCGCTGCCCCGACCGCTTCCCGGCCAGTACCTGACCGTGCGAATCCCCGGCGCCGCAAAGCCGACGCCAATGCGCAGCTACTCCCTCTCGGGTGACCCCGGCACCGGGGACTACCGCATCAGTGTCAAGCGCGAAGATCACGGCTTGGTGAGTCGCTGGCTGCATACCCACGTCCAGCCCGGGTCCATCGTCGAGGCCGCCGCGCCGCGCGGCGACTTCTACCTGACCGAGGAAAGCAATCCGGTGGTCCTGATTTCGGCGGGAATCGGCATCACACCCGTACTGGCGATGTTGCATACGCTGTCGGCTGCTCGCAGTAACCGCGACATCTGGTGGCTGCACACCACCCGCAGCCACGAAACCCAGGCCTTTGCAACGGAAGTCACGACCCTCATCAAGTCGTTGCCGCGCGCCCGGCAGCTGGTGTTCTACACGCAGACGCAGGGACGCACGGATGCCGAGACCATAGCATCGCTAGGGCTGCCGACCGATGCCGCGGTGTATCTCTGCGGTCCAACACAGTTCATGTCGGACACGCGCGACGCCCTCACCGCAGCCGGGCTCGATCCTGCGCGCATTCACAGCGAATTGTTCGGCGCGTTACCGCCGATCAACCCCGGCATCGTTGCGGGGGCCGCGCGCAAGCCGCCGCACCCGCCCGCGGGACCGCCGGGCACCGGACCGTCGATCACCTTCTCGCGCAGCGGACTTACCGTCAACTGGTCCGCCGATTACGCCAATATCCTGGACCTGGCCGAAGCCTGCGATGTGCCAAGCCGATTCTCGTGCCGAAGCGGTGTCTGTCATGTGTGTGAGACCGGAGTGGTCGCCGGGACGACAACGTACGTCCAGGCGCCGTTGGAGCCGCCGGGGCGGGGAACGGTCCTCATTTGCTCGGCGGCCCCAGAAAGCGACCTCGTCCTCGACCTCTAGCCACGAAAGCCTAGAGTTCGACAGTTGATGGCAAGACTCAAGAACATCGCGGCCGGCCTGCTGTGCGCCGCAGGGCTCCCGGCGCTGACGCGGCGGCGACACCGCGACGCGCTTGGCATCGTGATGTTCCACGGCGTGGAAGACGAACCGCTGTCGCCGGCCTGCTGGCATGTGCTCGGCGTGGCGCAGTATCGCCGTCGACTGGAATACATTCGCAAGCACTTCAACGTCCTCCCGCTCGAGGAGGCGCTCGATCGCCTGGTGGCGGGGACGCTGCCGCCGCGCGCCATGGCGATCACGTTCGACGACGGCACCCGCAACCTCGCCACGCACGCGGTCCCGGTCCTGCACGAGTTGAAGTTGCCCGCGGCGGTGTTCCTGGCGACCGGCCCGATCGGCGGCGACGAAATCCTGTGGCCCGACCGGCTTTGGCTGGCGATCGCCCGCACCACCGCGAGCGAGGTCGATCTGGCGGCGCTGGGTCTGGGCGCTCGTTCCCTCGCCGGCACCGCCAGCCGCGGCAAGGTCTACGCGGCCGCGGTCGAACGGTTGAAAGACCTACCCGACGCGCGGCGGATCGCCGTGCTGGACCAGGTTCTCGACGCGCTGGGCTACCGCGACGGCGGCGATGGCGGTCCCTTCCGGATGCTTTCCTGGCACGAAGCGCGGGAGATGGTCGGCGACGGCCTAGTGGCCCTGTATCCGCATTCGGTGACGCACCCGATCCTTGCCCGCTGCGGCGACGACAAGCTCGAGCGGGAGATCACGGATTCGTGTGCAGCGCTGGAGCGTGAGACCGGCTCGGCACCAACAGTTTTCGCTTACCCCAACGGCCGGCCACGGGATTTCGACGACCGCGCCAAAGACGTCCTGCGGCGCCGCGGCGTGCGCTTTGCGTTGTCGACCACACCGGGATTCGCCGACCGTCGCTGCGACCCGCTGGCCTTGCCGCGGCTGGCGGTGGGCAGTGATTCGTCGTTCGGCTACTTCCGGCTCACGGTTTCCGGCGGGCTACCGCGCCGCCGGGGAGGCCGCGGCCGGATGGCCACCGGCGGCTGAGCCGCCGGTGTCACCGTGCCGCGGCGGCGAGCCACAAGTCGTGCAGCGCCTCGCGCCAGCGGACGATGTCGAACTCGCCGGCACGCGCATGGGCGGCCGCGGCGAGGCGGTCACGCAACGCGGCATCGATGATCAGGGATTGCAGCGCCTCGGCCAACTGGCCCGGATCGCCGGGGCGGACCAGCACACCGTTTTCCCCGTCGATGATCACCTCCGGAATCGCGCCCACCGCGGTGGTCACCGGGACCACGCCGTTGGCCATCGCCTCCAGCACCGCCATCGGAAGACCCTCGCTGTAGCTGGGCAACACGAAGATCGCCGATTCGGCCAGTAGCCGGTCCCTCTCGACCGGGTCCACCCAGCCGACGACGTCCACGGTGTCTTCGAGTGCGCTGGTGCGGACGAACTCGCGTACCTCGTCCACTTCCCCGTCGCCGGCCAGCGTGACCCGCAGGTTGGCCCGAATGTCGTTGGGCAGCATGCCGATCGCACGAACGAGGTCGTAGCTGCCCTTGTTGGGGCCCAACCTGCCCAGCGACACCACCCGTAGCGGCCGTTGAGTGCGCGGCGCCGGGCCGATCGCGGGCATCACCACGGGGTTGTAGAGGACTCGGGTGTTGGATTCGTCGAATCCAAGGCGCACGCACGATTCCCTGAGATGGGATTGGCCGAGCACCACCGAATAGTCGGCGTGCAGCGCCGCGCGCACGGCGCGGCGCAGGAGCGGCGGCAGCTCATCGAGCCAGGTGAAAAAGTGCGAGCTGTGGCAGTGGACGATGGTCGGGACGCCGCGCAGCCGAGCGATGAACAACGGAATGGCCTTGCGAACGACGCTGCCGCGCAAGGAAAAATGGGCGTGTAACACGTCGACGAAGCCGAACAGCAGCAGCGCCGATGCCTTGAGGATACCCGTCACTCCCGTCCACAGCCGCGCCCCCAGTGCGGCATCGATATAGGTGGGCACGAGGTTGACCAGAAACCGTTGGTCCGTGTCTTCGCTCAGCAATCGCATCACCGTCGCCATCCCGCCGCGGCTGTTGGGCCCGGCGGGCGCGTTTCCGATCGTCAGTACCCGGATCGGATAGCGTTGCTGGCGTGCCATTACGGGCCGAGTGCGACCGATGCCTCGGCGGTATAGCACAGGAACGTCAGGGTCTCCTGCAGATAGAGCTGCACGGTGTCGGCGTCGTGACTGCTGTAGCCGATGGCGACGTCGGTGCCCAGTTGCAGGTCGAAATCTCCGCCGCGAGTGGTCAGGACGAAGGCGCCGTCGATGGCCGGCGCCCAGATGATGTCGCCATCCACCAACCGGTTCAGGTGCTCGCGGATCGGATATCCGTGTTCGGTGGTCTCGCTGACCTTGGTGTAGACGCCTGCGGATAGCAGCACCGAGTAGGGTCCGTCGACACCGGCGAGCCGCAGTTCGGTCAACGCCTGCGAGATGGCATCCGGCATGTCTCGAGGGTCCTCGGGCAACGTCAGCGGCTTGTTGGAGCTGGCGCTGCGAATGCCCTCGATGGAAGCGGCGGCGTAGCCCTCAAAGATGGTGCGGTCCTCGACGAACGCCAGCTTCTTGGCGGCATCCTTGACGGGGTCCCAGTCGGAGTCGTTGGAGCCACGCTCCACATCGTCGATCTCGGAGCGAGACAACGTGAACGGAACCCGCAGCCGGACAAGGGGTTTGCTGGCCCGGAGGTGGGCGACCACACCGTCGGTGGGCGCCTTGACGTCGATCAGCCGGCCGGTGCTGACCGCCGCGGTGACGGGTCCTCCGGGCTCGCTGACGTCGACCACCCGGCGCCCCGCGACGTGCCGTTTGAACGTGCGCGTCGCCTCCAATTCGATTTCGGCCCAAGCGACGTCGGTAACCGGTGCCAGATCGCGGTAGAGGTTGTTGATCATCCGGTGGTTCCTTTCAGGCTGCCGATCGAAAGTGAGCCATTGGAGGCTGGGTCAGGCAAAGATAAGGCGGGTCGTTCCGTTGCCATCGGGGCGGGCAGCGGGGGCGGGTCGTCGAGGAAATCCACGGTGGGGGAGAAGAACAGGCCGCCGGTGACCGCGGTGGAGAAATCCAGGATGCGGTCGGTGTTGCCCGGCGGATCACCGAGGAACATGTTGCGCAGCATCTGCTCGGTGACCTCGGGTGTTCGCGAATAGCCGATGAAGTACGTGCCGTACTCGGCCTTGCCGAGTTCACCGAACGGCATGTTGTGCCGCACGATCTTCAGTTCTGTGCCGTCGTCGTCTTCGATCACGTTCAGCGCGATGTGCGAGTTGGCCGGCTTGACGTCATCGTCGAGCTCGATGTCTTCCAGCTTGGTGCGCCCGATCACCCCCTCCTGTTCGGCGACCGGCAGCGCGTCCCACGACTCCATGTCGTGCACGTACTTCTGGACGTGGACGTAGCACGAGCCGGCGAAGTCGGGGTCTTCGTCGCCGATGGCGGTGGCGCTGATGGCGATTGGGCCATCCGGATTTTCGGTGCCGTCGACGAAGCCGAGCAGGTCGCGGTTGTCGAAGAACCGGAAGCCGTGCACCTCGTCGACCACGGTGACCGCACCCGCCATCGATTTGAGGATGCGTCCGGCTAGCTCGAAACACACGTCCATCGTCTCGGCTCGAATGTGAAACAGCAGATCGCCGGGCGTGGCCGGGGCGGTGTGCCGCGGGCCGGTCAGCTCGACGAAGGTATGCAGTTCGGCGGGACGTGGCCCGCCGAACAACCGGTCCCACGCGTCGGAGCCGATCGAGGCGATGACCGACAAGCGTTTGGTCGGATCGCGGAAGCCGATGGCGCGCACCAGCCCGGACAGATCCGGCAGCGCGTCGTGGACAGTCGCTTCGCCGCCATCGTCGATGGTGACCACGAGAAAGATTGCCGCGGGCGTTAACGGCGCAAGGATGGGCTGCGGCTGTACCGGAGGCACATGGGCGACCCTATCGGGAACTGCGCTGTCGCCGACAGCCATGATGTTCAACATGTCGGCCAGTGCCGCAGGCCTCTGCGAATTCATCGACGCCTCACCGTCGCCGTTTCATGTTTGCGCCACGGTGGCCGGACGATTGGTCGACGCCGGATACACCGAACTGGACGAAGCCGACAGCTGGCCGGCGCAACCCGGTCGCTACTTCACCGTCCGCGCCGGCTCGCTGGTCGCCTGGAACTCGGCCGGCGCCGACGGGCCGTTCCGGATCGTCGGCGCCCACACCGACAGCCCGAACCTACGGGTCAAGCAGCATCCCGACCGGCTCGTCGCCGGCTGGCGGGTGGTGGCGCTGGAGCCGTACGGGGGAGCGTGGCTCAACTCCTGGCTGGACCGAGACCTGGGCATCAGCGGGCGTTTGTCGGTCCGCGACGGGGACCGGGCCAGCCAGCGGCTGGTGCGGATCGACGATCCGATCCTGCGGGTACCGCAGCTGGCCATTCACCTGGCCGAGGACCGCAAGTCGCTCACCCTGGACCCGCAACGACACGTGAACGCGGTATGGGGAGTCGGCGACGGCGTCGCGTCCTTCGTCGACTATGTCGCCGACCGCTCGGGGGTGGCCGCGGTCGACGTGCTGTCGGCCGACCTGATGACGCACGACCTGACCCCGTCCGCGGTGATCGGCGCGGACGGCGACCTGGTCAGCGCGCCGAGGCTGGATAACCAGGCCAGTTGCTACGCGGGCGTGGAGGCCCTGCTGGCCGTGGAGCCGCGCGGTTTCGTCCCGGTGCTGGTGCTCTTTGACCACGAAGAGGTCGGTTCCTCCTCCGACCACGGCGCCCAATCCAACCTGCTGAGCATCGTTTTGGAAAGGATGGTGCTCGCGGCCGGTGGCGGGCGGGAAGATTACTTGCGGCGCCTGCCGGCGTCGCTGCTGGCCTCGGCCGACATGGCGCACGCCACCCACCCCAACTACCCGGAGCGGCACGAGCCGGGTCATCCGATCGGCGTCAACGGTGGACCGGTGCTCAAGGTGCATCCCAATCTGCGTTACGCCACCGACGGACGCACGGCCGCTGCGTTCGCGCTGGCGTGCCGGCAGGCCGGTGTGCGGTTGCAGCGCTACGAACACCGCGCCGATCTGCCGTGCGGGTCGACGATCGGGCCGCTGGCGTCGGCGCGTACCGGCATCCCCACCGTCGACGTCGGCGCTGCCCAGCTCGCGATGCACTCCGCGCGCGAGTTGATGGGGGCGCAGGATGTGGCCGCCTATTCGGCGGCACTGCAAGCGTTTTTGTCGCCAGGCTGACCTACGATCCGGAAATGACCCTCAACGTAGAAATGGTCACCTTCGACTGCGGCGATCCCGCGAGCCTGGCCGGCTGGTGGGCCGAGCAGTTCGGTGGCACGACGCACGTCATCCTCGCGGACGAGTTCACGGCGGTGACCTTTCCGGAAGGGCTGCGACTCGGGTTCCAGAAAGTGCCCGATCCCACCCCGGGAAAGAACCGGGTGCACCTCGATTTGAGTGCGGCCGACATCGACGCCGAGGTGTCGCGGCTGACGGCGGCTGGGGCCAAAGAGGTCGGCCGGCACAAGTTCGGCGAGAAATTCCGATGGGTAGTGCTGGCCGACCCCGAAGGCAACGTGTTCTGCATCGTCGGCAATCCCGCCCTTTAGCCGGGCCGCCGCGCGTCAGCGCTGATCGAGGAAGAGCGGGTCGTAGCGGATGACGTTCTCCACAACCATCCCGTCGCGGCTGCGGACCCGGTCGAGGCCGCGGATCCGGAATGGTCCGGCGGGGCCGGTGCCCTCACCGACGTAATGCAAGAACACCAGTTCCTCACCCTCGGCGGCGCCGGGAACGGTTGCGCTGTCGATGAGCTCAAGCTTCAAATCCGGTGCGGCGTCGAGTATTTCGGCGATCTTCGCCGTGTACGCCTCGATCCCCCGGACCGGCTCCGGGTCACCCGGCCAGTAGCCGACGATGTCGTCGGCCAGAATGTCGAAGCCGCGCGACAACGTCGGCGCGGCCCAATAGGCGGCCCACAGTTCTGCACTGAAGTTCGGCGCGGCGGTCTTGACGTCGGTCATGGTTCCTCCCTGTGTCAGGCGCTTCGATCGAGCGCGTACGCCAAGCGTGTCCCGGCCCGCGCGGCGGCACAATTACCTCCGAGGTCATCGCCGCGGGTGCGCGGGCGTGGTTACGGTTGCTTCGTGAGCGATGCCGCGGTGGGTGTCCTGTTGCGCGGATGGCGGGCTCGCCGACGGGTGAGTCAGCTCGACCTGTCGCTGAGCGTGGGCGTGTCGGCGCGGCATCTGAGCTTCATCGAGACCGGTCGTTCCCGGCCCAGTCCCGAGATGGTGCTCGCGCTCGCCGAGGGCCTCGACGTTCCGTTGCGGGAGCGCAACTCGCTGCTGCTCGCCGCCGGGTTTGCGCCGCGCTACCCGAACGTGTACCGGCTATGCCTGCATCCCGACGGTCTCGCCAACCGGACCCTGAATTTCGACGAATGGGCGGGCTACCTGCTGAGTCAGCTCCGGCGCACGATCGCACTCACCGGCGACCCGGTGTTGCAGGCGATCGACGAGGAGGTGCGCGCGTACCCGGGAGTCGCTGCGGCCGCCGCTGGGCGGGGCACGCCGGATAACGCCTCGCTGCTGATTCCTTTCGTGCTCGACGCCGGCGGCGGGAAGCGGCTGTCGATGTTCACGACGCTCACGACGTTCGGAACCCCGCTCGACGTCACCCTCGCCGAGCTGGCCGTCGAGTTGTTCTACCCGGCTGACCCGGAAAGCGCACGCATGCTCCGCGGGTAGCGCGCACTTGGCCTTCCCTACAAACGCTTGGCGAGCAGATGCTCGGCCATCTCGGCGCCCTTGCGGCTATCCGATTGCGCCTTGCGGAAAAGGTCGGCCACTTCGTCGTCGCCGTCGCGCTCCGCGTCCTGAATGTAGGTTTCCAGCCGCAGCGCGTTGTCGAGGCACTTCTCGGTGTACCAAATGAGGTTGTAGTTCTTGTCTTTGGTGCCGGTGACGTTGCCCGTTTCAGCGGTCATCTCGTTCCTCCGTTTCGTCACTTGCCGGACCACAGTCGGCTACCCGCCGATCGGGGGCACAAACGCGCGTCGCGGCGTCGAAGGCGGGGCCACCCTAGACTGTCTGCGTGACCGTCTCCGGAACGGGCGCGCGCGTCCAGGTGATTGACACCGTCGAGCACGCCGCGACCACTCCCGATCAGCCGCAACCCTTTCGCGAGCTCGGCCTCAAAGACGACGAGTACCAGCGGATACGCGAGATCCTGGGCCGCAGGCCCACCGACACCGAGCTGGCGATGTACTCGGTTATGTGGAGCGAGCACTGCTCGTACAAGTCCTCCAAAGTTCACCTGCGCTACTTCGGTGAGACCACGACCGACGAGATGCGCGCCGGCATGCTCGCCGGGATCGGCGAGAACGCCGGGGTCGTCGACATCGGCGACGGCTGGGCCGTGACCTTCAAGGTGGAATCGCACAACCACCCCTCGTACGTCGAGCCCTACCAGGGCGCCGCCACCGGCGTCGGGGGCATCGTCCGCGACATCATGGCCATGGGCGCGCGGCCCGTCGCGGTGATGGACCAGCTTCGATTCGGCGCGGCCGACGCGCCGGACACCCGCCGCGTGCTCGACGGCGTGGTTCGCGGCATCGGCGGTTACGGAAACTCGTTGGGCCTGCCCAACATCGGCGGCGAGACCGTGTTCGACGCGTCGTACGCGGGCAACCCGCTGGTCAACGCGTTGTGCGTTGGAGCGCTGCGAAAGGAGGATCTGCACCTTGCCTTCGCGTCGGGAACCGGAAACAAGATCATCCTGTTCGGCGCGCGCACCGGTCTCGACGGCATCGGCGGCGTGTCGGTGTTGGCGTCGGAAACCTTCGGCGGCGACGAAGGCGGGGGGCCCGGCCGCAAGAAGCTGCCCTCGGTGCAGGTCGGCGACCCGTTCACCGAGAAGGTGCTGATCGAATGCTGCCTCGAGCTGTACGCAGGCGGGTTGGTGATCGGCATCCAAGACCTCGGTGGGGCCGGATTATCCTGCGCCACATCTGAACTCGCGTCGGCCGGTGACGGCGGCATGCGGGTCGAATTGGACAGCGTGCCGCTGCGGGCCGCCAACATGACGCCGGCCGAGATCCTGTCCAGCGAGTCGCAGGAGCGGATGTGCGCGGTGGTCGCGCCAGAGAATGTCGATGCCTTCCTCGCGGTCTGTCGCAAGTGGGAGGTGCTGGCCGCCGTCATCGGCGAGGTCACCGAGGGCGACCGGCTGCAGATCACCTGGCACGGCGAGACGGTCGTCGACGTGCCACCGCGCACGGTGGCCCACGAAGGCCCGGTCTACCGGCGCCCGGTCGCCCGCCCCGAATCGCAGGACGCGTTGAACGCCGACACCTCCAGCGGGCTGCCGCGGCCGGCCACCGGCGCCGAACTGCGCGCGACTTTGCTTGCGCTGCTGGGCAGTCCGCACCTGTGCAGCCGGGCATTCATCACCGAGCAGTACGACCGGTACGTGCGCGGCAACACCGTGCTGGCCGAGCACGCCGACGGCGGCGTGCTGCGCATCGACGAGACGACAGGCCGCGGCATCGCGGTATCGACCGACGCGTCGGGGCGCTACACGCTGCTGGATCCCTACGTGGGCGCCCAGCTGGCGCTGGCCGAGGCATACCGCAACGTCGCGGTCACCGGTGCGACGCCGGTCGCGGTGACCAACTGCCTCAACTTCGGCTCACCCGAGGACCCCGGCGTGATGTGGCAATTCGCACAGGCGGTGCGGGGTCTGGCGGATGGCTGTGCGGCCCTGGGGATTCCGGTCACCGGCGGCAACGTCAGCTTCTACAACCAGACCGGGACGGCGGCGATCCTGCCCACGCCGGTCGTCGGGGTGCTGGGTGTCTTGGATGACGTGAGCCGACGTCTCCACACGTCTTTCGGCGGCGAACCGGGAGAGACCCTGCTGCTGCTGGGTGACACGCACGACGAATTCGACGGTTCCATCTGGGCGCAGGTGATCGGCGACCACCTCGGCGGGCGGCCGCCTGCGGTTGACCTGGCGCGCGAGAAGCTGCTGGCCGAGGTGCTGAGCTCGGCGTCGCGGGACGGGCTGGTGTCCGCCGCGCACGACCTGTCCGAGGGCGGCCTGGCGCAGGCCATCGTCGAATCGGCCCTGGCCGGTGAAACCGGTTGCCGCATAGTGCTTCCCGAGGGCGCCGATCCCTTCGTGATGCTGTTCTCCGAGTCGGCCGGCCGGGCACTGGTGGCCGTGCCGCGAACCGAGGAGAGCCGGTTCCGGTCCATGTGTGAGGTGCGGGGGCTACCCGCCGTCCGTATCGGCATCGTCGATCAGGGCTCGGATGCCGTGGAGGTTCAGGGGCTGTTCACGGTGTCGCTGGCGGAACTGCGCGAGACCTCCGAGTCGGTGTTGCCGCGATTCTTCGGATAAGCAGGCTCCGCGCGCTGTCGTTGGCCGCCGCGCTGGTCGGCTGGAGTTTCGCCGGCCCGCGGCTACCGAATGAGCTGCGGGCGGGGCTGCAGGCCGGTGTCGCCGGCCTGCTGGTGCTCGCGACACGTGCGCCGCTGGGGTTACGTCCTCCGCGGCTGTGGGCGGGGCTGCGGCTGGGATCAGCGTCGGGTGCGGCCACGGCGGCGGCCATCTCCGCGGCTGCCCCGCTGCCTCCGGTACGGCTGTCGATGGCCGCCCTCGAACTTCCCGTGTCCGCGCGTGACTGGCTGCTGTGGCGGATACCGATCGGCACCGTCTGGGCCGAGGAGGCCGCCTTCCGCGCGGCGCTCGGCACCCTCGGTTCGCGCGCCTTCGGCACGTCCGGCGGAAGGCTGTTGCAGGCCACCGCTTTTGGGCTCTCCCACATCGCGGACGCACGCGCGACCGGCGAGCCGGTAGTGCCCACCGTGCTGGTCACCGGCGTCGGGGGCTGGCTGTTCGGTTGGCTGGCCGACCGTTCCGGCAGCCTCGCCGCACCGATGCTGGTGCATTTGGCCATCAACGAGGCGGGCGCCGCGGCCGCGCTGACCGTCCAGCGGCGGTCTCGCGTGAACGGATCGGCGTGATGGCATCCTGAGGTATGGCCGCCCGTCAGAAAGCCGATCCGGCCAAGACCCGGCAAGCCGTGTTGGCCGTCGCCGAGTGGTTGCGCGACGAAACCCGTCCGACGCCCGACCGCGACGCCCTGGCGACCGCCGTGCGCCTCACCGCACGCACCCTGGCCGCCGTCGCGCCCGGCGCCAGCGTCGAGGTCCGGATCCCGCCGTTCGTCGCGGTGCAGTGCGTTGCCGGGCCCAGGCATACCCGCGGCACGCCACCCAATGTGGTGGAGGCCGATCCACGGACATGGCTGCTGCTCGCCACCGGGATGGTGTCGCTGGCGCAGGCGAAGAGCGCCGGTGCGCTGACGTTATCGGGCTCCAGGGCGGGTGAAATCGACCACTGGCTACCCGTGATAGCGGTCGGCTGAACATCACCCTGAACTGCAGGTTTAGACTGGAGGCATGGATTATTCGGTGCCCAACACGCCTGCTGAATTCGGCGCTGAGGCCACCGTGCCCGTAGACTCCGTTACGTCACCAACCGTTCCCCAGGGAGCCGCCGACCCGTGACCGTCCAGGAACCCCAGCAGGACCTGAACTCGCCCCGTGAAGAGTGCGGCGTATTCGGGGTCTGGGCACCCGGCGAAGAAGTCGCCAAGCTCACGTACTACGGCTTGTACGCGCTGCAACATCGCGGCCAGGAGGCCGCGGGCATCGCGGTCGCCGACGGCTCCCAGGTGCTGGTGTTCAAAGACCTCGGCCTGGTCAGTCAGGTGTTCGACGAGCAGACGCTGGGCGCCATGCAAGGCCACGTCGCCATCGGGCACTGCCGCTACTCCACCACGGGCGACACCACGTGGGAAAACGCCCAGCCCGTGTTCCGTAATACCGCGGCGGGCACCGGAGTTGCGTTGGGGCACAACGGAAATCTGGTCAACACCGCCGAACTTGCGGCCCGCGCCCGCGACGCCGGGCTGATCGCCAAGCGCTGCCCAGCCCCGGCGACCACCGACTCGGACATCCTGGGCGCGCTGCTGGCCCACGGAGCGGCCGATTCCACCCTGGAACAGGCGGCGCTGGAACTGCTGCCGACCGTACGCGGCGCCTTCTGCCTGACGTTCATGGACGAGAACACGCTGTATGCGTGCCGCGACCCCTATGGGGTGCGCCCGCTGTCGCTCGGGCGGCTGGATCGCGGCTGGGTGGTGGCCTCCGAAACCGCCGCGCTCGACATCGTCGGCGCCTCGTTCGTGCGTGACATCGAACCGGGTGAACTGCTGGCCATCGACGCCGACGGGGTGCGCTCCACGCGTTTCGCCAACCCCACGCCCAAGGGCTGCGTGTTCGAGTACGTCTACCTGGCGCGTCCGGACAGCACGATCGCCGGCCGGTCCGTGCACGCCACCCGGGTCGAGATCGGGCGCCGGCTGGCCCGCGAATGCCCGGTCGAGGCCGACCTGGTGATCGGCGTGCCGGAGTCCGGCACCCCCGCCGCGGTGGGATACGCGCAGGAGTCCGGCATCCCCTATGGCCAGGGCCTGATGAAGAACGCCTACGTCGGGCGCACCTTTATCCAGCCCTCGCAGACCATCCGCCAGCTCGGCATCCGGTTGAAGCTCAACCCGCTGCGGGAGGTGATCCGCGGCAAGCGGCTCATCGTCGTCGACGACTCGATCGTTCGGGGAAACACGCAGCGGGCGTTGCTGCGAATGCTGCGCGAGGCCGGTGCCGTCGAGGTTCACGTGCGCATCGCCTCGCCACCGGTGAAGTGGCCGTGCTTCTACGGCATCGACTTCCCGTCACCGGCTGAGCTGATCGCCAACGCCGTCGAAGACGAGGCGGAAATGCTCGAAGCGGTGCGGCATGCGATCGGGGCTGACACCCTTGGCTACGTCTCGCTGCGGGGCATGGTCGCGGCTTCCGAGCAGCCGGCCTCGCGGCTGTGCACCGCGTGCTTCGACGGCAAGTATCCGATCGAACTGCCCAGCGAAACCGCGCTCGGCAAGAACGTCATCGAGCACATGCTCGCGAATGCGGCGCGGGGGTCCGGACTCGACGATCTGGCGCCCGGCGACGTACCCGAACTACCGGTTGCGCACTGACGACGTTTGATACCGGCGGCGAGCGCCGCCCGGTAGCCTTTATCGCGATGACGGATCCCGGAAAGAGCCCCGGACGCAGCCCGGGCAGCCAGGGCATCACCTACGCGACGGCCGGGGTGGACATTGAGGCCGGCGACCGCGCTGTCGAGTTGTTCAAGCCGCTGGCCACAAAGGCCACCAGGCCCGAGGTGCGCGGCGGGCTGGGCGGATTCGCCGGACTGTTCGCGCTGCGCGGCGGCTACCGCGAACCGGTGCTGGCGGCCTCCACCGACGGTGTGGGCACCAAGCTGGCAGTGGCTCAGGCCATGGACAAACACGACACCGTCGGCCTCGACCTCGTGGCGATGGTTGTCGACGACCTTGTGGTCTGCGGAGCCGAACCGCTCTTTCTGCAGGACTACATCGCCGTCGGCCGGACGGTGCCGGAACGGCTGAGCGCGATCGTCAGCGGCATCGCCGAGGGATGTGTGCGGGCGGGGTGCGCTCTGCTCGGCGGCGAGACTGCCGAACACCCGGGTCTGATGGAACCCGACCACTACGACATCTCGGCCACCGGCGTGGGCATTGTCGAGGCCGACGACGTGCTGGGCCCCGACCGCGTCAAACCCGGCGACGCCATCATCGCGCTGGGCTCGTCGGGCCTGCACTCCAACGGGTACTCGCTGGCGCGCACCGTCCTCCTCGAGATCGACCGGATGAACCTCGCCGGTTATGTGGAGGAGTTCGGCCGCACCCTGGGCGAGGAATTGCTGGAGCCCACCCGGATCTACGCCAAAGACTGCCTGGCACTGGCCGCCGAAACCCACGTCCGCACGTTCTGCCACGTCACCGGCGGAGGGCTGGCCGGAAACCTACAACGCGTCATCCCGCATGGCCTCACCGCCGAGATCGACCGCGGCACATGGACACCCGCGCCTGTGTTCGCGATGATCGCCCAGCGTGGCCGGGTTACGCGCGAGGAGATGGAAAAGACGTTCAACATGGGCGTCGGCATGATCGCCGTCGTGGCGCCCGAAGACACCGACCGCGCCCTCGCGATCCTGACCGCACGGCACTTGGACTGCTGGGTGTTGGGAACCGTCTGCAAGGGTGGAAAAGCGGGCCCGCGGGCCCGGCTGGTCGGACAACACCCAAGGTTCTAAGGGGCTGCGACAAAGCAAGGTGCCGATGCGAAATGCATCGGCACACAAGAGTGGTCTAGCGGCGCCAGTCGTCCTCGCGATCCCACGAGTCGTCTGCGGCCTCGCCGTTCAGCTCGTCGGAATCGTCGGCGCCCGTCCCTGACAGCTCGCGTTGGAGCCGCTGGAAGTCGGTCTGCGGGGAGCTGTACTTAAGTTCTCGAGCAACCTTGGTCTGCTTTGCCTTAGCCCGGCCGCGGCCCATGGGGGAACCCCCTCGCGCAATAACGGAGCGGCCTAACGAGTAGGCGGCTCCGATCTCTTGGTGTCGTTATTGTCCTGCCGACAGTTTACCGTGCCGTACGGTTGGGCGCCGGTGCCCCCTGCCCGCCGTGGCGGACCATATCGCCAATCATCGCGTACCTCCCCGCAACCGTTCAACGGCCAGCCGGCCCGCGCCGATCTGTTCGACGGCGGGCAGCGAGTCGGGGTCGATGACCGCGGCTTGGTCGCCGATCGCGAGCTCGGTGTCGGCGGGCAGCCCACGCTTGAGCAGTGCCAGCGCCACCGGCCCGAGGTCCACGTGGTCGACGACCGTTCCGAGGCGTCCGACGGTGCGACCACCGGCCAGCACCGCGTCGCCGGTCGAGGGTCGCTCCACCGAACCGTCGAGATGTAGCAACACCAGCATCCGCGGCGGTTTCCCGAGGTTGTGGACCCGCGCGACGGTCTCCTGTCCGCGATAGCAGCCCTTGTCCAGATGGACCGCGCCTTCACCGGGACCACCGATCCAGCCCACCTCGTGGGGGATGGTGCGCTCGTCGGTGTCGACGCCGAGCCGGGGACGACGGGCCGCGACTCGGTGGGCCTCGTAGGCCCACACTCCGGCCGGGCGAACGCCCGCCTGCTCCAGGCGGGCCTTCCAACCGTCCGCCTCGCCACGCGGTACGAGCAGGTCCAGTTCGATGTGGCCGGCAATCGCGGCGGGCATCCGGCGCACAAAACCGGCACCGGCGACCGGGACGGCAGTCAGCTCGGCCGGCAGGCTAGCCAGCCCCAGCACGTTGAGCACCGCATTGTCAGCCAGCCGTGGCCCCAGCAGCGACAGCACCGCCATGTCCGCGGCGGCCGCCGTCACGTCGGACCAGAACACCATCTTGCGCAGGTAGCTCAGCAGCGGTTCGCCCCGCCATGGCTCGGTATCGAGGTAGGTGGTGCCGCCCAGCTCGCTCTGGATCCAGTGGTCCTCGACCCGGCCCTGGCGGTCGAGGCTGAGGTTTTCGGTGCTGGCGCCCTCGGCGAGGTCGCTGACGTGTTGGGTCGAAATGTTGTGCAGCCAGGTCTGCCGGTCGCTTCCGGTGAGGGTGAGCACCGCGCGGTGCGCGCGGTCCACGACCACGGCATCGGTTTCGGCCGCCCGCTGCTCGCCCAGCGGATCGCCGTAGTGCCAGATCGCACCGGCGTCGGGGCCCTGATCGGGCGCAGGGACTGCAGTCATGCATCAACTCTACGGATCCGAGTGTGCGGCTAGCCGCACGCTCGACCCCGACGGTGCGGCTAGCCGCACGCTCGCGGCTAAGCTTCACCACCATGGGTGTGATCGTCACGCTGGACGGTGAGATACATCCGCCAGATGCCCCGCTGCTGCACGCCGACGACCTCGCGGCCGTTCGGGGCGACGGCATCTTCGAGACGCTACTGGTCCGCGACGGCACCGCGTGTCTGGTCGAAGCCCATCTGCAGCGGCTGACACAGTCGGCCAAATTCATGGATCTGCCCGAACCGGACCTCGCGAGCTGGCGGCACGCGATCGAGGTGGCGACGCGGCAGTGGGCCGCGAAGACCGCCGACGAGGGCGCGCTGCGTCTGATCTGCAGCCGGGGTCGCGAGAGCGGCTCGCCACCGACCGCCTATGTGATGGTCACCCCCGTCCCGGAACGAGTTGCCGCGGTCCGGCGCGACGGATTGTCGGCGGTCACGCTGGACCGCGGGTTGCCGGCTGCCGGCGCCGATGCGATGCCGTGGCTCCTGGCCGGCGCCAAAACTCTGTCGTACGCGGTCAACATGGCCGCCCTGCGCCATGCCGCCCGGCAGGGCGCCGGCGACGTGATCTTCGTCAGCTCGGACGGCTACATCCTGGAGGGCCCCCGCTCGACGGTCGTCATCGCCACCGACTCCGGGGCGGGTGATCCGTGCCTGCTGACGCCGCCGCCGTGGTATCCGATCCTGCGGGGCACCACGCAACAAGCCCTGTTCGAGGTGGCCAGGGGCAAGGGCTACGCCTGCGACTATCGGGCGCTGCGGATCGCGGATTTGCATGCCGCCCAAGGAATTTGGCTGGTGTCGAGCATGACGCTGGCCGCCCGCGTGCACACGCTCGACGGCCGGCCACTGCCCCGGTCCCCGCTGGCCGCCGAATTCGCCGAACTGGTGGACGCCGCGATCGTCAGCGATCGCTGAGCGCTGAATTCTGTTGTCGCCTCGCGCAATGGCGGGTACGGTCGGCCGTACACAAGGAAGGAGGTGGTCCGCGAAATTGATAGCTTCATGGACATGTGAGGTGGCTACGCGCTAGCTGCATTGGCTCGGAAGAGCTAGCGATCAACGCGCGCTGGCGAATTCCCCGTAGCCACCCGGCCCCCGAGCTTCCGGTCTGTCCAACCAGGAGCTTCGCTCGGGGGCCGTTCCATGTCAGGCCTCGGTCGGCGTAGCCGGCTGCGGAATCCACTGCCGCCAACCGCAATTACCCGGCGAACCGCGACAGCCGCGCCGAAAGGTGTGGCACCAGACCGCCGTCGGCGTCCACGCGTTCCTCGACGTAGGCCAGGTCGCCGCCCTCGACGATGCCGTAGAGGCGTTTGGCGCCGCCCACCAGCACGCCGGATCGGCTGCGGGCCAACGCATCGGTCACCAGTTCCCACGACGACTGCGTGCGCGGGCGCCCGTAGAACAGTTCGACGTAGCCGGCCGAATGGGCCAGCAGCAATTCGATGGCCTGCGACTCGCTCGGATCGTCGGGGTCGTTGACGAAGCGCCAGAAGCCCGTCTCGCGCAGGCCGGGTTCCTGGTAGTCGCCGGCGTCATCGAGCCGCCAAGAACGGGCTTCCCAATTCAGGTAGTCGCCGCCGTCGTGCGACACCACGATCTGCTGGCCGAATCGATAGTCGCCGTCGGCTCCGCGGCCCTCGCCTTCGCCGCGCCACACACCGACCAGCGGCAGCAGTGCCAGCAGCGTGTCATTGAGGTTGGCGCCCTCGCGCAGGTTGGCGGTATCGGCGGGAACGGGCAGATCGTCGAAGGCGGGGATGTTGCGGGATGCGGTCACCTTGGCGCGTTCGGCAGCGGCGGCCACGGCACGATCGCCGGAACCCGCGGAACCGGCCGGTCCGTGAGGGGCCTCGTCGGACGTCGCGCGCCGCTCTCCCCCGCAAGCGGGAGGTGCCCCCACCCCATCGCTACGCTCTGCATCGTCGCCGGCGCGGGTCACGACTCGTCAGTGATAAGCCGGTAGAGCGTGTACAGCGCGAACCATGAGATGAACACCGTCATCCCGACCAGGATGATCTCGAAGAAGAGCACCACGGGGGCAAGTCTATTCGTCCCCCGGCATGCGGGGCCTCCCGGTCAGGGGGCCGCCGTCAGGCGACCTTGACGTCCACCTCGTGGATGCCCGCGCCGGACGGCGTCACGACGGCGTCGCCGTTGCCGACGGCCGACAGCGCGCGCACGGTCCAGGAGCCCGGAGCGGCGAAGAACCGGAAGTCACCCGTGGCGGACGCGACGACCTCGGCCGTGAACTCGTCCGAAGAGTCCAGCAAGCGGACGAACGCGCCACCGACGGCCTGGCCGTCGCGGTCAACGACGCGGCCGGTGATCACCGTTTCCTTCTCCAGGTCGACGCTCGCGGGCAATGTCAGCCCTTGCTTCGGTCCAGAGCACATATCAACTTCCCAACTCGATCGGGGCACCCACCAGGGAGCCGTATTCCGTCCAACTGCCGTCGTAGTTCTTAACGTTCTTGTGTCCCAGCAATTCCTGCAGCACGAACCAGGTGTGCGACGAACGCTCCCCGATGCGGCAGTACGCGATCGTCTCTTTCGTGCCGTCCAGCCCGGCGTCGGCGTAGAGCTTGGCCAGCTCATCGTCGGACTTGAAGGTGCCGTCCTCGTTGGCGGCCTTGCTCCACGGGACGTTGATCGCGCCGGGGATGTGGCCCGGCCGCTGGCTCTGCTCCTGCGGCAGGTGCGCCGGCGCGAGGATCTTGCCGGAGAACTCGTCGGGTGAGCGCACGTCGACGAGGTTCTTGGTGTTGATGGCGGCGATGACCTCGTCGCGGAAGGCTCTGATGCTGTTGTCCGGCGCGGCCGCGGTATAAGAGGTCGCGGGTCTGCTGACGGTGTCGCTGGACAGCGGGCGCCTGTCGAGCTCCCACTTCTTGCGACCGCCGTCGAGCAGCTTGACCTTGTCGTGGCCGTAGAGCTTGAAGTACCAGTACGCGTAGGCGGCGAACCAATTGTTGTTGCCGCCGTAGAGGATCACGGTGTCGTCGTTGGAGATGCCGCGGTCGGAGAGCAGTTTGGAGAACTGCTGGGCGTCGACGAAGTCGCGCTTGACCGGGTCCTGCAAGTCGGTTCGCCAATCCAGCTTGATCGCGCCCGGGATGTGGCCGCCGTCGTAGGCGCTGGTGTCTTCGTCGACCTCGACGAAGACGACGTTCGCGGCGTCGAGATTGCTCTCGGCCCAGTCAGCGGAGACCAGGACGTCGGAGCGTGCCATGGTGGGGTTCCTTTCGGTTTCTTCTAACGAGGTGGTCAGCCGGGTTGCGCGGAACGGGCGGTCGGCCGGAAACGCGCGACGAGGGGGTAGAGCTGGCAGCCAAGGCAGATGCCGAAGGCCGCGTTCAGGAAGGCGGCCACCAGAGCCGCCGCGGTGGCGATGACGCCCAGCAGCGGCGCGCCACCGGCGAATCCGCCAATGCCGACGACCGCGAAGATCAGTCCGACGAGTTGGGCGAACTTCAGCGGCGGCACCGGTTCGCGCTCGGTGACCGGGTCCAGCCTGGGCGCCACGACGGCGGCGAAGACCCGCCCATAGGGATGCAGGCGCGGCCCGCCCACGGCACCGATGGCAAAGACCACCGCCTGCAGGCCCAGGATCAGCGCGGCGGCCCCGGCGCTGATGGCCGAGACGATCAGCGTGACGACCAGGACCGCGGTCGTGACCCAGGCGGCGAACCTGGGCCCGCGGACGTCAACGCGGTCCGGTTGGGTGCTGGTGTTGCTGCTTGACACGAACGACTCCTAGGTACGCCTATTGCACGGAAACGGTGGAGGCATGCCACGGTGGGGCTCCGGGCTGCTCCGAGAGCTACGCGGAAGGGCGCGGCTACTCAGCAGCTACAGCAACAACAACAACCCGCGATGCGGCACAGATCGACTGCGCGACGCTTGGTGAGCATGGGCTCGAGGCGGGCTGACACGTCGGCAAGCTTACCCAATGACATGGTGATCAAGCCAACAGCGGTTCGAGCGCCGACCGCAGCTCGGCGGCCTTAGGCACGCCCGACGCCCGGTATCGCTGTCGCCCGTCGATATCGAAGATCAATGTGGTGGGCAGTGACAGAACCGAAAATCGGCTGGCTGCCTGGGGATTGGCATCCAGGTCAACCTCGACGTGGGCTATGAAGCCTAGGTCGCCGAGGTCGTCGCAGACCTGGTCGACCACCCGGCGGACGCGATCACACGGTCCGCACCATGGCGCGCTGAAGTGCACGACGGTCGGTCCGCTGCGGGAAAGCCCTAGGTCAGCGGCATCCACGCCGGCGTCCGACTCCGACCGAACTTCGCGGATGTTTCCGGAGCGCCGGGTGAGCAACCATCCCGCCAGGGATGCCACCAGGACCGCCGCCACGATCGCGACGATGACGGTATTCACCTGCGCCACTCTCCCCCGCAAGCGGGAGGTGCCCCCACCTCATCGCTGCGCTCTGCATCGTCGTCGGCGCAATTCATGACTGTTTGAACCCGTCGAGGCTGACCGTTACTCCCCGCGTGACGCCCTCGATGATGACGTCGGAGCCGCGTGCGCCTTCGCTGGTGGGTGCGACGCCGAACGGAAGCCGCTGGTTGGGCAGCCTGGTGTTGAAGGCGCGCAACACCGCATCCCGCTTGTCATCCGGCACGGCTTGGTCGGCGGTGTCCGGCCCGGTCAGGACGCCGGTCGGCGTGAACAGCAGCGTCGCCTGGTCGTCGGGGGCGATGGAAAGGTCCACCGACACGCTGACCCGGTGCTCGAAGCCGGCCGAATGCGGCGTGCCGCTGAACACCAGTCCGTGGCTGTCGGAGATGCCCGACGCGGTGACGCCCCCGGTGGCGGTGTTGGTTTCCTTGGGTGGCGCCTCGACCATCAGGTCGCTGATGCCCATATACCGGCCCAGGTGCGTCGAGTCGACGATGATGCGGCTCTCCAGCCTGCTCACCGGGAGCTTCGCATCGGGCCTGATCAGCCAGGAGGCATGGGTCAGGTCGACCGAATACATCGTGGCCTCGAGGGTGGCCTTGCCGACCATCGCGTGATCAACGGCATTGGCCTTGATCTCGACCTGGTCGTAGTGGCCGCGCATCGCCTGCGGCACGAAAGGGAAAGCCAGGATCGCGACGAACGGGTCTGACCCCAGATTCGCCGCTTTGCGCACGTTGGACGACAGCCGGTATTCGGCGTAGATGCTGGCCCCGTAGTCGACGCCGACGGCGCCGACGGCGATCACGGCTACCGCGGCGGCCGCGATCATCCAGATCAGCACCCTGCGCATCCGCATATTGTGGCCTGTCCATCCGCGGGCCGCTGCACGGCGCCGGGCGGCGAGCGCTCTCGCTGCGGCCAGAGCGCTTCGTCACACTCCGCTCCGAAGGGCTTCGTCGCCGGGCCAACTGCCTGGTGGCACGTTATCGTTAGATGACCTGGCCACTAACGCTGCGTTGCGTTACCGATTTGGGAGATGCCTTTCCCACGAGCTGGAGGGGCTTGTTGGAGCTTTTACTGCTGACCTCGGAGCTGCATCCCGACCCGGTCCTGCCGTCGTTGTCGCTGCTGCCGCATACCGTCCGGACGGCGCCGCCAGAACCGTCCTCATTATTGGAGGCCGGAACGGCGGACGCCGTGCTCGTCGACGCGCGCACGGACCTGTCGTCGGCGCGCGGCCTGTGCCGTTTGCTGAGTACCGCCGGCCGGTCGGTCCCGGTCCTGGCGGTCGTCAGCGAGGGCGGCCTGGTGGCGGTCAGCGCCGATTGGGGTTTGGACGAAATCCTGCTGCCCAGCACCGGGCCGGCCGAGATCGACGCCAGACTGCGGCTGGTCATCGGCCGCCGCGGCGGGCTGGCGGACCAGGAAAGCGCGGGCAAGGTCAGCCTCGGCGAGCTGGTGATCGACGAAGGCACCTACACCGCGCGGTTGCGCGGGCGTCCGCTTGATCTGACCTACAAAGAGTTCGAGCTGCTGAAGTACCTGGCCCAGCATGCCGGCCGGGTGTTCACCCGCGCGCAACTGCTGCACGAGGTGTGGGGCTATGACTTCTTCGGCGGCACCCGGACCGTCGATGTGCACGTGCGGCGACTGCGGGCCAAACTCGGCCCCGAGTATGAGGCGTTGATCGGCACGGTACGCAACGTGGGTTACAAGGCCGTGCGGCCGGCGCGCGGGCGGGCGCCGGTTGCCGAACCCGAGGAGACCGAAGAGGCCCAGCCCGACACAGACGGCCTGGGGGACCCGCTGGGCGACCCGCTACGCACTCAGTGACCTCGTCGGACCGCGAGCCCGAATGGCGCTCCGCGCTGACCCCCGAAGAACAGCGCGGCGTGCGCGAACTCGTCTCGGCGGCAACCGAATTCGACGGCGTCGCACCCGTCGGCGAACAGGTGCTTCGAGAACTCGGCCACGACCGCACCGACCACCTGCTGGTCGCCGATTCGAACACTGCGATCCTCGGCTACCTCAACCTCAGCCCGCCACGCGATAGCGGCGCGGGGATGGCCGAGCTGGTGGTGCATCCGCACGCCCGCCGGCGCGGAATCGGCGCGGCACTGGCGCGCGCGGCTCTGGCCAAAACCGCAGGGCGCAACCAGTTTTGGGCACACGGCACCCTCGAGCCCGCGCAGGCCGCCGCGTCGGCGCTGGGTTTGATCCCCGTGCGCGAACTGGTGCAGATGCGGCGCTCGCTGCGCGATGTCCCCGATACCGTGGCCCCGGTGCCGGGGGTCAAGGTCCGCACCTACGCGGGCGCCGGCGACGACGCCGAGTTACTGCGGGTCAACAACGCCGCGTTCGTCGAGCATCCCGAGCAGGGTGGCTGGACGGAAGTCGAGTTGGCGGAGCGGCGCAGCGAACCGTGGTTCGACCCGGCCGGCTTGTTCCTGGCGTTCGCCGATGCCGCGAGTGAGCAGGCGGGCAGGCTGCTGGGCTTCCACTGGACCAAAGTGCACCTCGATCAGCCGGGTCTGGGCGAGGTGTACGTCCTGGGCGTCGACCCGTCCGCGCAGGGCCGCGGACTGGGGCAGCTGTTGACGGCCATCGGCATCGAATCGCTCGCACGGCGGCTCGCCGACTCCGCCGAACCGACGGTGATGCTCTACGTGGAGTCCGACAACGTCGCGGCCGTGCGGACCTACGAACGTTCGGGTTTCACCACCTACAGCGTCGACACCGCCTACGCGCCGCCCGCCCGCTGAGCCGAGGCGCAGGTACACGCCGCGCGGGCCCCGCAGTATTCACTGCACGTTCACATGCTCGCCACTCGCATGGGTGCCCTCGACGCATACTTTCGCGGTGACTTGGCAGACTTCCCTTGGGGGAGTGGCCGCCGGCGCCACAAGCGTCCGCGATGCGCGAGAAAGCGAGATCGGTGAGGCTCGACAGGGTGGGGAGGACGCTGGCGGCCGCGATGTTGACGATGCTGGTCGGTGGCGGGGCCCTGGCGGGCTGTGGCAGCGACGGCAACCGGGGCGCCTCGGCGGCCACCCCGGGAGCCGCCGGCACGGCGGGCTGTGCCGGCAAGGACGGGCTGACCGCGGACGGCTCGACCGCTCAGCAGCACGCGATGGAGCTGTTCAACCAGGCGTGGGGCCGGTCCTGCCCGGGCAAGCGCGTGGCCTACAACCCGACCGGCTCGGGCGCCGGCCGGGAGCAGTTCATCGCGGGACACGTCGACTTCGCTGGAGCCGACTCCCCGCTGGTCGCCGAACAAATCGGCCCGGCCGCCAAACGCTGCGCCGGAAACCCGGCGTGGGATCTGCCATTGGTGTTCGGGCCGGTTGCGCTGGTCTACAACCTGCCTGGCATCGGCGGGCTGGTCCTCAGTAGCGACGCGCTGGCGAGAATCTTCAGCGGCAGGATTTCGGCCTGGAACGATCCGATACTCGCTGCGCTCAATCCGGGCGTGGCCCTGCCGGACACCAAAATCGCGCCGATCTATCGGTCGGATTCGTCGGGAACGACCGACAACGTGCAGAAGTATCTGACGGCCGCCGCGCCGCAGACCTGGACCAGGGGCGTCGGCACCGACTTCCAGGGCGGTGTCGGCAGAGGCGCCACGAAGTCGGGTGGCGTGATTCAGGCGGTCCAGGCCACGCCGGGCGCCATCGGATACGTCGAGAAACGCTTCGCCGATCACGCCCACCGGCCGTACGCCCGGATCGACACCGGCAACGGCGTGGTTGCGCTCAGCGCCGACACGGCACGCAACGCCGTCAACGCGGCCGGCTTCGTGACCGACGGCAACGACCTGGTGCTGGACCTGAACCCGATGTACGACGCGAAAGACCCGCACGCCTACCCGCTGGTGCTGGCTACCTACGAAATCGTGTGCTCGAAGGGCTACGATCCCGACACCGCCCGGGCGATCAAGTCGTTCCTCACCGTGGCCGCCAACGACGGTCAGGCCGGGCTCTCGGCGGCCGGCTATGTTCCGCTGCCCGATAAAGTCAAGGAGCGATTGGTCGCCGCGATCGACGCAATGCAGTAGGCCATGGGCATAAGGAGCGAGAGCTGTGACGGGATCACCGCGCCCTTTCCGGAGTCGCTCGTTGGCCCAGTTGTGGGGTGCCGCGTCAACCCTCATTCTGATGATCGCGGTTATCGGGCCGTAGGCAGGAGTAGTTAGTGGCCAAGCGATTGGACCTGAAAGACGTCAACATCTACTACGGGACGTTTCACGCTGTCTCGGATGTGTCGTTGTCGATCCTGCCCCGCAGCGTCACGGCCTTCATCGGGCCGTCCGGCTGCGGTAAGACCACCGTGCTGCGCACGCTCAACCGGATGCATGAGGTGATCCCCGGCGCCCGGGTCGAGGGCAGCGTGCTGCTCGACGACGAAAACATCTATGCCGCCAATATCGACCCGGTGGGGGTTCGCCGCGCGATCGGGATGGTGTTCCAGCGGCCAAATCCGTTCCCCGCCATGTCGATTCGGGACAACGTGGTGGCCGGCCTGAAACTCCAGGGCGTACGCAATCGCAAGCTGCTCGACGAGACCGCCGAGTATTCGCTGCGCGGTGCGAACCTGTGGGACGAGGTGAAGGACCGGATGGACAGGCCGGGCGGTGGGTTGTCTGGTGGGCAGCAGCAGCGCTTGTGCATCGCGCGGGCCATCGCTGTCCAACCCGATGTGTTGCTGATGGATGAGCCGTGCTCCTCGCTGGACCCGATCTCGACGATGGCTATCGAAGACCTGATCAGTGAGTTGAAGCAGGACTACACGATCGTCATCGTCACGCACAACATGCAGCAGGCCGCCCGGGTGAGCGATCAGACGGCGTTTTTCAACTTGGAAGCGGTAGGAAAGCCCGGCCGGCTGATCGAGATCGACGACACCGAGAAAATCTTCTCCAACCCCACTCAGAAAGCCACCGAGGACTACATCTCCGGCCGCTTCGGCTGATGCGCGGCGGACGCCGCGTCGTCCTCGGGGAATCTGCCGGTCGCCTGGAAGATCACGCGCCTGGCCACTTCGACCGCGTGGTCGGCGAAGCGCTCGTAGAACCGGCCCAGCAACGTCACGTCGACGGCGGCGGCCACGCCGTATTTCCATTCCCGGTCCATCAGCACCGAGAACAGGTGCCGGTGCAGGTCGTCCATGGCGTCGTCTTCTTCGCGGATCCGGGCCGCCTTCTCCGGGTCGCGGGACAACACCACCTCTTGGGCGCTGTTGCCCAATTCGACTGCGACTCTGCCCATCTCGGCGAAGTAACCATTGACCTCTTCGGGCAGCGCGTGCTGGGGGTGGCGCCGACGGGTGATCTTGGCGACGTGTAAGGCCAGCGCGCCCATCCGGTCGATGTCGGCCACCATCTGAATGGCGCTCACGATAGATCTCAGGTCACCGGCGACCGGCGCCTGCAACGCCAGCAGCACAAACGCGCTCTCCTCGGCGTGCGCGCTCAGCCTGGCGATCTTTTCGTGGTCGGAGATCACCTGCTCGGCCAGCACCAGGTCGGCCTGCAGCAGGGCCTGCGTTGCCCGCTCCATGGCGATCCCGGCCAGCCCGCACATCTCGCCGAGCCGCTCGGACAATTCCGCGAGCTGCTCATGGTAGGCGGTCCGCATGTCCTCAAGACTACGTTCTCGAGGCCGAAAAAGGCGGTCGACTGACGCGAGAAACCGTTAACCGCAGGTGGTGTCGGCGGCGTTGGTGACGCTCAGGTCGTCGGGCAGCTTGGTCGGTGCGCTTCCCGAACCACGCTCTATCTGCATGCTGATCGGCGAACCGCTCGGCGCCGGTGTGCTCACCGAGTTGAAGTCGGGGCCTAGCACCACCTGGACGACCTGCCCGTAGCCGGAGACCCGCTGCACCTTTGCGTTGGCGAACGACGACGCCACCGCGGCCGCGGCCTGTTCGTTGCCGGGCGAGAACAACACCGTCGTCGAGTTCACCGAACTCGGGTAGTCATCGGGCGTCATCACGTTGAAGCCGTCGCGCTTGAGCTGGGTGGTGGCGGTCGCGGCGAGACCGGTTCGCGCGGTCGCGTTGGATACCCGCACCGTGACGTCCTGCGGGGAGGCCGCCGTGACCTGCTGGCGTTGCGCCTCCGGAGCGGCGCTCGGGGGTGTCGTCTTCTTGGTGGTGGGCGCGGTCGTCGGACCCGAGGCTTGGGAAGTCCCCAAATTCCTTGCGTTCTGGTCGTTTTCCTCCGGCAACGGATCGTCGTTGATGATCGCATCGAATAGCGCCCGCATATCGGCCATGCGCGGCGGCTCGTCCCCGTTCTGGTCCGTGACGCCGGTCGGAACGGTGACAAACGTCATGTGTCCGGCCGCCATGCCCTGCAACGACTGACCCAGCTGGACGAGGTCCCTGGTCTTGACGTTGTCGACGTAGGTGTCGCCGATCACCAAATTGACGACGTTGTTGAGCTTGTTGAGATCGAGCAACGTGTCCTCGGAGATCAACGCACGCAGCAGCGACGACAAGAACAGCTGCTGGCGTTTGATGCGGCCGTAGTCACCGTTGGTCTCGGTGGTGACCTGACGCGCCCGCACATAATTCAATGCGGTTGGGCCATCGAGGACTTGACGTCCGCTGTGTTCCAAGACCGTGCCCAGTTCGTAGTCGTGCAGCGGCGTGGTGGAGCACACCTCGACACCGCCCAGGGCATCGACCATCCTCGCGAAACCGGAAAAGTCAACGGCGATGAAACGGTTGATGTTCAAGCCGGACAGCTTCTGAATTTCCTTCACCAGACACTTGGGACCGCCGAAGGCGAACGCCGAGTTCAGCTTGGTCTCGGTGTAGATCATCTTGGGGCCCCACGTCTTGGTCTTCGCGTCGAAAAGGGGTCCGTACTTGGCCGTGTTGGGATTCCAGGCCTCACATTGCATCGGGGTGATCGCCAGGTCGCGGGGGAACGACACCGCCACGACGCGTTTGCGGTTCGCCGGGATGTTGACCAACATCACCGTGTCCGACCGCTGGCCGTCGGCGGCGTCGGTGTCGCCGGCGCCCATGTTGGCGTTGTCCCCGGCGCGCGAGTCGACCCCGACGATCAAGAAGTTTTCGTCACCGTACTGTCCACCGGGGTCGCGAATGTCGCCCGAGTCCGGGTCGAGCGCGTTGATCGTGTTGAGGCGGCTGTTTTTCGACGTGCTCCACTGCCACGCCCCGCCGGTGAGAACCAGCGCAAGCACGGCGAACAACGCCGTCAGTGAGCGCCCGGCGAGCAGCAGCGGCCGCCGCCGCGATTTGAGTTTTCGTAGCGGCGCCTCGGCGGTGTCGCCGGGCTCATCGACCGGCGGGTCGAAGGTGTCATCGAGGTCGGCGAGGTCGGAGACGACGTCGAGCGAGTACGCCGGGGTGTCGATGACCTGGGTGTCCTGCAGAGCGTTGGGTATTTCCGGCTCGGCGATATCCGGGGCGAAGTGGTGGTGGCTGGGCCGCCTGCCGGCCGGGCCACCCACTTTGGCGATCAGGTCGGCGACGCTGACTCCACCGGAGGTGTGGCAGCCCCCGGGCTCGTCGTCACCGGCTTCGGGCTCGACCGGGCGCTCGATAACGGGCCGCGCGGACTCGATGAGGGAAGGCTCGGGCTGCCATCGGTGGACGCCTTCATTGAGCTCCGGCTCGGAGAACCGCTCCCACGGCGCGGGACGAAGCGTCGGTAGTGGGCGGGCGCTGGACGCACGCCGACGGCCGGGAGTGGCGTCGTACTCGCCGTCACCCATGTCCTACCGGCCTCCGAATCTCTGATGCGGACGTCAGTGGTGTCCGTGTGCGCGTTAACCGGGTAACCCGATCCGCCGCAGAACGCAATGCAACAAAGCCCACATCGTACTGAGTTATCCCGCGGGACGCGATTTCAAGAGCGCTCGGGTTCAGCCGCCGGAGTGCATGACGTCCGCCCCGGCCGGCACGGTGCAGTCGTCCGGGTCGGTCAGCCAACCCTCGGGCAGGGCCACTCGGGCGGGCGAACCCTGCCGGCCCCGGGGCCCGGTCGCCGCGTCCGGGAAAGCGACGGTGCAGTCCAATCGATCCAGCAGGGAGTCGAGTTCGGTCAGCGTGCTGACCATCGCCAGCGCGCGGCGCAGCTCCGATCCGGCGGGAAAGCCGTGCAGGTACCAGGCGATGTGCTTGCGGATGTCGCGCATGCCCTTGTCTTCGCCGAAGTGCGCGGCCAGCAGCTGCCCGTGCCGGCGGACAATGTCGGCGACCTCGCCCAGCGTGGGCGGGACGGGCGGGGGGCTGCCGGTGAACGCGGCCGACAGTTCGGCGAAAAGCCAGGGCCGGCCGAGGCATCCGCGGCCGATGACCACGCCGTCGCATCCGGTGCTGGCCATCATTGCCAGCGCGTCGCTGGCGTCGTAGATGTCGCCGTTGCCGAGCACGGGGATGGTCGTGACCTGCTGCTTGAGCAGCGCGATCTGTTCCCAATCGGCGGTGCCGGAATAGCGTTGCGCCGCCGTGCGGGCGTGCAGCGCGACCGCCGCAGCGCCCTCAGCTTCGGCGATGCGACCGGCATCCAGGTGGGTGTGGTGGTCGTCGTCGATGCCGATGCGGAACTTGACGGTCACCGGTATGGCGGTGCCCTCGGTGGCGCGGACGGCAGCGGCGACGATCTGGCCGAACAGCCGCCGCTTGAACGGCAGCGCCGCCCCGCCGCCGCGCTTGGTCACTTTGGGCACCGGGCAGCCGAAGTTCATGTCGATGTGGTCGGCCAGGCCTTCGTCGGCGATCATCTTGGCGGCCGCGTAGGTGGTGGCGGGGTCGACGGTGTAGAGCTGCAGCGAGCGTGGCGACTCGTCCGGGGAGAACGTCGTCATGTGCATCGTGACGGGGTGGCGCTCGACGAGCGCACGCGCCGTCACCATTTCGCAGACGTACAGCCCGCTGACGGTGCCGACCTTCGCCTGCTCCAACTCGCGGCACAGCGTCCGGAATGCGACGTTGGTCACACCCGCCATCGGCGCCAGCACCACCGGGCTGGCGACCGCGATGGAACCGATGCGCACCGCTTGGTTACCGCCGGCTCATGGTCAGCGTGCCCGCGGTCTGGTGCAGCTCAGCTGCGGTCGTCTTCTTGCCGGTGCGGGCTTCCCGATCGAGCTGGCGCTGCTTGGACACCTCGAACTTGTCGCAGGTCGTCTCGAGTTCCTTGATCAGCAGGGCGAGGTCCTCGCGCAATTCGGCCGCCTCACCCGTGATGTCCTCGCGCTCGAAGAAGCGCCACTTCTTCAGAATCGGCATCACGACCTCGTCGAGATGGATTCGAGGGTCGTACACGCCGCCGACGGCGATGAAGACGGCCTTGCGCCGGAACTCGGGCACCTGGAAGCCGGGCATCTGGAAGTTGCGCAGGATCTTGTGCAACGACTTCGTCGCCCGATTGGGATCGATCGCGAACCCGGCCTCGCTGACGTCCCGGTAGAAGATCATGTGCAGGTTTTCGTCGGCCGAGATCTTGGCCAGCAGTTGGTCGGCGATGGTCTCGTTGCAGGCCTTGCCGGTGTTGCGGTGCGAAATGCGGGTCGCCAGCTCCTGGAAGGTGACGTAGATGACGGAGTCGAAGAGGCTCTCGGCGAACAGGTCTTCTCGAACCTGGTGGTTCTGGCCGGGGCTGAAGCCGCGGTTCACCACCTCAAGCCGCAGCTTCTCCAATTCGACCGGGTCGACCGCGCGGGTCACCACCAGGTAGTCCCGCAGCGCGATCCCGTGCCGGTTCTCCTCGGCGGTCCAGCGGTTGACCCACTGCCCCCAGGCGCCGTCCATGCCGAAGTTCATCGCGATCTCGCGGTGATACGAGGGCAGGTTGTCCTCGGTCATCAGGTTCTGCACCATCGCCACCTGGGCGAGGTCGGACAGCTTGCTCTGCTCGGGGTCCCAGTCCTGCCCGCCGAGCGCGTAGAAGTTCTTTCCGTCCGACCACGGGATGTAGTCGTGCGGGTTCCAATTCTTGTGCATGCTTTCGTGCCGGTTCAGGTACTTCTCGACGACCGGCTCGAGTTCATGCAACAGCTGTAGGTCGGTCAGCTCAGCTGACATAGTGCCTCCAGTTATCTGTGTCGATTGGTAGCAGTCAATATATCTGTGTACCTCAGTAGCATCAAGTTCCCTCGCCGCACGTCAGGTCACAGTTCGATCCGCGCCCGGTGACGACCTCTACTCGGATTTTCCCAGCTCAGGCGTGGGGACAAAGGGGGCCGCGGTGTTGAACAGCATGCTGACGCAGTAGTCGATGAATTCCTTGCGGGTGGCCCCGAGCTGCCCGTTCAGGTACGCGGTGAACAGACTGGACAGGCCGCCGACCAGGCTGGTCGCGATCATCTTCTGCAAAACGGGATCGCCGATCCGCGACAGCTTGCGCTGCAGCAGCTCGATGAAGTTGGGCATCCACTCCGCGCCCGACCGGGTCAGTATCGGCTCGACGGCCGGTGCCAGCAGCAGCACGCGCCCGCGCACGGGGTCGTCGACCATCAGCTCGACGAATTGTTCGACGGCTTCCCGAGGGGTCTTCGCCGACGTAAGGGTGCTCATCGCCCGGGTGCACACGTCGTCGTAGACCGCGCGCACGAATTCGTCACGGTCGGAAAAGCTTTCGTAGAAATAGCGTTCGGTCAGTGCGGCCTTGCGGCACACCGCACGGACGGTCAGCGCGGGCCCGCGTTCGCTGCCCAGCAACTGCACCCCGGCGTCGATGAGGTTGTCGCGGCGCAGGGCCAGGCGACTCTCCAGGGGGACGCCGGTCCAACGGCCCCGTCGTTGACTGGGCTCCACATGGCTCCTAAGCTGAAAACTGACAACGCATGTAGTCAGAATCTCGGATAGCTAGCAGGGAATCCAACCGTGACTCAACATACGTCCGCAGCGCGCCCGCTGACCAGCGCCGCAGCCCCGAGCGAGTCGGCTGGGGTGGCGGGCGGTTGTCCGGTCTCGCCGCTCGGCTACGACGCGCCGCCCAGTCCGCTCGGACCCGACTCCCTGACCTGGCGGTACTTCGGGGATTGGCGCGGCATGCTGCAGGGGCCGTGGGCGGGTTCGATGCAAAACATGCACCCGCAACTGGGCGCGGCCGTCATCGATCACTCGACGTTCTTCCGGGAACGGTGGCCCCGGCTGCTGCGGTCGTTGTATCCGATCGGCGGCGTCGTTTTCGACGGGGAACGCGCCCCGGTCACCGGCGGCGAGGTCCGTGATTACCACACCAACATCAAGGGCGTCGACGATCAGGGCCGCCGCTACCACGCCTTGAACCCCGATGTCTTCTACTGGGCGCACGCCACCTTCTTTGTCGGCACTATTCATGTGGCCGAACGGTTTTGCGGCGGCGTGAGCGAGGCGCAGAAGCGCCAGCTGTTCGACGAACACATCGACTGGTATCGGATGTACGGCATGAGCATGCGGCCGGTGCCGGCGTCCTGGGAGGAATTCCAGGACTACTGGGACCACATGTGCCGCAACGTATTGGAGAACAATGAGGCGGCACGTGCCGTGCTTGATCTGACCGTGCTACCCAAACCTCCTTTCGCCCAAGGGGTTCCGGATTGGCTATGGGCCGCACAACGCAAATTGCTGGCACCGTTCTTCGTCTGGCTCACCGTCGGCCTTTACGATCCGCCGGTGCGTGAGCTGATGGGCTACCGCTGGTCGCGCCGCGACGAATGGCTGCACCGCCGCTTCGGCGACCTCGTTCGTCTCGTATTCGCTTTCGTGCCAAGCCGATTCCGAAAGCACCCGCGGGCCCGCGCCGGCTGGGACCGTGCCGCGGGGAGAATCTCGCGCGACACCCCGCTGGTGCAGACTCCCGCGCGTAACTTGCCGCCATTGGACGAGCGCGGCGACCCAAAGCACTACTGCCCCAAGGTCTCCTAACTTAGCGGCGATTCGGCGACTGCCTTCAGTCCACCGTCACCGCGGTGATGACGGGGGACCCCGGGACCGGCATGCTCGGCGTTGAACACGGCATCGATCACGAGCTGTCGGACGTGGTCGTTCTCCAGGCTGTAGAAGATGGTGGTGCCGTCCCTGCGGGTGCGCACGAGACGTGCCATCCGCAGCTTCGCGAGGTGCTGGGAAACCGACGGCGCGGGCTTGCCCACATGCTCGGCGAGTTCGTTGACCGACATCTCGCGATGCGTCAGCGACCAGAGCACCTGCACGCGGGTGGCGTCGGCCAGCATCCGGAAGACCTCGACCACCAGGCTGGCCTGGTCGTCGGGCAACCGGCCTTCGCCATTACCTGCATGCATACGCAGATAGTAACGGGAAAGGCCGCGTGCGGGTTCAGGACGACGGGACGTCGGTGGATCGACGCCGACCGCCGTTGCGGTCGTTCCACAAGCGATAGACGTCCACGGCGTCGTCCCGGGGTTCGTAGCGCATCGGCAGGCGCCGCTGGTCCCAGCTCTTGGCGAATTCGTCGTAGAAGGACGAGACCTCGAAGTATTTGCGGTCGTCCAGGTAGTACCGCTCGTATGACTCGCGGGTGATCAGGAAGACGACTTCTTTGGGTGAGCAGTAGTACAGCGAACCCAGGCACATTGGGCACGGGTGGGCCATCACATAGATCGTGGCGTCGACGAGGTCCTCGGTGCCCAGCTTCATGCACGCCTCCCGGATGGCCAGGATTTCCGCGTGTGCGGTCGGATCGTTGGTCTGCGCCACCTTGTTGGCGCTCTCGGCGAGAACCTGGCCGCCCTGAATGATCACCGTCGCGAAGGGCCGGCCGCCCTCGGCGACGTTCTGGCGGGCCAGGTCGATCGTGCGCTGGGCGAAGTCGGTCACAGCTCGGAGGGTAGTCGCGAGGGCCCGGGAAGCGGCCTGTGATAGTAACCAGACTGTCTATATTTTTCGGGCTGGGATGAGGGAACACATGGCGCGCACCGATAGCGATCGCTGGGATCTTGCGACCAGTGTCGGGGCGACGGCGACGATGGTCGCCGCCCAGCGGGCGCTGTCTTCCGACGCGAAGTACATCGATGACCCGTTCGCGGCGCCGTTGGTGCGCGCGGTGGGAATCGATGTCTACGTCCGATTGGTCAACGGGCAGATCCCGGTCGGCGGGGATTCCGAATTCGATCCACACCGCATGGCTCGGGGGATGGCTTGCCGCACCAGGTTCTACGACCAATTCTTTCTCGACGCCGCACGGGGCGGGGTTGGCCAGGCGGTAATCCTGGCGGCCGGTCTCGACGCGCGCGCCTACCGGCTGCCGTGGCCGGCGGGCACCGTGGTCTACGAGGTCGACATGCCGGAGGTGATCGAGTTCAAGACCCTGACGCTCGGCGACCTCGGCGCCGAGCCGAGCGCCGAACGGCGCACCGTGGGCATCGATCTGCGCGACGACTGGGCCGCCGCGCTGCAGGAGGCGGGCTTTGACCCGCAGGCCCCCGCGGCGTGGAGCGCCGAAGGATTGCTGGTGTATTTGCCGGACGCGGCGCAGGATGCGCTGTTCGACAACGTCACCGCGCTGAGCGCCCGCGGCAGTCGGCTCGCGTTTGAATTCGTGCCCGACACTGCGATTTTCGCCGACGAGCGGTGGCGCGCGCACCACGACCGGATGAGTGAACTGGGGTTCGAAATCGACTTCAACGATCTCGTCTATCACGGCTCGCGCAGCCACATCGTCGACCATCTGAACGAGCGCGGCTGGCAGACCTCGACCCGCACGGTGGCGGAGTTGCACGCGGCCAACGGTTTCACCTACCCCGACGACGACGTCGCCGCGGCGTTCGCCGACGTGACCTACTCCAGCGCGGTGCTCGCGCGCTGAGCCCTACGAACGAAGCGGGTCGTCCTGCGGGCGGCCGATGAGCATTTCCTGAAACACGGCGCGGGCGGGGTCGTACAGACTGCGGAATGTCTCGCGCACCGTTTCCCGGTCGTATTCGGGTATCGAGCCGACCGGTGTCCAGAAGCTGTCGATATCTAGCAGGAAAAACGGTCCGGGCTGGACCGGTATCGTCCGGCGCAGGTGGTAGTTCGGATCAAGCGCCTGGCCCAAACCCGGGCCGTAGCGCACGATGATCGACTTGCCCGGTTGCGCCTCGCGATAGACCGCGGCGCCTTGCCACTCGGTCAGTGTCAGGCCGCCGGGTGCGACCTGCTGGGGCCCCAGCAGAGGCTCGGCGATCCCGCTGGCCCAGTCGATGCGACCATCCGCGCCCACGGGGACACGTGCCTCCAGGACATACCGCAGACCGATGCGCTCCACTCCCACGATCGACGAGACCTGCGAGCGGGCGTCGACGACCCGCATCGTGACGTCGACCAACGAGTCGAAGTCCGTGTACGCGGTCGTCTCCACGACGAGCGCCTGGGTTTTCAACGAGGCGGCGAGCGTGTTGTCCCGGTTGACGTAGCGGGCGAAGCGCTCCGTGGTCGGAGTCGGACTTCCGCCGGCGCCCATCGCCCAAGCCATGTCTTGGCCCTGGCGTTCGATCGGCAGGTATTCGAAGAGCAGGTTTTTCAGTTCTTTGCTCGACGATTCGGTGGGGGAATCCGTTGCCGGGTGACGGATTTCCAGCGTAACCAGGGCTACCGGGGCGTTGGGGGAGGCCGCGTCGCCGCTCATCCTGCGAAGCATAGCCAAGCCGTCTGCCGGGTAGGGAGTGCCAGCCCATCACCCGAAGCCAACAATGTCGAGCAACAGCCCAGGTCACGCGCCTCTCGGTGCCCCCACTAGGACTCGAACCTAGGACCTGCGGATTAAAAGTCCGTAGCTCTACCAACTGAGCTATAGGGGCCGCGGAGATTCAGGATACTGGGTTGGGAACGGCGCCCGAACGGCGCTCGTTTGAGGATTCGGCACGCGGTAACCTAAGCTGACGTGGCTCCCAACGGTAACCACGTTGCGAGTACCCCGGAGTGATTCGGTTCTGGCCCCCATCGTCTAGTGGCCTAGGACGCCGCCCTTTCACGGCGGTAGCACGGGTTCGAATCCCGTTGGGGGTACGCGCGACGCGGTGACGCGGAGCAGCAGCAAGGCCCTGTGGCGCAGTTGGTTAGCGCGCCGCCCTGTCACGGCGGAGGTCGCGGGTTCGAGTCCCGTCAGGGTCGCCAGCGCGGCGAGGCACTCGCTGCCTTCCGGCCAGGTAGCTCAGTCGGTATGAGCGTCCGCCTGAAAAGCGGAAGGTCGGCGGTTCGATCCCGCCCCTGGCCACCAAGCATCGAGCGAAAAACCTTGTGCCGGGCCCGGTTTCGGGCTATCGATCGCCGTAGACGTTTTCGTGCGCCTTGGCGAGCCAATACACGGTGCGTTCGATCGTGGGCACAATGTCGGTGATCGCGATGGCGCCGGAGGCGAACCGGCCCAATGTTCCATAGACGATGCCCGTCAGGATGACGCCCACGTCCTCGGCGAACCGGTCGTCGCAATTGCTCAGCACGGCCAATGCGGCGGGCACGACCACATCGAACCCATGCTGCGTGAGCGCGTCACCGCCCGGGCCGGCCTTGGCCCGCACGTAGGCCCGCAGCATATTCGGGTGCTTTTCCCAGGGTTCGAAGATCGCCCGGAAGATCCACATGAGCCCGTCGTAGATCGATTCCTCGGACGACGGGGAGCGGTCCGAGGTCAAGGCGGCGTAGCGATGGGTGTCCATCCACCATCGCAGGGCGGCGACGATGAGTTCGTCTCGCGTCGGGTAGCGCTTGTAGATCGTGGTGAGCGACATGCGCGCTCGACGTGCGACTTCCCGCAGCTGGACCGCGTCATAGCCCTGTGTGTCGAGCAGGTCGACCACGATGTCGATGAGGGGATCGGGCGCGACCTCCGACGCCGCTGCTGACCTCTCGCTGTCTCGCATCGCCGCTTTACCGACCACGATAACGATGTTACTGTCCCAACCAGAGTAACGCGGTTACTAACGGCGCAGCGAAGCGAGGGGCTGGTGGGCGGTCTAGACGGCAAGGTGGCTTTCGTCACCGGGGTGGCACGTGGGCAGGGCCGCAGTCATGCGGTGCGACTGGCCCGGGACGGCGCCGACATCATCGGGATCGATATCTGCGCCGACATCCCGGCGAACGGGTATGCGATGGCCACTCGCGATGAGCTCGAGGAAACGATCGAGCTCGTGGAAGCCGAGGGCGGCAAGATGGTCGGCACGGTGGCCGATGTGCGCGATTTCCTGCAAGTCAAGGTTGCGCTGGACGGCGGGGTCGAGCATTTCGGTCGGCTCGATATCGTCTGCGCCAACGCGGGGATCGCACCCGTCGCGTTTCGTCAGTTGACCATCGAGGAGGAGCTGGCGCAATGGAGGGCGGCCATCGGGGTCAACCTGGATGGCGCCTACCACACCGCGTGGGCAGCGATCCCCCATCTGCTTGCCGGGCAACGCGGCGGGGCGATCGTATTCACGAGCTCGACCGCCGGGCTGCGCGGCTTCGGCGGCCTGCAGGGCGGTGGGCTGGGGTATGCGGCGTCCAAGCACGGGGTCGTGGGACTGATGCGTACGCTGGCGAACACGTTGGCGCCCTACAGCATTCGAGTCAACACTGTTCATCCCACCGCGGTACGCACGATGATGGCCGTCAATCCCGCAATGACCGAATTCTTGGAGAGCTTCCCGGAAGGCGGTGCGCACCTGCAAAATCCGATGCCGGTCGAAATGCTCGAGCCCGAAGACATCAGTGCGGCGATCGCGTACCTCGTTTCCGACGAGGCCAAGTACGTCACCGGGGTGACGTTCCCCGTGGACGCCGGCTTCTGCAACAAGCTATGACCGCCACGGCCGCGACACGGGGCCGGGTGGCCGGCAAGCGAGTCTTGATCACCGGTGCGGCCCGCGGAATGGGCCGCAGCCACGCGGTGCGGTTGGCCGAAGAGGGCGCGGACTGCCTGCTGGTCGACGTCTGCGCTACTCCCGACGGTTTGGAATATGCGCTGGCGACCGAGGACGACCTGCGCCAGACCGCCAAACTCGTTGCCCAATTTGGCCGATCGGTCATCACGAAGGTCGTCGACGTGCGGGACGCTGCGGCGCTCAAGGCCGCGGTCGACGAGGGGGCTGCCGAACTCGGGGGCCTGGATGCCGCGGTGGCCAACGCCGGCGTATTGACCGTGGGCACCTGGGACACGACCACGCCCGACCAATGGCGGCTGGTGGTGGACATCAACCTGATCGGCGCCTGGAATACGTGTGCGGCGGCTCTGCCGCACCTGGTCGCCGCGGGCGGCGGCAGCTTGGTCAATATCAGTTCGTCCGCCGGCATCAAGGGCACCCCGCTGCACACGCCCTACACCGCCGCCAAGCACGGCATCGTCGGGATGAGCCTGGCGTTGGCCAACGAGCTTGCCGCGCAGAGCATTCGCGTCAACACCGTGCACCCGACGGGTGTGCCCACGGGGATGGCGCCGCCGTCGATGCATCAACTCATCGCCGAGCGGCGACCCGATTTGGGCCCGCTGTTCATGAACGCGCTACCGGTGTTGATGACCGAGGCCATCGACGTCAGCAATGCGGTGCTGTTCCTCGTCTCCGACGAGGCACGCCACGTGACGGGGTTACAGTTCACCGTCGATGCCGGCGTGACGATCAGATAGCGGGGCACAGATGAGCAGCAAAAGTCAGCGGCGCGAGCGAGGACGCGTCGAATTCGCCGAGGTGATGACGGTCGATGCACCCGGCGACAGCAGCCCGGCGATCGCCGACGGGCTCATCGATTTCGTGTTCGCCGAGGTCTGGAGCCGCCCTGGTCTGAGTCGCCGCGACCGCCGGTTCGTCACGCTGGCCTGCGTCGCCGGCGCCGACGTGACTTCCGTGCTGGAGCAGCACGTGTATGCCGCGCTACGAAGCGGCGATCTCACGATCATCGAAATGCGGGAAGCTGTCCTGCATTTCGCGGTGTATGCGGGCTGGCCGAAAGCATCGCAGTTCAACATGGTCGTCGATAGTCAGTGGGAACGCATTGCGCGCGAGCGCGGCGAGAGTCTCCCGTCGCCGCCACCGTTGCTTCCGCTGGTGACCCCGAGCGACCCCGACGCGCGCCTGGCCGGCGGTGAGGACGCGTTCCGTGAGATCAACTGTCTGCCGTTTGCGCCGCCGCGGGACAACCCGTATTCGGGCGCGGGAATCCTCAACTTCGTGTTCGGGGAGATGTGGTTGAGGCCCGGCCTTGGTATGAAGGAGCGGCGCCTGATCACGCTGGCGTGTGTGGGTTTTCAGGACGCCCAGTACCCGATCATGTCTCACGTCTACGCCGCGTTGAAAAGCGGTGACCTTTCTTTCGATGAGATGGACGAATTCGCATTGCATTTCGCCGCCTACTACGGATGGCCGAAAGCTTCTTACCTGAACCAGGTCATCGCCGAACAGAAACAACGTGTCCTGGCCGAATCGGCCCACGATGGGTGACGCGGCGACGACCGTCGTCGATGCCGCCGCGCTGCCGTCCGGCGCGCTGCTGATTGCGGACGAGCGGGTCACGGGCGCCTCCGGCGGGATTCACGAGCACATCTACCCGGGAACCGGTCAACCGAACGCAGCCATCGAGCTTGCCGGCCCCGCCGAGATCGATCGAGCGATCGGCGCCGCCCGCGACGCGCAACGACAATGGGTCGGCTTTCCGGTCGATCGGCGCCGCGATCTGCTGATGGCGTTGGCGGATTTGGTGGCGCAGCACGCTGCCGAACTGGCGGCCATCAACGCCTGCGACTACGGGGTGCCCCTGGCCATGGCCGCAAACTCGGTGCTCACCGAGCGATTTCTCCGGTACTACGCCGGCTATGTCGACAAAGCCCACGGCCTGAGCACTCCCGTCAGCGGCGGCTTCGACGTCAACATCGTCGAACGCGAACCCTACGGCGTGGTCGCGGTGATCACGCCGTGGAACGGCCCCCTGGTGGTCATCGGCTTGGCCGTCGCGCCGGCACTGGCCGCCGGCAACGCCGTCGTCCTCAAGCCCTCCGAGCTAGCCCCGTTGGCGCCGTTGCGATTCGGCGAGCTCTGCCTCGAGGCCGGACTCCCACCGGGACTGGTCAACGTGCTGCCGGCCAAGGCCGATGGCGGGCAAGCGTTGGTCGCTCATCCGGGGATCGCAAAGATCCATTTCACCGGCGGCCACGCCACCGCTCGCGAGGTATTGCGCACCGCCGCGGGCAATCTGACACCGGTGATCGCCGAACTCGGCGGGAAATCCGCCAACATCGTGTTCGCCGACGCCGACCTTGACACCGCGGCCACCTTGGCGGCCTTCCAGGGACCGTTGACCCAGTCCGGCCAGAGCTGCGCCTGCGCGAGCCGAATCCTGGTGCAGGACAGCATCTACGACGCCTTCCTGGGCAAATTCCTGGCCGTGGTGCGATCCGCTCCGGTCGGTGATCCGTTGCGGTCCGACGTCTTGTTCGGCCCGGTGATCAGTCACAGCGCCACCGAACGGATCATGGCCGTCATCGACGACACGATCGCCAGCAAAACCGGAGAACTCATTCTGGGCGGACACCGCATCGGCGGCGAACTCGCCAACGGTTTCTACATCGAACCCACCGTCTTCGCCGAGGTTGACAACGGTGCCGCAGTGGCCCAACGCGAAACCTTCGGTCCGGTGGTCTCGGTGATGCGGTTCCGGGACGAGGACCATGCCATCAGCCTGGCCAACGACACCCAGTTCGGGCTCAACGCTTTCCTACAGACGACTGACCTGCTTCGCGCGCACCGCGTCGCGCGCAAACTCGAAGCCGGTTCGGTGTGGATCAACACCCATAGCGACATCGAGCCCCAGGGGCCCTACGGCGGCTACAAGCACAGCGGCTTTGGGCGCAGCGGCGGGCCCGACGGGCTCTACGAATTCCTCCAAGCCAAAAACATCCGCATCGGCATGCCCGCGACCTGAATTCGGAGCGGGAGGCTACTTGAGCATGCTCCCCGCATCGACGGTGACGGGAAGCCCCGTGATGTAACGGGATTCATCCGACGCCAAGAACAGCACCGCGTTGCTGATATCAACCGGCTCGACCCAGCCGATCGGCAGCACGTGCATGAACTGTGCGGCGACCTTGAGGTCGTCCGGACCCGGATTTTGCAGATCGGGCCTAAAGAGTTTCATCGTCCCCTCGTTCATGAACATCGGGGTGTTCACATTGGTGGGGTGGACGGAGTTGACCCGGATGAAGTGCTGGCCAAGTTCGACGGCGAAGGTGCGCATCAAGCCGACGACACCGTGTTTGGCGGCGATGTAGTGACCGGTGTGCGGGTAGGCCTTGAGCCCGCCGACTGAGCTGGTCAGGATGATCGATCCGCCCTGACCCTGCGAAATCAAGTGGGGGACACCGGCTTTGACCGTCTTCCAGACGCCCGAGAGGTTGACGTCGATCATGTCGCGCCAGTCGTCTTCACTGGTCTTGTCGAGAGTCCGGCCTCCGTTGCCGATTCCGGCGTTGGCGCAGATGATGTCCAAGCGGCCCAGCTGCTCGACGCCGCTGTCGACTGCCGCTTTCAAAGCGCCGTAGTCGCGCACGTCGACCTCGGCGGCCACGACGCGACGGTTGAGGCCCTTGATGAGATCGGCGGTCTTGGCGAGGTCATCCGGTGTGGACGGCGGGATCTCGCTGCTACTGCTGATCGGCTTACAGATGTCGACCGCGATGATGTCGGCGCCCTCCTGCGCTAGCCGCACGGCGTGACTGCGTCCCTGGCCACGCGCCGCACCGGTGATAAAGGCCACCTTGCCCTCAACTCGCCCACCCATGACTGCACCTCACTGCTCGCCGGTCATCGCTCAAATATTTTGTCGATCGATCAGGAGCCTGGCATCAAAGGGTGCGCGCTGTCAACAGGCCGGCTGAGGGGCGGCTGCTAGCTCGGCCCACCACGACGGTGGCACCCGCAGGAATTGCTGAGCGGTGCTAGCCGTGTGGTTTGGCTGCGGCCGCGGGAGCCTTGAGCAGGCTCAGCTGGCGTTCGGCGAAGGCGCGCAACTCGGCGTGTCCCTGGGTGACGCCGACGGCGCTCTCGTTGCATAGGCTGCGGGCGGTCTGCGCGATCAGCATGGAGATCGCGAGTGGGGGATACTCCTCGAGATCGATGCCATTGGCGCGGAGCACCATCGTGACCGCGGCGGTCTCGATGTCGCGAACGCGTTCGGCGTATGCCTTCAGCTCGGCGCCAATTGTCTTGCGGTGGTTGGCCAATGCCATGAACTCGGCGTTGAGGGTCGTCGCCGCCGAATCGCTGTTCAGCAGCCACAGCGCCCGGAGGGGATCGTCGTCGGCCAGCAAGGCGCGCATGCGGCTTAACGCTACCTCCGCGCCGGCGCGTAGCACCTCGACGAACAGATCGTCCATTGTTGGGAAGTAGTAGTAGACCAGGGCCTGCTTGACGCCTGCGGCGGTGGCGACGCGGCGCGACGTGGCCGCGGCGTAGCCTTCCTCACGCATGATTCGGGCGGTCGCCTCGATCAGCTTGCCGCGTGCCCCTGCGTCGTCCTGTTTCCTGTTCCGCCGGGTCGCCGGGATCTTCGGCGGGGCCGGTGTGCTTGACCGGCCCGAGCGCTGCGTGGTAGGCATACCGCATCCTAGCAATTTGGTCGATCGATCAGTTCATGGCCGGATGAGTCCATACGGTGGAAGGCCGGGAAAGGATTTCGACTCGTGACCGATCTCGCTGAGCCCGACTACTTCACCGACGCCGAAATCGCCCAAGACCCGTATGAGTACTGGGACCACCTGCGCGATCAGGGACCGGTATTCCGCGAGCCGCACTACGGGGTCGTGGCCGTCACCGGCTATCAGGAAGTGCAAGCCGCTTTCAAAGATCACGACTCGTTCTCCGCGGTCAACGCGATCGGCGGCCCGTTCCCGCCGCTGCCGTTCACCCCGGAAGGCGACGACATCAGCGAGCAGATCGAGGCGCATCGCCACGAGTTCCCGATCTTCGAGCACATGGTCGTCATGGATCCGCCCGAGCACGACAAGGCGCGTTCCCTGTTGGGGCGGCTGCTGACGCCGCGCCGGTTGCAGGAAAACAAGGACTACATCTGGCAATTGGCGGATCGGCAGCTCGACGAGTTCATCGCCAACGGCCGCTGCGAGTTCCTTGGCGACTACGCAAAGCCGTTCGCGACCTTGGCGATCGCCGATCTCCTCGGGGTTCCCGACGAGGATCGCGCGGAGATCCGCCGCAACCTCGGCGCCGGCACGGCGCCGGGCACCAGGGTGGGCGCGCTTGACCACGAGCCCGTCGGCAGTAATCCGTTGCAATACCTCGACGACTTGTTCAGCGGCTACATTGCCGAGCGACGCGAACGACCGCGCGAGGACGTGCTCACCGGTCTGGCCAGCGCTGCCTACCCCGATGGCTCGACGCCTCCGCTGCTGGAGGTGGTCAGGCCGGCCACTTTCTTGTTCGCGGCCGGACAGGAGACCGTGACCAAGCTGCTGAGCTCGGCAGTGCAGGTGCTCGGCGACCAGCCGGAGCTACAGGAGCGTCTGCGCGCCGACCGAGAACTCGTCGGCCCGTTCATCGAAGAGGCATTGCGCATGCAGAGCCCCACCAAGGTGGACTTCCGGCTGGCGCGCAAGACCACCACCCTGGGCGGGGTACGCATCCCGGCCGGCACTGTGCTCATGCTGTGCCTGGGTGCGGCCAACCGCGATCCGCGAAAGTTCGAGAATCCCAACGAGTTTCAGATCGATCGCAGGAACGTACGGGAGCACATTGCCTTCGGCCGCGGTATCCACACCTGCGCGGGTGCGCCGCTTGCCCGCGTGGAAGGACAGATCACCGTCAGCCGCCTGCTCGACCGGACGCGCGACATCGCGATCAGTTCGGCCAAGCACGGGCCGGCTACCCATCGCCAATATCACTACGCACCCACGTTTCTGCTGCGTGGGCTTACCGAGCTGCACATCGAGTTCGCCCCGGCGGGCTGATAGCGGCGATATCGCGCCGCAGACGCGCGACAATGGCTTCGTGCCTCCTACGTTGCGTGTGTCTGGGCTCCTGCTGGCCACCGGACTGCTCGCCGTTTCCCCTGCGACCACGGCGCACGCCGGCCCTGACGTGCCGCCCGTCGGTGACGCGGCGCGTGCGGCCGGATTCGTCGACGTCCGGACCGTGGTCCCCGACGCGGTAATCAACCTGCGCTACGCCACCACCAACAATTTCACCGGCACCCAGTTGTACCCGTCCGACGCCCGGTGCCTGGTGCACCAATCCATGGCTCCGGGCCTCGCGACGGCGGCGTCGGCGCTGCGTCCACAGGGCCACCTGATGGTGTTCTGGGACTGCTACCGGCCACACGATGTTCAGGTCAGGATGTTCAACGTGGTCCCCAACCCGGCCTGGGTGGCCCGTCCGGGCCAGTACGCGCGCAGCCACGAGTCCGGACGCTCGGTCGACGTGACCTTCACCAGCGTGCAATCGCAGTGCCCGCCCGAACGGCAGGCCGACGGGCTTTGCCTGGCCGATATGGGCACCGACTTCGACGACTTCTCGCCGCGCGCAACGGCGTTCGCCACCCAGGGGGTCAGCGCCGACGCCCAGGCCAACCGGGCGCGGCTGCGGGACGCCATGAAATACGGCGGGCTGACGCCGTACTCCGGGGAGTGGTGGCATTTCGACGGTCCCGGCGCCGACGTCGACCGCCCGATCCTCAACGTTCCGGTCGACTAGCCTCTCACATATTGAGACGACAGTTTCATAATGTGAGTAATGCCCGTAAGCTTTCGCGCCATGAGTGAGCGTTCGGCTACCTACACGCACGGCCATCACGAATCGGTGCTGCGCAGCCACCAGCGCCGCACCGCCGAGGACTCGGCGGCCTACTTGCTTCCCCACCTGGCGCCCGGAGCGTCGGTGCTCGACATTGGATGCGGGCCCGGGACGATCACCGCCGATCTCGCCGCCCGGGTCGCCCCGGGAGCGGTGACGGCCGTCGACCAATCCGCCGACGTTCTCGACGTGGCGCGCGCTGAGGTCGGGCGGCGCAACCTGTCCAACGTCTTGTTTGCCACCGCCGACGTGCACAACCTCGACATTGCCGACGACGCATTCGACGTCATCCACGCTCATCAGGTGCTGCAGCACGTCGCCGACCCGGTGCGGGCGCTGCGCGAGATGCGCCGCGTCTGCCGCCCGGGCGGAATCGTGGCGGCCCGCGACGCGGACTACGCGGGGTTCATCTGGTTCCCGCGGCTACCGGAACTCGATCTTTGGCGCGACCTCTACCAACGCGCGGCCCGTGCCAACGGCGGCGAACCCGATGCGGGCAGGTGCCTGTTGTCGTGGGCTCTGGAGGCGGGATTCGACGACGTCACGCCGACGGGCAGCCTGTGGTGTTACGCGACGGCCGCCACCCGCGACTGGTGGGGCGGGATGTGGGCGGACCGGATACTTCATTCCGACGTGGCGCGTGACTTGTTGCACCTGGGCCTGGCCACTTCGGTGCAGCTTGACGAGATCTCCGCGGCGTGGCGGGCCTGGGCCGCCGCACCGGACGGCTGGCTGGCGATCCCACACGGCGAAATCCTTTGCCGGGCATAATTTTTAAGCCTTGGGCGCGACGGGAAAACCGCCGCAGAGGGATTCGAACGCATCGGCGAGCTTGAGAACCGTGGCGTCGTCAAACCGCTTGCCCACGAGCATCATTCCGACGGGCAGGCCTTCGACCTGGCCGGCGGGCACCGAGATCGCGGGGTGGCCGGTGATGTCGATGGGTGCGACGTTGAAAGCCTTGCCGACCGCTCGTCCAAACAGCGCGACATCCTGTGGGCTGCCCGTCGGCAGCGTGTCTGCCGTCCCGGGCACGGTCGGCATCACCAGCACGTTGTATTGCGCGAGCGCCGCATCGTAGGCGGCGCGCACGTGCGGCACCAGATTGCGCGCCTTGGCATACGACGCGCCCCCAAGCGTGCTCAGCCCGTAGTGTCCGCCCAGCGCCGTCGCCTTGATGATGCTGGCGAGTTGGTCGGCGTTGACTGCTCGCTGTTTTGCGAAGTGCGCCATGAGCTCTGGGTCGTAGCGTGCTTCCACGCCGAGCCCGTATCCGTTGCCGCCCAACATCTGATAGGTGGCACCGTCGGTGAAGAGAACGGCGAACACATGAATGGCGGTGCGGTGCAACGGCACACTGATTTCGCCTACGGTGCAGCCGATTTCGGTGAACTGCCGCGCCGCCGACCGGACGAGGTCTTCGACCTCCGGCCGTGAGCCGGGTTGCCCGAAACCCTCGGTGACAATGCCGACCCGTAGACCGGCCACGTCGCCGGTCAGCGCTGCGCTGTAGTCGACCGCTGCTATCTTCTCGGGCTGGCGCGGGTCATCGCCGTCGGGCCCGGCGAGAAGCGTGAGCAGAAGCGCGGCGTCGGCGACCGTCCGCGTCATAGGACCGAGGTGATCGAGCGTCCGCTCGATCGGGAACGCCCCCGTATAAGGAATAAGCCCATACGTCGGCTTGTGCCCGACAACGCCGCACAGCGATGCCGGGATCCGAATCGACCCGCCCTGGTCGCCGCCGAGGGCCAGATCGACCGCACCGGCGGCGACGAGTGCGGCGCTGCCGCTGGATGATCCGCCGGTTTCGCGGGTGGTGTCCCACGGGTTGCGCACCGGGCCGGAGGCGGAGGTGAAACTGGACCCCGAAGCGCACAGGTCCTCGCAGACGCTTTTGCCCGCGATCGTTGCCCCGGCGGCAAGCAGCCGCTCGACAACGGTCGCGTCGCGGCTGGGGATGAAGCCCTCCACCGCGCGTGATCCGTTCATCATCGGAATGCCGGCGACGGCGATGTTGTCCTTGATGGCCACCGTCCGGCCCGATAACGGACCCTCGGCGCCGGACGCGATTTCCGCCCGGACATACCAGGCGCCCAGTGGGTTGGCGTCAGGGGTCGGGAACTTGTAGCCGCGTTCGGGGAGCTGCGGGCGGGCGAACTCGTCATACAGCTTGTCGACGATGTCGTAAGACTTCAGCGTGTACTCCACGATGGCCCGATAGGCCCGCTGAGCGTCGGCATCTAGGTGAAAGCCGAAGTGTTCGGCCGCGGCCTCGATATCCGCCGCCGATGGCCTGGAAACCGTCATGTCGACCTCCGTCGTCGTCTCGGCCCTCGCGCACAGCAGCTTAGAGCGCACCCGGCGATCCTCGGGTGACAACGGGCCGCACAAGGCACTGTTTGTCCAGGTCAACCATGCGGTATTGGCATTCTCTTTTTTTGCAAGTACGTTATTCATCGATGGATAATGAGTCTCAGACCCCATCGGGCATCCCGCTGCAACCCGTCTACGGGCCAGCGGATAGGAGCGCGGAACCTCCGCCGCCCGGGGAGTTTCCGTTCACGAGGGGCAACTTCGCGTCCGGGTACCGCGGCAAGTTGTGGACGTTTCGGCAATACTCCGGCTTTGGTACCGCCGAGGAGTCCAATCGGCGCTACCGCTACCTGCTGGATCAGGGCGGGACGGGACTGTCGGTGGCGCTCGATCTGCCCACCCAGTGTGGATACGACTCCGACGATCCCGAGTTCGGTGAGGAGGTCGGCCGGGTCGGCGTCGCGGTGGACACGCTGGCCGACTTCGAGATCCTGTTCGACGGCATCCCGCTGGACAAGCTCAGCACGAGCATGACGATCAACGGCACCGCCGCGATCCTGTTGGCTTTCTACGTCGCCGCCGCCGAGAAAAAGGGGATACCGCGGGCCAAGCTCACCGGGACCATCCAGAACGACATCCTCAAGGAGTACGCGTCCCGCGGAACGTGGATCTGGCCGCCGGAGCCGTCGCTGCGGCTGATCGCCGACACCATCGAGTTCTGCGCCGCGGAGGTCCCCAGATTCAACGCGATCTCGGTGGCCGGGGCGCACTTCCGCGACGCCGGGGCCAATGCGGTGCAGGAGATGGCATTCACCCTGGCCGACGGGGTGACCTACTGCGACACCGTGGTGCAGCGCGGCCGGATGACCATCGACCAGTTCGCGCCGCAGATCTCGTTCTTCTTCTACACTCATGGGGACTTCTTCGAAGAGATCGCCAAATACCGTGCGGGGCGGCGCCGTTGGGCGACGATCGTGCGGGAGCGCTACGGAGCGACGACGGAGAAGGCGTCGATGTTCCGCTTCGGCTGCGTCTGTGGCGGCGCGTCGCTGTACGCCCCGCAGGCCCACAACAACATCGTCCGGGTGGCCTACGAGGCGATGGCGGCGGTGCTGGGCGGCGTCCAGTCGATGTTCACCGCGGCCTGGGACGAACCGTTCGCCTTACCCACCGAGGAAACCACCACGCTGGCGCTGCGCACCCAACAGATTCTCGCGCACGAAACCGGCGTCGCCAGCGTCGCCGACCCGCTCGGCGGCTCGTACTTCGTCGAGGCGCTCACCGACTCCACCGAAGCCCGCATCATCGAGATCATGGACGACCTCGAGCGGCACGGCGGTATGGTCCATGCCATCGAGGACGGCTACCTGCAGGGCCTGATCGCCGACGAAGCCTTCCGCGTGCACCAGGACATCGAGGCCGGCACCCGACCCGTCGTCGGGGTCAACCGCTTCGTGACCGAGGAGCCAGAACACGATGTCGTCACCTACGAGCTCGACGCCGAGGGCCGCGACCTGCAGCTGAAGCGGCTCTCCAAGGTCAAGGCCGAAAGGGACTCGGCCGCAGTGAAATCCAGCCTCGCGGCCCTGTCGCACGCCGCCGAAGGAACCGACAACCTGATGCACAAGCTAGTCGACTGCGCCAACGCCTACTGCACGGTCGGCGAGATGGTCTCCGCGCTCAAAGCGGTATGGGGCGAATTCCAGCAACCGGTGGTGTTCTAGATGGCCGTTCGGATTCTCGTTGCCAAACCTGGCCTCGACGGGCACGACCGAGGAGCCAAGATCGTCGCCCGCACGCTGCGCGACGCCGGCTTCGAGGTCATCTACACCGGCATCCGGCAGCGCATCGAAGACATTGCCTCGATCGCCGTCCAGGAGGACGTCGCCGTCGTGGGCCTGAGCATCCTGTCCGGTGCGCACCTGGCGCTGACCACACGCACCGTCGAGGCGTTGCGCGCCGCCGATGCCGCCGACATCGCCGTCGTCGTCGGTGGAACCATTCCGCACGCCGACGTACCCAAGCTGCTCTCGGCCGGCGCCGCAGCGGTATTCCCCACTGGGACACCGCTCGACACGCTGGTGCGCGAGATCCGCGCGCTGACCGGAACACCGCAGCCCGCCTTGCAAACAGCCCCGGAGGAACCGTGCGCATCGGAGTAATGATCGGCGCCGAGCGTGGCGATATGGCCCGCAAGGTGGGCAAGCTGGCCTCCGATATCGAATGGGCCGAATCCGCGAGCCTGGACACTGCGTGGATGCCGCAGGTGCCCGACGACTTCGACTGCCTGACCATGGTGTCGCTGATGGCCGCGCACAGCTCGCGCATCGAGCTGGGTACCGCGGTGGTGCCGTTGCAGGCCCAGCATCCGGTCGCCCTTGCCCGCCAAGCGCTTTCGACGCACGCGGTGACCGGCGGCCGGCTGGCGCTGGGAGTCGGACCGTCGCACCACTGGATCATCCGAGACATGCTCGGCTTGCCCTACGAGAAGCCGGCCGCCTACACCCGCGACTACTTGCAGGTGCTCAACGCCGCGATTGCCGGGCCGGGTTCTGTTGACGTCGAGAATGATTCGTTCGCGGTGCACAATCCGATGGCGATCGGGGCCGATACCCCGATGCCCGTCCTGGTCGCCGCGCTGGGGCCGGTGATGCTGCAGCTTGCCGGTGAACTCGCCGACGGCACCGTGTTGTGGATGGCCGACGAACGCGCGATCGGTGATCACATCGCGCCCAAGATCACCAAGGCCGCCGCGGACGCCGGGCGAAACGCTCCGAGGATCGTCGCGGGTATCCCCGTATGCCTGTGTCCGCCTGCGCAAGTCGACGAGGCCAAGGAACGGGCCAACCGCATCCTGGGCGAGGCCGAAGTGTCGCCTAACTACCAGCGCCTGCTCGAACGCGGTGATGCGCGCGATGTCGGCGATCTATGTGCGGCCGGCGACGAGACTGCCATCCTGGCGCGAATGCGGCGATTCGCCGACGCAGGCGTGACCGACCTGTCGGTGCGGTTGTTGCCGATCGGCGAGAACCGGGACGAGCTCGTCGCCTCCAAACGCCGCACCCGCGAGGTGATCGCCACGCTGGCAACGGAGTTGCGGTGACGGCCAGCGGGCCGCTGGCGGGGATTCGGATTCTCGAAGTCGGCACCATGCTCGCCGGTCCCTATGCCACCATGCTGCTCGCCGACCTCGGCGCCGAAGTCACCAAGATCGAACCGAGCGGCGGCGAGATCTCCCGCGGCGTCGGGCCCAGCTACTTCGCCAGCCTGAACCGCAACAAGTCCAGCCTCTCCTTGGACCTGAATTCCGAAGCGGGACAGCAACACTTGGGTGAACTCGTGTCGCAGTCGCACGCCCTGCTGGTGAACCTGAAACCGTCGGCCATCCGCAGGTTGGGCCTCACGTACGAGCACCTGCGGCGGCACAACGAGCGGATCGTCTGCGTGGCGATCACCGGCTTCGGCCTGCACGGTGGCGACGACCCGGCGTTCGACTATGTCGTTCAGGCGGGTGTCGGCACCGCCGCCCTGACCGGCGATCCCGACGGCCCGCCGACCCTGCCGGGGTATTCGTCGGCCGACAACTCGACCGGAATGTGTGCGGCGTTGGGGCTGCTGGCCAAGATCATCTCCGGCACCGGCGGGCAAGTGGACGTGTCGCTGCGCGACGTGATGCTGTCGCAGCTCAACTATCACGCCTCCGCCTATCTCAACGACGGCGTCGAGCCACAGCGAAGGCCGCACGGGGCCCACTCGTATTACGTTCCGGCTCAGCTTTTTCCGACGTCAGACGGGTATCTGGCGCTGTTCATCACCCACGACGGCTTCTGGAAATCCTTCGCTGCCGAGGCGGGTATCGGCGGTTTCGAAACCATGGCCGAACGGGTGGCCCGCCGCGATGAGGTGCTGGCCGTCGTCACGGCGATGCTGGCGACCGACTCCGCGGCCGGCTGGGAACGGCGGCTGCGCCGCCTCGGGGTTCCGGCCGCGGCCGTCAGGACGCTTCCCGAAGCACTCGAAGCGACCCCGGAAGTCGTTGTGACCGCAGGCGATTTCCGCCTCGTCGGGAGCCCGATCAACGTCGCGGGCTACCAACCCGAGTACCGCCCGCCCCCGGAGCTGGGCGACGGATAACTTCGCCCGAACGTGACGGTGCAGTCACATTCGGCCTCCAGCGTGACTGCACCGTCACGTTCGACACCGGCTAGGAAAGGTACTCAAGCACTCGCGGGATCGGGGCCGGATCTAACAGCAAGGCATCAGACATGTGTAGCTGACCGGCGTTGGCGACCATGTTGTCCATGATCGCCTGCAGGTCGTCGCCCTCAAGTTCGTAGATGGCGACATACGGGCCCTGCCCGTCAACGGGACGCAGCCGGCGTGCCGCGACAATTCCGTCGAGTGCCAGCAGTTCGGGGATGTGCACTTCGTCGTACCAGGTGTTGTACTCCTGCTCGCGATCGGGCGAACTGGGCCGACTCTCGACGTACATGATCCCCTTGGCCATCGTCGCCGCCTCTCCTGTGACTACTCGTAGCGCACCGTGATCGAGTCCGTGTCGGGCACGCCCTGGCACGTCAGAATGTAACCCTCGGCCACTTCGTCTTCTTCGAGAGCGTCGTTGACCCGCATGGTCGCGCGGCCCCCCTCGAGCTTGGCCATGCAGGTGCCGCAGTTGCCGGCCTCGCAGCTGAAAGGCGGTTCCAGGCCGGCCCGGCGCGCGGTTTCCAGCAGCGTCTCGCCCGGGACCAGCGGTACCGACACCTTCTTACGATCGAGATAGATCGTCACCGTGCCGGCCTCGGCGCCGTTTGAATCGGGATCTGACACGGTCTCCTCGATGATGCGGGCCGTCACCATGGCCGCCCTCCCCATATTTGCATTCTTCAGTATAGAGAATATTATTCTCCCTAAGCGATAGTATCTTCTCAAGTCGCCTGGACAGCTGGAGGAACGAGACGTGACCGAGCCGGCCGCGCTCGTGTTCGAGGAACGGCGATTCACCCTGCCCCAGCTCGATGCGCTGGCCAACGGGCTGGCCCGGGCCCTGGCCACCAGCAATGTCGCCGCGGGTCAGCGGGTTGCGCTCATGGCGTCCAATCGGCCGGAATTCGTCGCCGCCCTGCTTGCGATCTGGCGGCTTGGTGCCGGCGCGGTGCTGCTCAGCCCGGCGTGGAAGCGCCAGGAAGTCGACCACGCCCTGGCGCTGACCAACCCGGACCACGCCGTCGGGGACCATCCCGTGCTTGCCGGTTTGATGCCGATGTTGCACCTTGACGAACCGATCACGCCCGCAGAACCGACGTCCTCGTGTTCGCTGCCGCCAGACGGCGACGCGGTGCTTGCCTTCAGTTCGGGTACCACCGGACTGCCGAAGGCGGTCCGGCACACTCACACGTCTTTGAGTGTGGCCGTGCAGCACTGGCGCGACGCACTGCAGCTGACACGGCGTGACCGCATTCAAATCGCCACGCCCCCTTCACATATCCTCGGCCTGCTCAACATCCTGACGGCGCTGCAGATGCGCGCGTGGACGCGGCTGCATCGCCGCTTTGACATCGACCAGATCCTGCGTCACATCGAAAACGACCGCATCACAATCGAAATGGCGGTCGCCCCGATCGCGCTGGCCATCGCCTCGCACCCAGACCTCGAGTCCTACGACCTATCGTCGCTGCGCTTCATCATGTGGGGTGCGACGCCGGTCAGCGCCGACATCGCCGAGACCGTGACCCGACGTACCGGCGTCGGTTGGGTGCCCGCGTACGGCACCACGGAACTGCCGGTCATCGCGTGCAATCCGCTCGACGGAGCCCGACTGGACGCGGTCGGCCACCCTGTGCCCGGTGTGGACCTGCGCATGGTCTCGCTCGAGACCGGCCAACCCGTCGGCCCGGGGGAGGTCGGTGAGATCCAGGCGCGGTCGACGTCGCTGATGGCCGGCTACCTGCCGGCCGAGGCGACCGACGAGGCGATGTGCGACGGCTGGTACCGGACCGGGGATGTGGGCTGGCTCGACGCCGACGGTTGGCTGCGGATCACCGACCGCCTCAAAGAAATGATCAAGGTGCGCGGCTTTCAGGTGGCGCCGGCCGAAATCGAGACGGTGCTGCACGGCCATCCGGCCGTCAAAGATTGCGCGGTGTTCGGGGTTCCCGACGGGGTCAACGGCGAGGCGGTTGTCGCCGCCGTCGCGGTGCATGCACGGGTTGACGCCGCGGACCTGATCGCCAGAGTGGATGAGAAGCTGGCCTCCTACAAACATCTGAACCGGATCGTGTTCGTGCCCGATATCCCTCGCCTGCCCTCGGGCAAGGTGCTGCGCCGAGTCTTGAAGGAGCGCTATGGATGTACGTCTGACAGCTGAACAGCAGCAGCTGCGCGACGCCGCCGCCAAGCTGGCCGACGATCTGGGGCCCGCAACCGTCAACGACCTAGCCGACGATGAGCGAATTGCGCGTCTGGACAAGCAGGTTACGACGACGGGTTGGCGATCGCTGCGCTCCGACGGGGCAACCGGCGTCGAGGTGGCCATCGTCGCCGAGGAATTCGGGCGCCGACTGGTCGACGCACCGTTTCTGGGTCCGGTGCTGGCCGACGATCTCGCCCGCCATATCGATGCCGACGCCACTGGCGCGACCATCGCTGTCTATAACCGGGCGATCGACGCGCGCGGCGCCCGACGAGCCCTGTTCCTTTCCGGTACCACGGTTTTGGCGACGGATGTGGCCGACGTCCGGACCGCCGCCGATTTGACCCGGACCGAAGCCGCCGCGGTGGGATCGCCGGCGGTTCTCGGCGAGGTATCCGCGGACGTCGCGACGCGATGGCGGGCGCTCGCGTTGGTGACCACGACGGCGGACCTGGTGGGGATCGCCCGGGGCGCTCAGGCCGTCGCGGTCGACTACGCGAAAATCCGCGAACAGTACGGCAAGGCGATCGGCTCCTACCAGGCGATCGCCCACATGTTGGCCGAAAGCCTTGCGCTGATCGAAGGTTCGGTCAGCGTGTTGCGCCATGCCGCCTGGGCGGTTGACGAACTGACGCCCGCCGAGGCCATTCGAGCCGCCCAGGTTGCGAAGGTCTACTGTGCGCGCGCCGCCCGAACGGTCTGTGAGACCGCCGTGCAGGTGCATGGCGGCATTGGCAATACGTGGGAGTGCGTGGTGCATGTCTACCTGCGGCGCGCGCTGACATCGACCGAGTTGTGGCCGGTAATGCTGAAGGAGATCGATCTTGGACTTTCGTGATTCAGCTCAGGAGGCCGCATTCCGCGAGCGGCTGCGAGCGTGGCTTTCGGTGCACGCCAAGGAGTTTTCCGGCTCGGGTGACGAGTATTGGGAGCGCATGGCCGATTGGCATCGGGCCTTGTACGACAACGGTTTTTTCGGCCTGTCCTGGCCGCGCGACTACGGCGGGCAAGACCTGCCTCCGGTTTATGACGTGATTGTCGACGAAGAACTGGTGCGCGCCGGCGCTCCGCCGCGCCCCAGCGTGGGTTACCTGGTCCACGGCATCGGCAGGCACGGCAGCGACGAACTACGCAAGCGCTTCCTGCCGGGCATCATCAGTGGCACCGAGCGTTGGTGTCAGGGTTTCAGCGAGCCCGGTGCCGGTTCGGATCTGGCCTCGCTGACCACCACCGCCACTCGCGAGGGCGACAACTATGTGGTGCATGGACACAAGATCTGGACGAGCTACTCCGACGTCGCGGACTGGTGCCTGTTGTTGGCCCGCACCGAGCCCGAGGCTAAGCGACACCGGGGCCTTTCGGCGTTCGTCATCGCCATGAAACAACCGGGCGTGCAACAGCGCCCGCTGCGCATGATGAACGGGGTCACCAACGAATTCGGTCAGGTGTTCTTCGACGGCGCGACCGTGCCGGCGGATCGGATGGTCGGCGCTCCCGGTGACGGTTGGGCCGTGGCCATGACCGTCGTCGGGCACGAGCGCGAACCTTCCACGCTGGGCTATGCGGCCAGATACGGCAAGCTTGTCCGAGAGCTGTTGGCGCGCAACGACGGTCCGATATCCGACGAGTTGACGTGGGCGGCCGTCCAGTCGGAAATGCTGACCCACCACGTCCGGCGGCGACTGTCCGAACAGCTGGACGGGGTGTCGCACGGGCCCGAAGGCTCGCTCGACAAGCTGCTGATGACCTGGGTCGAGCAATCCGTCGGCCATGCGGCACTGGCCGTCACCGGGACCCGGGATCCCGATCTGCTCGGCGCCTATTTGTACAGCCGTGCGCAGAGCGTCATGGGTGGGACTTCACAGATACAGAAGAACATCATCGCTTCGCGAATCTTGGGATTGGGAGTCTGAATGTACGACATGCCTGCCGAAATCGATGTCCGCGCCGAAGGCGCGTTGCGGATCATCACCCTGAACCGGCCGGAGTCCCTCAACTCGGTCAACGACAACCTGCACGTCGGGCTCGCGCGGCTGTGGCAACGATTGACCGACGACCCCTCGGCCCGCGCGGCGGTGATCACCGGGGCCGGCAGGGCGTTTTCGGCCGGCGGCGATTTCTCGTATCTCAAGGAACTGTCGGGGGATGCCGAGCTGCGCGCCAAGACCATCCGGGACGGGCGCGAGATCGTGCTGGGCATGGCGCGGTGCCGAATCCCCGTGGTGGCGGCCGTAAATGGCCCGGCTGTCGGACTCGGCTGCAGCCTGGTCGCGTTGAGTGACATCGTCTACATCGCCGAAGATGCCTACCTCGCCGACCCTCATGTGCAGGTCGGACTGGTGGCGGCCGACGGGGGACCGCTGACCTGGCCGCTGCACATCAGCCTGCTGCTGGCCAAGGAGTACGCACTGACCGGCACCCGCATCAGCGCGCAGCGCGCCGTCGAACTCGGTTTGGCCAACCATGTGGCGGCCGATCCCGTCGCGGAGGCAATCGGTTGCGCCAAAAAGATTTTGGAGCTGCCCCAGCAGGCGGTGGAGAGCACCAAGCGCGTGCTCAACATCCATCTTGAGCGCGCCGTACTGGCCAGTCTGGACTATGCGCTGTCGGCAGAAAGCCAGTCGTTCCAAACCGAGGACTTCCGGTCGATCGTCACCAAGCTGGCGGCGGGCAAAAACTGAGGCCGTCAAGGCGAAACTTGGTCTTGCGCCGTCGAACGTTCGATCATTCCTATCACCGTCTCCCCGTTGAAGCTGTAGCGCGCGAGTCCTTGCTGCAACTGCAGGCCGCCGCCGACCTCGGGGGGCATGACCATGAACGTCGACATCGTGGTGTGGCCCTCGATTTCGAGGGGGTCGCCGCCGGCCTCGAGAACTAGGGACACATCTTCATCCCTCGGTTGCAACCGATTCATGAACGGCGCCTTGATAACCCGGGCGGGGACGACTGCGCCATCCTTGACTACGTAGCCTTCGTTGTACGTCGGCTTGCCGTCGGCGCGCGGCGGATAGATCTGGAAACCGAATCCGAAACCGCTTGGGAACGCCGCCGCTTGCCAAACGTGGCCCCGGAGCCGGGCCAGTCGTCGCACACCTTGGCGGCGGATCCGGTTGGCGCCGCCCTTGATCTCGTGCGTCTCGTTGCCGATGGTCATGGTGCCGCTTGCGCTGCAAAGCTGTTCGAATCGCCACGGATAGCCGATCAGGTAGCCCTCTTCCTGGGTGGACAAGATGCGCCGCGCGTCCTCGCTCGTCGAACCGTTTTCCCAAGGAGGCAGCACCGGCCGGATATCTATCTGCGCCTTGACCGCGACCCTCTCGCCCTCGGCCGACCAAGGCATCCACCCGGCCATCTGGGCATCGACCGTCGTGGCGAGTGCCTGGCCATCGAGCTTGACGCGTAGGTGCCGATAGGGCTCAACGATCTCGAACGACAGCGGCCCGGCGCCGAGGGTCCGCGGCCTGCCGTCGGAACCTAGCGGGTTGTGCACCGGACCGTTGCCGAAAACGTTGAAAACGCGGCCGTCCGCGAAGGCGATGTTCACCTGGACGTCGTGGGTGTTCCATTGGTCGGCCACCGCCTCGACCCCGATTCGCGGCAGACCGAAACCGCCGCTGTCGTCCCAGATCCAGGCATTCACGGATTCACGCGCTTCCGGGTCCTCTGGTTGGCGGTCCCAGACGTACTCCCAGTCCTCGCGCAGTCCGCCGGTCACATCGATGGTCATGACTGCGCAACCTCTCCTCGCGTCGCCGCTGTCCACGCGGCCATACGTTGCATGTAGTCGGCGAACAGCGGGCGTACCGCCGCCAAGTTCACCCCGAACGCCGCGGCCTCCGGATGCGTGTTCGGCGACCGCGATGCGGCTTCGGCCTGCCACCACGCGCGCATGCCCGCCTCGAACTCGGCTGATACGGGCTCGCCTAGCCATGCGTACAAGCGTTTCACTTCGCCGATCGGATCACGTTGCACGGCAGTGAAATCGAGATCGAAAAACCGATCATCGTTGCCGGCGTCCCGGAACGCCAACGCTCGCTGCATGCCGACTGACCAATGCTCGACATTGAGTTGCCCGAGATAGTTTCGGTCGACCGTGTTCGAGGTCATCTGTCGGAACTCGGCGTAGAGGTCGGCGACCGACAGAATCACCTCGGTGGGGTCGCGATGCGTCCAGACGTAGCGGGCATCGGGGAACGCCCTGTCCAGATGGGGCAGGAACAACAAATGTGTGGGGCACTTCAACCGCCAGGGTCGGCGAGGTTGGCCCCACTGCAACAACTTCAGGGTCCGCCGCTCATAGGCGTAGGTTGGCGTGAGATCAGCATCGAGAAGCCACCGCGAATACGTGGGAATGTGCGCGAACGCCTGAAAGTACTGGCTTTTGAAGTCCAGCGCCATCAGGTCCTGACACTCCTCCGGCCCCGTCGGCGTCGTCGGCACCAGCGCGGCCAACCTCGGTGCCGCGGTGTCCAGCGTTTCCTGCTGCGCCGCCGCGGCGGCGATCCGGGGATCGGGGCCCACCACGGTGGACGGCGGCGGGCACGGCTCGCCAGCCTCCCATCGACGCAGCGAACGCGCATGGGGATCTTCGGCAAGCAAGAACGATAGAGCCGTCGACCCGGTGCGCGGTAAGCCGAGCCCAATCAACGGCCGCTCGATCACCTCGTCCTCTATCTCAGGGTGACGCCGGTACCAATCCTCGATGCGCAACCGGTTCTTCAGCCCGGTGATGATCAGATTCCGAACAATCAACTCGCCCAGGGGATTCAGATCCGCCTCGGTACCCACCGATTCGAGGAGAACTTCCAAGCCCTCGCGAAACGAGTCAACGCCAAAGTCGTCGAGTCCAGTCTCGCTACGAGCAGTGGCGAGCGCTTCTTCGACCGAGTTCATCGAGCTTCTCCTTGGCGCACCTCCAGCAATCCGCACGCCGGCTTTATCCGAGAGCTAATTGATGTCACTATGATGACGTGAATAACAAGGGGCTGTCAATGCCGACTTCGCAAGATACGCCGGCGCGCACACAGCGTCCCTATCGCAGTCCACTACGTGAACGGAAGACCGCCGACACACGTGAGCGGATTTTGGGCGCCGGCGTTGCGATCGTCGAAGGGCTCACCGATATGGATTGGAGCCCTATGACTTTTCAGGCGGTGGCCGAAGGTGCGGGCGTAAGCAAGCGAACGGTGTTCCGGCACTTCGCAACCGAACGAGAATTGCATGATGCCGTGATGCAGCGATTCCAAGAGCGTGCCGGGGTGAACTATGAGAATGTCGACCTTGCGGGCGTCGCCACGGTGGCCCGCCGCGTCTTCGAAGCGTTGTCGTCTTTCGCCGTCTCGTCCTGGGGAGTCGAGCCCAATGACCCCACGTTCACCGCCATGGACCGTGCCCGCGGCGACGCCCTGCGAGGCGCCGTCGCGACCGCTGCGCCGGACTGGTCGCCGCAGCAGCAAGCCCTTGTGGCCGGCGTGCTCGACGTGCTGTGGAGCCCGCCCTCCTACGAACGCCTGGTCGTGCACTGGGGGGCGAGTTCCGCGGACGCCATCAGGGCGATCGAATGGGCAATAGGGCTCGTCGTGCACAGCGTCGAATCGGGGCAACCGCCGCGCTGACTCAACGACCGATCAGTCGTGCTGCCGCAGAAAATCCCTCATCACGTGATCGAACCGGTCTGGCTCCTCGATGAACGGCATGTGAGAGCTGGACTCGAACAACTCAAACCGCGAACCCGGTATGCGCGCGTGCATTTCCCACATGTGCTCGGGTACGCATTCGTCGTGCCGGCCGGCAACGACAAGCGTCGGTAGCGAGATTTCGGCCAAGCGGTCGAACACGTCCCAGTTCCGAATGGTTCCGACGATGTGAAAGTCGCTGGGCCCGAACATCGTTTCGAAGATCTCGATGCCCATGCGGCGGAACGCGTTCTCGAGCTCGATGGGCCAGGGACGAACGCGGCAAAGATACGTCTCGTTCCAGGTGCGTATCGCCGCCTGATATTCGGCCGCGTACGTCGTGCCGGCGGCTTCGTGACGGTCGATGGCCGATTGAGTCGCCGGATCCAACTCGGACTTCAACCGGGCCACCATCTGCGCGAATTGCGGGATGGACGCGATGCTGTTCGAGATGACGAGGCTCTCCGCTCCGGATGCGGCATCAAGCACGTACTGCTGCGCCAGCATGCCGCCCCACGAATTGCCAAAGACGTGAAAGCGGTTCAGCCCCAGCGCCTTCACCACGGTGTCCATTTCGGCCACCGAGCGCTCCATCGTCCAAAGCCGTCGGTCGGAAGGGGATTCCGAGTTTCCGCAGCCGAGCTGGTCCCAGAAAATGACCTCGCGCTCGTCAGCCAGGCGCTCCAGCGACCGCAAATAGTCGTGCGGCAGCCCCGGACCCCCATGAACCGCGAGCAGCGGAAGGCCTGGCCCACCACCGACCCGCGTGAACCACACATTCCCGCCCGGGACTGCGACCATTCCCTCAGTCATTCGTCCACCATCGCAAATCCACGCGTTTCCCGCAGCCAAGCGCTAGAGCGCGCCACGCGCCTGGCAGGATCGAGCACTGACACGCCACCGCCCCGCTTCCCGATCAGTTCCAGGAGGAACGGCATGACCAGCATCGCGAACCCGATTCCGCCGCAGGATCTTTCGGGTATCGTCGGCCACCGCTTCATCTACACCTACGCCAACGGCTGGCAGTACGAAATGTACGTCAAGAACGCCTCGACCATCGACTACCGTATTCACTCCGGGCATGTCGGAGGCCGTTGGGTCAAAGGCCAGGAAGTCAACCTCGTCCAACTCGACGACGACAGTTTCAAAGTGTCCTGGACCGAACCGACGGGCACCTGCGTGGCCGTCAACATCTTGCCCGCCAAACGACGCATCCACGGAGTCATCTTCTTCCCGCAGTGGATCCGCATGCACGGTGAGCGCACCGTTTGCTTCCAGAACGAACACCTGGATGAGATGCGGGCCCACCGCGACCGTGGCCCGACCTACCCGATCTACGAAGTCCCCGAGTTCGCCTACATCACCTTGTTCGAATACGTCGGAACAGACGACGAGACCGTCATCGACACCGGTCCCGAAAACCTGCCCTCCGGCTGGTCCAACCGCACCAACTGATCGGCCACGGGAGCGCTTCTTGCAACTGAGACTCTCAAAATGAGAGAATAGGGTTCTCGTAGACGCTGAACTGGAGAAGACCCGTGCCCGAAGCCGTCATCGTGTCCGCCCTGCGCACCCCGATCGGCACCGCGCGCAAGGGAACGCTGCGCGACACCAGCGCATTCGACCTGGCGCACCACGTCGTCTCCGAGGCCGCCGCCGACCTCGATCCCGCGCAGGTCGACGACGTGATCCTCGGTGAGGGCCTCTACGGTGGCGGCGTGCTGGCCCGGCATGCGGCCATCACGAGCGGTCTGACCCACGTGCCCGGTTTGGCCAACAACCGGCACTGCGCGGCGGGTCAGGCGGCGGTGCAGAGTGCGGCGGCGAGCGTGCGAGCCGGGATGGACCAGCTCGTCATCGCCGGTGGCGTGAACTCCGCGTCCACGTCGCCGCGGTCACGGATGCAGGTGGACGGCGAGTGGGTCGACTGGTTTCCGCCGACCCACCCCGACCGTCCCGATGCGCCCAACCTCGACATGTCGATCACGGTGGGGTGGAACGCTGCGGTCAAGGCGGGCGTGAGTCGCGAAGAGATGGATGCCTGGGCGCTGCGCTCCCACCGCAATGCCATCGCCGCGATCGACGAGGGCCGCTTCAAAGAGGAGATCGTTCCCATCGAGTCGCCGCACGGGTTGTTTTCGGTCGACGAGCATCCACGCCGTGACACCAGCTTGGAGAAGCTGGCCGCACTCAAGCCGCTGCATCCGGAGATCGAGGGCTTCTCGATTACCGCCGGTAATGCCTGCGGAGCCAACGACGGTGCCGCGGTGTTGACCATCGCGAGCGAGCGGCTCGGGCTGCCCGCGCTGGCCACCGTGCGATCGTGGGCGTCCGTGGGCGTCGACCCGGCGATCACCGGCTTGGCTCCGGTGGAAGCCATCCCGAAAGCCCTTGGCCGCGCGGGGCTTTCGATCTCAGCCGTGGACTTGTTCGAAATCAACGAGGCATTCGCGGCGATGTGCGTGGCCACCGTCAAGATTCTCGATCTCGACCCGGACAAGGTGAACGTCAGCGGCAGCGGCTGCTCGCTGGGACACCCCGTCGCGGCAACCGGGGCCAGGATGCTCGTCACGCTGGTGCACGAATTGCGCCGCCGCGGCGGGGGAATCGGGGTCGCGGCCATGTGCGCCGGCGGCGGGATGGGCTCGGCGACGGTCATCGAGGTCGCTGCGCCATAATGCGCAAATGACCATCGCCGACCTAATAACCGGTGCGCGCAACGGGTCTCCGCGGGCGGCGGGTCGGCTACTGAGTCTGGTGGAGGGGGAGCGGCGCGACGAGGTGCTGGCGAGCATCGGGCCCTCGTCGGCATGCGCGGGCCCGATCATCGGCATCACCGGACCGCCGGGCGCGGGCAAGTCGACGACGATCGCGGCGTTGGTCGGCGCCTATCGCGAGCGCGGGTCCCGGGTGGCCGTACTGGCCGTGGACCCGACGTCGCCGTTCAGTGGAGGCGCGCTGCTGGGCGATCGAATTCGAATGGCCGCGCATATCAACGATTCCGATGTGCTGATTCGGTCGGTGGCAACGCGTGGCCATCTCGGTGGCCTGGCCGCCGCGGTTCCGGCCGCCATCCGCCTGCTCGGCGCGATCGGTTACGACGTGGTCATGCTCGAGACGGTGGGGGTGGGGCAGTGCGAGATCGAGATTGCCGCCGTCGCCGACCCAACCGTCGTCATCCTGAATCCCGGGGCGGGCGACGCGGTGCAGGCCGCCAAGGCGGGAGTGCTCGAGGTCGCCGACATCGTGGTGGTCAACAAAGCCGACCGCGACGGTGCCGAACAGACCGTGCGGGATCTGCGCGCCGAAACCAAGGCGCCGATCGTCAGCCTCGTCGCCGCCCAGGGAGAAGGCGTCGCGGACCTGGTCGCGGCCATCGACGATCACCGCCGCACCGACAGCCGCGACCGTCGGCTGGCCCGGGCCCGGGCGCAGATCCTGTCGCTGGCGCAAACGCGGCTGCGCGGCCGGCCGGATCTCGACCGGCTCGCCGAGGCGGTGGTCGACGCCCACGACGATCCGTATACCGCGGCCGAAAAGCTGCTGGCCCCGAGCCCTCAACGCCCGGACTGAACTCGCCGTGTCCCCCAATCGGGGGAATGGGCGTTCATCACTTTTGCGGACCGATCAGCGGAGGTGCGCCCAAGCTATACCCATCTACTTTGAGCTTGTGTCTAACAGGGCGACCAACCGCCCAAACGATCGGTTAGGAGACCGGGACATGGCTCGCACCTCGAAACTGTCGGCAAAACCCTCTGCGGCGCCTGTCGGTGAACAGCTGGAGCTGTACCGCCGCATGTGGGCACTGCGCCTGCTCGACATGGCACTGGAAGAGTCGCGCATCGACGGTCTGCTCAACGGACCCATGGTGGCCGCGTTCGGTCAGGAAGCCGTGGCCGTGGGCGCTACCGCTGCGCTTCGACCGGGCGACATCATCAGCACCGCCATCCCCCATTTCCAGCACGCAGAGCAGATCGGTCTTTCGCTCCCGCTGGGTCCGGCCATCGCCGAAATATTCGCCCCGAGCCGGGAAGTGGGCGGCGCGTCCAGCGAAGACCCGTTCGCTGCGGAATGGAAGCTGATATTTGCCGGCTCAAGCCCGTTGAAGCAATCAGTCATGTTCGCCCTTGGCGATGCCTATGCGCAGCAAATGGCCGGCGCAGGCAAGGTCACACTGTGTGTCATCGGCAATGAGGACTCGAACTCCGTCGAGTTCGAAACGGCCGCGCGCATAGCCGTGTCGTGGCGGCTTCCGGTGGTGTTCGTCGTCGAGGACATTCGCACCGGATCGGGCGTGCGCCGCGGTGCACGCGGGAGCCACGGAATGCCCGTCCTGTTGGCCGACGGTAGAGACGTTGCGGCGGTGCACAAATCGGTCGCCCACGCGGTAGAACGAGCGAGCGTCGGCGGCGGCCCCACCGTGGTGAAAGCGGTCACCTACCGCACCAATCACCCCTCTGGCGTCGATCCTTTGGTTTTCGCCCGACGGCGGCTGATCGGTGCCGGCGTCAGCGACGACCACCTTTACGAGGTGGAACGACGGGCTCGCCAAATGATGGCGGAGGCCATGTCATCCGCGAACGAACTGTTGGGCGCGGAAGATCCGGCTTCGTGAGCGAGCGGGACCCGCGGTCGGCCGCTAGCTGAGCAGACCTTGTCGCATGGCTTCCGCCACGGCGGCTGCGCGATCGCCGACCCCGAGCTTTTCGTAGAGGCGTTGCACGTGGGTCTTGACCGTCGACGGGGCGACGTAGAGCTCGGCTGCGATCGCGGGGATGCTTTGTCCGCGGGCAATCCGATTGAGCACCTCGCGCTCTCGCGCGCTGAGCACGGGTGCCGAGGGTGCCGCGCGCTGGCGAATTTCCGCGGCGAGGCCCCCGACAAGGCCGGGTGCTACTACGTCGCGCCCCTCCGCGCAATCGAGGACCGCCTTGACGATTTCGGCGCGGGTCGAGTCCTTCAGCAAGAAGCCGGCGGCGCCCTGCTGCAGTGCCTGGAACACGATCGCCGGCTCGTCGTGTGCCGAGAGAAGCAACACCCGGGTAGGCAATTCCTGGCTTCGCACCGCCGCCGCGACCTCGGAGCCATCCATGCTGGGCATTCGGTAGTCAAGCAACGCGACATCGGGGAGGTGCGTCTTGATCAATTCCAATGCCGCCGATCCGTCGTCGGCCTCGCCGACCACGTTCACCGAACCGCTCGAGGCGAGCGCGCGCACTACGCCCTCGCGAAAGAGCGGGTGGTCGTCACCAACGACCACACGTACTTCGGCGGGCGTAGCCGCGTCGGCCATGGCGATGAGTGTAGCCGTTTACCCAAAGCATTCGTTCGCGATTTCGGGTGCTCTGATGCGTTTTCGCGCGATTTGCCACGGTCGCGCCGGCGCGGATGAGTACGGTGATCGGGTGGCGGTGGCCAGCGACGCAGAACTGAAGCGGGTGCGCAGGGTCCACCAGCTGCGCTCGTATCGAATTGCGTCGGTGCTTCGGCTCGGCGTGGTGGGCTTGATGATCGCTGCGATGCTGAGCGACACGCGCCGGTCCGAATGGCCCCAGCAAACCGTGCTGATCATCGGGTACGGCTTGATGGCGCTGTGCGCGCTGACGCTGGCCTTCTCCGGCAGCCGACGATGGCTCGCACGCGGCCGGTTGGCCGACGTCGGCCGCGTGGAGCCGTTTGCGTTCACCGTCATCGACGTGATCGTGCTGACCGTCTTCCAGGTGCTGTCCACCAACGGACTGCACCCGCTGCTCATCATGACGGCGTTGCCGATCCTCATCGGGCTCGACGTTTCCTCCCGGCGAGCGGCGGTGGTGTTGATCTTCTCGATGGTGGGGTTCGCGATCGCGGTGCTCGAGGACCCGGAAATGGTCGGCTCGATCGGCATCACCGAGGCCACGTTCCGGTTCCTGCTCTACGGGTTCCTTTGTGTCACAGCGTTTGTCGCTGTACGCGTCGAAGAACGGCATACCCGGTCGGTGGCCGGGCTCAGCACACTACGCGAGGAACTGCTGGCGCAGACAATGACTGCGTCGGATGTGGAGCAGCGCCGGATTTCGGAATCCATCCACGACGGACCGCTGCAAGACATCCTGGCCGTGCGCCAAGAGCTCGTCGAGTTGGATACGGCGTTTCCTGGTGACGAGCGAGTCGGTCGCGCGATGGCCGGGCTGCAGGCTGCCTCGGACCGATTGCGGCAGGCGACGTTTGAGCTGCATCCGGCCGTCCTCGAGCAGGTCGGATTGGGTGCGGCGCTGCAGCAACTAGCTGCGCACACCGCCCAGCGTTCCGGTATCGAGGTCTCGACGGACATCGACTACCCGCTACGCAACGAGGTCGACCCCATCGTCTTCGGGGTGGCGCGGGAGTTGCTGTCCAACCTGGCGCAACATTCTCGGGCCGGCAATGCTTCAGTCCGCCTTGGGATCAACGAAGGCAGCTGCGTTTTGGATGTGGTCGACGACGGCGTGGGATTCACCGACGAGGCGATGGCGCGCCGCCTGGGCGAGGGACACATCGGGCTAGCCTCGCACCGGGCCCGGGTCGAAGCGGCGGGCGGAACGTTCGTCTTTCTCGATGTTCCGGTGGGCACTCACATATGCGTCGAACTGCCGCTGAAGCAGTAATCGAGTCGGCCCTAAGCGCCGGCGCCGCCGACCTTTTCGATGCGGATTCTGGTGAGTAGCCCCGATGGGGAATTCGGCGGCGGAAAATGCTCGCTGGATCCCAGCATGACCTCGGCCAGCTCGGTCAACAATTCGGGCGCGCCGCCCTCGACGATGCGGGCGGACCCGGTGACGGACAGATACGGTGTGGGCTGTCCGGGATGGGGCTCCTTGGAAAGGATCGTCAGAGCCACCCGGGGGTCCCGGCGAATGTTGCGGGTCTTTCGGTACTCGCTCAGATGCGCGCTCACTAGCTCGTCGCCTTCTGGCGTGGATTGGAGCGCAACCCATACGACCGACACATGGGGGCTACCGTCGGGGTTGATCGTGACCAGGGTGGCGTCTACGCCGTCGCCGAGAAACTTGCGTGTGGCGTCATCGAGTTTCATTCTGTCCCTTTCATTTTGGCGGTGGTGGATCGTGTGCGGCGGCTTACTCGTGTTTTCTCCGCTGGTTGACGGTCGGACAGGTCAATCCACTTCAGCGCCCACAGATTGATGTCGAGCAGGATGTCACCGAGCTCGACGCCCTTCTCTGTCAACCGATACTCGACGCGCGCCGGACGACCGTCGCCGAGAAAGCGCTCGATCAAGCCCTCGTCTTCAAGGTCCTTGAGCCGCTGGGACAGCAGCTTGTCCGTCATATCGGGGATAGCCGCGGCTATCTCGCCGAACCGCTTGGGACCGGTGACCAGGGCACGCAGCACCGTCGGTGCCCAGCGGCGGGTCAAGATGTCGCCGGCCGCGGCGTAATACGGGCAATACGGCAGCCACGCCGTGGGTTCGCGGCTGTGGTCCATGTCTCACCAGCTTCCTATCCTATAGATAGCTCGCTATTCTGCAGATAGTAACATGAAGGGCCGCCATGTGGCGGTGCATCGGGACGAGAGGGACCGATCGATAGCAGTACCCCTCGGAGCCGCGAAAGCCCTGCGAAGCCAGCGCTTTTCGTCGCTCCGGCTGGTGGATTGACGAATGAAAGGTAGGGTTTTGCATGCCCACGCTCGATCGCCACGACAACGTCTTCGTTCTCGACCTCGGCGACGGTGAGAACCGCTTTCACCCCGACTGGATCTCTTCCGTCGACGCCGGGCTGGAAGAGGTGGAGAAGGCCCACGGACCCCGGGCCCTCGTTACCGCCGCCACCGGGAAGTTCTACTCCAACGGTCTGGACCTGGACTGGCTATCCGCCCACGCCGACCAACACATCGACTACGTCGTTTCCGTTCACCAACTCTTCGGGCGAGTGTTGTCGCTGCCGGTGATCACCGTGGCCTCCGTACAGGGACACGCCTTCGCCGCGGGCGCGATGTTCACCCTGGCGCACGACTTTCGCGTCATGCGCGCCGACCGCGGCTACTGGTGCTTGCCCGAGGTGGACATCAACATCCCGTTCAGCCCCGGCATGGCCGCACTCATTCAGGCCCGGTTGGCGCCGCAAACCGCGCACCAGGCCATGCTCAGCGGACACCGCTACGGCGGGACGGACGCCGTCGCGGCCGGCATCGTCGACGACGCGGTGGCAGAGGATGTGGTGCGCGCCAAGGCCATCGAACTCGCCGGCGCGCAGGCGAACAAGGCCGGCGACACTCTGGGCGCCATCAAGGCCCGCATGTATGCCCCGGTGCTGGTCACCTTGCGCGACACCGACACCCCGTTGGGCTGACCCCGGCGTCGACGCCACCAAGGAGAACGATCGTGACCACAGACATCGCCGCCATGACCGGCCTGGAACTGATGCGCTGGGTGCAAAGCGAACGCCCCACCGACATACCGTGGATCGGCCGCCTGCTCGGCCTGCGCTTCGACGAGCTCGACCGCGGACGTGTCGTGATGTCCCTTGACACCCGTCCCGAATTCGCCAACCCCCTTGGCACCGTCCACGGCGGTATCGCCGCTACCCTCCTCGACTCGGTCATGGGCTGCGCGGTTCACACCACCCTGCCGGCCGGCGTCAGCTATACCACCCTGGAAATCAAGGTCAACTACATCCGTGCCGCCAGCACCGATGGCCAAACCCTCACGGCCACAGGCACCGTCGTTCACTCCGGACGCCGCACTGCGACGGCGGAGGGCCGGGTCGTGGACCAAGACGGCAAGCTTGTCGCCCACGCCACCACCACGTGCATCATCCTTCCGCCGGCCTAGTTGGCACGGGAATCGTTGTGCGGCTGCAGATATCCGGTGAGCAGAAGGACGATTTCATCTTCGAGCCGTTGGAAGTCAACGGGGCTCGGCGAGGCGACTAGCCGGTGAACGAGCGATTCGATCGTCGCCACCACGATTTGGGCGTTCAGTCTGCTGGCACGCACGTCCGGCTGCTGCTCGAGTAGGCGCGTGGTCGCGTCCACCATCAGCTGCTCCAAGTCGTGCAGCCGCGCCAGGAACTCCGGTGCGCGAGGGGCCTCTTCGAACAGCACGCGATGCAGGCGCGGATTGTCCCGGTGGTTGTCGATGGTCGCGCGCACAAATAGCCGCAGCGCTTCGTCGAGCCCTTGCGGCATACCACTCGCCAACCGCTCACCGAGCAACCTGGCGCCGGCATCGACGTGCGAGTCCATCAAGGCTCGCAGCACGGCGTCCTTGTTCGGAAAGTATTGATACAGCGAGCCGATCGAGATCCCGGCGCCGTCGGCGATTCGATTGGTGGTGCCGGCGGTGTAGCCGTGATCGGCGAAAACGCGAGCCGCAGCATCCAGAATCCGTTGTCGGGTCTGGGCGGCCCGCTCCTGTTTGGGCTGCTTACGTTGCCGAAATCGGTCCGTTGGCGCGATCGTGGATCTCCTGCGAAATGCGAGTAGTCAACCGGCGCTTTCACCAGCAGAATTAGGGTACCCTAACTACTGCCGAAGGAGTACCGGTGCGAACCGTTCACATCGAAACGATCCTGCCGACCGACGCCGACAGGGTGTGGTCGGCGATGCTGTCCCCGGTCACCTTCCTCTACGTGTGTAAGGGCCTCCTCGGCTTTCCGGCGCTCGCGGGACGCTCGGAGGTACTGCGCGCGGGTGAGCGCGGAACCGGATGGTTGTTCGCATTCCATGTGATACCGGCGTACCGGCACACGATCGAAATCGTTGAGGTGGACCAGGCGAGTAGAACCGTGCGCACCCACGAGCACGGGGGACTCCTCAAGGCGTGGAACCACACGCTGCATGTCGAACAGATCGATGAACGCTCGAGTCGCTATAGCGACACCGTCGACATCGATGCTGGAGTTGCGACCCCGTTCGTCGCCGCGCTCGCGAAGGGAATTTATCGCTACCGGCATCGGCGCTGGCGCAAACTCGTGCGCAAGCACATGTTGCCCGAAGGCCCCTCGTACGCAAGTTAGGCGGTCGGACGTCAGTCGAAGCTGGTGGGCAGTTCGGGATTCAGGTAGTGGGTGTGCACAAGACGTAGCTGGGTTTCGAGTACTCGTGATGTGGATAGCGGGGGCAGCTCGTTAAGAGCGAACCAGTCGATCGCTGTTGTTTCGGTGGGATCGGGTGGGACTCGGGACTGTTCGCTGCAAAGAAAAAACAGCTTGTAGACGTGAAATGGGAGATGCGGCCGATGGCCCTGTTTGTCGCGGTCTAACACGGCGACAAGCTTCTCCACACCGACATTCACGCCGGCTTCCTCCTGGACCTCCCTGACGACGGCCTCCGCGGGGCTCTCCAAAACGTCGCACCAGCCGCCCGGCAAGGTCCAGCGACCGTCTGAGCGTTCCTGGACTAGGAGCACTTTGCCGTTCGAATCAAACACACCGGCTCGGACATCGACCTTGGGTGTCATGTAGCCGGCGTCGAGGGCAACGATCGCACGCAGTTGCTCAGGCCCACCCTCACTCACAAGGCCCATCAGCGCTTCAGCAGACCCACGTACCTGTTCGTAGCGTTGCCTGTCGTACGGGTCGTCGGCGAAGGCGAGGCCATTCTGCGCCACCGCGAGCAGAGTTAGCGCCTGTCGGCGAATCTGATCGGCGGCATCCGTATTCGGCGAAGTCACGTTGTCCAGTTTCCACATCTCCCAACGAAATTGCCGGCAACCCTTAACCAGGGTCGCTGATCAACAGGCGGTAGCCGGCGTCGAATTGCTCTTGCTCGAGCAGGTCGACATGTCGTGCGCGCCATGCCCCGGAGCGCAGGTCGGCCGCGAGGCGTGTGAGGCCATCGGCTAGGGCAGAGTCATCTGCAAAGGCCAACATAGATATCCCGGCGCGGACGGTCGGGTCAAGGTAGGCCTCTGGGCGACGCCAGTAGGCGGCGCCGAACCCGTCGGTGCAGTCGTGTGGAACCGGGACCGTCTGCACGTCTGCCCCCGCCAACAAATCGACGAGTTGATCGACTGGTACGTACAGCGCATCGTTGATGCGGCCCGCCTCGGGAAGGTATTCACGCAGCAACCAGAAGTTCTGGATCACCGCTTGATCCCAGGTCAGAATTACTATCCGGCGACGGGCGACTCGACGCAATTCGCCAATCCCCGCGGCGATGTCGCTCCAGTGGTGCACGGTCAGAATGGCCATTGCGGCGTCAACGCACTTGTCTCGCAATGGCAAAGCTTCCGCGACGGCCCGCACGCAGGGGGCCGACCCCGGTGGCCGCTGAGCGATCATCACCGTGCTGGGCTCGACGGCGGCAATGGTCTGGGCCGGTTCATAGGAACCAGCGCCGGCCCCAACGTCGACGACGGTTCTCATTGCGGACAGCGCCGCATGAACTTGGGTGGCAATCCGCGGGTCGGGTCGCCGCGTCGCGACATAGCTACTGCCGATCCGGTCATAGGCAACCACCGATTCAGGATGACGCATGCCGAATCCGCTCCGCCAGGTTCCCCGCGAAAATGCTTGGACCATCGGCCGCACCGGCGACTACCGTGTCCAACGTGCACCTTGACGCCGTCACCTTTAGCGAGCAGTGGGTACGGGCATGGAATTCCCACGACGTGGAGTCGGTTCTTGAGTACTTTCACGAGGACGTGGTGTTCAGTTCGCCGGTGGCAGCCAAGCTGCTGCCGGACACAGCGGGGATCGTCGTGGGCAAGGCGTCCCTGCGCCATTACTGGGCCAAAGCATTGCAGCGAATTCCCAATCTTCGGTTCGTCGTCGAGGACGTCTACCAGGGAATCGAGACCATCGCCATCGTGTACCGAAACCAAGAGAATACGCGGGTTTGCGAAATCTTACGGTTCGGCGAAGGTCTGGTGATCGAAGGGCACGGAACGTATCTCGTTGCCCCGTAAAGGCATCCAAGACAGCCTAGGCGAAGGACGCGGGCGAATGACGGATCTGTTGAACGTTGCGATCATCGGCGATTTCGATAGCTCGTATGCGCCTCACGTAGCCACCAATGAAGCGATTCGCCATTCCGCGGGTGCGCTCGGGTTGGATGTCTCGGTGGCCTGGGTGGCCACTGAATCACTGGAGACCGATCTGAGCTCGCTGACGACTGCGGACGCGCTGTGGTGCGCGCCCGGCAGCCCATATCGCAGCTTGCTCGGGGCGCTCGCCGCGCTGCGTTTCGGGCGAGAAAACGCCGTGCCTACTCTAGGTACGTGCGGCGGGTGCCAGCACATCATTTTGGAATACGCCCGCAACGTTCTGGGATTCAAGGACGCGCAGCATGCCGAGTACGATCCGTATAGTTCTCGGCTATTCATCTCGGCGTTGACTTGCTCTTTGGCAGGCCGCACCATGCCGGTCAACCTCGAACCGGAATCCATTGCCGCCCAGTGCTATGGCATGCGGAGGGTCAACGAAGAGTATTACTGCAACTTTGGACTCAATCCGGACTTCCGTCAGGTACTCGAGGAAGGCGGACTTCGTGTCACCGGACAGGACGACGATGCCGAAGCTCGCATCTTTGAACTACCCGGGCACCCGTTCTATATCGCCACGCTATTTGTGCCGCAGAATCGCTCGACGATCGACAGTCCGCACCCGCTCGTGACGAAACTTCTGTCTGCGGCCGCAACACGCTGACGTATGCCGCCCGCAGCGCCGAACGTGTACTCAGTGCGAGATTTGCACCGATTTTTCGCACTCGGTACACGTTCGGCGCAAGGCTAAAGCTCGACGGACTTCCCGGTGGCCGCTGCGTGGCCAGCGCGATAACCGAAAACCATTGCCGGGCCGATGGTTCCGCCGGCACCGCCATAGGCTCGGCCGGTCACACCGGCCATTGCGTTGCCCGCGGCAAACAGCCCGGTGATCGGCTCACCACTGACATGGAGCACGCGGCCGTCAGGATCGGTTCGCGGTCCGCCTTTGGTTCCCATCGAACCGATGCATACCGGTACCGCGTAATAGGGAGCGGTGTCGATCGGGCCGAGCGTCTTTCCGGCCAGAGTGGTAGCGCTGTCGTCGCCCCAGTAGCCGTCGTATGCGCTCGAGCCGCGGCCGAAGTCGGGATCCGCGCCCGCCGCGACCTGGCGGTTCCACTCCTGGACCGTTTGGGTGAGACCGTCGGCGTCAATGCCGGTCTTCGCGGCCAACTCGGTAAGGTCCGCCGACTCGCAGAACCAGTCCGGGACCGGTTGTCCGGGAGCCACACCCAGAAATCCGTAGCGTTGCAGGTGCGCGGAATCGAAAACGATCCAGCCGCGATCGTTGACGTACCCGCCGCGGGGATCGAGGTAGTGGAACGCGCCGGCCATCGAGTTGTAGTCGCATGCCTCGTTGACGAACCGGTGGCCGGCTGCGTTGACGATGATGCTCCTCGGCCGGGTCCGCTCCAGGCGTACGCTGCGGCTGCGCGGCTCGCCGTCGATGGTGTCGCCCGGGATCCGTACGATCGGCACCCACCACGCCTCGCCCATGTTGGCCAAGTCGGCGCCGTGCGCCATCGCCATGCGCAGCCCGTCGCCGGTGTTGTTCGGCGGCGAGACCGCCCCGTGCATCGGTCCACGCAAAAAGGCCTGCGCCAGAACGGGATCCCATTCGAATCCGCCAGTGCCCAGGATGACACCGCGTCGAGCGCGCACGTTCAGGCTTCCTCCGGGCACTGCCACCTGTACGCCGGTGACCTCCCCGCCCTCGGCGAGTAGTTGTTCGGCCCGCGCATTCACCCGCGGCGTCACCCCGACGTCGAGCAACCCTTTCAGCAGCCCCGCGATCAGCGCGGTCCCGGCGACACACAGATGGCTCGTGCGTTCGTCTATGGCTGCGTGCAACCGGGCTCGGGTCTCGGCATCGAAACCGACGTTGGACCAATCGGCGGGAAACGACGTGATCTGCGTGGCCCACTCGCCCAATTGGGCGAGATCGAAGGGAGCTGCGCTGAGCGACCGGCCTCCCGTGGGTTGTCCTCCCGGCAACTCCGGTTGGTAATCGGGGAAGCCGGTGGCGATTTCGAAGCGCAGACCGCTGTGCGCTTCGACGAATTCGAGCATGGCCGGGCCGGTTCGCACGAACGTCTCGACCAGGGCGTCGTCCATCGAGCCGTGGGACTGCGCGCGCAGGTATCGCAACGCATCGTCGACCGTCAATTCGCCATCGGGAGAACGGTTATGGGCCGGGATCCACACGATGCCACCCGACACGGCGGTGGTGCCGCCGACGGTCGGTGCCTTCTCGAAGACCGCAACGGACGCCCCGGCCGCGGCGGCCGACAGCGCGGCGGTGAGCCCGGCCCCGCCGCTGCCCAGCACGACGACGTCGACTTCGGAGTCCCAAGGCATGGACTGATATCCCTTCAGCTCAATAGGTCAGACAACTGCTTTGCGGCACGGATGACCGCATCCTTCCCGCGCATCACGACATCCTCTCGATGGGAGATGAGGTTGATACACGTTGGGGGAGAGGGGGCTTGGCGGCGGACCGGCACGGCCAGGCCGTATGTGTTCGGCTCGATCTCCGCATACGTCGTCACCCATCCGCGTTCGCGAGCGCGAGCGACCAGATCCCGCTCGCCCGGGCGCGGGGGCATGCTCGCGAGCAATGCGATCCCGGCGGCACCGCGCTCCAACGGATATCGGCTGCCTTCATGGAAGGACAGTTGGTAGGCGACGTGGCTCGGCACGATCACCGCGACGGCCACCTGCTGGTCGCCCTCGGCGACGAGCAACGACACCGTGGTCCCGAGTTCGTCGGCCAGCGCGCGCAGCGTGGGCAGACTTAGTTGGCGCACGTTGCGGTCGAACGACGCGCCCAGCACGGCAAGGCCGGCGGCGGGTCGGTAGCGCCCGTCCTCTCCCTTGGCGACCAACCGGAACTGAGCCAACGTCGACAGCAAGCGATACGCGATGGTCCGGTGCACTCCGACCTGGTCGGCGAGCTGCTGCACGGTGAGCCCAGCCGGCGAGGCCGCCACCATCTGCAGCGCGGTCAGGCCCCTGGCCAGGGTCTGCGAACCGGTCCCAGGACCCGTCACAGCCTTGACAGACCTTCATGCGAGAGCGAAGCTCTATATATAACGCACACTATTGTGCGATATTAGCACACCAGATAAGTAGAAATCGAGAACGAGATTTCCCCAGCTGCAGCCAGAGAGGAACCGTGGCGGAGTTCGAGAGCATATGGAGCGATCTCCAGGGCGTCGCCTTTTCGCAGGGTTACCTGGACGCCGGCGGAGTTCGAACCCGCTATCTGCGCGCCGGTGACCCGGGCAAGCCGGTGCTGGTCCTGCTCCACGGATCCGGCGGCCATGCCGAGGCCTACGTCCGCAATCTGGGAGCGCACGCCGAACACTTCTGGACCTGGTCGATCGACATGCTGGGGCACGGGTACACCGACAAGCCCGGCCACCCGCTGGAAGTCAACCACTACGTCGAGCACCTGATGGCCGTGCTGCGCACCATCGGCGTCGACCGCGCCTGCCTCAGCGGCGAGTCGCTGGGCGGCTGGGTGGCCGCCCGCGCCGCCGTCGACCATCCCGACGTGGTTGACCGGCTGGTCCTCAACACAGCAGGCGGCTCCCAGGCCGATCCGGTTGTGATGCAACGGATCATCACGTTGTCCATGGCCGCCGCCGAGGACCCGACGTGGGAGACGGTACAGGCCAGGATCAAATGGTTGATGGCCGACAAGTCCAAGGATTACGACGACCTCGTGGCAAGCCGCCAGCGGGTCTATCGGCAACCCGGATTCGTCGCCGCCATGCGCGACATTATGGCGTTGCAAGACCCCGAGATTCGGGCTCGGAACATCCTGGGCCCGGCCGAGTACGGGTCGATCACCGCGCCGACGCTGGTGCTGTGGACCAGTGACGACCCCACCGCCGACGTCACGGAAGGGCGCCGTATCGCGTCGATGATCCCGAACGCACGGTTCGAGGTAATGCCGGGGTGTGGCCACTGGCCGCAGTACGAGGACGCGAAGACCTTCAATCGCTTACATCTCGATTTCCTGCTGGGCCGCTGATGGATACCGACGGGCACCAGACACAATCCGCCGCTGTCGACGTTGTGGTCGTCGGCGCCGGCCCCGTCGGGCTGACGCTGGCCAATATCCTTGGCCTACAAGGTGTCAGCACGCTGGTGGTCGAGGAACGAGACACGCTCATCGACTACCCGCGCGGCGTGGGGCTGGACGACGAGTCCCTGCGGACCTTCCAATCGATCGGCCTGGTCGAGCGCGTCCTGCCGCATACCGTGCCCAACCAGATCCTGCGTTTCGTCGACGCCAAACGTCGTGTGCTCGCCGAAATGGCCCCGCCCGACGCGCGTTTCGGCTGGCCCAAGCGCAACGGGTTCGTGCAACCGCTCGTCGACGCCGAATTGCTCGCCGGACTGGACAGATTCGAACACGTCGAGGTGTGGTGGGGCCGCCCGATGACGTCGTGTGCCCAGGACGACGACGGGGTGATCGTCGAGCTCGGCGGCGACGGCGACGCGGCCAGTGCGCGTGCGCGTTACGTCGTCGGGTGCGACGGCGGCCGCAGCCAGACGCGACGGATGATGGACGTTTCCTTCGACGGGACGACGTCGTCGACGCGGTGGCTGGTGGTCGATGTCGCCAACGACCCGCTGGGCCACCCCAACAGCGAGGTCGGCGCCGACCCCGAACGCCCCTACGCCTCGATCTCGATCGCCCACGGAATTCGCCGCTTCGAGTTCATGATTCACGCCAACGAGACCGACGAGCAAGCGGAGGACCCGGCCTTCCTGACCCGGATGCTGGCACGCATGGTGCCCCAACCCGACCGGGTCGACGTGATCCGGCGCCGGGTCTACACCCACCATTCGCGGATCGCCGGCGCGTTTCGCAGCGGCCGGTTGTTGCTGGCCGGCGACGCCGCCCACCTGATGCCGGTGTGGCAGGGCCAGGGCTACAACAGCGGCATTCGGGACGCGGCCAATCTGGGCTGGAAGCTCGCCGCGGTGGTGAACGGGCAGGCCACCGACAAGTTGCTGGACACCTACGACATGGAGCGCCGCAAGCACGCACGGGCGATGATCGACCTGTCCACCATGGTCGGCCGCGTCATCTCGCCGACAAACCGCCGGGTGGCGACCGCGCGGGACCTCCTCGTGCGATCCGCGTCAATTGTGCCCTCGCTCAAGCGATATGTGCTGGAGATGCGATTCAAGCCGATGCCTCGCTACGAGCAGGGCGCCGTGGTGCATTCGGTGGGTCCCAACGCGCCAGCTCGCGCGGACTCGCCGGTCGGCACCCTGTTCATCCAGCCCCGGGTCGACACCCGCGTCCAGCAAGACGTCCTGTTGGACGATGTCCTCGGCGACTGGTTCGCGGTGCTGAGCTGGAACAACAACCCACGCAAGATTCTCGGCGATGAGGCCTTCGCGGCATGGAAAGCCCTGGGCGCGCGGTTCATCGCGCTGCGCCCCGCCACCCAGCTGCACTGGACCGGCCACGACGATCCCGATGTCATGGTCGTCGGCGACCGGAGTGGTGGTGTCAAATCCTGGTTCGACACGCACCCTGAATCGGTCGTGTTCCTGCGCCCCGATCGGTGTATCGCGGGTGCCTGCATCGCACAGCGCGCGCCCGAGCTGAGCGCCGCGCTCCTCGATGCCCTCACGCTCACCCCGGGAGGGGGTGATCACCGAAGTGCCTCTGGCTCTGTGCTGTATGTCCCACAGCCCGCTCCTGAATCTTCCAGGACCGTCGCGGGACCTGCTTGACGACATCGAAGGCGCGATCGCCGAGGCGCGCGCATTCGTCGAAGATTACAACCCGGAACTCGCGGTCATCTTCTCGCCGGATCACTACAACGGGTTCTTCTACAAAGTGATGCCGCCATTCTGTATAGGCATGAGTGCTAACGGGATTGGCGACTACGGCACCCACGCCGGCCCGCTCGACGTTCCCGAGGAGCTGGCCACCGAATGCGCGCAGGCCGTACTCGGCGCGGGTGTCGATGTCGCGGTGTCGGCCAATATGGACGTGGACCACGGCACCGTTCAGCCGCTGGAGAAGCTCTTCGGGAACGCCACCGCGTGCCCGGTAATCCCGGTCTTCGTCAACGCAATCGCGGTTCCGTTGGGGCCGTTGCAGCGCTGCCGCGCACTGGGCGCCGCCGTCGGACGCTACCTCGCCACCCTGGACAAGCGGGTGCTGGTGATCGGCTCCGGTGGACTCTCGCACAGCCCTCCGGTTCCGACGCTGGCGACCGCGTCTCCCGCTGTGCGCGAACGCATCGTGGACGGCCGGCCGATGACACCCGAGCAGCGGCAGGCTCGGCAAGCGGCGACGGCGGGCGCGGCCAAAAGCTTCGCCGCCGGCGAAAATGACCTGCAACCCCTCAACCCTGCGTGGGATCATCGCTTCCTTGAAATCGTCGACGCGGGACGGCTGGACGAACTCGATCAGTGGTCAAACTCGTTCGTAGTCCACGAAGGCGGCAGTTCGGCGCACGAAATCAGAACCTGGGTAGCGGCTTTCGCCGCACTGGAATCGGCGGGGCCGTACCGGACCGTGATGCGCTACTACAAGCCGGCCCCCGAACTGATCGCGGGGTTTGCCATCAGAACGGCGACACCGGCATGACTGCCGACGGTTTCGACCACGTGGTCGACGTGCTCATCGTCGGATCCGGCGGTGGCGGCATGGCGGCCGCCCTCACCGCGGACGCTTCCGGACTGGACACGCTAGTGGTGGAAAAGTCGTCCCATTTCGGCGGTTCCACCGCCCTCTCCGGTGGCGGCATCTGGGTGCCCGGGGCGCCCGCACAACGCAGGGAGGGCTACGTCCCGGACCCCGAAGGTGTCGTCGAATACCTGCGCAAGATCACCGATGGCCTGGTCAGCGAGGCGCGCATCCGGCAGTACGCCGAGTCGGCGCCGCAGATGCTCGACTTCCTCGAGCGGCTGTCGGGATGGTTGGAGTTCGTCTGGAAGCCCGGCTACGCGGATTACTATCCGGAATTTCCCGGCGGCTCCGAACTCGGTAGCACAATTAACGTGCCGCCCATCGACCTGCGCACATTGGGTCCCGACGAGGGGAAGCTGCTTCAGCCGCTCGCGCTCGCCCCCAAGGGAATCTGGTTGGGCCCCAAGGAGCTTCGAACCTTCTACCGGATCAGGCAGTCATGGGCGGGCAAGGGCGTCCTGTTGAAGCTGATCTGGCGCATGGTCAAAGCCAGAGCGCTCAACGAGCGGATGGCGGCGATCGGGCAGTCACTGGCGACACGGTTGTTTCTGGCGATGCGGGAGCGCGGCATCCCACTGTGGCTGGACTCGCCGATGGTTGAGTTGCTCACCGACGGCGACGGATCGGTGACCGGGGCAGTGCTGGAGCGCGACGGCGGTAAGCAGCGAATCGGCGCCCGCCGCGGCGTCATCCTGGCGTCCGGTGGATTCGATCACGATCTCGCCCGGCGCAAAGAGCAGCTGCCCGTCTTGGAGACTGCGGGGTCCCAGGATTGGAGCTTCGGCAACCCCGCCGCCATGGGCGACGGCATTCGGGCGGGCCAGCAGGTGGGCGCCGGAACCGACCTGCTCGACGAGGCGTGGTGGTTCCCGGCAATCCAATGGCCGGACGGCCGAATGCAATTCATGCTCAACGAACGGATGATGCCCGCGCAGTTCATCGTCAACGGCGACGGCAAGCGCTTCATCAACGAGGCGGCGCCCTATATGGACTTCGGCCACGCCATGATCGACGGCCAGAAATCCGGCGTCACGCACATCCCCTGCTGGCTCATCACCGACCATCGGTCTTGGAATCGCTATGTCATCGGCGGCCATTTGCCGATTCCCAAAATCCCTGGGGCGCCGGTGCCCACGGGACGTAAGGTTCCGTCGGCCTGGCTGGAATCCGGCGTCGTCAAAGCCGCCACGAGTTGGGCAGACATGGCGAACAAGATCGGCGTCCCGGCGCGCCAGCTGTCCGAAACCGCAACGCGTTTCAACGAACTCGCCCGCAGAGGACACGACGACGATTTCAACCGCGGGGACAGCGTCTATGACAACTACTACGGCGACCCGACGCTGCCCAACCCGAATCTGTATCCACTGGGCGATCCCCCGTACTACGCGTTTCGAATCGTGCTCGGCGACCTCGGGACGTCAGGGGGCCTGCGTACCGACGAATACGCCCGAGTACTACGGCCCGACGACACCGTCGTGCGGGGGCTGTACGCGGTGGGCAACACCGCCGCGCCGGTGATGGGCCGCAGCTACGCCGGAGCCGGGGCGACCATCGGCCCAGCGATGACCTTCGGCTTTGTCGCGGCCAAACACCTTGCCGCCCAGGCGGTCACGCGAACACTTAATTCTCATAGGAGGTAAACGATGAAAATCTCGCTGTTCTACGAGTTCGCCCTTCCCCGTCCGTGGGCACCCGACGACGAACATGTCTTGTTGCAGGACTGCCTGGAAGAGGTCGAGGCGGCCGACAAGGCGGGGTTCTCCACGGTCTGGCTGACCGAGCACCACTTCCTCGAGGAATACTGTCATTCCACCGCTCCGGAGATATTCCTGGCCGCGGCCAGCCAGCGGACCAAGAATATCCGGCTCGGGTTCGGCATCATGCACCTTCCGCCCGCGGTGAATCATCCCGCGAGGGTTGCCGAACGCATCGCCACCCTCGACCTACTGTGCAACGGACGCGTCGAGTTCGGCACCGGGGAATCGTCCTCGGTCGGTGAGCTCGGCGGATTCAACATCGACCCCGCCGACAAACGCGCGCAATGGGAAGAGGCCCTCGAGGTATCCATTCGCTGCATGATCGAGGAACCCTTCGCCGGATTCAACGGCGAGCACATCCAGATGCCTGCCCGCAACGTGATCCCCAAGCCGCTGCAAAAGCCCCATCCGCCGGTCTGGGTCGCCTGCACGCGGCCGGCCAGCGTGCAGATGGCCGCCCAAAAGGCCATCGGCGCCTTGAGTTTCGCCTACACCGGCCCCGGACCGCTCACCGAGCGGGTCAACGGCTACTACAAGGAATTCGAGGAGAACGGTGTGCCGGTCACACCACGGATCAACCCGAACATTCTCGCCATCGGCGGCGACCTGTCGATGATGGTCGCCAAGTCCGACGACGAGGCGCTCAAACGCCTCGGCCAGGGCGGCGGATTCTTCTCGTTCGGCATCATGCACTTCTACATGACCGGTGTGCACACGCCCGGGCGGACCGGGGTGTGGAAGCGCTACCTGGAAGAGGTCGAAAAGGACCCGACACTGGCCTACGGCCCCGGACGCGGCGCGATCGGTTCGCCGGCCACCGTGCGCGAGTTCCTGCGCGGCTACGAGGAAAGCGGCGTCGACGAGATCATCCTGCTGCTCAACCCGCGCAGCCACGAGGGGACCATGGAATCGATCGAGCTGATGGGCAAGGAGGTGCTGCCCGAGTTCATCGAGCGCGACGAGAAGGCGGTGGCCGACAAAGCCGTCCGGCTCGCACCCGTGATCGAGAAGGTCGAGGCGCGGCGACCGCCGTCGACCGCACCGCAATTCGACGAAAACTACTCCTTCGGTGGCCTGCCGACCGGGCGCGGCGGTAAGTTCACCGCCAGCGAGATCCCCGAAGCCATGGCGGAGATCAACGAGGGTCGCGTCCAGGCGGCGCAGCGCGCGAAGGAGCAGGGCAAGTGATTCCGAAGGGCCTCTGAGTTTAGGAAGAGTGTTGACACGATTCGACGAGCTCTGGCGTTATGACGGCCGCCGCGCGGTGGTGACCGGGTGCGCGTCGGGCATCGGCGAACACGTGGTGCGGCAACTCACCGAACTCGGAGCCGACGTCGTCGGCCTGGACAAGCGCCCGCCGCCCGTCGAGCTCAATGATTTTCATGAAGTCGACCTCGCCGACGCGGGATCAATCGACGATGCGGTAGCCAACATCAGCGGGCGGGTCGACGCGCTATTCAACGTCGCCGGTGTCTCCTCCGGGATCGGCGACCCGCCGCTGGTTGTCACGATCAACTTCCTCGGCTTGCGGCACGCCACCGAGGCACTGATTCCCAAGATGGTCGAGGGGTCGTCCATAGTGAGCGTGTCATCGCTGGCCGCTGCCGGATATCGCGAACACCTGCGAAACGTGGCACCGCTGCTGAACACCGCGACGATGCAAGAGGGCATCGACTGGTGCCACAGCCATCCCGAGGAGCTGACCGGCGGCGGGTACCAATTGTCCAAGGAAGCGATCATCCTCTACACCATGCGGAGCGCCACGCCGCTGGGCGCGCGGGGCATCCGCATCAATTGCACAGGACCCGGGGTGACCGAAACGCCCATTCTTGACCAGCTGCGCACGGCCTACGGGCAGGGCTATCTCGACGACATTCCCAAGCCGCTGGGGCGCGTCGCCGGTCCGGACGAGCAGGCCTCGGTTCTACTGTTTCTGAATAGCTGTGCAGCCAGCTATATCTCGGGTCAAGTCGTCTGGGTCGACGGTGGGAACGTCGGCGCGGCGATCGCCCGTGAACTCGAGGAAGGGCGGGCCCCGTGGCCAGCGTGACTGACTTTCGGCAGGTCGCTCGTGACGTCTCCAACTGGGGGCGATGGGGAAGCGACGACGAGCTCGGCACCCTGAACTTCATCACCGAGGAGAAAGTTGCTCAGGCGGCAAGCTTGGTCCGGCGTGGCAAGGTCTTTCCGCTCGGTGTGGACTTCGGCGCATCAGGACCGCAGGGCGCCTTCGAATTCCGCCACAACCCGGTGCATGTCATGACCATCGACGGTGGCGACGTGAACACCCTGGCCCGATACGGGCCCGCATGGGCGCGTAACCCGTTGGCGCAGCAGCTGAGTCAATACATGGCGGACAATCCGTTCCGCTTCAACGACGACTTGATCATCATGCCGCTCCAGGCCGCCAGCCAGTGGGATGCGTTGTCCCACGTCTACTACGACGACAAGCTCTACAACGGTTTCCCGGCGGGTTCGGTGACCAGCATGGGGGCCTATCACTGCGGCATCGACAAGGTCGACGGCAAGGGCATCACCTCGCGCGGTGTGCTGTTGGACGTGGTTCGCCATCGCGGCGCGCAGGTCTTCCTCGAACCCGGAAACCCGATCACTCCCGAAGAACTCGACGACGTGGTCCGCGCGCAGGGCGTGACGATCGGGCAGGGTGACATCGTGTTGATCCGAACCGGTTGGTGGACACGGTTTCTGGAGACCGGCAACAAGATGGAAGGCTACTCCGGGCTGGATTGGCGATGCGCATCGTGGCTGCATGATCATGAGGTCGCCGCGGTCGCCGCCGACAACCTGCAAGTCGAAGACCTGGTGTCCGGGGTGGACGGGGTTTTTTTGCCCCTGCATCTGCTGTGCCTGCGCGACATGGGGCTGATGTTTGGCGAGTACTGGGACCTTGGTGCCCTAGCAGACGACTGTGCGGCCGACGGCGTGTACGAATTTCAGCTGATCGCGCCACCGTTGAGAGTTGTTGGCGCCGTGGGCTCCCCGGTGAATCCGATCGCGATCAAGTGATGGAAGTTCGGCGTAAGTCCACGCTGGTCGACGGGCTGGTCACCAGCTACCTGGAGGCCGGCGAGGGCGATCCGGTGGTCCTGCTGCACGGCGGCGAGTTCGGTGCCAGCGCCGAGCTCGGCTGGGAACGCAACATCGCCGCCCTCGCCGCTCGAAATCGCGTCCTGGCGCTCGACCAGCTGGGATTCGGTCAGTCGGCGAAGGTCATCGATTTCGTCAACGGCCGTGGCATGCGGATTCGGCATGTGGCCCGCTTCTGCGAGACGCTTGGCATCGACTCGGCGCATTTCGTCGGCAATTCGATGGGAGCCATCAACCTGCTCACCGACGCGACCTCGGATGCACCGCTGCTGCCGATCCGCAGCTTGGTGATCATCTGCGGTGGGGGAGAAATCCAACAGAACCGGCACTTCGAGGCGCTCCAGCAATACGACGCCACCCTGCCCGCGATGCGGCGCATCGTCGAAGCGTTGTTCTACGACGCCTGCTACGCGGCCGACGACGACTACGTGCGGCGCCGCTACGAATCAAGCACTGTGCCCGGTGCATGGGAGGCCGTGGCCGCGGCCAGATTTCGGCGTCCGGATGCCGCACCACCGCCGACACCGCCAGCGGCGCGAGCCTACGAGCGCATCAACGTGCCGACCCTCGTCGTCGAGGGCGGAGACGACAAGTTGTTGCCAACGGGCTGGGCGGCCCAGATCGCCAAGCAGATCGACGGTGCCCGCTCGGTGGTGGTCGACGAGGCGGGTCACTGCCCGCAGATCGAGCAGGCGGCAACGGTCAACGAGCTGCTGCTGGACTTTCTGGCGAAAAGTCAGAAGACATAGTCCAGGCGGGTCTGCATGCCCGCCTCTTGGTGGTATGTGTTGTGGCAGTGCAGCACCCACAAGCCGGGGTTGTCGGCGATGAGGACCGCGAGGATCTTCTGCTTTGGCAAGACGATCACTGTGTCCTTGCGTGCGCCGGGGCTGCCGTCGGCCTTGATCAACTGGAATGTGTGGCCGTGTAGGTGAATTGGGTGATACATCATGGTGGGGTTGTCGAACGTGATGGTGGGCCGTTGGCCCTGCCGGACATGCAGCGGATTGGTGCTGCGGTAGGGTTGCCCGTTGATCGTCCAGTTGTATTGCATCATGTTGCCGCCCAGTACGACCGGGAGGTTCAGGCCGGCTTCGGGGCGACCGAGGTTGACCGGTGTGGTGGCGGTGAACATGTCGATGGTGCCCACGCGTTTGGTCAGTTCGGCCGGTTGAAAACCCGGGTCGGGTTGGCTGCCGGAGCCGGTGGCGAGCAGCGCCCGCGCCAAGGCACCCTTTCCTTCTGCGAGCGCCACCAGTGGGAAGACCCCGTCAGCCGCGGTCACGATGACGTCGTAGCGTTCGGCCATGCCGATGAGCAGGGCATCGACCTGTCTGGGCACGACGGGGTAACCATCGGTGTGGGTGACCGTCATCGAATGACCGGCCAGCGCGACGCGAAATGCGGTGTCGGAGCCGGTGTTGATGAAGCGGATCCTGATTCGCTGACCCGGCTTCGCGTTGAAAGTGGTGGGAGCCGCGGGGATTCGGCCATTGATGAGGTAGTACGGGTAGGTGATGTCGCCGGCGTCGCCGCCTAGCAGGTCGCTTTTGCTGGCACCGCCCCGTGGTGTCTCGGCCAACGAGCTCGACGGTGTGGTCGTCGTTGTTGTTGTCGCCGACGTCGTCGAGGTCGCCGAGGTCGTCGGGCTCGTCGTGGTCGTTGTCGTTGTCGTCGTCGACGTCGGCTCGGTTGTCATCGGCATGTTCGACATGGGGGGCTTATTCGGGCTGGTGAGTTCGTTGTACAGCTGCTGGGGACTCTTGCCGACGCCATCGGTCCAATCATCAAGGACGACAATCCATTCGGCGTCGTAGTTGCCCTCGGTCGGATCGTCGACGATCACCGGCAGATAGAGTCCCTTGTCGGCGTCCAGGCCGGTGTGTGGATGGGCCCAATACGTGCCTGAATTCGGGACGGAGAACCGGTAGGTAAAGTCCTGGCCCGCTGCGATGTTCGGGGTGGCGGGTGCAGCGCCGTCCATGTCGTTGCGCATCGCGATACCGTGCCAATGCACCGATGTGGGCCGGTCGAGGCGGTTTGAAACCGTGACGGCCAGCTCATCGCCAATGCTGGCCCGGATCAGCGGTCCGGGAATGGAATTGCCATAGGCGAACGTATGGACGATCGGCCCACCGAGATCGACCTGGGCCGGCTGTGGGGTTAGGGAGGCAGTCACGGTCCGCCCGCTGTGTGGGCGAGCGGCCTCGACCTCGGCTATGGCTGCGGTCATCTGTGCGGCGCTGCCGGTCACCTGAGATTTGGATTGGCTGCACGCCGCTAGCGTCAGTCCGCCGGCGATGCCGGCGACCATGAAGCCGCGCCTGGTGAACCGCGTCGTGTCGAAGGGGACCCCGCTCGTCGGCAGCTCGGGCATTGATCGCTCCTTGCTTACTGCGAACCGCTGGGCGTCCGGGCGGCCTTCCAGTCGCTGAAGCGGGTGGGATAGATCGTCGGGTTTTCGCCGTCGGTGGGGACGATGGTGTGCTCGTCGAGCTGGGTACCGAAATAGCGGGCCGTCGGGTCGCCCACTACCCGGCGTGGATCGCCGGAATCGGCCAGCGCGGTCCGGATGAAGTCGTCCATCCCACGTTTTTCGGGGCCGGCGATGTTGGTGGTGCTGTTGATCGGATCGGCGGTCGCTGCGCGGGTGACGGCCGTGGCGACGTCTTTGGCGGCGATGGGCTGAAACGCCCCTTCCGGCAGCAGGACCGTATCGCCGTCAGTCGCCGAATCGGCTATGGCGTCGACGAATTCGAAGAACTGCGTCGCCCGCACGATCGAATACGGGGATCCCGATTCCTCGATCAATTTCTCTTGGGCAACCTTGGCCCGCATGTAGCCACTGTCGGGGGCGCGGTCGGCGCCCACGATCGAGAGGGCGACGTGGTGCTGCACACCGGCCTCGCGCTCGGCGGCGAGGAGGTTTTTGGTCGACGCGGTGAAGAACTGCAGCACGGGATCGTCGTCGAACGACGGGGAGTTGGACACGTCCACCACGGTGTCGACGCCCGCCACCGCTTCGGCGAGGCCTTCACCGGTGACGCTGTTGACACCCGAGCGCGGCGAGGCCGAGATCGCCTCATGCCCAAGCTCGGTCAGATTGGCGATGACCTGGGAGCCGATGAGCCCGCTGCCGCCGATGACCAACACCTTCATGATCGAGCCCTTCCGAGGTAGTCAATGAACCGGTGAAGTCAGCTTTCCACTTCTGCAAACGAATTGATATGCGCCCAGTTCGCTCGAACAACTTAAATCAACTGCTTGACTTAACGGGGCACACGCCGATTAACTCGTCGTGTGGTTGATGAACTGGCCGGCAAAGTCGCCATCGTCACCGGCGGTGCTTCCGGCATCGGCCGAGGCACCGTGGAGCGGTTTGTCGGCGAGGGCGCGCGCGTCGTCATCGCCGACATCGACGAGGACAGGGGTGAAGCTCTCGCGGCGGAGCTAGGCGCCGACGCCCTGTTTCGGCGGACCGACGTCTCCGATCCCGAGCAGATCGGGGCCCTGGTAGCGACAGCGGTCGAGGCATTCGGCGGGCTGCACGTCATGGTCAACAACGCCGGGGTTTCGAGCACCATGCACAGTCGATTCCTCGACGACGACCTGGCCGATTTCCACCGCGTCATGGCGGTCAACGTCCTGGGTGTCATGGCCGGCACGCGAGATGCCGCCCGGCACATGGCCGCCCACGGCGGGGGATCCATCGTCAACATGACCTCGATCGGCGGAATCCAAGCCGGTGGTGGTGTGATGACTTACCGCGCGTCCAAAGCCGCCGTCATTCAGTTCACCAAGTCCGCGGCAATCGAGTTGGCGTACTACGAGATTCGAGTCAACGCGATCGCGCCCGGCAACATCCCCACCCCCCTCCTCGCTACCACGGTCAACATGGATCCGGAGGAGCTCGAGCGGTATGAGGCGGCGATCCGCGAGACGATGCGAGCCGACCGGCCGTTGAAGCGCGAGGGCACGCCCGCGGATATCGCCGAGGCGGCGCTGTACTTCGCCAGCGACCGGTCGCGCTACGTCACCGGAACCGTGCTTCCGGTGGATGGGGGGACGGTCGCCGGCAAGGCCATTCGGTCCAAGCGCAAGGGGTGACCTCGCGCTAAACGTCGCGCCGGTCCACCTGCAGCTGGTGCGGTTCGCTGACCTGATCGTCAATGCCGAAGCTGATGATGCGCCGCGGCGTGACACGGATGATGGCCGTGTCGAGCTCGTCACCGGCCGCGCCCTGTGCCGACGGTGCCTCGGCTTGCTCGGCGGTTCCGCGTATCTCGAGGCAACGCACCCGCCACGGGTCGCGCGAGGTGATGTCGTCAACGACGAAGGCCACCCTGTTGTCGTGAGCGACGTTGCGGTACTTCTGGCTCTTCGACATCCGATAGCCAGCGATATCGATGGTGCCCAGTGCCTCGTTGTAGGTGAATCCCACCGGACTGTTCTGTGGCGCGCCGTCGCGCTGGATGGTGGCCAACCGGCCCAGGTCGGCCTGGCGCAGGAAAGCAATTTCATGCGATTTGAAGGTCATGACGGCAGGCTAGGACTTCAAGTGTTGTTGAAGTCAACCCGTGGAGGCGCCTCGAGCGTGACGCTGCAGTCACGTTCGGCCCCGAGAGTGACTGCAGCGTCACGCTCGGCATTCCAGAGTTTAAATCAAGCGCTTGACTTAATCCGGACCTCCGGGTTGACTGGGGCAATGACCACGGCGGGCAGGACGGTTCGCACCGAGCGGGCCAGCTCCACCCAGGAGGCGATCCTGGTGGCGGCGGAGCGGTTGTATGCCGAGCACGGCATGTTCGCCGTGTCGAACCGGCAGGTCAGCGAGGCCGCCGGGCAGGGCAACAACGCCGCGGTGGGCTACCACTTCGGCACGAAGGCCGATCTGGTGCGCGCCATCGAGCAGAAACACCGCGGACCCGTCGAGGAACTCCGCGAACAAATGGTGGCGGAGCTGTCGGCCTCCGGCGGCCCGGCGGAGATGCGCGACTGGGTGGGCTGCCTGGTGCGTCCGCTCACGGAGCACCTGGCGGATCTGGGCAATCCGACGTGGTACGCGCGCTTCGCGGCGCAGGCGATGACCGATCCGGCCTACTACAACATCATCGTCAAGGGTGCGCTCAGCTCGCCGTCGCTGGTCCAGGTCGTCGACGGGATCAATAGCTGCCTGCCCAACCTGCCCGCCGAGGTTCGTTTCGAACGCAACATCATGGCACGCAACCTGCTGATGCATACCTGCGCCGACCGTGAGCGCGCGCTGGCGGCGGGATCAACCATGCACCAAACCTCTTGGCGGGCAGCAGCATCCGGACTCATCGACGCGATCGTGGGCCTCTGGTTGGCACCCGTCACGCCGTACGAATAAAAGTGTGTTGAAGATGAAAGTGACTGTCGACCAAAACCTTTGCGCGTCCTCGGGGAACTGCGTCATGAATGCCCCGGAGGTGTTCGATCAGCGCGACGACGACGGGGTTGTCGTCCTACTCAACGAGCATCCGTCGGCGGAACAGACCGAGGGCGCACGCCGCGCAGCAGCGGCATGCCCCGCCCAGGCCATCTACATCGAGGAATGAAATGTCAGAAACACTGACGGGCACCGAAAACCAGGCGACCGCCGAAATCCCGGATTACCCGATGGCCAGGAATGCGCGTTGCCCGTTTGCCCCGCCCCCGGACGTCATGGCGCTGGCGGCGAGCAAGCCGCTGTCCAGGGTGCGGATCTGGGATGGCAGCACCCCATGGCTCATCACGGGTTACGAGGAAGTGCGCGAGCTGTTCTCCGATTCCCGCGTCAGCGTCGACGATCGGGTGCCCGGGTTCCCGCACTGGAACGCGGGCATGTTGTCCACGGTGCACAAGCGTCCGCGATCGGTCTTCACCGCCGACGGTGAAGAGCACACGCGGTTCCGGCGGATGTTGTCGAAACCGTTCACGTTTCGGCGGGTGGAAGGTCTGCGCCCGAACATCCAGCGGATCACGGACGACCACATCGATGCGATGCTGGCCGGCCCGCAGCCTGCCGACGTTGTCACCGCGCTGGCGCTGCCGGTCCCGTCGCTGGTGATCAGCCAGCTGCTCGGGGTGCCGTACGAGGACGCCGAGATGTTCCAGCACCACGCCAACGTGGGCCTGGCGCGCTACGCGACCGGCGAGGACACCGCCAAGGGTGCGATCAGCCTGCACAAATATCTGGCCCAGCTGGTCGAAGCCAAAATGGAAAACCCCGACGAGGACGCGGTCTCCGACCTGGCCGAGCGCGTCAAGGCCGGCGAGCTCAGCGTGAAGGAAGCCGCGCAGCTCGGCACCGGACTGCTCATCGCCGGACACGAAACCACCTCGAACATGATCGGTATCGGCGTGCTTGCCCTGCTGCAGAATCCCGAGCAGCTCGCCGTCATCCGCGACGCCGAAGACCCGAAGATCATCGCGAGCGCCGTAGAGGAGCTGCTTCGCTACCTCAGCATCATCCAGAATGGTCAGCGCCGAGTCGCGGTCGAAGACATCCACATCGGCGGAGAGGTCATCAAGGCCGGCGAAGGCATCATCATCGATCTGGCTCCGGCGAACTGGGATGCAAATGCTTTCCCCGAGCCGGACCGACTGTATCTGCACCGCGCGGGGGCCGATCGCAACGTCGCATTCGGTTACGGCCGGCATCAGTGCGTGGGCCAGCAGCTCGCCCGCGCGGAGTTGCAAATCGTCTACCGCACACTGTTCCGCCGCATCCCGACGCTGACGCTGGCGGTCCCGATCGAGGACATTCCCTTTAAGGACGACCGTCTCGCCTACGGCGTCTACGAATTGCCGGTGACCTGGTAGCCATGCCGATCCGAATGGAGGGTCAATGATGACGACTCAATCAAGCACCATTTCGCTCTACCCGCCCGAAGGCTTTGGCGCACCGAAGGATCGCCGCGGGCACGCCGGCGGCGCCGATGTGGGCCTGCCCGACGGGACCGTGGTCTTTTCCGCGGACAACCACATCTCCCTGGCCGCCGACATCTTTTACGAACGCTTCCCCGACGATCTCAAGGAGAAGGCGCCGCGGATCTGGTACGAGGACGGCGCGTACCAGGTTGGGCGCAAGGGGCAGTCGTTCCTGCCGGGCGACTTCAGCGCGGTGTTGATGCAATACGACGACCTGCCCGGCGCCGCAAGCACCAACATCGAGGCCCGGATTCAGGAGCTGCACGATGACGGCGTCGATAAGGAGCTTGCTTTCCCCAACGCGGTGTTAGCGCTGTTCCACTATCCCGACAAGAAGCTCCGCGAGCTTGCCTTCCGGATCTACAACGAATACATCGCGGAGCTCCAGGAACGCTCGGATGGCCATTTCTACGGTGCCGGGCTGATCAACTGGTGGGACCCGCGAGGCACACGGCAAACGCTGGAAGAGCTGAAGTCGTTGGGGCTCAAGACGTTCCTGATGCCGTTGAACCCCGGCAAGGACGACGACGGCAACCCGATCGACTACTCGAGCACGTCGATGAGCGCCGTCTGGGACGAGATCGAGGCCGCCGGCCTGCCGGTAACCCACCACATCGGCGAAACCCCGCCGAAAAGCCCGTGCGAGTTCAACAGCGTCGTCGTCGGGATGATGATCAACATCGATGGATTCCGGGAGACGTTCTCCAAGTACATCTTTGGCGGCATCCTCGACCAGCACCCAAGCCTGCGGATCGGGTGGTTCGAGGGCGGCATTTCGTGGGTGCCGTGGGCGCTGCAAGACGCCGAGCACCTTGTCGCCTCCTATCGGCACATGTTCAACCGGCCGCTGGAACACGACGTGCGCTACTACTGGGACACCCACATGAGCGCCTCGTTCATGGTCGACCCGCTGGGTCTGCAACTGATCGACAAGATCGGCGTGGACAAGGTGATGTGGTCCAGCGATTATCCGCACAACGAAAGCACATACGGCTATTCGGAGAAGTCACTGGCGGCGGTTGTCGACGCCGTCGGACCGGCCGACGCGGCGCGCATCGTCAGCGGCAACATCACCGAATTCCTGGGCGTGTAGGAGCGGCGTAGTGACGACGTGCGCGCAAGCGGGCACCGGTAACGGCCTGGTGATTCCCGAAACACCCGATCTCGCCCGCATGCGTCGCGAGACCGGGGCTCGGCTGCGCTCGGCGATGGCCGAACGCGGAGTCGACGCGATGATCCTGCTGGGCAACAACGCCGTGGTGTACGCCACCGGGACCAGCTGGCCCCTGGGCGACGCCGGGCTGTCCTACGTCGAACGACCCGTCGCCGTCATAGTCGCCGGCGACCCGTGGCCGCACCTGTTCCTGCCGTTCCGGGAGGGTGCCGCGCAGGAGTCGGATCTGCCAGCCGACCACCTGCACGGGCCGGTCTATCTCGAATTCGACGAGGGCGTCCGGAATTTCGCGCGCCAGTTGGCCGACCTCATTCCCGCCGGCGCCGTGATCGCCGTCGACGAATGCACCGGCGCCATGTCGCGCGCGGCGAGTTTGTTGTTCCCCAGCGGCGCTCCCGCCGATGCCGCCGCTGTCGTCAGCGCCGCCAAGGCAGTCAAGACGCCCGACGAATTGTCCTGCATGCGCACCGCAGTCCGGATCACCGACCAGGCGATGGTGGAAGTCCACAAGGCGCTGGCACCCGGCATCCGCCAGATCGACCTATCCGCAAGCTTTTTGCGACGAGCATTCGAACTGGGCGCCGAGGCAAGCATGCTGGAACCCATCTGGCAGGTGATGCCGCCGAGCAAGGCCGAGGGCGTGTGGACCACACACGGAGACCTCGCGCTCCCGCTGCTTTCCACCGAACGCGAGCTGGCCGAAGGCGACGTGCTCTGGACGGACGTCAGCATCACCTACCACGGCTACTGCTCGGACTTCGGGCGCACCTGGATCGTCGGCAGGGACCCGTCGTCGCGCCAACGCGCGCAGTTCGACAAATGGTTCGAGATCTTGACCGCGGTGCTGGATGTCGCACGGGCCGGAGCCACCGCCGCCGATCTGGGCAGGGCCGCAATCAAGGCCAACGGCGGCCGGAAGCCCTGGCTGCCGCACTTCTACCTCGGTCACGGCATCGGCGTCAACGCCGCCGAAATGCCGATGATAGGAACGGATCTCGGCGACGAGTTCGACGAGAATTTCGTCCTGCAGCAGGGCATGGTGCTGGTATTGGAGCCGGTGGTCTGGGAGGACGGCACCGGCGGCTACCGCAGCGAAGAGGTGTTGGTGATTACCGACGACGGCTGGATCAAATTGACCGACTACCCCTATGACCCCTATGGCAACTGAAGTCCTGCCCGACGATAGGGCGCTGCGGCTGGGGCGCCGGCACCGGGCACTGGAGCAAATGGCCGCGCACGATCTCGATGTCCTGGTGCTCGGGCGGCAGGCCAACGTCCGTTATGTGTCCGGAGCACCGCAGCTGTGGGTCGCGGGCACCCGCCCGTTCGGCCCCACCTGCGTGCTGGTCCGCGAGACCGGCGCCGTTCATCTGCTCAGCACGTGGGATGAGGGTGTTCCCGACGACATCCCCCACGAAAACCTGTACGGCATCTCGTGGAACCCGATGAACACCATTGCGGCGCTGCAGCGCATCGACGGCGCGGCCACCGCGCGCCGCGTCGGAACCGATGCGCTCTCACCGGCTTTCGCCAAGTTACTGCCCAGCGCGTTTCCCAACGCCGAGTTGGTCGACGGGGAACTGGCCATGCGCGCCGCCCGGCGCATCAAGACGGCCGAAGAGTTGGTTTCCCTGCGGGAGGCGATCGCGGTCGCGGAGTCGGGCTTGGGCGCCGCGGTCTCCGAACTGCGGCCGGGGGTCAGCGAACAGATTCTGGTCGGGGTGCTGCTGGAGGCCCTGGCGGCCGGCGGGGTGAGCACGCCGTCGAACCAGGATGTCGCGTGGGTGACTTCGCGCGAATATCCGTGGCGGCGGGTCAACGGAGACGGCCGCATCAAGGACGGCGACCTCGTCGCCTTTTCCGCCGGCGTCCTGGCCGGCGGCTACATCGGCGAGGTGGGGCGCACCTGGCCCGTGGGCGAACCCTCCGGCGCCGCGGCGCTGTACCGACGCTGGGACAGCCTGTGGGCCAAGCTGTTAGCCGCGTGCCGGCCCGGAGCCGGGACCGCCGAATTGCTGGGCGCCTACCAGGCCGCGGGTGAACCGCCACCGCCGATGCCGGTGGCCCGGGGCCTGGGCATGGGCTTCGACCCGCCCGTGGTCTCCGACCACCTGCCCGAAAGCGCGGTCCGCGAACGATTGGAGCCAGGCATGGTGTTGGCCGTAACCGGCTACGTCTGGGAAGCCGGGGTCGGGGCGGTCTTCGGACGCGAGGCGGTCCTCATCTCCGCCGACGGTCCCGAAGTGCTGACCCGTAGTCCGTCGTGGCAGGCATGAGTGGGGGAACCTGAACCGCAGGCGCCGCTCGCCGGTTATACGGTGGTCGACCTCTCAACCGGAATCGCGGGCGCGTACTGCACCAAGTTGCTCGCCGACGGCGGCGCTACCGTCGTCAAAGTCGAGCCGCCGCACGGTGATCCGCTGCGACAGTGGTCGGCCTCCGGCGCGCCCATCCCACCCGGCGGCGACGGCGCGCTGTTCAGCTTCCTGGCCGGATCGAAACACAGCGTCGTCGCCGATCCCGAGGCGGACGATGACGTCGAGTTGGTCCACCGGATGCTCGCCGCGGCCGACGCGGTGGTCTGGTCCGCGGGTTCCAAAGTGGCTGAACGCCAAGGCTTCACACCCGCGGCGATTCACCGAGTGCATTCGCACCTGACCGTCGCGTCGATCACGCCTTTCGGCCTGGAAGGCCCCTGGCGCGATCGGGCCGCAACGGAGTTCACCCTGCAAGCGTGGTCGGGTGGAATCGTCGGGCTGGGACGCGGGCTGCCCGAACGAGCCCCCGTCTACATCGGCGGGCAGGTCGGGGAATATATGGCCGGAGCCTACGCCAGCGCCGCGATCCTGGCGTCGCGGTTCGGCCGCGATGCCTCTGGGGAGCCGGGAGAACTCATCGATCTGTCGATGCTCGAGACCCAAATCCTTTGTCTGACCTACTATCCGGTCACCTACTTCGAAATGCTGGGCCGCCCCTGGCGGGATGCGCGCCGACTCACGGTTCCGGGGGTGGCCCAGGCGAAGGACGGTCTGGTCGACCTGGGATGCGGCACCGCGCAGCAGTGGTTCGATCTGTGCGCGATGGTGGGTCACCCGGAGTGGATCGATGAAGAGTCGCCGCTGACCATCACCGAGCAGGCCAACGTCCACGCCGAGGACATCTACGCGTGGGTGGAGGCCAATCGGGTCGACGAGATCCGTGAACTCGCGACGGCGTTCCGGATTCCCAACGCTCCCGTGGCCAACGGCGCGAACATCGCCACGTTGGAGCATTTTGTCGAACGCGGCTCCTTCGTGCGCAACCCGCGTGGTGGTTTCCAGCAGCCGGACCTTCCCTACCGGATGCGGCCCGCCCGGCTTCGGCCGCCGGGTCCGGCGCCGCGACTTGGTGAACACACGGCGCGCTACCGGGCCGGCAATTCGAGGCCACGGCCGGTTCCGACGCGCTCCTCCGGCCCGAATCGATTGCCGTTCAGCGGGATCCGGGTATTGGACATGACGACGTTCTGGGCGGGTCCTTGCTGCACCCACTTCCTGGCGATGCTCGGCGCCGACGTCGTGCACGTGGAATCCGCACGCCGGCCCGACGGTACCCGGCTGATCGCCGGCGTGCCGATCACCGAAGACCAATGGTGGGAGAAGTCGCCGATCTACGCGGCGCTGAACACCAACAAGAAGGGCCTGACGCTGGACTTGCAGACCCGGCGCGGCCGCGAGGTATTGCTTCGGCTCATCGAGACTTGTGACGTCATCGTGGAGAACTTCACTCCTCGGGTGCTGGACCAGATCGGGCTGGATTTTGCTGCCGTGCAAGCCATTCGGCCCGATGCCGTCATGCTGCGGATGCCCGGATTCGGCCTCGACGGGCCGTGGCGCGACAATCCCGCGTTCGCCTATGCCATCGAGTCTGCTTCTGGCCTGAGCTGGCTGACCGGATATCCTGACCGCCCTCCCTACGAACCGTATTCGATCGGCGACCCCAATGCGGGTGTGCATGCGCTTAACGGCCTGCTGCTGGCGCTGGAACACCGCCGCCGCACCGGTGAGGGCGTGCTCGTCGAGGCCGCGATGGTGGATGCCGCGCTCAGCATCTCGGCCGAACAGATCATCGAGTACACCGCGTACGGTGCGCTGCTGGAACGCGCGGGCAATCGCGGGCCTGCCGCGGCGCCGCAGAACCTCTACCGCGCCGCCGACATCGACGAGTTCGGTCGACTCGACAGCTGGGTCGCGATAGCCGTGACTAGCGACGAACAGTGGGGAAGCCTGTGCGGCGCGCTCGGATCACCGTCTTGGGCGACCGATCCCGCGCTGTCGGCGGAAGCCGGGCGGCGCGCACAGCAGGATTCGATCGACGAGCACCTGGCCGCCTGGTGTGAGCAGCGCACCCGCGACGACATCGTCGCGAAACTCTGGGATGCCGGAGTGCCGGTGGCCAAGGTCATGCAGCCCCATCGCCAAACGGAACTGCAGCAGCTGGCTTTTCGCGGCTTCTTTGAAGAAGTCGACCACCCGGTCAATGGCCGGGCCAGGCTCAGCACTGTGCCGATGCGGTTCGCCGGCGGTCCGGCGCGATTCCACACGAAGGCCGCGCCGCTGCTGGGGCAGCACAACCACGAGTTGCTTGCCGAGCTGGGTTTGACGCCTGCAGAGATCGCGGAGCTGGAGGCCGACGGAATCATCGGCCAGGCTCCGGCTTAGTGGCGCCAGCCCTCGGCGGCCTGGTCGTCGAAGGTGCGGTCGATGCGCTCGAACCTGCGGTGCACGGAAGCGCGGGCGGCCTCATGCGGAAGGATGTACAGCCGGTTGGCCAGAATCGCGTCGGCAGTCAGGCGGGCGACCTCGTCGACGCCCAGCGAGTCGTCCTGCGCCGGCAACGGCCCGAGCGACCCGGTCACGTCGGGGGTCGACGCCAATCCGTAGTCCGCGCCGCGAATTCGTTCGGAGTTGGAGACGAGCTTGGTTTCGACGACCATCGGGCAGAGCACCGACACCCCGATTCCGTTCTCCTTGACCTCGCGGGCCAGTGTCTCGGCGAGGGCGACCACACCGTACTTGGCGACGCAGTAGGCCCCGAGGCCGGCGTTGGGAACCAGGCCGGCGAAGGACGCGGTGAAGGCGACGTGGCCGCCCGTGCCCTGCTCGAGCAGCCTCGGCACGAACGCCTCGACGGCGTGAATCGAGCCCCACAGATCGATGTCGATCACCCAGCGCCAATCCTCATGTGTCATCTGCGCGATCGGGCCGGCCACGACGATGCCGGCATTGCTGAATACCACGTCGACCTGGCCGAGCAGGCGGAAGGCCTCATCCGCGAGGTGAACCATCTCCTCGAGATGCCGGACATCGCACGTCACGCCGTGCGCGTCGAACCCCGCGTCGTGCAGCTGTGCCACCGCCTGTTCCAGCCCGGGCTTGTCGACGTCGGCAAGCAACACACGCGCTCCACGGCGAGCGAACTCGGTGGCGGTGGCAAACCCGATACCACTCGCACCGCCGGTGACGACCGCCCCGCGTCCCTCGAATCCGTCCATAGGACGGAACCCTATTTCAGGCAGCTACCCGCGTCGACGGGCAGGGTCACGCCGGTGACATAGCGAGATTCGTCGGAGGCGAAGAACAGCACCGCATTGCTTATGTCGACAGGGTCCACCCACGGAATCGGCAGCGTGTGGAACATCTGGCAGATCGGGGCCATGTCGTCGGGCCCCGGATTCTCCAGATCCGGCCGGAACATCTTGAAGGTTCCCTCGTTGTGCAGCATCGGCGTGCTCACGTGCGTGGGATGCACGGAGTTGACGCGAATCATGTGCTGTCCCAACTCCACTGCAAAGGACCGCATAATGCCCACCACACCGTGTTTGGCTGCGACGTAGCTGCCGCAATGGGGGTAGGCCTTCAGCCCGCCGACCGAGCTGGTCAAAATGATCGAGCCGCCCTTGCCGCCCGCGATCAGGTGTGGCACACCGGCTTTCACCGACTTCCAAACGCTCGACAGGTTCACGTCGATCATTTCCTGCCAGTCGTATTCGGAGGTCTTGTCCAGGGTGTCGCCGCCATTGCCGATCCCCGCGTTGGCCACGATGATGTCCAGCCGGCCCAGTTGCTCCACGCCGCTGTCCACCGCGGCTTTCAGCGCGTCGTAGTCGCGCACATCGACTTCGGCCGTGAAGATCCGGCGGTTGTGGCCCTTGACCAGGTCGGCGGTCTCGGCCAAATCCTCTGGCGTCGAGGCCGGGATGGTGGTGTTGCGCACGATCGGCTTACAGACGTCGACCGCGATGATGTCGGCCCCCTCTTGCGCCAATCGGACCGCGTGGCTGCGGCCCTGACCCCGCGCCGCTCCGGTGACGAAAGCGACCTTGCCCTCAACACGTCCAGTCATGGCTACCCCATTTCCTTGATGGCTCAACCGATTACGGCCGGCATGGTGTCCCAACCCCGCACGGTCGAGGTCGGGGAGAGTTTGCACTCGGCAAGGTCGACATCCCACTCCGGAAACCGCTTCAAAATTTCCTCGAGCGCGATGCGGCCCTCCAGGCGGGCCAGCGCCGAGCCAAGGCAGTAGTGGGTTCCGACGCTGAACGTCAGATGCTGGCGTGGCTCGCGTCGGATGTCGAAAACGTCTCCGTCCGGCGGGAATTGGCGGTGATCGCGGTTCGCCGCGCCGATGAGCATCATCATGACGCTGCCCTCCGGGATGCGGCGCCCGTAGTACTCGACATCACGGGTCACGTACCTGGCCACGTGCGGCGCCGGCGGTTCATAGCGCAGCAACTCCTCGATGGCCCCTGGGATCAACGACGGGTCGGCGACCAGTTCGCGCCGCTGGTCGGGGTGTTCGGCCAACACCTTGCCGGTCCACCCGATGAGCCGGGTGGTGGTTTCGTTGCCGGCCCCGGACACCACGCTGATGTAGATGAGCAATTCGTCACGGCGGAGTCGGCGGACGGTCCCACTCTCGTCTTCGAACTCCACATTGAGCAGTTCGGTCATGATGTCGTCGGAAGGATGTTCGGCGCGCCAGTCGATAAACTGGCCGAAAAACTCGCCGTTCATCATGTTTTCGGCCGTGGTGTCCATGGGTTTGCCGGCTTCCGTGCGCAAGTTGGCGTTGGCGCGATCGCGCGCCGCCTCCTGGAACTCCTCGGGCACACCGAGCAGCATCCCGATCACCCGCATCGGCATCTGCGCGCCCAGGTCGGCGACGAAGTCGAACCGGTCCGTGCCGATCAGCGGATCCAAACTCTGCGCACAGAATTCGCGGATTTTGGATTCCAGCTCGTTGATCTTGCGCGGTGTGAACATCCGGGATAGCAACTTGCGGTGGATGTCGTGGATCGGCGGGTCCTCGAACAGCACTACCCCCGAAGGGATCTCGATGTTCGCCTTGATCAGCTCGAGTATTGCGCCCTTGGCCGAACTGAAGGTCTGGAAATCGACCAGTGCGTCATCGACGTCGGCGAAGCGACTCAGCGCATAGAAGTCATGCTGCTCGTTGTAGTACAGCGGAACGTCCTCGCGCAGCCGCCGAAACATCGGGTACGGGTCGGCGTTCAGCTGCACGTCGTACGGGTCGAAGTACACATCGCTGGCCGCGCTGACTGTCACGGGAAATCAATCGCCTCTCGCCGGAACCGCGTCGCCCCGCCCCCCGGGGAATCGCCGTCGTGTCGCCTGAGAACTCTGTCATCGCCACAAACCAGTGTCAACGACGAATCCGTTTTGGCTATTTGCAATTCTAGATATTAGAGAATCTGATTCTCACGAGGCAAGTGACGTGCGATAGTTGCTCATTTGACCGTTGCCGAGCAGCCCGGCTATCGCGTGATCGCTAGCCGACGAATCCGCGTGAGCAGAAGTCCCACACCTCGTCGGCGGTGATGGGATGGATCGTCGCGTCGTCCGAGCCCCCGCTGGACTGAGCGATGAACATCACCGTCTGCATCGTCATGGCGGCCACCCGCTTGGGGTTGATCTCGGCGCGCAACTCGCCCGCCTCGCTGGCCGCTTCCATCAGTTCCGTCAGCAACGCCAACAGCGGCGCGTGCGCGACCTTGACCTCGGCCGGGTGTGTGACCAGCAATCGCGGCGCAAAGTCGGTGAACAACGGCCGTTTCGCCGTGGGATCCGGGCGCGAGGACTCGTACAACAGCTCAACGGCAACCTTGAGCCGCTCGAGCGGATCCGTATGGCTTTCCGTGGCCGCGCGAATCTGGTCGGCAGAGCGGCTTAACGCGTCCTCGAACAGCGCGAGCAGCAGCTCGTGCTTGCCGTCGAACTGCAGGTAAAAGCTCCGCAACGACTGGCGGGAGCGGTCGACGACCTCTTGGACGGTGAAGTCCGTGCTGCCCTTTTCGATGATGATGGCCTGCGCCGCGTCGAGGAAACGCTGGACGCGCTGGGCGGCCCGCAGTTTTGCGGTCTTGATCGACCGTTCGACGGCGCGCTGCTTCCAGGCGGGCTCCTCGCTAGGGCTGGTCACGAGCGGCTCAGAGGATTGCCGCGAGGGGAGAACATGATTGGACTCTACCGGAGAACGCCGTGGCATCTGTGCGCTCGACCCCCTCACGGACGACGTGTCTGAGATTGTAACTTTCTTACGACGAGAATACTATTCTCTTACACGCGTGTATGGAAGTGAAATCGCAAGAGCGAACTGCGCCGTCAGCGGAAACCTTGATCTACCCCTGTTCTAGGAGTGCCGTGCAGCTGAGTTTCGATGCCGATGTCGAGGCGTTTCGCTCCGAATTCGTCGCCTTCCTCGATGCCCATCTGCCCTCGGAAGCCGAGGCATTCGACCGGCCCCGCTCGAGTTCGCACATTCCGGAGTGGGCACGACGCTGGCAACGGCTGCTGTTCGACAGCGGGTGGCTGCTGCCGGGCAACCCGCCGGAGTTCGGTGGACGAAACGCCACTTTGTTGCAGCAATACGTGTACCTCGAAGAGTTGTCGCGGCGCCGGATCTATCAAAGTTTCAATCCGCAGGGCGTGGGCATCATCGCGGCATCACTGTTGACATTCGGCACGCATGAGCAAAAGCAGCGATGGGCCGTGCCGATTCTGCGCGCCGAGATCACCGCGTCGCTGGGCATGAGCGAACCCGGCGCGGGCTCGGATCTGGCGTCCCTGAAAACCCGTGCGGTGCTCGACGATGACCACTTCGTTGTCAACGGGCAGAAGGTGTGGACATCGGGCGCCCACGACGCGGACGTGCTTTTGACGTTCGTGCGTACGGACCCAGAGGCGCCAAAACACAAGGGCATCAGTGCTTTACTCATCCCGACCGACACCCCCGGCGTGGTCCGCCGTCCCTTCGCGTCGGTGGCCGACAGCGAAGACGTCGATTTCAACGAGGTGTTCTTCACCGACGTGCGTGTCCCCGCCGAGAACTTGGTGGGGGAGATCAACCAAGGCTGGCGGGTGGCAACCGGTTCGCTCGGTCACGAGCGCGCCATGCTGTGGATGGACTACGCCGGGATGTTGCACGCGCTCACGGTCGATTTCGGTCCGTCGGGACCGGTGCAGCGCGATCTCTACGCAACCCTCGTGATGGACTGCTACGCGCTGCGGCTGATCGGGTCGGCGACTTTGGCCAAGGCGGCACGCGGAGAAGAGGACGTACCCGCCCAGTCGGTCCTGAAGCTGCTGGGGTCGGAGGCGATGCAACGAGCCTGTGAGGACGCGCTGAGTGCCGAGGGGCCGGACGGGCTCGTGCTCCACGCGGTCACCTCGCCCGTCGCGCCGCTTAACCTGGACAGCCACTACGGCAGCTGGTTCGACCGTTACGTGCGCACCTTCGCCGCGACCATCGCCGGCGGGACTTCCGAGATCCAACGGAACATCATCGCCGAACGCATCCTCGGCCTGCCGCGCAATTAGCCTGCGAGGTCAAGGCTTTTGGGCGTCCACCCACGCGTAGTAGCCGATGGCGACGAGCCCGGCGACGATCGCCGCCGACCCCAGCACGATGCCGGCTACCGCGGCGTGAAGGTTGTTGGCTTCGCGGCGCTGGACGCGCCGACGGGCGACGTCACCGGTCAGCACCGCGGCGATGCCGAGGGGGACCCCGATCAGGAGCCAGCAGGTGCCGAGCGCGAGCACGCCCAAGATGACGGAGGCGACGCCTACCTGGTTGCGCGGTGCGTTTGGGCGGCCCATGCGTGCCAACTCTAGGGCCCGTGGCCGGTCTGGCACGAGATCCTCTCGTGTCGCAGAAGTTGCGGGATGTCGCGCATTGCCCGCCTCATAGCGACAAACTCGTGCCCTGGCCTCCAGCACCGCCAGATTGTCGCTGTGAGGCGGGCACATTGGGTATCCCTCCCGATTTGTGACCGGTGGGACATCGAGCTCCTACAGCTGCGCCACCCGCGGCGCATATCCTTTGGACCGCAATGTCTTTCCCGCCTCGTGTGTCAGTTCTCTCGCGCTGCCCAGCAGGCCGTCCAGGACCAGCGCCCGTTTGACGTGGCGATGCAGGGGGTGCTCGGCGGTGAAGCCGATGCCACCGAGGACCTGCTGGCAGTGGCGCGAGGTGGAAAGCGCCGCCTGGCCGGCGGCGGCCTTGGCCAGCAGGGCGGCCAGGCCATCCGGGTCATCCGTCTCCGCGGTGACGGCCCGCAGGCTCGCTTCGGCCCCCTCTATCGCGACGAGCGTCTCGGCAAGCCGGTGCCGGATCGCCTGGAACGAGCTGATGTGCCGGCCGAATTGAACGCGGTCCACGGCATGCTGGCGCGCCAGTGCGAGCATCGCCCGGCTGGCGCCCACCAGCCACCAGCCCACGGCACGCCGTCCGGCGGCTAACGCCGCCGGCGGCAGCGACTCTCCCCCGGGTACGGAACGTATCGGCAGCTCGTCGTCGAGTGCCGAGCTGGAGCCGTCGCCCCGTTCCCACACCACCCAGCGGTCACCGGCACACGGGAGCGGCACGGTGCCTTCCGGCGCGCTTCCGGTCGCCCGCAGTACGACGTCGTTAAGCACCGAGGCGTGCGCGCCGGTCTCGCCGAGCAGCTCGAACACCAAAGGAACTGCGGCATCCGGGATTTCGTCGAGCATGTCGAGCCAGCCGAGCTCGGTTAGCGCGGCGTCGAGCTTGGCTCCCGTCGCCGCGGTCATTGCGGTGCGTAGGGAGTCGGCCAGCATGCGCAACGCCTCGGGGTCCACGGCTCTACTCCTTTCCGAGGTCGAGCAGCCGGCGGGCGATGATGTTGCGCTGAATTTCGGCGGTGCCGCCATAGATCGTCGCGGCCCGGGAATACAGGTACTCCGAGCGCCACGGCGTGTCGTCGAGCTCGAGGGTTCCGGGGAGCAGGTCGCGGACAGTGTCGTAGAGCCGTTGCTCGGCGCTGGCCAGCAGCACCTTGTCGATGGAGGTGTCCGGTCCGAGCCGCGCCCCGTCGCGCAATCTGTGCTGGGTGTCGCGGGATCGGCAGCGCAGTGTGTGCAGCGCGAGATACGCTGCGCCAAGCTCGAACTCGTCGTGGCCGCCGGGTTCGCCCGCGGCCGTCTGTGCAATCAGCTCGTCGAAGCGGGAGTAGAGGTAGGCGATCCGCTGCCAGAAGCACGCGGAGCGTTCGTAGGGCAGCAGGTCCATCGCCAGCCGCCATCCGTCTCCGGGTTGGCCGAGCATCCGGCTCGACGGGATCACCACGTCGTCGTAGTACACCTCGCAGAACTCGTCCACGCCGTGCATCGTGCGCAGCGGCCGAATGGTGATGCCCGGGGTGTCCAGGTCGACGAAGAACGCGGTAATTCCGTCGTGGCCGGGCGCGGTGCGGGCGAGCAGGACACACCGCGTGGAGAACTGCGCGAAGCTCGTCCAGACCTTCTGCCCGTTGACAATCCAATCGTCACCCTGCTGCACGGCCCGGGTGGTCAGCGAGGCCAGGTCGCTGCCGGAGCCCGGCTCCGAAAAGCCCTGACACCAATGCTCGCCGCCGCTGAGCAGGCGCGGCACCATCTCCGCGGCGAGTTCTGCGGGGGCGTAATCGATCATCGTCGGCGCGAGCACCTCGAGCATCGAGTACGGGCCGGGCTCGGCGAGCCGTCGGCCGACCACCTCCTCGCCGACGATCGCGCGAAACACCGCGGGCCCGCCCAATCCGCCGACTTCGACCGGCCAGCCGTAGCGCATCCAATCGGCGTCATACAGCGCCCGGCTCACTCGGGCGAATTGCTGCATGTGTCCCTGCAGCGAATGATCTGGTCCCGGGGTCAGGTCATTGTCGTCGAGCCATGCGCACAGCCCCGCCCGGAAGTCCTCGACATTCACGGGGTGGGGCGGCCGACGGCGTGCGGACGCCCGGAATCGTGCACTCCGCTGCGCCGGATGAACGTCATGGCCCGGGTCTTCAGCCGCCATCCGTCGGCGGTGCGTGAGTAGGTGTCGCGGTAGTAGCCGATGCGCATGTCATGGGTGGCGTGATCGATGAAGCACAGCGGTTGCGTCCCGCTGGCCGCATCGCCGTCGATGTCGACCAACGCAGTTCCGGTGAGAAACAAGCCCTTTGGTGCCGCGGCCACCAGTTCCGGGAATTTGTCCAAGCCGTACGTGTCGCCGAACGCGCTGTAGGTTCCGTCTGGTGTGAAGACGCCGATGAGGCCCTCGATGTCTTCCTGGGTGATGGTGACCGCGTAGCGGGCGAGTAGTTGCTGGATCTCGACCAGATCCTCAGTTCTGGTCGGCCGATTTGTCGACATAGACCTTGCCGCCTTTCATGACAAAGCTGACGTGCTGGGTAACGGTTATGTCTTCCAACGGGTTTCCCGGTACCGCGATAATATCGGCGAGCTGGCCCGGCGCGAGCCGCCCGCGGTCGGTCGAGTTGATGAGCTCGGCCGCGGTCACCGTCGCCGCCCGCAGCACCGCTAGCGGAGGTAGGCCCCAGTCGACGAGCGTGACAAGCTCGTCGGCGTTGCGGCCGTGTGGAATCGCCGGCGCATCGGTGCCGACCGCGATCTTCACGCCGGCCTCGTGCGCGGCCACTATCGAGGTGCGCGACCTCGGGAACATCTCGGCGGCCTTGGCCTGTAGTTCGGGCGGGGCGTGCGAGACATCCATCCCCTCGGCGAGGCGCCGGGTGGAAACCAGGAACGTGCCGTGCTCGACCATCATCGCGATGGCCTCGTCGTCGACCAGGAAACCGTGCTCGATGCAGTCGATACCGGCCGCCACCGCGTGTTTGACGGCGTCGGCGCCGTGCGTGTGCGCGGCCACCCGCAGCCCGCGCCGGTGGGCCTCGTCGACGATCGCGCGCAGTTCCTCATCCGAATAATGCTGCGCCCCAGGGGGTCCCGTCAGTGACATCACCCCACCCGAGCAGCAGACCTTGATCAGCTCGGCGCCGTGTTTGATCTGGTAACGCACCGCCTTGCGGATCTCGTCGATTCCGTTGGCGATGCCCTCCTCGACCGTCAAGTCCAGCACGTGCGGTGCGAACGCCGCGAACATCGTCGGATCCAAATGCCCGCCCGTCGGCGTGATGGCATGACCGGCCGGGACCACCCGCGGCCCGTCGACCCAGCCCGCGTCGATTGCCTTGCCCAGTGCGACATCTAGCAGATAGCCGCCGGTCTTGACGAAGAGACCAAGATTGCGCACGGTGGTGAACCCCGCGCGCAGCGTGCGGCGGGCGTTGCCAATCGCGCGCAGCACCCGCGTCGGGGGATCGTCCTGAACCTGCGACAGCCCGGGCTTCTCCCCGCGGCCGCCCATCAGGAGGTTGACCTCCATGTCCATGAATCCGGGCAGCAGGATTTGGTCGCCGAGGTCGATCAGCTCGCCTTCGGCGTCACCGCCGACACCGACGATCCGATCGCCATCGATGCGCAGGATACCGGGCCGCAGGATCTCGCCGGCGTCAACGTCGAGCAGCCCGGCGGCCTTGAGCGTCAACACCTCTCAGATCACCGGCTCCCGGATCAGCTCCACCCACGCGGCGCCGCTGTCAGGCACGCGCGGCTGTTTCCACGCCTCTATCGGAAACGACACCATGACCAGCGACTGCATGATGTGCATGAGCGTACGGGCGTCCTCGGGCAGATCGTCCAGCGGGAACTTGTCACAGTACTCGATGGCGTCGTTCAGCCTGGGGAACGCGACGTCATAGAACGCCTGCATCTCGGGCATCGTCGAGGCCAGCCGCTTGGCGTAGCGCTCGGGTTCGGTGGCCAGGTCCCAATCCAAATAGGGCTCCAGGTCAGCGAATTCAGACGGTAACGCCATTGCGCTGGTACTCCTTCACGTAGTCGCCGGTCGTCTTGTGCAGATGGCGGATCAGGACCTCCTGATCGCACAACAGGAACTCCTTGACGGCCCGAGTGCCGATCATGGTCTGGGTCGCCTCCAGCGTGTTGGCGTCCTGCAGCGCGTACTCCTTGAACGTCACCGCCGCCAGCTCCTGGGCGAGGCGTTCGCGCGCGTTGCGCGGCGGAACGAAATAGAGCGAGCACTCGAAGGTGTGCTTGTCGACGGCGGTTGGCCAGTAGTGGTAGGTCAAGAACCAGCCGGGCTCCCAGATCAGCAGCATGAAGTTCGGGTAGAAGAGCCAGGAGTCGATGCCCCACTGCGGCACCTTCTTCACGTTGACACCCGGCGGCAGCTCCAGGTTCTGGATGATCTCCGGCTTGTCCCACGGACCGAACAACCCGCTGCGCAACACCTGGTCCATCGGCTTGACCATGGACATGTCGGGCGGCGGCGCCTGCCCACCCCAGGTCGACTGCAGGTTGTGCGGGCCGGCCAACTCGTAGTGCAGCGCCTCGTAGCCGTACTTCTGGATTTTGGCCGCTTCCTCCTTGGTGTACTGCCCCTGATGCAGGATTGGCGCGTGATAGAACTCGACGAACGCGTCGATGAACAGCTTCCAGTTGCTGCCGACCTCGGCGCGGTAGGAGTAGGTCTCGGTCATCTCGCCGAAGGGATAGCCTTCGATGCTCTTGGCCAGCGGTCCGAGGTAGTCGGTGAGCGGCGCGGCGTTGTTGTCGAAGTTGATGAAGATGAAGCCTTCCCACACCTCGCAGCGCACCGGTACCAAGCCGTAGTCGGCCTTGTCGACATTGAAGAACTCATCCGGCTGCTGGACGAAGGTCAGGTCTCCGTCGAGGCTGTAGCGCCAGGCGTGGTACTTGCAGGTGAACTGCCGGCAGGTGCCCGATGTCTCCTCATGCGGAAAGTCGTTCCACACCAACTTGTTTCCGCGGTGGCGGCAGACGTTGTGAAACGCCTTGACGGTCCCGTCCTTGGTCTTGACGATGATGACCGACATGCCCTTGCCCGCGGACGGCAGTTCCTTGGTGAAGTAGCTGCCGGTGCGCGGCAGGCGATTGACGCGGCCGACGTTAAGCCACGTCCGTTTGAAGATTGCGTCGCGTTCGGCCTCGAAGAATGCCGGATCGATCGAGTCGGTGTAATCGACTGGCGCTGTGCCCAGTTCGGGATAGTTTTCTGTCCAGCTGCCTGCGGCCGGTTTCGGAAAGTGGGGCAAGGCTCTAACCTTTCTCGTTCTCGAGCTGTACGCCAAAAGTGTTGATGGCCATCGCGAGTGCGATGTAGCCACCAATGGTGAAGATCAGGTCCATACGCTGACGTTCGTCAAGCCGTTCGCAAAGAGCCGTCCACGTCTGATCGGAGAGGTTGGATTTTTCGTCGAGCTCGTCGACGGCCGTGAACACGGCGCGATCGAACTCGTCGCTCGTCTCGCCGGTCTGGGCGGCGGCGATCTCGGCTTCGGACAGTCCCTCCTTCTTCGCGATGCTCACGTGGTGGGACCACTCGTAGTCGCAGCCGCGTCGATGGGCGACGCGCAGGATCGCTTGCTCGCGGATGCGCGCCGGGAGGGTGGAGCCGAACAGCAGGTACCCGCTGAACCGCAGGAATGCGCGGGCCAGTTTGGGGTGGCGGACCAGGGTCGACATGAGGGTGCCGGCGTCCCGGGGGTTGCGCCGTTCCTGGGGAAGCATGCCGGACAGTGACTGCTCGACAGCCTCGTCCCATTGGTCGGCGGGCAGCGGCCGCAGACGCATCAGGCAAGCTCCTCTCGGTGAAAGAGAATCATATTCTCATTTCCAACCAACAGACTTGCACGATTCGGTCGGCTGGTCAATGCCAGCGGGTCGCGATCCGCACTGGCCAGCCGCCCGGGCGGACCGCGAAGGAAGCGTTGCCCGCTCGGCCCGTGCCGTGGGTCCGCGCTTTCCCGCGAAACGTCAGGTTTCTCTAGGTGGCCCCGGCATTTACCTCGTGGCGGTGTCGCTCGGAAGAGGGCAATCGGGCTAATCGTCTTAGCGCCTGGTCAGGGCTCCGTGGTTCGCTGCGAGGGGTGCTGGATGTTGATTCTCGCTGCACGAGAAGATAGTTTTCAAAATAGTGTTCTTGGCGCCAAGCGGCGGTTCGCCGTAGCTGTGTGGGCACAGCGCGTCCGACGGATTCGATCGAGAGGGAGCGGACATGAACAAAGAAGACATGATCCTGATCAGCGTGGACGACCACACCGTCGAGCCGCCCGACATGTTCAAGAACCATCTGGCGAAGAAGTACGCCGACGACGCGCCCCGGCTGGTGCACAACCCCGACGGCTCGGACATGTGGAAGTTCCGCGACACGGTCATCCCGAATGTCGCGCTCAACGCGGTCGCCGGCCGGCCCAAGGAGGAGTACGGGATCGAGCCGACGGGCCTGGATGAGATCCGGCCGGGTTGCTACAACGTCGATGAACGCATCAAGGACATGAACGCCGGCGGCATCCTGGCCTCGATCTGCTTCCCGTCCTTCCCGGGCTTTGCCGGTCGGCTGTTCGTCACCGAAGACCACGATTTCTCGATCGCGTTGGTGCAGGCTTACAACGACTGGCACATCGACGAATGGTGCGGGGCCTACCCGGCGCGGTTCATCCCGATGGCGATACCGGTGATCTGGGACGCCGAGGCGTGCGCCGCCGAGGTGCGCCGAGTCGCGAAGAAGGGCGTGCACGCGCTGACGTTCACCGAGAACCCGGCCGCGATGGGCTACCCCAGCTTCCACGACGAGTACTGGAACCCGCTGTGGGAAGCCTTGGTAGACACCAACACCGTGATGAACATCCACATCGGGTCCTCGGGCAGGCTGGCCATCACCGCGCCCGATGCGCCGATGGACGTGATGATCACGCTGCAGCCGATGAACATCGTCCAGGCCGCTGCCGACCTCCTGTGGTCGCGGCCGATCAAGGAGTACCCGGACCTCAAGATCGCGCTGTCCGAGGGCGGAACCGGCTGGATTCCTTACTTCCTGGAGCGGGCGGACCGCACGTACGAGATGCACTCCGCGTGGACACACCAGAACTTCGGCGGCAAGCTGCCCAGTGAGGTCTTCCGGGATCACTTCCTGACCTGCTTCATCAGCGACAAGGTCGGTGTCGCCCTGCGCAACATGATCGGCATCGACAACATCTGCTGGGAGGCCGACTACCCGCACAGCGACTCGATGTGGCCGGGTGCGCCGGAAGAGCTGTGGGACGTGCTGTCCATCAACAGCGTGCCGGACGACGAGATCAAGAAGATGACCCATGAGAACGCGATGCGGTGGTACTCGTTCGACCCGTTCACCCACATCACGCCGGAGCAGGCGACCGTCGGTGCGCTGCGTAAGGCGGCCGAGGGGCACGACGTGTCCATAAAGGCGAAGGGCCACGAAAAGGACAGCCGCGGTGGCTCGTCGTTCGCGGACTTCGCGGCCAACGCGAAAGCCCTCTCCGGCAACAAGGACTGATGCGCCGCCGGAATGCTAAGTGCGCCGGTGCATTTCGATCAGAGGAGATTTAGCAGTGCCCGGCGAAGGAATGAATTTCGAGCTGACCGATGACCAGGAGCTGATCCGCCGGTCGGTCGCCGAGCTGGCGCGGAAGTTCGACGACCAGTACTGGATGGAAAAAGACCAGGCGCACGAGTTTCCGACGGAGTTCTACGACGCCATCGCTCAGGGCGGCTGGCTGGGTATGACGATTCCGACCGAGTACGGCGGCCATGGCCTCGGAATCACCGAGGCCACCCTGCTGCTCGAGGAAGTCGCCAAATCCGGCGGCGGCATGAACGCGGCCAGCTCGATCCACCTGTCCATCTTCGGAATGCAACCCGTGGTCGTGCACGGTTCCGAGGAACTCAAGGCGCGGACATTGCCGCCCGTCGCGACCGGCGAAGTGCACGTCTGCTTCGGGGTGACCGAACCCGGTGCCGGGCTGGACACGTCGCGCATCACCACGTTCGCCAAGCGCGACGGGGATCGCTACATCGTCAACGGCCGTAAGGTGTGGATCTCCAAAGCCATGGAGTCCGACAAGATCCTGCTGTTGACGCGGACTCAAAGCTACGACGAGGTCGCCAAGAAGACCGACGGGATGACGCTCTTCCTCACCGACCTCGATCGCAGCAAGGTCGACGTCCGCCCGATCCGAAAGATGGGCCGCAACGCCGTCAGCTCCAACGAGCTGTTCATCGACAATCTCGAAGTGCCGGTCGAGGATCGAGTCGGCGAGGAGGGCAAGGGATTTCAGTACATTCTCGATGGCCTGAACCCCGAACGCATGCTGATCGCCGCCGAGGCGCTCGGCATCGGCAGGGTCGCCCTCGAAAAAGCGGTGAAGTACGCCAACGAGCGCGAGGTCTTCGGCCGCCTGATCGGTATGAACCAGGGCATCCAGTTCCCGTTGGCGGACTCCCTGGCCCGGCTGGACGCTGCGGAGCTGATGCTGCGCAAGGCCACCTGGCTGTACGACAACGGCAAACCCTGTGGGCGCGAAGCGAATACCGCCAAATACCTGTGCGCCGACGCCGGCTTCACCGCCGCGGACCGCGCGTTGCAAACCCACGGCGGCATGGGTTATTCGGAGGAATACCACGTGGCGCGCTACTTCCGTGAGGCCCGCCTGATGAAGATCGCGCCGATCAGCCAGGAGATGATCCTGAACTTCCTGGGAGCCCACACGCTGAAACTGCCGCGCAGCTACTGATGACCGTCCGCCTCCGATGACCGAAACCGATGACCCCGTGCTGCTGTCCGATGACCGCGACGGGGTGCGCACCCTCACCCTTAACCGCCCGCACCGCAAAAACGCGATCACCCCGCAGCTGTGGATCGCGTTGCGAGACGCTCTCGATGCCGCCGGTCGCGACCGCAGCGTGCGCGCCCTGGTCATCACCGGCGCCGGCGGCAGTTTTTGCTCCGGCGCCGACATTTCGGTCCGCGACGACGTCCATCCAAGGGATAAACTGCGGCGCCTGACCGACGTGGCGCTCGCGTTGCACGAGCTGCAGATCCCAACGGTCGCCAAGGTCGACGGGGTAGCGGTCGGCGCCGGATGGAACCTGGCACTGGGTTGCGATTTCGTGGTCGCGACGCCGGAATCGAAGTTCTGCCAGATCTTTTCCAAGCGGGGCCTGTCGATCGACCTCGGCGGCTCGTGGTTGTTGCCGAAACTCGTTGGCCTGCAACAGGCTAAGCGGCTCACGCTGCTTGCCGAAACCATCGACGCCGCGGAAGCTCACGCTTTGGGTCTGGTGACCTGGGTGGTGTCCGCCGCTGAGATCGACGCCTTCGTCGCCGATCTCGCCGACCGACTGGCCGCCGGTCCGCCCGTCGCGCTCGCGCAGACGAAGGCGCTGCTGAACGAGGGCGCGGACCACACGCTGCGCGACGCGCTGGCCAACGAGGCTCGCGCGCAGGCAGTCAATTTCGCGACGACGGATGCAGCGGCCGCCTATGCCGCTTTCGCGGAGCGGCGGGAGCCGTCGTTTACTGGTCGGTGGGCGCTGTCAAAATTTGACGAGGGACAACGGAGTGAACATGCGTGAGACGGTCATCGTTGAGGCGGTACGCACGGCAGTCGGGAAGCGCAACGGCGGGCTGTCCGGCATGCATGCCGCCGACCTGTCCGCGGTCGTCCTGAACGAACTGCTGGAACGCGCCGGCGTCGGTCCGGAGATCGTCGATGACGTGATCTGGGGCTGTGTTTCGCAGGTGGGCGATCAGTCCAGCAACATCGGGCGCTACGCCGTGCTCGCGGCCGGCTGGCCCGAGAGCATCCCGGGGACAACGGTCAACCGCGCGTGTGGTTCCAGCCAGCAGGCCCTCGACTTCGCGGTGCAGGCCGTCATGTCGGGCCAGCAGGACGTCGTGGTGGCCGGTGGCGTCGAGGTGATGAGCCGCGTCCCGCTCGGCGCGGCCAGGGCAACCGGGATGCCATACGGTCCGAAAGTCCTTGCCCGCTATGACGATTTCTCCTTCAATCAGGGTTTGTCGGCGGAGATGATCGCCAAGAAGTGGGGATTCTCCCGCAACCAGCTCGACGAGTACTCCGTGCAATCACACGAACGCGCCGCCGCGGCCCAGGACGGCGGGGCGTTCACCGAACAGATCGTTCCGGTCTTCACCGAGGGCGAGGACGGCACGGTCGTCGTCGCCGACGAGGGGGTGCGGCGGGGAACCACGGTGGAGAAACTCGCCGCGCTCAAGCCCGCGTTCGTCGACGACGGCGTCATCCACGCGGGCAATTCGTCGCAGATCTCCGACGGCGCGGCCGCACTGTTGGTGACGACGTCGGAGATGGCGGTTTCGCTGGGGCTGACGCCGCTCGTCCGCTACCGCGCCGGCGCGGTCACCGGAGCCGATCCGGTGCTCATGCTCACCGGCCCGATCCCAGCGACCGAGAAGGTGCTGAAAAAGGCCGGCGTCGCGCTGTCCGAAGTGGGCGCCTTCGAGGTGAACGAGGCGTTCGCGCCGGTGCCGCTGGCGTGGATCGCCGAGACCGGTGCCGACCCGCGCGTGGTCAATCCGCTGGGCGGCGCCATCGCGCTGGGCCACCCGCTGGGTGCTTCCGGCGCGGTACTGATGACTCGCATGGCTCACCACATGCGCGATAACGGCATTCGTTTCGGCCTGCAGACCATGTGCGAAGGCGGCGGCACCGCCAACGCCACCCTGGTCGAACTCATCTCTTAAGCGCGTCGAGAATCCGTCTGGGTTGAGACCCTTGTCACAACGGTCAAACCAACCTACTGTGTGTTCAGTAGGTTTGTGGCCCCGAATCGATGCAAGGAGTCCGGTGCCCGTCGCACGGCGATACGACACGCTTCTCGCCAAAGGCGAGGACCGCAAGCAGCGGATCCTCGACGTCGCGCAGCGCCTGCTCACGCGAAATGGCTGGCGCAACACCACGCTTGCCCAGATCGCCGGCGAGGCCGGGGTCACGCCGGCGGGGCTGCTACACCATTTCGAATCCAAGGAGCAGCTGCTGCACGCCGTGCTGGACGCGCGTGATCTCGACGACGACACCCACGCCGACCGGGCCGGAGATCTCCTCGTCGAGATCGCCCGCGTCGCCGAGCGGTTCAACCGGGCGCCCGAAATGCTGGGCACCTTCACCGTCCTGCTGGTCGAAAACATCCTTCCCGACGCCCCGCTGCACGACCGAATGCTGGCCAGGCAGCGCGAAGCGATCGACATCGTCGCCGAGCTGATCCGGCTGGGTCAGGCCGACGGCCGGTATCGCGCCGACATAGACCCCGCCGTCAAGGCAGTGGAAATTCTCGCCTTCGTCCACGGAATGGAAACGATATGGTTGCTCAACCCTTCGATACCGCTGACCGAGGTATTCAAGGAGTACGCGGAGTCGCTGGCGCGGGACTTCGCGCCGCCGACCAAGACTTGAGGTACCGGCTCGACGTGGTCGCAGGCGACGTCGTCGACGTCGTGCGATTCGCCGGCGGGTGGCTCTTTGACCGGGCGATGGCGGGATGGGACGTCACCGTGCTGATCGCCGACCGTCCCGACGACCGGCCACTGCAGATCCTCGGTGCGCAGATACTCGACCTCGAGGACGCGCTGGCCTCGATGGAAACCCGACCCCGGCCCCAGGCCCTGGCGGCCGGTGCGGATCTCTTCGGATGCGACCCGCGGGTCCGCCAAGGCGTACTGCAGGCCCTGGATCACGGCGTCACGGAGGTCACGCTCTGGGGCGAGACGTGGCCGGCCGAGGTCGATGGCAGCGTCGGCCTGGTGCAACACCGGTTGAGCACGGCCGCGCAGATATTCAAGGCGCGGGCGCTGGCCGCCGCCGCGACGCCGCACGACTCGATCGATCACGTCGAAACCTTCCGCAGCGGTCTGCTGGCGTGTCCGTCGGTAGCCGCCGATCTGGTACCCGCCGGCTAGCGCGTCGGTATTCCCACAGCAGCTCCGTCGCCGTTTGACGGCGACCACGCCGTGTGGAAATGTAATACTCATCTCTGAGAGGATCATTCTCACTGCTGAGATTCGAACGGAGCGACAGGGTGAACGACTTCACCAAGATGGACTTCTTCCGCGGCAAGGAGCTCATCGGGGACCCGTACCCCTACTACGAGGCTCTCCGGCAGCAATGCCCGGTCACCCGGGAAGAGCACCACGGCGTCACCATGGTGACCGGCTGGGAAGAAGCCTGCGCCGTGCTGAACGACGCCGAGACCTGGTCCTCCTGCATCTCGGTGACCGGCCCGTTTCCCGGCTTCCCCGTGCCGCTCGAGGGTGACGACGTGACCGAGTTGATCGAGCAGCACCGCGACGAGCTGCCGTTCAGCGACCAGCTGCCCACGCTGGATCCGCCGACCCACACCAACCACCGCTCCCTGCTGATGCGGCTGATCACCCCCAAGCGCCTCAAGGAGAACGAGGACGCGATGTGGGCGCTCGCCGACCAGGCTCTCGACGATTTCCTGGCGCCCGGCCACGGCGAATGGATCAAGGGCTTCGCCGGTCCCTTCACGCTGCTCGTCATCGCCGACCTGTTGGGTGTGCCCCTGGAGGATCGTGACAAGTTCGTCAAGGGCATCGCCGAGCACGCGGGCGGCGGCATTGGAGGCACGGGCAAGGAGTCGCTGTCACACAGCCCGCTGGAATTTCTTTACGGCCTTTTCTCCGACTACGTCCGGGACCGCCGCCGCGAGCCCCGCGACGACGTGCTGACCGGCCTGGCGACCGCCACCTACCCTGACGGTTCGATACCCGAGGTCGAGGACGTGGCCCGCGTCGCCAGCAATGTTTTCTCGGCGGGCCAGGAGACCACCGTGCGGCTGCTCGGCGCCGCGCTGCAGACGCTCGGGGAGCGTCCCGACATCCAGGCGCAGTTGCGCAAGGACCGCAGCCTGATTCCCAACTTCATCGAAGAGGCGCTGCGCATCGAAAGCCCGGTCAAGGGCGACTTCCGGATGAACCGGGTACCCGTCAACGTCGGTGGGGTCGACCTGCCCGCGGGCACCACGGTGATGGTCGTGCAGGCGGCCGCCAACCGAGACCCGCGCCGGTTCGAAGACCCCACCACCTTCGATCCCGGCCGCAAGAATGCTCGCCAGCACATCTCATTCGGACGAGGGATCCACAGCTGCCCCGGCGCACCGCTGGCGCGAGCCGAAACACGGGTGGCGATCGAGCGGCTGCTCGACCGGACATCGGACATCAGGATCGACGAGCGCGTTCATGGTCCGGCCAATGACCGTCGCTATCAATATGTTCCGACGTACATCCTGCGCGGCCTGACCGAGCTGCACCTGGAGTTCACGCCGGCATGAAAGTCACAGTGGACGACCAGCGCTGCCGCGGTCACGGCGTCTGCACGACGCTGTGTCCGGAAGTATTCAGCCTGACCGACGACGGTTACGCGGAGGCGATAGCGTCCGAGGTCCCAACGGAATTCGAGGCGGCCACGGAAGAGGCCATCGAGTGCTGCCCGGAGCAGGCAATCAGCAAGATCTAGCCAGACACGCACGCGGGTAAGGAGATTCAATGGCGCAGGGGCCTAAGGGGTACGTCATCCTCACCGAGGCCATCAAGGATCCGGCAGGCATGAAGGCCTACGGCAAGGCCGCGGGAGCGGCGATGGGCGGCGTCAACATCCTCGTGGTGGACACCGCGCCCAACGTCATCGAGGGCACCTGGCATGGTGACCAGACCGTCGTGCTGGAATTCGAATCGGTCGACGCGGCCCGCGCCTGGTACGAATCCGAGGCCTACCAGAACGCGGCGAAACTGCGCCAAGCGGCGGCTGACTGCAACGCGGTCATCGTCGCCGGGTTCGCTACTCCTTGATCGAGATGGCCTGTCGGGGGCATTGACGGACGGCCTCGCGCACGTCCGACTCGATCTCCGGGGTGACTTCTTCCTGCAATACGGTCAGCATGTCGTCGTCGCCGAGGTGAAAGACCTCGGGATTGATGCCCATGCAGACGCCGTTGCTTTCACAAAGCCCCCAGTCGACTTCGATCTTCTTCGTCATTGCGGTCCTCCTTACCGCAGCACCTTGACGGGTACGTTCTGCCACCCCGCGACGTTCTGCATGTGGACGCGCTGCAGGCCGTCCCAGTTCACTTCGTAGCGGGGCATGAAGTCGAGGAGCCGCTCCAGCGCGATTCTGCTTTCCAGGCGGGCCAACGCCGCACCGAGACAGCTGTGAATCCCGTATCCCAGGCCGACGTGCTGCGCCTCGGTGTGGTCGCGCTCGATGTCGAAGGTTTCGGCGTCGGTGAACGCATCCGGATCGCGGTTCGCCGCAGCGCCACAAAGGAATACCGGTTTGCCCGCGGGAATCACGCCAGCACTGACGTGTGCCTCTTTCAGGGTGTAGCGGACGTTGTATTGGACCGGGCCTTCATAGCGCAATAGCTCTTCCACCGCCCCCGGGATTTTGTCGCGGTCATCGAGCAGCTTCTGCCACTGGTCGGGGTGACGGGCGAACAGCACGGCCGCGTTGCCAAGCAGCTTGGTGACGGTCTCGGCGCCCGCCCCGCCCAAAAGGGTGGCGAAGCCGGTGATTTCGATATCGTCGAGCTTGCGCAGCTGACCGTCATCGCCGGGAATCTCGGCCGCGATCAGCCTGCTGATCATGTCATCTTGCGGGCGTTCGCGCCGCTCCTGCACCAGGCCGAAGTAGTACATCGCGGTGTCGATGTTGGCCTGCATCCCCTCTTCGCTGAGCTCGATCTGTCCCGGCTCGCGGTGCAGGCTGGCGTCGATCCAGTGACGCACCTGCTGGCGGTACTCCTCGGGCACGCCGGCCATCCGGGTGATGACTTCCACCGGGAAGGGCCCCGAGAAGTCCTGGACGACGTCAAAGTTGTCGGGGTCGGCCACGCTCAGGTACTTGTCGATCACCTCGATGACCGTTTCCCGCTGCGCCTGGACGGCCCGCGGGGTGAACGCCTTGTTGAGCAGGCTGCGCATGTGGCGGTGCTCAGGTGGGTCCATGAAGATGATCGACTTCTGCTCGGCGGGGATGCCCTTGCGCACCATCGCGAGGTCGCAGCCGCGCGCCGAGGAGTAGGTCTCGAAGTCTTTGAAGCCCGCCGCCACGTCCTCGTGGCGGGTCAGCGCGTAGAAGTCCTCCTTCTCGTCGTAATAGAGCGGCGCATCCTCGCGCATCCGTCGGTAGATCTCGTAGGGGTTGTTAAAGAACTCTTCAGAGAACGGGTCGAAGACGACTTTCGGTTTTGTCACTGCATCTCCTCAGCGGCGAGGGTTGGGGCTGGAATCGTTACAGTGGAATGCCTGACTGTAACGTTAACGGTAGCGCTTTCGTGGCGCGTCGAAAAGGCCAACATGCAGTCATTTCAGATCTTCCCGGCGACTCTGATGCCGCTGATGGCCTTATCCAGCGCGCCGAGGTCGGTGCCGAGTTCCTCGACGATGCCGCGCACGACGTCGACGTCCTTGCCGACGAATTCGCCGGTGGCCTCGATGAATGCCTCAACCGAACCTCCAGCCGCGACGAGGTTCAGGACCCGGCTGGTGGCGCTGCCGTGCGCGAGCGCGTCCAGCAGGGTCTTTTCCGGGACGCCGAGCCGCCCGCCCAGCCGGATCGCCTCGGCGAGTAGCCCGATGTGTCCTGCGAACAGCGCATTGTTGACGAGCTTCACCTTCTGCCCGGCGCCGCGCGGGCCGACGTGCAGGATGGGATCGCCGTAGCAGGTCAGCGCCGGTCGCGCTCGTGCCACGGCGTCATCGGCGCCGCCCACGAACAGCGTCAGCTTGCCGGCTGCGATGTCGTGTGGTCCGCCGCTGACCGGTGCATCGACCACGTCGACGTCTCCGGCGCGGGCGGCGATGGCCTCGATCGTTTCCGGGTTGGCGGTGGTGTGCACTATCAGCACGGAACCGGGCGGCATGGTGGGCAGCAGGGCGCTGTCCAGACAGACCTGCCGCACCTGATCGTCGGTGAACACGCAGACGATTACGACGTCGGCCTGCGTGGCGGCGCCGGCCATGTCGTTTACGGCGCTGGCACCGAGCAGCTCGAGCTCGCGGCGCTTCTCGGCGGTCGAGCCCATTGCGCTGACGTCATGGCCGGCCTCGACGAGGCGTGCCACCATGGGGTGGCCCATCCGTCCCGCGCCGACGAACCCGACCTTCACCGCGGGTGTCCCATCAAGGTCAGCGCGGCGTCGGCGGCAGCGAGCACGGCGCCACCGTCGGCCGCGGCGTGGTCGGCAAGGTCGACGACCAGGCGGACATCCTTTTGCAGCAGCGTGCCCGCCAACGGGGCAAGCCTTTCCAGGCCGCCGTTCCCGCCAAGGACGTTGAGCGCGAAGCTGTTTCCGCTGCTGCGGGAAACGACTTCGGTGAGACGGTCGGGGGAGACGCCGAGTGCCTGGCCTAGCGAAAGGGTGGCGGCCGCCGTTGCGAGGCTCGCGGTGAACAGCAGGTTGTTCAGTAGCTTGGTGGTTTGCCCGGAGCCCAGCTCGCCGAGATGGACGACCGGATCGGCGTAGGTTTCGAAGACCGGGCGGCAGCGTTCGACAACGTCGGTGTTGCCACCGACCATCACCAGCAGACGCCGCTGCTCGGCCGCCCCGCCACCGCCGCTCACCGGTGCGTCGATGACTGAAACACCCTGGGCAGCAGCATCTTTCGCGAGTCTGCGGCAGGTGTCGGGGTGCACGGTGCTGTGCACCGCGATGACGCCGCCGGGCTTCATCGCGTTGAGCAGCCCGTGTTGGCCGGTTGTGAGTTCCTCGATGTCGGAGTCACCGACGACGCACAGGCAGACCAGGTCGCTGGTGGAGGCGAGTTCCGCCGGCGATTTGGCGATTTTCGCCGCGGTATCGGCGAACGGCTCGAGTGCCGCGGGCCTGCGAGCCCATAGCGTCGTCTCGTAGCCGCCCTCGACGATCCGTCGCGCCATGGGGCCGCCCTGACTGCCCAGCCCGATGAATCCGACTTTCATCCGGCCTCCTCTTCCGCCGAGCGTGACGCCACAGTCACGTTCGAGTCCGAGAGTGACTGTGGCGTCACGCTCGAGGGAGCAGCCGCCACACATTCCTCCGCGAATGAGAGGACCGCCGCGTGGTAGTCGGGCGCGGTGTAGCCGAGGCTCATGTTGTGTCCCGCGTCAGGCTGACGATGGACGCTGAACCTTGGCGCGCCGGAGAACATGGCAGCGATCTCGGTCAACGCCGAATCATCGGTCTGCCAGACTCTTTCGTACTCGGCGATGCTGAAGTGCACCGGGACGCGCACGGCGGGAGCGAGGGCCGGGAAGTCTTGGCGGGCCCAGTTGGATACCGCCTGATCCTCGTAGGCGGGTGCCGACGGGGAAACCGTTACCCCGGTGAGGATCTCGGGCGGATACAGGCGCTCCGGGCTCCACAGCAGCTCGCGCATGCCTGCCGGGCGGCTTTGCCGGGTCGCCGTCTTGAGCAGCTCTCGGGCCGCGGGGTGCCAGTGCCGGCCGGTGCCCGCCAATTCGACGCCGAGCAGATCGCCGCCACGCTCGTCGGCGGCCATCCGCAGCACCAGTTCGCACCCGCCCGAATGGCCCATCAAGAACAATCCCGCACCGCGCGGGCGTTCCCCGAGGATGCGATCCACCGCCCCGTATGCCAGGTCGACGCGCTGTTCGCCGCGGGTCATCGCCTCGGGATAGGGAGCGGAGCTGCCATAGCCCGGCCGGTCGAGGGCGATAACGGTGAATCCGGCCGCCGCCCCCGTCCGCAACAAGGAAAAAGACGGGTGGCCGGGGCAGTCGAAATACATGGCAGTCGTGCCGCCGCCGTGAATGGCCACGATAACGGCCTTGGGCCCCTCGGCATTTGGGGCCTCGGCGACAAGGGCCGACATTGGCACGCCGTCGACGATGACCAAGCGCGGACGCGGCGCGCTCATGTGTCCGCCCGCAACAACAGCACTCCGCTGGGAGTCAGGCCGCCGCTGCTGACCACGCCGACTCGGGCGTCGACGACCTGACGGTCGCCAGCCTCGCCGCGCAACTGGGTGACGGCCTCATGCATCAGGCCCATGCCGTGGGTGCGGCCATGCGACAGCTGCCCGCCATGGGTGTTGAGCGGCAGCAGCCCGTCTCGGGCGATGTTCTTGCCGCCGTCCAGGAATTCCCTCGCCTCACCGATCCCGCAGAATCCCAGCGCCTCGATCCAGGACAGGCAGTTCATGGTGAACCCGTCGTAGAGTTCGGCGACGTCGACGTCGGTGGGTCGCAGCGACGTGCGCGTCCACACGTGTGCCGCTTGGCCCAGCACCTGCGGCTCATGCGTCAAAGTGCTTTGGTCCCAGTCGATTCGCTCGATGATCTGGGTGCCCACCGCCTCGACCAGGACGGGCGGCTTGGGCAGGTCACGCGCGGCGTCGATGGCAGAGACGATCACGGCGATCGAAGCGTCGCAGGGCACGTCGCAGTCGTAGAGGCCGAACGGCGTGGTGATGGGCCGGGCGTTCAGGTAGTCGTCCATCGTCATGGGGGTGCGATAGATCGCCGACGGGTTGAGCTCGGCGTTGGCTCGTTGGTTCAACGCGATCCAGCCCAGCGTCTCTTTCGTTGTGCCGTAACGATGAAAGTGCCGCTGGGCGTTCATCGCCAGGGTGTGAGCCGCCGAGGTGGCACCGAATGGCATCTGCCAGCCCGCCATCCGGCCCATCGACGGGGCGATCTTGCCCTGCTTCATCAGCTCGCCGTGAGTGGCTTCCCACAGCGTCCGGAAGCAGAGCACGTGCCGAGCCAAACCGCCTGCGACAGCGAGCATTGCGGCGATCACCGAACCGCCGGGGCCGAACGTCTCCATGGCGCCGTTGTGCCACGTCGGCCGAATTCCCAATGCGGCCTCCAAGGCGGTGACCCCACCTTCCCCGAAGCCACCGACATTTATCGCGCCGGGATACGTCGAGAGGCCGTCGATGTCGTCGAACGTCAATCCCGCGTCCGCGATCGCCGCCTCGCAGGCCTGGACCGTCAGCGACAGTGGCGGAACCATCAGCCGTCGGCCGATCGGCGACATGCCGATGCCGGTGAGAGCGACCTTGTCCTCGAATTTCTCCGCGGTCAGCATCGGCCGGACGTGCTCGCCGAAGCGTTCCGGCGCGATCTCGTCGACCGGCAGGGGAGCGGGTCGGGCGTCTTCAGCGGCGGGCCGGAAGAGCGGGAACCAGACGTCCTCGACGTGCTCGAAGACAACCTCGACCTGTTGACCGAGTTCCAGCCGTTCGGGATCGGACTCCACGATGTTGGTGGTCAGCCGAACCCGCGGGTCTTCGGCGATCGCCACCTGCGCGACGACGTACGGCGCCGGCAGCCCGGGCAGGCTGAAGCGTTGGTTGATCGTGAACCCGGCCAATGTCGCCTTGCCGGAGACCGCCCTTATTCCCATGTCTTGGGATCGGCAATACCGGCACACCGGCGCCGGCGGATGGATCAGCGACTCGCAGGCCCGACATTCCTGTAGCCGCAGCTTGCCGTCGGCGCCCGAAGTCCAGAAGAACTCGTTTTCGTCGGTGACCAGGGGCAGCGGGCGTCCCGGTGCAGCTGACACGTCACCTCCGGGAGTTGGACGTTCGAGCGCGGTAGGCCCGTTATACGAATCGGAGAATTACGTTATCACCGTCGTGCAGTGACGATCTAGGCCGTAGGCGCCGACCGCTCGAGCTCGTCGAATCGTGCGAGCGCGGCGCCGAGGTCTGTCTCGTCGAACAGTTCGCAGCGGTTGATCAGATCGCCGTCGACCGCCAAGAAGTTGACCTCCCGCCACTCGGCATCAAAGCCATCCCGCGATGTCCCATGCGCAGCGTGAGTGACGACCGCTCCGACATCACTCAGCCGATGCACGCTCTGGATGTAGATCCTGGCTTGCGGGGTGAGATCCCGGATGGCGCGAAGGGACGGGCCAAGGTCATCGGCCTCAATCCTCACCAGACGTCGATGGTCGATGTAGACCCAGTTCGGCGGCTCCGCGGGGAGTTTGCGCCGATTGAGCGCGGCGTAGCCGTTCATGACAAGAGACCAGGTGTGCGAGTGGGCGGCTGCTTCGCGTCCGAGATATCGCGCTTCGAGCTCGGCAAAGGCAGCGTCGATGTCGTCGCCGTCGAATATCGCGCTGGCAGTGAGCCGGTTATCGCCGTTGACCTCAACAACGCTTAGCATTTCGGTACTCATCTCCCCGGGTTCGAAGCCATGGACCGAGGACTGGATACGAATCAGGGCCAGGCGCTGCCCGCGCGCCGCGACGACGGTCGACGTAATGCCCTCGAACCCGACCTCGGCGACTGCTTGCATGTTTGTGACATGGTCATCGCGTCCGCGTAGTACATCGGCGTTCACGACCCGACGGTGATCATGCGTGACAATGTCGTCCGCCATCGTCTCGGCCATTTCGGCCCAGTCTCGAGCCGCGAAGCAGCTCCACAAGCGTTCGGCCGCTTGGCTTGCCGCATTTTCTAGACGCGGCGTTTGTGGCCGCAGTTGGTCGAAGTGGACGAGCGCGGCGTCGAGGTCTGCCTCGTCGAAGATTTCGCACCGGTTGATCAAGTCACCTTCGACCGTGAAGATGTCCGCCATGCGCCACTCGCCCTCGAAACCCTCTTGGGAGGTCCCGTTCGACACAAGGGTGACGACGGCTCCGAGGTCGCTCAACCGATGCACGGCCTCGACGTAGACGTTGTACGCGCCGTCGTTCAACGCCGCACGCATGTATGTCTTCAGATCACCAGACCCGATCGCGGCAAGGGGCCGATGGTCGATATCGACAAAGTCTGCAGTCGTCGCGAAGATTTCGCGTCTATTCAGCGCGGCACACGCTCGCATAATGGCCGACCAAGTTCGCGCGTAAGCCGCCGCTGTTCCAGCGAGGTATTGGGCATCGAGTTCGGCGAAGGCGGCGTCGACGTCGTCGGGGTCGAAAAGCACTGAGTTGCTTAGGAGGCCGTCGGTGCCGACTTCCGTGACCATCAAGTGCTCGGCAGTGGTTGACCGATTGGCATCGTCGGTGTCGCAATACTTGTCACGAGTCAGGGCGAGGCGAGCCCCCCTGATGGCAATCGGTTCTACCTCCAACTGCCATGCTCGGGGTGCCTCGAAAATTGCTCGCACAACCTCTGGTCCTACCGCGCGTTCGTCACGTAGCCCCTTTCGTCGATCTTCGTATCGCGCGTCGACAGCGTTTAGCGCCAGAACGCCTTGCGCGTCACGGCGATTGATCGCGTCGGCGGTGCGCATACGGGCGCGGGTCGCGGCGTTGTCAAGGAGCGGCGTCTGGGGGTGCAGTTCGTCGAAGCGGGCGAGTGCGGCGTCGAGGTCTGCCTCGTCGAAGACTTCGTAGCGGCAAAGCAGGTCACCTTCGACCATGCAGACGGCAATCATCCGCCACTCGGCGGCAAAGCCCTCTTGCGAGGTACCCGTCACCGCCTGTGTGATGACGGTTCCGAACTCGCTCAGCCGATGCACCGCCTCGACGTAGCCGGTGGCGTCCGGGGTGAGATCCCACACGGCACGCTGAGCCGCGCCCAGCTCGACCCCTTCGAGCGATACGACCGGTCGACGGTCGATGTAAACCACATCCGGCGTCGTCGCGGCACTTTCTTGCCGATTGAACCCGGCGTGGCCCCCTGCAATCACCGACCACGTGCGTGCGTGGGCGGCCGCCTCGCCGGCAAGGTATCGAGCATCGAGCTCGGCGAAGGCGGCGTCGGTATCGTTCACGTCGTAGTCGACGTGCGCCACAATCCGCCCTTCGGTGTCGATCTCGACGATGTTGAGCATCTCGACGCGGAACTCTCCCTGCCGAGGGTCGCGGTTCGAGGAACTCATCCGAGACAGGGCGAGGCGCTCCCCGCGGGTCGCAATGACGGAAGTTATGATCGCCGCGGCATCGGCCACAGCTCGAAGGTTTGCGATCACGACATCGCGCCCATGCCAGAGTCCGGCATTCACCACAGGACGGCGATCGTCGATAAAGGTCTCGTCGGCGAGGATCTCTTCCAGCGCCGCCCAGTTGCGGGCCCAGAAGTATGCAAAGAAGCGGTCATCTGCCCGGCTTGCGGCGTTCTCCAGTCGCCGCGCCGGTGGCTGCAGTTCCTCGAAATGGGCGAGCGCGGCATCGAGGTCTGCCTCGTCGAATAGCTCGCAGCGGTTAACCCAGTTGCGTCCGACCGCCAGAAGTCCGATGATGCGCCACTCGGCGTCGAAGCCCCCTGGCGAGGTCCCATATGCCGCGTGGGTGACGACTGCTCCGTGGTTACTGAGCCGATGCACAGTCTCGATGTAGATCTTGAGATCTGGCGCGACCTCCCACGCGGAACGGATGTACGCGGTCAGATCACCCCCCTGGAACGATTCGCGTACCCGGTGGTCGATGGTCACCCAATCCGACTTCGTCGCGGGTAGCTCATGTCTGTTGAGTGCGGCATATGCCGCGGCGATGACCGACCATATGGGCGCGTGAGCCGCCGCTTCGCCAGCGAGGTACCGGGCGTCGAGTTCCTCGAAGGCGGCGTCGATGTCATCGGGATCGAACAGGACCCGTGCCACAATCCGCTCGTCAGCGTCGATCTCGACGATGCTTAGAAATTCGACCTGGAATGCCCCAGGTCGATCCTGGCCCGAGACACATGTACGACAGAGGTCGAGACGATCGCCGCGGATCGCGACGACGTCCGACGAAATATTCGTGAGTCCCACGCCGATAACGCCGGCCATGTTCGCGACGGCGGCATCGCGACCGTATGTGATGCCGGAGTTGACGACCCGACGGCGATCGTCGATTGCGATGTCGTCGGCCAGGATCTCGGATAGCCCATTCCAGTCACGGGTGGCAACGCACGCCGTAAGGCGCGCGTGCTTTGCGCTCGCCGCGTTTTCCAGCCGCGATCCTGGCGGCTGAAGCTCTTCAAATCTCGCGAGTGCGGCCTCAAGATCTGCCTCGTCGAACATTTCGACGCGGTCGATACCCTCGTCTTCGACGATCACGACGTAAATCATTCGCCACTCGGCCTCAAATCCCTCAGGCGAGGTCCCGCGCAACGTATGGGTGGCGACCGCTCCAAACCTGTTGAGCCGGTGCACTACCTCGATTTGTATGTTGACGGCCGGCGTGAGGTCCCAGAAGGCGCGGATGGCAGTAGTCATATTGCTGGACGACAGTAGTGTCCCGCGCCGGTGGTCGACGGTAAGCCAGTCGATCGCCGGGAGTTCGTGCCGGTTTAATGCGGCGTGGATCTGCGCAATCACCGACCATGTTTGCGAGTACGCGGCGGCTTCGCCGGCAAGGTACCGGGCGTCGAGTTCTTCGAAGGCGGCGTCGATGTCGTCGATATCGAACACGACGTTTGCCGCGCCGCGGTTGTCCTCGTTGATCTCGACGATTGCGAGTGCCGCGGCTTGGAATGCCTCAAGCGGATGGTCTTGGCTTGCGAACCCGACGCGAAAGAGCGCGAGGCGCTCCCCGCGGATCGCAACCACCGTCGACCTCGCAGCCCTCCAGATCTCCGCGGTGGCTTGCCAGTTCGCAATCTCGGCATCTCGACCGCGTCGTATCCCGGCGTTGACGACCCGACGGCGATCGTCTGAGGACATATCCTCGGCGAGGAGTTCTGCCATCGCGTCCCAGTCGCGGTCCGCAAAACGCGCTAGAAATTGCTCGATTACGTGACTTGCCGCGTTTTCCAGACGGCGCGCCTCCGGACGCAGCTCCTCAAACCGCGCGAGCGCCCTGTCGAGATCGCTCTCTTCGTAGATCTCCAACCGCGGCTCGTCGGGATCGAGTAATAGAGTTCGCGCCCACTGCAATTCGTTCCCTTGCGCGTCGGTACCTTCGATGACGAGACTGGCGACAACGCCATGGGCATCGAGGGCATGTACTGCCGTCGCGCGATAGCGGGCGTCAGGTACGAGAGGCCACAACTCCTCAATCGCCCGTCGGAAGTCTCCGTCTGCGAATGAGACTCGTCGATGGTCGGTAAATGCAAGACGTTCGATCATCGGTCCCGGCTCGTGGCGGTTGACCTCGCCGAGGGTGTCCAAGGCGCGCTTCCAAACGCTCGCGTAGGGGGCCGCTTCGCCCGCGAGGTACCGCGCATCTAGTTCCTCGAAGGCGGAATCGATGTCGTCGATGTCGAACGTGACTATCGCGACGATTCGTTGGTCGGCGTCGGCCTCGACGACGCCGAGCCACTCGGCGCCTACTTCGCCGGGCATGTCGCGGTTGAAGGCACGGGCGTGGGCAAGGGCGAGGCGCTCTCCGCGGATCGCGAACGTGCTCAACGATATGGTCCTTGCACCGACCTCCACGGCGGATCGCAGGTCCGCGATGTGCACATCTCGACCACGACGAACTCCTGCGTTCACCACACGACGGCGATCCTCGACGACTATGTCGTCGGCCAGTAGCTCTGCCATGGCAGCCCAGTCTGGGGCCGAGAAACACACTTGGTATCGCTCGAGCATTCGGCTCGCCACGTTTTCCAGCCGTGAAGCCTGCTGTCGTAGTTCCTCGAATCGGGCGAGCGCGGCGTCGAGGTCTGCCTCGTCGAACAATTCGCAACGGTTAAGGAGATCGCCATCGAACGTAAAAATCCCGATCTCTCTCCATTCGGCCTGGAAGCCCTGTTGCGAGGTGCCGTGCGATGTCATGGTGACGACGGCTCCAAGCTCACCCTGGCGATGCACAACCGTGATGTAGGAATTGAAATCCGGTTCGTTGTCGAACAAGTCGCGGATGTAGGCGATCATCTCGCCGCTCGCGAAGGCTGCTCCGCGCCGGTGATCGATGTCGACCCAGTCCGGCGCCAGCTCGGGTAGTTCGTGCCTGTTGATCGCTGCAAAAGCCCCCGCGATGACCGACCATGTGTGCGCGTGGGAGGCGGCTTCGGCGGCGATGTACCGAGCATCCAGTTCTTCGAAGGCGGCGTCGATGTCATCTGGGTCGTATGCGACGCGTGCCAAGATCCGTTTGTCGGCGGAGGTCTCGACGATGATGAGCATCTCGATACGGAATCCCCCAGCTTGCTGGTCTTCGCTCGAGATGCACGTCCGGCACAGGACAAGGCGTTCACCTCGAGTGGCGATGACCGTCGACGTACTCGTCGTCACCCCGATGTCGGCGAAGGCCCGCATGTTGGCGATTTCGACATCCCTACCGCGTCTGATCTCGGCGTTCACGACCCGTCGGTGGTCGTCGACAGCCGTATCTTCGGTCAGCAGCTGCGCCATGGCGTCCCAATCGCGTGCGGCGAAGTACCTCCGGAAGCGCTCGTACGCTTGGCTTGCCGCGTTTTCCAGTCGCGGTGTCGGCCGGTTCAGCTCGTCGAACCTCGTGATCGCGGCGTCAAGGTCGGCCTCGTTGAATACCTCGCTGCGGTTGATTAGGTCGCCTTCGACCGTCAGAATCGTGACCCCGCGCCACTCGGCGTTGAAGCCTGCTTGCGAGGTTTCATGCGCAACGTAAGTGATGACCACCCCGAGATCGGTCAGCCGATGCACGGCCTCGATATAGATGTTGAAGTCTTGCGGGAAATCCAGCCCGGCGCGCACGTATGCGATCAGGTCGCCGGGACCGAACGCTGTCTCCCCCCGGTGATCGATCTCGACCCATTCTGGTGCAGTGGCTGGGAATTCGTGTCGACTGAGTGCGGCGTAGGCCCGCGTGATGACGGACCACGTGTGCGCATACGGTGCCGCCTCCGCGGCGAGGTAGCGGGCGTCGAGTTCGCCGATGGCGGCGTCGAAATCGTCGGGGTCGAACGACACAACCGCGACGATCCGCTCGTCGGTGTTGACCTCGGCGATGCCGATCACATCGGTGACAAATGCCTCGGGCCCTTGGTCGCGACCCGAGAAGCGAAGACGCGCAAGGCCAAGACGCTCCCCGCGGGTCGCCACGATGGTAGGCACGTTTGCAGCCCACAGGTCGGCGGCTTCCCTCATGTCTGTGATGTAGGTGTCTCGACCCTCGCGTACTCCCGCACCCACCACCCGACGGCGATCGTCATAGCCAAAGTTGTCGGCAAGTGTCTTCGACATGGCGTCCCACTCACGGTCCGTCCAGTACGCCAGGAAGCGTTCGGTCACTTGGATTGCTGTGTTTTCCAGCCGCGGTGCTGCCGGACGGCTTAGCTCGTCAAACCGAGCGAGCGCGGCGTCGAGGTCTACCTCGTCGAAGATCTCGCAGCGGTTGAAGGCACCGCCTTCGGCTGTCATCAAATTGATCTCTCGCCACTCGGCGTCGAAACCCTCTCTCGACGAGCCTTTCCCGACATGGGTGACGACCACTCCAAGGTTGCTGAGTCGATGCACAGCCTCGATGTAAAACACGATGTCATGGCCAATGTCCCAGCCGGCGCGGAGGTATTCGACCATGTCACCAGGCGCGAACGCCGCTGTCCGGCGGTGATCGACCGTAACCAATTTCGCTGTCGTGGGCGGAATTTCATGCCGATTGATTGCCATGTAGGCGCGGATGGTCATCGACCACATGTGCGCATGGCTGGCAGCTTCTCCGGCGAGATATCGGGCATCGAGCTCTTCGATGGCGGCTTCGATTTGGTCAGGGTCGAAAAGTACGCGCGCAGTCATCCGGTTATCGGCGTTGATTTCGACGATGCCGAGCATCCCGGTCTGGAATGCGTCCGGACGCTGGTCCCGTCCCGAGAGCCGGATGCGCACCAGGGCGAGGTACTGCCCGCGGATCGCGATTACGGTCGACGTCCCCTTCGTGGTCCCGAGGTCGGCGGTCGCCCGCATGTCCGCGATTTTGGCGTCCCGGCCGTGTCGGATTCCGGCGTTCACTACACGGCGACGATCGTCGGCAGAAATGTCGTCCGCCAATATCTCGCTCATCGCGGCCCAGTCGCGGGCCGCGAAGTATGCCTGGAAGCGTTCGTCCACCCGGCTGGCCGCGTTTTCCAGCCGCAGTGCCGGCTGGCTTAGTTGGTCGAACCTCGCGAGCGCGGTGTCCAGGTCTGCCTCGTCGAAGAATTCGCAGCGGTCGAATACGTCGCCCTTTACGGTTGCAAGGCTCACTCCCTGCCACTCGGCGTCGAAGCCTTGATCCGAAACACCATGTGCTGCATAGCTGCAAACCCCTCCGAGATCGCTAAGCCGGTGGACAGCCTCGATGTAGGGTCGGATGCGTTGGCCGAGATCCCACCCGGCCCGGACATATGTCCTCAGGTCAGTGGACCCGAACGCTGCTGCCCGGCGGTGGTCAACAAAAACGGCGTCTGCGCTGATCGCCGGCATTTCCTCTCGCCCAAGCGAGGTGTAGGACTCCGCGATCATCGACCAGGCGTGAGCGTGAACAGCTGCCTCCCCGGCGAGATACCGAGCGTCGAGCTCGGCGATGGCGGCGTCGAAGTCGTCGAGGTCGAATACCACGATCGCTGAGATCTGATCGTCGGAATTGATCTCGACCACACCCAATAATTCGTTGACGAAGTCATCGGACTCGGTGCCGCCCGAGGCGCGCGTGAGTATGAGGCGCTTCCCCCGGGCTGCGATGACGGCGGACGCCATGTAAACGAAGCCGGCATCGGCGGTCGCCCGCAGGTTTGCGATCTCGGCATCCCGGCCGTGCTGAATCCCTGCATTGACGGCCCGCCGGCGATCCTCGACCGTAATCTCGTCGGCCAGTATCTTCGTGAGCGCATCCCAGTCGCGGGCTGCGAAGTGCGCCATGTATCGATCGACCGCCTGGCTTGCTGCGTTTTCCAGCCGCGGTGCCGGTCGGCTGAGCTGTTCGAACTTCGCGAGCGCAGCGTCGATATCTTCCTCGTCGAAGACTTCGCAGCGGCTGATCAGGTCGCCTTCGATAGTCAGAAGATTGACCTCTAGCCACTCAGCGTCCAAGCCGTCTGGCGACGTCCCGTGCGTCGCCTGGGTGACGACCGCTCCGAGGTCGCTCAAGCGACGCACTGACTCGACATAGATCCTGGCTTGCGGCGCCACTTCCCATGTGGCACGGATGTATGGGATCAAGTCGCCGGGCACGAATGCTCTCCCTCGGCGGTGGTCAATATTCACCCAGCCTGGCGTCGTCGATGGGAGCTGGTGTCTGTTGAACGCGGCGAAATCCCGCGTGATCGCCGACCACGTACGCGCGTGCGCGGCCGCTTCGCCGGCGAGGTATCGGGCATCGAGCTCGGCGATGGCGGCGTCGAAGTCATCGAGGTCGAACGCGACCATGGACGCGATCCGCTCGTCGGTGTCGATTTCGACTATCTGTAGGAAATCGACGTGGAACCCCTCTGACTCCTGGCCGCTTCGCGAGTAGCGGGCACGAGTGAGAGCGAGGCGCGCTCCACGGGTGGCGACGGCGTCTGATGTCGCCTCCGTGACCTCGATGTCGGCGGCGGACCGGTAGTCTTCAATCGCAGCATCCGGACCGCGTCGGATACCGCTGCCTACCACCGAACGACGATCGTCGCCGTAGTAGTCGTCGGCGAGGAGCTCGGTTATCGCATCCCAGTCGCGGGCCGCGAAATACGCGTGCAGGCGCTCGTATACCCGGCTTGCGGTGTTTTCCAGTTTTGATGCGTGCCGGTTGAGCTGTTCAAACCGCGCAATCGCGGTGTCGATGTCTGCCTCGTCGAACAGCTCGCAGCGGCTGAGCAGGTCGCCTTCAACCGTGAGAAGAAAGACTTCCCGCCACTCAGCATCGAAGCCGTCATGCGAGTTTCCACGCGTCACATGGGTGACGACCGCTCCTAGGTCATCGAGCCTATGCACAGCCTCGATGTAGGTACTGCCGTCTTTTGCGAGATCCCAGGTGGCACGGACATATGCGATGAGGTCACCGGGCGCGAAACTTGTCCCGCGGCGATGGTCGATGCTCGCGAAATTTGCTGTCGCTGGGGCGATCTCATGTCGATTGAGCGCGGCGTAGGCCCCAGTGATGACCGACCACGTGAGCGCGTGAGCAGCCGCCTCGCCTCGGAGGTAGCTAGCGTCGAGCTCGGCGATGGCGGCTTCGAAGTCGTCGGGGTCGAACGCAATGTACGCCGTGATCCGCCCGTCTGCACCGAGCTCGGCGATGCGGATCAACTCGGTGTGGAACGCCTGGGGCCGCTGGTCTCGGCCCGTGTAGAGGGTGCGAAGGAGGGCGAGCCGTTCTCCGCGGATCGCGAGGACGTCTGACGTCATGTTCTTAATACCGACGTCGGCGATCGCGCGTAGCTCCGCGAGTTCGGTAGCGCGGTTGTTCCCTTCTCGCCGGAGTCCTCGACGTCGGTCTTCAACGCGTATGTCGTCGGCGAGCAGCGCACCGACGTCGTCCCAGCGCCTTTCGGCAAAGAGCGTGTTGAAGCGATAATCGGCTCGACTCGCTGCGTTCTCGAGCGGGGCTCGAGGATGTAGCTGCGTGAACCGGGCGTGTGCAGCCTCGAGTTCGGCGATCGCGGCATCCATGTCTTCGATGTCGAAGAACACTTGTAGAGCGATTCGACCTTGGGTATCGATCCCATATAGCTGGAGGAATTCGTCCTGCGCCGCCCCGGGGCTCAGATCTTCAGTCCCAACTTCCAATCGGCTGAGAGCCAAGCGCTCGCCTCGTACGGCGATAACTACCTGACGCACCCCCCCGCTCATCTCGGTAAGACGTCTCGCCTCGCGCGGCCAGTTACCCGATGGAAGATCGCTCTGGGTGAAACGGACTATCTTCCGGCGACTCTCGACTAAGACGTCGGGCGCGTACAACGCCTCGTACGCGTCCCAGGCCTGGGCGTGGAAGGCAGCCTCTATCTGGCCCAGTACTCGGACGCAATCATTGGCCGGCTCCACGGTCGGAGGTGCGGGTGGCGTCGGGATGGACGGGACCGCCTGTTCACCGAGAACACGCCGCGCCATCTCGGCAAGGGCCGCAGCGCCTTTCCGCTCGTACAGATCGACCGACCGCTCGGCCGCAGCTCGCGCCCCCACCGCGTCGCCCGCGGCGGCCAACACTGTCGCCAGCGTCAGGCATGCGTCGCCGTGATCGACCAAGGCGTCGGTGCGCTCGGCCAGGCCGACAGCAGCCTCGGCAACCCGGCGCGCCGCATCGCGATCACCAGAGCGCGAAAGCAGATGTGCCCGAAGCGTACGCCACGCGATCGACGGCTTCAGCGCGTGCCCGGCGAGACGCTCACTCTCCGTACATAATTCGTCGGCCTCAGCATCTCGGCCGAGCAATAGACATGTGCGGCCCAGGAGTGCGGCGGTCTCGGCGGTATCCGCGTCGAGGCCCATCCGACGAAAGCCGTTGTAAGCCTTACGTAGATGCGCCTCGGCGGCGGCGGGATCGTCGACGACCAGCTCGACGACGCCGGCAAACTGCTCAACCTCGAGAAGCGCATGGCGTAGACCGAGTTCGCTGACGGTCCGTCGGGCAGAGTCGATCATCCGCCGGGCGGCGGCGGCACGGCCGCGGAATGCCTCCAACACTGCCTGGCATCGCGTCGACGTCGCCTCGACCGCGGGCGAGTCGGTCGTGATTCGCAGCAGCCGCACCACATCGAGACACCGCCCGCCCGCGCGCGGGACCGGGTTGGGCCCCCACAGCGCCGCCAGTGGAGCATTCGCCAACACCGCGTTCACCCGGCGATGTTCGTGGGCTCGTCGCGCGGCGGTCAGGGCGTCGTCCAGCGCCACTTCGCAGTCGCCAATTCGGCCGAGGCGAGCGAGACAACCCGCCCGAACCGTGTGAGCCGTGGCTTCCCCTGCGGCATCGTCCAATTCGGCCAGTTTCGTGGCGGCCGCGCCCAACGCGGCTTCGACCTCGTCCAGTCGCTCGGGATGCGTCAGCATCGACAGTTGGCCGTCAAAGCACGTCGCCCACGCCGCGAGCCGGGCCGAATCGACTGTCGCTCCCTGCAATTGAGAAATCGCGCCAGCCGCCGAAGCCACGTCACCGGCGGCCAGCAGAGCCTCGCAGCGTGCGATCAGTAGCTCGGCGGTCTGGTCGTCGCGGTCGGGTAGCTCGTCATCGATCTCCTCGAGCGCGTGCAGGGCCCGATCGTAAAGGTCGGCGGCCCCTTCGTAGGCAAGCCGAGTCATCGCCTGATCCGCCGCCCGCCGGCAGTACTCGACGGCCTTGGCAGCGTTTCCCGCCCACGCACATTCGAAGTAGTGATGAGCGAGTTCGGCGAGCAGCTCGTCGTCGGCACCGGGCTCGCTTTCCAGCGTTGTGGCGATGCGCTGGTGCAGTCGCATCCGCCGCACCGACGGCAACTCGGCAAGCAGCGACTGTCGAACAATGGCGTGGTTGAACCGGTAACGGCCGCCGTGCTCTTCGATGACGATGCCGGCCTTGCACGCCTCATCCAACGCGTCGACGAGGTCGTCGCCGACGACGCGCTCGACCAACTCCAAGGCGAAGCGGCTGCCGACGACCGCGGCCGCGGCTAGGGCCTTGTCCGTCTCCGGTGCAAGCCGCGACAGGCGGCGACTCACGGCCTCGCGAACCCCCTGCGGCAAGGTGCTCTGGTCCCACCGGCCACCACTCTCGTCCACGTGACGCAATGCCTCGATGAGGAAGAAGGGGTTGCCGCCGGTGACCGACGCCAATGCCCGGGCCAGATCTTCGTCGTCGTAACCGGCCTCGGCGACGTACGCGCTCACGTCGTCCTCGTCGAGGCCGCTGAGCTGAAGGCGGTCAGCGCTACCGTCGCGGTGCAGGTCGGCGAGCATCGCCGCCAGGGGATGGGAACGGTCGAGGTCGGTGCTGCGATATGTGCCGACGATCTGCAAGCGGGCATTCTCGCCGAAACGCAGGAGATGGCGCAGTAGGAGCAACGTGGGTTTGGCTGCCCAATGAAGGTCATCGAGGATGAGGATGATCGGCGCGCCGGCGGACGCAATTCCCAGCAGGGCCACGACGGCGTCGAAAAGGGCGTAGCGCTCGGTATCAGGATCGGCGCGGGCGGGCATGGCCAGGTCGGGCAGGACGTCGGACAGCCCGGGAACCAGTGCGAGCAGTGCCTCTACCCCGCGCAGCCCTCGCAGCCCACCGCTGCCGAGGCAGGGCACCAGGGAACGCAGCGCCTCGGCGAACGGCTGGTATGGCGCACCCAGGTCTTCGTCGCACCGGCCGTAAATCACCAGGGCGCCTTGGTCATAGGCCTGGCGCGACCATTCCCCGGCCAGGCGTGTCTTGCCGACGCCGGGTTCGCCGGCGATCAGCACCGCGTTCGTGCCACCGGCGAGTGCGGCCTGCCACGCGGCAAAAAGCCGCTCCAACTCGCGTCCGCGTCCGACGAACGGGCCCGGGCCGGCGAGCACCGCGGGCAGGCTCGGGCGCTCGACGGGCGCATCGGTTGGGACCGCAGGACGTTGATTGTCGGCGGTTTCCAACCGAAGCTCGAAGACGTGCTCCGGACGAGCGAGATTGCGCAGCTCGCGCATCCCGAGGTCGTCGAGCACAACGTCATCGGCCAGCGAGTCGATGACGAGTTCGGCGGTCGCACCCGAGCACAGGATCTGGCCGCCCACGGCCAGCGACCGCAGCCGCGCCGCGCGGTTGACCGCCCGACCGAAGTAGTCGCCGTCGCGAAGCTCGGCCTCCCCGGTGTGCAACGCCACGCGGATTCGCATGGGCTCCCGCAAGGCCCACGGCTCCTGGACGATCGCCTCTTGCAGCTCGATTGCGGCCGAGGCTGCCGCTGACGGCCGCTCGAAGACCGAGAAGGTGGCATCGCCCTCGCCTCGCGTCTTGATCAGCCGGCCTCCGCGGGACGTGACGACCTGTTCGACGAGTTCGTCGTGTCTTGCCAACGCGACGGCCATGGCGTCGGCCTGTGCCTCCCAGGCCGCCGTCGACCCCTCGATGTCGGTCAGCAGGAACGTCACGGCGCGCGTCATCACCGGAGGTTGTTGTGCCGCAGGGATTTCGAGCGAAGTGTCCTGCGCGACGATTGCTGCCTCGAGCCGACGCAAGTCCGGCCCGGGATCGACCCCCAGTTCGTCCGCGAGCAGCGCTCGGGCCCGCTGATAGGCGCCCAGCGCTTCGCCTTGCCTACCGGCCCGGTACAGGGCGAGCATCAGTTGACCCCAACGCCTCTCGCGCAGCGGCGCATCGGCCACTGCGGCCTCGAGCTCGCCGATGATCTCCGCGGCGCGACCCGTCGCGAGCAGCGCGTCGGCCCGATCCTCGACGAGTGCGGCGTGGCCCTCGATCCACCGCGTCTTCTCAGAGGTTCCCCGCCTGCCATCGGGCAGTTCGGGAATTCCGCGCCAGAGGGCGAGCGCCTCCTCGAAGCGGGCCACCGCTTGGCTGATGTCGCCGGCGGCAGCGGCATCCCGCCCCAGTCGGGCCGCCGCTTTGTAGCGCGAGACGTCAACCTCGCTCTCGGCGAGGGTCCAACCCGCTCCCAGCGTCAAGATAAAGCCGTCACCCAGGGTGCGACGGAGCGAGGAGATGTGAGTCTGGAGCGCCTTGGCCGCGGTGCGAGGCGGATCCTCGCCCCAGAGCAGCTCGACGAGGGTCTCGGCCGAGACAACGGAAGCGCTGTGCAACCCGAGCATTGTGAGGATGGCACGAGGCTTAGCGCCCGGGATAGCGACGGGCGCTCCGTGTTGCCGAACCTGGAGAGGTCCCAAAACCCCCAGCTCCACCGTTGAAAGCGTACTCACATCAGCCATCGTCGGTGGGCCGATTCAATGCATGGTCAAGATCGGGTAAAGAAGCCGGGTATCGCCGGCTAGCTAACTTCTGGCAGTGCGGTCAGAGCGGCACCCAGGCGGTGCCAATGACAATGCCCCAACGCTGGAAGCCGTTACTCCAAACCGGGTCCGTTTTCGCCCACGGCGGCGTAGGAGGAGGCGGGGGCACATCCCGCGGCGCATACGCCGGCGCATAGGGCGGCGGAGGTGCGTACCACCCGGGCGGCGCCGGCGGCTGTTTGCACTCTAGGGTCGTGGGATTCCGCGACATGTTGGGGGCGCATTCTGCCGCGGCGATTCCCGGCCTCGTGAGCACCGCAGTCGCAATCAACACGAACACGACCGCGCTAACGGCGATACGACCGAACCAACTCATGGTGGGCCTCCCAGCGGAACATCCCGACGTTGGGTTGCTCCAGCCTATGCCTTGCATGCCGGAACGCCTAGGCTCTCGCGGCGGGGATATGCGCTTTGCCCGCCTCTCAGCGACAGTGCCTCCGCGCGTCCTCTTACTGGGCCTTTGAGCCGGCGGCGGGGGTGTCGCTCGGACGCGGACAAACCCCATGGTTCCCTTGAGGCGGTGGCTGGTGTGGCGGATGTTGTTCAGGCCTACTAGAAATCGGCAAGCTCACCGCGTGAATCCCCATTGGGCTTCGTTCGATTCGGTTTTGACGTGCGGGGCGGGATCCTCGTCGGACTCGCTGTGGAACGGGTGGGGGACGCTGGGTGTGCGGTCACCGATCTCGGTGATGGCATGCACCGGGCAGTCCAGCAGCGCGCGCACAACCGCGTCGTGGTCCGACTCGGCCACGGTGCCATCGCCGATGAGCGACGCGTAGCCCCAGTCGTCCAACGAGAAGTAGCCCGGCGCGTGCTTGGCGCAGATGCCGAAGCCGTCGCAGACGGTGCGGTCCAAACGGATTTTCATGCGTGCCTCACAGCCTCCGCCTCGCAGGGCCGGTCGAAGCGGAACGGGTGACTCCGGCAGTCCGGGCACGCCCCTTCGAGATGGCGCGCGACGTCGTCCGGGAACTGCTTGAGCAGCGTGGCGGCAACGTTGGTGGCGGCGTCCAACGTGGCGCAGGCGCCGCGTCCGCGCAACACCACCGACCAGCGGCGCAATCGATCGACGTCTTCGGGCGTCGCGGCGCCGTCGCGCAACGCTCCCGCCGCGGCGGCCATCGCGGCCGTGCCGTTGAAGCACGACCCGCATTGGTCGGCGTTTTCGCGGTCGAAGTAAGCCAGCACCGACGCCGCAACAGCGACCGGGCAGTCGTCGGTGATCACCGTGATCGCGCCGCAGCCCAGGCCGCTGCCGAAGCGTCGCATCGTCTCGTGGTCCAGCGTCGTCTCCAGTACGTCGCGGTTGAGGAAACCCGCAAAATAGCCACCCAGCAGCGCCCCCCGTACCTGGTCGGGCGAAACACCATGCAGTGCAAGCAGTTCGGAGAACGGCAAGCCGTGGGGGAGCTCGTAGAGAACCGGGGCCCGGCCGGCGCCCGTGATTGTGGCCAGGAAGGTGCCCGTGGACAGCGACGTGCCCTGCGATCGGAACGTCGGCGAGCCGTGGCGCTGAAGGTAGGGCAGATTGGCCAGGGTCTCGACATTGCTCACCAGCGTGGGCCGCCCGCCCACACCCGCTTCGAACGGTCGCGGTGGCTTGTCCGTCGGCTTGGCCGGGCCACCGTTGATCATCCGAACCGCCGCGGTCTCCTCGCCCGCCACGTAGCCGGGCTGCACCGTGATCAAGTCGACGGTGACGCCGCCGAACGCGGCTGGGTCGACCTCGCCCAGCGCTGCTTCGACACTGTGCGCCGACTCCGGGTCGGACACATACATATACGCACGGTCGGCGGCGACGATCGCCGCGGCCAGTCGCAATCCGTCCAGGACGATGTGCGGGCGGTTGCGCAGCAGCCATCGGTCCTTGACCGAAGCCGGTTCTCCCTCTTCGCCATTGGCGACGACGACGGTGCCACCTGCCAGGAGCCCGTTGTCGCGTACCGTGCGCAACTTCACCGCCAGCGGAAAAGCCGCACCGCCTCGGCCGACCAGCCCACTGGACTCGACCTCGGCCAGCAATTGCTCCGCGTCGGCAAGCGGGTGATAACCGCCGAGGCGCTGATACGCCGCGAAGTCCTCCCGGCCTTGGCCCGGGCGCTCACCCAACAGGCGTGGGGTGCACCCGGGCGAGGTTGCGACGGTGATGCGCGTGGATTCGGTGGTGTTCACGGCCGGCTCGTCCCCGTCACAGTTAGGCTTGCGCACATGCGGACTGCCGTGGTGCGCGTGAACGTCGATCCGGGAAGCGTGCTCACGCCCGCGCAATTAGAAGACGGCATGAACGAACTCCTCGGGCTCGGTGAAGAGACCGGCGCCGGGGTGGTCGAAAACAATCTCGCGGCTATGCCGGCCAACCGCCGTGAGGTCGAGCTGCTCATTGCGGCCGACGACGCCGACGCGGCACAGCAGGCCGCAATGGGCCTGTGCGCCAAGGCGTTCAGCACCGCTCCGGCGCTCGGCGTGGTCACCTTCGTCAGCAGGGGAACCGACGACGACGCACGCGGCGTGCTGGCTGGGTTCGGACTCACCGGCGAAATCGCCCGCGTTCCAGGCGATGACGGCTTCGACATCGTCTATGTGACGCTGCGCGAGGACGATCTTGAGCGGATCCCGGAGAGCCGGATCCACACCGCGCTCGAAGCGTCGCTCAACTGTGAGGTCCACATTCGCACCGAGTAAACGCATCAGCTGCCCAGGAATTCGAGGATCGCGGGCGCGGCCTGCACCCAGGTGTCGAACATGTTGAAGTGCGAAACCTTGCCGGCCGCGCGTTCTTCGGACGCACGCTCCCACGCGTCCTCCGGCCAGGGGGGATCGATCAGTTTGGAGCCCTTGATCAGGCAGCTGACTTCCAGCGACGTCCGTTTGGGATGATCCCAGTCGTTCTCGCCGCCGCGAATGATCAAGGTGGGCACCTGGATTCGTTCGAACATCTCGTCCTCGACGCCCGGGATGGTCTGGCCCGGCTTGGACACGAACGCGTTGAGCCAGCGCAGCATGACCTTGAGGAACTCGTCCTTGTCGAAATCGAGGAATCGTTGCTTGTTGGCCGGGTTCTCTTCGATGCGGTCTTGCCACTCGGAAACCTTGATCACGCCGTCCATTCCGGTCCCGCGCGCGGCCAGGATGCTGGGGATGATGTAGAAGGACCCCAGCACGAACGTGCCGTAGATGCCGCCGACGATGTTCCACACCACCAGCTTCTCGACCATCTCCGGGTAGAGCATCGTCGTGAGCATGGAATCCCTTGCGCCACCCGAGCCGCCGGCGATGATGCATCGCTGGACACCGAGCGCGTTCAGCAGGCCGTGCAGGGTCTCGGCGCGCATGTGCGACTCGCTTTGCCCGTAGAACTGCACGTCGGAAGCGCCGCAATTAGGTCGGTCCCATAGCAATACCCGGTAACCGCCCGCGACCAGCGCTTCGGCGAGCGGACGCAGTCCGGGGATTTCCTTGCTGAACCGCCCACCCGGCGTCAGGACGATGAGATCGCCTGAGTCACCGAGGATTTCGTAGACTACGTTTCCGCCGTTCACCTCGATAGAAGACACGCGACTCTCCTGTAGTTACGCCATCACCAGAACGTCGTTGCCGACGACACGCACCGGGTAGGTGCGGATGCTCCACTCCGGCTTGACCGCGGTCGTGCCGGTCGCCAGCTCGAAACCCCATTGGTGCCAGGGACAATAGATGTACTCCAGGTCCCGCACCATGACCGCGTCACCGGGGGCGGTCTCGTCGACGATGGTGCGACCACGCGGGCGGCCCGAGCACAGCGGTCCGCCCTGATGTGGGCAGTAGTTCGCAATCGCATAGAACGTGCCGTTGACGTTGTAGACGCCCACGCCGTGACGCCCGATCGGCACCAACTTGTGGGTACCCGGCGGGATCTCGTCTACTGTCGCGACAACATGCTCGCGGCCCTGGGCGAGGCGGGGCTCGGGCCGCTTGGTTTCTTCCGCCAACTCAGAGCACCCGGACTTGGCCCTCGAGGACCGGCACCGTCTCCGGCAGGTGATAGGTCGCGATGCCGTTCTTGTACATCACCGCGTCCCGCGCCGCCTTGGGAAGGTGCTTGACCAGCCAGCGCGGATCGTCGAACGTCCAGTGCGGGTAGTCCGAGGAGTACAGCAGGATCTTGTCGCACTCCATCCACTCCATCGCGCGGGTCAACTCGGTCTTGTCTTCCGGGTAGTCCAGGGGCTGCGTGGTGAATTTGATGTGTTCTTTGACGTAATCGGACGGCTTGCGCTTGATGTCGACGCGCGACTTGCGTGCTTCGTAGATGGCGTCCATGCGCCACATCAGCGGCAGGATCCAGGTGAACGCGTGCTCGACGAACACGATGCGCAGCGTCGGGAACCGGTCGAAGACGCCATCGAAGACCAGGCTCATCACCTGGTTCGCGGCCAACAGCGAGTAGGTCACCATGAAGTCGTGGTTGTAGCTGGGGAAACCCACCGGCGGGGTCGGCAGCATCTCGTAATTGCTGCGCGACAGGTGACAACTCACGGTGATGTCGTGCTTGGTGGCGGCCTCCCAGATCGGGTTGTACTTCGGGTGACCCCATGATGGCCGCGGCTCGGCCTTGATCAGGATCTGCGCCATGTACGGGTGCCCGGCCCACGTCTCGATCTCGCGGGCCGCGCCCTCGGGATCCTCTACCGCCGCACAGATCGAACCGCGCCAGCGCTCGTGCCAGTTGTTGTGGCTGTCCAGCCAGTGATTCGCCTGCCAGTGATTGAGAGCAGTCGAATAAGCCTGATGCGCCTCCGCAAGCCGCGGCGTGCGGCCGCCGGGCTCCAAGATCGCGATGTCGGAACCCGCTTCCATGATCAGCTGGCGGAAGGCCATGTCCGGGTCGCTGCCGGGGAACTCGCCGTCGGGCGGGAAGGTGTCGGTGCGCATCGCGAAGCTGTGCGCGTAGTCGGGGGCGTCGTAGTAGATCAGCTCGCCCACCCGGTGGTCGAGGAAAAACTTGCTGCGCCAGGGCTCGGGTATGTACTGGGTGATCTCGCCCCGTTTGGGCACCGGGTGGACGTCCGAGTCGACGCACCGGACGGCTATGCGCTCGGCGGCGGGAACACGTTCCTGTGTGTGGGTCAACGTCATTTCGAACTCCTCAGTCTCCCTCGCTTCTATTCTGCGACTAGCCCGCTGCCAGGTCGACAGAAACGTCGATCCCGTACAGGTTGGCCGCGTTGCGCCAGCACAGCTTCTCGCGCTGTTCGGCGGATAGCGCCTTGGGCAGCTTCGTGACGTCGCCGCACTGCCAGTGCGGATAGCTGGACCCGAACATCACCATTTCTTCCTTGCCGGTGAAGCCGAACCACTCACCGGCGAACTCGACGTCGCCCGGACCGTCGAGGGCGCCCTGGACGAAGTACACGTGGCCAGGGAGGTAGTCGCTGGGAATCCGCGGCGCCCACGGCGTCTGTTCCAGGTGCGGCCGGCCGAAGGTGTCCATCCGCCAGACGAAGGGTGTCAGGAAGTCCGCGGCGCCGTCGGCCCAGACGAACTTGAGGCCTGCAAAGCGCTCGAACACGCCCTCGGCGATCATGTTCATCAGGTGATACACGTAGTTGAGCGCCATGAAGCTGACGTATTGCTCATAGGTCAGCGTGTGCCCGGACGGCGTCGGGGGAAACCCGATGCCCTCGCCCGATTCGATATGCACCGCCACCGGAAGGTTCGCGTCGGCGGCCGCCTCCCACAGCGGCCAGAACTGCGGCTTGCCGTAGACCTCGCGGGACTGCAGCGGAACACCGATCTGGACCACGCGCGGGTGCCCGCGCCATTTCTCGACCTCACGCACCGCGCCGGCGATGTCGTCGGGATTGACCCGGATGGTGCCGCGGAAGCGGTCGCCGAACTCGCTGTGCTCCAGCCAGCGCGAGACCATCATCTCGTTGTGGGCGGCATGTAGCGCACTGCCCAAATGCCGGTCGGGCATGATGCCGCGGCCCATCGGGTGCAGGACGGCCACGTCGACGCCGCGCTTCGAAAACAGTTCGTGGGCAACGAATTCCGGGTCCGACCCAGGGTATTGCCGATCCGGCCCCTCCGCGTTCGGCGCGTACTCGCCGCCGGGTGCCCCGTACCAGTCCATCTCGTAATCGGGAAAACCGCGGCTCTTGAACGGCTCACGCAGGAACGAGCGCAGATCTTTGTTAGACGGAAAGAAGATGTGCACGCTGGCGTCGATCACCGGCGTGCGGGTTCCGTCAGCGTGCTCGATCACGGAAGCCGCCCCCCGGCTTCGGGTAGCCAAAGCGAGTGGAGATCAGTCATATGATAGATAACCTAACATTCTGATCGGCCGTCGATCAATGCATTTCCGGTAAGCGTTTCGGTTAAACATCTCCGCTGGTAGTTGGCTGTTTTTCGACCAGGCGGGCAAGTATCGTTCTTCAACGAGGATAATACCATTCTCCCACTCGTCGGCGAGCGCCGCTCGCGCCGTCGAAGTTGCCCCGACGGCTAGTCCGGCGCCGCGTCGGCCCGGCCGACGGTGACGCCGGCGGCCTTCTCCAGCGGTTTGATCACCGTCGTGAAATCGGAATCGGGACCCTGATCTCGCGCGGTCGTTTCCCAGAGCCGGCCGATTGTTTCGGCAACGTCGGCCGGCACGCCAAGCGCGTTGGCTTCGTCGAGATACAGCCGCACATCCTTGAGCATCAGCCCGGTGGCGAACCCGTAATCGAACGTTCGCGGCAGCACGGCGCGGGGGAACTTGTCGCGACTTGCGCTGGTCGCACCCGAACCCGCGTTGAGCACCTCGATCATCACGCTCGGGTCGAGACCGGCCTTGACGCCCATGACGACGACTTCCGACGTTGCGGCCAAGACGTTGGCGGCCAGGATGTTGTTGACGAGCTTCATGGTCTGCGCCGAGCCCGGTTTGTCGCCGATGTAGAACGGCCGGCCGATCGCCTCGAGTGCCGTTCGTATGACGTCGAATTCGTTGCGCGGACCGGACACCATGACGGCGAGCGCTCCTTTTTCGGCTCCGCCGACCCCGCCACTGACGGGGCTGTCGATCGCAACGATGCCCCGTTCGGCCAGACGGTCATGGATTCGCGCGGCCGTCTGGCTCCCGACGGTTGACAGGTCGACGTAGCGCCTGACCCGCGAACCCTCAATCACTCCTTGCGCGCCCGTCGCGACTTCGAGTGACGCGGCGGGCGTCGGAAGGCTGGCCATCACCGTCTCGGCCCGGTCGGCGACCTCTTTGACCGACGACGCGGCTCGGGCCCCGAGCGCGACAACGCGCTCGAGCGCGTCGCCGCGGGTGTCGAAGGCGACGACGTCGTGATGTTCCTGGAGCAGCCGACGAGCCATGGGAAAGCCCATGTTGCCCAGCCCGATGAACCCGATCTGTGTCATTGGTCCGAGGTGTTGTCGAATTCGGCGAACGCTTCGCGGGCGATACGAAAGCTGTCGACGGCGGCCGGCATGCCGGCGTAGATGGCGACCTGCAGAAAGATCTCGCGGATCTCTTCGCGACTGACGCCGTTGGTGAGCGCCGCCTTGACGTGGGTTCGCAATTCGTTCGGCCGATTGAGCACCGAGATCATCGCCAAGTTGAGCATGCTGCGAGTCTTGCGGGGCAGCTGTTCGCGGCCCCACACCGCACCCCAGCAGTATTCGGTGAGGAGATCCTGCAGGGGTTTGGTGAAGTCATCGGCGTTGGCCAATGCTTGGTTGACATACTCCTCGCCCAGTACTGCGGAGCGAATCTCCAACCCGCGCTGGTAGGTCTCGCGATCCAATGGTGTTCTCCTTTACCTCATTCCAGGCGCACAACGACCGTCTTGGTGGTCGTGAACGTGTCGAGCGCCTGATAGCCCTTCTCCCGGCCGTACCCGGATTTCTTGAAGCCCCCGAACGGCAGTTCCACGCCGCCGCCGGCGCCGTAGGTGTTGACATAGACCTGCCCCGCCTGGATCTCGGCGGCGAGCCGATGGGCGCGAGACAGGTCGGTGGTCCACACCGCGGCGATCAACCCATATTGCGTGCCGTTGGCCAGGCTGATTGCCTCGTCCTCGCCGCAGAATCGGTTGACGGTGAGCACGGGACCAAAGATCTCCTCCTGCGCTATCGGCGAGGTGGGATCGACGTCGGCGATCACGGTCGGAGCAAAATATGCACCATCGACAAGGTGCATGTCCTCCGGTGGCCCTCCACCGCAAACGATTTCACCCTTGACGTCACCGCTGACCATCGATTGCACTCGCTGTTGCTGCTTGCGCGAGATCAGTGGTCCGAGATCGCGGTCCTCGACGCCGGGTCCAATCGATGCCGACTTCATAAGCCGGCAGACCGTGTCCACCAAGCTGTCGCGAATCGAATCATGCACCAGCAGCCGCGAGCCGGCCGAGCAGGTTTGACCGGCGTTCTGCAGGATCGCCTTCACGATCGACTCGCCGGCGCGTTCCAAATGCGCGTCGGGAAAAACGATATGCGGCGATTTCCCGCCCAGTTCCAGGGTCGTCGGCACCACCCGGTCGGCGGCGGCGTGGGCGACCACCGAGCCGACCTCGGTCGATCCGACGAAGCCCAGATGGCCGACCTCGGGGTGTGCCGTCAGGGCAGCGCCGGCTTCGGAGCCGATTCCGGTCACCACGTTGAAGACGCCATTTGGCAGGCCGGCCTGAACCGCGAGCCGCGCCAATTCCACTGCGGTGCGCGGTGTTTCATCCGCCGGTTTGACCACCGCGCAATTACCCACCGCAATTGCCGGAGCCACGGCGCGGGCCAGCAATTGCATCGGGTAGTTCCAGGCGATGATGTGACCGGTGACGCCGAAAGGTTCGCGTCGGGTATATGCGTGCAGATCCGTTGACAGCGGGATGGTTTGGCCGTAGTAGCTGTCGATCGCGTGGCCGTAGAAACGGAAGTACCGAGCGGCGACCCTCGCGTCCGCGCGCGCCTGGCTCAACGGCTTTCCGGTGTCCTCGCTTTCGATCCGGGCCAACCGCTCGTGACCTTCGTCGATCAGCTCAGCGATCCGCGTCAGCAGCATCGCGCGTTCTTCCGGTGAAACGCCCCGCCAACGTTGCTGAGCGACACGCGCCGCCGTCACCGCGCGATCGACTTCGTCACTGCCGCCGCGCGCTACCGGTCCCAGCGACCGGCCGGTAGCGGGGTCGATGTTGTCGTACAGGTCCACCGACGCCACCGATTCGCCATCGATGAACGACTGTGTGATGGTCACGGTGACCCCTGACTGTGCGTCGCGCCAACGATTATTTATACGACACTGTATATATACTTGCCATCGTGGTGGCAACGACTCGACGCGGACGGCCGACTCAGGTCGAAGCCAAGAAGCTGCACCAGAAGTTGCGCAAGGCCGCGGTGGCGACGTTCGTCAAGTATGGCTATGACGGGGCGACCATGGAAGCGATCGCCAGAGCGGCCGGCATCACGCGGCGAACGCTCTATGCTCGCTATCCCGACAAACGCGCCGTCTTCGTCGACGTCATTCCCTGGGCGCTGACGCGCAGAACCGAGCGCGAAGCCGACGACGACATTGACCAGAGCGATCTGCGCGCCTCCCTGATTGCACTCGGCCGGGCCGGACTCGCGCGCGCCATCGACCCGGACATCGTGCGTTTGACGCGGATTGCGATGAGCGAATCGGCGCGGTTTCCCGAGTTCGCGGTCAGCGCGCATTCAATGACGTGGTCGCCACGCCACCGGCAGGTCATGGATCTGCTGCGACGGCACCAGGAGAACGGAAGCATCGACGTGGACGACCTCGAGTTAACCGCGGGCCACTTCATTGCGATGATCGAGCATCTACCCGCGCGACTGGCCGACTGCGGTATCTACCGCAGTGCCGATGAGGAGGAGCGCCACTTGCAGCACGCCGTCGATTTGTTCCTGCGCGGCGTCGAGCCGCGCGACTGAGGTCTCCCGCGATGGTGTGGCCCGGTCTTGTGCTCGTGCACGGCGGCGCGCATGCCGCCGATTGCTGGGATCTGACCGTTGCCGAATTGGCCAGGCAGGCACCCGAACTACGAGTCCTCGCAGTTGATCTGCCCGGCCGCGCCGGCAAGCCGGCGAATTTGGCGACGGTCACAGTCAGCGACTGGGTGAACTCCGCCGTGGCCGATATCGACGACGCCGGGTTGGACGACGTGGTGGTCGTTGGGCATTCGATGGCGGGGCTCACCGTCCCGGGCATTGTCGCCAAGCTCGGGGCGGCGCGGGTGCGCGAGATGATCCTGCTCGCGGCGTTCGTCCCGCCGCAGGGAAAGTCGATCGTGGACACGCTGCGCGGACCGCTTGCGCCGCTGGCGCGATCGGCGCGCTGGATCGAAAGAAGGTCCTTCCCAATGCCTCCCGCTCTGGCGCGCTACGCATTCTGCAATGGGATGACGCGTGAGCAGCGAAGGCTCACGTTGTCGCGGCTGTGCATGGAATCGCCAAGCGTGATTTTCGAGCCGGCCGATCGCAGCGAGCTGCCCGCCGACGTTCCGCGAACGTGGATCATGACGCTGGACGACCGAGCGCTGTCGGTGCGCCAGCAGCTGTACGCGATCAAATCACTTGGCGGCGTCGACACGATGATCTGCCTGGACGGCTGCCACGACGTGATGATCTCCGACCCCGGGCGCCTGGCAACCATCTTGGCTCAACGTTGCCGACTCCGTGTGAGCAGCTGAGCAGCCTGGCGGTTGCCCTTGCGGCTTGCCATTGACCCGGCCCCCACCCATTAATATACAGTTCTGTGTACTTAATGCCGGTTCGAAGAGGAGACACGGATGACATCTGCAACTCAACGGCTGGTGGAGTTGGTCGGGGCCAATGATTGCTTTGACATCCCTCCCGCCGATCTGTTGCCTCTGCAGCTCGCGGCGGCTAACGAGCGGCTGCAGAGTCAGGCCGCGAGCATTCCGCTGTTGGCCAACCGCGCGGACTCGGGCGGGATAGAAGAAATCAAACAGCCCGCCGACCTGGTGCCCCTGCTCTTCGCCCACACCACGTACAAGACCTACGCGGAGGGATGGCTCAACGAGCGGCGGTGGGACCGGATGGGAAAGTGGCTGGCCACCGTATCAACCCGTGACGTCGGGGGCCTCGACACCGGCGGCGTGCAGACACTCGACGACTGGATCAGGCAACTCGAGACCGTCGGCCACTACTTGTCGTGCTCTAGCGGCACTACCGGGAAGCCGGCCATGCTGTCCTGCACCGAAGGGGACATCGAACTCTCGGCACGGATCAACATCGAGGCGCTCTTGTGGGCGACGGGGCTCACCCGCCGCGAAGACCGCAAATTCCTTGGCCTGGGGCCACAATTCGCCGCACCCCGCGAGGACGCGATCCGGCAGGCAATGGTCGATTGCTTCTCGTCGCGATACCCGCCTTACCAATTCGGCGACGGCGAGCCGATCACCGTCGGGTCGATGGTGGACATGATCACGTTGCGACGCAAGCTGGCCGATGGCACCGCGCGCCCCAATGAGATCGCCGAGTTCGAACGCATCGCCGCGCAGCGGGCGAGCGACATGGACACCTCCGCCAAAAAGGCCATCGACGCGGTGATCGAGGCCCGCGAGCTGCCCCTGTTGGCGACGGGTATGTTCGCCACCCTGTATCAGATCGCCGAAGGCATCCGCGCCAACGGCCATGGCGGCGATGATTTCAATCCCAACAACGCGATGATGGTCGCCGGGGGCCTCAAAGGTGCTGCGCTGCCCGAGAATTACCGCGAATACGTGCTGGAGACGTTCAACGTCGCCGAGGAGCGGCTATACCACGCGTACAGCATGCGCGAGATCAATGCGACGTTCCCGCTCTGCCATGCCGAGCGATACCACATATCGCCCTGGGTGATGCTGCTGCCGCTGGACAGCACCGGCGAGAAATTGCTTGATCCCGGTACCGGTGAGATCGACGCCCGGGCAGCCTTTTTCGACGCGTCGATCGAGGGCCGGTGGGGCGGGGTGATCAGCGGGGACCGGGTCAGTGTCAGCCTCGCGCGGTGTCCGTGTGGGCATCAGGGCCCGACCGTGGGCCGCGACATCACTCGCTACGCCGACCTGCCGGGCGGCGACAAGATCACCTGCGCCGGCAGCATCGACGCCTACGTGCGAGGCATCTCATGACCGCGCTGTCGGCGCCCCATTTCGTGCAGGGCACCGTGGTAGAAGGTGACGCGGTCCGCCACCGATCACGCGATCTCGGCGCTGACTTCGTCACCCCCGCAATCGATCTCGACGCCCTCGTGTTACCACGGTCGGAGCTGCCGCCACTGCTCGACGTGAAGCTGGCCGAGATCATCGACTTCCTGGTCGAGACCGGCGAACGCCTGCACTTGGATCGCAACCCGCATCTGCAGGAGTGCCTCGAACTGATCGCGGCCACCAATCCGTTACCGCGGCGCGTCGTAGAAAACCTGTACCGCCAGGCCCCCTATTTCCTGAACAGGCAGCTGCTGGAAAGCATCGTCGATTCGAACTTTGCCAACCGGGAGGCGCTCGACGGCTGGGTCGAGCGCGTCGACATGTACGGCAACAAGGGCGCGGTTCGGGCCTTCCCCGCGCGGATGGTGCACATGCTGGCGGGTAATGCCCCATCGGGGTGTGTGTCGTCTATCGCGCAGGGTGCGCTGGTCAAGGCGGTCAACCTCTTCAAGATGCCCTCGAGTGACCCGTTCACTACGGTGGCGGTGCTGCGCACGATGGCGGAAATCGATCCGAAACACCCTGTGGTGCGGTCGATGTCGGCGGTTTACTGGCAAGGCGGGGACACCGCGATCGAGCGCATCCTGTACCGGCCGCAATACTTCGACAGGATCGTCGCCTGGGGCGGCGGCGAGGCGATCAACAACGTGATCGGATACCTGGGACCGGGTATCCAGTTGATCTCGTTCGACCCGAAATCCTCGATCTCGATGATCGGTCGTGAGGCGTTCGACTCCGAGGACCGGATTGCCGAGGTGGCCGAGCGGCTGGCCGCCGATACGACGGTGTTCAACCAGGAGGCCTGTCTGGCCAGCCGCTATGCCTTTGTGGAAGCCCAAGGGCCCCAGGTGGAATCGTTCTGCGCGAGGCTTGCCGAGCGCCTGGGTGTCGACCGCGAGTTCGCGTCGGCCAGCAGCCCGCCGCTATCGGCGGAACGCCGCGAAGAACTCCAGGTGATGGAGGCGATGGGCGATCTGAAGGTCTGGGGCGGCTTCGATGGCCGCGGCCTGGTGATCCTGTCGGATCGCCCGGTCGAGTTCCAGCCCACCAACAAAACGTCGAATGTCGTGACGGTCGATTCGCTCGACGAAGCGGTTCGCTACGTCAACGTCGCCACTCAAACCATCGGCGTTTACCCGTACGAGCGCAAGGCGCAGCTGCGGGATCGGTTGGCCAGCGCCGGCGCTCAACGCCTGTGCCGCTTGGGAACTGCGAACGCTCACGTTCTGGGTAGTCCGCACGATGCCATGTATCCGCTGCAGCGATTCGTCCATTGGATGGGCGACGACGACATCGCATAGGTTGTCAACCATGACGGGAGCAAGCAGCGACATCTGGGAAGTGATGTCGACCGCCAGGACGATCCGACGCTTCACCGACGAATCGGTCGACGACGCCACGCTGGCGCGGTGCCTCGAAGCGGCAAGGTGGGCTCCGTCGGGCGCGAACGCGCAAGGCTGGCGCTTCGTCGTGCTGCGATCACCGGAGCAGCGGGCCGTCGTGGCCACGGCCGCGGCCCACGCGTTGGACGTCATCGAGCCGGTCTATGGGATGACCCGGCCCGCCGCCGACGACAACAGCCGTCGGGCTCGCACCTACCGCGCGACCTACGAATTGCACGACCGAGCGGGCGAATTCACCTCGGTCTTGTTCGCGCAACAGCACTATCCGACCGCGTCCGAACTCCTGCTCGGCGGTTCGATCTTTCCCGCCATGCAGAACTTTCTGCTCGCCGCCCGCGCGCAAGGATTGGGGGCATGCCTCACTAGCTGGGCTTCGTACGGCGGCGAGCAACTGCTGCGGGAAGCCGTCGGCATACCCGATGACTGGATGGTTGCCGGCCACATCGTGGTGGGCTGGCCGAAGGGCAAGCACGGGCCGCTGCGCCGCCGCCCGCTTGCCGAGTTCGTGAACCTCGACCACTGGGGCGAGCCGGCGGCCGGCCTAGTCGCCGCGGTGACCTAGCCCCCGAAGCCCTTGCCGCGCATTTGGTGACGTCATACGCCATTTTCGAGATTACTACTTTCGGAACAGAGAATGGTATTCTCGCGATTGCGGTGACGACAGGAGGCGGCCCGGATGCTCTTGGAACTCGATGCTGATCAGCGGCTGTGGCAAAGCACGGTGCGCGATGTCGTCGCCAAGCAGTGCCCGCCGTCGCTGGTGCGCAGCGTGGCCGAGGACGGCGTGGATCCGAGCCCGCTGTGGAAGTCGTATGTCGACCAGGGCTGGACGGAGCTGAATGATCCGGCCGGCACGGTGGAGCTGGCGATCGTGCTCGAAGAGTTGGGCCGCGCGACCGATCCCACCCCGTTCCTGGCGACGATGAGTCAGTTCGCGCCGCTGGCGGCGGACCGGTTCGACCCACACGAGTCGGGGACCGCGGTGCACAGCGGGGTGTCGGCGCACCGGGACGCCGAGGGCTGGGTGTTGGACGGCACGGCCCGGCACGTCCTCGACGGCGATCGCGTCGATCGGCTGGCGGTGGTTACCGACGCCGGAGTCTTCCTCGTGGCGGGCAATCAGGTATCCGTCCGGCGCTCTTCGGTTTTCGACCCGGTGCTGCATGTCGCCGACCTGTCCTTCGCTGGGATCCGGGTGTCCCATGACGACCGGCTGACCGTTGACGCCGAGCGTGCCCACCATGTCGCGTTGGCGGGCATGGCAATTCACATCGTCGGCGCCTGCCAGCGCATCCTGGATCTGGTCCTCGAGCACGTCCGCAGTCGGCAACAATTCGGCGTGCCGATCGGTTCGTTTCAAGCCGTCCAGCACAAGTGCGCCGACATGCATGTCGCCGTGGAACGCGCCCGCGCGCTGGCCTACTTCGCCGCATTGACGATCTCGGCCGACGATCCCCGGCGCCGCCTGGCCGCAGCCATGGCCAAAGCGTCGGCGGGGGAGTGCCAGTCGCTGGTATTTCGGCACGGCCTGCAACTGCACGGCGCGATGGGATTCACCTGGGAGAACGACTTGCAGTTCGCGCTCAAGAGGGCCAAAGCGGGCGAGCTCATGCTCGGAGGCGCGGCGGAACATCGGGCGCGGATCGCAGAGGAATACCGTGCAGCTGACTTTTGATCCCGACGTCGAAGCGTTTCGGGCGGAGTTCGCGGCATTCCTCGACGAGAACCTGCCTCCCGCAAGCGAAACCATGGAGCGTCCCCGTTCGGTTTCGCATATGCCGCAGTGGGCACGTCGCTGGCAGCGGCTGCTGTTCGACAACGGCTGGCTGCTGCCCGGCCAGCCTCCCGAGTTCGGTGGGCGCAACGCGACGGTGGTTCAGCAATTCGTCCACCTGGAGGAGCTGTGCGGGCGGCGCATCTACCACAGCTTCAACCCGCAGGGCGTGAATATCGTTGCCGCATCGTTGTTGACGTTCGGCAGCGACGAACAAAAGCGGCGGTGGGCGGTGCCGATCCTGCGCGCCGAGATCACCGCCTCGCTTGGGATGAGTGAGCCCAGCGCCGGCTCCGATCTGGCGTCGCTACGGACCCGCGCGGTTCTCGACGGCGATCATTTCGTGGTCAACGGGCAGAAGGTGTGGACCTCCGGTGCCCACGACGCCGACGTGTTGTTGACGTTTGTCCGTACCAATCCGGACGCACCAAAGCACAAGGGCATCAGCGCATTACTGATCCCAACCGACGCTCCCGGCGTCGTGCGACGGCCATTCCCGTCGATCTGCGCGGCCGACGATCTGGATTTCAACGAGGTGTTCTTCACCGACGTGCGGGTACCGGCCGAAAACTTGGTCGGCGAGCTCGATCAGGGATGGCGGGTTGCCAACGGATCGCTCGGGCACGAACGCACCATGATGTGGCTGGGTTTCGCCGACCGACTGGACAACGTGATCGCCGACTTTCGTCCCAGCACCGAGCTCGAACGCGACCAGTACGCCACCACGATCATGGACAAGCAGGCGCTGCGCCTGTTGGGTTCGGTGGCCTTGGCCCGCGCGGCCCGCGGTGAAGACGACGTGGCTGCGATATCCGTACTCAAGCTCCTCGGTTCCGAAGCCGAACTGCGCGCAACCGAACACGCCCTATCGGCCTCCGGATCCGACGGCCTCGTCCACCCCGGACAGACGGGTCCGTACGCGCCGATGAACCTCGACCACTACTTCGCCAGCTGGTTCGAGCGTTATGCCCGAAGCTTTTCCGGCACGATCGCCGGCGGCACGTCGGAGATCCAGCGCAACATCATCGCCCAACGCGTGCTCGGACTGCCGCGCGGCTAACGCCAGCGGTCGGCTACCACCGCACGAGCGAGAAGGGGTAGGTGTCTGACCCCCCGGGTCCTCCTCCGCAGCCCGTGTCGTAGGTGGAGACGACCTGACCGCCCAGTGAGACCTGATCCCACGTATAGACGTCGTGCGAGGGGAAGAACTGCACCACGCAGCGCACGCCGTCGGGCACGTCGACGGTCATGGTGTATTGGCCGTTGGACAGGTGGGCGTCTGCTTTCCAGGGGGCCGCTTGGCCATTGGGTTGCGGTATCCCCTGGATGGTTAGGCATCCCGGCGCTTTAGAAATGCACGGGCTAATCGCCCAAATCCAGCTGTGGCCGGGATCCCGGTTTGTGTCCAATCTGTAGTTGCCGACCTGCATGTCAGCCTGGGCGGTCGGCGCAAGAGTCAGCGCGGCCGTGGCAAGCGCAAGGCCTGCTGCAAACCTCTTCACGGATGCGTCTCCCATCTCTGCGCACGCGTTGGGCCCTGAATATAACGCCGGGACACGCTCCCCGGAAGCGCTCAGTCGATTACCGCGGCTTCCTTCCGCTCGGTGACCGGCCTCGCGAGTTCCTGCTCGTCGCAGATGCGTTGCAGCTTGTCGAGTGTCTCGTCGAGGCCGGCGCCGACCCTGGGGCCGGGTGTGAAGGTGGCCGGTAGCTTTCGCATGCCCTGGATGACCCCGATGGTCTCGTAGTGGACGGCGCCGTCGGGGTCGCAGCGGTAGTCGGGCACGCGGTCCAGGACCGCCGTCAGCATGGATTTGAACACGGTCCGCGCCACGTTGGAGCCGATGCAGCGGTGCACGCCGATGCCGAAGCTGAAGTGCCGGTTACCTTTGCGGTCGAGGATGATCTCGTCCGGTTCGGGGAACACCGAGGGGTCGCGGTTGGCCATCGCCCACGAAATCCACAGCCGCTCACCCTCTTTGAAGCGATTGCCGTTGAGCTCGACGTCGTCGGAGAATGTCCGGCCGTCACCGGGTGCCGGGGTGAAGTAACGCAAGAACTCCTCGGTCGCGGGATCGAGCAGGGTATCGCGGTTGTGCCGCAGCCGTTCCCGCGCGTCCGGGTTCTCCGACAGCCATTCCAGCGAGTGGGCGGTGAGGGCCGTGGTGGTGTCGAATCCGCCGCCGATGACCAGTCCGAGATTGCCCAGGATTTCCAGGTCGGGAGCGGGTTCGCCGTCGATCCGCATCTCGACCAGGGCGTTGACCAAACCGGGCCGGGGGTTGTTGCGAATCTCGATCATGCTGTTGACCAGGTCGAGACCCATCTGCCGGTGCATCTCGGTGACACGCTGGATGTCCGGGGAGTGTTCGGGCGTGTACACCGCGGCATGAACGGGCTCGCTGTACATCTTCCATCTCTTCAGCGGAATGCCCAGCATCGCCAGCGTCAGCACGGCGGGCACGATGTTGGCCAGGTCGTCGACGAAGTCGATGCTGCCTTGCTCGATCTTCTCGTCGAGGCAGGCGCGTGTCACATCGTCGACGAAGGGCGCCCAGCGCTTGACCGCGGCCGGCGAGAGATAGGGATTGAGCACGGTGCGGTAGGTGCGATGCTCGGGGTCGTCCATCTCCAGGATGCCGCCGCGCACCCCGTTGATGCGGCTGGCCGTCGGGATCGAAATGCCTTTGTAGCCACGGCGTTCGCCGTTGACGTCGTGGTCGTTGGACACCGCGGGGCAGCGGGCGAGCTCGAACACCTCGTGGCTGCCGGCCGCGACCCAGTGTCCGCCGTAGGTGTCGCTCCACGCCATCGGACACTTGGCGTGCATCTCCTCGGTGATCGACTTGAACCGTGAGCGGTACTCCGCGGAATGCCGATCAAAGTGATAGCTGTTCTTCTTGCGATCGCTGTCGCTGACGACGTCGTCGACACTCAAAGCGCTGTCTCCCTTATTCATCCGTGACGATGATGGCCTGCTCGGGACACGACTGTGCGGCTTCGCGAACCCGGTCCTGATGTTCGGCCGGCACGATTTCGTCGATCGCCGACGAACTTCCGTCGATGTCGCTGAGCTGGAAGGAATCCGGAGCAATCATCGAGCACAGGGTGTGCCCCTGGCATCGTTCGGAATCAACCCAGACCTTCACGGTGTCTCCTCCACGGATCGGGTGGTGCGGTCAGGTGTTTCGGCCGCCGTTGACGCCCAATATCTGGCCGGTGATGTAGCCGGCTTCCTCGGATATCAGGAAGGCGCACGCCGCCGCGATGTCTTCCGGCTTGCCCATCCGGCGCACCGGGGTGCGGGCGATGGTCTCCTCGATGTCGCCCAGGTACCCGTGCTTCTCGGCGCTGCGCAGCATCGGGGTGTCGATGAAACCGGGCGGCACCGCGTTGACCGTGATGCCGCTGGGCCCGTATTCGAGTGCCAGCGACTTGGTGAGCCCGTTGACCGCGGATTTGGCGGCCACGTAATGACTCATGTAGGGCGCACCTGAATGCGTGCTCGACGACGAGATGTTGACGATCCGCCCCCACCCGGCCTCCACCATGTCCGGCAGCACCGCCTGAATGGTGTGGAAGACCCCGTTGAGGTTGACGTCGATCACGCGTTGCCAGTCGTCGAACGTGATGTTGTTGAACCGCTTGAACCCGTCCAGGCCCGCGGCGTTGACCAGAACCGTCACCGGCCCGAGCCGGGCGCGGATCGCGGACAGCGCGGCGTCCACCTGGCCGCGGTCCGTCACGTCGGCGGTGAAAGACAGATCGGTATCGGAAGGCCTGAGGTCGACGGTCGCGACGTCGAGACCGTCGGCGCGGAGCCGATGCGCGACGGCCAGGCCAATGCCGGATCCACCACCGGTGACCACCGCGGTCTTCATGCCGACGCCTTCACTCCGGCCTGCGCCGTCTCATCCACAAAGAATCTCCCTTACGATTATGAGAACCTTACTCTCGCGCCGAAGCGGGGTGCAACCTGTCCCGGAAACCCCCATCGGCCTGCGCCGAAGCTCGACGCCTGTCGAATTGCGCCGCTGGTCAGCAGGTCGATCTGAATCCTGAGACTTTCTTGAATTCTCGAGACTCGAATGTAAGATTCGCCCGGGAAGAGAATGAAATTTTCGTGACCGTAACCACAGGGAGCCGAATGCCAGCGCAGGACACGGTGTCGACCAGTGCGGACGCCCCGCCCGAGTCACAGGTCGACCGCCGATTGTTGATCGACGGCCGGCTCGTCGCTGCGGACCAGACATTCCCCTCGATCAATCCCGCCACCGGTCAGGTCCTCGGGTATGCGCCGGACGCCGGCGTCGGGGAGGCCGAAGCGGCGGTCGCGGCGGCCCGCCGGGCGTTCGACACCACGAGCTGGTCGACCGACGTCGAGCTGCGGATCCGCTGCCTCGACCAACTGCACCAGACGTTGATCGACCACGCCGACGAGTTGCGCGAGCTCACCATTGCCGAGGTTGGCGCCACCCGTGCGCTCACCCACGGCGCTCAGCTCGACGAGCCGATCGGTATCGTGCGCTTCTACGCGGATCTGCTGCGCAACTATCAGTTCTCCGAAGACCTCGGCGAGAAGGAATCGCGGGGCATGCTGCATCACCGCTGGGTGGAGAAGGAAGCCGCGGGAGTGGTGGCCGCCATCATCGCCTACAACTATCCGAACCAGCTCGCGTTGGCCAAGCTGGCGCCGGCGCTTGCCGCCGGATGCACGGTCGTGCTCAAGGGCGCGCCGGACACCCCGCTGGTGACCCTGGCGCTGGGTGAGCTGATCGCCAACCACACCGACATCCCGGCCGGCGTGGTGAACGTGCTCAGCTCGGCGGATCCCGCCGTCGGGCCCGTGTTGACCACCAGCCCCGACGTCGACGTGGTGACCTTCACCGGGTCGACCGCGGTTGGCCGCAAGATCATGGCCGCCGCGAGCGAGACCGTCAAACGCGTCTTCTTGGAGTTAGGCGGCAAGTCCGCCGCGATCATGCTCGACGACGCAGACTTCGCCAGCGCCAGCATGTTCGCGGCGTTCAGCATGGTCACTCACGCCGGGCAGGGCTGCGCGCTCACCTCCCGGCTGCTGGTCCCCAAGTCGCACCACGACGAGATCGTCGAGCTGATCGCCGCCAACTTCGCCAAGGTGCGCCACGGCGATCCCGCCGATCCGAAGACGTTGATGGGACCGCTGATCAACGAGCGTCAGCGCGACAAGGTCGACGGCATGGTCCAGCGCGCCGTCGCCGCGGGGGCCACCCTGGTCGCCGGCGGCGAGCGGCTGGATCCCGGCTATTTCTACGCGCCCACATTGCTCACCGACGTCGACCCCGACAGCGAGATCGCTCAGGACGAGGTCTTCGGGCCGGTGCTGGTGGTCATCGGGTTCGATGACGATGACGACGCGGTGCGCATCGCGAACAACTCGATATACGGGCTGGCCGGCGCGGTCTTCAGTCGCGACCAGGACCGGGCGCTTGCGGTGGCACGCCGTATCCGCACCGGATCGTTTTCCGTCAACGGCGGCAACTACTTCGGTGCGGACAGCCCGTTCGGCGGCTTCAAGCAGTCCGGCGTGGGCCGCGAGATGGGCGTCGCGGGGCTCGAAGAGTTCTTGGAGCGCAAGACTTTTGCCGTTCCGTCGGGGGCACCCGCATGAGGCCGCTGGAGGGCATCCGCGTCCTGGAAGTCGCCATGTACGGGTTCGTTCCGTCGGCGGGCGCCGTGTTGGTGGAGTGGGGCGCCGAGGTGGTCAAGGTCGAGCACGCCGTCACCGGCGACCCGCAGCGTGGGCTTCGGCAGACCGGCATGTTGCGCGTGGAAGGCGACCCCAATCCCAACATCGAGCATGCCAACCGTGGCAAGCGCAGCATCGGGTTGGATATGTCGGTGCCCCAGGGCAAGGAAGTGCTCTACGAGCTGGCGCGCCGATCCGATGTGTTCCTGACGAGTTTCCTGCCCGGCGCACGGCAGAAGTTCGGCATCGACGTCGACGACATCCGCGCGGTGAACCCGGCGATCATCTACGCCCGTGGCAGCGCGCTCGGCCCGCGCGGCGAAGAGGCGACGAAGGGCGGCTACGACATGACCGCCTTTTGGTGTCGTGCGGGAACCGCCGCGACCATCACGCCCGCGGGGATGCCCGGCATGATCGCGCCCCCCGGCCCGGCCTACGGCGACACCATCTCCGGCACCAACCTCGCCGGTGGCATCGCGGCGGCGTTGCTCAAGCGCGAGCGCACCGGGGAACCATCCGTGGTCGACGTTTCGCTGCTGGGCAGTGGTCTGTGGTCGATGGGCCACACGGTCGCGTTGACAAAGCATCTCGGCCAGCGACTGGAGGCGCCGCCGCCGGGCGTGCACGGTGCGCCCAATAACCCATTGGTCGGGCTGTACACGACGTCCGACGGCCGCTACATATCCTTCGTGATGATGCAGCCGACCAAGTTCTGGGGCGACGTCTGCCGGCATGTCGATATGCCCGAACTGGCCGACGATCCGCGCTTCGCCACCGTCGAGAAAATCGCCGCTAGTACGCCCGATGCGGTCGAGATCTTGACCAAGGTCATCGCGACCCGCACGCTTGCCGAGTGGAGCGAACGCTTTGCCACGCTCGCGGGACCGTGGGCGCCGGTGCAGGACACCCTGCAGGCGGCCGACGACGCGCAGATCCGCGCGAACGAGTATGTAGTGCGCGCAGGCGAACTCGAACTGGTGGCCAATCCGGTCCAGTTCGATGTCGCTCCGCCGCAGACGGGGCCCGCGCCCGGATTCGCCGAGCAGACCGATGAGATCTTGATGGAGATCGGGCTCGACTGGGACCGCATTATCGAACTCAAGACGGCCGGCGCCGTCACCTAACACCGGAGCTGCCTGGAATGCTTGAGCCGAACGTCGCTTTTGTTGAGGCGCAGCCACGTTACGCGCGTGCCGTGCCTAAAGCCTGCCCGATAACGGTTATGCATTTTCCATTCCGCCTGGGCGCGGCATGAGGCATAATCGCCGGACGCTACAAGACGAGTGGCCTTGCTCGGGCCGACTTGTTTTGCAGCGCCAACTCACGCGACAGAACGGAGGAGTGGCGTGAGGATGGTAGCGGCTGTCGCGCTGGAGCAAAATGCCGGAATGTGGTTGCCCGCTGAGCATTTCGCATCCGCCGGCCCCCGTTCGAATCCCCTGGTTCAGCCGAACTTACCCGAGCAGGCGCGCAAGAACAAGACTATCGGTCTCGAAATTCTGAAAGGAACTGAGCCCGATGGCAGATAGGAGCGACGACCGCTGGTCACCGGGGCTTCCCCAGCTGAGGCTGACGAGGAACCTCTCTGGGCCGATGCAGGCGGTCGGTGGTCTTTTCGCGATGTCGGCGGAAGCGGTCAAGTTTGCGTTCCGCCGGCCGTTCCAGGCACGCGAGTTCTTGGAACAGTCTTGGTTTGTCGCGCGGGTCGCGCTGATGCCGACGTTGTTGGTGGCCATTCCGTTTACCGTCTTGGTCAGCTTCACGCTCAACATTCTGTTGCGTGAACTTGGCGCCGCCGACCTGTCCGGGGCGGGCGCCGCTTTCGGTGCTGTCACCCAGGTCGGCCCGTTGGTGACCGTGTTGATCGTCGCCGGCGCCGGCTCCACTGCCATGTGCGCGGACCTCGGATCGCGAACCATCCGCGAAGAGATCGACGCGATGGAGGTCTTGGGTATCAATCCGGTTCAGCGCCTGGTGACTCCGCGCATGCTTGCCTCCGGGCTGGTGGCCCTGCTGCTGAACAGCCTGGTCGTCATCATCGGGATTGTGGGCGGCTACGTCTTTTCGGTATTCGTGCAAGACGTCAATCCCGGTGCGTTCGCCGCGGGTATCACCTTGCTCACTGGCGTGCCCGAGGTGATCATTTCCTGTGTCAAGGCAGCGCTTTTCGGCCTCATCGCCGGATTGGTCGCCTGCTATCGCGGCCTGATCATTACCGGCGGCGGCGCCAAGGCCGTCGGCAACGCGGTCAATGAAACAGTGGTGTATGCGTTCATGTCCCTTTTCGTCGTCAATGTGGTCGTCACGGCGATCGGCATCAAGATGACGGCGAAGTAGGGGGCTGGCGTGGCGCTGAGGGCTGCATATCCACGATTGACCCGCCAACTCGAGAGGCCGGTCGCCTCGTTGGGGCGGGTCGGCGATCACACCCTGTTCTACGGCAAGGCACTTGGCGGGATGCCGTTCGCCGCCGTGCATTACCGGCGCGAGGTTATCCGTCTGATCGCCGAGATCAGCATGGGCGCAGGCACTTTGGCGATGATCGGCGGCACCGTCGTGATCGTCGGTTTCCTGACGCTGGCCGCGGGTGGAACGTTGGCCGTTCAGGGTTACAGCTCGCTGGGCAACATCGGCATCGAGGCGCTGACGGGATTTTTGGCCGCGTTCATCAACGTGCGCATCGCGGCTCCGGTGGTCGCCGGGATCGGCCTGGCGGCAACCTTCGGCGCGGGCGTGACCGCTCAGCTGGGCGCGATGCGGATCAACGAAGAGATCGATGCGCTGGAAAGCATGGCCATTCGCCCGATTTCGTACTTGGTGAGCACTCGGATCCTGGCCGGCATGATGGCAATTACGCCGCTGTACTGTATCGCCGTCATCCTGTCGTTCGTCGCCAGCCAGTTCACCACCACATTCTTGTTCGGCCAGTCGCAGGGCCTGTACCAGCACTACTTCTCGACCTTCTTGAACCCGATCGACCTGTTGTGGTCGTTCCTGCAGGCCGCGCTGATGGCGATCACGATCTTGCTAATACATACCTATTACGGCTATTTCGCCGCCGGTGGACCGGCCGGCGTCGGCCAAGCGACCGGTAACGCGGTGCGGACCTCGCTCATCGTCGTGGTATCGGTAACGCTGCTGGTCTCACTTTCTATTTACGGCAGCAACGGCAACTTCAACCTATCCGGGTAACAGAGGAGGTGGGACGGCAGTGACGCAGAACGTGCCAGCGGGTCGCGGTTCAGTCGGCGGCCGGCTCCCACGCACGGCGCATGTCCGGCCGGCTAGCCGGGCCGCGTCGCGCAACTACGTACCACCCCTGCTCGGACTGCTTACGGTCGCGGTCATCTGCGCGATTTTCGCCGTGGCGATAACGCTGTTTCAGGGCGGCTTCAGCGAAACCGTGCCGGTGACCGTGATCTCGCAACGCGCCGGTCTGGTCATGAACCCGGACGCCAAGGTCAAGATGCGCGGCGTGCAGGTCGGCAAGGTGGCCTCGATCGATTCGCTGCCGAACGGCCAAGCCGCCATTCATTTGGCGATGGATCCGTCGCAGTTACGGTTCATTCCCAGCAACGTGCTCGTCAACATCGCGTCATCGACGGTGTTCGGCGCGAAGTCCGTCGAGCTGGTGCCACCCGACCAGCCCTCGGCACAGCGGTTACGCAGTGGCCAGACTCTGCAGGGCCAGCACGTCATGGTCGAAATCAACACGGTTTTCCAGCAATTGGTGTCGGTGCTGTCCCACATCGACCCGCCGAAGCTCAACGAGTCACTGGGTGCGCTGGCACAAGCGTTCAGTGGGCGGGGCCCACAGCTCGGCCAGGCCCTGAGTGACCTGGATTCGTTTCTGGCCAAGCTGGAGCCGAGCCTTCCCGCATTCAGGCATGACCTCGCGGTCTTACCGGAGGTATCCAACGCCTACGCCGACGCGGCACCGAACCTGGTGAAGACCGCGGCCAACGCGGCGCGGATCAGCAAGACCCTTGTCGACGAGCAGCACAACCTGGATGCGTTGCTGATCAGTGCGATCGGCTTGGCCGACATCGGCAACGACGTCTTGTCGACGAACCGCCAGCCGCTGACGAATGTGCTGCATCTGCTGGTGCCGACCACCGATCTGACCAACGAGTACCACGAGGCGCTCACCTGTAGTTTCGGCGGCCTCATCCAGATTTCGCACGGGGCGCCGTTGTCGGAACCGAGCATCAACATCTCGGCGAGCCTCACGTGGGGCGCCGAACGTTACCGGTATCCGACTAACCTGCCCAAGGTCGCGGCGACGGGCGGCCCGCGATGCGTGGGCCTGCCGAAGATTCCGTTCAACTCGGCGCCGCCGCAATTGATCGCCGATATCGGCGCCAATCCGACGCAGTACGGGAACCCACAGCTGCTGCTCAACTCCGATCTTCTCAAACAGCTGTTGTACGGGCCGATCGCCGGGCCGCCACGCAACTCCGCCCAGATTGGAATGCCCGGATGAGAACGCGCGCCACGCTGGTCAAGTTCGGCATCTTCGCGGTCGTGATGGCGGTCCTTACTGCCTTCCTGTTCTTTATCTTCGGCCAGTACCGGACGGGTTCGACGACCGACTATTCGGCGGTGTTCACCGACGTATCCCGTCTCAAGGCGGGGCAGTCGGTGCGGGTCGCCGGGATCCGGGTGGGAACGGTCAATAGCGTGTCGCTGCGGCCGGACAAAAAAGTTGTGGTGAAGTTCGACGCCGACCGCAACGTGGTCCTTACCGAGGGCACCAGGGCGGCGGTCCGCTACCTCAACCTGGTGGGCGATCGCTACCTCGAACTCGTCGATGGTCCGGGGTCGATGAGGCATCTGGCGGCCGGCGGTCAGATTCCCGTCGACCGCACCGCGCCGGCGCTTGACCTCGATCTGCTGCTCGGCGGACTGAAACCCGTCACCCAGGGCCTGAACGCGCGCGACGTCAACGCATTGACGTCGGGATTGTTGCAGGTCTTCCAGGGCCAAGGCGGGACCCTCGAGTCGCTGTTCACCAAGACGACGTCGTTTTCGAATGCCTTGGCCGACAACGATCAAACCGTGCAGCAACTGATCGACAACCTCAACACTGTCGTGGCCTACATCGACAAGGAGGGCGGCAATTTCTCCAGCACGATCGATCGCCTCGAGAAGCTTGTCAGCGGCCTGTCGAATGACCGCGACACGATCGGGTCCGCGATTGACGCACTGGACCAGGGAACCGCCTCGCTGGCGGATCTGCTCGCCGAGGCCCGCCCGCCGCTGTCGGGCACGATAGCTCAGTTGAATCGCCTGGCGCCGATACTCGACGGCGATAAGGACCGCCTCGACGCCGCAATCGCCAAGGCGCCACAGAACTACCGCAAGCTGGTGCGACTCGGCGTGAACGGCGCCACCATCCCGTACTACATCTGCCAGTTCGGGCTCCGCGGCACGGATCTTCAGGGAAAGACCGTGCGCGCCAATATCTTTAGGTCAGATGCAGGAAGGTGCACGGAACCCTGATGCTCAAGTATCGCGGAGCTGGGCTCATTAAGGCCGGATTCATCGGCGCGGTCTTGATCGTGCTGGTCATCCTGGTGGGTCTGTCGCCTGACCGGTTCATTTCATGGGCGACGATGGTTCGCTACCAGGCGCTGTTTTCGGAAGCCGGCGGTCTTGCGGTCGGCAACCCCGTAGTTGTGTCGGGGATGAAGGTCGGCACGGTGTCGGATGTGAAGCTGCGCCACGGCGATGCTCTGGTGACGTTCGCGATGAGGGGCAACATCCTGCTCGGGTCGGACACTTCCGCGCACATCCGCACGGGCACGCTGCTGGGCGAGCGGATGCTGACGGTGGAGTCCGCTGGCAGCGGCACGATGCACCCGATGGCAATCATCCCGGTATCGCGTACCTCCTCGCCCTACTCGCTGACGGAAGCGGTCAGCGACTTCGCATCGAACACGGCCGAAACCAACACCGCGGCGCTGAATCAGTCGTTGGACACGCTGTCGACGACGCTCGATCAGATCGCACCCCAAATGGGCCCGGCGTTCGACGCGCTTACCCGGTTATCGCGCACCCTCAACAGTCGTAACAAGAACCTGAGCGACCTTTTCAAGAGTGCCAGCGACGTCACGGGCATACTTTCCCAACGCAGCCAGCAGGTCAACAAGCTCATCCTCAACTCCGACGACCTGCTCCAAGTCCTCGTGGCGCGGCGACAAGAGATCGTGGACCTACTGGCCAACACGTCGGCGGTGGCCAAGCAGCTGACGGCATTGGTGCACGACAACGAAGCCATCTTGGCGCCCACGCTGGAGAGGCTGAACCGGGTGACCGCGGTGCTGGAAAAGAACCGCGACAACATCGGCAAAGCGCTGCCGGGTCTCGCCAAGTTCCAGATCACGGTCGGTGAGGCCATTTCCGGCATGTACGCCTACCAGGCGTTCGCCCCGAACTTCCTTATCCCGCAACTCTTCAACGCGTTGTTCGACTACCTCTGGGGATTCCGCACCTTCGACACCTCGAAGGGGCCCGGCTTCCCATCGCCGATACCTCGGTCGCTGACGCCCTGGCCGTACAACTCTATTCCGATGTGCCCTGGCTGCACGTTGGGCGGACGGATCGGGGGGTCACAATGATCGCCCGGATCCCGCGTACGCGGCTCACTGCGGTGGCGGCGGTTGTCCTGGTCGGGCTGCTCGTTGCCGGCGCCGCCGTCGTCGTCCGCAATACGTTCTTCGGCCCGCGGACGATCACCGCCTATTTCAACACCGCCACCGCGATCTACCCCAATGACGAGGTGCGGGTTTCGGGTGTCAAAGTCGGCAACATCAAATCCATTGAACCGCAGGGCACCCGGGCCAAGATGACCCTCAAGGTCGACCGCGACGTGCCCATCCCGGCGGACGCAAAGGCGGTCATCGTCGCCCCGAATCTGGTGGCCGCCCGCTACCTCCAGCTCACGCCGGCCTATCGCGATAGTGGACCGGTCATGCGCGATGGGGCAGTTATACCCGTCGAACGTACCGCGGTGCCGGTCGAGTGGGACGAGGTCAAAACCCAGTTGATGCGGCTGGCAACGGATTTGGGGCCCAAGAGTGGGGTGTCGGGCACATCGGTGGGCCGCTTCATCGACAGCGCCGCCAACGCTCTCGAAGGCAACGGCGACAAGCTGCGCCAAACGCTCGGTCAATTGTCGGGCGTGGGGCGGATCCTTGCCAACGGCAGCGGCAACATCGTCGACATCATCAAAAACCTGCAGACCTTCGTCGGCGCGCTGCGCGACAGCAACATCCAGCTCGTGCAGTTCAACGACCGCCTGGCCACGCTCACCAGCGTGGTCAACGACAGCAAATCCGACCTCGACGCGGCGCTGACGGATCTGTCGACCGCGGTCGGTGAGGTGCGGCGATTCATTGCCGGGACTCGCAACCAGACCAGCGAGCAGATCGCCAGGTTGGCCGACGTCACGCAGAACCTAGTCGATCACCACATGGCCCTGGAAAACATACTGCACGCCGCGCCGAACGCGTTCGGCAACTTCTTCAACGACTACAACGCCGACACCGGAACCATCGTGGGAGGATTCGGGCTCATGAATATGGCCAATCCCACATGGGGGGGCCAGGTTCTGCTGTCCGTACCGGGCTGCGACCAGATCGGCGCCATCGCAAACGTCACGTCGGTCGAATCGGGCAAGCTGTGCGCTCTGTTCCTCGGACCAGGGTTGCGACTGACCAACTTCAACAACTCGCCAATTCCGCTCAACCCGATCATCGCCAAGTCGATTGACCCGTCCAAGATCCTGTACACGGAACCGCGCCTGGCGCCCGGCGGCGAGGGCCCGAAACCCGGACCACCCGAGATCCCGCCCGCAGTGTCGGCCTACACCGGCCTGCCGGGTGATCCGGTGGGACCGCCGGGGGCAGTGCCGCCGGAGCGGATACCGGGCGCGGCGATGCCGCTGCCGCCGCCCGCGTCGACACCGCCACCGCCGCCACCGGCGCCGACCGTGTCGGACATGCTGCTGCCAACAGACGGGCCCCAACAATGATCGCCCGGGTGGCGGCTCGGCGGGTGTTCGCCGTCGGCTGTTGCGTGGTGTTGACGTCGACAGGATGCGCATTCCACGGCCTGAACTCACTACCCCTGCCCGGTGCGATCGGACGCGGGCCCGGCGCCAACATCTACCACGTCGAGCTGCCCAATGTCGGTACGATGGAATCGAATTCGCCGGTGATGATCAACGACGTCGTCGTCGGCAGCGTCGGTGAGATGAGGGTGCAAGCCTGGCACGCCGACGTCGAGATCTCGGTCAAGCGCGATGTTGTCGTCCCGGCCAACGTAGTAGCCACCGTCGGCCAGACCAGCCTGCTGGGCTCGATGCACGTGGAGCTCAATACTCCGCCCGGCCAGCAGGGAAGCGGACGGCTGCAGCCGGGCGCCACCATTCCGCTGAGCCGGTCATCGGCCTACCCGTCCACGGAGCAGACGCTGTCGTCGTTGGGCGCGGTCGTCAACGGCGGCGGGCTGGGACAGATCGGGGAGGTCATCCACAATTTCTCTGCCGCTCTGTCCGGCCACGAGGGCGCCATCCGTGACCTGATTACCCGCCTCGACACGTTCGTGGGAACGCTGGACGACCAGCGCGACAACATCGTCGCCTCCATCCAGGCACTGAACCGGCTTGCCGGCACATTCGCCGACCAACGCGACGTTCTCACCGACGCGCTGCGCAAGATACCGCCGGCGCTGGAGGTGTTGGTCAAGGAGCGGCCGCGTTTAACGGCCGCCCTGGATCATCTTCGCGTGTTCAGCAACACCGCCACCAGGCTGGTCAACGACTCTCAGGCCGACCTCGTCAAGAACCTCAAAAACCTGGAGCCCACCATCAAAGCGCTCGCCGACGTCGGGCCGGAGTTCGGCGCGGCGATCGCGTCGTCGTTCGTGTTCCCGTTCACCCAGAACTTCGTCGACCGAGCGGTCCGGGGCGACTACTTCAACCTGCATTTCGATTTCGACCTGACGATTCCACGGCTCAAGAGGACTTTGCTGCCGGGAACCCACTGGGGGCAGCTGGACATGCCCCTGCCGCCGGTGCCCGGGGACCCGTATCGCTTGCAATACACGCTCGACCCGTTGCATAACCCGCTGAGGCCACCGTGGGTCGATCCCAATGCTCTGCCGCTGCCCCCACCTCCGCCGGGTGCGGTACCGGGACCGGGACCGGGACCGGCGAATTATGGGCCTCCGCCCGGCCCTTATTACGGGCCGGCGCCCGGGCCGCCGCAGGGTGCGGAGTCGGCGCCGACGGAAGGCGGTGGGTAGGTGCTGTCGCGCTTCGTCCGGATCCAGCTGGCGATTTTCACGACCGTCGGGATCATCGGTGTGATCGCCATGGTCCTCTTCTACATCCAGGCGCCGACCCTGCTGGGCATCGGCCGGATGACGGTGACGCTGGAGCTGCCGGCCGCCGGCGGCCTGTACCGATTTTCCAACGTGACCTACCGTGGGGTTCAGCTCGGCAAGGTCACCTCGGTGGGTTTGACGCCGACCGGGGCGAAAGCCACGCTGTCGCTTAGCACTTCACCCAAGGTCCCCGCGGACCTGACAGCGGAGGTGCTCAGTGTCTCCGCGGTGGGTGAGCAATACGTGGACCTGCGGCCCAAAACCGATTCGCCGCCCTACCTGCACGACGGGTCAGTCATCGCCGCGCGCGACACGACGATTCCGCAGCCGGTGGGGCCGATGCTCGACCAGGTCAACGCCTTGGTCCAAAGCATCCCGAAGACCAAACTCGGCCAATTGCTCGACGAGTCCTTCCAGGGCTTCAACGGAACCGGATACGACCTGGGGTCGCTGTTCGATTCCACGACGACGATATCCCGCGACGCCAACGGCGTCGTCGATCGCACCAAAGCCCTCACCGAAGACACTGGGCCGCTGCTGGATACGCAGGCGCGCACCGCCGATTCGATCAGAACCTGGGCACGTAGCTTCGCCGGCATTTCGGATGTGCTGGTGCAGGACGATTCGAATTTCCGCACCATATTGCGCAATGGTCCTGAGGCGGCGAACGAGGCGTCCCGGCTTCTCGAACAGATCAAACCGACGCTTCCGGTGTTGCTTGCCAACCTGACCACCATCGGGCAGATCGGTGTCACCTACCACCCTTCGCTCGAGCAGCTGCTGGTGTTGCTGCCGTCGGGGGTTGCTGTCGAGCAGGCCGCTACGGGTGAAAATCAGACGGATGGTATGGCTCACGGTGACTTCGCATTCACGGTCGACGATCCGCCCATTTGCACCGTCGGCTTCATGCCACCCAGCCAATGGCGATCCCCGGACGACGTCAGCGACATCGACACACCGGACGGGTTGTATTGCAAACTGCCGCAGGATTCACCGATCGCGGTTCGCGGTGCCCGCAACTATCCCTGCATGGGTCACCCGGGTAAGCGCGCGCCTACCGTCGAAATCTGCAACAGTGACAAGCCGTTCATGCCGCTGGCGATGCGCCAGCACACCCTCGGTCCCTACCCACTGGACCCGAACCTGATCGCCCAGGGCGTCCCGCCCGATGACCGGGTTACCGCCAACGACCGAATCTTCGGCCCGGTCGAGGGCACACCGCTGCCGCCTGGGGCGGTGCCGCGCGGCACACCCGCGGGCCCGCGCGGAGAAAATCCGCCACCGGGCACGGCCGGCGCGGCAGTTCCGCCGGTGCCGTCGTCTGGGCCGCCCCCGCTGGCGCCCATGTCGAGAATGTCGGCTGACCTTCCGCCCATAGCGCCACTCGACGTCCCGGTAGCAGGTGAACTTCCCGTAGCGCCCGCCGCGCCAGCACCGCCTCCAGCACCGGCCATTCCTCCCGATCCCGCACCCGCCGACACCGTCAGCGGCGAGGGCCCCCAGGCTGCGCCAAGCTCGTTCGGAGGCAACGGATCCAAGCCGGCGCCCTCGGTCGTGGTGGCAAAGTACGATCCGCACACCGGGCGTTACGTAGGTCCGGACGGGAAGTTGTACGAGCAGTCGGATCTCGCGACATCGAAGGCAACCAAGACGTGGAAGGACCTGCTGCCCACCTGAATTCGCCCCGAGGGGCGGAGCAATGAAGCTATGACCGCCCGGTCAGGAGAGCTGGTCCAGGCGCAACGGCATCGTGATATCAAGCCATTGGTTTTGCCCGCAGGCACCGCTTGGGCCGACTGTCTTGTCCTTGCCGGCGAGGGTCCGCGACCCGAGTTGATATCCACCATTGTCGTTCACCGGGTAGAAAAAGAAGGTCTGCATTCCGCTGAACGCGGTGCCGTCCTGGCACCGTTCCCAGTCCGGCACTTCGTGTTTCGCCTTCCACATCTGCCCGTCGAGCATATAGAGAGGCGCGCTCCATCCCTGGTCGCTCGTCAGCGTGCCATGGCATTCCTGGGTTGAGACGCACGACGAACTGATGGTCCACGTTTGGTAGACCGTCGGCTCGCCGAAGTACTGGTCATTTCTCATGGCCCAATCGCCAATGGACGTGGCGCGGAAAGTCCCGTTGAGGGCCACGTCTTCCTTGGTTATTGCGTGGGCTGTGGGTGCAGTGCTCAAACCACCGAATATGGTTGCGGCCACCAGCGTTGCGGTGGCGAGTGTTTTGACTGAACGCATCAGGTGCTCCTCGAAACGCGTAATGCGACAGTGCCTGTGGCACCCTTTTCGCCGTCGGTTGCGGCGTTCCCGAGCGATGACGTTACACCGCTTCGGCCGAGGAGGTAACGGCTGGAACAAGATTTGGTGCGCTCATGTGGTCGGATCGAATTTCGCGATCAGCCAGGAGTCGTCGACCTTTTTCAGCGTGACCAGAACGGCGCTCTGGGTTTTCTCAGGATCCTTTTTTTGCGGGCTTGATGTCGTCTGGTCGACGAAAACCAGCACGACGGCCGAATCGGGATGCAATTCCGAAACTGCGGCCCGAATCACCTTGGCGGTCGCCGTCAGTTGCCCCTGTTGCGCGGTCGGCCCGATGACATCGTCGCTGAATTTCCTGTAGTAGGCCAGAAAGTCGCCGCTGAGATGCGATTTCGCGTTGTCGAAATCGCGATTCAAATGGTCGTAGGAATACGACAACACCGCGACCGCACCATCTGACGCCGCCTGGATTGCACGACGCGCCGTCGCATCGTCGACCCGCTGCTCCGGCAGGTACACGATGAAGTAAATGCCGGCAGCGGCTCCCACGGCGGCGACGACCAACGTTCTCGCGACTATTGACCGCCACTCCGCCGAATGCCTGCGCACCCAGTGCCGGACCGCTGTCAGCCGGCGCAAGCGTGCCGATTCCTTGTCGGCGGGCGGCCGCTCATCCTCGTCGGCGCGTGCGGGACCCAGATCGTCAAATGCTGTTTCGTCGCTGTCCAGCGACGCGCCACGTTTGACAGTCATGACAGGAATTCGACTCTCGACATCTTGAGCTGACCGCCGTCGCGGTCCAAATTGACACTGAGCCGAAACAAGGCCGGCGGCGGTTTGACGTTATCCGGCCCGAAGGGAGCGGTTTTCGCCGCCACAAGCACGACTCCCGAATTGTCGCTCAACGACTGGACGGCGACGCCTTCGATGGTGACCTTGCTGCCAACCTTCGTGTCCTCGGCCTTCTTGACTATGAGAACGGACAGCACCGAAAGCTGGTTCTTCTGGTCGCCCGTCGAGGCATCGATCATGCGTTGGACGCTCTCCTTTGCATGATCGGGGTCGATCGAGATCAGCGCCGTAACCCCTTGCCGGGCGGCCGCGGTGAACTCGGCGGCGAGCTGTCGTTTATGCACAGCGGTGCGGTGCTGCCACAGCATGTACCCGCTCGCGCCGAGAGAGGCGGAGACGAGGACGGCGCCAACGGCAACAGCTACTGTTTTCCGCCCTGGGCGGTGGAGCCACCGCGGTCGCTTCGGACGACGCGGCAACCGTAGCCATTTCCGGGTCTGCTTTGGAGAAGCCTGCTCGGCATCGCCGGACATGGCGTCGTCGTCCGTGTCCTCGGTTTCCGCTGCCCCGCGCAGCTGTACGAGGCGCGCCCGGGCCGCCTCAGCGCGCGCTTCAGCCTCGGCAACTTCGTCTTCTGCGCCCGTATCCGGCGCTTGACCTACGGCGCCGGCGTCGTTCCCTGAGCGCGACTGCGGTTCGGCGGGGTCGGTTACCTCCGTCGGGTCACCACAATCGTCGGCGTCGGGCCCCTCCGGATCGTGCACGGAAAAGCAGCTTATCACTTGGGCCTGGGCTGAATGCCGTCATCGGGCGCCTGCCGCATGGCGTCTTACCTGCGGAAATGTCCCCTTGCCAAGGGGCGAAGAAGCGTTCGGGTGGTTGTGCGCGCACGTCGGTTAGTGCCGAGGCAATCGCTAGTGGGTCCGTTTGAAAACGAGTAGCGTGAAGCGACCATGTTGGCTATATGACGTATTGGGAGAAGATTACGATGCAGATCCCCAATTTCGGCACCGGTCAGCGAGTTACCGCGGTGGTCGGCATGGCCCTCGGCGGCTTGCTCATCGCCCCGGGCGTGCTGATGGGAGTGCCGTCTGCTCACGCTGACACTGGGATCGATGGTTACGTAAGTTGCGTAGGCGGCGACACTAAGCCGCCGCCGCCGGGGGTAAATGCAGAAGTTTGGTTTCCGAGCGTTCATGTGATCCAGCACGATTTCGATGGTGGTGTTCCCTCTGCCCAAATAGTCCAGAGATTGGTGGACATGGGAGTCGCGCCGGGCGATGCCGCTACCCGAGTGCGTTGTTTTGTGGCCAACCAGCCGCGCGGGCAAGGGCGTTGACGCGGGCGTCAACGAACTCCGCAATCATCTTCTCCAACGAGGAGAATTTTCTTTCCAGTCCTTTCCGCGTGTGGCAAAGTAATGGGGTGCGATCGATCGTGGCGCTGGTTGCTGCGTTGCTCGGTGCCGGCCTGTTGGCGGCGCCGCCGGTCTCCGCGGGACCGACGGTGTGCGACTACCCCGCCTGCACCCCCGGCATCATGGCGCATCAGGTCCTGGGCGCGCCGTGCGACAACACCACCTACTACGCCTTCGGGACCGCGGACTATTACGTCTCCTTCGCCTCAGAGCCCGGGCGGCTGATGTTCTGCGGCTCTCCGAGGAGATACCAGCCCCGATGGTTCCGCTCGCCTCCGATGGCGGGAGTCAAGGACGAGGGCGCCGACTGTCACGAGTACCTGAACTACGTCGCGCAGGCGCCCGATGGCCTCTTCCTCGTCTGCGTAGGCCATGACGGCATAACGAGCTGGGTGCGCGGCGACACGTAGTCGCGCTGTTTCATTGCTGATGCAGACCCAGTAGTCGTCGGCTGAGGTCGGTAAGCCGATCGATCAGCGTCTTGTCATCGATATCGGCGACCAGCGGGTGCATGACCGCGCTGCTGATCGCGCCCGAGAACATGGCCGCCTCGATCCGTCCGTCCAGACCGGCGTCGCTCAGCAGCACTCGATACACGCGGTCCATGAAGCGTCGCAGCGGTTCGTGTTCGGCCAGCAGCCGAACCACCACGGGATCGAACTGCAGCGTGCGCACCAGCTGGCGATCGCGAACCGCCATCTCGATCATGCGGAGCAGCAAAGCATCGCGGGCCTCGGGCCCGTCGCCGTGCGCCTCCGCTTCCTCGAGCGCCGGGAGCAGCCGACTGAATTCGCGCTCGGAGACCGCGAGCACGATCTGGTCCTTGGTCCGGAATTGGTGGTAGACAGCGGCTTTCGTGATCCCGACGGCGTCGGCGATCATTTGCAGTGAAGTACCGCTCGCGCCATGCTCGGCGATCAGCTCCATGGCGGCATCGAGCACGCGCGTGCGGGCGGGGCTGTGCTGGACGATTCGCAGCTCGCCGTCGGTGACCGCCTGTCGTGCTGTTCTCACACGAAGAGACTAGCCGATCGGCTATTGACCGAAGCTAGCCGATCGGCTAGCTTCGCTGACGAGCCGAGTGGGCCACGCGATTTCGTGGCGGGAGGAGCCAACGATGTCCAACATCGGCGCGAACGAGGGACCAGACCGGGGATCTCCGCGGGCAGCGCTGCGCCGTACCGACGGCGAGCTGATCCTGCTCTGGACGTTGCCGGTGACGGTGATCATTTTTGTTGCCTGCTTCTTTCTGTTTCCGGGCTTCAATCCGCCGATGTCACCCACCATGACGGCCGAGCAGGTCGCCGCGTTCTACCGCGATCCCGCCCACCTCCCGCAGATCCGCTACAGCATGATCGTGTTCAACTGGTTCGGGGTGTGTCTCGTCCCGATTCTGACCCTGATCGTGATGCAGATCCGCAGGATGGCCCATCGCACGCCGATCTTCTCCTACGCGATGCTGGGCTGTGTGGCCGGCGGGCCCACCCTGTTCCTCGTCGCCAACGTCTGCTGGCTGTTGGCCGCCTTTCGCCCGGAGCGTAGTCCGGAGCTGACGCAATTGCTCAACGATTTCGGCTGGATCACCTTCACCATCGTGGTCCCGTTTCTGATAGGGCAAAGCGTGATCCTTGCCGTGGCAATCTATTTCGACGATCAACCGCACCCGGTATTCCAGCGTTGGGTGGCCCACTTCAACCTTCTGGTGGCCGCCGCGCTAGTCCCTGCCGCGTTTGTAGGTGTCACCCTGACCGGCCCGCTCGCGTGGAACGGACTCCTGTCCTTTTGGCTGAAAAACGTTGCCATTGCGGTCTGGATCGTCGTGATGGGCGTTGTTCTGGGCCAAGCGGTCTACCGCGAGCGCGTCGAATATCGGCGCCGCGGCGAAGAATTGGTCTCCGCATGAGCGCGGTGCTGACGCCGCACGAATCTCCGGCCACACCACCCGCGGGCCCGCTGCGTCACCGGATCGCCTGGCACTTGCGGCACGGCCCCAAGCGCGAGCTGTGGTTGGCGTGGGCAACGCTCATCGTCTTTTACAACTTGTTCTTCCCGGTGTTCTTCATCGTGGCGCAAGTCCAGCCTCCGCCGCAGCCGACGTGGGACCTCGCGACCCAGGTTCACTGGTTCCACGAACGCCACCTCGGGATACCGATCGGCTTCGGCATCATCTTCGCGGTCACCGGCATGACCGCGGTGAACAACGCCCTCATCGCGTACTCGATGCGACGCATGTCCGTCAGCCGCGCGTTCGGCTATTCCTATCTGCTCATCTACTCGCTCAGTGCCGTTCCTGGCATGCTGCTGCTCTGCATCGCGCTGATCGTCGCGACGCTTCGGCCCGAGCGAGGCCCCGAAGTGCTCGGCTGGCTCTACGATTTCGCCTTCCTGTCTTTCGACGGAACCATGGGAGTGTTCCTGATCGGCTCGCTGATCTGGATGCTGGCGATCCTGCTCGACCGAAACCGGGTGTTCCCCAAGTGGTTCGGCTATCTCAACCTGTGCAACGCGCTCACCGAGGTCGTCGTGGCGCCGTGCTGGATCTTTCGGCGTGGCGTGCTGGCATGGAACGGCCAGATCGCTTGGTGGCTGGACATGGTCGTATTCGGCGTCTACCAAGTCACTTTCATCGTCATGCTCTTTCGCATGATCCAACGTGAAGATTTCGGTACCGGGCCACTGCCCGACCTCACCCGGAAGAGGGCGGCCGCGCAATGACCGACGTAGCCGAGCAGAACAAGCGCGCCAGATTCGTGCCGGGCCAGCCCGACATGTGGGTCTTCGTGTTGTTCGAGACGCTGGTATTCACCGGCTATTTCGGCTTCTATCTGTTCTATCGCGCCCGAAGCCCCGAGCTTTTCCTGCACTCCCAGGCCCACCTGGACCTGCGCATCGGGGTTTTCAACACCCTGGTGTTGCTGCTGAGCTCGTGGTCGGTGGCGCGCTGCGTTCAGTCGTCCCGCGCCGGCGCGTATCGAGCCGCACTGAGGGACGTCTATATCACGGCAGCGTTGGCCGCGGTCTTCCTGTTTTCCAAGGTGTTTGAGTGGGCCCGGCTGGTCGGCATGGGAAATGGCTTGGACAGCAACGACTTCTTCACCTACTACTTCTTCCTCACCGGGATCCATTTTGTGCACCTGCTGATCGGGTTCGTCGTGCTGGGTGTGATCGTCTACCAACTTCGCGCTCCGGCGCCGAAATCCCAGGGGTCCCAGGAGCTGGTCGAAACGTGCGCCACCTATTGGCACACCGTCGATTTCCTCTGGGTGCTCATCTTTGCGTTGCTGTACGTGGTGAGGTGATAGGTGATCAAATTCAACAAGCGGCTTCTGATCGTCTGGCTGGTGCTGGCCTCGCTCACGCTGGGTTACCTCTGGATAGACCATGCCGATCGATCGAACAGCGCCAGCGCCGTGGTCACATCGGCCGTGATCGTGATCGCAGTCGTCAAGGTGCGCATCATCTTTCGAGAATTCATGGAGGTCCGCCAGGCTCCGGTCTTGCTGTGCCGCCTGACCGACGCCTGGGTCGTACTCATCGCGGCAAGCATGCTCGCCTGCTACTTCATCGGCATGCAGGTCGGGTAGTTCTCGCGAGGGAGAACGTTCAGCCCACGGGCGCTACCGAATCGGCCGTCGTGAACGTCAGGTGCAGTTCGCTCAGGCCGCGCAGGATATACGTCGGCTCGTAGGTGTAGCGGCGATCGGCACTCGGTCCGTGGTGGGTTTCGTCAATCTCGATGTGGGACATGCGATCCAGGAGGCGCTCGATCGAGACCCGGCCCTCCACTCGGGCGAGCGGTCCCCCGGGACAGGAGTGCACGCCGCGGGCGAAGGCCATGTGCTCGCGGACGTTGCGTCGGTTGAGGTCGAACTCGTGCGGGTTTTCGAACCGTCGTGGGTCGCGATTGGCGGCGCCCGGCAGCACCATCACGACGGTGCCGACGGGTATATCGACACCACCAATGCTGGTGGCCCTGCGAGCCAGCCGCGAGTCGCTCTTCACCGGGCTCTCCATGCGCAGCGATTCTTCGATGAACCCGGGGATCAGGCTGCGGTCGTCGCGCAGCTGTTGCTGAATGTCGGGCCGATCGCCGAGTACCTGCAGCGCCGCGCTGAGTAGCTTGGCGGTGGTTTCCTGGCCCGCGGCGAAAAGGAACGTGGCCGAACGAACGACCTCGATGACGTCGGGCGTGGATCCGTCCGGATACTTCGCGGACGCAAGGGAAGTCAGCACGTCGTTGCGTGGTTCGCGGCGCCGGTCCTCGATGTAGGAGCAGAACTTGTCGTCGAGCCACTCCAGCGGGTTGATGCCGACCGACTCGTGGTCCAGGGCGCCCACCCGGCCGGGTTTATCGGCACCCAGCACAGAGCGGAACTCCTTGTGGTCGTCCTCCGGGACGCCGAGCAGGTCGGCGATCACCAGCGTGGCGAACGGCTTGGAGTATTCGCCGATGAATTCACACTCGCCGTTGCTCAGGAATTCGTCGAGCTGACGGTCGGCGAGGCGCCACATGAACTCCTCGTTCTGCTTCAGCCGGCTCGGGGTCAGCAGCTTGCTCAGCACCGACCGGGCCCGGGTGTGATCGGGCGGATCCATCGTGACCATGTGCTCGAACATCGGAAACGAGCTGCGGTGCTGGTCGATCTGAGCGCTGATGTCGTCGCCGTCGGGTTGGAAGGGCAGCGGGGGAAACGGGCCGCCGAGCGCGACGATGTTGGAGAACGTTTCGGGGTCCTTGTAGACCTCGGTGGCCTCTTCGTACCCGGTGATGGCTACAACCCCGTGGTGCGGCAGGCGCAGCACGGGGTTTTGGCTGCGCAGGTAGTCGAAATACGGATGCGGATCAGGGACCAGAGACGGATCGGTGAAGAAGTCGATGGAGTCGTAGTCGCTCATCGGATTGCGTCCCCCTGGGCTGCGGGTTCGGCGGCAGGGTGACGCCGCCCGATTTCGAGATCGAGAAAATATGCTGAGCACCTGCTTAGCATGGCGGTAATGTCAGGGTCAAGGTCACGACGCCGCGCCACGTTACGATCCGTGGGGTCGGCACGGCAGCGCGAAGAGTATGGAGCAGCGGCATGACATCGGCCCGCAGGATCGGGGCGCCGGACGCGAAGAATCGCGGCCTGCTGCTCGACGCGGCCGAGCGATTGATGGTGGAGGAGGGGTACGCGGCGGTCACGTCGCGCCGGCTGGCCAGCAAGGCCGGGCTCAAACCTCAGCTGGTCCACTATTACTTCCGCACCATGGAGGAGCTGTTCCTCGAGGTCTTTCGCCGCCGCGCCGAGGAAGGTCTTCAAGTCCAGGCGCGAGCGCTGCAATCGCCGCAGCCGCTGTGGGCGTTGTGGAGGTTCGGCACCGATCCCGCCTTCACCCGGATTTCGATGGAATTCATGGCGCTGGCGAATCACCGCAAGGAGATGCGGGCCGAAATCGCTTACTACGCGGAGCGTTTCCGGGATGAACAACGCCACGCGGTGACGTCTGCGTTGCAGCGCTACGGGGTGTCCGGGGAGGATATGCCGCCGGTGGTGTGGACGGTGCTGATGACAAGCCTGTCGCGGTTTCTGGTGCTCGAGCAGGCGGTTGGGATTTCCGGCGGGCACGCCGAAACCTTGGAGCTCGTCGAAAGTTACCTGCGCCGCCTGGAAGGCGAGCCGCAGCCGATCGAGGGTGTACCGGCGAACTGGGTGGTTCACCAGTTCCGGATCGAACAGAGCACGCCCTTGGGCCCGTCCTTGGATACCACGACGGTCCCGTCCACCGACAACTCGCAATGAAACTGCGGGGTGCCGGGCTCGGTGCCGGTGTTGACGACGACCATGGCCCAGTATTCGGGTTTCGCTTCGTTCAGTTCGAAGCTCCACGGCGCACCCGGGGCGATGTCGGTTTTGACGTTGGGAGTGAACCGGTAGGGATCGTGGCTGTAGTCGGAGAAGATCGGCGGCTCTTGATCGATGTAATAGATGTTGGCGTAGATCGGGTTCTGGACGGAGATGGTGTACTTCACGTGATGCATGACCGGGTCGTCGGCGTGTGCGGATCCGGTGCTCGGGAGTAAACCGGCACCGCCTAACGCCAGTGCTACCAACATCCGGTATGTGGTGGTCATGTCGCTCCTCCGGTGCCCGAAGGCGGGGTGGCGCTACGGTTCATTACCCGCTCCGCGGCCCGCCAGTGTGCGTCGGCAACCCACAGCCGTGCAAAGGATGCTATCGCCTCGTCCGGCGAAACTCCCCTGATTACCCGCTTTATCTCGGTGGCCGGGTGGCGCGCCAGTGACCTCGCGACCGATCGCCAGCCCTCGTCGAACGAGGGGCGGGGTAACACCAGATCCACCAGGCCAATCCGTTCGGCCTCGACCGCGCTGAGGGTGGTGCCGGTGCCGGCTAGAAGTAGGGCCCTGCCCTTTCCGACCAGCGCGGCCAGTCGCTCGGCGCCGCCCCAGGCCGGCATGATTTCCAGCTCCACCTGATTGAAGGCGATCTTGATGTCGTCGGCGGCTACCCGAATATCGGCCGCGACGGCGACTTCGGCGCCACCGCCAAAGGCGTGGCCGTTGAGGGCGGCGACCACCGGAGCCGGGAAGCCGGCTAGTTGGTCGCAGATGGACCGCATCCGCTTCGCCATCGCCGCGGCATCTTGCTCGGTGCGCAGCGTGCTCAGTTCCTTGAGGTCGCCGCCGGAGACAAAGGCCCGATCGCCCGCGCCCTTGATGACCAGGGCCCTGGCGCCGGCGGCCGCATCGAGCGCCTTTTCAAGTTGATCCATGGTGTCCAACGCGATCGCGTTGCGCGCGTGTGGGCGATCGATGGTGAGCACGGCCAGGCCATCGTCGACCTCGAGGTCCACCATGCTCCGTTGCTCCCTTGACCAAGACGGCCGATATTGGCGTTCTCTTGTCGGGAGAATAACATCATCGCTAAAGGCCGAGATCTTTCCGCGACGGGGCTGGAGGTGGCGTGATGCTCAACCGAATCGCGGTGGCCGGTGTGGCGCTCTCGGTCGCCGTCGTGGCTGGTTGCACACCACGACCGCAAGACCCGCAATCCGCCACGGCATCAGTGACCGTCAACGGAAACAGCTCGACATTCCATAACGTCAAGTGCAGCCAGGTGGAGTGGTACCGGAAAATTGAGATCGGTGGCGATTTTGCCGGCGCCACCGTCGCCGTCGACGAACACTCAGAGCGCGCCAGCGTCAACTCCGTCCGCATCCGCAATCTGGCCGGGTTCACCGGGATGTACTCCCAAGGCGGCGACGGCGATGCCAACTCGAGCCTGAGCGCCGGCAAATTCACGATCACCGGCACGGCCCATGGTTACAAGGCCGACAACCCGAATGAACCGACCACCGCCACGTTCAAAATCGTCGTCAGCTGCTGATCGCGGTCCCCAGCGGGGTGCACGTTGCGGTTGGGCCTTGGTAGAGAATACTATTCTCACAAATCAAGAAGGAGGATTTCATGGGGCAGTTGTCGCACCGGGAAGACGTCCCGTTTCCAATCTTTGACGCGGATAACCATCTGTACGAGCCGCCGGAGGCGCTGACCAAGTTCCTGCCGAAGCAGTACAAGGACTTCGTCCAGTACGTGCAGGTCAACGGCCGGACCAAGATCGCGATCCGCGGCCACATCAGCAACTACATTCCCAACCCGACCTTCGAGGTCGTCGCCCGGCCGGGCGCCTGGGAGGAGTACTTCAAGTTCGGCAACCCGGACGGCAAGACCAAGCGCGAGCTGTTCGGCGAGCCGATGCGCGCGATCCCGGCGTTCTTCGAGCCTGGCCCGCGCCTGGAGAAGATGAACGAGCTGGGTCTCGACCGCACGCTGATGTTTCCGACGCTGGCAAGCCTGCTCGAGGAACGGCTGCGCGACGACCCGGTCGCCATCCACGTCCTGATCCATGCCCTGAATGAATGGCTCGACGAGGTCTGGGGCTTCAACTACCAGAACCGGATCTTCACCACCCCGGTCATCACGCTGCCGATCGTCGAGAAGGCGATCGAGGAGCTGGAATGGGCGGTCAAGCGCGGTGCCCGCTGCATCCTGATCCGCCCGGCTCCCGTCCCCGGCTTTCGTGGCCCGCGGTCGTTCGCGGTGCCTGAGTTCGACCCGTTCTGGGAGCGCGTCGTCGAGCACGACGTGCTGGTCGGCATGCACTCCAGCGACAGTGGCTACTCCCGGTACACCTCCGAATGGGACGGCGCCGAACAGGAGATGCTGCCATTCCAAACGAATGCGATGGGCATCCTCAACGAGTGGCGGCCGATCCAGGACGCGGTGGGCTCCTGGGTCATTCACGGCGCGCTCTACCGCCACCCGAAGCTGAAGGTCGCGATCGTCGAGGCCGGTTCGAAGTGGATGACCCCGCTGTTGGACGGCCTGACCGAGGTCTTCCGGAAGGCCCCGGAAGTTTTCCCGAGCGATCCCGTCGAGATGGTCAAGAACCGCATCCACGTCAGCCCGTTCTTCGAGGACGGCATCGACGATCTGGTCAACCTCGTCGGCGTGGACCGGGTGCTGTACGGCTCGGACTGGCCACACCCCGAAGGGCTGGCTGAGCCGACCTTCTACGTCAACGCGCTCTCACACCTGCCCGTCGAGGATCAGGCAAAGATCATGGGCGGCAACCTCGGTCGGCTCGTCACGGTGTGACGTTGCGCCGCCGGCCGGCGACGGTGCGGTGGGGGCACCCCCAGCCGCGAAGCGGCGAGGGGGACGCGAAGCGCGATGAGGAGGAGTCGGCCAATCGAACCTGAGTGGCAGACCATCCCCGAGATGGTCTTGAGCGCGGCGGACCGCTTCGGCGACGCGGAAGCGATTGTCGACGGTCCGCTGCGCTTGACCTTCACCGAGGTCGTCGAGCGAATACGTTGTGCCGCAGGCGCGTTCGCCGAGCTTGGGGTCGGCAAGGGCGACCGGGTCGCCATCTGGGCACCCAACTCGGCCGAGTGGATAATCGCTGCCTTCGGGCTGCTCACAGCGGGCGGCGTGCTCGTGCCGGTCAACACCCGGTTCAAGACCGAAGAAGCGGGTGACATCATCGGCCGCAGTGGGGCGAACGCCGTGCTGGTGCAGAAGGGTTTTCTGGACCAGGACTACACCGCACCGGCGGGGATACCGGCCATCGATCTGAAGTCCGGCTTCCTCTCCGGCGGTAGGCCGTTCGAGCGTGCGGTGAGCGGCACCGACGTCGCCGACGTCATCTTTACGTCGGGCACCACCGGTCGCCCCAAGGGCGCGATGATGAACCATCGGCAGACGCTGCGCATGTACGAGGAATGGGCGACGCTGGCGGATCTGCGCGAAGGCGATCGCTATCTGCAGATCAACCCGTACTTCCACACCTTCGGCTTGAAGGCGGGGCTCATCGCGTCATTTCTGCGCGGCGCGACGATGGTCCCGGTGCAAGTCTTCGACATCGAGGACGTGGTGAATCTCATTGAACGCGAACGCATTACGATGCTGCCCGGCCCGCCGACGCTGTACCACTCGCTGCTGACGGTCGACGACAAGGGCAAGCTGGCGTCGTTGCGGGCGGGCGTCACGGGCGCCGCCGACATTCCCGTCGAGCTGGTTCGCCGCATCCATGGCGAATTGCCCTTCCAGACGTTGATGACCGGTTACGGGCTGACCGAGGCCGGCAACGTCACCTTGTCGCGGCCCGGCGATTCCTTCGAGGATGTCGCGACCACCGCGGGCCTGCCCTGCGAGGGGGTCGAGGTGCGTATCGCCGACGACGGCGAGGTGCTCGTCCGCGGGTACGGCGTGATGCAGGGCTACCTCGGCGAGCCCGAGGCCACCGCGCAGGCGATCGACGACGACGGCTGGCTGCACACCGGAGACCTGGGCAAATTCGGCGACGCGGGCCGCCTTCGCGTGGTGGGCCGCAAGAAGGACATGTTCATCGTGGGTGGGTTCAATGCCTACCCGGCGGAGATCGAGGGCTTCCTGCTCGAGCACCCGGCGGTGGCGCAGGCCGCCGTGATCGGGGTCCCCGACGATCGCCTCGGCCAGGTGGGTAGGGCTTTCGTGGTGGCAAAAACTAAGGTGTCCGAAGACGACCTGATCGCGTGGTGCCGAGAGCGGATGGCGGGATTCAAAGCGCCGAGATCCATCAAGTTCCTCGACGCGCTGCCGCTCAACGCCACGGGGAAAGTGATGAAGGACCAACTCCATTGACTACCGGCGATATTCATTCGATGGTGATCGCATCGGACTACCGGATCCCGGACCCGACCCGGGTCTGGCCGCTGCTCGAGCGGAACAAGGCGGCACTCTCCGACATCGGCGCACACCACGTTCTGGTGTATACGTCCACCCACGAACACGGCCGCGTGCTGGTGATGATCGGAGTGCACAGCCGTGAGCCCATCGTGGAATTGCTGCGCTCGCGCGTCTTCTTCGATTGGTTCGATGCCGCCGGCGTCGAAGACATTCCCGCCGTCTTCGCCGGCGAGATCATCGACAGGTTCATTCCGGCTGACCCGCCGGCAACCGGGGCGCCCGGCGTGGTGGTAGCCGCCATCGCGTCCGTCGACGACGTGTCGACCCTGACCGCGGGCGTGCGGTCCGCGATGGACAGGTTCACCGCGGCCGGCATCCGAAAGACCTGGGTATTCCAGGCTTTCGACGACGAGCACGAGGTCCTGATCCTGCAGGAGTTTCCCGACGAGGACGGTGCCCGGGAGTGGATCGAGCATCCGGACGCCGCGGCCCAGTGGATGTCCGGCGCGGGCGTCGGCGCCTATCCGCCGCTGTTCGTCGGCCGGTTCTTCGACATGATGCGCATCGAGGCGGACTGAGCTCGCCGGTATGTTCGTGTGCCTGTGTAACGGAGTCACCAGCCAGACGGTGGGCGATGCCGTCGCGGCCGGGGCGTCGACGACCAAGGACGTCGCCCAGGCGTGCGGAGCGGGCGCCGACTGCGGGCGCTGCCGGCGGACCGTCCAGGCGATGCTGCGGTCGTCGGCGCCGGACCGAACGGTGCCGACGGTTTAGTCCCCGTCAGCGGCGCCGCGTGCCGTCCGGTGACATGGGTCCGACGAGTTGAGCGAGCAGAGGCGGGATTTCGAGCCGCGGCAGGACCACCTCGACGAACACCATGCGGTCGCGCTGCTGCGCGGCGGCGTTGAACGCGTCGTCGAGCTCACCGTAGGTCTGCGCGCGGAACGCCAGGTGGTCGACCGCGCCCAACGCGTTGGGAACATCGGTCCACTTCCAGCTGACGATGTCGTTGTAGGGCGCCGTCTCCCCGTGAATCGCCCGTTCGACGGTGTAGCCGTCGTTGTTGACCACCACGATGACCGGCGACAACCCCTCCCGGGAGAAGGTGCCGAGCTCCTGGACGGTCAGTTGCGCGGCCCCGTCGCCGATCAGCAACACGATCCGGCGGTCCGGATGCGCCACCGCCGCCCCGACCGCGGCGGGCAGCGTGTAACCGATTGAGCCCCAAAGCGGTTGACCGATGAAGGTGACGCCCTGCGGGAGCCGATGATCCGCCATGCCGTAGAACGACGTTCCCTGATCGGCGAGGACCACGTTGCCCGGTGTGAGCGCTACGCACAGCCGATCCCACACCATCTTCTGAGTCAGCGGTTGGTCGCGCGGCGGCGGTGGCGGCAGGGGTTCGGCCGGCGGCGACGCCACCGCTGGTGAGGCGATTCCGCGCCGGGCGAGGATCGTGGCCAGGGCCTCCAGCGCGGCGCCCATCTCCAACGGCGCGAAAACCTCTCCGGCCACACTGCTTTGGTACTGCCCGACGTCGATGGTGCGGGCCGGGTCGATGCGCTGGCTGAAGAAACCGCTGACCATATCGGTGAACACCACCCCGGCCGTCACCAGGACCGGCGCCTCCTCGATCGCCGCGCGCACCCATTCGGAGCTGGCCGAACCCGCATAGATGCCCAGGAAGTTGGGCGAGCTCTCGTCGAGCAGACTCTTTCCCCACATCAACGTCGCGTGTGGCACCACATCCGCGGCCAGCAACGCCTCGAGCTCCTTGACCGCCTGCAGCCGGTGCACCAGCAAGTCGGCCAGCACGGTGAGCCGATGGTCGCCGATGAGGCCGGTCGCGGCCTCGACGAACATCGCCAGCGCGCGCGGGCTGGTGCCTCCGGCGTAGCGGGGCAACGGCACCTCGGGTGGCTCGGTGGGGAAGCGGGCCACATCGGTGGAGAGCAGGATGTACCCGGGCCGCTTCTGTTCACGCACCTCGCACAGCACGCGATCGATCTCCCTGCACGCGGTGGCAGGCATGAGATTGGCTTGGGCGCAGGTGATTTCCCGGCTGATCCGGAAGAAGTGCTCGAAGTCCCCGTCGCCGAGCGAATGATGCAGCGCCCGCCGGGCGCCCTGGGCGTCTTTTGAGGGGCCGCCGACGATATGGACGACGGGCACGTGTTCGGCGTAGCTGCCCGCGATCGCGTTGGCCGCCGAGAGTTCACCCACGCCGAATGTCGTTACCAGGGCCGACATTCCACGCAACCGCCCGTATCCGTCGGCGGCGTAGCCGGCGTTCAGCTCGTTGGCGCTGCCCACCCATCGAATGGCCGGATGGGCGACGATGTGGTCGAGGAATTCCAGGTTGTAGTCGCCGGGAACGCCGAAGATCTCGGAGACGCCGAGCTCGGCGAGGCGGTCCAGGAGGTAGTCGCCGACGGTGTAGGTCACGAGGACGACGGTACGCCCGGTCGAAACCGCCTCCGGCCCGACGGCGTTTCGCTATCGTGCGGGCCATGGCGATCAACGAAACACGCGACATTGTCATCGAAGCCAGCCCGGAGGAGATTCTCGACGTCATCGCCGATTTCGAATCGCTGCCCGAGTGGTCGGAGCCCCACCAGAGCTCCGAAGTGCTGGAGAGGGGCGAGGACGGCCGGCCCAGCAAGGTCAAGATGAAAGTCAAAGCCGCCGGCATCACCGACGAGCAGGTGGTGGCCTACACCTGGAGCGAGAACAAGGTGAGCTGGACGCTGGTCAGCTCCGGCCAACAGCGCTCGCAGGACGCGTCCTACACGTTGATACCCGAGGGCGACAAGACCAAAGTCAAGTTCGAGATCAGCGTCGACCCGGTGGTACCGCTGCCCGGCTTCGTGTTGAAACGGGCCGTCAAAGGGACGATCGACACCGGCACCAAGGGCCTGCGCGACCGCGTGCTCAAGGTCAAGAAGGGCAAGTAGTCGGTGACCGGCGCGGGCCCGCTGGCCGGGGTGAGAGTCATCGAACTCGGCGGCATCGGACCGGGGCCCCACACGGGGATGGTGCTCGCGGACCTGGGCGCCGACGTGGTGCGGGTCCGCCGTCCCGGCGGACTGACGATGCCGCCCGAGGACCGCGACCTGCTACACCGCGGGAAGCGGATCGTCGACCTGGACGTCAAGACGCAGCCCGGGACGCTGCTGGAGCTGGCCGCGAAGGCCGACGTGCTGCTGGACTGCTTCCGGCCCGGCACTTGCGAACGATTGGGCATCGGGCCCGACGACTCCGCGGCGGTCAATCCGCGACTGATCTACGCGCGGATCACCGGCTGGGGACAGGACGGGCCACTGGCCGCGACGGCCGGCCACGACATCAACTATCTGTCGCAGACCGGTGCGCTGTCGGCGCTCGGCTACGCCGACCGGCCGCCGATGCCGCCTCTGAATCTGGTCGCCGACTTCGGCGGCGGATCGATGCTGGTGCTGCTGGGCATCGCGGTGGCGCTGTATGAGCGGGAAAAGTCGGGCAAGGGACAGGTCGTCGACGCCGCGATGGTCGACGGGGTCAGCGTGCTCGCGCAGATGATGTGGACGATGAAGTCCACCGGCGCGCTGCGCGACCGGCGCGAGTCGTTCCTGCTCGACGGCGGCGCCCCGTTCTACCGCTGCTACGAGACATCCGACGGCAAGTACATGGCCGTCGGTGCCATCGAACCGCAATTCTTCGCAGCATTGCTGGCCGGGCTCGGCCTGACCCAAGACGAGGTGCCCGGCCAGCTCGACATCGGTTCATACCCACGGATGTACGACGTCTTCGCGCAACGATTCGCCAGCCGGACCCGCGACGAGTGGGCCCAGGTTTTCGCCGGCACCGATGCGTGCGTCACCCCGGTACTGACGTGGAGCGAAGCCGCGACCAACGAGCATTTGAACGCGCGCTCGACGGTGATCACGGCCCACGGCGTCGAACAGGCCGCGCCGGCGCCGCGGTTTTCCCGAACGCCGGCCGGGCCGGTAGGGCCGCCGCCGGCGACCACGACACCGATCGCCGAAATCGGCTGGTAGCTAAATAGTCACGCCGAACACCAGCCGCGGGTAGGTCGCCGGGGTTAGGTTGTTATCAGTGGCAGTAAAAGCATCACGGGAATTCGTCGTTGATGCGCCGCCAGAAGTGGTCATGGAGGCGCTGACAGATGTCGGCGTCCTTTCATCGTGGTCGCCACTACACAAACAAGTCGAAGTGATCGACCGTTATCCCGACGGTCGGCCCCATCATGTCAAGGCCACGATCAAGATTCTGGGGCTCGTCGATAGAGAGATGCTGGAATATCACTGGGGCCCCGACTGGGTTGTCTACGACGCCAAGGGGACCGCCCAACAGCATGGCCAGCACGTCGAGTACAACCTCAAACCCGAGGGTGTCGACAAGACCCGGGTGCGTTTCGACATCACGGTCGAACCGGCGGGGCCGATCCCCGGTTTCGTCGTCAAGCGCGCGGCCGAAAACGTCCTCAACGCCTCGGTGAAGGGGCTGACCGATCTGGTCAGGGGCGGCCGCGATTCGGGTGATTAGCAGTGGCCGTGCAAGCGTCGGCGGAGATCGTCATCAACGCGCCCCCGGAGGTCATCATCGACGCGCTCGCCGACATGGACACCGTTCCGTCATGGTCCGCGGTGCACAAGAAGGCCGAAGTGGTCGACACCTATCCCGACGGCCGGCCGCACCACGTGAAGGTCACGATCAGGGTGATGGGCATCGTCGACACGCAGTTTCTCGAGTACCACTGGGGGCGGGACTGGATGGTGTGGGACGCCAAAAAGACCATCCACCAACATGGTCAGCACGGCGAGTACAACCTGACTCGTTTGGGCGAGGACAAGACCCGGGTGCGATTCGGCATCACCGTCGAACCGTCGGCGCCACTACCTGAGTTCCTCATCAACCGGGCCCGCAAGAAGATCCTGCACGCCGCGCTGGAGGGACTGCGCTGGCGAGTTATGGGTGATTGAGCGCGGCCAGCCGCCTGATCGCCTCGTCGAGGGTGTCGTCGCGTTTGCAGAAGGTGAAGCGCACCAGGTGATTCCACACGTCAAGGTGCGGGGCGGCCGGATCGCAGAATGCCGACATCGGGATGGCCGCGACGCCAACCTTTTCCGGTAATGCCGCGCAGAACGCGGTGCTGTCGTCGTAGCCGAGCGGGCGCGGATCGGCGCACAGGAAGTAGGTTCCGCCGCTGTCGTGCACCGCGAAGCCGATCTTGCTCAGCCCGGACGCCAGCCGATCTCGTCGGGCCTGCAGCGAGCTTCGAAGCTCGGCCACCCACGCGTCTTCGGTGTCCAGCGCGAGGGCCACGGCGGGCTGTAACGGCGCCCCGCCGACGTAGCTCAGATACTGTTTGGCCGCTCGGACGCCGGCGATGAGTTCAGCTGGGCCGCATGCCCATCCGATCTTCCAGCCGGTGCAGTTGAACATCTTGGCGGCGCTGGAGATGGTGATGGTGCGCTCGGCCATGCCGTCGAACCCGGCCAGTGGCAGGTGGCGGCGGCTGTCGAAGACCAGGTGCTCGTAGACCTCGTCGCTGATGACCAAAAGATCTGCCGCCACCGCGATCTCGGCGACGGCCGTCAGCTCGGCCTCGCTCAGCACCGCACCGGTCGGGTTGTGCGGCGAGTTGATGATCAGCGCGCGGGTCCGGGGCGTCAGTGCCCGCCGCAGCGCGTCGGTGTCCAGCGCGAAGCCGCGACCGTCGGGGACCAGCGGCACGGCCAGCCGGTGCGCGCCGGCCATCGCAACCACCGGGGAGTACGAGTCGTAGATCGGTTCGACCAGCAGTACGTCCGAGCCCGGCTCGACCAGCCCGAGCACCGCCGCCGCAATGGCCTCGGTGGCGCCGACGGTCACCAGCACCTCGGTGTCGGGGTCGTAGTCGACGCCGAAGTGTCGCTTGCGGTGGGCGGCGATCGCGTGACGCAGCGGCGCGATGCCTATTCCAGGCGGGTATTGGTTGGCGCCCTCGGCGATGGCGTCTTGCGCCGCCTTCAGCAACGCGGGCGGTCCGTCCTCGTCGGGAAAGCCCTGACCGAGGTTCACCGCGCCGATCCGCGCGGCCAGCGCCGACATTTCGGCGAACACCGTGGTGGCGTAGGGCCGCAGCCGCGACACCGTCATGGTGGTCGAGCCTAGCTTCAGCCCCGATCGTGACTGCAGCGTCACGCTCGGCGCCCATAGTGACTGCAGCGTCACGTTCGGCGCCTGACCAGCCAACTCGGCCCAACCAACAGGTTGGCCGGGGGCCCTGTTAGGGTGCTGGGTACGGATCCGAACCCCCATTTGTGAAGAGGAAGCCGACATGTCCGAAGAAGCCTTCGTCTACGAGGCCATCCGCACCCCGCGCGGTAAGCAGAAAAACGGGTCGCTGAACGAGGTCAAGCCACTGAGCCTGGTCGTTGGGCTGATCGACGAACTGCGCCGGCGATTTCCCGACCTGGACGAGAACCTGATCAGCGACGTCGTCCTCGGTGTGGTTTCACCGGTCGGTGACCAGGGCGGCGACATCGCCCGGGCCGCGGTGCTGGCCGCCGGCATGCCCGACACCGTCGGTGGCGTGCAGCTCAACCGGTTCTGCGCGTCCGGGCTGGAGGCGGTGAACACCGCCGCGCAGAAGGTGCGGTCCGGCTGGGACGACCTGGTGCTGGCCGGCGGCGTCGAGTCGATGAGCCGCGTGCCGATGGGCTCCGACGGCGGCGCGATGGCGCTGGACCCGGCCACCAACTACGACGTCGGCTTCGTCCCGCAGGGCATCGGCGCCGACCTGATCGCCACCATCGAGGGCTTCTCCCGGGAGGACGTCGACGCCTACGCACTGCGCAGCCAGGAGAAGGCGGCCGCGGCATGGTCGGGCGGCTACTTCGCCAAGTCCGTGGTGCCGGTCCGCGACCAGAACGGCCTGTTGATCCTCGACCACGACGAGCACATGCGGCCCGACACCACCATGGAAGGTCTGGCCAAGCTGAAGCCCGCCTTCGAGGGCCTCGCCGCGCTCGGCGGGTTCGACGACGTGGCGCTGCAGAAGTACCACTGGATCGAGAAGATCGATCACGTGCACACGGGCGGCAACAGCTCGGGCATCGTCGATGGCGCCGCGCTGGTGCTCATCGGCTCCGAGGCCGCCGGCAAGTCGCAGGGCCTGACTCCGCGGGCGCGCATCGTGGCCACCGCCACGACCGGGGCCGAGCCCACGATCATGCTGACCGGACCGACGCCGGCCACCCGCAAGGTGCTCGACCGGGCGGGCCTGACCGTCGACGACATCGACCTGTTCGAGCTCAACGAGGCATTCGCCTCCGTGGTGCTGAAGTTCCAGAAGGACCTCAACATCCCCGACGAAAAGCTCAACGTCAACGGCGGCGCCATCGCGATGGGCCACCCGCTGGGCGCCACCGGCGCGATGATCCTGGGCACGATGGTCGACGAGCTCGAGCGCCGCAACGCCCGGCGCGCCGTGGTCACGCTGTGCATCGGTGGCGGCATGGGTGTCGCGACGATCATCGAGAGGGTTTAAGTCATGGCCGACAACACAATTGCTTGGGACAAGGACGCCGACGGCATCGTCACGCTGACCATGGACGACCCGTCCGGGTCCGCCAATGTGATGAACGAAGCCTACATCGAGTCGATGGGCAAGGCCGTGGATCGCCTTGTCGCCGAGAAGGATTCGATCACCGGCGTCGTCATCACCAGCGGCAAGAAGACGTTCTTCGCTGGTGGCGACGTCAAGACCATGATCCAGGCGACGCCCGAGGACGCCGGCGACGTTTTCGACACCGTCGAGACCGTCAAGAAGCAACTACGCACCCTGGAAACGCTGGGCAAGCCGGTCGTTGCGGCCATCAACGGCGCCGCCCTCGGCGGCGGGCTGGAGATCGCGCTGGCGTGTCATCACCGCATCGCCGCTGACGTCAAGGGCAGCCAGATCGGCCTGCCCGAAGCGACATTGGGTCTGCTGCCGGGCGGCGGCGGGGTGACCCGCACCGTGCGGATGTTCGGCATCCAGACCGCGTTCGTGAGCATCCTCGCCCAGGGCACGCGGTTCAAGCCCGCCAAGGCCAAGGAGATCGGTCTGGTCGACGAGCTGTTGCCGACGGTCGAGGAGCTGGTGCCCGCGGCCAAGGCGTGGATCAAGGCCAACCCCGACTCGCACGAGCAGCCGTGGGACAAGAAGGGCTACAAGATGCCCGGCGGCTCTCCGTCGTCGCCGTCGCTGGCGGCCATCCTGCCGTCGTTCCCGTCGAACCTGCGTAAGCAGCTCAAGGGCGCACCGATGCCCGCGCCGCGGGCCATCCTGGCCGCCGCGGTCGAGGGCGCGCAGGTCGACTTCGACACGGCAAGCCGCATCGAGAGCCGCTACTTCGCGTCGCTCGTCACCGGCCAGGTCGCCAAGAACATGATTCAGGCGTTCTTCTTCGACCTGCAGCACATCAACTGCGGCGGGTCGCGGCCCGACGGCATCGGCAAGACGCCGATCAAGAAGATCGGTGTGCTCGGCGCCGGGATGATGGGCGCCGGCATCGCCTACGTCTCGGCCAAGGCCGGTTTCGACGTGGTGCTCAAGGATGTCAGCTTCGAGGCCGCCCAGAAGGGCAAGGGCTACTCCGAGAAGCTGGAAGCCAAGGCGCTGGAGCGGGGCCGCACCACCGAGGAGAAGTCCAAGGCACTGCTGGACCGCATCACCCCGACGGGCGACGCGGCCGACCTCGCGGGCGTCGACTTCGTGGTCGAGGCGGTGTTCGAGAACCAGGAACTCAAACACAAGGTGTTCCAGGAGATCGAGGACATCGTCGAGCCCAACGCGCTGCTGGGCTCCAACACCTCCACCCTGCCGATCACCGGCCTGGCGACCGGCGTCAAGCGGCAGGAGGACTTCATCGGGATCCACTTCTTCTCGCCGGTGGACAAGATGCCGCTGGTCGAAATCATCAAGGGCGAGAAGACATCCGACGAGGCGCTGGCCCGGGTGTTCGACTACGCGCTGGCCATCGGCAAGACGCCGATCGTCGTCAACGACAGCCGCGGTTTCTTCACCTCACGCGTCATCGGCACGTTCGTCAACGAGGCGCTGGCGATGCTGGGCGAGGGTGTCGAGCCGGCCAGCGTCGAGCAGGCCGGCTCGCAGGCCGGTTATCCCGCGCCGCCGCTGCAGTTGTCCGACGAGCTCAACCTGGAGCTGATGCACAAGATCGCCGTCGCCACCCGCAAGGGTGTCGAGGACGCCGGTGGCACCTACGAGCCGCACCCGGCCGAGGCCGTCGTCGAGAAGATGATCGAGATCGGCCGCCCTTCGCGGTTGAAGGGTGCCGGGTTCTACGAATACGTCGACGGCAAGCGCACCGGCCTGTGGCCGGGCCTGCGGGAGACGTTCAAGTCGGGGAGTTCGCAGCCGCCGCTGCAGGACATGATCGACCGGATGCTGTTCGCCGAGGCGCTGGAAACGCAGTAGTGCCTCGACGAGGGTGTGCTGACGTCGACGGCCGACGCCAACATCGGTTCGATCATGGGCATCGGCTTCCCGCCGTGGACGGGCGGTAGCGCGCAGTTCATCAACGGCTACTCCGGTCCGGCCGGCACGGGCAAGGACGCCTTCGTGGCCCGCGCCCGTGAGTTGGCGGCCAAGTACGGCGACCGCTTCCTGCCGCCGGACTCGCTGACGTAGGTCTGCACTCGAAGGGTCAGGCGCGGCGCTGAAAGAGGTAGTACCGCGTCGGGGTTTCGCGGTCGAGCTCCCGCTCGTCGCCGGTGGACAACAGCGTCCAGGCAGGGGTGAATCGCCGTTCCATCTCGGCGGGCTCGATGCCGCGGACGCCGAACCTGCCGCCGGGCCGGAACGCCACGATCAGTAGCCGTGCCTCGGGCGCCGACACGGCGCTGACCTCCCGGACGTAGGCGTCGCGATCCACGTCGCTCATGTTGTGCAGGCAGCCGTTGTCGACGATCAAGTCGAAGCCCGCCCCGATGCCCTCCTGACTCAGGTGCGTGACGTCGGCGCGGACGAAGTCGACCGAAGCGCCGGCGGCGCCGGCCTTGGCGCGAGCCTTGTCGAGCGCCTTCGTGACAAAGTCCACCGCGGTGACTTTCCATCCTCGCTGAGCGAGGTAGATCGACGTGTCTCCGGTGCCACATCCCAGTTCCAGCGCCGATCCCGCGGGCAGCGCGGGTGTGTCGGGAGTTCCCTCGATCAGCCCGCGCAGGCTCTGCGCAAGCGGATGCCCGTCCCAGGGAGTGAAGCCGATCCGGTAGAAGATGCGAAACAGGGTTTGTTTGGAGGCCATACCGCCACGGTATGCCTAATCCGTCTTGCAGGCCGCGGCAATTCGGCGCCATTGCTCGCGCGGGAACGCCGTCGGGTCGGCCGTCAGGACCTGGACGCAGACGTGGTCGGCGCCGGCCGAACGATGCTCAGTGACCCTGCGCGTGATCGCGTCCTCGTCGCCCCAGGCGATGATGGAATCGAAGAGACGATCGCTGACCTGCGCCAAGTCGTCCTCCGAAAACCCACTGCGCAGCAGGTTATTGGCGTAGTTCGGCAACGCCAAATACGCACGCAGCCAATCGGTTCCGATAACGCGCGCCTCCTCTGCCGTATCGCACAAGATCGCGGTCTGCTCCGGCAACAGCAACGGCCCTTCGCCCAAAGTCGCACGGGCGGCGGCGGTGTGCTCCGGGGTGACGAGATAGGGGTGCGCGCCGCGGGCGCGGCTCGCGGACAGCGCCAGCATTTTGGGACCCAGCGCGGCAAGGACCCGCGCATCGGCGGGCACCGGTGACGGCGCGGCATCCAGCCCGTCCAGGAAAGACGCCGTCGCCGCCAGCGGTTTGCGGTACCGCCCAGGCTGGCCGGCGTCGACGAGCGGCGCGTGGCTGACCCCGATCCCCAGCAGGAAGCGCTCCCCGTGCTCGGGCGTCAGCGCCGCATAGGAATCCGCGACCTCACCGGCCGAGTGCATCCAGAGATTCAGGATCCCGGTGGCGATCACCGTACGCTTGGTCGAGGCGAGCAGGTGACCCACCGCGTCGAACACCGGGCCGCCCACGTCCGGAATCCACAGGGCCGCAAAGCCCAGCTCATCCAATTCCGCTGCCGCATCAGTGGATTCGGCTTGGTCGCCGTAGCGAAGCTGACTACTCCATACCCCGACACCGCCGAGTTCCATCGGCCGTCATTCCTCTCGTGGCTCTTCACGGACCGTGCTGCCGAACGCCCGCTGCCGCGTAGTCTTTGTACTGCATCGAGTCGTAGAGCCGCACACCCTTGGCATTCAACCTTGCGAGCGCCTTGGTAAGCCCGGCGGGCAGCATCGAGATCAACTGGGCTCCCCGGGTCAGCGCCCACACACCGGCGGCCGAGCCGGGGACGAGGCTCTTGGCCACGGTGCGCGCAAACGCGCGGCTGCGGCGCACCGGATCGATCATCTGCCGCTCGTAGGCCGCGAACGCCTGGGCGTAGTCCCCATTAGCTTGCGCGAGTTCACCGGCCAGCACGTAGGCGCCCAGCACCGCGATGCTGGTGCTGCCGCCGACCGCGGGCCCCGGGCAGTACCCGGCGTCGCCGACCAGCGTGACCCGCCCGCGCGACCAGCTGTCCAACGTCAACTGGGTGATCGAGTCGAAGTAGAACGTCGGTGCGCGGTCGAGCTCCTCAAGCCACCCGTCCACCGTCGTATGCATCCCGGCAAATCCTGCGCGAAGTAACTCCTTCTGCCGCAAGGCATCTCGGTAGTCATACTCGAGTTCTTCGTTGCTGCGGAACATGAACAACACCCGGGCGTCGTCCAATGGTTTCGCGGTATAGATTCCGGCAAGACGCCCGACACCGACGTGGATGACCATCTCTTTCTCGCGCGCAAGCGTTTTCGGCGCCGACAGCACCGCCAGGTACCCGCCGAGGAATTGCGTCCGTCCCGCATCTTCGCCGAAGACCAGGCGCCGCACGTTCGAGTGCAGCCCGTCGGCGCCGATCACGACGTCGTACCTGCGGGGCGCCGCGTGCTCGAAAGCTACCTCTCCGTCGCGGGAGATGGCCGTGATCGAGTCGCCGAACAGGTACTCGACTTCGTTGTGTCCGGCGTCGTAGTACGCCTCGCTGAGGTCATCTCGCATGATCTCGACGTGACGATCGGATGCGGCACCGACGGTCTTGGTGATGTCCACGCGGACGGACCGCCTGGCACCCTCGCGGTAAATCGTCCCGGTGTCGGTCCCGGTGGCCAGCGCCTCGATTCTCGGCAGCACACCCATCTTCTCCGAGATCTCCATGGCCGGCCGGAACAGATCGACGGCGTGGCCGCCGGTCTTCCGCAATGCGGGCGCGCGCTCGACGACGGTGACGTCGAACCCGTATCGGGTGAGCCAGTACGCGAGCACGGGGCCCGAGATGCTGGCCCCGGAGATCAGAATCCGCATGGCGACCTCCCCGGGGCCCCTCCAAGTTGGGTAATGCCCATCGTTGCACAGCGCGGCGGGGCTAAAGTCCCTTGCTATGCGTTTCGGTCTCTTCATTCCACAGGGCTGGCGAATGGATTTGGTCGGCATCGAACCCGAAAAACACTGGGCGGTGATGCGGGACCTGGCCACCTACGCCGACGACAGCGCCTGGGATTCGCTGTGGGTCTACGACCACTTTCACACTGTGCCGATGCCGACGGGCGAAGCCACCCACGAGGCGTGGTCGCTGATGGCGGCATACGCGGCGAGCACGTCGCGGATCAAGCTCGGCCAGATGTGCACCGCGATGAGCTACCGGAATCCGGTGTACCTGGCGAAGGTGGCCGCGACCATCGATATTGTGTCCGGCGGCCGGATTCAGATGGGAATCGGCGGCGGCTGGTACGAACACGAATGGCGCGCTTACGGTTACGGCTTTCCGTCGGCCGGGGTGCGGTTGGGTCGGCTGGACGAAGGCGTGCAGATCATGCGCGACGCCTGGCGCGACGGCAAGGTCAGCTTCGATGGGCAGCACTATCAAGTCGACGGCGCCATCGTGGCCCCGAAACCGTTGCAGCCCAATGGTATCCCGCTGTGGATCGCCGGCGGCGGCGAGAAGGTGACCTTGCGCATTGCCGCGAAATACGCGCAGTACACCAACTTTGTGTCGGAGCCCGAGGCGTTCGCCCACAAGTCGGAGGTGCTGGCGCAGCATTGCCGCGCGGTGGGCACCGACTTCGACGGCATCGTGCGCTCGGCGAACTTCACCGCGCTGCTCGGTACGTCCGACGCCGACGTCAAGGACCGGCTGCGGCGGGTGCGCGACCGCATGGTCGACTACGTGCCCGAGTCGGTGGCGGACGCCATGATCGCCGGTGGCAGCGGGCCGGATTCGGCGACCGGCACACCGGAACAGGTGATCGAGCGGATGGCGAAGGTCCGCGACCTCGGCTGCGAGTATGCGATCTGTTATTTCCCGGAGGCCGCGTATGACCGTTCGGGCATCGAGCTTTTCGAACGCGAAGTCATTCCGGCGCTGGGCTAGACATCGGCCGTGACGTACCGCGTCTTGACCGGGGGCGAGGCCAGCAGGGGAGGCAGCTCGGTCAGCTTTCCCTCGCCGGCGCGAAAGCTGCGGTAGGCCTCGTCGTGCTCGACGGTGTCCCAGAGTTCGTAGATGATCCAGTGGGCCTCGTCGTCCTCGTCGACCAGCACGTCGGTGCGGAGGTTTCCCTCGAACGCCCGGGTGTCCCGCAGCGCCCGGCCCATGACGTCGCGCGCCGCGGGCACCGCATCCGTCCTGAACCTGAGTTCGAGCAGCACCGTGACCGGCATGTCGTCTCCTTTGTATTGCGACTCGGATCTCAAGATAACTGGCGCCGTACCGCGGCGAGCCACGCGGCGTGGCGATTGTCCTATCGGTCTCACTGGCCACATGGGTACCGCGAAGAGACCCCGACCCGATCTACGAAAGCGACAGCACGGGCGATATCGCTTTGGGGAGACGCTTATTGGTCGACCCGCGTTACCGGACGCCGACGGGCGCAGTCGATGAGAACGCGATTTCCACTTTTATCGAATGCTGTTGTACCTTTCAGGGAGCGCATTATTGTGTGGCGGACTGCGGATGATCACTGGAGGATCCCTCGATGCAGAAGGCACTCGCCCCTGACATCTCCACCTGGCCCGACGAGAGCCCGCAGCTGATCGGTAGCCGCTGCGGCAGCTGCGGTGCCACGACGTTTCCCGTGCAGCAGTGGTGTCCACGCTGCAGCGGCGGTGAGATGAGCGAGCTGTTGTTGCCCCGTCGCGGAACGCTGGTGGCGTGGACGACCCAGGGCTTCCCGCCGGGGGCTCCCTACGCCGGGCCGACGGGAGAGGATTTCGTGCCGTTCGGTGTGGGCCTGGTGCAGCTCGGCGACGTGATCCGCGTGGAGGGCCGGCTGACCGAGAACGACCCGGCCAAGTTGCAGTTCGGCCAGGAGGTCGAGCTCACCATGGTGCCGTTCACCACCGATGCCGACGGCGACGAGATCGTCACGTTCGCGTTCCAGCCGGTCTGACGGGAAGGAGCCTGAGATGACTAACGACGTGGCCATCATCGGCGTGGGCCTGCATCCATTCGGCAGGCACGACAAGACCGCGATGCAGATGGGCGCCGAGGCGATCCAGTCGGCGCTGAGCGACGCCGGCGTGGACTGGAAGGATATTCAGTTCGGTTTCGGCGGCAGCCACGAGGTGTCCAATCCCGACGCGGTGACGCGGCTGGTCGGGCTCACCGGCATCACGTTCACCAACGTCTTTAACGCCTGCGCGACCGCGGCCAGCGCCATTCAGCAGACCGCCGACACCATTCGACTGGGCAAGTACGACCTCGGCATCGCCATCGGTTTGGACAAGCACCCACGCGGCGCCTTCACCGACGACCCCGCCAAGCTGGCGCTGCCGCAGTGGTATGCCCAGAACGGGCAGTTCGTCACCACCAAGTTCTTCGGCATGAAGGCCAACAAGTACATCCACGACCACCACATCTCCCAGGCCACGCTGGCCAAGGTGGCCGCCAAGAACTTCCGCAATGGCGCCTTGAACCCGAATGCCTTCCGCCGCAAGGCGATTCCCGAGGACGAGATCCTCAACTCGACGGTGCTGAACTACCCGCTGACGCAGTACATGTTCTGCGCGCCCGACGAGAGAGCCGCCGCGGTGATCATGTGCCGCGCCGACATGGCCCACAAGTTCACCGACAAGCCCGTGTACGTGCGGGCCTGCGAGATCCGCACCCGCCGCTACGGCGCCTATGAGGTGCACGCCACTTCAGCGCCGCTGGACGAGGACGCCTCCCCGACGGTATATGCGGCCAAGGCCGCCTACGACGCCGCCGGCATCGGTCCCGAAGACGTCGACATCGCCCAGCTGCAGGACACCGACGCCGGCGCTGAGGTCATTCACATGGCCGAGACGGGGCTATGCGCCGACGGTGAGCAGGAGAAGCTGGTGGCCGACGGCGCTACCGAGATCCACGGCTCGATCCCCGTCAACACCGACGGCGGGCTGATCGCCAACGGCGAGCCGATCGGCGCGTCGGGGCTGCGGCAGGTGCACGAGCTGGTGCGTCAGCTGCGCGGCGAGGCGGGCGAGCGCCAGGTGCCCGGCAACCCGCGCGTCGGCCTGGCGCAGGTGTACGGCGCGCCCGGCACCGCGTCGGCGACCATCCTGTCGCTCTAAATCGCCGGGCCCAGTAGGTCGTCCGCGTCGCGGATGATGTAGCCGTAGCCCTGCTCCGCCAAGAAGCGCTGCCGGTGTGCGGCGTACTCGGCGTCCAGGCTGTCGCGCGCGACCACGGAATAGAACATGGCGCCACCGCCGTCGTGCTTGGGTCGCAGCAATCGCCCCAGCCGCTGGGCCTCCTCTTGGCGGGAGCCGAACGTTCCCGAAACCTGCACCGCCACAGAGGCTTCGGGCAAGTCGATGGAGAAGTTGGCGACCTTGGACACCACCAGCGTGGGCACTTCGCCACGGCGGAAGGCATCGAACAGCTCTTCGCGCTCGCGGGTCCTCGTCGACCCCTGGATGACCGGAGCGTTCAGCTCGGCCCCGAGTTCGTCGAGCTGATCGAGGTAAGCGCCGATCACCAGGGTCTGCTCGTCGGGGTGCTTCTCCAGAATCGATTTGACCACAGCGATTTTGGTGTGCACCGTCGAGCACAACCGGTAGCGTTCCTCGGGTTCGGCGGTGGCGTACATCATTCGCTCGTTATCGGTCATGGTGACGCGCACTTCGACACACTCCGCCGGCGCGATCCAGCCCTGCGCCTCGATGTCCTTCCACGGCGCGTCATAGCGTTTGGGGCCGATCAGGGAAAAGACGTCACCCTCGCGGCCGTCCTCGCGAATCAACGTGGCGGTCAGGCCCAGCCGCCGCTTGGACTGCAGATCGGCGGTCATCCGGAACACCGGTGCCGGCAACAGATGCACCTCGTCGTAGATGATCAGTCCCCAGTCGCGGCTGTCGAAGAGCTCGAGATGGCGGTATTCGCCCTTGGTGCGGCGGGTGATCATCTGATACGTCGAAATGGTGACGGGCCGGATCTCCTTGCGTTCCCCGGAGTATTCGCCGATCTCGTCCTCGGTCAGCGAGGTGCGCGCCACCAGCTCTCGTTTCCATTGCCGGGCGGCGACGATGTTGGTGACCAGGATGAGCGTCGTCGCGCTGGCCTTCGCCATCGCGGCCGCGCCGACCAGCGTCTTGCCGGCGCCGCACGGTAGTACCACCACGCCCGAACCGCCGGACCAGAACGAGTCCGCGGCCATCTGCTGGTAGTCGCGCAGGTGCCAGTCGTCCTGGTGCAGGCTGATCGGATGCGCCTCGCCGTCGACGTAGCCGGCGAGATCTTCCGCGGGCCAACCGATCTTGAGGAGCATCTGCTTGACCCGGCCGCGCTCGCTGCCGTGGACGACGACGGTGTCGTCATCGATGCGGGCGCCGAGCATCGGTGCGATCTTCTTGTTGCGGAGCACTTCCTCGAGCACCGCGCGGTCAAGGCTGACCAGTGTCAGGCCGTGGGCGGGGTTCTTGACCAATTGCAGCCGGCCGTAGCGGGCCATGGTGTCGACGATGTCGACCAGCAGGGGCTGGGGCACCGCGTAGCGCGAGAAGCTGACCAGCGCGTCGACGACCTGTTCGGCGTCGTGGCCGGCCGCGCGGGCATTCCACAACGCCAGCGGCGTGATGCGGTAGGTGTGTACGTGTTCGGGCGCCCGCTCCAGCTCCGCGAACGGGGCGATGGCGGCGCGCGCGGCGCCGGCCAGCTCGTGGTCCACCTCGAGCAGCACCGTCTTGTCGGACTGCACGATCAACGGCCCGTCAGTCATATCACCCATTATTCAGTCGTCCGCCGACACCACCGACGTGATGCGGTGAACGGCGAAGTCGCGCAGCCGCCCGGAGGCCGAGTCGAAGGCCACCAGCTGCCCCCCGCGGACGGTGATCGGCGACACCACCCGCTGGGTGGCCACGCCTGCGGCGTCGAGGTAGCCGATCACCAGCGTGTCCTGATTCCTCGCCGCGCGCTGCAAGAGCGACATGGTGACCGCGGGATCGACGCGGATATTGCCGAACGGCGCGGCGGTCACCTTGCGCAGCACCGAGACGACCGCGTTCAGCGTCTCGCCGCTGGGGCGCGGCGGCGGGCGATACGGGCGACGGTGCTGCGGCGTGGGCACCCGCGCGCCGCGGGGTCGCACGTCGACGATGGCGCCGGAGGAATCTTCGGCCGCCGGGGCGAAACCCGCGGACCGTAGCGCGTCGAGCACCTCGGCGATCGGCGCGGGCGACACGGCCACCGTCGGCGCCAGGGCACGCAGCTGTAGATCGTCGGCGGCCGCTATTGCGTGGGCCAGCAGGGCCGGGTCTTCGCAGCGCACAAACGACGCGGCCATACCGATTCGAAGCTGCCCGTGTCTGCGTGCAACATCGTCGATGAGGTATGTGAGTCCTTGTGGTACTGCCGTTTTGGAGTGCTTGGCGAAAAATGCGTGCATCCCGTCGCGGGTTTTGCCGATGTCGAGTGCGTGCCGGATCGATTGCTCGCTGATCCGGTACACCATCGCCGCGCCGGCCGATTCGACGGTGGCGACGGCCCCCAATTCCTCGGCGAGATCGCGCTGCAGCGGCCCGGGTACCACGACGGTCAGGTCGGCCTGCACGAAAAAGTGGTCGATCGGCTTGGGCAGCGCCCGCGTCATCGCATCGATCCCGACGGCGGGGTCGACGGCTTCGTCGAGCAGCGCGCGGGCGGGGGTGCTGATCGCCCCGCGACCGATCAGGCCCAGTGCGTGGCCCTCGGCCAGCAGGTCGGCGACCGGCCCGGGCTGCAGCCGTCTCGCCCAGCGCGGGCGCCGCCAGATCAGCGCCGCCGACGCCGCCGCCGCGTCGACCCCGGCACCGGGGGGCAGCTCGGAGAGCATTCCCAGCAGCAGCCGGCGATCCAACGGGGCGGCCGTCGAGTACAGCGAATCCGTAAGGGCGCCATACGGTTTCGCGTCTGGGCCCCGGGTGCCGATCAATGCCGGCCGCCCCGGCAGGTCGAGCCACGTGCCGGCCAGCAGGTGCCAGCGCTCGGCGGTGGACATCGCGCTGAACCGGTTGGTGGCCACCGTCGGCGCCCAATAGGGTCCGTCGCCGCTGGCGGGCTCCGGATCGGGCATGCCGCTCGCGATCAACCCGGCCGCGGCCGCGACTTCCAAGATCAGGCCCAGTCGCGGCTCGTCAATGCCGGTAGTCTTGGCCAGGCGTTTGACGTCGCGAACTCCCAATCCGCCGCTGCGCAGCTCGGGAACCGGTGCGCTGCCGAGGTTTTCGAGCAGCACATCGAATTCGCGCAGCAGGTCGATGAGGGCCCCGGCCGCCGCCGCATCGGCATCGTCGGGTGTCGTCGTCGACACCACCGGATTCGGCGCTGTCAGTTGCATCGGGCCGGGCTGCTCGCCGCGGAGCACCTGTCCGACGTGGCGGGGCAGGATCACCGTCTCGGCATCGATTCGACGCAGCAGCCCCTTCGCCAGCAGCCGCGGCACCGGTCGATCCGCTGGGGCGCCGGGCGCGGCGTCGCGGGTGCGCCCCATCGGAGACCCGTGCACCAGTTTCTCCAGCACCTCCAGCTGCGGTTTGTCGAGCCCGGCGATCAGACCGGCGATCTCGTCGCCGGTGCGCGCGGTGTCCTCGAGCGTGACCTGGCCCGCGTGCCACGGCAACGCCGTACCCGCGTCGGCGGCCACCCGGACGGCGGCGTCCCCCCACACCAGGGCGCGCTGCCGCAGATCGTCGAGAGCGCCCATCACGTCGGCTTCGGGAGCGCGGTCGCCGATCAGCGCCAGCAGCTTTGCGGTCGGCACGGGCGCGGTCTCGGCCTGCAGCACCAGCAGCGCGTCGAGCACGGCCAGCCGCAGGAAGTCGAGCTCGTCGGTGGCAGCCTTGACCGACTGCCGGGCCACGGCGCGCGCCGCCAGCGCGGCGATGCTGCCGGGTGGCGGCTGGGCGAGGTCCGGCCGTAGTTCCAGCAGTCGGATGAGCCGCTCGTCGGACAAGTCGGCCAGCCAGGACCCCAGCGGGATATCCGGGGTGTTGTCGGTCATTGCTGACCAGCGTAAAGCAGCGGGCGGACCCCCGCGGCGACGGCGAGGACGCCGGAATCGGGCGCCCGCGGGCTTGCGTCACGCCCACCGGTGCGACCTGTCAGAATGGACCCCGTGGCTGACATTGCTGAGGACAACGCGGGCAAGACCCGGTACGTCGACAACGGCTGGCCGACGACGGACCCGGATGACCACGCGGTGAGCGAACTGGCAACCGATCGGACGGGCGCGTTGTCCCCTTTCGGTGACCTGACGTTCCCGCTGCCCTCCGACGACCTGCCGTACGTTCACCCGGTCACCGTCGTCAACCGGTAGGCCGCCAGCCATGGCTGCGGCATCCGGGGCATCCCGACCGGGCTCGCTCTCGCACCTGGATGAGCGGGGGGCGGCGCACATGGTCGACGTCACCGAGAAGGGCGCGACCAAGCGCACCGCCGTGGCCGCCGGGGCGTTGCGGACCTCGGCGCAAGTCGTGTCGCTGATCTCGACCGGCGGCCTTCCCAAGGGTGATGCGCTGGCCACCGCGCGGGTGGCGGCCATTCTGGCAGCAAAGCGAACCAGCGACCTGATTCCGCTGTGCCACCAGCTCGCTCTGACCGGCGTCGACGTGGATTTCACCGTCGGCGAGTCCGACATCGAGATCACGGCGACGGTGCGCAGCACTGACCGTACCGGCGTCGAGATGGAGGCGCTGACCGCCGTCAGCGTCGCCGGGCTTACGCTCTACGACATGATCAAAGCGGTTGACCCGTCCGCTCGCATCGACGACATTCGGGTGCTCCGCAAAGAGGGCGGCAAAACCGGAAATTGGACACGGTGATGGGCGCGAGATCCGCACGAGTGATCATTGCTTCGACCCGAGCCTCGGCCGGAGTGTACGACGATCGGTGCGGGCCGATCATAACCGAATGGCTTGGGCAACACGGATTTTCGCCCGCGCAACCGGAGGTGGTCGCCGACGGCAACCCGGTTGGTGAGGCGCTGCGCGCCGCGGTCGACGACGGCGTCGACGTCATCATCACCTCGGGCGGTACCGGCATCTCATCCAGCGATTCCACCCCGGACCAGACCGTGGCCGTGCTCGACTACATGATCCCCGGACTGGCCGACGCCATCCGCCGCTCCGGGCTGCCGAAGGTGCCGACGTCGATGCTGTCGCGCGGAGTGTGCGGGGTGGCGGGCAGCACCCTGATCGTCAACCTGCCCGGCTCACCCGGCGGGGTGAAGGACGGCCTCGGGGTGCTCGCCGATGTCCTCGATCACGCCCTCGACCAGCTCGCAGGCAAAGATCACGAGCGATGACGCTCGTCCTGCGCGCCGCCATGACCGAGCAACCCATCTGTCTGGCCGAGCATGAAGAGCTGGTGGGCCATCAGTCGGCGGGGGCCATCGTCGGGTTCGTCGGCATGATTCGCGACCACGACGGCGGACGCAGGGTGGTGCGGCTGGAGTATTCCGCGCACCCGTCGGCCGCGGAGGTCATCGCCGAGGTGGTGGCGGAGGTCGCCGAGCAGTCCAGCGGGGTGCGCGCCGTCGCGGCCAGCCACCGGATCGGCGCGCTGCACATCGGCGAGGCGGCGCTGGTGGCCGCGGTCGCCGCCGACCACCGGCAGGCGGCGTTCGCGACCTGCGCCCAGCTGGTGGACACCATCAAGGCACGGCTGCCGGTGTGGAAGCACCAGTTCTTCGACGACGGAACCGACGAATGGGTCGGCTCCGCCTAGGTCCAAGGGCCTAGGCCGTCAGCGAGGGCCGGACGGCTGGGCGATCGCGTCCAGCGCGTCGTTGCCGTGGATGTCGTGGCCCTGGATCGCTTGCCACAGCTGCCTGGTGTAGCCGACTTGCGACACATGGTCAACGGAAGCGGTGTTCAGGTCACCTGGAGCCGGCGGCGCGGGTGGCACGGCGTCCGCGGGAGGCACGGGCGGTACTGCGTCGGCTGGAGGTGCCGGCGGTAGCGCGTCGGCCGGAGGCGCGGCGTCGGCCGGGGGTGCCGGCGGCAGGGCGTCGGCGGGAGGCGCGGGCGGCGCCAGGTCCGCCGGAGGCGCCGGCGGCACGTCCGCGGGCGGGGCCGGCTGGTCGAACGAGGCCAGTACGACCGGCGCGGGCGGGGCGGCCGGCGGCGGGGGTGGTGG
>NZ_JBNMQT010000009.1:0-247086 GCF_050205645.1 Mycobacterium heidelbergense
GGCCCAACAGCCGCTTGAGGTGATAAGGACCAAACATCGACCCCACCCGCGAGGCCTGACCCTCACTCATCCCAGATCCTCCAAACCAACCCCAGACCCGCCGACCATACCGCCCGTAGCCGAGTGCCGGTATCCGTTGCCGCGCAATGGGTCAGCCGTACTTCTCCCACCACCCGTGCAGGTCCTCGATTGTCGGGGGATCCCCGAAGACGTCACAGAGCATTAGTTTGGCGTCGTTGGTCCACACCACGTTCGGGTGACCCTTGTAGGTTGCGCACGCGACCATGCCGGCGGTCACCGTCGGGCTCTTGTCGTAGTGCCAGCTATCAGGCGACGGTCCGCCGCCGGGGCAGTTCATCAGCTGCCCGGCGGCGATGTCGTCGTTGAACGCCTTCTTCAGGACATCGGCGTTGGCGAACAGTCCGTACACCGCGCGAGACGGGCCGCCCGGGTTGGTGTTCTGCCCGCAATCGACCATGGCCACTGCGTTCACCCAGATGCTGTTCGGCTTCGGCGTGGTCGGGGTACAGGTGCCGCTGGCGTAGCCGACGGGCAGCTGACTGAGCAGCTTGCCCTGGGGATCGCCGCCCGGGGTCGTGGTGGTGGTGGACCGCGACGTCCTCGTGGTGGTGGTGGGCGCCGTCGTCGTGGTGCTGTGCGCCTGCGGGTTGTTGTCGTCGTTGCCGCCCATGACTATCGCGATGCCGATGGCGGCGCCGACGAGGACGACCACCAGCGCCGCCGCGGCGGCGACGAGGGGCCAGGGGTTGCGTTTCGGTTTGGGTGGTTGGTTCCAGGGTTGTTGGGGCGTGGGAGTGCCCCAGTTCGGACCGGCGGCTTGGTAAAACGGCGCTGCGGCGGGCTGGCCGGCCGCGGGCACCGGGCCACTGGGTGGCCCCCAGGCCTGCCCGGGTTGTGCGGGCGGCGTCGCACCGGAAGGGGGCCCGGCGGCGCCCGCATTCGGCGGAGGCGCGTCTTGCGCCGGCGGGTTCGGGGATGTCGCGGCAGGCGACGGTGTGCCGGGCAGGGTGGCTTCTTGGCTGCGGCGCAGGATGTTGTCGGCGTGGTCTTGGTCGGGGTCGGAGAGGGCTTCGTGGGCGGCTAGGGCCAGATCGCCGGCGCTGGCGAAGCGGTCTTCGGGTTTTTTGGCCATGCCCCGCGCGATCACGCCGTCGAGGGCCTTGGGGATGCCCGAGCGTGCGCTGCTGGGCTGGGGGATGGGCTGCATCAGATGCGCGGTGACCAACGTGGAGGCACTGTCGGCCCGATACGGCGGAGAACCGGTCAAGCACTCATACAGCACACACGCCAGCGCATAGATATCGGCGCGATAGGTGACCTCATCGTTGGAAAACCGTTCCGGCGCCATGTATTTCCACGTACCCACCGCCGTGCCCAACTGGGTCAGCTTCTCATCGGTGGTCGCACTGGCGATCCCGAAATCGACCAGATAGGCAAAATCGTCACGCGTGACCAAGATGTTGGGCGGCTTGACGTCTCGATGCATTACCCCCGCGGCATGAGCGGCATCCAGCGCCGAGGCGATCTGGGCGATAATGGCCACCGCCCGCGGCGGGGTCAACGGACCAAACCGCTTGAGCACACTATCGAGATCGGTGCCCTCGATCAGGCGCATCTCCATGAACATCTGCCCATCGATCTCGCCGTAATCATGAATGGGCACCACATGGGGCTCCTGCAAACGCCCGGCAATACGGGCCTCACGCTTCATCCGCTCACGAAACACCGGATCGCGGCTAAAGGTGTCCGACATCAACTTCACGGCCACCGTCCACTCCTTGACGGTGTGCTCGGCCTCATACACCTCACCCATGCCACCACGGCCCAACAGCCGCTTGAGGTGATAAGGACCAAACATCGACCCCACCCGCGAGGCCTGACCCTCACTCATCCCAGATCCTCCAAACCAACCCCAGACCCGCCGACCATACCAACAAGTTTGCCCAGAATCGCCCAGATCCACCTATAACAGCCGGCCTACGGCCCGGCGACCATACGGCCGGACACGGGCGAAAGCGCCGCACGCCCGAAAAGCCGTGTGGTGGTTGTCAGCGGCCTGGCCGCAAAGCGGCACCGCGCCGCCTAAATATTTGGGCCGCGAGAGAAAAACCGTGTGCGGCAAGCATATTCGGCGATATTCGGCGTCGCGCCTAGACCTGGGTGGTCTGGCCGGTTTTGTCGCCCCCGCCGATCCGAAACGTGAATTCGTGATCGCAGATGCGGATGTGGTCCCCGTCGTTGAGGGTGGCGGCCGCGCGGATCCGCTGGTGCCCCAGGTGCACGCCGTTCGACGACCGGAGGTCGTTGAGGATGTAGCTGGTGCCCGTGTCGACGATGACGGCGTGGTGCCGGCTGACGTTGGCGCCATCGAGGACTATGTCGTTGTCGCTTTGCCGCCCAATCCGGGTCGCCGCCGCCAGCAGCGGGTAGCGGCGTCCCGACGCTTCATCGAGATACGCGACGGCTTTCTGGCCCGGCACCTGGGTGCGCTGGTCGAGCACGGTGACCGTGCCGACGGCGGTGGTTTTGGCCGATTTCTTGGCGTCCAACGGATCCTGGCGCAGGATGAGCTCGTTGAGATCGCGGAGGGTTTGGCCGGGGTCGATGCCGAGGTCATCGGCAAGCGTTGTTTTCACGCGGCGAAAGGCGGCCAACGCGTCGGATTGGCGGTCCGTGAGGTAGTAGGCGGTGATCAACTGGGCCCACAGCTGCTCGCGGTAGGGGTGTTCGGCGGTCAGCGCCTCGAGCTCGGCGATGATGTTCGCCGCCCGTCCGCAAGCCAGCTCGGCTTCGGCCTTCGCGGTGTGGGCGAGCATCTTTTCCTCGGACAGCGAGGTGGCGTAGGTGCCGACGAACTGGAAGTCGCGCAAGTCGTCGAGTACCGGTCCACGCCATTGACCCAACGCATCCGTCAGGTGCCGGCTGGCCTGTTCGAAGCGGCCGGCGGCGGCGGCGTGCACGCCCGCGGTTTTCTCGGTGATGAACCGTCCGAGATCGCAGGCGTCCTCGGTGATGCTGAGCCGGTAACCCGGGGGCGCCGCCGCCAACACCGCTCGCGGATCGATCCCGGCGCCGCTGAGCAGCTTGCGCAGGTTGGACACGTAGGAGTGGATGCTTGCCCGTGCGCCCGACGGGGGCCGCTCCTCCCACAAGGCGGTGATGAGCCGGTCGACGCCCACCGGACTGTTGCGATTGATCAGCAGCATGGCCAGCACCGCTCGCTGCTTGGGCGTGCCCAACGGCACCAATGCGCCGTCAACGCTCATCTCCAACGGCCCGAGCAGGCCGAATTCGAGACGTTTGTCCGCCATCGCGCTTACCGGTCCTTCCGTCATTCTGATGCGCAGTTCGTGGATTCGGAAAAGGCCTGGGTCATCGCGTAGTAGGCGCCCCGGCGGGCCAGCAGCTCGGCGTGATTGCCTTGTTCGACGATCCGGCCGGACTGCACCACCAGAATGCGATCGGCGTCGCGGATTGTCGAAAGACGGTGCGCGATAATGAAACTCGTCCGATCCTGGCGAAGCTCACACATGGCGCGCTGAATGAGCGCCTCGGTGCGGGTGTCGACCGAGCTGGTCGCCTCGTCCAGAATCAACAGCTGTGGGCGGACAAGGAACGCGCGGGCGATGGTGATGAGCTGCTTCTCGCCGGCGCTGAGGTTGCCGCCGTCCCAGCCGACCCGGGTCTGGTAGCCGGCGGGCAGCGTGTGCACGAAACGGTCGACGTAGGCCGCCTTGGCGGCTTCCACTATCTCGTCCTCGCCGGCCTCGGGCCGCCCGTAGGCGATATTCTCCGCGATCGTCCCGTCGAAGAGCCAGGTGTCCTGCAGCACCATGCCGATGCGCGATCGCAGTGTTTGCCTGCTCATCGTGGTGATGTCGACACCGTCGACGAGGATCCGGCCGGAATCGACGTCGTAGAACCGCATGAGCAGGTTCACCAGGGTGGTTTTGCCGGCGCCGGTCGGTCCGACGATCGCCACCGTGCTGCCGGGCTCGGCGACCAGCGACAGGTCCTCGATGACCGGGGTGCCCGGACGGTAGGCAAAGCTGATGCGCTCGAACTCGACCCGCCCGCTCGGGCCTGAGTGGGCGCGTGGCCCGGCCGGCTCGGGAACTGGCTCGGGGGCCCCCGTCTCCTCCGGCTCGTCGAGCAGCTCGAACACCCGCTCGGCGCTGGCGACTCCGGATTGCAGGGTGTTGTACATCCCGGCGACCTGGCTCAGCGGAGTGTTGAACTGCCGCACGTATTGGATGAACGCCTGGATGCTGCCGAGGGTGATTTGTCCGGTGGCCACCTGCAGCCCGCCCATCACGGCGACCGCGACGTATCCCAGGTTGCCGACAAACGTCGTCGCCGGTGCCACCAGGCCGGAGAAGAATTGGGAACCGAAGCTGGCGTGGTAGACGTCGTCGTTGAACCGGCGGTACCGCTCGCGCGCTGCCGCCTGGTGGCCGAACGTCTTGACGATCGTGAACCCGCTGTAGGTCTCCTCGATGTGCGCGTTGAGCCGTCCGATGCTCTTCCACTGGGCCGCGAACAGCCGTTGCGAACGGCGCGCGATCGCGCGCGTGGCCAGCAACGAGACCGGCACCGTGAGCAATGTGATCAGCGCCAACAGCGGCGAGATCGACACCATCATCGCCAGCACCGCCACGATGGTCAGGATCGACGTCAGCAGCTGACTGATCGTCATCGACAGCGAAGATTGCAGGTTGTCGATATCGTTGGTGACCCGGCTGAGCAGCTCACCGCGCTGCCGTCCGTCGAAGTAGGCCAGCGGCAGTCGGTGCACCTTGTCCTCGACCTGGGAACGCAGCGCCACCATGGTGCGCTGCAGCGTGAGGTTCAGCAGCCGCGCTTGTACCCAAATCAGCAGCGCCGCAACCAGATACAGCGCCAACGCCACCGTCAGCGTACGGGCGACCGCGCCGAAGTCGACCCCTTTGCCCGGCACCACGTTCATCCCCGACAGCAGATCGGCGAAGCCCGTGTCGCCGCGGCTGCGGGCCGCCGCGACGGCCTGTGCTTTGGTGATGCCGGCCGGAAGACCGCGGCCGATCACGCCGTTGAACAGCAGATCGGTGGCATGGCCGAGGATTCGCGGAACGACGACGCCGATCGCCGTGCCGGTGATGCCGAGGAAGATCACCGCGGTGGCCAGCCGTCGTTGCGGCGCAAGCTGTTTCACCAGCCGGGTCGCCGAACCCCAGAAATCGCGGGACCGGGCGGCCGGCGCCGCCGCGACACCCCGGGTGGGCCTATTGGTGACCGCCGTCATTGTGCGTCCCCGACCCCGGCGCCGACGGACTGCGAGTCCGCGAATTCCGCGTAGGTGGGGCAGTCGGTCAGCAGCGATTCATGAGTGCCCGAACCGACCATGATCCCGTTGTCGACGACGACCACCTGATCGGCCTGGGCGGCGGTCGAAATTCGTTGCGTGACAGCGATGATGGTGGCGCTCGCAGACACCGAGCGCAGCGAGTCGCGCACCCTTGCGTCGGTGTGCACGTCGAGCGCGGAGAACGCGTCGTCGACCAGATAGATGGCCGGGCGGCGGATGACCGCGCGGGCGATGGCAAGCCGCTGGCGTTGCCCACCGGAGAAGTTGATTCCACCCTGGGCGACGCGCATGCGCAGTCCGTCGTCGTGCGCCCGCACGAATCCGTCGGCGGCCGCCATTCGCAGCGCTTCCCACATCTCCTCGTCTGACGCGTCAGCCTTGCCGTAACGCAGGTTTTCCTCGACGGTGCCGGAGAAGAGGTAGCCGCGCTGGGGAACCAGCCCGATCGCGGACCAGAGTCGCTCGGTGTGGTAGTCGCGGACGTCGACGTCGTCGACCAGGACGGCGCCGGCCGTCACGTCGTAGAGCCGGGCAATCAGCGATACCAGCGTCGACTTTCCCGAGCCGGTGCTCCCGACGATAACCGTGGTGGTGCCGGGGGAGGCTGTGAACGAGATGTCTTGCAGCACGGGGCGATCCGCGCCCGGATAGGTGAAGGTGGCGTTCTGCACGCGCACGTCTCCGGTGATCCCGCCGCGCGGGAATTTGGGGCTCGGCGGATCGCCGATCGCCGGGCGGGTGGACAGCACCTCGGTGATCCGTTCGGCGCACACGGACGCCCGGGGCAAGATGACCAGCGTCATCGTCGCCATCAGCACCGCCATCAGGATCTGGGTGAAGTAGGCCAGAAACGCGGTCAGCGAGCCGACCTGCATCTGGCCGCGATCGATGCGCAACCCGCCGAACCAGATCAGTGCGACGCTGGACACGTTGATGGTCAGCGTGGTCACGGGCAGCATCAACGCCTGCCAGTTACCGGCGTTCAGCGAGGCATTCGACAGTGCCGCATTAGCTCGGGCAAACCGGTCGCGCTCGAAGCGTTCGCGGGTGAACGCGCGCACTACGCGGACCCCGGCAAGTTGGTCGCGCATCACCCGGTTGATGCCGTCGATCAGGCTCTGCATCCTGCGGAACAGCGGCAGCATGTGCGACATGATCCAGTAATTGGTTATGGCCAGGATCGGAACGCTGACCAGCAGCAGCCACGTCAACGCGGCCTCCTGATGGATCGCCATGAAGATGCCGCCGACACACATGATCGGCGCGGTGACCAGAACCGTCGCCCCCATCTGCACCAGGTATTGGATCTGCCGGACGTCATTGGTGCTGCGGGTCAGCAGCGTCGGTGCGCCGAACCGTGCGGTGTCGCGCTCGGAGAACGTAGTGACGTGTTCGAACATCGCCCAGCGCAGGTCGCGGCCGAAGCCCATCCCCGTCCGCGAGCCGACGTAGAGCGCCCCGACCGAACACAACAGCTGCACACCCGTGACCGCGAGCATCAGCGTGCCGAGGCTGAGGATGGCGGCGGTATCGCCCTTGGCGACGCCGTCGTCGATGATCGCCGCGTTGACCGTCGGCAGGTAAAGCGTCGCCAGGGTGCTGACTATCTGGAGCACCGTCAGCACCGCAACCAGCCGACGGTACGGCCGGATGTACTGGCGCAGCAGTGCCAGGAGCATTTGGTAACTGTCGCATATGGCAGGGGTCCCGGTCCCGAGCACCGCCGGAGGGTTGCGCGCTCGCGCCGCATCCGGCAAAGGCATTGAATTGCCAGCTCAGCGGGCGCGTCGGTGGTTGACCCGCGGGGCTGCCGCTACAGTGCATCGTGTGGGGCATCGTGTGGACCAGCAGCAGGCTGAGAAGAAGCAGAGTATCGGTGCGGCGTAACCTGACAGCGCTCGCCATCGCGGCGTCGGCCACGATCCTGATTTCTGCGGGGTGCTCGAGTTCCGGCGACAACAAACCAGGCGCGACTTCATCGACGGAACCTGGGAGTGGGGACGGTCACCACGGGCCGATGTTCCCGCAATGCGGCGGCGTCGGCGATCAGACGGTGGCCGAACTGACCAAGGTCAACGGGCTGATCAATACCGCCCGGAACTCCGTTGGGTGCCAGTGGCTGGCGGGCGGCGGCATTCTCGGCCCGCACTTCTCCTTCTCCTGGTACCGCGGCAGCCCGATCGGTCGCGAACGCAAGACCGAGGAGCTGTCGCGGGCGAGCGTCGATGACATCAACATCAACGGCCACGGCGGTTTCATCGCCGTCGGCAACGAACCGAACCTGGGCGACTCGCTGTGCGAGGTCGGCATCCAATTCCAGGACGACTTCATCGAATGGTCGATCAGCTTCAGTCAGAAACCGTTCCCGCCGCCGTGTGACATAGCCAAAGAACTGGCCCGTCAGTCGATTGCGAACGCGAAATGAGCAGAAGAGGCGTGCGCGGCGGTGTAGCCGTGTTGATCATCGCGCTGATGGTGGCCACTGGTTGTTCACGGTCGGTCGGCGGTAAAGCCATCAAGGCGGGCGGGCCGTCCCCCAACAACAACTCCCAGCAGCAGTACCCCAACCTGCTGAAGGAATGCGAGGTCCTGACCTCCGACATCCTGGCCAAGACCGTGGGTGCCGATCCGCTTGACATCCAGAGCACCTTCGTCGGCGCGATCTGCCGGTGGCAGGCCGCCAACCCCGCCGGACTGATCGACATCACCCGGTTCTGGTTCGAACAGGGCAGCCTCGGCAACGAGCGCAAGGTTGCTGACTTCCTGAGGTACAAGGTCGAGAGCCGTCAGATCGCGGGCATCAACTCGATTGTGATGCGCCCCGACGATCCCAACGGCGCGTGCGGAGTGGCCAGCGATGCGGCGGGGGTGGTCGGCTGGTGGGTCAATCCCCAGGCGCCCGGCATCGACGCCTGTGGGCAGGCCATCAAGCTCATGGAGCTGACGCTGGCCACCAACTCGTAGGTCAGCGCGGTATCTCGAAGGCGACCAGCGCGGCCCGGTTGAGTTCCAGGCGTTTCCAGTCGCCCGCCACGGTCAGCACCGCGATCGCCGACGTCGGGAATTTCTCCGAAATGCGTTGCACCGCTGCCGTATCGGTGCCCTCGGCGCCCGCTAGGCCGATCGCCACGTTGGACGTGGTCGGTTCGTGCCCGACGACGAGCAGGGTGTCGACGCTGTCGGCGACCCCGTTGATTTCGTCGATCATCGTGCCGGGGGTGGCGCCGTAGAGTCGCTCGCTGTATCGCACCATGGCGTCGATGCCCGTCCTGTCCAACGTCTGCCGGGCGCGTGTGGCCGTCGAACACAGCACGGCATCGATGGCGGGCACGTTGGCGCGCAACCAGTCGCCGGCGAGCCCGGCCTCGCGGATGCCCCGCGGCGCCAACGGCCGGTCGTGATCGACGACGCCATCCGGGTACGACGACTTCGCGTGCCGCATCAACAGCAGGGTGCGTTGGCCATTCACCCGACCCACGTTAGTGCTCGAAGTCCAACCTGAGAGCTGTCGCCGATGACGCGTCGTGTCTAGAGTTCGTTAACGGTCACGGCAACGTCGCTGTGGTCGATGGTATGGGGAGCGGCTCGTGATTACGTTGGACCGCTTAGTGAATGTGCTGGGCGATTACGGCGTCCGCCTGAAGTGGTCGTCTGTGCCGCGATCGACCGAATTACGCAGCGTGGTTATCCACGAGACCGCGGGTGACCACACCGTGGTCGGCGACGTCTTGTTGGCCATCGGTGCCGACACGGTGGCCCAAGCTGTGCAGTGGGCAGCCTCTGCTGGATCCGTCGTGGTGCTGGTGCGCGACGACGGCCAACAGGTCACTTTCGACGGTGCGTCCGCGGCTCTCGCGATCATGGTTCTCGACGAGGAGATGGCCTGGAGCGAAGTCGCGGCGGTTGTCTACGGACTCGTAATGGAGGGCCGTGAGACGGAGTCCGGCCGCGGTCCCACCGATTTGTTCGCGCTGGCGGACAGTCTGGCGGATGTCATCGGCGGTGCCGTTGTAATCCACGATCGGCTGTTGCGGGTGTTGGCGTATTCGAGGCAGCAGCGGCATGCCGACGCCGCGCGGGTGGCGACAATCCTCGAGCGACAGACACCGGAGCGGCTGCGCGCATTGTTCGAGGCCCGTGGAGTATTCGCGCATCTGGCGGACTCCGACGATCCGCTGTTTGTCGCGGAGGACAACGAGCGCGGCATGTCTGGCCGGATGGTGGTGGCGGTGCGCTCAGGACGAGAACTTATCGGGTCGGTTTGGGTCGCGTGCTCGGCGCCGCTGGAAGGCGGCGCTCTAAGCGCCCTGGCCGACGGCGCGCGCACAGTGGCCCTGCATCTGCTTCGCTCACGAGCCAGCGCGGACCTGGAGCGTCATGTCGAATCCGAGCTGGTGATCCGTCTACTGGAGGGCACCGCCGATGCCGCCACCGTGGCCAGCCGGCTGGGTTTGCCGCACAGCTCATTGCGCGTGATTGCACTCCGAGCGTTCGTCGGCGCGGACCGCGATGCTGCTCTGCTGCTCGCGTTCGAGCGCGCGACCATGGGTTTCGGCTGGTCACGTCCGGGCCGCAGCGCGTTGGCAGGCAACACCGTTTACACCGTGCTTCCCGGGGACGAGGCAACGACGGCGCGGCGCTGGGTGAGCGGTCTGGGGGCGGCCCTCCCCGAACGGGCCACGGTGTTGGCCGGTATCAGCGGGGTGGCTGAGGTGACCGAACTCGCCGCCGCGCGCGATGAGGCCGAGGAATGTTTGGCGCTGCACGAGATTTCGCCCCGCGCGGCGCCTCCGGTCTATGACGAGTCGTGGGCTGACATCCTGCTGCAGCGATTGCGCACCGCGGCGCGCTCGGGCCGGTCCCCATCGCGCGGGCCGGTGGCCGAGCTAGGCCGCCATGACCGAGCCAACGGGACCGACTACCTGGCCACGCTGCGAGCATGGCTGGAGGCCCAGGGCGACCCGACCGCTGCTGGTGAACGTCTGGGAGTGCACGAAAACACCGTGCGTTATCGGTTGCGCAAGATGGCCGAGATCACCGATCTGCCGTTAGACAACGCCAGGAAGCGGCTGGCGATGATGATAGAACTCGCGGCCATCGACACCGATTGACCAAGTGCGCTGTCGTAGCTTGACAAAGCGCGGCAGCGTGGTTGTCTGCCTGCGGCAAAGCTTGCGGCAGCGATTCACACCATCATGGGTGTTGCCAAGTCAGGTTCGAGTGACGGCTCGTATTCGGCCGCCTCGCACTAGCTCAAAAGCCGCTCTTCGATGGGAACGTTCGATGTCCACCTCAGATCCCGGTCATCGGCGGATCGGCGATCGCCGACCCGACGATGACGGCGCGATGGAGACCTTCACCGTGCCCTTGCCGCGGACGCTGTTTGTGCGGCTGTTTGGTCGTAACCCGTTGGTGCGCGTCACGGATCGGGTGGAGGGACTGATGTTGGTGTTGGTCGTCATCGTGTCGCTGATTGCTGTGCCTATCAGTGCCGCCGTGGGCACCGCTGTCCATGATTCTCGAAGCCGCACCTACGCCGAGCAGGTCCAAACTCGCAGCCCGGTGACCGCGACTGTCACGGGGGACAGTCATCCTCGCCGGGACCTTGAAAGCCCAACCGTGACGGTTCCCGCCCGATGGATTGCTTCCGGGGCCGAACGCACCGGCGACGTCATAGCACCGCTGACGGCCAAGATTGGCGACAACATTGAGATTTGGGTAGATGGTGAAGGCCATCCGGTGGCCCGACCGGTCAACACTGCCCGCACCGAGGCGGTGGCCTTTGCAGCCGCGACCTGGTGGGCCATGAGCCTCATGGCGGTCGCTTTATTCGCCCGCGCCAGAATTACCCTTGACCGGCTCCGCTACGACCAATGGCAACAGAGCTTCGACCGCCTCGTCGAGCGACGATAGGTCAGGACGCGCGCACGCGGTGGTCGCTATCGGGCACTGCGGCAACAGCTTTGTCGGGCCACAACAATGCGCGACGTCGCCGTTGTTGGTTTCTAGCAAGCGGCGCGGCGCCTGCGCGATCCACCATGGAATCAGGCGGCCGCCGGCACTTTTCGACTCACGCGGGCCAAAGACCGCAGCGAATATTTCGCCCATGACGTGCCCCGAGTGGTCAGGGGCGGTGCCCCATGCGGCCCGCCCCTGGCGACGCCCTCGATACGAAAGGACATCAATCCAATGACCACCATCCAACGCATCCGAATGACGCACCACGACTACACCCGACTGCACGACGAACTTGCCGCGCAGCGCTCGCGCCGCGGCATCGAGGTTCCCGACGACGTCATGGATTACGACGCGAATCGCCTCGCGCGCCACTCTGCGCGACAAGCACGCATCCGCGAGATCGAGGATTTACTGACCAACGCGGTGGTCGTAGGTGCGGACGCCGTCTTCGACCCCGTCGCCGAACCGGGCATGGTGTTGACCGTCCGCTACGACGACACCGGCGACACCGAAACATTTCTGCTCGGCAGGCCTGACGTGGACACCGCCGGCATCAAGGTCTACTCGATGGCATCGCCGCTGGGCCGCATGATTGCAGGCGCGCGTCCCGGCGATCAGCGCGTCTACGCAATTCCCGGTGAGACTGGGCGGCCCGTGACACTGCTCAAGGCGGTGCCCTGTGGGATGTATGTGGCGAAACGGCATGGGCCACAGCCTATCCCACGGATATATAGCGACTGCTCAATGGGGACCTAACGCCCTTCGGGCCAACCCATGACCATCATTATCGCGCGACGAAAGGAACAGGCATGACCAACCCTCAAACGCGCGTGTGGATTTCGCCGCAAGGCTACGAGCGGCTCCAAAGGGAACTGACCACCCTTCGTGAGCTATGTTGCGCCGCAGCCGCTGACGGTGACATCGATGAAAACAATGTGGCCGTGCAACGAGCGTGGCAGGCACGTATTCAACGGATCCATGATGTGATGAACAACGCCGTCGTCGGTGTGGATCCACCCGATGACGGGATTGCCGAACCCGGCATGGTTTTGACCATCCGCTACGACGACACCGGCGAGACCGAAACTTTCCTGCTGAGTGTGCGCGGCGCCGAACACGGTGACATGGACGTCTACTCCAACCAGTCCCCGCTCGGCGCCGCCATCGAAGGCGCACGCGCCGGTGAGCGTCGCACCTACACCCTGCCCAACGGCGCGGCCCTCACCGTCACACTCCTGGAAGCCGTTCCCTACGGCGTTCACACGGCTGAAGCGAAGTAACCGCTCGTCCTAAGGAACCCGGATGGGCACGAGCACAAAACAATTAGGAGGATTCCGCCATGATGTCGACTATCAGCGAGTATCGCGACATCGACCGCGACACACAATGGCTTGCACGCGATTGTTCCTTGGTAGCCGATCACGCTGGCATGTCGCTGCACACCCATTTCCAGCAAGAGGTCACCATCGTCGAGGTGAGCGGTGCGGTACTCATGCATCATGAATTATCGGACATTCCGGCCAAGCAGATCCACCGGTGGGAAGGCGAGGGGGGTTTCATACCGCCCGAGCACGACACGCGTGGGAGCTTCACTCGGCGTAGTCGAATACGCGATCGGTTCGCCGGCGAGGGAAAGGCCGTGTGTCGGACTACGGAAACCGAAGTGACACAACTAGTTTGAGGCGTCGAGATCAAAGGGACCGTGCTGCGCGATCGCCGTGCAGACGCGGGCAGAAAATGACACCGAGGATCAGCGCGCGCCGCTGGGGCGCCAGCCGAGTTGGAGCAGCAGGCCCAGGTCGTCACGGACTGCACGATGATGTGTGATCCGGCCACCGGTGATCGTGAAGATATGCACCTGTTCGTGGCTGATCTCCTTGCGGGTGGGTTCGATGCCGTTGAACGTTCCGGTATGTTTGCCGGTCATTGTGGCCGCGACTATCACCACCCCTTTCTCGGCCACGGTCTCGCGCAGTTCGAAACGCAGACCGGAGAACGCGTCGCGCAGCCATCGGCTGGTAGCCAGAAATCCCGCGGGACCGGGAAGCTGCCGACCGACGTCGCCGGAGTCGTCATCGGCTTCCTGATTCACATAGTCGGATGCGATGATTCGTTGTGCCAGCTGCGCCTCGCCGGTCTCGATCAGCCGGAAAGACTCGACCGCAATGGCTTTCGGGTCCGTCATGTCCCAGAGGCTAAGACGTTCCACGCGCGCTGGTATTGGACGAAACGGACACGCCCCGGGGAAGCGCGGTGGGCAACATCCCCGCCAGTGCCCGGCACTCATTGATCATGTGCGCCTGGTCGGCGTAGTGCGCCTCAACCGCCAGCTCCGGCCAGCGAATTCGCGCACCACGACCGTGGATCAAATCGAGCAGATGCTGGAATCGAAGGATCCGGCCAAACCGTTTCGGCCCGTAGCCGACAGCGGCTTCAAACCGGCGGCGCAGCTGTCGTTCGCTGAGCTCGACGGCAGTGGCCACGCTCGACACCGGTCGGCCTGGGTGTCGCCGCATCATCGCTATCGCACCGGTGATCTCAGTGTCGATCAGAGGGTCGGCGCCGGAGAAGTACCCGGTTAACACGTTTTGCAGGGCCGCCACGCGCTGACTGGGAGTCGTTGCGGCAAGCACCTTCTCGGCGATCAGGTTACCGCGGACACCGAAAACCGAATCGAGAATGACATGCTGATTGGTGAACTCGGAGACGGGCCGTCCCAGGACCGCCGTCGCCGCGCCCGGCCGCAATCGAATACCGGCCAGCACGCATGCTTCGTCGGCAGCCAGGTCATAGAAGACTGTGCTGGGCCCGGCGATCGTGACGTCGCCGCGCGGACCGACGAACACGTCAACGCAGCCGTCCGGGATCACCCGAACGGACCGAGGCGCCGAGCCGGACCGCGTCCAACCGCATTCCACCCACGGCGTAAGCCGCCGATCAGGGAGAAACTCCTGGTACATAGCGATCACCACATGCTGAGAGTCGTCTGCCTGGTATCAAAACACACACCCGGAGGCATGCCGGTGCACATCCCCCGACTTGTCGGTGTGCGGACCTAAACTCGCGGTGCCTCGATAGCCACGCAATTCGGAAAGGGGGCCGCCGGGATGCGATTCCTGCACACCGCCGATTGGCAGCTGGGCATGACCAGGCACTTCCTTGCCGGCGACGCCCAGCCGCGGTATTCCGCGGCCCGCCGCGACGCGGTGGCCGGCCTGGGGGCGTTGGCGGCCGAGGTGGGCGCCGAATTCGTCGTGGTGGCCGGTGACGTCTTCGAGCACAATCAGCTTGCCCCGCAGGTGATCGGCCAGTCCCTGGAAGCCATGCGCGCCATAGGCATTCCGGTCTATCTGCTGCCGGGCAATCACGATCCGCTCGACGCGTCATCCGTCTACACCAGCGCGCTGTTCACCGCCGAACGCCCCGGCAACGTCGTGGTGCTCCAGGAATCCGGCATCCATCAGGTGCGGCCCGGCGTGGAGATCGTGGCCGCGCCGTGGCGGTCCAAGGCCCCGACCACCGACCTGGTCGCCGAAGTCCTCGAAGGCTTAACCCCGGCCCCGGCCACCCGCATCCTCGTCGCCCACGGCGGCGTCGACGTGCTGGACCCCGATCGAGACAAGCCCTCGCTGATTCGGCTCGCACGGCTTGACGACGCGCTGGCCCGCGGGGCGCTGCACTATGTGGCGCTGGGGGACAAGCATTCGCTCACCCAGGTCGGCGACAGCGGCCGAGTCTGGTATTCCGGATCGCCGGAAGTCACCAACTTCGACGACGTCGAATCCGACCCCGGCCATGTGCTGGTCGTCGACATCGATGAAAACCACAAGGTATCGGTAACGTCCCGGCACGTCGGCCGTTGGCGGTTCGTCACGTTGCAGCGCCAGGTCGACACCAGCCGCGACATCGCCGACCTCGACATGAACCTCGACCAGTTGACCGACAAGGACCGGACCGTGGTGCGGCTGGCGCTGACGGGTTCGCTGAACGTCACCGACCGCGCCGCGCTGGACGCCTGCCTGGACCGATACGCGCGGCTATTCGCCCACCTGCGCACCTGGGACAGCCACACGGATCTGGCCGTGATACCCGCCGACGGCGAATTCACCGACCTCGGCATCGGCGGGTTCGCCGCCGCGGCCGTCGAGGAGCTGGTGGCCACGGCGCGCGGGGGTGACGCCGAATCGGCGGTCGACGCGCAGGCGGCGCTGGCACTATTGCTGCGGCTCACCGATCGGGGCGTCGCGTGAAGCTGCATCGGTTGGTCCTGACCAACTACCGTGGCATCGCACACCGCGAGATCGAGTTTCCCGACCACGGCGTGGTCGTGGTCAGCGGCGCCAACGAGATCGGCAAGTCCTCGATGATCGAAGCGCTGGATCTGCTGCTGGAATCCAGGGACCGTTCGACGAAGAAGGAAGTCAAGCAGGTCAAGCCGACCAACAGCGACGTCGGCTCCGAGGTTACTGCCGAAATCAGCTGCGGTGCTTATCGTTTCGTCTACCACAAACGGTTCCACAAGAAGTGCGAAACGGAATTGACGGTGCTGGCGCCGCGTCGCGAACAGCTGACCGGCGACGAGGCGCACGAACGCGTTCGGGCGATGCTTGCCGAGACGGTGGACAACGACCTGTGGCACGCCCAGCGGGTGCTGCAGGCCGCGTCGACCGCCGCGGTGGACCTCTCCGGTTGCGACGCGCTGTCGCGCGCGCTCGACGTGGCGGCCGCGCAATCCGACACCGACGCGGCGCTGTCTGGCACCGAGCCGTTGCTCATCGAGCGGATCGACACCGAGTACGCGCGCTACTTCACCCCCACCGGCCGGCCCACCGGGGAGTGGGCCAACGCGATTTCCAGGCTGGCCGACGCCGAGGCCGCGGTCGCCGAATGCGTGGCGGCGGTCGCCGAGGTCGACGAGCGGGTCCGGCGCCATGCCGTTCTGACTGAGGAAGTGGCCGAGCTGTCGCAGCTGCGCCTGACCGCCGGCCCGCGGTTGGCCGCCGCGCAGGCCGCCGCCGACAAGATCGCGGAACTCACCCGCCAGGCGCGTGAAGCCAAGCTCGTCGCCGAGGCCGCGGCGGCGACCTGCGCCGCGGCGTCCGCCGCGCACAGCGGACGGTCGCGGCTGCTCACCGAAATCCAAACCCGCACCGCGGCTGTTGCCGCCGTCGAGGCCGAGGCGCAGGAAGCCGCCGATGCGGAGTCGACGGCACGCGCCGACGCCGGGGCTTCCGCGGCGGCGGCCGAGAAGGCCGACCAGGCCCTGGCGGAGCTGCAACGCCGCGTCGAATCCGCGAGGCGTGCCGTCGACCGGTTCGCCGACCTCGAGGAGGCCGACCGGTTGAGCACCCGGATGGCCAGGATCGACGAGATCCAGCGTGACCGCGATCGGGTCTGCGAAGAGCTTGCCACGGTCGTCATGACCGAGGAGCTGCTGCATCGCATCGAAAGCGCCGCGGCCGCAGTCGATCGCGGCGCCGACCAGCTGGACGCGATCTCGGCGGCGGTCGAGTTCACCGCCGCCGCCGACCTCGAGCTCGCCCTCGGCGACCAACGGATAACGTTGCCCGCGGGTCAAACCTGGTCCACCACCGCCACCGGCCCAACCGAAGTCGACATTCCCGGGGTCCTGACCGTGCGGATCACGCCCGGCGCGACCGCACTCGATGTTCAGGCCAAACATGCTGCGGCACAACAGGAGCTGGTCGCCGCGCTCGCCGCCGCGGGCGTCGCCGACCTCACGGCCGCACGAACCGCCGACCAACGGCGCCGCGAATTGCTAAGCAGCCGCGACCAGCTGAACGCAACGCTGTCCGGCCTGTGCGGCGACGAAGACGTAGACCAGCTGCGCTCGCGGCTGGCGCAATTGCGTGCCGACCAACCGGCCCAACCCGTGGACATCACCGCCGCGCGCGGTGAACTCGACGCGGCAGAGGCCGCGCGGGCGGCCACGGAGGCAGACTGCGAGACCAGTCGCCGTGCCGCGGTGGCGGCCTCGGCGCGGCTGGCCGAGACATCCACCCGCGCGACGGTTCTGATCGATAAGGCGGCAACTCAACGCGCCGAGCTCGAAAGGGCAACCAACCAGCTGGCCCAGGAGCGCGCGTCGGTGAGCGATGAGGATCTGTCGGCGTCGGCGGAGTCGACCCAGCGGGCCGCCACCACCGCGCAGCAGCAGGCCGCCCAGCTGGCCGAGGAACTGGCCGCCGCGGCACCCGACGCAGTGGCCGCGGAATTGGCCGACGCCAAACGGGCGGCGGAGTCTCTGGACGATCGCTATGAAGACATCGCCGGCGCGCTGCGCGAGATCAGCATTGAACTGTCCGTCATCGGCAGCGAGGGGCGCCACGGCAAGCTCGACGCGGCGGAGACGGAACTCGAACACGCCACCAGCGAGCACGCCCGGATCGGCCAGCGGGCCCGGGCCGCGGAGCTACTGCGGTCGGTGATGGGGCGCCACCGCGACACCACCCGCCTGCGCTATGTCGAGCCCTACCGCACGGAACTGCAGCGGCTCGGCCGTCCGGTGTTCGGCCCGACATTCGAGGTCGACATCGACAGCGATCTGTGCATCCGCAGCCGAACGCTGGACGGCGTCACGGTGCCCTACGAATCCCTGTCCGGCGGGGCCAAGGAGCAACTCGGCATCCTGGCGCGACTGGCCGGCGCGGCTCTGGTCGCCAAGGAGGACTCCGTCCCGGTAGTCGTCGACGACGCGCTGGGGTTCACCGACCCGGATCGGCTGGCCAAGATGGGGCAGGTATTCGACACCGTGGGCGCCCACGGTCAGGTGATCGTGCTGACATGCAGTCCCGACCGCTACGACGGTGTCACGGGCGCGCAGCGCATCGATCTGAACGTTTAGCACCGTCGGCAGTCGGGAGCGTCTTACACTCACCCCGAAACGGGAGTGCACCATGGACATTCAGTGTGACTACCTGGTGGTCGGTACCGGATCAGCCGGCGCGGTCGTCGCGAATCGGCTCAGCAGCGATCCGGCCACCACGGTGGTCGCGCTTGAGGCGGGGCCGCCGGACAAGAACCGCTTCATTCCGATCCCGGCCGCGTTCTCCAAGCTGTTCCGCAGCGAAATCGACTGGGATTACCTGACCGAACCGCAGCCGGAGCTCGACGGTCGCGAGATCTATTGGCCCCGAGGGAAAGTGCTCGGCGGTTCGTCGGCGATGAACGCCATGATGTGGGTGCGCGGATTCGCCGCCGACTACGACGAGTGGGCGGTGCGAGCCGGGCCGCAATGGTCCTTCGCCGACGTGCTCGGATACTTCCGTCGTATCGAGGACGTCACCGCTGCGTGGCATTTCGTCAGCGGCGACGACAGCGGGGTCACCGGGCCGCTGCAGATTTCCCGCCAACGCAGCCCGCGGCCCGCGACCGCCGCCTGGCTGGCCGCGACCCGTGAGTGCGGATTTCCCCCGGCCCAACCGAATTCGCCTCGGCCGGAAGGCTTTTGCGAAACGGTGGTCACCCAGCACCGCGGTACCCGGTTCAGCATCGCCGACGCCTACCTGAAGCCGGCCATGCGCCGCAAGAACCTCACCGTGCTCACCGGTGCCACCGCTACCCGAGTGCTGTTCGACGGACCCCGCGCGGTCGGCGTCGAATTCCGACGAGGCGGCCGGCAACACGATCAACCATGCGTCGCTCACGCCCGCCGCGAAGTGGTGCTCTGCGGCGGTGCCATCAACAGCCCCCAGCTGCTGATGCTTTCCGGTGTCGGCGATCGTGACCAACTCGCCGATCTCGGCATCGACACCGTCGCCCACTCACCCGAGGTCGGACAGAACCTGCTCGACCACCTGGTCACGCCGCTGGGCTTCGACGTCGCCGACGACAGCCTTGCCGACGCGCAAAAGCCAGGACAGTTGCTCCAGTACCTGCTGCGGCGTCGCGGCATGCTCACTTCCAATGTCGGCGAGGCCTACGGATTTGTCCGCAGCCGCCCCGAGCTGGACCTTCCCGACCTCGAGCTGATCTTTGCTCCGGCGCCCTTCTACGACGAGGGCCTGCTGGTCGAGGCACCGGGGCACGGGGTGGTGTTCGGGCCGATCCTGGTCGCCCCGGAAAGCCGCGGCCAGATCACGCTGCGCTCGGCCGATCCGCGGGACAAGCCGGTCATCGACCCGCGCTACCTGTCGGATCCCGGCGGCGTCGACCGTGCCGCGATGATGGAAGGCCTGCGGATATGCGCCCGGTTCGCCGAGGCTCCCGCCTTGAAGGACCTGCTCGGGCCCATCGCCCGGCCGCGCGGTTGCACCGAGCTGAACGAGGCCACCCTCGAGGTCGCGCTCGCCACCAACTCCCACACCCTGTATCACCCGCTCGGCACCTGCCGCATGGGCAGCGACGAATCAAGCGTGGTGGATCCGCAGTTGCGGGTCCGGGGGGTGTTCGGGCTGCGGGTGGCCGACGCGTCGGTGATGCCCAGCACCGTCCGCGGGCACACGCACGCGCCGTCGGTGCTGATCGGCGAGAAGGCGGCCGACCTGATCCGCGGCTGACGCGCGTGGTCAAAGCGGAGTGTCGGCAGAATGGGACCATGGCGGGCCGACACCGATGACGATGGACGCGAAGCGGCGCCGGGCGCACGAAAAGCTGGCGAGGTTGCCCGGCGTGCGCCGCGTGCGCCGGCCCGTCTCGCCGGGCAGCGCGGATGAGTTCGACCTGTTCTACGTGCGCACCGGCCGGCGGTCCACCCACCCGGTGGTGATCATCCCCGGCGGCCCGGGGGTGGCGTCGGTGCAGATGTACAAGGGGCTACGGCGGCGGGCCGCCGCCGCCGGTCTCGACGTGATCATGATCGAGCACCGCGGGGTGGGGATGTCGCGCCACGACGATTCGGGCGCCGACCTGCCGCCCGGCGCGCTCACCGTGAACCAGGTCGTCGACGACGTGGCCGCGGTGCTCGACGACGCCCGCGCGGATTCGGCCGTCATCTATGGCACCTCGTACGGCACCTATATCGGGTCCGGCGTCGGCGTGCGCCATCCGGGCCGGGTGCGGGCGATGGTCCTCGATTCGCCGCTGTTGTCACGCCACGACATCGTGATCGTGCGCCGCGCAATTCGCCGCCTGCTGCTCAAGGGAGACAGCCCCGAAACCGCGGCGCTGGCACCAAAGATCCGCAAGCTCGTCGACGCGGGGGTGATGACCGCATCGGCGACGCAGATCGTCGCGACGATCTACGGCCACGGCGGCGCCGGCCTGCTGGATCGTCAACTGGATCTGTTGCTAGACGGGCGAAAGATGTTGTGGTGGGCGCTATCCCGATTCACCACTCTGTCCAACCTGCCGTTCCGTTACGAGGAAGACCTGGTGAGCCGCATCGCGTTCCGCGAGCTCGACTACGCCGCCGAACCCGACGGCCTGCCGCTCGACCCGGCCGTGGCCGAGCGCGAAACCCGCACGCAGAAGGTGAGTTTCGACGACGAGCCCTACGACCTGCCGGCCGAGATGCCGAACTTCGGCTGGCCGACCGTCGTGGTTTCCGGCGGCCGCGACCTGATCACTCCGCCCACGGTGGCCGAGCGGGTCGCGTCGCTGCTGCCGAACGCCGTGCTGTTGAAACTGCCCAACATGGCCCACAGCGCGCTGGACTTTCGTGAGCCCGCGGCGCTGGCGATCGCGGGCGCGGTGTTCCGCGGCGATCTCGACGGGCTGGTTGCCCAAGCGCCGGCTCTCGACGAGATCCCCCCGCGCGCCCCAGTCCGCTTGCTGTGGAAGGCGATTGCGGCGGCCGCCATCGCGGAGAGCACGGTGCCCACCATGCCGTCAATGCGACGACGGCTCAGGTCCGCATGAAGCCGATCGCGGTGTAGTCCAGGTCGGCGAGTCCGGGCGCGCCGAAATTGGCCAGTGTGCCGCGCACCGCGACGTCGCCCGGGGACTGGGTCAGCGGGAGGCTGAAACCCTCGGCCCAGATGAGCTTGTCGAGGTCGTTGGCCAGCCCCCTGGCCTTCCCGGGATCGAGCTCTTCGAGCGTGCGCTCGATCGCGGCGTCGATCTCCGGGCTGCCGATCTTGCCGAAGTTGCTGGCCCCGTCGGACTGGTAGATCTGGGTCAGCGCGGACAGCGGGAACGCGTCGCCGAGCCAGCCGAATTGGGCCATGTCGAAAGCCCCGACGTTGATGTAGTTGGTGAAGAACCCGCTGCCGGACCGGGCGACCAGTTCGAGTTTGACCCCGATCTGGGCGAGGTCGTGCTGGGCGATCTGGGCGAACACCTTGCTGCCCTGCGCGTCGTAGAACAGATCGCGGATGACGAGCTCGCGACCGTCCTTTTCCCGGAACTGGCCGTTGAGCTTCCAGCCCAACGCGTCGAGCTCTCGTCTCGCTTCGGCGGGGTCGTATGGGACGGCGGCGCTGTTGTCCTGGTAGCCCTCCTGGCCGGCGACGTAGATGTGGTTGTCCAATGCCACCGGGTGACTGGTCAGGCCGTACTGGACGACCCTGGCGATGGTTTGGCGGTCGATGCCCTTGGCAACCGCGACCCGTAAAGCCTTGTCCTCCAGGATCGCCCCGGGGGCGCCGTTGAACGTGAAATGCGACCAACTCGGAGCGGGGGCGCGCCGGATGGAGATGCCTTTGGTCCGCTGCGCGATGGTCAGCTGGTCCAGTGTGCCGACCCCGGTCGCGTCGATCGTGTTGTTTTGCAGCGCGGGCAGCCGGGCGGCGTCGTCGAGCACCAGGAAGGTGATGGTGTTCAGGCGCGGCCGCGGTCCCCACCATTTCGGGTTGCGGGTCAACACGATCCGCTGCGTGGTCCGGTCCAGGGACGACACAATGAACGGACCGGCGGACGGACCGGGACCGCCGAGCTGCCCGTTGTTGAACGCCTCGGCCGTTGCGGTCATGCTTTCCGGTAACAGCATGCCGTTGCCGGCAAACATGCCGCGCCACTCGGCGTAAGGCTTGGCGAAGGTCATAACGGCCTGCCGGTCGTCCACCCCGCGGGTCACCGACGCGACGCGGTCGGCGCCGCCGGGTGCGGCGATCGCGAAGTTCTTGTCGGCGCCGCTGAGGGCGTGGATTTGGCTGGCGATATCGCGCCAGGTGATCGGCGTGCCGTCCGACCACACGGCCTTGGGATTGATGGTGTAGGTGACCACCTGTGGGTTGGTCCCGGTGAGCTCGACGCTGGTGAAGTAGTCGGTGTCGACGGTCGTCGAGCCGTCCGGCCCGATGATGAACGCCCGCGGCAGGGTGGCCTTCATCATCGCGGCGACCTCGGCCGAGTTGCCGTCGATGTTCAGGATGTTGAAGTTCGGCGGAAAGTCGCTGAGCGCCAGCCGCAGGTCCCCGCCGTCTTGCAGCGTGGCCGGGTCTCGCGGGTTGAGGTCGCTGGTCGTGCCGACCGACGCGACATCGCCCGTCGAGGGCGTGATGTTGATGGCCGGCGAGCACCCGGACACCACGAGCGCAACGAGGAACAGCGCCAGGAGCCGTCTAGACATAGCGCCCCGGATCGGGTTGGGGCACCGCGCCCAGTAGCCGCTGCGTGTAGTCGTGCTGTGGATTGCTGAATAGCTCGTCGCTGCCGCCCTGTTCTACGATGGCGCCGGCATACATCACTGCCACGTCGTGGGCGAGGTGTTTGACCACCGAAAGATCGTGGGAAACAAAGAGATACGACAGGCCGAACCGCTCTTGCAAGTCGAGCAGCAGGTTGATGATCCCCGCCTGGATGGAGACGTCGAGGGCGGATACCGGTTCGTCGAGGGCCAGGATCTTGGGCTGCAACGCCAGCGCCCGTGCGATACCGATGCGCTGCTTCTGCCCACCGGAGAACTCGGCGGGGTAGCGGGCCGCGTCCGCTCGGCGCAACCCCACGATGTCGAGTAGCTCGGCAACCCGCTCGTTGGTGTCGCTCCTGCCGAACCCATTGGCCCGCAATGGTTCGGCGAGCAGCTCGAAGACGGGCAACCGTGGGTCCAGCGAGGCGACGGGGTCTTGGAAGACGACCTGGATGTCGCGTCGCAGCGCCCGCCGGCTCGCCGGGCTCATGGCGGCGACATCCGCGCCGAGCACCTCGATCGATCCCGATTGCGGCGCAACGAGTTCCAGGATCTCGTGCAGCGTCGTGGACTTGCCCGAGCCGGACTCGCCGACGATGCCCAGGGTGCGGCCCTGCCGCAACTCGAAGCTGATGCGGTCGACGGCGCGGACCTCCCCGACCGCGCGGCGCAACACCACGCCTTTGGTCAGCCGGTAGGTCTTGACGAGATCACGCACCCGCACGACGACGGGTGAGTCGCCGGCGGCCGCGGCAGGGGCGGAGGTGTTGACCCCGTAGATGTCCGCGGCGCTGCGGTCGCCGACCTGATCGGTACGGATGCAGGCCGCGCGGTGATTCACGCCCACCTCGACCAATTCCGGTTCCGCGGAGCGGCATTCGTCGACGACCAGCGGGCAGCGCGGCGCGAAGGGGCAGCCGGGCTCGAGGCCGGCCAGCGACGGGGGCGCACCGGGGATGGGCACCAGCCGGGTACCCTGCGCGGCGTCCAGCCGGGGAACCGATCCCAACAGTCCCACGGTGTAGGGCATCTGCCGGCCGCGGTAGAGATCGGCCACGCCGGCGAACTCGACGATCCGTCCCGCATACATGACCAGTGCCCGGTCGGCGAACTCGGCGACCACGCCGAGGTCGTGCGTGATGATGAGCACCCCGGCGCCGGTGACGTCGCGCGCGGTCTTGAGCACCTCGAGGATCTGCGCCTGCACGGTGACATCCAGGGCGGTGGTGGGTTCGTCGCAGATCAACAGGTCGGGATCGTTGGCGATCGCGATCGCGATGACGACCCGTTGCCGCTCGCCGCCGGACAGCTCGTGCGGAAACGCCCGCGCGCGCCGCTCCGGCTGCGAAATCCCCACCAGCTCAAGCAGTTCGACCGCGCGCCGGCGGGCCGCCCTGCGGCCCACGCGAGGCTGGTGGACTTCGATCGCCTCGGCGATCTGGTCGCCGACGCTGTAGACCGGCGTCAGCGCCGACATCGGATCCTGGAACACCATGCCGACCGTCTTGCCGCGGAATCGCGACATTGCCTGGTCGCCAAGCCCCAGCAGTTCGGTGTCGTGCAATCGCACCGAACCGCGTACCCGCGCGTGCTCGGGCAGCAGCCCGACCACTGCCATCGCCGACACCGACTTACCCGATCCCGATTCGCCGACCATTGCCACGACTTCGCCGGGCTCGATGTGGTAACCGATGCCGCGCACCGCGGTGACCGGTTGGCCGCCGGTCGGAAAGCTGACGGCCAGGTCCGTCACCTCCAGGAGGCTCATCGTGCGCCACCGCCCAGCATCCCGCTGCCGGGGTCGAGTGCGTCGCGCAGGCCGTCGCCGGTCATGTTGGCGCACACCAGGATCAGCACCAAGACGCCGGCGGGAAACAAGAACACCCAGGGGAAGGTGGTCGCGGACTGGGTGCCGTTGGCGATCAGCGTGCCCAGCGACACGTCGGGCGGCTGGATGCCGAAACCGAGGAAGCTCAAGCCGGTTTCGGCGAGGATGGCCGCGGCGACGTTGAGCGCGGCATCGATGATCAGGATGGACGCCACGTTGGGCACCACATGACCGACGATGATCCGGCGGCTGGAGACTCCCATATACCGTGCGGCGCGGATGAATTCGCGTTCCCGCAGGCTCATGGTCATGCCGCGGACCATGCGCGAGCTGATCATCCAGCCGAAGCCCGCCAGCAGCAGCACCAGCAGCAGGATGCTGGACGACTTCTTGACCCGGGGCGTGAGAATGGCGATCAGGATGAAGCTGGGCACCACCAACAGCAGGTCGACCACCCACATCAGCACCCGGTCCCGCCACGCGCCGAAATAGCCGGCGATGGATCCGACGGTGGCGGCGATGCCGGTGGAGATGAACGCCACGCAGACGCCGATCAGCATCGACTTCTGCATTCCCCGAAGGATTTGCGCCAACAAGTCCTGGCCCAGCGCGTTGGTGCCCAGCCAGTGGCGGGTGCTCGGCGGCTGCAGCAGCGCGTTGAAGTCCAGGTCGTCGTAGGAGTAGGGCAGCAGTGAAGGCAGCGTGTAGCACCCGACGAACAGCAGCGCCAACAGCGTCAGCGACGCCACCGCGAGCCGGTTGCGGGCGAACCGGCGTAGCACCAGGGTGCGCCGCGAGGCGAAACCTGCCACTTCCGGAACCGAAACCCCCTGGGCCGCAGCGGTTTGCGAGCTAGATGTCATGACACCCGAACCCTCGGATCAAGCGCCGCGTAGATGACGTCGGACAGCAGGCCGGCGAGCAGCACCACCGTGCCGGAGAACAGGGTGATCGCGGCGATGATGTTGGTGTCCTGGGTCGAAATGCCCTGCACCAGCCACTCGCCCATGCCGTGCCAGCCGTAGATCTTCTCGACGAACACGGCTCCCACGACCAGCCCGGCCACCCCGTAGGCGAACAGCGTCGCGAGCGGGATCAGTGCGGTGCGCAGCCCATGTTTCAGCAGCGCGCGCCGGCGGGTGAGACCCTTGGCGCGGGCGGTGCGAATGAAATCCTGGCCGAGGACGTCGAGCATCGCGTTGCGCTGATATCGGCTGTATCCCGCGGCGGCCATCAGCGTCAGCGTCAGCGTGGGCAAGATCAAATGCCGCAACCGGTCGAGCAATTCGTGCCCGGCACCCGTCACACCGGGCGATGTCTCCCCGGTGTAGTCGAAGAGATGCACGCCGACGGCCCAATTCACCCGCAGGGCACCGAGAATCAACAGGCTGGCGATGACGAACGACGGCGTGCTCAGCACCAGCAGCGCCAGCATGGTGACGACACGGTCGCTGAGTCGGTACTGGCGGATCGCGCCCCACGCCCCCGCCGCGATGCCCAGCAAGGTGCCCGCCACCGAGCCGATCACCAGCAATCGCAGACTCACTCCGACGCGGCGCCACAGCGTGGCGGCAACGGGCTGGCCGGTGATGGTCGTGCCGAAGTCGCCGCGCACGACGTGCGAGGCCCAGTGGCCGTAGCGCAGCGGTATGGGTTTGTCCAGACCAAGCGCGTGGGCCTTGGCGTCGATGACGGCCTGCGGGGGGCGGGGATTGCGCTGCAACAGGCTGTCCAGCGGCGAGAAGGCCAGCGACGTCAGGCCGTAGGTCAGAAACGATGCCAGCGCTAGCAGCACGAGATAGTTGAGCAATCGGCGCGCCAGGAAGCGAATCATGCCCGACCGCGCCGCCCGTGCCGCATTGGGACAGGTTAACGAGCCGACGGTTGCCCGGCAGGGTGCGCGTCCCGCATCGCCGCGGATTGTCGCTCGGAGGTGGACAAAAGGGGACGCCCGCTCCCGAAATTTACCCCTGATTTTTACCCGTGAACTCCCGCTGGCCAGTTGTTACGATCCTCCGCGGCACCGACCGATCCAGGAGGCTGCTATGACGGTCACCGATGACTACCTGGCCAACAACGCACAGTACGCGGGCGGTTTCAATGGACCGCTACCCATGCCGCCGAGCAAACACGTCGCGGTCCTCGCATGCATGGACGCCCGGCTCGACGTCTACCGCATCCTGGGTCTGGGCGAAGGGGAGGCCCATGTCATCCGCAACGCCGGGGGCGTCGTCACCGACGATGCCATCCGCTCGCTGGCTATCAGCCAGCGACTGCTCGGCACGCGGGAGATCATCCTGATTCACCACACCGACTGCGGGATGCTCACGTTCACCGACGACGACTTCAAGCGCGGCATTCAGGAGGAGACCGGGGTCAAGCCGCCGTGGGCCGCCGAGGCCTTCCCGGATGCCGCGGAGGATGTCCGGCAATCGTTGCGCCGCATCGAAAACAGTCCGTTCGTGACCAAGCACGTCTCGTTGCGCGGGTTCGTTTTCGATGTCGCCACCGGCAAGCTCGAGGAAGTGACCCTCTAGCCCGAGCCGCCTTCGGCGACGATTCACCCCACCTTGTAGGTGGCGAGCGCTTTGGCGACCAGCGTGCCCTGCGTGTCGAGGATCTCGGCCTCGCAGTTGGTCAGCGAGCGGCCCCGGCGTAGCACCCGGCCCACGCCAATCACGTCGGTGGCGCGGGCCGGCGCCATGAAGTCCAGCGTCATCGACACCGTCACGCCGCGCAGATCGGGGGGCGCCGCGGCGCCGCACCAGGCCGCCGCCATGACGGTGACATCGGCGAGGGTGGCGATGGCCCCGCCATGGACCATCTCGCCGACGGTCACATTGGAGGGATCCCACGGCAGCCGCAGCCGCACTTCGTCATCGCTGAGCTGGTCGGCGACGATTCCCAGTTTGGCGACGAACGGCGATTGCGGCAGAAACTGCGCGATGACGTCGCGGCCACTCGCCGCGGAGGGGTTAGTCATCCGTCCAGGCTAGGGGTCCGGGCTAGGGGTACCGGCCGAAGGCTATCGCGACGTTATGCCCACCGAATCCGAACGAGTTGTTGATGGCATACCGATAATTGCCGCGCCGCGGCTTGCCGGCCACCACGTCTAGGTCGATCTCGGGATCCAGGTTGACCAGATTCAGGGTCGGCGGGATGACCTGGTCGCGCAGCGCGAGCACGGTCAGGATCGACTCCACCGCACCCACCGCCCCGACCGAGTGGCCCAACGCGGCTTTGGGTGCGTAGACCGCAGCCTTGTTAGTGCCCAGCGCGTTGTTGATGGCCTTGCCCTCGGCGACGTCGCCGACCGAGGTGCCGGTGGCGTGGGCGTTGACGTGGTCGATCTCGTGGGGGGTGATGCCGGCGAGCTGGATCGCCCGGGTCATCGCGTGCCCGGCGCGCACCCCGTTGGGGTCCGGCGCCACCATGTGGAAGCCGTCCGACGTGATGCTGGCGCCCATGATCCGGGCCAGGATTGGGGCACCACGCGCCTTGGCGTGCTCCTCGGTCTCGATCACCATCAGGGCGCCGGCCTCGCCGAAGACGAATCCGGTGCGGTCCTTGTCGAACGGGCGACAGGCACCCGCCGGGTCGTCGTTTTTCGTGGACATCACGATGCGCATCTGGGCGAACGCCGCGATCGCGACCGCCTCGATCCTGACCTCGACGCCGCCGCAGATGGCGATGTCCGCCTCACCCAACACGATGTTGCGCCACGCCTGGGCGATGCCTTCCGAACCGGATGCGCACGCCGACACCGGCGCTATCACCCCGGCCCTGGCGTGCCGTTCCAGGCCGACCGCCGCCGCAGCGGAGTTGGGCATGTATTTCTGCACCGCGAGCGGCGAGACGGCGTTCTTCCCACGAGCGCGCAAGTCTTCGTAGCTGAACACGATCTGCTCGGCCGAGCCCAGGCCGGTGCCGATGGATATCATCAGCCGGTTGCCGTCGACCTCGGGCGAGCCGGCGTTTTCCCACACCCGGCGGCCCAGAACGGTGGACATCTGTGCCAGGTAGCCCATCCGGTGCCGCTCGGCGCGCGTCAATCCGTCGTCGAAATCCTCCAGCAGGTGCCCGCCGATGCGCACCGGCAGGTCGTAGTGCTCGATAAACGAATCGTCGAGGGTTCGGATGCCGCTTTGCCCGTCCAGCAACAACTTCCAGGTGTTTTCGGTGTCAGTTGCCAGTGCGGTCGTCATGGCTATGCCGGTGACGACGACGTTCGGCAAACCGTTGCCCGTAGCCAGCGGTGCCATCAGGTTCGCAAAACCTTCCTGTTCTTGCTGCAGATCGCGGAGACGTGCCCCAAGGTACGCCACGCGGGCTGTCATTGACATCGACGGGGGAGGCTGGTTTCATATACGGCAATGACCGCAAACATGGTCAGTTCTACCAAGTTTATTGGGATTCTTCGAGGGGCCTATGACCAGCGATGTGAAAGCCGCCCCGGCGGCCGGGCAGTACGAGCTGAGCCATCTGCGCTCGCTGGAAGCCGAGGCGATCCACATCATTCGGGAGGTGGCCGCGGAGTTCGAGCGGCCGGTGCTGCTGTTCTCGGGCGGCAAGGACTCCATCGTCATGCTGCACCTGGCCCTCAAGGCTTTCCGGCCGGGGCGGTTGCCGTTCCCGGTGATGCATGTCGACACCGGCCACAATTTCGACGAGGTGATCGAGACCCGCGACGAATTGGTTGCTGAGGCCGGGGTGCGCCTGGTGGTCGCGTCGGTGCAGGAAGACATCGATGCCGGCCGGGTCGTCGAGACCATCCCCTCGCGAAACCCGATCCAGACCGTGACGCTGCTGCGCGCCATCCGGGAAAACAAGTTCGACGCGGCGTTCGGGGGAGCTCGGCGCGACGAGGAGAAGGCGCGCGCCAAGGAGCGAGTGTTCAGCTTCCGCGACGAGTTCGGTCAGTGGGACCCGAAAGCCCAGCGGCCGGAGCTGTGGAACCTTTACAACGGGCGGCACCACAAGGGCGAGCACATCCGCGTCTTCCCGCTGTCCAACTGGACCGAGTTCGACATTTGGTCCTACATCGGCGCCGAGAAGATCAAGTTGCCGTCGATCTATTTCGCGCACAGGCGCAAGGTGTTCAGCCGCGACGGAATGCTGCTGGCGGTACACCGGCACATGCAGCCGCGCGCCGACGAGCCGGTATTCGAGGCGACGGTGCGGTTCCGCACGGTCGGGGATGTCACCTGCACGGGATGTGTGGAATCGGCGGCCGCCACCGTGTCGGAGGTGATCGCCGAGACCGCGGTGTCCCGGTTGACCGAGCGGGGCGCGACCCGCGCCGACGATCGGATTTCGGAAGCCGGAATGGAAGACCGCAAGCGACAGGGTTACTTCTGATGGCCGCACCCGCCACGCTGCTTCGCATCGCAACCGCCGGCTCCGTCGACGACGGCAAGTCCACGCTGATCGGGCGGCTGCTCTACGACTCCAAGGCCGTAATGGAAGACCAGTGGGCGTCGGTGGAGCGGACGTCCAAGGAGCGCGGCCACGAGTACACCGACCTGGCACTGGTCACCGACGGCCTGCGCGCCGAACGCGAGCAGGGCATCACGATCGACGTCGCGTACCGGTACTTCGCAACGCCCAAGCGGAAATTCATCATCGCCGATACCCCGGGGCACATCCAGTACACCCGCAACATGGTGACCGGTGCGTCGACCGCCCAACTGGTCATCGTGCTCGTCGATGCGCGGCAGGGCCTGCTCGAACAATCGCGCCGGCACGCCTTCCTGGCCTCGCTGTTGGGAATCCAGCACATCGTGCTCGCGGTCAACAAGATGGACCTGATCGACTGGGACAGAGAGAAATTCGAGGCGATCCGCGACGAGTTCCACGCCTTCGCCGCACGTCTGGATGTGCAGGACGTGGCGACCATACCGATTTCGGCGCTGCACGGCGACAACGTGGTGACCAAGTCGGACCGGACGCCTTGGTATGAGGGGCCCGCGCTGCTGTCGCACCTCGAGGAGGTCTACATCGCAGGTGACCGCAACTTGGTCGACGTGCGATTCCCCGTGCAATACGTCATTCGGCCACAGACCCACGAGCATCAAGACCACCGCAGCTATGCGGGAACGGTGGCTAGCGGGGTCATGCGCCCCGGTGACGAGGTGGTCGTGTTGCCGACCGGCAAGAGCACACGCATCACCTCGATCGACGGGCCGACCGGCCCTGTGGCAGAAGCGTTTCCGCCGATGGCCGTCTCGGTGAGTCTCGCCGACGACATCGACATCTCACGCGGCGACATGATCGCCCGCACCAACAACCACCCGCGGGTCGCGCAGGAATTCGATGCGACCGTCTGCTGGATGGCCGACGGTTCGGCGCTGGAGCCCGGCCGCGAATATGTCATCAAGCACACCACCCGGACCACGCGGGCGCGAGTCACCGCGCTGGAGTACCGGCTCGATGTCAACACCCTGCACCGCGACAAGTCCGCAACGGCGTTGAAGCTCAACGAACTTGGACGCATCTCGCTGCGCACCCGGGTGCCACTACTGCTCGACGAGTACACCCGCAACGCCAGCACCGGTTCGTTCATCCTCATCGACACCGACACGAACGGCACGGTGGCGGCGGGCATGGTGTTGCGCGATGTCTCGGCGCAGTCGGCGAGCCCCAACACCGTGCGGCACGCGTCGCTGGTCACCGCCGCGGACAGGGCGGTCCGCGGCAGGACGGTGTGGCTGACCGGCCTGTCGGGCGCCGGAAAGTCGTCGGTGGCCATGCTCGTCGAGCGGAAGCTGATCGAAAAGGGTATTCCCGCATACGTTCTCGACGGCGACAACCTACGTCATGGGCTGAACGCCGATCTCGGGTTCAGCATGGCCGACCGCGCGGAGAACCTGCGCCGGCTGGCCCATGTGGCGACGCTGCTCGCCGACTCCGGCCAAATCGTGCTGGTGCCCGCGATCAGTCCGATGGCCGAACACCGGGAGATGGCTCGTCGAGTGCACGCCGACGCCGGCTTCGACTTCGTCGAGGTCTTCTGTGACACCCCGCTCTCGGAGTGCGAGCGGCGTGATCCCAAGGGGCTGTACGCCAAAGCTCGTGCGGGCGAGATCACGCATTTCACCGGCGTCGACAGCCCGTATCAGCGGCCGAAGAATCCCGACTTGCGGCTCACCTCGGATCGTCCGCTCGATGAGCTGGCGGAGAGCGTCATCGAGCTGCTGGAGTCTCGGCCGTAGTGGCGATCGCAAGCGCGGCGTAGCCGGGCGCAGCGGGTCGCCACCATCGCAGGCGTGGCGATCGCAAGCGCGGCGTAGCCGGGCGCAGCGGGTCGCCACCATCGAACTAGCGCGGACCGCATCGCCGCTATGGGCGGATGGCACAATCCTCAGGGTGCGCATGTCAGCCAAGGCGGAGTATGCGGTGCGGGCGATGGTGCAGCTTGCCACGGCCAGCGCTGGCTCGCTGGTCAAGACGGATGACCTGGCGCACGCTCAGGGCATACCGCCGCAATTTCTTGTCGACATCTTGACCAACCTGCGCACTGACCGCCTAGTGCGAAGTCACCGCGGCCGCGAAGGCGGCTACGAGCTGGCCCGCCCGGGAAATGAGATCAGCATCGCCGACGTGCTGCGCTGTATCGATGGGCCGCTGGCCAGCGTCCGCGACATCGGGCTCGGCGACCTGCCGTACTCGGGCCCGACGACGGCGCTGACCGATGTCTGGCGGGCGCTGCGCGCCAGCATGCGGTCGGTGCTGGAGGAAACGACGTTGGCGGATGTCGCCGCCGGCGCCCTGCCCAAGCATGTCGCGCAGCTCGCCAATGACTATCGGGCGCAGGAGAGCGTCCGGCACGGCTCACCGCGCAGAAGCGACTAGCCGCCCGAGCCGTAGGGACGGGTGAGGATCTCCATGGCATGCCCGGAGGGATCCAGGAAGTACACCCCGCGCCCGCCGTCGCGCTGGTTGATCTCACCGGGCCGCTGTTGACGGGGATCCGCCCAATGCTCCATGCCGCGCGATTTGATCTTGCCGTAGATCGCGTCGAACTCCTGCTCGGAGACGAGGAAGGCGTAGTGCTGCCGCCGGATGTCCTCGCCGTCGGGCGCGTCCGCGTAGTCGAGGCTGGCGCCGTGGTCGAGCGAGAGAACCATGAAGTGGCCGAGCGGCTTCGGGCTGGGTAGGCCGAACAGGTCGGCGAGAAATTCCGCGGACTGCTGCTTGTCGCGCGAGGCGACGATGGTGTGGTTGAAACTGATGGACATAGTTCTTTCCAGTATTCCCTCGACATCAGCTCGTGGCGAGGGCCACGGCGAGGAAGTCGAGACGCCACAGCGCCTGAAAGAGCTCGCGAGCCAGCTGAGTGGGCTGCGCGACCCTCGTGGCAATCTCGCGGATGGTGCGGCGTCCGTCGACGAGTTGCACGAAGCGCAGCCGATCGGGGCTGAGCGTCAGCCTGGCGCCCCCGGGCCAGATGAGTTCGGCTTCGGACACGACGCACGCGGTGCGCAATTCCGGAACATAGTCCAGAGATTCGGCCGTCGAGAAGTCGATCGTGTACTGCTCCTTCGGACGGTCCGGGCGACACGCCATGAAGAAGTGTGTCGCATTCAGAGTTTGTATCCGCTCCATCACCGACCAGAGTTTGATGTCGGGCAGTGTCGCCAAGGCGGCGTGAAATCTGCTCGACGGCATCAGAATTTCGTGCGGATAGTACGGCGTCTTGTGAAACCAGCCCTGGAATTCGAGCCCCGCGGAGGCGACGAGCTCTAGGCACTCCCGGACGCTGTAGCTTCGCTGGCGGCCGTGTAAGAAGGTGTCGACGACGGCGCCGTCGTCGTGCAGGTCGCGAGCGACTTTGAGGTAATTCCGGACGGGATGCTCCGCGGGCAGCGTCGGGATCGCGTCCTTGACCAGCTGCACCGACGCATCATCCTGGGACAGCCCCAGGTCCCGGAAGACCGATTCGAGCAACTCGACCCCGATCCGGCCGTATTTCGCATAGAGCATGACGCCGATCGTGCCCTCGCGCCGCAGGCAGCCGCCGAGTGCTGTCATGCCGGTCAGGGGATCCGCCATGTGATGCAGCACGCCGGTGGACACGATCAGGTCGAAGTCTCGTTGCAGCGTTGACAACTCTTCGATCGCCAGCTTGTGCAGTTCGAGGTTGTGCAGCCCGTGCTTGTCCTTCAGGTATTGCTGATGATCCAGCGCCGACTGGCTGACGTCGACCGCCACCACCTTTGCGGCCCGGTTGCTGAAGGCGAACGCCGCCGCCTGATTCGCGCCGCATCCTGCTATCAGGATGTCGAGGTCGGGTCGGTATTCCCGGTCGGGCCACAAGATCCGGTGGGATCGAAACGGGTCGAACCACTCCCAGTTGGTTTTGGCGTAGACCTCGAGGTCCTGGATCGGGGGCGGATAGCGCCACCGGTCGTATTGCCGAGACACGACGTCGGCGCGCGGATCGTCGTTCACGGCTACTTCGGCGCCGTCAGCTCAAGGGCGATGTTGTCGGGGTCGCGGAATTCCAGGATGTAGGACGGTCCGATGTCCTTGACCGGCTCGTGCTCGACGCCGATTTCATCGAGATGTGTAGCCGCGGAATCCAATTCGGCCCTATTGTTCAGCCGGAACGCGATGTGGTCGAGGCCTGCGCGGTCCTCGTGGAATCGGTCGTTGGCGACCGGCCGTAACCCGAGCAGCGTCCCGCCCAGGTCGTAGATCACGCCGCCGAAAAGGAAGCTCAACTGATCGCGGGTTGCTTCGTCGGCATTCTCCGGAACCTCGAGCAACACCGGCCAATCGAAGACGCTTTCGTAGAACTGCCGGGATCGCTCGATGTCGCTGACCGTGAGGCGGACATGCGCGATCGAAGAACAGTTGACGCCCACGTGACCATGCTGCCACTTGAGGATCTGCATATTGAAGGCATGCCAGAATCGCCGTCGTGCGAATAGCCATGACGATGCCGGTGATGGAGCCGGGTCTGGATGCGGGAATTTTGGAGAGCTGGGCCCGCGCCATCGACGAAGGACCGTTCTCGTCGCTGTGCTGGGGCGAGCGCATCGCTTTCGACAATCCGGACCACCTGACGCTGCTCGGGGCGCTGGCCGCGTGGACCAGCCGCGTACGGCTGGTGAGCACGGTGATTGTGCCGCAGCTGCATGACTCGGTGCTGCTGGCGAAGGCCCTGGCGACCGGCGATGTGCTCTGCGGCGGGCGCCTGACCGTGGGGGTCGGCGTGGGCGGCAGGCACGAGGACTACCACGCCGTCGGCGCCGATCCGGCGACCCAGACCAGGCGCGCGTTGGCTGACCGGGTGGCGGTGATGAAGCGGGTGTGGGCCGGCGAAAAGATCACCGAGTCGGTGCTGCCGGTGGGTCCGCTGCCGGTCCAGGCCGGGGGTCCGCCGCTGCTGGTCGGCAGCATGGGACCCAAGGCCATCCGCAGCGCCGCGGACTGGGCCGACGGCCTGGCCGGCACCACCCTGGATCTGGACGCCGCCAAGCAGGACGAGTTGTTCGACGTGGCGCGGGCGGCGTGGGCGCAGGCCGGCAAGCCGAAACCCCACCTGGTGACGTCGTTTTGGTTCGCGTTCGGGTCGCCCGAGGGCGCCCGCGCCCAGGTGCACCGTCACCTGCGCCGCTACATGAACTGGATACCGCCGGAGTACGTCGATGCGATGGCACCGATGACCGGCTGGGCCGGCAGCGAAGACGAGTTGCTGGCGGTCCTGGGAAAGTTCGAAGCGATCGGCGCCGACGAGGTCCAGCTGATTCTCACCAGTTTGGATCTCGACCAGCTGCGCCGTGCGGCCGACGTGGCGAGGCAGATTTAGGCGGACGCGCGCTCATTCCCGGTATCGGGGCCGGCGGCCGGTTCCTGCGGAGGCTGCCCCTTGCGCAGCGTCGCCAGCAGCTCGCGGTACGGGCCGACGAGGTAGACGGTGTCGCCGCCACGAAGCCACGCGTCGCGCCGCGGGTGGAGCGCCACGGGCGCGTCCTGGCGGGTGATCGCGATGACGCGGGTCTGGGTGGACAACTCGAACATTTTCAGCCCGTCGAGTTCGCTGCCGGCCGCCACGTGCATTCCGCCGACCATGAAGGAGCGTTGCCCGACGGAAAACGTCCCCAGGACTTGCAGGCCCATCGCGGCGCCGATGAACCACGGCGCGGCCAGTTCGACAGTCGACCGGACGTTTTCGAATCCGAACCGCTGCGCCACCGCGTTCCCCAGCGCGCGGTCGTACACGCGCAGCACGAGCGGAACGTCGGTCCGGACGATGTCGGGCATCACCCTGGGCCCGAGCATCTCGCGCAGCACGATTCCGGTCTCGATGTTGACCATGTCGTCCTGGGTCAGCACCGCCACCGCCCGAGCCCGCGCGACACCGGCCGATTCCAGCGTCTGACGCAGCGTCGCGTCCCCGAAAATCACCGGCACGTCGAGGTCGGCCGCCGTCGACAAGAAGCGGTTGTTCTCGTCGCGCTCGACGACCGCGACGTCGTATCCGGCGGCGGTCAAGTCGCTGACGACGCGGATGCCGAACGAACCCAGCCCGACCACGATGACGTGATTGCGTAGGTGGCGGGCCCGGCGTCGGCCGGCCGAGTGGACGAAACGCCGCGAGAGCAGCAGATCGGCGATGAACGCGACGAGCAATGCGGTGGTGGTCACGCCGGCGAACATCAACATGATGCTGAACAGCCGCAGCCACGTGGGCTGCTGCAGGAAGCTGAAGTCGCCGTAACCAACCGTCGCCATCGTCTCGGTGCTGAAGTACAACGCGTCGAGCCACGACATTTTCGGATGCGGCTGATAGAACAGGCGCAACACGATCGTTGATCCGAGCAGCAGGGCGGCCGCCGCCAACAGCGCCCGCGGGAACATCGGGTTCAGGTCGTCCCGCAAGCCGCGCCCGGCATCGAGCGCCCGCCGCAGCAGGGGCCGTCGTGAGCGCCTCGCGGTGGACCGCGGGACCTTGATGCCGCGGGTGGCGAGCTCGTCGGCGGTACCGATCATCGCGGTCCAGTCGCCGGTGTGCACCGGCAGATCCCGGCCCGGGCACGCCTCCACCTCGCCCGGGGCGGAGGCGTTCTCGCCGTGAATCACGGCCACCGGCGCGAGGTCGCCGTAGATCTCGCGCAGCGTCGCGTCCCGCGGCGCCTCGGCGCCCGAGACAACGAATTTGATGCCCGCGGCCTCGAACGGGTGCGCGGTATGCGCCAGACATGCCTCGACGACCGACGGCGCAGCGAGCTCCGCCACGTCCAGAATCGCGCCCGGCCGCTTGTCGGCAGTCAGAGCCGTCCGCAGGACGTCGTTGGCCAGCCGCGCCACCACCCGTACGTTGGGGTTGGCTTTCCTTGCCAGCAAGGCGATTTCGAGATTGGTGGCATCATCGTCTCCGGCGCAGACGACGGCGAGCGCGCGGACTACCCCGGCGTCGGCGAGCTCGGCGGCGGTGGTGACTTTGACGATATGCACACCGGCGCTATTGAGCTCCTCGACGATCGTGGTCGCCAGTGCGTCGTCACCGCTGACGATGATGTGCCGACGCATGCTCACCCACGCTACCGTGCGGATTTGTCCCAGCAAAAGTGCTGCTTCGCACGACGTCGTTGTGCCACAAGTAGAGTCGCAGCATGCCCACAGCCCAGCGCGGGCGCAGCAGCATCGAGATCGTCGCGCCTCCCGATCTCGTGTACGACCTCATCGCCGACGTCACCCGGATGGGCGAGTGGAGCCCCGAATGTTACCGGTGCGAATGGCTGGATGGGACAACTGCGGCGGCCCCTGGGGCGCGGTTTCGCGGGTACAACCGGCGCGGTCTGCTGCGGTGGGAAAGGACGGCGGTGGTCGTTTCCGCCGACCGGGGCCGTGAATTCAGCTTCACCACCGTCAACGACGGCACTGGGCGTGAAGAAACACGTTGGCTCTTCACGATGGAGCCGTCGTCGTCCGGCACGTCGCTCACCGAGTCCTTTCAGTTCGTCTGGTGTTCGGCGCCCACCCGACTCGCTGAAGCGCTGATGCCGCGGGGACGTCAGGTCAACCAGGGAATCGAGGAGACACTGCGTCGGATCAAACGGGCCGCCGAAACACCCGCTTCATAGGTGCCGGAATTGCGTTGACCGCGATACTGGCGGCGTGCCTTTCATCGAACGCGTCGCATCCCGCGAAATCTATCGGAACCAGTGGATGGTGCTTCGAGAGGACGATATCCGCCGCGCCGACGGCAGCCCGGGCATCTTTGCCGTGGTGGACAAGCCGACCTATGCGCTCGTGCTGCCCTACGACGGGCAGCGCTTCTCCTTGGTCGAACAGTTCCGGTATCCCCTCGGGGCGCGGCGCTGGGAGTTTCCGCAGGGCACGGCCCCGGACCTGGCGGAAAGCGAGCCGTCCGAGCTGGCGGCGCGCGAGCTGCGCGAGGAAACCGGGCTACGTGCGGCATCCTTCGAGGCGCTCGGCCAGCTCGACGTGGCGCCGGGACTGAGCAGTCAGCGCGGCTGGGTGTTCCTGGCCACCGGGATCTCCGAGGGCGAATCCCGCCGCGAGCACGAGGAGCAGGATATGCACAGCCAATGGTTCTCGCGCGACGACGTCGAGCGGATGATCCGTTCGGGTGTGATCACGGATTCGCAGTCGATCGCCGCGTACGGCCTGTTCCTGCTGCGGGAGCGATGAGTTCTGGGTCCGGCGTCGGTCAACACCGATATGACGATCACACAACGCAATCTCGACGGCTACGGGGCGCCGGCCATTGAGTGGGCTCGGGTCAAAGCCGTGCTGGACAGTCAGCTGACCCAGGCGCCGGAAACCGGCGGCCCGCAACGCCACACGGTGTGGCTCACCACGATCAACCCCGACGGCAGCCCGCATGTGATGCCGCTCGGGGTGCTGCCGTGGGACGTCAGCTGGTACTTCACCTCCGGCCTGGCGACCAGGAAGTCGCGTAACTTGGCCCGCGATCCGCGATGCGTACTGTCCGTCGCCACCGATCCGTTCGACCTCGTCGTCGAAGGGCTCGCCCAGCGGGTCACCGATGCTGGCGAATTGGCCTCCGTTGCAGAGGTTTTCGCTCGCGGCGGATGGCCATGCCGGGTCGAGGGCGACGCGCTGACGGCGGAGTTCAGCGCCCCCTCCGCGGGCCCGGCGCCGTGGCATCTCTATCGCGTGCAGCCCGCGACCGTATTCGCGCTCGGCACGTCGGAACCATACGGCGCCACCAAGTTTCAGCTGGACTGAGCGGAAAGACCGGCCGCGGCGCAGATCTCCTGGCGCGCGGCGCCGCGTTCGGCGGCGGGAAATATGTAGTGGCTCAACGCGGTTCGTGCGATGGCGCCAGCGAGGGCGCGAGGGTCGACCGGTGTGAGGAAGGCGCCCTCGCGGGCGCAGCGTTGTAAAACGGCCACGAGGCCTTCGGCGAGCATGGGTAACGCCTGCGCCATCTGTTCATGCGCGAAGCCAGGTTCGAGATCGAGCAGCCGCCCGGGCGGCTGGGCCTCGACGAAGCTCGCCACGACGTCGACCGCGGCTTCCAGTCGTGCGACCCCGACGACCCCCGACGTCGCTTCGTCCAATGCGGCGGTGAAGCGCCGGCGCTCGCGTTTTCCCAGCGCATCGATGAGCTCTTCCTTGGACACGAAGTAGCGGTAAATGGTCGGCCGGGACACCCCGGCCAGCGTCGCTACGTCCGTCAGCGATAACTTGCGGGCGCCGGTCCGGAACGCGAGCCGCTGCGCCGCGTCGAGTATCCGATCGGCGATCGACGCGGCGGCAGCGTCTACAGCTTGCCGAGTTTGCGCAGCCACGAGATCAGCCGTCGCAGGCCGTCGTCGAAGGACATGGGCTCATACCCGAGCCGCCGGGTGGTCAGGTTGTCGGTTGCTCTGGGCCGGCGGTTGCTCTTTGCCGCGGCCTCTGCGATCGCCATCAGGGTGGGCCCGAATTCGGCGGTCAGCGCCTCGGGATCGGTGCGGTAGTCGAGATCCTCGACGCGATGGTCGATTCCGGCGATCACGCACGCGCGGTTGATGCCGCCGGCCGTGCTGAACGTGTCGTCGGGCCGGCCGATCAACAGGTATCGCTCACCTGCCATCCCCTTGTCCAGCGCGGCGATCGCGCCCTTCGCGACATCCGCCCCGGCGACCCACGTCACCGGAAAAGCCAGATAGCGCTTGATCTTTCCGCGCATGCCCGCCAGCAGCACCCGGTTGAAGCTGGTGCGGTGCAACGCGCGTTCCACGACCAGGCCGGGCCCGAAGATCGCGCCGGGATGACACGTCAGGACGTCGTCGCCCGCGGCGGCACGCCGGTGCGCCTCCAGGAAGGCGGCCAGCTTGGTGACGGTGTAGGGGTCACCGGGCGGGTTCTTCAGGACGGGGGCCTCCTCGAAGTCGACGCCCGTGCCCAGGTCGAGGAACGTCGCGGTGCTCAGGGCAACCACCCGGCGCATGCCGTGGGCCTTGGCCGCATCCAGGACGTTGGTGGTGCCGACCGTGTTGACGGCCTTGAAGTCCTCCAGGTCCTGACTCGCGCCGCCCAGCAGCGCGGCGCAGTGGATGGCCGCCTCGGCGCCCTTCGCCGCGTGCAGCACGTCGTCGGCGTCCCTGATGTCGCCCTTGACCAGCTCGACGCCGACCCCGGCCAGCGCCGCGGCGTCGTCGGGATTGCGGACCAGGGCGCGGACGTGGTCGCCCCGCTCGATCAATTGCTCACAGACGTTGCCGCCGGTCTGCCCGGTCGCGCCGGTGACGAAGATCGTGCTGGCCATGGCGGCCTCCCGCGTTGTTACATATCGAACAGATTTAGTGATGACTGTAAACCTTGAAGTGGGATTGTTCTATATTCATCTCCATGACACTCGATCCCTCCAGCGTCCACCTGACCGACCGCGTCGCGGTCGTCACCGGCGGAGGTGCCGGCATCGGCCGCGGCATCGCGGCCGGCCTGAAGGCGTTCGGCGCGCGCGTCGCGATCTGGGAACGCAACCCCGACTCGTGTGCGTCGGCGGCCGAGGAGATCGGCGCGCTGGGTTTGACCGTCGACGTCCGGGACAGCGCCGCGGTCGACGCCGCGCTGGCGCAGACCTCCGAGCAACTGGGGACGGTGACGATCCTGGTCAACAACGCCGGCGGGGTTTTCTGGTCGGGGATCCTCGACACGAGCGAGAACGGTTGGGACGCGCTGTACAAGTCGAACCTGCGGCACATCTACCTGTGCACGCAGCGGGTGGCGCGCATCCTCGTCGAGCAGAAACTGCCGGGCAGCATCATCAGCGTGACCTCGATCGAGGGGGTGCGCGCCGCGCCCGGTTATGCGACCTACGCGGCGGCCAAGGCCGGCGTCATCAACTACACGAAGACCGCCGCACTCGAGCTCGCCCCGCACGGCATCCGGGTCAACGCGCTGGCGCCCGACATCACGCTGACCGAAGGCATCAGGCAGATCGCGCCGCCGGGCTCCGAGCAGCGATTTGGTCTCACCGTTCCGATGGGACGCGCGGGTCACGTCGACGAAATGGCCGGCGCGGCAGTGTTTCTCGCGTCCGACATGTCAAGCTACATCACCGGTCAGACGATTCACGTCGACGGCGGCACCCATGCCGCCAGCGGCTGGTATCACCACCCGGAGACCGGCGCGTACGCGCTCGGCCCGACGAGCGGTCAATCGCCGGTGTCGAGGCCGACATGAGCGGACATCCCGCCGTCGATCGCAATCATCTGCCCGGTGATGTAGCGCGACGCGTCCGAAGCCAGGAACACGACGAGATCGGCGACGTCGCGCGGCTCTCCGAGGTACGGCGTCAACGTGGCGCGGCCGAGGCGACCGATGATCTCCTCGGACAGGTGCGCGCGCACGGCATCGGTGAGGATCAATCCGGGCACGATCGTGTTGGCCCGCACGCCGGCCTTTCCCTCGCTGGTCGCGACGTACATCGTCAGCGTGTGCACCCCGGCCTTCGAGACGCCGTAGGCCAGGCGGGTGCGGTCGCCTTTGAGTGCGGCCCCCGACGACATGTTGACGATGGATCCCCCTCCACCCCTTCGCATTTCGGGGACCGCGTACTTGCACATCAGCAGCTGGCTGCCGAGGTTGACCTGAACGGACCGCTGCCACACATCCAACGACATGTCGGTGACCGTGGTGTCCCGCGACAAGAAGTCGCTGGCGGTCAGGGCCGCGTTGTTGTGCAGCACGTCGACGCGGCCGAACTCCGAAACCGTCGATTCCACGACATCCCGCGACGTCTGCTCCTCCGCGAGATCGCCGCCGAGCGCGATCGCCCGCGCCCCGGCTCGCCGAATCTCGTCGGCGACCCCGGCGGCCTTCGCCTCGTCGACGTCGACCACGGCGACGGCGGCTCCCTCGCGGGCCAATTCGTGCGCCGTCGCCGCACCGATTCCGCCCGCACCTCCAGTGACTATCGCGACCTTTCCGGCAAGTTTGGACATCGAGTTCTCCCAATCATCGGGGCTTTTCGGCCACGCACAAGAAAGTTAGCCTGATTTATGCCGCGTATCGCGCCAATCCCAATGGAAGAGCTGAGCTCGCGCTCCCGCGAGATCGTGGAGGCCGGCGTTGCCGCCGGGCTCTACGCGACTCCGGTGCCCCTGCAGATATTCGCGTATCGCAGCGCACAACTCGAACAGGTCGACATGGCCAGACACCACCTGGGTGCCGGCACCCTGCTCGGCGGCCGGATCCTGGAGTTGCTGCGCATCCGCAGCGCCCAACTCGGCGAGTGCGAACCCTGCAGTCAATCACGCAAGCATGACTCGATCACCGACGAGGATGTGGCATGCCTCCTCGCGCCGGGCCACGGCTCGCTGACCCCGCAGGAGCAAATGGCCGTCGAATTCCTCGACCTGCTTTCCGCCGACCACCACGCCATGGACGACGATTTCTACAAGCGCCTGGGGGAGCATTTCACCGCCGCGCAGATCATCGAGTTGGGGTTCACCTGCGCCGGCGTGATGGGGGTGCATCGCTTCATCCATACCCTCGATGTCTACGGCGATTCACCGCCCGTCATCGGCTACGACCGGGATCAGGTCGACAGCACGAAGCCGGAGTGACGGAGCTCGGAACCGTTCGGCGTCAAAGAGTTTCAGCTGTGTCCGTGCCGATATCTCGTCGTGTCGTCGACCCCGCACCATGTAGGCGATGCGGTCGAGGGTGGTGCGACGGGTTGCGGTGCTCGGCGGTATCGCACTGGCGATCCTCGGGACCACGGTCGTTGTGGCGCACGCGGCGATGCCGGCGTGGAACGGCAAATACTCGCTGGTGAGATACGCCGTCAGCAAGACGGGTACTAGCGCCGCCGCCGGCCAGGCCGAACCGACCTTCAGTGCCGATTACGTCTTCGTGACGTCGTGCGCGTCGGGCACATGCGTTGCCACCGCCACCGATGGGCCCGTGCCCAAGAACCCGACGTTGCCGCAACCGTCGCACTACACGTGGGACGGGACGCGGTGGGTTGAGCACTTCGACTTCCAATGGGACTGCTACATGGGGGACGGGATCCCGAAAGTCTGGTCACCGGCGAGGTCGTGGGCGTTCTACGCGCCCCAACCCGACGGTTCGCTGCGCGGCACCTGGCACACCGACATCGCCGGCGGGCCGTGCGGCGGAAGCGTGGAAATGCCGGTGGCGGCGTTTGCGGTGCGGCCCGGGTGACGTTCGCCGTCCGTATACACCGGCCTGCGCCAGCAAACCCGCTGCAGCCTGTTGCGACACGGTCACGGATGCATACCCATTCACAGCTCACTGGTCACAAAGGCCCCAGTAGTCACTATCGTCACATAAGCCAGCCGCAGACGTCAATGCGACGTCTCGCCCCCCGAAAGGTGTGACTTTTGTCGGCGATTCTTCGAGGCACTTCGCTATGGGTGGTATCGACGGCCGCTATCGCATTCATCGTTGCGTTGGGTCCGGCGCCGTCGGCGAATGCCACCCCTTGCGGCGCGCCCGAGGCGAACGTGGAACCACCCCCGCGGCAGGAGATGCCCGCGCCGCAGCCGGTCGTGGTGCCACCGACGGGGCGCCGACCCACTCATACGAATGACCAGGCACCGCTACCCAAGTTGGGCCCGCTGATCCAGTCTTTCCTCAGGCCGACTGCTCCCGGTCAGCGATACTCGGCACCAATGCAACCCCAGGCGGGGGTGGTACCACCGCCCGGACCCAATCCACCGACGCCGGGCTTCCCGCAGACGCCGAATGCGACCCAGCTGCAGCCGAATGCCGCCCCGAATCCGCCCGCGCCGCAACCGGCGCCGCAGCCCGCGCCCCCGCCGCCCCCCGCCAATATCGCGGGGGCGCCGACGTCGCTCGTCGACTGGGTGACCGGACCCAACGGCCCCAACAAAACGCTGCAGCGATTCGGCATCTCCGGAACCGACCTCGGGATCATTTGGGACAACGGCGATCCCGCCAACCGGCAGGCCCTGATGGCGTTCGGTGACACCTTCGGCTACTGCAAGGTCCGCGGCCAAGAATGGCGGTACAACGTCCTGTTCCGCAGTAACGACCGTGACCTGTCTAAAGGAATCCACGTCGCGGACGGTGTGCCCAACAACAACTATTCGGGCTCACCGGTGTGGAACAACGGCCTCTCCAAGCAGGTGGTCAACTCCATCCACAAGGCAGCGCACGAAACGGGAATCATTCCGACCTCGGCCATCTCGATCGGGCGAACCCAATACATGAACTACATGTCCATCCAGCATTGGGGCCGCGACGGTGAATGGACGACGAACTACTCGGCGATCGCGAGATCCCTTGACAACGGCCAGAACTGGGGGATCTACCCCGGCTCCATCCGCACGGCCTCGGCCGACGCGGTCCCCGGCGTCGGGTTCACCCCGGGCAATGAGAATTTCCAGATGGGCTCGTTCATGCGGGGTAACGACGGTTACCTCTACTCGTTCGGGACGCCGTCGGGACGCGGCGGCGCGGCGTACCTGTCGCGAGTTCCGCCGAACGCGTTGCCCGACCTGACCAAGTACCAATACTGGAACGGCGACAACGGCGGACGCTGGGTCCCGAACAATCCGGGCGCGGCGACACCGGTTTTCCCGGGCCCGGTGGGCGAAATGTCGTCCCAGTACAACAGTTATCTGAAGCAGTACTTGGTGCTGTACACCAACGGCGGCAGCAACGACGTCGTGGCCAGGACGGCGCCCGCTCCCCAGGGACCGTGGAGTCCCGAGCAGCCGCTGGTGTCGTCGTTCCAGATGCCCGGCGGCATCTATGCGCCGATGATTCATCCCTGGTCGTCGGGCCGGGACCTGTACTTCAACCTGTCGCTGTGGTCGGCATACGACGTGATGTTGATGCACACCGTGCTGCCCTAGCCTTTCGGCTTGACCTGCGGTGATGCCGCGTTTGTGCAATAGTGTTTGCCTGATGAAGAGACAAGCAGCAGTGGCGATCGCTATCGGCGCCGCGTTCGTGGCACCGCCGGTCGCGCATGCCGACAACAACTGGATCGCGATGGCGATGTCGGATTCCACCGGGCAGATCAAGTTCGTTGACGGTGGGACCAGTCAAGGTGCCGCCGAGCAGAAGGCGATGGAGACGTGTCGCAAGGCCATCAGCGACTGTCGCCTGCTGGCCAGCGGGCAGGGTGGGTGCATCGCGCTCGTCTTGAACAGCGCGAAAACCAAGTACTTCGGCGGCTGGGGCCCGACCCGCGAAGAAGCCGAGGCGGCGGCACTAGGGATCGCCGGCGGCGGAACGGTCCAAGCCGGGCACGGCCACTGTCAAGGCGAAGGGGGCGCCGGCGGGGGTTAGGTGCACCCGCTGATGTGGATTCGCCGCCCGGCTCCGACGCAGACGTTCACCGGCGGCGGGGGTGGTGGCGGCGGAAAGTCCTGCGGCAGTGGCGCATAGTCGGCCGGCGGCGGGACGTAGGTATTGACCGTGTCGGCGACGTTCGTGCACCCGCTGACTGAAACACGCCTGCCGACGCTCGCGCACACGTCGGCGTTGGCCACGCCGGAGGGCTGCACGACGGCATAAATCTCAGGGATCGATGTAAGAGCCAACACCGTTATCCCCGCGGCGATCCAAGACCGGCCCAACAGATTCATCGCGATCTCCTTTCCGTCTCCGATCGCCTTAGGGAGTGGCGCCCTGCCCAAGTAGCGGGGTCCACTGGCAACGCTGCCTGATGTCAGTCAACGGCTGTCGGATGCCCTCAAGGTCGGCTTGCTCTTGTGGGTTGGCGCTGAAGTAGTTCTGCACGTCGCCTTGGATCTGATCCTTGGGCTGATCCTGAAGGCCGGTGTAGAAGCCGTTGACATCGGGGTGAGTAATAGGTAGGTCGAGAGCGCCGTGGCGACACCGGCCGCGACACTGGCCACGTCCGCGGCCGTGCAGTTGGGCGGGCGGGGTGGCGGATCAGCCGCGGCGGACCCCGCGGTGGCGCACCACAGCGCGCCGGTGGCCGCGGCGGCGCCGATTGTGCCGACAACCACTCGGCGCGAAACGATTTCTGAGAGGAACATGTCTGGCTCCTTACTCCGGTAAACAATCCGGCCGCACCCGATAGCCGCCTCAAGCTAAGTAGATACCAACAACGGCCTACTGCGATACGGCTACGCCGCCGCGATCGTCGACATCAGCGGACGTAGCGTCTTGAACAGCGGCTGCCGATCACGCAGATAGAAGTGGCCACCCCGGAGGATCTGCACGGAGAAGTCCGCCGTTGTCCGCGAACGCCATTCGCGCAAGTCGGACTCACTCACGAGCGGATCCTCGCTGCCCCCGAACACATGAATCGGGCACGGCAGCCGCCCTGTGTCGTCTTCCTCGTCGGTCATGCACAGCCGCAAGTCGTGTCGAGTGGTGGTGACGGCGCGCTCGTGCAGTGTCGGCCATCGCGTCAGCTGCGGAGGCAACCCGCCCAACTCGGACAGGAGCGTCGCGAGCTGGTCGTCGTCGAGGAGATCCACGACCTGCAGTGGCGGCGGAAGGTGCGGTGGGCCATAGGCCGACAGGAAGACCGCCCGCGGCAGCGGCGATCCCTGCGCGGCGCGCACGCACGCCAACCGGTATGCCTGCAGGGCGCCGAAACTGTGGCCGAAGAACATGTGCGGTTCGTCAAGATCGGAGCGCAGCTGATCGTTCACCTCGTCGACGAGCTGCCGCAGCGTGCTGAAGCGCTGCCGGTCGGCGACCTCGACCGGAATCACGTCGATCGCCGGCCTCAGCGCCTTACCCCAGGCGTTGAATGCCAACCCGCCGCCCCCGGCGTGGTGAAAGCAGAACAACTTCACGGTGTCAGTCGCTTTCTCGTCGAGGCTTACCGAATTCGCGATCCGGCAAGCGCTTTGAGGGGATGCATCAGGAAATGCTGCGGTCGCGGGCGTCGGCGGCGAGTTTTCGGCGCCATGCCGACCTGGCCGGCGTTCACCAGCTTCAGCTCGTCGGCCAGCGCCGAGACCATGAAGTGGATCTGTTCGGATGAGTGGCAGCTGGTGACAAAGAATCGAAGCCGCGCTTCTTCTTCCGGCACGGCCGGAAAAATGATCGGGTCGGCATTGATGCCGCGCTGCTGCAGGGCATACGAGAGTTGCAGCGCCTTGGTCGAGCTGCCGACGACCACCGGGATCATCGGGGCGCAGGCTCTGTCGCCGGTATCGATGTCGGCTTCTCGGGCCAGGCTCATGAAGAGCGCTTCATTCGCGCGCCGCCGGCGCAGGTGTTCGAGTAGCGTCCAGCGCCCGGTGGCTCTCCGTTTTGCCGCCGCAGGCGCGATCGCGTCGAGGCAAGTGTTGGTGTTCATGCTGTGCTCCGTACTTTTCGTGGGGCGGGACCCGGGTGGGCCGCGCTCACAGGTAGGAGCGTCTTGCTTGGCCAACGTGGACAGTTTTTTCCGAAGGACTTTCTGTACCGGCGGCGGAGGAACAGTATGGAGACGGGGGTTCGGACCCGGAGGAGAAACCGATGACCCCACACGGTCTGACTAGTCGCATAGGTTTGGGCGCCGCTTCGCTCGCGATAGCGCTGTCGCTTCCCTCAGTTGCCTCCGGCGATCCTCCGTCCTGGAACGGTGAGTACGCGATCACGTTCATTGTCGGTCCCAAGGACGGGACCAGCGTGGCGGCCAGTCAGCCTGAGGTGCAGTACACCGATACCTACACGTTCCATTCGAGCTGTGCGAGCGGCAAGTGTGTCGCCACGATCGTCGGCGGCCCGCCGCCGAGAAACCCGACGGTTCCGCAACCGGTCCAATTCACCTGGGACGGGTCGTCATGGACGCAAGTCAGCGATTTCCAATGGGATTGCATGATGCCCGACACCTCCATCCAATGGAGTCCGGCGCACGGCACAACCCGCTACACGCCCCAACCCGACGGGACGCTGGCGGGCACCATCCACACCGATATCCTCAGCGGCCCGTGCCAGGGGACACTCGACATCAACATGACTGCTCAGCGCGTGTGAAAGTAGAAGTGGCTCGGCTTGCCGAAATCGCTGTGCGGCAAGCTAATTGGGGGATGTTTGGAAATTTTGCGGACCTACCTGCGCGTGTTCAGCAGCTCCAGCTCCTCGGCCAATGCGTTGACCATGAACCGGATCTGGTCTTCCGAGTAGCAGCTGGCGACAAAAAACTGCAGGCCCGCTTTGTCTTCCGGCGCAAAAAGGATCGGGTAGGCATTGATGCCGCGCCGTATCAGGGCGCCCGACAGGCGTAGCGCCTTGATCGAGCTGCCGACGATGCACGGGATCATGGGGCTGTCGGCGCGCTCCGCGGTTGCGATGCCGGCTTCGTGCGCCAGGCTCAGGAAAAGCGCGGCATTCTGGCGCCGCCGGAGTTGGTGTTCGAGTAGTGCCCGGCGCCCAGTGGCTCTACGTATCGCCGCCGCGGGCCCGATCATGTCCAGGCAGGGGTTGATGTTCACGCTGTGCTCCGTACTTTCGTGGGCGGACCCGGGTGGACCGCGCTCACATGTAGGAGCGTCCGACTCGGCTAACGCGGACAGTTTTTTCCGGAGAACTTTGGGAACCGGCGGTCGGGCGACTGTCCCCGGCCGTAATCGGGGCGGATGGTGGACGCTACTCGCTTTGAACCGGCTTGACCGGCGACCGCAGAATGAATGCACCGAGAAGGCATGTCGTTGCGCGGCTCCACTAAAAAGTCCGTCTGAGCTGCATAAATTCCGTGTGCCCCCGGCAGGATTCGAACCTGCGGCCTTCTGCTCCGGAGGCAGACGCTCTATCCCCTGAGCTACGGGGGCGCGACAACATAGTCATTGCGCCATTGGGCCCCGACAGACTAACGCATCGCGGTGGTCGCGCCGCCACCGTAATGGATTCGGGCGTAGGGACTGAAGCCCATAGGATGGACGTTCGTGACCCCCGCTGACCTGGCTGAGCTGCTCAAAACCACCGCTGTTGCGGTGCTTGCCGAGCACGGGCTGGATGCTGCCGTTTTAACGCAGCCGGTCACGGTCGAGCGGCCGCGCAACCCCGAGCACGGTGACTACGCCAGCAACCTGGCCATGCAGCTGGGCAAGAAAGTCGGCGCGAATCCGCGTGAGCTGGCCGGATGGCTCGCCGAAGCGCTGGCCCAGGCCAACGGCATCGCCTCGGCCGAGGTCGCCGGGCCGGGCTTCATCAACCTGCGCCTCGAGGCGTCGGCCCAGGCCAAGGTCGTCAACGATGTGATCGACGCTGGGGACAGCTACGGCCATTCCGGCACGCAGGCCACCCACAAGGTCAACCTGGAATTCGTCTCGGCCAACCCGACCGGACCGATCCACATCGGCGGTACCCGCTGGGCCGCCGTCGGCGACGCGCTGGGCCGCCTGCTGTCCACACAGGGCGCCGACGTGGTGCGCGAATACTATTTCAACGACCACGGCGCCCAGATCGACCGCTTCGCCAGCTCGCTGATCGCCGCGGCCAAAGGCGAACCGGCCCCGGCCGACGGCTACGCGGGGACCTATATCACCGACATCGCCGCTCAGGTAGTGCAGCAGGCACCCGACGCGCTGAGCCTGCCCCAACCGGACATGCGCGAGACCTTCCGCGCAATCGGCGTCGACCTGATGTTCACCCACATCAAAAAGTCGTTGCACGAGTTCGGGACCGACTTCGACGTCTACACCCACGAAGACTCGATGCACACCAGCGGCCGAGTCGACCAGGCCATCGCCAGGCTGCGGGAAACCGGCAACATCTACGAGAAGGACGGCGCAACCTGGTTGCGCACCAGCGCTTTTGGTGATGACAAGGACAGGGTCGTGATCAAGAGCGACGGCAAGCCGGCCTATATCGCCGGCGACATCGCCTACTACTTGGACAAGAGGCGGCGCGGCTTCGACCTGTGCATCTACATGCTCGGCGCCGACCATCACGGATACATCGCCCGGCTCAAGGCAGTGGCCGCCGCTTTCGGCGACGACCCGGCCACCGTCGAGGTGCTCATCGGGCAGATGGTCAACCTGGTCCGCGACGGCCAGCCGATCCGCATGAGCAAGCGGGCCGGAACAGTGATCACGCTCGACGACCTGGTCGAGGCCATCGGGGTCGACGCCGCGCGCTACAGCCTGATTCGCTCGTCGGTGGACACGCCGATCGACATCGACTTGGCCCTGTGGTCCTCGGCGTCGAATGAAAACCCGGTCTATTACGTGCAATACGCGCACGCTCGGCTTTCCGCGCTGGCCCGCAACGCCGCCGAACTGGGTCTCATCCCCGACACCGCGCACCTCGAGCTGCTCAGCCACGACAAGGAGGGCGCGCTGCTGCGCACCATCGGCGAATTCCCGCGTGTGCTCAACACGGCGGCCTCCCTGCGCGAACCACACCGGGTATGCCGTTACCTGGAAGACCTTGCCGGCGACTACCACCGGTTCTACGACTCGTGCCGAGTGTTGCCGCAGGGCGACGAGCAGCCCACCGACCTGCACACCGCGCGGCTGGCGCTATGCCAGGCCGCTCGCCAGGTCATCGCCAACGGGCTGGCGATCCTCGGAGTCACCGCCCCGGAGCGAATGTGAACGTCCATCCCGCCGGTCCCCGGCACGCCGAAGAGACCCGGCACACCGAGAGCCCGCCGCGGCCACAATCCGCCGACGAGCTGCTCCGGTTGGCGCCGAATGTATGGCCGCGCAACATAGCTCGCGACGACGCCGGCATCGCCAGCATCGCCGGCGTTCCGCTGACCGACCTCGCCCAGGAGTATGGCACTCCGCTGTTCGTCATCGACGAGGACGACTTCCGCTCGCGCTGTGCAGAGATCGCCTCGGCCTTCGGTGGCGGCCACAACGTGCACTACGCCGCGAAGGCTTTCTTGTGCAGCGAGGTCGCCCGCTGGATCGACGAGGAAGGCCTGTCGCTCGACGTGTGCACCGGCGGCGAACTGGCGGTTGCGCTGCACGCCGACTTCCCGCCGGAGCGGATCACCTTCCACGGCAACAACAAATCGGTCGCGGAGCTGACCGCCGCGGTGAAAGCCGGTGTGGGCCATGTCGTTTTGGACTCGATGACCGAGATCGAGCGCCTGGAGACGATCGCGGCCGAGGCAGGTGTCGTCCAGGACGTCTTCGTTCGTCTCACCGTCGGCGTCGAAGCCCACACCCACGAGTTCATCTCCACCGCGCACGAGGACCAGAAGTTCGGCCTGTCGGTGGCAAGCGGCGCGGCGCTGGCGGCGGTGGGCCGCGTATTCGACACCGAGCACCTGCGACTGGTCGGGTTGCACAGCCACATCGGTTCGCAGATCTTCGACGTCGCCGGCTTCGAACTGGCCGCGCACCGCGTCATCGGCCTGCTGCACGAGATCGTCGACCAGTTCGGCGTCGACAAGACCGCACAGATCTCGACGGTGGATCTTGGTGGCGGCCTGGGTATTTCGTACCTAGCCTCCGACGATCCGCCGCCGATGGCCGAGCTCGCGGCCAAGTTGAGCGCCGTCGTCAGCAACGAGTCGGCGGCCGTCGGGCTGCCCGCCCCCAGGCTGGTCGTCGAGCCCGGCCGCGCCATCGCCGGACCGGGCACCGTCACCTTGTATGAGGTCGGCACCGTCAAGGACGTCGACGTGAGCGCCACGGCGAACCGGCGCTACGTCAGCGTCGACGGCGGCATGAGCGACAACATCCGCACGGCGCTCTATGACGCGCAATACGACGTCCGGCTGGTCTCCCGAGTCAGCGATACGCCGGCGGCGCTGGCGCGCATCGTCGGAAAGCACTGCGAGACCGGTGATATCGTCGTGCGCGACGCGTGGGTGCCCGGCGACCTGCGACCCGGCGACTTGCTGGGAGTGGCGGCTACCGGCGCCTACTGCTATTCGCTCTCGAGTCGTTACAACATGATCGGCCGGCCCGCCGTGGTCGCCGTGCGTGCGGGGCGGTCCCGCCTGATCCTGCGCCGCGAGACGGTCGACGATCTGCTGAGTCTGGAAGTGAGGTGAACTGTGCCCGGTGACGAAAAGCCGGTCGGCGTAGCGGTACTGGGTTTGGGCAACGTCGGCAGCGAGGTTGTCCGGATCATCGAGGACAGCGCGCAGGACCTCGCCGCTCGCGTCGGCGCACCCGTGGTGCTCCGCGGCGTCGGAGTGCGCCGCGTCGCCGACGATCGCGGCGTTCCGATCGAGCTGCTGACCGACAACGTCGAAGAGCTCGTCTCGCGCAAGGACGTCGACATCGTCGTGGAATTGATGGGGCCGGTGGAGCCGTCGCGCAAGGCGATCCTGTGCGCCCTCGAGCACGGCAAGTCCGTCGTCACGGCGAACAAGGCGTTGTTGTCCACCTCCACCGGGGAATTGGCGCAGGCCGCGGAAAGCGCGCACGTCGACCTGTATTTCGAGGCGGCGGTCGCGGGCGCTATCCCGGTCATCCGCCCGCTCACCCAATCACTGGCCGGTGACACCGTGCACCGGGTGGCCGGCATCGTCAACGGCACCACGAACTACATCCTCTCGGAAATGGACAGCACGGGTGCCGACTACGAGAGCGCGCTGGCCGATGCGAGCGCGCTGGGCTACGCCGAGGCCGACCCCACCGCCGACGTCGAGGGCTACGACGCCGCGGCCAAGGCCGCGATTCTGGCATCGATCGCCTTCCACACCCGGGTGACCGCCGACGACGTCTACCGCGAAGGCATCACAGAGATCACCCCGGCCGACTTCGTGTCCGCACGGGCCCTGGGCTGCAACATCAAGCTGCTGTCCATCTGCGAACGCATCACGGGCGACGATGGCCAGCAACGGGTTTCGGCCCGCGTCTACCCGGCGCTGGTGCCCATGTCGCATCCGCTGGCCACGGTCAACGGGGCATTCAACGCCGTTGTCGTCGAGGCCGAGGCCGCGGGCCGGCTGATGTTCTACGGCCAGGGGGCAGGGGGAGCGCCCACGGCGTCGGCGGTGACCGGCGACCTGGTGATGGCCGCCCGCAACCGGGTGCTGGGCAGCCGTGGCCCGAGGGAGTCGAGGTATGCCCAACTGCCCATCGCACCAATGGGTTTCATCAACACCCGTTATTACGTCAGCATGAACGTCGCCGACAAGCCCGGCGTCTTGTCCTCGGTGGCAGCGGAATTCGCCAAGCGCGAGGTGAGCATCGCCGAGGTCCGCCAGGAAGGTGTGGTCGACGACGGTGGGCGACGGGTGGGAGCCCGCATCGTGGTGGTCACCCACACCGCCACCGACGCCGCGCTCTCCGAAACCGTCGATGCCCTCGCCGATTTGGATTCCGTTCACGGCGTGGCGAGCGTGCTGCGACTGGAAGGAACCAGCCTATGAGCGCCCCCCGGGCGACCCCGACGGCCACGCACCAACCGTGGCCGGGTGTGATCGCGGCATACCGCGACCGGTTACCGGTCGGCGACGATTGGACGCCGGTCACGCTGCTCGAGGGCGGCACCCCGCTGATCGCCGCGACCCGGCTGTCGGAAAAGACCGGCTGCACGGTCCATCTCAAGGTCGAGGGCCTCAATCCCACCGGCTCCTTCAAGGACCGGGGCATGACGATGGCCGTCACCGATGCGTTGGCCCGCGGCCAGCAGGCGGTGTTGTGCGCGTCGACGGGAAACACCTCGGCGTCGGCGGCCGCATATGCCGCACGCGCCGGGATCACCTGCGCGGTGCTGATACCGCAGGGCAAGATCGCGATGGGCAAGCTGGCGCAGGCGGTCATGCACGGCGCCAAGATCATCCAGATCGACGGCAATTTCGACGACTGCCTGGAACTGGCCCGCAAGATGGCCGCCGACTTCCCGACAATCTCGTTGGTCAACTCGGTCAACCCGGTGCGCATCGAAGGCCAGAAGACGGCGGCCTTCGAGATCGTCGACGCGCTGGGCGCCGCACCCGACGTACACGCTCTTCCCGTCGGCAACGCCGGCAACATCACCGCGTACTGGAAGGGCTATACGGAGTATCACCAAGCGGGGGTGATCGACAAGCTGCCCCGCATGCTGGGCACCCAGGCCGCCGGCGCGGCGCCGTTGGTATTGGGTGAACCGGTCAGCCACCCCGAAACCATCGCCACCGCAATCCGCATCGGCGCACCGGCGTCCTGGACGGCCGCGGTTGCGGCGCAGCAGCAATCCAACGGGCGCTTCCTGGCCGCCACCGACGAGGAGATTCTCGCGGCATATCACCTGGTCGCCAGCTGCGAAGGTGTCTTCGTCGAGCCGGCCTCCGCCGCCAGCATCGCGGGGCTGCTCAAGGCCATCGACGACGGTTGGATCGCCCGCGGGTCGACGGTGGTGTGTACGGTGACCGGCAATGGCCTCAAGGATCCCGACACCGCGCTGCGGGACATGCCGAGCGTGTCTGCGTTGCCCGTCGATCCCGTGCTCGTCGTCGAGAAGTTGGGGCTGGCCTAGTGGTTAAGGCCTTTTGGTGAGCCAGGTACTGCCACCCGGGCTGGTGGCGAGCGCTGTGGTGTCGGCGTCAAGTGCGAACCTCGGCCCGGGTTTCGACAGCATCGGCCTGGCCCTGAGTCTCATCGACGAGATCGTCGTGGAGACAACGGATTCCGGCCTGACCGTCGAAGTCGAGGGGGAGGGGGCCGGGCAGGTGCCGCTCGGTCCCGAGCACCTCGTTGTGCGCGCCGTCGAATGCGGGTTGCGCGCCGTGGGAGTCAAGGCCGAGGGCCTGGTGGTGCGCTGCCGCAACGCCATCCCGCATTCGTGTGGCCTGGGCTCCTCCGCGGCGGCGGTGGTCGGCGGCCTTGCGGCGGTGAACGGCCTTGTCGCACAAACGGATTCGACTCCGCTGACCGACACCGAGCTGATCCAGCTGTCCTCCGAGTTCGAAGGTCATCCCGACAACGCCGCGGCCGCCGTGCTGGGTGGCGCGGTGGTGTCGTGGACCGACCGCACCGGCGACGACGCCAAATACTCGGCGGTGCCGCTGCGACTCCATCCCGGCATCCATCTGTACTGTGCGATCCCCGAAGCCCGCTCGTTGACCGCCGAGACCCGGGTGCTGTTGCCCGCCCAGGTCAGCCACGATGACGCGACGTTCAATGTCAGCCGCGCCGCGTTGCTGGTGGTGGCGCTGACCGAGCGGCCGGATCTGTTGATGGCGGCCACCGAGGACGTGCTCCATCAACCCCAGCGCGCCCCGGCGATGCCCGCCTCGTCGGAATATTTGCGACTCCTGCGGCGTAATAACGTGGTAGCGACACTTTCGGGGGCTGGCCCGTCGCTCATCGCTTTGACCACAGAGCCGGAACTACCCTCGGAAGTGCTGGAGTACGGCGCCGCGAACGGATTTACCATCACCGAGATGACCGCTGGCGAAGCAGTTCGCTGGAGTCCGGGAGTCACGGTTCCCAGTTAATCCACAGCGTGGCCGGAGGGTTTGCTTGCTTCCGGCAGGGATGCGGGTTATCCTCGGAGCCGTCCAGCAATCGCAGGATCTGCATCTGCATACATACTGCCTTGCCGCTAGGACAACACCAATTCTTCTCGTGAACGAGGTTCGCCGCTTACTCCGCCGATCAAGGCGATCACCGTTGCAGAGTCGATGATTGGTCGCACTCGGCAATTTGGCTGAATGCAAACGAATCCCCGTATCACGTGATCAACGGGGGAAGAAAGGAAATCCGTGACCGATACGGACCTGTTCACGGCGAGCGAAAGTACCGATGGCAGTCAGCCGTCGAATTCCGTGAACACAGACACGCCAGACGCCAAAAGCGATGTCTCGGTTGGCTCCCTGTCCACCATGGTGCTGCCCGAGCTGCGCGCGCTGGCTAATCGTGCCGGCGTCAAGGGGACGTCAGGCATGCGCAAAAACGAACTCATCGCAGCGATTCAGGAAATCAGGGGACAGGCCAACGGTGCGTCGGCCCCCACTGCCTCTTCTGACGCCGGCGACAAATCCGACACGACGACCGCCGAAGCGCCTGTCGCCCAAGGCGAACCCCAAGGGGAACAGAACGATTCGGCGAACGAGGGCGCACGCCGGGAACGGCGCGCCGCGACCCGTGACGCAGGATCGGGCACCCGCACCGCCGACGAGGCGGATCGCGAGGGCGCCCGCGACAGCAAGACCTCCGGCGAGACGGACAAGTCTGACAAGTCTGGCGATGCCGACAAGCGCCAAGGGGGCCAACGGGACACCAAGACCGACGAGCGCGGGCAAGACGCCGGCGGCGACCAACAAGCCTCGGGCGGCCAGCAGAATCGCGGCGGCTCGAACCAGCAAGACGACGACGGCGAGGGGCGTCAGGGACGGCGGGGACGCCGGTTCCGCGAGCGCGACCGCCGGCGCCGCGGTGAACGAGGCGGCGACGGCGCCGACGCCGAACTGCGCGAAGACGACGTCGTTCAGCCGGTGGCCGGCATCCTTGACGTCCTCGACAATTACGCGTTCGTCCGCACCTCCGGCTACCTGGCCGGTCCGCACGACGTCTACGTCTCCATGAATATGGTCCGCAAGAACGGCTTGCGCCGCGGCGACGCGGTGACCGGTGCGGTTCGGGTGCCCCGCGAAGGCGAGCAGCCCAACCAGCGGCAGAAGTTCAACCCGCTGGTCCGCCTCGACACCATCAACGGCGGATCCGTCGAAGACGCCAAGAAGCGGCCCGATTTTTCCAAGCTGACGCCGTTGTACCCCAACCAGCGGCTGCGTCTGGAAACCACCCCGGACCGGCTCACCACGCGCGTGATCGACCTGATCATGCCGATCGGGAAGGGCCAGCGCGCGCTGATCGTGTCGCCGCCCAAGGCAGGTAAAACGACGATCCTGCAGGACATCGCCAACGCGATCACCAAGAACAACCCGGAATGCCACCTCATGGTCGTGCTCGTCGACGAGCGGCCCGAGGAGGTCACCGACATGCAGCGCTCAGTCAAGGGCGAGGTCATCTCCTCGACATTCGACCGGCCGCCGTCGGATCACACCCAGGCTGCCGAGCTGGCGATCGAGCGAGCCAAGCGGCTCGTCGAGCAGGGCAAGGACGTCGTCGTGCTGCTGGACTCGATCACCCGCCTGGGTCGCGCCTACAACAACGCGTCGCCCGCGTCGGGCCGCATCCTGTCCGGTGGTGTCGACTCCACCGCGTTGTATCCGCCCAAGCGCTTCCTGGGCGCCGCGCGCAACATCGAGGAAGGCGGATCGCTCACCATCATCGCCACCGCGATGGTCGAGACGGGGTCCACCGGTGACACGGTCATCTTCGAGGAGTTCAAGGGCACCGGTAACGCCGAGCTCAAGCTGGACCGCAAGATCTCCGAACGCCGGGTCTTCCCCGCGGTCGACGTGAACCCGTCGGGCACCCGCAAGGACGAGCTGTTGCTCTCACCCGACGAGTTCGGCATCGTGCACAAGCTCCGCCGCGTGCTGTCGGGGCTGGATTCCCACCAGGCCATCGACTTGCTGATGTCGCAGCTGCGCAAGACGAAGACCAACTACGAGTTCCTGGTTCAGGTGTCCAAGACGACGCCTGGATCCATGGATTCCGACTAGCGGGCAGCTCGCGCGAGGCCGGCCGTGGCGGAGACGCTTCAGCAGCTGCTTCGCGAACGTTTGGGCCAGGACACCCCTGCGCTGAAGTACGGCGAACGGGTCTGGAGCTGGCGTCAGCATCTGGCCGATGCGTCCGCCGCCGCCGCGGCGCTGATCCGCGTCGCCGATCCAGACCGTCCGCTGCACGTCGGCACGCTGCTGGGCAACACCCCCGAGATGCTCACCGCCATGGCGGCGGCGGCGCTCGGCGGGTACGTGCTCTGCGGGATCAACGACACCCGTCGCGGCGCCGCCCTGGCCAGGGACATCGTGCACGCGGACTGCCAGATCCTGCTCGTCGATCCGGCCCACAAGGCGTTGCTGGACGGTCTCGACCTGCCCGGTGTGCGGGTGCTGGACGTGTCCGGCGAGGCCTGGCGGGCGCTGCTCGACGACGCCGGGCCGCTGGCTCCCTATCGCGAGGTCGCGCCCACCGACACGTTCATGATGATGTTCACCTCCGGGACCAGCGGCGACCCGAAGGCGGTGCAGGTCACCCATCTCACCGTGCTGTTTGCCGGCGCGACGCTGATCGCGCGGTGGGAGCTCGATGCCTCCGATGTCTGCTACATGGCGATGCCGCTGTTTCACGCCAACGCGCTATTCACCGGGTGGAGCGTGGCGGTGGGCGCCGGGGCGGCGATGGTCCCCGCCACGTTCTCGGCATCCGGGCTGCTGGCCGACTTGCGCCGCTACGGGGCCACCTTCATGAACTACGTCGGCAAACCACTGGCCTTTGTACTCGCCACGCCGGAGCAGCCCGATGACCGCGACAACCCGTTACGGATCGCGGTCGGCAACGAGGCGAGCGATCGCGACATCGCGGAGTTCAGCCGTCGGTTCGACTGCACGGTGTGGGACGGCTTCGGCTCCACCGAGGCCGCGATCGTCATCACCCGAGAGGACGGCTGCCCGCCCGGGTCGTTGGGCCGGGGTTTTCCCGGGGTTGCCATCTACGATCCGGACACCCTGGCCGAATGTCCCGTCGCCACCTTCGGCGACGACGGCGCGCTCGCCAACGCCGACGAGGCGATAGGGGAGCTGGTCAACACCACCGGCGCGGGGTTGTTCGCCGGCTACTACAACGACCCGCAGGCCACCGACACCCGCCTTCGAAACGGCATGTTCTGGTCGGGCGATCTCGCCTACCGGGACGCCGACGGGTGGATCTACTTCGCCGGTCGCAGCGGTGACTGGTTGCGCGTCGACGGGGAGAACATGACCACGGCGCCGATCGAGCGGATCCTGCAAAGGTTGGCTTCGGTCAGCCACGCGGCCGTCTACGCGGTACCCGACGAGCAGGTCGGCGACCAGGTCATGGCGGCGATCGTGTTGCGCGACGGCGTCGCCCTGACACCCGAGGAGTTCGGCCGGTTCCTGGACGAACAGCCGGATTTATCCCCCAAGGCGTGGCCGCGGTATGTGTGGCTCACCGACCGACTGCCGATCACGGCCACCAACAAGATCGTCAAGCGGGAGCTGGCCGCCCGCGGCACCAAACCCGGCGGCGGTGTGCTGTGGACGCGCGTCGGAAAAACCCGCGCCTACACCCCGGCCTGACGCCGCCGGAATCCCGGGAATGCGCGGGCGCATCCCGCTGTTTGGGCTGATGGTGGTTGACCTGGCATAATCGATGGTCGACTACGCAGAGCCAGATCAGGTTCGCGGTACGCCATATCGGCGGCCAATGATCGAAGAGGACACATGAAAGCTGACATTCACCCCGCGTACGAGGAGACCACCGTGCATTGCGGGTGCGGCAACACCTTCCAGACCCGCAGCACCAAGCCCGGCGGGCACATCGTCGTCGAGGTCTGCTCGCAGTGCCACCCGTTCTATACCGGCAAGCAGAAGATCCTCGACAGCGGTGGCCGGGTGGCACGTTTCGAAAAGCGCTACGGCAAGCGCAAGGGCGGCGCCGCGGAGGCGGCCGCGCCGGAGCAGGCCGACAAATAGCTGGTTTACCGACGCCCGAACTGTGCTGATGGCGCACAGGCCGGGCGTCGGTTTGCGTTTGCGGGAGGAGGTGACATGGCGCAGCCGGTACAGACGATCGACGTGCTGCTCGCCGAACATACCGCCCTCGAGCTGCGGCTGGCCGATCCCGAATTGCACAGCAATCCCGACGAGGCGCGCAAAGCCGGCCGCCGGTTCGCCCGGCTGGCTCCGATCATCGCCACCTACCACAAGCTGGTGTCGGCCCGCGGCGATCTGGAGACCGCCCGCGAACTGGCCGCCGACGACGAGTCGTTCGCCGACGAGGTCACCGAACTGGAAGCCCGGGTCGCCGAACTGGACACCCAACTGACCGACATGCTGGCGCCTCGCGACCCGCATGACGCCGACGACATCGTGCTGGAAGTCAAATCCGGTGAGGGCGGCGAAGAATCGGCACTGTTCGCCGCGGACCTGGCCCGGATGTACATCCGCTACGCCGAGCGGCACGGCTGGAATGTCACGGTCCTGGACGAAACCACGTCGGACCTCGGCGGCTATAAAGACGCGACGCTGACCATCGCCAGTAAGGGCGACACGGCCGACGGTGTCTGGTCGCGAATGAAATTCGAGGGCGGCGTGCACCGGGTACAGCGCGTCCCGGTGACGGAATCCCAAGGCCGCGTGCACACTTCGGCGGCGGGCGTGCTGGTCTATCCGGAGCCCGAGGAAGTCGGCGAGGTGCAGATCGACGAGTCGGATCTGCGCATCGACGTGTACCGCTCGTCCGGCAAGGGCGGGCAGGGCGTCAACACCACCGACTCCGCGGTGCGAATCACGCACCTGCCCACCGGAATCGTCGTCACCTGTCAAAACGAACGCTCCCAGCTGCAGAACAAGACCCGCGCGTTGCAGGTGCTGGCGGCGCGCCTGCAGGCAATCGCCGAGGAACAGGCGCTGGCCGACGCGTCGGCGGACCGGGCGAGCCAGATCCGCACGGTGGACCGCAGCGAGCGAATTCGCACATACAACTTTCCGGAGAACCGGATCACAGATCACCGAATCGGTTACAAGGCACACAATCTCGATCAGGTTCTGGACGGCGACCTGGACGCGTTGTTCGACGCGCTGAGCGCCGCCGACAAGCAGTCGCGGTTGCAACAGGCATGACAGTCCTGCGGCGCGCAATCGATTCTGCTGCGGCGCAACTGGCCGAAGCGGGTATCGACTCTGCGCGTTTCGACGCGGAGGAATTGGCCGCGCATCTCACCGGTACCGATCGGGGTCGGCTGAGTCTGGTCGATTCCATCGACGACGAGTTTCTCCCGCAGTACCGGGACGTCGTCGCCGCGCGCTCGCGGCGGGTGCCGCTGCAGCATCTGATCGGGACGGCGTCGTTCGGCCCGGTGCTGCTGCATGTCGGCCCCGGTGTGTTCATACCGCGACCGGAGACGGAGTCCCTGTTCGCGTGGGCCTCGGCGCAGCCACTGGCCACGAGACCGCTCATCGTCGATGTGTGCACCGGATCTGGCGCGTTGGCCGTGGCGCTGGCCCGGCACCGTCCCTCCGCCCGGGTCATCGGGATCGACGACTCCGAGGCCGCGCTCGAGTACGCCCGCCGCAACATCGAGGGCACCGAAGTCGAACTCGTCCGTGCCGATGTCACCACACCGAACCTGCTTCCCGAGTTGGACGCGCGGGTTGACCTACTAGTAGCGAACCCGCCCTACGTTCCCGACAGCGTCGTCCTGGAACCCGAAGTAGCCCAACATGATCCGCCGCACGCCGTGTTCGGCGGGCCGGACGGCATGACGGTGATCACCGCCGTGGTGAATCTGGCCGGGCGCTGGTTGGGCGGCGGCGGCCTGTTCGCCATCGAGCACGATGACACCACGTCGGCACGGACCGTCGAATTGGTCGAAAGCACAGGACTTTTCGACGACGTCCGGGCGCGGCAAGATCTGACTGGCAGGCCAAGGTTTGTGACGGCTCGCAGAAGGGGGAGCGGTGGCTGAGGTATTCGATTGTGCCGACCCCGACCAGCGTGCGTTGGGAATCTCCTCGGCGGTGGGGGCGCTGAAGGGCGGCCGACTGGTCGTCATGCCGACGGACACCGTGTACGGCATCGGCGCCGACGCGTTCGACGGCACCGCCGTGGCAGCGCTGCTCTCGGCGAAGGGCCGCGGCCGCGACATGCCGGTGGGTGTGCTAGTCGGGTCCTGGCACACCATCGAGGGCCTGGTCTACACGATGCCCGACGGAGCCCGCGAACTGATCCGCGCATTCTGGCCGGGCGCTCTGAGTCTGGTGGTGACGCAAGCGCCGTCGCTGCAGTGGGATCTCGGCGATGCGCGCGGCACCGTGATGCTGCGAATGCCGCTGCACCCCGTCGCCATCGAGCTGTTGCGCGAGGTCGGACCCATGGCGGTTTCCAGCGCCAACGTCTCCGGCCGCTCGCCGGCGGTGAACGCCGACGAAGCGCGCAACCAACTGGGCGATCTCGTCGACGTCTATCTCGACGCCGGCCCGTCCGAGCAACAGGCCGCGTCCACAATTGTCGACCTGACCGGAATCGCCCCGCGAATCCTGCGGGCGGGTCCGGTCAGCGCCGAACGGATCGCCGAGGTGCTCGGGACGGACCCGGGAAGCCTGATCGCCTAGCGCGGCGCGGCGGATCTCAGGTTGGTGCAGTACGGTCTCGACGTGTCCAGCGGCCCGGTTAGCGATCTAGCCAGCCTTGCCGGCGGCTTCTTCGCCCTGTCCGATCGCGGCGCCGGTGTTCCGCTGCGCGAGCTCGCCCTCGTCGGGCTGACCGCGGCCATCATCACCTACTTCGCCACCGGACCGGTGCGGGTACTGGCCACCCGATTGGGAGCGGTCGCCTATCCGCGCGAACGCGATGTGCACGTGACCCCGACCCCGCGGATGGGCGGACTGGCGATGTTTGTCGGCGTCGTCTGCGCCGTCTTTCTGGCGTCTCAGCTTCCCGCACTCACCCGCGGGTTCGTCTATTCGACGGGAATGCCCGCGGTGCTGGTGGCCGGCGCGGTGATCATGGGCATCGGGCTTATCGACGACCGCTGGGGGCTGGATGCGCTGACCAAGTTCGCCGGCCAGATCACCGCGGCCAGCGTGCTGGTCACCATGGGCGTCGCATGGAGCGTCATCTATATCCCGTTGGGCGGTGTCGGCACGATCGTGCTGGACCAGGCCTCGTCGATCCTGCTCACGCTTGCGCTGACGGTGTCGATCGTCAACGCGATGAACTTCGTCGACGGGCTCGACGGACTGGCCGCCGGGCTGGGACTCATCACCGCGATGGCGATCTGCATGTTCTCGGTCGGCCTGCTCCGCGACCACGGCGGGGACGTGCTGTTCTACCCGCCGGCGGTGATTTCGGTGGTGCTCGCCGGAGCCTGTCTGGGCTTCCTGCCGCACAACTTCCACCGCGCCAAGATCTTCATGGGCGATTCCGGCTCGATGCTGATCGGCTTGATGCTCGCCGCGGCGTCCACGACGGCCGCCGGACCCATCTCCCAGAACGCCTACGGCGCTCGCGATGTGTTTGCTCTGCTGTCGCCGTTCCTGCTGGTGGTGGCGGTCATGTTCGTGCCGATGCTCGACCTCTTATTGGCGATCGTGCGCCGCACACGCGCCGGGCGCAGCGCGTTCAGCCCCGACAAGATGCACCTGCACCATCGGTTGCTGCAGATCGGTCATTCGCATCGCCGGGTGGTCCTGCTCATCTATCTATGGGTCGGCATCGTCGCGTTCGGCGCCGCGAGCACGATATTTTTCAACCCGCGCGACACCGGCGCGGTGATGCTGGGGGCCATCGTGGTCGCCGGGGTGGCGACCGCGATCCCGCTCCTGCGCCGCCGTGACGACTACTACGACGAGGAGTAGTAGTTTCGGCCACCATATGATACGGTGCAGGTAGAACCCCGAAATGAAGCCTCGAGGGTTGCCGGCCAGCCGGCCCGCCGGACGCTTATCCGGTCGCGCCGATTCACGACCGACAAAGGGAGCTACCCCTTGGGTGATTCCAGTGTGACGTGCGATACGCTCGGCGGGCCACCGATCGGTCGGTCGGGGGACTTCCGCTCCACTACCTGGGATTGAGGTGCTGCAGTGACGACACCAGCGCAGGACGCGCCGTTGGTGTTCCCCTCTGTTGCTTTCCGTCCGGTTCGGCTGTTCGTTATCAGCGTCGGAATCACCGCGCTGGCGATCCTGGCCGCCGGATTGTCCGGTCACCTCATGCTCGGTGTGTTCTTCGGCATCGGTTTGCTGTTGGGTTTGCTCAACGCGCTCCTGGTGCGGCGGTCGGTCGCGTCGATCACCGCGAAAGAGCATCCACTGAAGAGCTCGATGGCGCTCAACTCTGCGACACGGTTGGCGATTATCACCGTGGTCGCGCTGATCATTGCCTACGTCTTCCGGCCGAACGGCTTGGGTGCGATGTTCGGGCTGGCGCTCTTCCAGGTGCTGCTGGTCGCGTCGACCGCGCTGCCGGTCTGGAAGAAGTTGCGCACCGGCGAGCCGGCGGCGGCTGGCTCGGACGCGGACGGAGGGACCACCAGCGATGACTGAGACGATCCTGGCCGGGTCCCAAATCGAGGTCGGCGAGCACACCACCGCGACGTGGCTCGGGATGACCGTCAACACCGACACCGTCCTGTCGACCGCGATCGCGGCGGTGATCGTGATCGCGCTGGCCTTCTTCCTGCGCGCCAAGATCACGTCGAGCGGCGTTCCCAGCGGAGTCCAGTTGTTCTGGGAGGCGCTCACCATCCAGATGCGCAACCAGATCGAGGCCGCCGTCGGGATGCGCATAGCGCCGTTCGTGCTGCCGCTGGCGGTCACGATCTTCGTGTTCATCCTGATCTCCAACTGGCTGTCGGTGCTGCCGTTGCAGTACACCGACAAATCCGGGCACACCACCGAGTTGCTCAAGTCGGCCGCGGCGGACATCAATTACGTTCTGGCGCTGGCCCTTTTCGTGTTCGTTTGCTATCACGTGGCCGGGATTTGGCGCCGCGGCATCGTCGGGCACCCGATCAAGGTGCTCAAGGGGCACGTGGCATTTTTGGCGCCGATCAACGTCGTCGAAGAATTGGCGAAGCCGATCTCGTTGTCGCTCCGACTCTTTGGCAACATCTTCGCCGGCGGCATCCTGGTCGCCCTGATCGCGATGTTCCCGCCGTACATCATGTGGGCGCCCAACGCGATCTGGAAGTCGTTCGACTTGTTCGTCGGGGCAATCCAGGCCTTCATCTTCTCGATTCTGACGATCTTGTACTTCAGCCAAGCCATGGAGCTCGAGGAGCACCATGACTGAAACCTGGTAGACCGCTACCAGATAGCCACCACATAAAGGAGGAAAGAATGGACCCCACTATCGCTGCCGGTGCTCTCATCGGCGGTGGAATCATCATGGGTGGCGGCGCAATCGGAGCCGGTATCGGTGACGGTATCGCCGGTAACGCGCTGGTATCGGGTATCGCCCGGCAACCCGAGGCGCAGGGCCGGTTGTTCACGCCCTTCTTCATCACCGTCGGTCTGGTTGAGGCGGCCTACTTCATCAACCTGGCGTTCATGGCGTTGTTCGTCTTCGCCACCCCCGTCACGTAGTTCGGCTGTGATGGGTTGCAATGGGTGAAGTGAACCCTATGGTTTTGGCGGCCAGCCAGGCGGTAGCAGAGGGCGGCAAGGGCGGCAGTAACTTCCTCGTCCCCAACGGCACCTTCTTCTTTGTGCTGGCCATCTTCCTGATCGTGCTCGCCGTCATCGGCACCTTCGTGGTGCCGCCGATCCTGAAGGTGCTGCGCGAACGCGACGCCATGGTCGCCAAAACCACTGCCGACAACAAGAAATCGGCCGAGCAGTTCGAAGCGGCGCAGGCCGATTACGAGGCGGCCATGAAGGAAGCCCGCGTGCAGGCATCGTCGTTCCGCGACGACGCGCGCGCGGACGGCCGCAAGGTCGTCGAAGACGCGCGGGCCCGTGCCGAGCAAGAGGTGATGTCGACGGTGCAGGTGGCCTCCGAGCAACTGAAACGGGAAAGGGACGCAGTGGAACTGGATCTGCGCGCCAACGTCGGAACGATGTCGGCGACACTGGCCAGCCGGATCCTCGGCGTCGACGTAACCACCTCGGCCGCGACAAGGTAATCATCAATGTCGACGTTCATCGGACAATTAATCGGGTTCGCGGTCATCGTGTTCCTGGTGGTGCGGTACGTCGTGCCGCCGGTGCGCAACCTGATGACCGCCCGGCAGAGCGCGGTGCGCCAACAGCTGGAGGAATCGGCCGCGGCCGCCACCCGGTTGACCGAGTCGACCGAGGCACACAGCAAGGCCGTGGAAGCTGCCAAGGAAGAGGCGAAGCGGGTCGTCGAAGAGGCCAAGACGGACGCGGTACGCATAGCCGAGCAATTGCAGGCGCAGGCCGATGTCGAGGCCGAACGCATCAAGGCGCAGGGCGCCAGCCAGATCGAGCTCATGCGGACTCAGCTCACCCGTCAGCTTCGCCTGGAGCTGGGCCACGAATCGGTGCGCCAGGCAGGCGAATTGGTGCGCAGCTATGTTGCCGATGCGGACCAGCAAGCGGCTACGGTGGACCGATTCCTTGACGAGCTCGACGAGATGGCGCCCGCGGCGGCCGAGGTCGAGTACCCGCTGCTGAAGAAGATGCGCTCGGCCAGTCGGCTGGCGCTGGGCGACCTGTCGGATCGGTTCAACGACCTGGCCAAGGACCTGGACAACAAGGGGCTTACCACGCTCTCCGCTGAGCTGGTGTCGGTGGCCCAAATGCTGGACCGCGAAATCGTTGTCACCCGTTATCTCACCGTGCCTGCCGAGGACGCGGCCCCCCGCGTCCGGCTGATCGAGCGGCTGGTATCCGGCAAGGTCGGTGATGCCACGCTCGAGGTGCTGCGGTTGGCCGTCTCGGAGCGTTGGTCGGCCAATTCCGATCTGGTCGACGCCATCGAGCACGTGTCGCGGCAAGCGCTGCTGGAAGTCGCCGAGCGTGAAGACCGGGTCGATGACGTCGAAGACCAACTGTTCCGGTTTTCCCGCATCCTCGAGGCACAGCCCCGGCTCGGCATCCTGTTGGGCGACTTCGCCGCCCCCGCCGAGGGACGGGTTGGGTTGCTGCGCAAGGTGCTTGACAACGCCAGCGGCAGCGTCACCCCGATCGCGAGGGCGTTGCTGACCCAGACCGTCGAACTGCTGAGGGGCGAACCGGCCGAGGAAGCCATGAAACTCCTGGCGGAAGTGGCGGTGGCGCGGCGCGGGGAAATCGTCGCACAAGTCAGTGCCGCGGCCGAACTCAGCGATGCCCAGCGCACTCGCCTCACCGAAGTACTCAGCCGCATCTACAGTCATCCGGTCACGGTTCATCTCCAGATCGACGCCGAACTGCTGGGTGGACTGCTCATCGCGGTGGCCGACGAGGTGATCGACGGTACGCTCGCGTCCCGTCTCGCCGCGGCCAAAGCTCAGTTACCCGACTGAACACCCGAACCACAACCCCACGCGAACGAAGATCAAGTAGGAAGAACGAAAAGCCATGGCAGAGTTGACAATCTCGGCTGACGACATCCAGAGCGCTGTCGAGGAGTACGTAGGCTCCTTCACCTCCGACACCTCCCGCGAGGAAGTCGGTACCGTCGTCGACGCCGGAGACGGCATCGCGCACGTCGAAGGCTTGCCCTCCGTCATGACTCAGGAGCTGCTCGAGTTCCCGGGCGGGGTGCTCGGGGTCGCGCTGAACCTCGACGAGCACAGCGTCGGCGCGGTGATCCTGGGTGAGTTCGAGAAAATCGAAGAAGGCCAACAGGTCAAGCGCACCGGCGAGGTGTTGTCGGTCCCCGTCGGCGACGCGTTCCTGGGCCGAGTCGTCAACCCGCTGGGCCAGCCGATCGACGGGCGCGGCGACATCGACACCGACGTGCGGCGCGCGCTGGAAATCCAGGCGCCGTCGGTGGTGCAGCGTCAAGGCGTCAAAGAGCCGCTGCAGACCGGAATCAAGGCCATCGACGCGATGACCCCGATCGGCCGCGGCCAGCGTCAGCTGATCATCGGCGACCGCAAGACCGGCAAGACCGCGGTCTGCATCGACACCATCCTCAACCAGCGGCAGAACTGGGAGTCGGACGACGAGCGCAAGCAGGTGCGTTGCGTCTACGTCGCCATCGGGCAGAAGGGCACCACCATCGCGGCCGTCCGCCGTGCTCTGGAAGAGGGCGGCGCGATGGACTACACCACCATCGTCGCGGCGCCCGCCTCGGACTCCGCCGGCTTCAAATGGCTTGCGCCCTACACCGGTTCGGCGATCGCCCAGCACTGGATGTATGACGCCAAGCATGTACTGATCGTCTTCGACGATTTGAGCAAGCAGGCCGAGGCGTACCGCGCGATCTCCTTGCTGCTGCGCCGCCCGCCGGGCCGCGAGGCCTATCCGGGCGACGTGTTCTACCTGCACTCGCGGCTGCTGGAGCGTTGCGCGAAGCTTTCCGATGACCTGGGCGGCGGCTCGCTGACGGGGCTGCCGATCATCGAGACGAAGGCCAACGACATCTCGGCCTACATCCCCACCAACGTCATCTCCATCACCGACGGGCAGTGCTTCCTCGAGTCCGACCTGTTCAACCAGGGTGTCCGCCCGGCCATCAACGTCGGCGTCTCGGTGTCGCGCGTCGGCGGCGCGGCACAGATCAAGGCCATGAAAGAGGTCGCGGGCTCGTTGCGTCTCGACCTGTCGCAGTACCGCGAGCTGGAATCGTTCGCGGCCTTCGCCTCCGACCTGGACGCCACGTCCAAGGCGCAGCTGGATCGCGGTGAACGACTGGTCGAACTGCTCAAGCAACGGCAGTACCAGCCCATGCCGGTCGAGGAGCAGGTGGTCTCGATCTTCTTGGGCACCGGCGGCCACCTCGACTCCGTGCCCGTCGAGGACGTCAGGCGGTTCGAAACCGAACTGCTGGACCACATGCGGGCATCCGAGGAGAAATTCCTGGCCGGGATCCGCGACAGCCAGAAGCTCTCCGAAGAGGGCGAGAACCAACTCACCGAGATCATCAAGCATTTCAAGAAGGGCTTCGCGGCCAGCGACGGCGGGTCGGTGGTGCCCGACGAGCACGTCGAGCCGATGGAAGAGGAGGAGCTGGAAAAGGAGTCGGTGCAAGTCAAAAAGGAGAAGCCGAAGGACCAGAAGGAATCCAAGGACTCCAAGAAGGACTCCGGTAAGGACAAGAAGTAGCTAACGATGGCTGCCACACTTCGTGAATTACGCGGCCGCATCCGGTCGGCGGGGTCGATCAAAAAGATCACCAAGGCTCAGGAGATGATCGCGACGTCGCGCATCGGTAAGGCGCAGACCCGGCTGGATGCCGCACGGCCGTACGCATTTCAGATCACCTCGATGCTCACCACCCTGTCCGCCGAAGCCGCCCTGGATCACCCCTTGCTGGTCGAGCGCGCAGAACCGAAGCGGGCCGGCGTCCTGGTGGTGTCCTCCGACCGCGGTTTGTGTGGCGCGTACAACTCCAGCGTCTTTCGTCGCTCCGAGGAGCTGTTCTCCCTGCTACGGGAGGAAGGAAAGACGCCGGTTCTGTACACCGTGGGCCGTAAAGCGCTGAACTACTTCAAATTCCGCAACTGGGACATCACCGAATCGTGGACGGGATTCTCCGAGCAACCCAAGTACGAAAACGCCGCGGAGATCGGGTCCACCCTGGTCGATACCTTCATGAAGGGTGCGGGCGACGACGAGTCGGCAGACGACCAGGGCGGCCAGGGTGTTGATGAACTGCACATCGTCTACTCGGAGTTCAAGTCGATGATGTCGCAGACGGCGGTGGCCCACCGCATCGCTCCGCTGGTGGTGGAGTACGTCGAGGAAGAACCCGAACTGCACACCCTGTATTCGTTTGAGCCGGATGCGACGACGCTGTTCGAAGCATTGCTGCCGCGGTACCTGACCACCCGTGTGTACGCGGCGCTATTGGAAGCCGCGGCATCGGAGCTGGCTTCACGCCAACGCGCGATGAAGTCGGCCACCGACAATGCAGACGACCTGATCAAGGAACTGACGCTGATGGCGAACCGCGAGCGGCAGGCCCAGATCACCCAGGAGATCAGCGAAATCGTCGGCGGCGCAAACGCACTCGCCGACGCTAAGTAGCACCACGAGGAAGAAGAAACATGACTGCCACTGACGAGAAGACCAAAGACACCGGGAAGTCCGGGGACTCCGACACCAACGGCCGCGTGGTACGGGTCACCGGGCCCGTCGTCGACGTCGAGTTCCCGCGCGGCTCCGTCCCGGACCTGTTCAACGCGCTGAACGCCGACATCACCTTCGAGGAGCTCAAGAAGACCCTCACGCTCGAGGTTGCGCAGCACCTGGGCGACAACCTGGTGCGCACCATTTCGCTGCAGCCCACCGACGGTCTGGTGCGCGGCGTCGAGGTAACCGACAGCGGCAACTCGATCTCGGTGCCGGTGGGCGAGGGCGTCAAGGGCCATGTCTTCAACGCCCTCGGGTACTGCCTCGACAAGCCGGGATACGGAGAAGAGTTCGACCACTGGTCGATTCACCGCAAACCCCCCGCGTTCGAAGAGCTCGAGCCCCGCACCGAGATGCTCGAGACCGGCCTGAAGGTCGTCGACCTGCTCACCCCCTATGTGCGTGGCGGCAAGATCGCACTGTTCGGCGGTGCCGGCGTCGGCAAGACGGTGCTCATCCAGGAGATGATCAACCGTATTGCCCGAAACTTCGGTGGGACTTCGGTTTTCGCCGGTGTCGGGGAGCGCACCCGCGAGGGCAACGACCTGTGGGTCGAGCTCAAGGAAGCCGACGTGCTCAAGGACACCGCGCTGGTATTCGGCCAGATGGACGAGCCGCCCGGCACCCGTATGCGGGTGGCGCTGTCGGCGTTGACAATGGCCGAATGGTTCCGCGACGAGGCGGGCCAGGACGTTCTGTTGTTCATCGACAACATCTTCCGGTTCACCCAGGCGGGATCCGAGGTTTCGACCCTGCTCGGTCGTATGCCGTCGGCGGTGGGATACCAGCCCACCCTGGCTGACGAGATGGGCGAGCTGCAGGAGCGGATCACCTCGACGCGGGGCCGCTCGATTACGTCGATGCAGGCGGTGTATGTGCCCGCCGACGACTACACCGACCCGGCGCCGGCGACGACGTTCGCACACCTGGACGCCACCACGGAGCTGTCGCGTGCGGTGTTCTCCAAGGGCATCTTCCCCGCCGTCGACCCGCTGGCGTCGAGCTCGACGATCCTCGACCCGGGTGTCGTCGGTGACGAGCACTACCGCGTGGCGCAGGAGGTCATTCGAATCCTGCAGCGCTACAAGGACCTTCAGGACATCATCGCCATTCTCGGTATCGACGAGTTGTCCGAGGAGGACAAGCAGCTGGTGCAGCGCGCCCGGCGCATTGAGCGGTTCCTCTCGCAGAACATGATGGCGGCCGAACAGTTCACCGGTCAGCCGGGTTCGACGGTGCCGCTGAAGGAGACCATCGAGGCGTTCGACAAGCTGTCCAAGGGCGACTTCGACCACATACCCGAGCAGGCCTTCTTCCTGATCGGTGGGCTCGACGACCTGGCCAAGAAAGCCGAAAGCTTCGGCGCCAAGCTGGATTCCTGAGGACTGAGTCACAAGGCGCTGAAAGGTATTGTGGCATGGCGGAATTGAATGTTGAGATCGTCGCCGTCGACCGGAAGATCTGGTCGGGCGAGGCGACGTTCCTGTTCACCCGCACCACCGTCGGCGAAATCGGCATCCTGCCCCGCCACATCCCGCTGGTGGCGCAACTGGTCGACGACGCCATGGTGCGCGTCGAACGGGAAGGCGAAGACGATCTGCGGATCGCGGTGGACGGCGGGTTCCTGTCGGTAACCGAGGAGACCGTCACCGTTCTTGCCGAATCGGCGGAGTTCGAGTCGGAGATCGACGAGGCCGCCGCGAAGGAAGATTCGGAGTCCGACGATCCCCGCATCGCCGCGAGGGGCCGCGCCAGACTGCGCGCCGTCGGCGCGATCGACTGACCGCCGATGAGCGCGCCCATGGTCGGCATGGTCGTGCTCGTCGTCGTGTTGGGGGCGGCGGTACTCGCCCTGAGTTATCGGCTACTGAAGCTGCGCCAGGGCGGAACGGCGGGAATCATGCGGGACATCCCCGCGGTGGGTGGTCACGGCTGGCGGCACGGCGTGATCCGCTACCGCGGCGGCGAGGCCGCGTTCTACCGGCTGTCCAGCCTGCGCTTGTGGCCCGATCGCCGGCTCAGCAGGCGCGGCGTGGAGATCGTGGCCCGGCGGGCACCGCGCGGCGACGAGTTCGACATCATGACCGACGAGATCGTGGTGCTGGAACTGCGTGACACGACGCAAGACCGTAGGTCCGGTTATGAGCTCGCGTTGGACCGGGGCGCGCTGACCGCGTTCTTGTCGTGGCTGGAGTCTCGACCGTCGCCGCGTGCGCGTCGCCGCAGCGTCTGAAACCTAAGCGGCCGAGCCGATTTGGCCGCCCGCGTCAGCTTCCGGGTGCGCCGCCGCCGGGTTTCCAGAGCACATCGCCGTCGGGGTTGGCCACCCGCGACAGGATGAAAAGCAGATCCGAGAGCCGGTTGAGGTATTTCGCCGGCAGCACGCTGACGCCGTCGGGGTGGGAATCGACCGCGGCCCACGCCGATCGCTCGGCCCGCCGTACCACCGTGCGAGCGACGTGCAGCAGCGCCGACAACGGCGAACCGCCCGGTAGCACAAAGGAATTCAACGCTGGCAGTGGCTCGTTGTATGAGTCGCACCACCGTTCGAGCCGATCGACGTAGGCCTGGGTAACTCGCAGCGGTGGGTATTCGGGGTTCTCCACGATGGGGGTAGACAGATCGGCGCCGGCGTCGAACAGGTCATTCTGAATCTGCCGCAAGACGTCCGCGATTTCCTTCTCCGGCTGCCCCAGGGCGATCGCCACGCCGATCGCCGAGTTGGCCTCGTCGCAGTCGGCGTAGGCCACCAGCCGCGGATCGTTTTTCGACACCCGCGAGAAGTCGCTCAACCCGGTGGTCCCGTCGTCGCCGGTTCGCGTATAGATGCGGGTCAGATGTATCGCCATGAGCAAAACGGTACTCGGCTGACCGTCTCGGCTGACTGACAAGGCGCCACCCGCTTCACTACACTGACGCCCGTGTCCGAGCGATTCGTGGTGACCGGCGGCAACCGGTTGTCAGGCGAAGTCGCTGTCGGAGGCGCCAAGAACAGCGTGCTCAAGCTCATGGCTGCGACGCTGCTGGCCGAAGGCACCAGCACCATCACCAATTGCCCCGACATCCTCGACGTGCCGCTGATGGCGGAGGTCTTGCGCGGTCTGGGCGCGACCGTCGAACTCGACGGCGATACCGCGCGAATCACCTCACCCGACGAACCGAAGTACGACGCCGACTTCGCGGCGGTGCGTCAGTTCCGGGCCTCGGTCTGCGTGCTGGGGCCGCTGGTCGGGCGGTGCAAGCGGGCCAGGGTCGCGCTGCCCGGCGGTGACGCGATCGGATCGCGTCCGCTGGACATGCATCAGGCGGGGCTGCGGCAGCTGGGTGCGCACTGCAACATCGAGCACGGATGCGTGGTGGCGCAGGCGGACACGCTGCGTGGCGCGGAGATTCAGTTGGAGTTTCCCTCGGTGGGGGCTACCGAGAACATCCTGATGGCCGCGGTCGTCGCCGAGGGTGTCACCACGATTCACAATGCCGCGCGGGAACCCGACGTGGTCGATCTGTGCACGATGTTGAACCAGATGGGCGCGCAGGTCGAGGGGGCGGGATCCCCGACGATGACCATCACCGGCGTTCCGCGGCTTCATCCCACCGAGCACCGGGTGATCGGGGACCGCATCGTCGCGGCCACGTGGGGCATCGCCGCCGCTATGACTCGCGGGGACATATCGGTGACGGGCGTTGACCCGGCGCATCTTCAGGTGGTGCTGCACAAATTGCACGACGCGGGAGCCACCGTCACCCAGACGGACAGCAGCTTCCGCGTGACCCAGTACGAGCGTCCGAAGGCGGTCAACGTCGCGACGTTGCCGTTCCCAGGTTTCCCGACGGACCTGCAGCCGATGGCGATCGCCCTGGCGTCGATCGCCGACGGCACCTCGATGATCACGGAGAACGTTTTCGAAGCGCGCTTCCGGTTCGTCGAAGAGATGATCCGGCTCGGCGCGGACGCTCGCACCGACGGCCACCACGCCGTGGTGCGCGGCCTGCCACAACTTTCCAGCGCCCCGGTGTGGTGCTCGGACATCCGCGCCGGCGCCGGCCTGGTGCTCGCGGGGCTGGTCGCGGACGGCGACACCGAGGTGCACGACGTCTTCCACATCGACCGCGGCTACCCGCTGTTCGTGGAGAACCTGGCCATTTTGGGAGCCGAGATCGAACGGGTAGAGTAGTCGGAAGTTGTTGCCCAACAGGCGCGGTCGCCACTTGGAGCCGACCGAAACCGGGGCTTGACTCCTCTGCCGGACTTATATTAAGCTGGCAGGGTTGCCCCGAAGCGGGCGAAAACAAGCGTGAGTGTTGTTTGAGAACTCAATAGTGTGTTTGGTGGTTTTTATTTTTGTTGTTGTTTTTTGACCATACTTTGCACCCCCCGTGTGTGGGTATGGTCGTTTTTTGATGCCAGATATTGGCGTCTTGTCAGGTATCTCTGATTGTAAATTCACCTCGTTATCGAGGGGTTTTTGTTTGGAGAGTTTGATCCTGGCTCAGGACGAACGCTGGCGGCGTGCTTAACACATGCAAGTCGAACGGAAAGGCCCCTTCGGGGGTACTCGAGTGGCGAACGGGTGAGTAACACGTGGGTAATCTGCCCTGCACTTCGGGATAAGCCTGGGAAACTGGGTCTAATACCGGATAGGACCATTTAGCGCATGCTTTATGGTGGAAAGCTTTTGCGGTGTGGGATGGGCCCGCGGCCTATCAGCTTGTTGGTGGGGTGACGGCCTACCAAGGCGACGACGGGTAGCCGGCCTGAGAGGGTGTCCGGCCACACTGGGACTGAGATACGGCCCAGACTCCTACGGGAGGCAGCAGTGGGGAATATTGCACAATGGGCGCAAGCCTGATGCAGCGACGCCGCGTGGGGGATGACGGCCTTCGGGTTGTAAACCTCTTTCACCATCGACGAAGGTCCGGGTTTTCTCGGATTGACGGTAGGTGGAGAAGAAGCACCGGCCAACTACGTGCCAGCAGCCGCGGTAATACGTAGGGTGCGAGCGTTGTCCGGAATTACTGGGCGTAAAGAGCTCGTAGGTGGTTTGTCGCGTTGTTCGTGAAATCTCACGGCTTAACTGTGAGCGTGCGGGCGATACGGGCAGACTGGAGTACTGCAGGGGAGACTGGAATTCCTGGTGTAGCGGTGGAATGCGCAGATATCAGGAGGAACACCGGTGGCGAAGGCGGGTCTCTGGGCAGTAACTGACGCTGAGGAGCGAAAGCGTGGGGAGCGAACAGGATTAGATACCCTGGTAGTCCACGCCGTAAACGGTGGGTACTAGGTGTGGGTTTCCTTCCTTGGGATCCGTGCCGTAGCTAACGCATTAAGTACCCCGCCTGGGGAGTACGGCCGCAAGGCTAAAACTCAAAGGAATTGACGGGGGCCCGCACAAGCGGCGGAGCATGTGGATTAATTCGATGCAACGCGAAGAACCTTACCTGGGTTTGACATGCACAGGACGCGTCTAGAGATAGGCGTTCCCTTGTGGCCTGTGTGCAGGTGGTGCATGGCTGTCGTCAGCTCGTGTCGTGAGATGTTGGGTTAAGTCCCGCAACGAGCGCAACCCTTGTCTCATGTTGCCAGCGGGTAATGCCGGGGACTCGTGAGAGACTGCCGGGGTCAACTCGGAGGAAGGTGGGGATGACGTCAAGTCATCATGCCCCTTATGTCCAGGGCTTCACACATGCTACAATGGCCGGTACAAAGGGCTGCGATGCCGTAAGGTTAAGCGAATCCTTTTAAAGCCGGTCTCAGTTCGGATCGGGGTCTGCAACTCGACCCCGTGAAGTCGGAGTCGCTAGTAATCGCAGATCAGCAACGCTGCGGTGAATACGTTCCCGGGCCTTGTACACACCGCCCGTCACGTCATGAAAGTCGGTAACACCCGAAGCCAGTGGCCTAACCCTTGGGAGGGAGCTGTCGAAGGTGGGATCGGCGATTGGGACGAAGTCGTAACAAGGTAGCCGTACCGGAAGGTGCGGCTGGATCACCTCCTTTCTAAGGAGCACCACGAAAAGCACTCCAATTGGTGGGGTGCAAGCCGTGAGGGGTTTTCGTCTGTAGTGGACGAGAGCCGGGTGCGCAACAGCAGACTAATTGCCAGACACACTATTGGGCCCTGAGGCAACACTCCGGTTTATTCGAGTGGTGTCCCCCCATCTTGGTGGTGGGGTGTGGTGTTTGAGTATTGGATAGTGGTTGCGAGCATCTAAGGATGCGCTGCCCTCGTGGTGGCGTGTCCATAAATGTGTAATTTTTATCTTTGGTTTTTGTGTTAGTAAGTGTCTAAGGGCGCATGGTGAATGCCTTGGCATCGAGAGCCGATGAAGGACGTGGGAGGCTGCGATATGCCTCGGGGAGCTGTCAACCGAGCGTTGATCCGAGGATTTCCGAATGGGGAAACCCAGCACGAGTTATGTCGTGTTACCCGCATCTGAATATATAGGGTGCGGGAGGGAACGCGGGGAAGTGAAACATCTCAGTACCCGTAGGAAGAGAAAACAATTGTGATTCCGCTAGTAGTGGCGAGCGAACGTGGAACATGGCTAAACCGCACGCATGCGATACCGGGTAGGGGTTGTGTGTGCGGGGTTGTGGGATCGATACATCTCAGCTCTACCTGGCTGAGGGGCAGTCAGAAAGTGTCGTAGTTAGCGGAAGTGGCCTGGGATGGTCCGCCATAGACGGTGAGAGCCCGGTACGCGAAAACCCGGCACCTGCCTTGTATCAACTCCCGAGTAGCAGCGGGCCCGTGGAATCCGCTGTGAATCTGCCGGGACCACCCGGTAAGCCTAAATACTTCTCGATGACCGATAGCGGATTAGTACCGTGAGGGAATGGTGAAAAGTACCCCGGGAGGGGAGTGAAAGAGTACCTGAAACCGTGTGCCTACAATCCGTCAGAGCCTCCTTGTGGGGTGATGGCGTGCCTTTTGAAGAATGAGCCTGCGAGTCAGGGACATGTCGCGAGGTTAACCCGTGTGGGGTAGCCGCAGCGAAAGCGAGTCTGAATAGGGCGTATCCCCGTAAGGGGTGTAGTGGCGTGTTCTGGACCCGAAGCGGAGTGATCTACCCATGGCCAGGGTGAAGCGCGGGTAAGACCGCGTGGAGGCCCGAACCCACTTAGGTTGAAGACTGAGGGGATGAGTTGTGGGTAGGGGTGAAAGGCCAATCAAACTCCGTGATAGCTGGTTCTCCCCGAAATGCATTTAGGTGCAGCGTTACGTGTTTCACCACGGAGGTAGAGCTACTGGATGGCCGATGGGCCCTACTAGGTTACTGACGTCAGCCAAACTCCGAATGCCGTGGTGTATAGCGTGGCAGTGAGACGGCGGGGGATAAGCTCCGTGCGTCGAAAGGGAAACAGCCCAGATCGCCGGCTAAGGCCCCTAAGCGTGTGCTAAGTGGAAAAGGATGTGCAGTCGCAAAGACAACCAGGAGGTTGGCTTAGAAGCAGCCACCCTTGAAAGAGTGCGTAATAGCTCACTGGTCAAGTGATTGTGCGCCGACAATGTAGCGGGGCTCAAGCACACCGCCGAAGCCGCGGCAACCGCAAGGTTGGGTAGGGGAGCGTCCCCCATTCCGCGAAGCCACCGGGTGACCGGTGGTGGAGGGTGGGGGAGTGAGAATGCAGGCATGAGTAGCGATAAGGCAAGTGAGAACCTTGCCCGCCGTAAGACCAAGGGTTCCTGGGCCAGGCCAGTCCGCCCAGGGTGAGTCGGGACCTAAGGCGAGGCCGACAGGCGTAGTCGATGGACAACGGGTTGATATTCCCGTACCCGTGTGTGAGCGTCCCTGACGAATCAGCGGTACTAACCACCCAAATCCGGATCGACCATTCCCCTTCGGGGGCATGGAGTTTCGGGGCTGCGTGGGACCTTCGCTGGTAGTAGTCAAGCAATGGGGTGACGCAGGAAGGTAGCCGTACCAGTCAGTGGTAATACTGGGGCAAGCCTGTAGGGAGAGCGATAGGCAAATCCGTCGCTCACTAATCCTGAGAGGTGATGCATAGCCGGTTGAGGTGAATTCGGTGATCCTCTGCTGCCAAGAAAAGCCTCTAGCGAGCACACACACGGCCCGTACCCCAAACCAACACAGGTGGTCAGGTAGAGCATACCGAGGCGTACGAGATAACTATGGTTAAGGAACTCGGCAAAATGCCCCCGTAACTTCGGGAGAAGGGGGACCGGCACACCGTGAACAGCTTTTCGCTGGGAGCGGGAACCGGTCGCAGAAACCAGTGAGAAGCGACTGTTTACTAAAAACACAGGTCCGTGCGAAGTCGCAAGACGATGTATACGGACTGACGCCTGCCCGGTGCTGGAAGGTTAAGAGGACCCGTTAACCCGCAAGGGTGAAGCGGAGAATTTAAGCCCCAGTAAACGGCGGTGGTAACTATAACCATCCTAAGGTAGCGAAATTCCTTGTCGGGTAAGTTCCGACCTGCACGAATGGCGTAACGACTTCTCAACTGTCTCAACCATAGACTCGGCGAAATTGCACTACGAGTAAAGATGCTCGTTACGCGCGGCAGGACGAAAAGACCCCGGGACCTTCACTACAACTTGGTATTGGTGTTCGGTACGGTTTGTGTAGGATAGGTGGGAGACTTTGAAGCAGTTACGCCAGTAATTGTGGAGTCGTTGTTGAAATACCACTCTGATCGTATTGGACACCTAACGTCGAACCGTATATCCGGTTCACGGACAGTGCCTGGCGGGTAGTTTAACTGGGGCGGTTGCCTCCTAAAATGTAACGGAGGCGCCCAAAGGTTCCCTCAACCTGGACGGCAATCAGGTGTTGAGTGTAAATGCACAAGGGAGCTTGACTGCGAGACCTACAAGTCAAGCAGGGACGAAAGTCGGGATTAGTGATCCGGCACCCCCGAGTGGAAGGGGTGTCGCTCAACGGATAAAAGGTACCCCGGGGATAACAGGCTGATCTTCCCCAAGAGTCCATATCGACGGGATGGTTTGGCACCTCGATGTCGGCTCGTCGCATCCTGGGGCTGGAGCAGGTCCCAAGGGTTGGGCTGTTCGCCCATTAAAGCGGCACGCGAGCTGGGTTTAGAACGTCGTGAGACAGTTCGGTCTCTATCCGCCGCGCGCGTCAGAAACCTGAGGAAACCTGTCCCTAGTACGAGAGGACCGGGACGGACGAACCTCTGGTACACCAGTTGTCCCACCAGGGGCACCGCTGGATAGCCACGTTCGGAAAGGATAACCGCTGAAAGCATCTAAGCGGGAAACCTTCTCCAAGATCAGGTTTCTCACCCTTTTAGAGGGATAAGGCCCCCCGCAGAACACGGGATCGATAGGCCAGACCTGGAAGCCCAGCAATGGGTGCAGGGAACTGGCACTAACCGGCCGAAAACTTACCAACACAAATCGCAACCACATTCCATGCCTACGGCAATTGCCGTGGCACCACACCCCCCACCAGAACAACCAACAAAATAGTGTTACCGTAATAGAGTTACGGCGGCCACAGCGACAGGGAAACGCCCGGTCCCATCCCGAACCCGGAAGCTAAGCCTGTCAGCGCCGATGATACTGCCCCGTTAGGGTGGAAAAGTAGGACACCGCCGAACATACACAAAAACACCCCCGGCAACGGGGGTGTTTTTGCATTCACGGCTCCGTGGTCTAGTCGAATAACGTCAAATTCACCGACGCGCGCCTTTTCTCCAATTCCAGCAACGTTCGCTTCCGATCCAGCCCGCCGCCATAACCCGTGAGGCTGCCGCTAGCACCGATCACGCGGTGGCAGGGAACGACGATCGCGATGGGGTTGTGGCCGTTGGCCAACCCGACGGCGCGTGCGGCGCCGGGAGCGCCGATCTGTTCGGCGATTTCACCGTACGACCTGGTTTCCCCGTACGGAATTGTCAGCAGCGCCTTCCAGACCCGCTGTTGGAATTCGCTGCCCCGCAGATCCAGCTCGATGTCGAAATCGGTGAGTTCGCCGGCGAAATAGGCGCGCAGTTGGTCGACGGCATCAGTGAATGCCTCGGGATCGGCCGACCAGTCCGTACGTTTGGGCTCGTAGGTCTGATCGACCATCCGCAGATTGGTCAACGCCGAGCCGTGCCCGGCCAACGTCAATGGACCGATGGGGCTCTCGATGGTGCGGTAGTGGATCATGCAACCTCCTGAGGTGGCCACTGGTTCACCGGATGCTCGAGCGTGGTCCACAGGTGCTGGACGGCATAGGACCGCCAGGGACGCCAGCGGGCGCTGTGGTCGAGCAGGGTCCGTTCATCCGCGGGCAGGCCGAGCTGCTGGGCGGCGATCCGAAGTCCCAGGTCGCTCGCCGGGAACGCATCCGGGTCGCCGAGGCCGCGCATCGCAATCACTTCGGCGGTCCAGGGCCCGATCCCCGGCAGGGCGAGCAATTGCCTTCGCGCGCTTTCCCATTCGCTTCCGCTGTCCAGCACGACCGTTCCGTCGGCGAGGCCGGCAATCAGGGCGCTGAGTGTCCGCTGTCGCGCCTTGGGAACCGCCAGATGGACGGGATCGATCTCGGCGAGCTCCTCGACGGACGGGAACGTATGAGTCAGTGCTCCTGCGGGATCGTCAACTGGCCGGCCGTACGCGGCAACCAGGCGGGCGGTATGCGTGCGCGCGGCCTTGGTCGATACCTGTTGACCCAGTACCGCGCGCACTGCGAGTTCGGCCTCGTCGACGGTGCGGGGGATGCGTTGACCGGGCGCCTTGGCGACCACCGGGCATAGGTCGGGATCACGGCTGAGCGCGTCCACGACCGCTTCGGGATCCGCGTCGAGGTCCAGCAGCCGCCGGCAGCGGGCGATCGCGGTGGTGAGGTCGCGGAAGTCGTCGAGCACCAGCACGCAGCGGACGTGATCGACGGCCGGTGTCAGGGTGACCACGGCGCTGCCGGAGGGAAGCCGCAGGCTGCGCCGGTACGCACCGTCCCGGACCTCCTCGCAGCCGGGTACCGCGCCGGCGGCTAGGTGACCAAATGCACCCTCGTAGGCGAATGGAGTGCGCACCGGAAGTCGAAGACTCACCGCCCCAGGCGAATTCGCGTCGGATCGTGCCGCCGCCTGTTTGCGCAGCGCCGTCGGTGTGCTCTCGAACACCAGACGCACAGTGTCGTTGAACTGACGAATGCTGGAAAACCCGGCGGCGAACGCGACGTCGCCGAACGGCAGCTGTGTGGTCTCGATCAGCACCCGGGCCGTCTGCGCCCGCTGCGCGCGGGCCAGCGCCAGCGGACCCGCGCCGAGCTCGGCCTGCAAAAGCCGCTCCAGCTGGCGGGTGGTGTAACCGAGGCGGCCGGCGAGACCGCCGACCCCCTCACGGTCCACGGTGCCGTCGGCGATCAGCCGCATCGTCCGCGCGACGACGTCGCCGCGCACGTTCCATTCGGGCGAGCCCGGGGACGCGTCGGGGCGGCAGCGCTTGCAGGCCCGGAAGCCCGCCCGTTGCGCGGCGGCCGCGGTCGGGTAGAACCGCACGTTACGGGCAAAAGGAGGCCGCACCGGGCAGCTGGGCCGGCAGTAGATCCGCGTCGTCAGGACCGCGGTGACGAACCAGCCGTCGAACCGGGCGTCCTTTGACTGGACCGCGCGGTAGCAACGTTCGAAATCTTCATGCACGCTTCAACAGTTACACCTGCCCGCCGACAAAACTGGCGGAAAACCGACATCGTCGTGAACCCGAACGTCAGCAAAGGAGGCCGCATGACCGAGCCGCAACCCATCGCGGTGGAGAACTTCTCCCACGCATGTATCGGCGTCTCCGACATGGAGAGGTCGTTGACCTTCTACACCGCGGTGCTCGGCATGGACGTCGTTTTCGATGTCGAGCTGGAGGGAGCCGGGCTCGACGCGGTGACAGGCGGCGCCGCACAGAACGGCCGCATGATCGGGGGGCTGATCGGCGGCGCGATGGTCGAGCTGCTCTTTCTGGGCAAGCTGCCCGCCGCCCCGGCGGGGCCGCACCTCGGCTATACGAATGTCTCGTTCCGCGTCGCCGACCTGGACGACGCGTACGAAACTCTGCGGCGTCAGCATCCAGACGTGCGTACCGAAGCGGCGGTCGACATCGGCGGGGTGCGGATGTTCTTCGTCTACGACCCCGACGGCACGCCCGTCGAAATACTCGAGCTGCCCGCGGGCGCGCGGACCACGTTGGAGCTTTGGCGACCCTAGCCGCCGGTCGGCGCGGCCAACCGGACGGGATTGTCGTGCCCGCGCAGTGTCACGGTGTCCCCCAAAGACCAACGGGCGCTTTCCTTTTCGCTTGCGTCCCGCAGGGTGTCGGCGGTTGCCAACAAGCGGCCCGGGTGTGACTTGGCCAGTTCGCACAGCCGGGCTGCTTCGTTGACCGGTTCCCCGATCACGGTGTATTCGAACCGTTCCTGCGCGCCGACGTTGCCCGCGACGACCCGGCCCGCGGCCACTCCGACGCCGGCGTCCAGGTCGGACATTTCGCCGGCAAGCCGCTTGCAGATGGCCCGGCTGGCGGCCAGCGCTTCGTCCTCGGGATTCTCCAGACGATTCGGCGCGCCGAAGATGGCCAGCGACGCGTCACCTTCGAACTTGTTGACCAGCCCGCAATGACGATCCACCTCCTCGACGACGATCGCGAAAAACCGGTTGAGGACTTGGACGACTTCGGCCGGAGGCTGGCTGGTCACCAATTGCGTGGAGCCGACGATGTCGATGAAAACGACTGCGACATGGCGTTCTTCGCCGCCCAGTTTCGGCCGCTCGCGTTCCGCGGCCAGGGCGACTTCGCGGCCGACGTGCCGGCCGAAAAGGTCGCGCACGCGCTCGCGCTCGCGTAGACCGTCGACCATCCGGTTGAAACCACGCTGCAGCTCACCGAGCTCGGTCCCGTCGAAAACCACCAGGTTTCCCCGCAAATCACCCCGCTCGACACGTTGGAGGGCCGCGCGCACCACCCGCACCGGTGTCGCCGTCAGCCAGGCCAGGATCCACATCAGGACGCAACCGAAGATCAGCGTGGCCGAGGAAATGATCAGCACGCCTACCGCGAACTCGGTCTCGGTCAAATTCCCCAGCAATACCTCGAAGATCGCAAGTAGTCCGATACCGATGACGGGCACGGCCGAACTTAGGAACCAGACCATCATGGTTCGGCCCATGATGCCCGCCGTCAGCCGCCGCGGCGGTGGGCCGGCCTCGAGCGCCTGAGCGGCAACCGGGCGTAGCGCGAACTCGGCGAGCAGGTAGCTACCGGTGGAAACCAGAACGCCGCAAAAGCTCACGCATAGCAGGAACCGCGGGATGAACAGGGTGTTGACCAGGCCGTAGAGGATCGTCGACAGCACCGCCCCGACTCCCCACAAAACGAGGTCGACGAATGCGATCCGCCACGGGGCGATGAATGTGTTGCGCTCGTCGATGCGGCTGGGTTTGCGACCTTCGATCGCCCAGCGCAACGCCATCACAGTCTTGCGGGTGATCCAATAGGTGCCCAGTGCGAAGGCGACCACGAGATAGGCCGGGATGACTCCGAATGTCAGCCACGAGGGCGCGTCGTTGAACACGCTCGGTTGGGGGATGGCGACCGACACCAACAGCAGGGCGACGCCGATGCCAAGCAGGTTGGCCCCCAGGATGACGACGGTCATGATGACCTGAATGCGGATGCGGCGACGTCGCTGGCTCTCCGACACCCGGCCGAGGAGCAGGGAGCCGTAGGCAGGCGTTTCCGTCAGGCGCCCGCTCTGACGGGTCACCCGTTCCAGCACCCGGCCTATCCGTTGGGCCAGGGTCTTCTCGGCCGACATGGTGGCGCCAGCCTATTTGTCTGCCGCGCTCTAAGGTGAGTCGGGTGCGCCTCGTCATCGCCCAATGCACTGTCGACTACGTCGGCCGACTCACCGCGCATCTGCCATCCGCGCGCAGATTGCTGCTGTTCAAGGCCGACGGGTCGGTCAGCGTTCATGCCGATGACCGCGCCTACAAGCCGCTGAACTGGATGAGCCCGCCGTGCTGGTTGAGCGAAGACGCCAGCGGCGAGGTGCCGGTGTGGGTGGTGGAGAACAAGGCGGGCGAGCAGCTGCGCATCACCGTCGAGCAGATCGAGCATGATTCCAGCCACGACCTCGGCGTGGACCCCGGTCTGGTGAAGGACGGCGTCGAGGCTCACCTACAGGCGCTGCTCGCCGAGCATGTTCAACTGCTGGGCGAGGGATACACGTTGGTCCGCCGCGAGTACATGACGGCGATCGGCCCCGTCGATCTGCTGTGCCGCGACGAGCTCGGTGGCTCGGTCGCGGTGGAAATCAAGCGGCGCGGGGAGATTGACGGGGTGGAGCAGCTGACCCGCTATCTCGAATTGCTCAATCGTGACAGCCTGCTGGCGCCGGTGAAAGGGGTGTTCGCCGCTCAGCAGATCAAGCCGCAGGCGCGCACGCTGGCCACCGATCGCGGAATCCGTTGCATAACACTGGATTACGACAAGATGCGCGGGATGGACAACGACGAGTACCGGCTGTTCTGACGTTGACTAGACTGACGGCATGGCTCGACGCCGCACACCGCCGCGTGGGCGATCCGTAGGCGCGGTCTTTCGCCGAGTCGAAACGGGGCCCGACGGCGACGAATACGACGTGCGGCCCGTCGCGGCCGCCCGCGCTGTCAAGACCTATCGGTGTCCCGGTTGCGACCACGAAATACGTTCCGGCACAGCACATCTGGTGGTTTGGCCGGCTGATTCGCACGCGGGCGTGGACGATCGACGACATTGGCACACGTCGTGTTGGGCCAACCGCGCGACCCGCGGTCCTACCCGACGATGGTCTTAATTGCGGTCGCACAAATTCGCGAACGTGCGGCTAGCCGCACACTGAAGACCGAACGTGTGGCTGGCCGCACGCTCAGCGCAAGCCGGGGCTTTAGGAAGCCGGCTCCACCAACTCGATCAGGACGCCGCCGGCGTCCTTGGGGTGGATGAAGTTGATCCGCGAGTTTGCTGTGCCGCGCCGGGCCGCCTCGTAGACGAGTCGCACGCCCTGCTCGCGCAGCTGCTCGCAGATGGTGTCCAGATCGCTCACCCGAACGGCCATCTGCTGGATGCCCGGTCCGCGCTTTTCCATGAACTTCGCGATCGTCGACGAGTCGTCGAGCGGGGCCATCAACTGGAGCTGCGCGCTAGTGCCGGGGACGGCCAGCATCGCCTCGCGGATGCCCTGGTCGTCGTTGACTTCCTCGTGCACCAGGATCATGCCGAGGTGGTCGTGGTACCAGGTGATTGCGGCGTCTAGGTCGGCGACCGCAATGCCGACATGATCCAGGCCGGTCACCAAGGACGTTGCCAGGAGGTGGCGGGCGTCAACTTGATCGGTCGTCATCACACCACGGTAACGTGGCGGCAAAGATTCCGCTTCTCCAGGTAGCGGAAACGGCCGTCGGTGCACGCCCAGGAGGTACTCATGACGACGTCGGTGATAGTTGCTGGAGCGCGGACACCCATTGGCAAGTTGATGGGTTCGCTGAAGGATTTCTCGGCCAGTGATCTTGGGGCCATCGCGATCGCCGGCGCGCTGGAGAAGGCCAACGTGGACGCTTCGGCGGTCGAGTACGTGATCATGGGCCAGGTGTTGACGGCCGGGGCCGGCCAGATGCCCGCCCGGCAGGCCGCGGTGGCGGCCGGCATCGGCTGGGACGTTCCGGCGCTGACCATCAACAAGATGTGCCTGTCCGGTATCGACGCCATCGCGCTGGCTGACCAGCTCATTCGTGCCGGCGAGTTCGACGTGGTGGTGGCCGGCGGCCAGGAGTCCATGACGAAGGCCCCGCACCTGCTGATGGACAGCCGCTCCGGCTACAAGTACGGCGACGTGACGGTGCTGGACCACATGGCCTACGACGGCCTGCACGACGTGTTCACCGACCAGCCGATGGGCGCGCTCACCGAGCAGCGCAACGACGTCGACAAGTTCACCCGCGCCGAACAGGACGAGTTCGCTGCGCGGTCGCATCAAAAGGCGGCCGCCGCGTGGAAGGACGGCGTCTTCACCGACGAAGTTGTGCCGGTGAACATTCCGCAGCGCAAGGGTGATCCGTTGCAGTTCACCGAGGACGAGGGGATCCGCGCAAACACCACCGCCGAGTCTTTGGCCGGTCTGAAACCGGCGTTTCGCAGCGACGGCACCATCACCGCCGGTTCGGCGTCGCAGATCTCCGACGGCGCGGCCGCGGTGGTGGTGATGAACAAGGACAAAGCGCAGCAGCTGGGGCTCACCTGGCTGGTGGAGATCGGTGCGCACGGTGTCGTCGCGGGGCCCGATTCGACGTTGCAGTCGCAGCCGGCCAACGCGATCAAGAAGGCACTCGCCCGGGAGGGCATCTCCGTTGATCAGCTCGACGTGGTGGAGATCAACGAGGCGTTCTCGGCGGTGGCGCTGGCCTCGACGCGCGAGCTCGGCGTGAATCCCGACATCGTCAACGTCAACGGCGGCGCGATCGCCGTCGGGCATCCGATCGGGATGTCGGGCGCCCGGATCACCCTGCACGCGGCGCTGGAACTGGCGCGCCGCGGCTCCGGCTACGGCGTGGCGGCGCTCTGCGGGGCCGGTGGCCAGGGCGACGCGCTGATTCTGCGGGCCGGTTAGCTGGACCGGACGGCGTTGCTGGGACCTGCCGGGGCCCGGTGGGGTGTGATTTTCGTCATATGGGCCGCTCGCGGGCCTTTCGGGCGCCGATTTCGGCCGGTTTTGCCCCGGCATGAGCACTGCATGAGCGCCGCGGCCACCGGGTGGATCGGTAGCCGACGCGCATGACAGACTTGACGGCGTGACTCGTCCGCGACCCTCGATCGGACCTGCTTTGAGCGGTGCAGTCGATCTGTCCGGCCTCAAGCAGCGGGCTCAACAGAACGCCTCGGCGACCGGGCCGACGGCTGCGCCGGCGCCCGGCGCCACCGAGGTCACCGAGGCCAACTTCGAGAACGAAGTCCTGATCCGCTCCGACGAAGTTCCCGTGGTAGTGGCGCTGTGGTCACCGCGCAGCGACGCCTGCGTCCAGCTGGTCGACACGCTGGGTGGCCTTGCTTCCGAGGACGGCGGCACGTGGTCGCTGGCGACGGTCAACGTCGACGTGGCGCCCCGGGTGGCGCAGATATTCGGTGTCGAGGCCGTCCCCACGGTGGTGGCTTTGGCTGCGGGGCAGCCGATCTCCAGCTTTCAGGGTGTGCAACCCGCCGATCAGTTGCGTCGGTGGCTGGACTCGATACTGTCGGCGACGGCCGGCAAGCTCAAGGGCCCCAGCGGTTCCGAGGGGCCCGCGGAAGTCGATCCCGAGCTGGCGGCGGCCCGCCAGCATCTCGAGGCCGGCGACTTCGAGGCCGCGAAGACGTCGTATGAAGCCCTGCTGGAGGCAAATCCCGGCAGCGTCGAGGCGAAGGCCGCGATCCGGCAGATCGACTTCCTCACTCGCGCAACGGCGCAGCGTCCGGACGCCGTCGCCGTCGCCGACGCCGCGCCGGACGATGTCGACGCGGCGTTCGCGGCCGCCGACGTGCAACTGCTCAACCAGGATGTCGGTGCGGCGTTCGCGCGCCTGATCGCGTTGGTGCGCAGCACATCCGGCGACGAGCGCACCAGGGTGCGTACCCGCCTGATCGAGCTGTTCGAACTCTTCGATCCGGCCGACCCCGAGGTGGTCGCGGGCCGGCGCAACCTCGCCAACGCTCTTTACTGAGAGCCGTTGGGGCGCCGCGTAACTACTCGGGCTCCAGCCACAACGCCGACGTGGGCGGCAACACCAGCACCGCCGAGGCCGGACGGCCATGCCACGGGTCCTCGGTGGCGTCGACGCCACCGAGATTGCCGATCCCCGAGCCGTTGTAGACAGTCGCGTCGGTATTGAGTACCTCGCGCCAGCGGCCCGCGCTGGGCAGCCCCAGCCGGTAGCCGCTGTGCTCTGATCCCGCGAAGTTGAACACGCAGGCCATTACGGAACCGTCGTTGCCGTACCGCAGGAAACTCAACACGTTGTTGGCCGAATCGTTCGCGTCGATCCAGGAGTACCCCTCGGGGGTGGTGTCCTGGCTCCACAGCGCCGGATGGGTGCGGTAGATGTCGTTGATATCACCCACCAGGCGCAGAACGCCGTTGGAGAAACCCACCTCGTCCAGCTGCCACCAGTCCAGGCCGTTCTGCTCGGACCACTCGGCGCGCTGCCCGAATTCCTGCCCCATGAACAGCAACTGCTTTCCCGGATGCGCCCACTGGTAGGCCAGCAGGCTGCGCAGGCCGGCGGCCTTGACGTGGTTGTTGCCCGGCATCCGCCCCCACAATGTGCCCTTGCCGTGCACCACCTCGTCGTGGCTGAGCGGCAGCACATAGTTCTCGCTGAACGCGTAGAGCATCGAGAACGTCATCTCGCCGTGGTGGTAGCTGCGGTGCACCGGATCGTGGCTGATGTAGTCCAGCGTGTCGTGCATCCAGCCCATGTTCCACTTCATCGAAAAGCCCAGGCCGCCAAGGCTGGTCGGGCGCGTCACCCCTGGCCAGGAGGTCGATTCCTCTGCGATCGTGACGATGCCCGGTGCGGCCTTGTGCGCCGTGGCGTTCATCTCCTGCAGGAACTGCACCGCCTCCAGGTTCTCCCGCCCGCCGTAGATGTTGGGGGTCCAGCCGCCCTCCGGACGCGAGTAATCCAGGTACAGCATCGACGCGACCGCGTCCACGCGTAAGCCGTCGATGTGGAATTCTTCGAGCCAGTACAACGCGTTGGCCACCAGGAAGTTCCGAACCTCCCGACGGCCGAAGTCGAACACGTAAGTGCCCCAGTCGAGTTGCTCTCCGCGTTTGGGATCGGAATGCTCGTACAACGGGGTGCCGTCGAACCGTCCGAGCGCCCACGCGTCCTTGGGGAAGTGCGCCGGCACCCAGTCAACGATGACGCCGATGCCGGCTTGGTGCAGGGCGTCGACCAGGGCCCGGAAATCGTCGGGTGTTCCGAATCGCGATGTCGGCGCGTAATACGAGGTGACTTGATATCCCCAGGATCCGGCGAACGGGTGCTCGGCCACCGGGAGCAGCTCCACGTGGGTAAACCCATGTTCCACAACGTAATCCGTCAGCTCACGGGCCAGCTGGCGATAGCTGAGCCCGGGACGCCACGAGCCAAGATGGACCTCGTAAGTGCTCATCGGCTCGAATACCGGGTTGCGCCGCGCGCGCCGGTCCACCCACTCGTCGTCGGCCCACTGGTACTGGCTGACCGTCACACGCGATGCGGTGTGCGGCGGCACCTCGGTGGCGAAAGCGAACGGATCGGCTCGCTCGGTGACGACTCCGTCGGCGCCGTACACGCGGAACTTGTACAAACCGTCGACGGGGAACCCGGGCCAGAACAGCTCCCACACTCCGGACGAGCCCAGCACCCGCATGGGGGCGTCGGTGCCGGTCCAGCCGTTGAACTCGCCGATCAGGCTGACGCCCTTGGCGTTGGGCGCCCACACGGCGAACGACACCCCATTGACGACACCGTCGGCCGTGGTGAACGAGCGGGGGTGGGCGCCAAGCACTTCCCAGAGCCGCTCGTGTCGGCCTTCGGCGAACAGATGCAGGTCGATTTCGCCCAGGGTGGGCAGGAATCGGTAGGCGTCGGCGACCGTGTACGGGGCGGAACCCTCATAGCTGATCTGTAGTCGGTAGTCGATCAGGTCGACGAACGGCAGCGCCACGGCGAACAGGCCCGAATCGATATGACGCATCGGGAATCGGTCGTCGCCGACGATCGCGACGACTTCGGCCGCATGCGGACGGAACGCCCGGATGACGGTGTGGTCGCCGTACTCGTGGGCGCCCAGGATGCCGTGCGGATTGTAGTGCGCCCCCGACACCAGGCTGGTCAGATCGGCGGGGTCTGGCGCTAGGTGCGCCCCGGCTAGTTGGTCAGCTCGGCTCACGTCCGCTCACCTCCTGCGTAGCAACGTGATTCGGGATTCATACGGTATGAGCGGCATGTTGATGATGTGTGCGACCGCCGCGGCGGGGTCGATACGAACGTAATTCGCTTGCCCCCATTGGAATTCTTGGCCTGTTAACTCGTCGCGTACCCAAAAACGTTCGTAAGGTTCCATACCCAATGCGGCCATGTCTAACCACAGCGTGGCCTCCTCGGGCCCGAACGCGTTGAGGGTCACCACGACGAGCACGCAATCTCCGGTGGCCGGGTCGAACTTGCTGTAGGCCATCAACGCGTCGTTGTCCACGCCGTGGAAGTGGATGGTGCGCAACTGCTGCAGCGCGGGATGCAGCCGCCGAATCGCGTTGAGCTGCTTGATGAGTGGCTCGAGTGATTTGCCTTCGGCGAGCGCGCCGGCGTAGTCGCGGGGGCGCAATTCGTATTTCTCCGAATTCAGGTACTCCTCGCTGCCTTCCCGCACCGCGCGGTGTTCGAACAGCTCGTAACCGGAGTACACGCCCCAGGCCGGGCTCATGGTCGCCGCCAGCACCGCGCGGATGGCGAACATGCCGGGGCCGTTGTGCTGCAGGATGGCGTGCAGGATGTCGGGGGTGTTGACGAACAGGTTCGGGCGGCGGAAGTCGGCGAGTGCGGCAATGTCGTCGCCGAATTCGGTGAGTTCCCATTTCGCGGTGCGCCAGGTGAAGTAGCTGTAGGACTGCGTGAAGCCGAGCTTGGCCAGCCCGTACTGGCGGGCCGGCGGGGTGAAAGCCTCCGATAGGAACAGCACGTCGGGGTCGGTGTCCTTGACCTGGCCGATCAGCCAGGCCCAGAAGTCGGGCGGCTTGGTGTGCGGGTTGTCGACTCGAAAGAACTTGACGCCGTGGTCGATCCAATGCCGGACCACGCGTAGCACCTCGTCGTAGAGGCCGGCGGGGTCGTTGTCGAAGTTGAGCGGATAAATGTCCTGGTACTTCTTCGGGGGGTTCTCCGCGTAGGCGATGGTGCCGTCCGGCAATTCGGTGAACCACTGCCGATGATCGCGGGCCCACGGGTGGTCCGGTGCGCACTGCAGCGCCAGATCCAGGGCCACCTCCATGCCGAGATCGCGTGCGGCGGCGACGAAATCGTCGAAGTCGTCGATGGTGCCCAACTGGGGGTGAATGGCATCGTGGCCACCCTCGTCGCTGCCGATCGCCCATGGCGATCCCACGTCACCGCGGGCGGCGGTCGGGGAGTTGTTGCGGCCCTTGCGATGTACCTTGCCGATCGGGTGGATCGGCGGCAGGTAGACGACGTCGAAACCCATCTCGGCGATGCGGGGTAGCTCCGCGGCCGCCGTGGCGAAGGTGCCGTGTACCGGTTTGCCGGCGGCGTCCCGGCCGCCGGTCGAGCGCGGAAACATCTCGTACCACGAGCCGAAGCGGGCCAGCGGCCGATCCACCCAGATCCCGAATTGCTCGCCCCGGGTGACGATGTCGCGCAACGGATAGTTGGTCAGAAGTTCATCGATCTCGGGCGACAGAGCCAGCGCCGTGCGCGTCACCGCGTCCCCGCGGGTCCGCAACGCCTTGGCGGCGGCCAGCAGGGGATCGCGGCCCGCGCGCGGCACCCCGGTCGCGGCGCGCTCGAACAGCGCGGCACCGATCAACAAATCGTTGGACAGTTCGATCTCGCCCTGGCCGGCGTCCAGCTTGGCGACAAGCCCGTGCCGCCAGGTGTGGATCGGATCTCCCCACCCGTCGATGCGGAACGTCCATAAGCCGACCCGGTCGGGGGTGAATTGGCCGTGGAAAACGTACGGTTCCTGGCCCATCGTCATCCGAAGCTGCAGCGGCTTGACGCGTTCGGTCGCCTTGGCCCCTAAGTCTCGGCCCGCCGACACCGGCCGTTCCGGGGCCTGGACCGCCTTGATCCGGCGGGTCTCCGCTACCTGCGGATACCGCGGCCCCAGGTATCGCACCACCAGTGTCGCCGCGACGGCCTCATGGCCCTCACGCCACACCGTCGCGCTGACCGGGACCATCTCACCGACCACGGCTTTGGCGGGGTAGGCGCCGCAGGAAACGACGGGCTGGACGTTATCGATCTCGACACGACCGGGCACCACCACTCCGTTCCGATTGTGTGCGGCCAGACCGCGGAGTGCTGCGTCGCGGAATGCCTATCGTCGAAAAACTCTCTCCAGTGGGGATGGTTCTCTGCTCGGGAAGCATCTTTGCTGCCCAATAACTACCCGATACCCACCCTAGTGTCCGGCCACACACACGGGCCAAAAGCGGAGGCTGAGCTCCCCGTGCACGCGGGCGATTCCTCAGTAAGGTAGAGACGCGTGAAAGCCCTCCGCCGCTTTACCGTCCGTGCTCACCTACCCGAGCGCCTCGCTGCGCTGGACCAGCTGTCGAACAACCTGCGGTGGTCGTGGGACAAGCCGACGCAGGATCTCTTCGCAACCATCGAGCCGACGTTGTGGGAGCGCTGCGGTCGAGACCCGGTTGCGCTGCTGGGCGCCGTCAAGCCGGCCCGCCTCGACGAGTTGGCGCTCGACGAGGGGTTCCTGTCCCGGCTCGACGAACTCGCCGCCGAGCTGAACGACTACCTGAGCCGTCCGCTGTGGTATCAGCAACATCAGCAGGCCGGGGCCGCAATGCCGGCTGCCGTCGCCTACTTCTCGATGGAGTTCGGCGTGGCCGAGGTGCTGCCCAATTACTCCGGCGGCCTGGGCATCCTCGCCGGTGACCACCTGAAGTCCGCCTCGGATCTCGGCGTGCCGCTGATCGCGGTGGGCCTTTACTACCGCTCCGGCTACTTCCGGCAGTCGCTGACGGCCGACGGCTGGCAGAACGAGACCTACCCGTCACTGGACCCGCAGGGCCTCCCGTTGCGGCTGCTGACCGACGCCGCCGGTGATCCCGTGCTGGTCGAGCTGAGCCTGCCCGACTCCGCGCAGCTGCGGGCCCGGGTGTGGGTCGCTCAGGTGGGCCGCGTTCCGCTGCTGTTGCTGGATTCCGACGTGCCCGAGAACGAGCACGAACTGCGCAGCGTCACCGATCGCCTGTACGGCGGCGATCAGGAACACCGGATGCGGCAGGAGATCCTGGCCGGTATCGGCGGCGTCCGGGCGATCCGCGCGTTCACTGCCATCGAAGGGCTGCCCGCCCCCGAGGTCTTTCACATGAACGAGGGCCATGCGGGATTCCTCGGAGCCGAACGCATCCGCGAGCTGATCACCGATTCGGGATTGGATTTCGATACCGCGTTGGCCGTCGTGCGATCCAGCACCGTGTTCACCACGCACACCCCGGTGCCCGCGGGAATCGACCGCTTCCCCGTCGAGATGGTGCGGCTCTACTTCGACGACCATCTCGACGACGAACCCGATAAGAAGCGGGGCCCGAGCGCGCCCATGTTGCTGCCCGGCGTGCCGACGGCGCGGATCATCGCGCTCGGCGCCGAAGACGACCCGGAGAAGTTCAACATGGCCCACATGGGTCTGCGACTTGCTCAGCGCGCCAACGGTGTCTCGTTGCTGCACGGTCGGGTGAGCCGGGCCATGTTCAACGAACTGTGGGCCGGATTCGACCCCGGCGAGGTGCCCATCGGGTCGATCACCAACGGCGTGCACGCGCGCACCTGGGCGGCGCCGCAGTGGTTGCAGCTGGGCCGCGAGCTGGCTGGGTCGAACTCGTTCAGTGACCCCGGTGTCTGGCTGCGCCTGCAGGAGGTCGACCCCGGTCATCTGTGGTGGATCCGGTCGCAACTACGGGCGCTGCTGGTCCAGGATGTCCGGGCGCGGCTGCGCCGTTCGTGGCTGGAACGCGGCGCCTCGGATGCCGAATTGAGCTGGATCGCAACCGCATTCGATCCCGACGTGCTCACCATCGGGTTCGCCCGGCGGGTGCCGACGTACAAACGGCTGACGCTGATGCTGCGCGATCCGGACCGACTTGAACAGTTGTTGCTCGACGAACAACGACCGATTCAGTTGATCGTCGCCGGCAAGTCGCACCCGGCCGACGACGGGGGCAAGGCGTTGATCCAGCAGGTGGTGCGCTTCGCCGACCGGCCCGAGGTGCGTCACCGCATCGCGTTTTTGCCCGACTACGACATGTCGATGGCCCGGCTGTTGTACTGGGGCTGCGACGTCTGGTTGAACAACCCGCTGCGGCCCCTGGAAGCCTGCGGCACCTCGGGCATGAAGAGCGCGCTCAACGGCGGGTTGAACCTGTCCATCCGCGACGGCTGGTGGGACGAATGGTACGACGGCGAAAACGGTTGGGAGATACCGTCTGCCGACGGCCTGGCCGACGAGGCCCGTCGCGACGACCTGGAGTCCAGCGCGCTCTACAACCTGCTGGAGCAGGCGGTGGCACCGAAGTTCTACGAGCGCGACGAACATGGAGTGCCGCCGCGCTGGATCGAAATGGTACGCCACACCTTGCAGACGCTGGGCCCGAAAGTGCTGGCGTCGCGGATGGTGCGCGACTACGTCGAGAACTACTACACGCCGGCCGCGCAGTCGTGGCGAAGGACTGTCGCGCCCATCGAGGGCGACGAGAGCGCCGGCGAGTTCGGCGTCGCCCGTGAGCTGGCCGCCTACCGCAGGCGCGCCGAAGAGGCCTGGCCCAAGATCGACATCACCGACGTCGACAGCACCGGGTTGCCCGATACTCCGGTGCTGGGCTCGAAGCTGACCCTGACCGCGACCCTGCAACTGGCCGGGCTGGCACCCGACGAGGTCACCGTCCAGGCACTGGTGGGCAGGGTGGACGCCGGCGACGCGTTGCAGGACCCGCTGACCGTCGAGATGTCGTATACGGGCACCGCCGAAGGGGGCAACCAGGTCTTCTCGACCACGATGACGCTGCCGCTGGCCGGCGCGGTGGGATACACGGTGCGAGTGCTGCCCAATCATCCGATGCTGGCCGCCGGCAACGAGCTCGGCCTGGTCACACTGGCCCGTTAGCCGGCTCGGCGGTGCGCAGCCGCTCCAGCGCAGCACGGACCTGCGCGGCGTCGGTGGTCTGCCAAAACGGCGGCAGCGAGGCGCGCAGGTAACCGCCGTAGCGGGCCGTGGCCATCCGCGAGTCGAGCACCGCGACCACGCCGCGATCGGTGACGCGGCGCAACAGCCGTCCCGACCCCTGCGCGAGCAGCAGCGCCGCGTGGCTGGCGGCGACGGCCATGAAGCCATTGCCGCCGCGCGCGGCGACCGCGCGCTGGCGAGCGCCCAGCAGTGGATCGTCGGGCCGGGGGAACGGGATGCGGTCGATCATCACCAGCGACAGCGAGCGGCCGGGCACGTCGACGCCCTGCCACAGCGACAGCGTGCCGAACAGCGAGGTCTCGGCGTCGGCGCTGAATTGCTCGACGAGCGCGGACGTGCTGTCGTCGCCCTGGCACAGGACCGGGGTCGGCAGCCGTTCGCGCATGGCCTCGGCGGCGGCCCGGGCCGCGCGCATCGATGAGAACAATCCCAGCGTGCGCCCGCCGGCGGCGGTGATGAGCTCGGCGATCTCGGTCAGCTGCTCGGCCGAACCGGTGCCGTCACGGCCCGGCGGTGGCAGATGGGCCGCGACGTAGAGGATGCCCGCCTTGGCGTGGTGGAAAGGCGATCCGACGTCGAGGCCGCGCCAGGGCGGGTATTCAGCGGAGTCCGGTCCGGCCAGCCCCCACGCGGTCGCCATCGCGTCGAAGGATCCGCCAACCGTCAGGGTCGCCGACGTCAACACGGTCGTGGCCCGCGCGAACACCCGATCGCGAAGCAACGCGGCGACCGACAGCGGCGCGACCCGCAGCACCGGGCGCGGCGAACCCCGATTGTCCTCGTGATCCAGCCAGACCACGTCCGTGCGATCGGGGATCGTAGGAACAAAGGAGGACAGGACGCGCGACGCCGTATCGGATATTTCGCTCAGCGCCGCAACGGCTTCGGCGCGCGCGGCGGCGGCCTTGGCGTCGCTGGTGGTGTCGATCGCCGAGCGTGCCGCACTGGCGCCGTCGCGCAGCGCGGCCAGATAGGTCGCCATCTCGTCGTCCAGATGGTCGATGCGGCCCGGTGTCGCGTCGTGGATCGCGGCCCCGAAGTTGGCCGATGCCGCCTCCAGCCGCTGGGTTATCTCGGGATCCACCAGCCGGGTAATCCGCCGGGATGCAACACCGAGCGTGGTCGGTGTCAGCTCCGCGGTGGCCACCGACGTCACCCGGTCGACCAGCTCGTGCGCCTCGTCGACCACCAACAGCGTGTGCTCGGGCAGCACCGCCGACTCGGCAACCGCATCGATGGCCAGCAAGGCGTGGTTGGTGACGACGACGTCGGCCCGGCCGGCCGTCCCGCGCGCCCGTTCCGAAAAGCACTCGGTGCCGAACGGGCAGCGGGCCACGCCGAGGCATTCCCGCGCGGAAACGCTGACCTGCGACCAGGATCGTTCCGGCACACCGGGTTTGAGGTCGTCGCGGTCGCCGGTGTCGGTCGTCGAGGCCCAGGCGGTGAGCCGCTGCACGTCGCGGCCTAGCGCGGTGGCCGCCATCGCGTCGAAGAGTTCGTCCTGCGGCCGCTCGGCATCCGCATCGGTATCGGCGGCGCCGCCGTTGTGAATCTTGTTGAGACATAGGTAATTCCGCCGTCCCTTGAGCAAGGCGAACCGCGGTCGGCGGGGCAGTGAGTCGGCGAGCGAGTCGGCCAGGCGTGGCAGGTCGCGATCGACGAGTTGACGCTGCAGGGCAATGGTCGCCGTCGAAACCACGACCGGCGCCTCTTCGGTGATGGCGTGGACGATCGCGGGAATCAGGTACGCCAGCGACTTGCCGGTGCCGGTGCCCGCCTGCACGACGAGGTGCTCGCCGGTTTCGAAGGCCCGCGCCACGGCGCCGGCCATTTCCTGCTGGCCGCTGCGTTCGCTGCCGTCGAGCGCGGCCACGGCGGTGGCCAGCAACTCGGGCACGGACGCTTCTGGCATGGCTCAGAAGCCGACCCGCACGGTCGGGATCGCCGGATCGCCGTGCGCCAATTTCAGCCCCTCCCAGGGCAGGCTGTGCAGCCCGGACGCCACCAGGTCCCGGGCGGCGGCCAGCGCTCCGCGGCCCGTTTCGGTTACCGCCTCCCCGCCGCGCACGAGCGGGACGGTCAGCACCCGGAACGGCTCGGTGGCCGGGGGCGGACTGCCGGCCGGATGCACCACCTCCTCGGTGATCGTGCCGGTCGGGCGGCAGCGCCGCAGTGCCGCTTTGTGGCCGCCGCCGGATTCCTTGTGGGCGCTGCGCTTGTGGACCGGCATGCCGTCCACTTCGACCAACTTGTAGACCATGCTCGCGGTGGGTGCGCCCGAGCCGGTGACCAGTGACGTGCCGACGCCGTAGCCGTCCACCGGCTCGGCGCGCAACGCGGCGATGGAGAACTCGTCGAGATCGCCGGACACCACGATGCGTGTCCGGGTCGCGCCCAGCTGGTCGAGCTGCTCGCGCACCTGGCGGGCCAGCACGCCCAGCTCGCCGGCGTCCAGGCGCACCCCGCCCAGCTCGGCACCGGCGGCGGCCACTGCATTGGCCACGCCGGTCGTCACGTCATAGGTGTCGACCAGCAGCGTGGTTTGCGCACCCAGGGCGTCGACCTGGGCACGAAATGCGGCGACTTCGTCGGGCCCGTCGCGGCGGGTGTGCACCATCGTGAAGGCGTGTGCGGCGGTGCCCTCCGTGGGGATCCCGTATCGCCGTTCGGCCTCCAGGTTGGACGTCGCGGTAAACCCGGCGATATAGGCGGCGCGCGCCGCCGCCACCGCGGCGTGTTCGTGGGTTCGCCGTGATCCCATCTCGATCAGCGGTCGGTCCTGCGCGGCGCTGACCATTCGTGCGGCCGCGGATGCGATCGCGGTGTCGTGGTTGAAGATCGACAGCGCCAGGGTTTCGAGCACCACACATTCGGCGAAGCTGCCGCTCACGGACAATACCGGCGAACCGGGGAAGTACAGCTCGCCTTCGGCGTAACCGTCGATATCGCCGCCGAACCGGAAATCGCGGAGAAAGCGCAGCGTGTCGGCGTCCAGGAATTGCGCCAGCAGCTGACACGTGCCGTCGTCAAACCTGAACTGCGGCAACACTTCCAGCAGCCGACCGGTGCCGGCGACCACGCCGTAGCGCCGACCCTCGGGCAGGCGGCGGGCGAACAGTTCGAACGTGGTCCGGCGATCGGCGGTGCCGTCGCGCAGCGCCGCCGCCAGCATGGTCAACTCGTATTTGTCCGTTAGCAGCCCAGCGAGGGCCGGGTCGTTCATTCCGTAAAGGTAACGGCTGGCTGCAGGGGAGCCGTGTCTCGGTATCGTGGAGGCCATGGTTGTTGCGTCAGCACCCACCAAGCCTGGCACTACCGGACAACGCGAGTCCGCTCCGGTCCACGTCACGGCCAGTCCCTGGGTCACCATCGTGTGGGACGACCCGGTCAACCTGATGACCTACGTGACGTATGTATTCCAGAAGTTGTTCGGCTACAGCGAGCCGCATGCCACCAAGCTGATGCTGCAGGTGCACAACGAAGGCAAGGCGGTGGTGTCGGCGGGCAGCCGGGAGTCCATGGAAGTCGACGTGTCCAAACTGCACGCCGCCGGTTTGTGGGCGACGATGCAGCAGGACCGGTGAGATTGAGGGCACCCGGGACTCCGCGTGCGCAAATGGAAGCGCGTCGAGACCGCAAACGGTCCCCGTTTTCGGTCCGCCTTGGCTCCGCATGAGGCGGACCTGCTCAAGAACCTCGTCACCGCGATGATCGGTTTGCTCGACGAGCGCGAATCTTCCTCGCCAGCAGACGAACTCGAGGAGATCACCGGTATCAAGACCGGAAACGCCGAACCACCGCGGGAGTCGACATTGCGGCGACTGCTGCCCGATTTCCACAAATCCGACGAGGACGACGCCGCGGAAGATACGTCCGAGGGCCTCAACGCCGCGCTGCGCAGCCTGCACGAGCCGGAGATCATCAACGCCAAACGTGTTGCCGCACAGGAGTTGTTGGACACGCTGCCGGACGAAGGCGGCCGGTTCGAATTGACCGAGGACGGCGCCAACGCGTGGATCGCGGCGGTCAACGACATTCGACTGACGCTGGGCGTCCTGCTCGAAATCGGGCCCGAGGGCCCGGACCGCCTGCCATCGGACCATCCGTTGGCCCCGCATTACGACGTCTACCAGTGGCTGACTGTCTTGCAGGAATATTTGGTCCTGGTGCTGATGGGGCGCCAATGATCACCGACGTCGGGGGAATCCGCGTCGGCCATTACCAGCGACTGGACCCCGATGCGTCCTTGGGCGCCGGTTGGGCCTGCGGTGTGAGCGTCCTGCTGACCCCGCCCGGGACGGTCGGCGCCGTCGATTGCCGGGGCGGCGCGCCCGGCACCCGCGAGACCGATCTGCTGGATCCGGCCAACACCGTGCGATTCGTCGACGCGGTCTTACTGGCCGGCGGCAGCGCCTACGGCCTAGCCGCCGCCGACGGCGTCATGCGCTGGCTGGAGGAACACGAGCGCGGCGTGGCGATGGAAGGTGGCGTGGTGCCCATCGTGCCCGCCGCGGTGATCTTCGACCTGCCGGTCGGCGGCTGGGACCGCCGGCCGGACGCTGACTTCGGCTATCGGGCGGCGAGTGCCGCGAGCGATGAAGGGGTGCTCGTCGGGACGGTCGGCGCCGGCGTCGGGGCGCGCGCCGGCGTCCTCAAGGGTGGCATCGGGACGGCCTCGACGACACTGCCGTCCGGCGTGACGGTCGGCGCCTTGGTCGCGGTGAACTCCGCGGGCGACGTCGTCGACCGGGCCACGGGCCTGCCGTGGATGGCGGCCCTGACCGAAGAGTTCGCGCTGCGGCCACCGCCGGCCGAGGAGATCGACGCGTTCGCGCGGCTGCCGTCGCCGTTGAGCCCGCTGAATACCACGATCGCGGTCGTGGCGACCGATGCCGCGCTGACCCCGGCGGCCTGCAAGCGTGTCGCGATCGCCGCCCACGACGGACTGGCCCGCACCATCCGGCCGGCACACACACCGCTGGACGGCGACGCCGTGTTCGCGCTGGCTACCGGGGCCGTCGAGGTGGCGCCGGCGGTCGGCTCGAAACCACCGCCCGCCGCGTTTTCTCCGGAGACCGCGCTGACCACCGAGGTGGGCGCGGCCGCGGCCGATTGCCTGGCGCGCGCCGTGCTGGCCGGGGTGCTGGCCGCGGAGCCGGTGGCCGGAATACCCACCTATCGCGACATGTTGCCCGGAGCGTTCGGCCCCAACGGGAAAGGGAAAGGTTGAGGTGCTGGTGATCCGTGCTGACCTGGTGGACGCCATGGTCGCGCACGCGCGTCGCGACCATCCCGACGAAGCGTGCGGGGTGCTGGCCGGCCCGGAGGGCTCCGATCGTCCGGAGCGGCACATCGCGATGGTCAACGCCGAACGCTCGCCGACGTTTTATCGCTTCGACTCACAAGAACAGCTGAAGGTGTGGCGGGCGATGGACGATGCCGACGAGGTCCCGGTCGTCATCTATCACTCACACACCGCGACCGAGGCCTACCCGAGCCGCACCGACGTGAAGCTGGCCGCGGAGCCCGACGCGCACTACGTGCTGATGTCCACCCGCGACCCCGACCACCACGAGCTGCGCAGCTATCGCATCGTCGACGGCGTCGTCACCGAAGAACCTGTCGATATCGTCGAGCAGTACTGAACGCACAGTCCGAGAAAGGCCCGCATGAGCGTCACCGTGTCCATCCCGACCATCCTCCGGCCGCACACCGGCGGCGAGAAGCGCGTCTCGGCGAGCGGTGCCACGCTGGGCGCGATCATCAGCGACCTGGAAGCCAACTACTCCGGCATCTCCGAGCGGCTGATCGACTCCGACAATCCAGGCAAGCTGCACCGCTTCGTCAACATCTACGTCAACGACGAGGACGTGCGGTTCTCCGGCGGCCTGGACACCACGGTCGCCGACGGCGACTCGGTGACCATCCTGCCCGCGGTGGCGGGCGGGTAAGCGGGGCGCATGACGCGTTACGACTCGCTGCTGGCCGCCCTGGGCAACACGCCGCTGGTCGGCCTGTCGCGGCTCTCACCGCGCTGGAGCGACGGGCCGGACGGGCCGCACGTGCGGCTGTGGGCCAAGCTCGAGGACCGGAACCCGACCGGCTCGATCAAGGACCGCCCGGCGCTGCGGATGATCGAACAGGCCGAAGCGGACGGGCTGCTGGCGCCCGGCGCGACGATCCTCGAGCCCACCAGCGGCAACACCGGCATCTCGCTAGCGATGGCGGCCCGGCTCAAGGGCTACCAGCTCATCTGCGTGATGCCCGAGAACACGTCCGTCGAACGGCGTCAGCTGCTCGAGCTCTACGGCGCGCGGATCATCTTCTCGCCGGCCGAGGGCGGGTCGAACACCGCGGTGGCGACCGCCAAGGAGCTGGCCGCGGCCAACCCGTCGTGGGTGATGCTCTATCAGTACGGCAACCCCGCCAACACCGACTCGCACTACCGCGGCACCGGGCCCGAGCTGCTGGCCGACCTGCCCGAGATCACCCACTTCGTCGCGGGCCTGGGCACCACCGGCACCCTGATGGGCACCGGGCGGTTCCTGCGCGAGCGCGTTCCCGACGTCAAGATCGTGGCCGCCGAACCCCGCTACGGCGAAGGCGTGTACGCGCTGCGCAACATCGACGAGGGATTCGTGCCCGAACTCTATGACCCCGACGTACTGACCACCCGCTACTCGGTCGGCGCAGCCGACGCGATCCGTCGCACCCGCGAGCTGGTGGACTCCGAAGGAATCTTTGCGGGCATCTCGACCGGCGCGGTGCTGCACGCCGCGCTGGGCATCGCCCGAAAGGAGCTCAACGAGGGTGCGTGTGCCGACATCGCCTTCGTGGTGGCCGACGCCGGCTGGAAGTATCTGTCCACCGGCGCCTATGCCGGTAGCCTGGACGATGCCAAAAACGCTCTGGAAGGGCAGCTATGGGCATGACCGGCCCGGCCGGGAACCGAACACCGGCGACGGGTTCCAAGAAGCGGCCCGACTGGATGGTGGGCGGCGCCACGATCGTCACGTTCGTGGCTTTGCTGTACGTCATCGAGCTGATCGATCAGCTGATGCACCATTCGCTCGACCGCAACGGCATCAGGCCGCTGGAAGCCGACGGGCTGTGGGGGATCATCTGGGCGCCGTTCCTGCACGCGAGCTGGACGCACCTGCTGGCCAACACCGTCCCCGCGTTGGTGCTCGGGTTCCTGATGACGCTGGCCGGCCTGTCCCGGTTCGTGTGGGCCACCGCGATCGTGTGGATCGTCGGCGGCTTCGGCACCTGGTTGATCGGCAACTGGGGCGGCTGCCGCTTCGAGTCCGACCACATCGGGGCCTCCGGCCTGATCTTCGGCTGGCTGACGTTCTTGCTGGTCTTCGGCATATTCGTGCGTCGATTCTGGGACATCGTCACCGGTTTGGTGGTGCTCTTCGCCTACGGCGGCATCTTGGTCAGCGCCGTGCCGGTGCTCGACAAATGCGGCGGTGTGTCGTGGCAGGGGCACCTGTGTGGCGCGCTGGCCGGAATCCTGGCGGCCTACGTCCTGTCGGGTCCGGAGCGTAAGGCCCGCGCCTCGAGGAGAGCCGGTTCGCGGCGCCCCAAGACATGAGCTCGCCATTAGCGCCCGTCGGGGTCTTCGACTCCGGCGTCGGGGGTTTGACGGTCGCGCGGGCCATCATCGACCAGCTGCCCGACGAGGACATGATTTACGTCGGCGACACCGGCAACGGTCCCTACGGCCCGCTAACCATCCCCGAGGTTCGCGCGCACGCGCTGGCCATCGGTGACGATCTCGTCGGCCGCGGCGTCAAGGCCCTGGTGATCGCGTGCAACACGGCGTCCGCGGCGTGCCTGCGGGACGCCCGCGAGCGCTACGACGTGCCGGTCATCGAGGTGATCCTGCCCGCGGTGCGCCGCGCGGTCACCGCCACCCGCAATGGCCGCATCGGCGTCATCGGCACCCAGGCGACCATCGCATCGCACGCCTACCAGGACGCGTTCGCCGCCGCCCGCGACACCGAGATCACCGCGGTGGCCTGCCCGCGGTTCGTCGACTTCGTTGAGCGCGGCGTCACCAGCGGGCGTCAGGTCCTCGGGCTGGCCGAGGGCTATCTGGAGCCCTTGCAGCGCGCGCAGGTCGACACCCTGGTGCTGGGATGCACCCACTATCCGCTGCTGTCCGGGCTGATCCAGCTGGCGATGGGCGAGAACGTGACGCTGGTTTCGAGTGCGGAGGAAACCGCCAAGGAAGTGCTACGGGTGCTCACCGAGCGGGACCTGCTGCGGCCACATGACGCGCCGCCGGCCACCCGGGTCTTCGAGTCCACCGGCGACCCCGAGGCGTTCACCAAACTGGCCGCGCGGTTCCTGGGTCCCGCAGTGACGGGCGTCCAACCCGTACGCCGCTCCCGTATCGACTAGCCCGGCCTAGCTGCGCAAGCGCGCGTTGAGATTCTGATCACATCAATGCGGCAATGTTTTCTCCACGCTGCGATCGGGCATGGCACAGTAGTGTCCGTGCGAATAACCGTGCTCGGCTGCTCGGGCAGCGTGGTCGGTCCGGATTCGCCTGCATCGGGTTATCTGCTTCGGGCTCCGGATACCCCGCCATTGGTTCTCGACTTCGGCGGGGGTGTCCTCGGCGCGCTCCAGCGGTACATGGACCCCGGCTCGGTGCATGTGCTCTTGTCCCATCTGCACGCGGACCACTGTCTGGACATGCCGGGGTTGTTCGTGTGGCGCCGCTACCACCCGTCGCGCCCGCTCGGCAAGGCGTTGCTGTACGGCCCGAGCGACACGTGGTCACGGTTGGGGGCCGCGTCGTCACCCTATGGCGGGGAGATCGACGATTGCTCCGACATCTTCGACGTCCACCACTGGGTCGACGGTGAGCCGGTGACGTTCGGCGCGCTCACCGTGACACCGCGGGTGGTGGCTCATCCGACCGAGTCCTACGGCTTGCGGGTGACCGATCCCAGCGGCGCCTCGTTCGTCTACAGCGGTGACACGGGTACGTGCGATCAGCTCGTCGAGCTGGCCCGCGACGCCGACGTCTTCCTTTGCGAGGCGTCCTGGACGCACGCGCACGACCGTCCACCCGCTCTGCACCTCTCGGGCACCGAGGCCGGTAGGGCCGCGGCACAGGCCGGTGTTCGCGAGCTGCTGCTGACTCACATCCCGCCGTGGACGTCGCGCGAGGACGTGATCAGCGAGGCCAAGGCCGAGTTCGACGGCCCAGTGCATGCGGTGGTATGCGGTGAGACATTCGACGTCCGCCGCTCTGAAAGGGTCTGAGTCAACCGGTTAGGGTTGGCGTCGTGTCCAAACGAGAAGACGGTCGCCTCGACGACGAGCTGCGCCCCGTCGTCATCACCCGCGGGTTCACCGAACACCCGGCGGGCTCGGTACTGATCGAATTCGGTAACACCAAAGTCATGTGCACAGCCAGCGTCACCGAGGGCGTGCCGCGCTGGCGCAAGGGGTCGGGCCTGGGATGGCTGACCGCGGAGTACGCGATGTTGCCGTCGGCCACCCACACTCGTTCCGATCGCGAATCGGTGCGCGGCCGCCTGTCCGGGCGCACCCAGGAGATCAGCCGGCTGGTCGGCCGGTCGCTGCGGGCGTGCATCGACCTGGCGGCGTTGGGGGAGAACACGATTGCAGTGGACTGCGACGTGTTACAGGCCGACGGCGGCACCCGCACCGCGGCCATCACGGGTGCCTACGTGGCGCTGGCCGACGCGGTGACTTATCTTTCGGCGGCGGGAAAGCTCTCCGATCCCCGGCCATTGTCGTGCGCCATCGCGGCGGTCTCCGTCGGCGTGGTCGACGGCAGGATTCGAGTCGACCTGCCGTACGAGGAGGACGCGCGCGCCGAGGTGGACATGAATGTCGTGGCCACCGACACCGGGACCCTGGTCGAGGTTCAGGGGACAGGTGAGGGCGCGACGTTTCCCCGTTCGACGCTGGACAAGCTGCTCGACATGGCGCTCGGCGCCTGCGACACCTTGTTCGCGGCGCAGCGGGAGGCATTGGAGCGGCCGTACCCGGGTGTGTTGCCCGAGGGGGCGCCACCGCCGAAGGCGTTCGGAAGCTGACCCATCTGCTGGTCGCCACCCTGGCGTTGGCCTAACTGCCCCTTCCGGTCCGTCATGACTCGTCCTTCTGCAGCTCGAATATTGGGATTGTGCGTGTGGTTTTTGACTGGTAGTTCGCGTACGCGAACGCGGGTACGGTCGCGTTGATCTTGGGGATGATCGCCTGGCGTTCGGACGAGTCGAGCTCGTGCGCGACGACGTCGAACGAGTCGGTGGCGACTTCGACGCGCGCCCGCGGGTTGGCTCGCAGGTTGTGCACCCACCCCGGGTTGACGTCGGCGCCACCGTAACCCGCCACGATCAGCAGCTTGCCGTCGATACGGAATACCACCAGCGGCGCGACGCGCGGCTCGCCGGACTTCGCGCCCTTCGTAGTGAGTAGCAGCAGCTCGTTGCCCTCGAATCGTCCGCCGACCTTGCCGGCATTGGCGCGAAACTCGTCGGTGATGTTGTTATTGAGCGCCTTTAGCGTCTCGGTGTCGGGTTTTTGACTCACTCTGGACGAAGCTACTTCGTCGCCCTGTCTATTCCTTGCGCAGCGTGTCGCCGACCCGTATCTCGCAGTCCGTAAGGTGGCCGGGGTGCATCGGCAACGGCCCAGACGCGTGGTTAGGAATAGGTCATGACCCGGCTGCTGGTTGCCAGCCGCAACCCCAAGAAGCTGGCCGAGCTGCGCCGGGTGCTGGACGGCGCTGGGCTGTCGGGGTTGACGTTGCTGTCGCTGAACGACGTGGAGCCGTTCGACGAAGCGCCCGAAACCGGTGCGACCTTCGAGGACAACGCATTGGCCAAGGCGCGGGATGCGTTCGCCGCGACCGGTTTTGCGAGTGTGGCCGACGATTCCGGTTTGGAGGTGGCCGCTATGCGCGGGATGCCGGGCGTGCTGTCAGCGCGTTGGTCGGGTAAACACGGCGACGACGCCGCCAACACCGCGCTGCTCCTGGCGCAGCTGCGCGATGTGCCCGACGAACGGCGCAGCGCGGCCTTCGTGTCGGCCTGCGCGCTGGTCTCGTCATCCGGCGAAGTCGTCGTCCGCGGCGAGTGGCCCGGCACCATCGCCCGCGAGCCGCGCGGCGACGGCGGGTTCGGCTACGACCCCGTCTTCATTCCCGACGGAAGCGACCGCACCGCAGCGCAACTCAGCCCCGCCGAGAAGGATGCGGTCTCGCATCGCGGTCGCGCGCTGGCGTTGTTGGTGCCGGCGCTGCGGGGCTTGGCGGCACCACGAACGTGAAGCTGGCCGCACGTTCGGCCTCGAGCGTGAAGCCAGCCGCACGCTCGGCGGGAAATGCGGTTGCTAAATGCCGAAGCGCGCCTTGACGTCCTTGGTCTGGAAGTGCTCGACGATGATCCCGAGCAGGGGGATGGTGCCGGACAGCAGCACGCCGATGGTCTTGGCGATCGGCCAGCGGACCTTGACCGCCAGATTGAACGCCGCCAGCACGTAGACGAAATACACCCAGCCGTGCACCACTTCGATCCACCGGATCTCGTGGTGAAACACGAGATGCGAGACGATCTCGTAGCACAGGGCGATCAGCCAGATACCCGTCGTCCACGCCATGATCCGGTAGCCGAACAACGCGGTGCGGATCTTCTCGACGGGGAAGGCTGGCGCACCGGGCGTCTCGGGTGTGGTCATGCGGTTGTCCTGTTCTGCTTTTCGGCGTCGTTCTTGGCGAGCTCTGCCAAATAGGCGTTGTACTCCCGCAGCGCGGGATCGTCGGGTGGTTGTTGCGTGGGCTTGGGGCGCTCGGGCAGCAGCCCGGCGGGTATCTCGGTGACGGCGCCGTCCTTGCGCGGCTCCGGCGGCGCCTCCTCATAGCGAACGAACTTGCGGTACGCGTAGACGCAGAACCATGCGAACAACGGCCACTGCAGCGCATAGCCGAGGTTTTGGAAGCTACCCGAGGCGGACTGAAACCGGGTCCACTGCCACCAGCCCAGGGCCAGGCAGCCGCAGGCCGCGACGATCACCAAAATGATCAGCGCGGGCCTGCGACGCCTTGTAGTGGACACCCCTTGAAGGTACCGCGCGGTAGTCTGTGGAACGCCTACGCGCGAGTGGCGGAATTGGTAGACGCGCTGGATTTAGGTTCCAGTGTCTTCGGACGTGGGGGTTCGAGTCCCCCCTTGCGCACGACGGAGAACGGTCGGCTCCCGACCTGGCAACCGGCCCAAACCGCGCACGCCGCGCCCGCGTAGCACACTGACCGCAGGTACCCCAGAGTTGACCTTTGGTTAGGCAACCCTTAGTTTAGGGGCAACTACTAGCCGAAGGGGTGGCGGAACGCGCCGCCACGGGAGAGGACCGCTGATGGGACGCGGATTGCAGGGCGTGATCTTGCGGGGTTTCGGCGCGCGCGACCACACCGCGACGGTGGTCGAAACCGTCCGCATTGCACCGCATTTCGTGCGGGTGCGGATGGAGTCACCGACGCTGTTCCAGGACGCGAAGGTCGAACCCGCGGCGTGGTTGCGGTTCTGGTTTCCCGACCCGGACGGGTCGAAAACAGAGTTCCAGCGCGCATACACGATCTCCGAGGCGGACGTCGCCACGGGCCGGTTCGCCGTCGACGTCGTGCTGCACGAGCCGGCCGGCCCGGCATCGTTGTGGGCGAGGTCCGTCGAACCCGGCACGACGATCGCGGTCATGTGCCTGATGGGCTCGTCGCGCTTCGCTGTTCCCGACGAGCCGCCGGCCGGCTACCTGCTGATCGGTGACTCGGCATCGATCCCCGGGATGAATGGGATCGTCGAAACCGTCCCCGACGATGTCCCGATCGAGATGTACCTCGAGCGTCATGACGACGACGACGCGCTGATCCCGCTCGCGAAACACCCTCGGCTGCGGGTGCATTGGGTCGCTCGCGGCGACGAGCGGTCGTTGGCTGCGGCGATCGAGGGCCGCGACTGGTCGGGGTGGTACGTGTGGGCGACGCCCGAGGCCGCGACCCTCAAGCACGTTCGACGGCGGCTGCGTGACGAGTTCGGTCTGCGCAAGTCCGAGATCCACGCCCAGGCCTACTGGACAGCCGGGCGAGCGATGGGCACCCGCCGTGGAGACAAGTCGGACGCTGGCGTCGCCGGAGGCCCCCCAACGGCGGATCCTTCCTGACCGGAGCGGCCCTCGACCGCTGCCCTTGCCGTATGCCTTACAGTTGAGCCGTCCATCGACGGTCTCGATAACGGAGGCGTGCTGCCTATGAGCGCTGTGGTGTCCATTCCGCGGTATCCCGGCGACGTGACGCCCGAGTGGCTGTCGGCCGTGCTTCGCGAGCGCCATCCGACCGTCGAGGTGTCGCACGTCGACGTCGTTGCGATCGGCACCGGCCAGACCGGCGCGACCTACCGCGTGACGGCCGGATACGCGACGGATCCGGGTGATCTGCCGCAGACCTATGTGATCAAACTGCCCGCCCAGGACGACACCGTCCGTGACCGCGTGGTCGTCGGCTATCGCAGCGAGTGCGCGTTCTACTCGTCCGTGGCTGATCGGGTCCAGGTGCCGACGCCGCAGTGCTTCTACTGCGAGATCACGGAAGATGCAATGGATTTCGCCTTGCTGCTGGCCGATCAAGCGCCGGCGGTTCAGGGTGGTCAGCTCGCCGGCTGCGGTGAACAAGAAGCGCGCCTCGCGGCCAACGCTCTGGCCGGCCTGCACGCGCCGAGCTGGTGCGACCCGGTCTGGCTGGATTTTCCGGGCATCGCGTTTGGGCGGCCCGACGAGGCCGGCGCCAGCGGCATGGGCGAGGTGGCGCGGATGAGCGCCGACATCACCATCGAGAAGCTCGGCGATCGAATGAGCGCGGAAGACCGCGAAACATTCCGCACCGCAATGGGTTTGGTGGAACCGTGGCTGCTGGCCGAGTATGACCGATTTGCCCTGTTGCACGGGGACTATCGCCTGGACAACATGCTGTTCGATCCGGACCGAACGCGGGTCAGCGTGGTCGACTGGCAGACGCTCGGCGTGGGCCTGCCGGCCAGGGATCTCGCCTATTTCACCGCGACAAGCTTGAATTCGCGACTGCGCGCCAGCATCGAGGAAGGGCTTGTTGCCGACTATCACCGGGCGTTAACAGGTTGCGGCGTCACCGACTACGACCGCGAAATATGTTGGCGGGACTACCGGCTCGGGGTGCTGCAGGCGCCGCTGATCTCGGCCCTGGGGTTCGCGTTCGCGGCCGCCACCGAGCGGGGCGACGATATGGTGCTGGCCATGCTCAGCCGCGGCTGCCAAGCCATCCGCGACCTCGGGACGCTGGAATTGCTGCGCTGAGCTGAGCGCGGCGCAATCAATACTGCGTGGAGCCCTGGTCCACCCGGATCTGCGCCGCGGTCACCTTGCGTGACTCGTCGCTGGCCAGCCAGCACACGGCGTCGGCGATCTCCTCCGGCTCGGCGACCCAGTCGGGCAGAAACGGGGTGAGGACGTGGTTCAGCTGCGGATTGGTTTCCATGGCTTTGCCTATCGCCTCCACCATTTCGATCGATCCCATGGGGGTGTTCACCGGTCCCGGGTGAACGCTGTTGACCCGGATCGAATGCTTGCCCAATTCGGCGGCAAAGGCGCGGGCCAGGCCGGTGACGGCGTGCTTGCTAGCGGTGTAGTGCACCATGAACGGCTGCATTTTCGCTCCGGCCGCCGAACTGATCAGGATGATCGAGCCACCGCGGCCGCCTTCGATGATCTTGTCCGCACCGGCCATCACGGTGTTCCAGGTGCCAAGCACGTTGACATCCATCACGTCGCTAAAGGATTCCGGCGTGATGTGGTTCCACGCCTGCGGGGCCGCGATCCCGGCGTTGGCCACGATGATGTCCAGGCGCCCCAGTGCGGCGACCCCGTCGTCGACCGCCTTGCGCAGTCCGTCGAAATCGCGAGTGTCAACAACCGACGTCACAATCCGGCGACCCGTTTCTTCAACCAGCCGAGCCGTTTCGGCGAGGTCCTCCTCGGTCGCCGGCGGGTAGGGCACGCAGGACGGGAGCTTGCCGGCGATGTCGACCGCGATGATGTCGGCACCCTCCTCGGCCATGCGGACGGCGTGCGCCCGCCCTTGCCCGCGCGCGGCCCCGGTGATGAACGCAACCTTGCCTTCGAGTCTGCCGGTCATTGCTGCGCCGCCTTGACCAGGTTCGACCCGATGATCAGACGCTGTATCTCGCTGGTGCCCTCATAGAGCCGCAGTAGCCGCACGTCGCGGTAGATCCTTTCGACGGGCACGCCATGCATGTAGCCGCTGCCGCCGTGAATCTGCACCGCGAGATCCGCTACCTTGCCGGCCATTTCGGTGCAGAACAGCTTCGCGGCCGACGGCGCGACCCGGCGGTCCTCGTTGGTGACCCACAGCCGGGCCGCGTCGCGGACCAGCGCCCGACCGGCCAGCACCCCGGTCTGTTGGTCGGCGATCATCGCCTGCACCAACTGGAAGCTTCCGATCGGCGTCCCGCCCTGCGTCGCGGTGGCGGCATAGGACACCGATTCGTCGAGAGCCCGTTGCGCGGCTCCCACCGCGAGCGCGGCGATATGCACCCGGCCGCGCGCCAAGGAGGTCATCGCCGCCCGATAACCGATGTCTTCGCTGCCCCCGATCAGCGCGTCGGTCCCGAGTCGGACGTCGTCGAAGCTGACATCGGCGGTCCACGCGCCTTCTTGGCCCATCTTGGCGTCCTTGGCGCCGACCTCGACACCCGCGGCGTCCGCCGGAACCAGGAAGACGGCGATCCCCGGGCCTTGGTCGTCGGCCGGGCGCGTGCGCGCGAACACCACGAAGAGGTTGGCCACGGGCGCGTTAGTGATGAAGCGTTTCTGCCCGGAGATCACCCAATCGCCGCCGTCACGAACGGCCTTGGTTCGCAGGCCCGCGGGGTTGGATCCGGCGCCAGGCTCGGTCAGCGCGAAGGAGGCGACGACGTCGCCCGATGCCATCGGCTCGAGCCAGCGCTTCTTCTGCTCGTCGGTGCCGAAGCCGACGAGAACCTGCCCGGCGATGCCGTTGTTGGTGCCGAACATCGACCGCAGCGCCAGCGAGGTGTAGCCCAATTCCATTGCCAGCTCGACGTCTTGGACAAGGTTGAGCCCAAGGCCGCCCCACTGTTGAGGAATCGCATACCCGAACAAACCCATCGTCTTGGCCTGCTCGCGCAGATCGTCAGGCACCCGGTCGTCGGTCAGGATCTCCTGCTCGCGCGGGATCACCGCGGTGCGGACGAAGTGCCGGGTCGCCTCGAGGATCGCCTGGAAGTCCTCGGCACAGACTTCGGGCTCTTCGTGGACTCCCGCGACGGTCATGCGCAGACGCTCCTTTTCCTCGAATTGGGTACCCCAGCTCCCGGGACAGGATCCTATATGAAATATGATATTCGGATCTCAGGGGTCCCCCTGGGAGCAAGAACGCGATTAAGGATGAGTGGTCTTCAGTGTCGTTGCTCAGCGGTCAGGCCGCGGTGGTCACGGGTGGTGCACAGGGTCTCGGTTTCGCTATCGCGGAGCGATTCGTCGCCGAAGGCGCACGCGTCGTGCTCGGAGACGTGAATCTCGAGGCGACCGAAACCGCCGCCAAGCAGCTGGGCGGTGACGACATTGCCCTGGCGGTCCGGTGCGATGTGACGCAAGCGGCCGACGTCGAGGGCCTCATCCAGACCGCGGTCGAACGTTTCGGCGGCCTCGACATCATGGTCAACAACGCCGGGATCACCCGCGACGCGACGATGCGCAAGATGACCGAAGAACAATTCGATCAGGTCATCGACGTGCACCTGAAGGGAACCTGGAACGGCATCCGTCTGGCGGCCGCGATCATGCGGGAAAACAAGCGCGGCGCGATCATCAACATGTCGTCGGTGTCCGGCAAGGTCGGCATGATCGGCCAGACCAACTATTCCGCGGCCAAGGCCGGCATCGTCGGGATGACCAAGGCCGCCGCCAAGGAACTCGCCTATCTGGGGGTCCGGGTGAACGTCATCGCCCCCGGCTTGATTCGCTCGGCCATGACAGAGGCCATGCCGCAACGCATTTGGGACCAGAAGGAGGCCGAGGTTCCAATGGGCCGGGCGGGTGAGCCCAGCGAGGTCGCCAGCGTCGCCTTGTTCCTGGCCTCCGATTTGTCCTCGTATATGACCGGCACCGTCATGGAAGTCACCGGCGGCCGGCACATCTGAGCTCTGCCGCGAAAGGATAGCCATGCGTGAAGCGGTTATTTGTGAGCCGGTACGCACACCGATCGGCCGCTACGGCGGAATGTTCAAGTCGCAGACCGCGGTCGAACTCGGTGTCGCCGCGCTGAAAGGGCTACTCGAACGAACCGGGCTTGCGCCGGACGCCGTGCAAGACGTCATCCTCGGGCACTGCTATCCGAGCAGCGAGGCGCCCGCGATCGGGCGAGTGGTGGCATTGGATTCCGGTCTGCCCGTGACGGTTCCCGGCATGCAGGTCGACCGCCGCTGCGGGTCCGGCCTGCAGGCGGTGATCCAAGCGTGTCTGCAGGTGGCCAACGGTGACCACGATCTCGTCGTCGCCGGTGGATGCGAAAGCATGAGCAACGTCGCGTTCTATTCCACCGACATGCGGTGGGGTGGCGCCCGCGGCGGTGTTCGAGTGCATGACGGACTGGCTCGGGGACGCACCACGGCCGGCGGCCGGCACCACCCGGTTCCGGGCGGGATGCTGGAAACGGCCGAGAATCTGCGTCGCCAGTACGGCATTTCGCGCCAGGAGCAAGACGAGCTCGCGGTGCGCTCACACCAGCGCGCGGTGGCGGCGCAGAAGGACGGCGTCTTCGCCGAGGAGATCATTCCAGTCGCGGTCCGCAGCCGGCACGGCGAGGAGCTCATCGACACCGACGAGCATCCGCGCGCCGACACATCGGTCGAGTCGCTGAGCAAGCTCAAACCCGTTCTGCTGGCCGAAGATCCGGAAGCGACGGTCACCGCAGGCAATTCCAGCGGACAGAACGATGCGGCATCCATGTGCGTCGTGACCACGCGCGAGAAGGCCGCAGAACACGGGCTGACGCCGTTGGTCCGCATTGTGTCGTGGGGGCTGGCGGGTGTGGCGCCGAACATCATGGGCATCGGCCCGGTGCCCGCGACCGAGGTTGCGCTCGGCAGGGCGGGCCTGCAACTGTCCGACATCGACGTCATCGAACTCAACGAAGCCTTTGCCGCACAGGCGCTTGCGGTGATGCGGGAATGGAATTTCGGCTCCGCCGATCACGACCGAACCAATGTGCACGGATCGGGCATCTCACTGGGCCATCCGGTCGGCGCCACCGGCGGCAGGATGCTGGCGTCCCTGGCGCGCGAACTGCATCGCCGGGAGGCGCGCTACGGGTTGGAGACCATGTGCATCGGAGGCGGCCAGGGGCTTGCCGCGGTCTTCGAACGGGTCGGTTCGACGTGAACGAGTTGCCGCTGAGCGGCCTGACCGTGGTGGAGGTGTCGAGCTTCGTCGCCGCACCGCTGTGCGGCATGACGCTGGGTCAGCTAGGCGCCCAAGTGATCCGCGTCGATCCGATTGGCGGCGCCTCCGACGTCCAGCGATGGCCGCTGGCGGCGGACGGCACGTCGATCTACTGGACCGGATTGAACAAGGGAAAACGTTCAGCCACCATCGATCTGCGCTCGGCCGAAGGTCAAGAGCTGGTCCAGCGGCTGATCGTGGAGGGCGACGGCATCGTCGTCACCAATGCCGCCGGTCTGTCCTGGCTGAGCCATGATCAGCTGTCCGCCAGGCGTTCCGACGTCATCCACGTGCAGCTGGTCGGGCGTGGGGACGGTTCCACCGGGGTGGACTACACCGTGAACGCCGGTCTCGGATTCCCGCTCGTGACCGGACCCGCCGATCATGCCGGTCCGATCAATCATGTGCTGCCCGCCTGGGATGTGTGCTGCGGCCTGTACGCCGCCCTGGCCGTCGTCACCGCCGTCCGGCGCCGCGAGCAGTCCGGGACGGGTGCGCGCATCAGCCTTGCCCTCGAGGACGTCGCGCTGGCCACCGCGGGAAATCTGGGGCTGCTGACCGAGCCGCAGGTGAACGGGACCCAACGCCAGCGGTTGGGCAATGCCATCTACGGCCAATACGGCCAGGACTTCACCAGTCGTGACGGTGTGGCATTCATGGTTGTGACCTTGACTGGCAGGCACTTTCGCGACCTGGTCGAGACGACGGGCACCGGTGCCGCGGTGTCGGCGCTAGCAGAGGCGCTGGGGATGGACTTCGCCGCCGAGGGGGACCGATACCGGTACCGTGACGCGCTCTCCGGCCTGTTCGCCACCTGGTTCGCCGACCACACGGCCGAGGAGATCACCGCGGCATTGTCGAACACCACCGTCCTGTTCGAGCGATACCGCACCTTCGCGGAGGCCGCGGAACACCCCAAAGTGACCGCGAATCCGTTGTTCTCGCGGCTGCATCAACCCGGTGTCGGAGACTACTTCGCCCCCGGCATGCCGGTCTCGTTCGACGGCGCCCATCCCGCCAGCGCGCCGGCACCCACCCTGGGACAAGACACCGCCGACCTGCTCGCGCAGTGCCTGGGATTGACCCCGGCCGACATCCAACGCTTGACAAGCAACAACACGATAGGGAACGACAGCCCATGACCAGACTCGCGCAGACGCTCGGCCTGACCGAATTTCAGACCGAAATCATCGCTACCGTACGGCAATTCGTCGATAAGGAAGTCATTCCCAACGCGCCGGAACTCGAGCGCGCCGACACCTACCCCCAGGAAATCGTCGACCAGATGCGCGAGATGGGTCTGTTCGGACTGATGATTCCGCAGGAGTACGGCGGGCTTGGGGAATCGCTGCTCACATACGCGCTCTGCGTCGAAGAGCTGGCACGCGGGTGGATGAGCGTGTCCGGGGTGCTCAATACCCACTTCATCGTGGCGTACATGCTGCGTCAGCATGGCACCGACGAGCAGAAGCAACGGTTCCTGCCACGCATGGCGATCGGCGAATCCCGCGGCGCGTTCTCGATGTCGGAGCCCGAGCTGGGCTCCGACGTGGCCGCGATCCGCACCCGGGCCAAGCGGAATTCCGACGGCACCTACGGCATCGATGGCCAGAAGATGTGGCTGACCAACGGCGCGACGTCGACACTCGTGGCCGTGCTGGTGCGCACCGACGAAGGTTCGGACAAGCCACACCGCAACCTGACCGCGTTTCTTGTCGAGAAGCCGGTCGGTTTCGGTGAAGTCGTGCCGGGCCTGACGATTCCCGGCAAGATCGACAAACTCGGCTATAAGGGCATCGAAACCACCGAGCTCATCTTCGACGGGTACCGGGCGAGCGCCGACGACATTCTCGGTGGCACACCGGGACAGGGATTTTTCCAGATGATGGACGGCATCGAGGTCGGCCGAGTCAACGTGTCGGCCCGAGCGTGCGGCATCGGAATCCGCGCCTTCGAGCTCGCGGTGCGCTATGCGCAGCAACGCCACACCTTCGGCAAGCCGATTGCCGAGCACCAGGCCATCGCGTTCCAGCTGGCCGAGATGGCGACCAAAGTCGAAGCCGCACACCTGATGATGGTCAACGCGGCGCGCCTGAAGGACTCGGGAGAACGCAACGACGTCGCCGCCGGTATGGCGAAATACCTTGCCAGCGAATACTGTTCGGAGGTCACGCAACAGAGCTTCCGGATTCACGGCGGCTATGGCTATTCCAAGGAATACGAGATCGAGCGGCTGATGCGCGATGCGCCGTTCCTGCTCATCGGAGAAGGAACCAGCGAGATCCAGAAGTCCATCATCAGCAAGCGATTGCTCGCCGAGTATCAGGTGTGAGGCGATGAGCGTTCCGGATTTCGCCGCGCGGCCTCAGCTTTCCGAGGACGTCGCGCGATTCGTCCGCACCCGGATCTTCGACGGCACCTACGCCGCGGGATCCTACGTTCGGCTGGACCAGCTGGCCGCGGAACTGGGGATCAGCGTCACGCCGGTGCGTGAGGCGCTGTTCGCCCTGCGCGCCGAGGGCCTCATCGCCCAGCAGCCGCGCCGGGGATTCGTGGTGCTGCCCGTGACCGGGCGAGACGTCGCCGACGTCGCCAACGTGCAGGCTCACGTCGGCGGCGAGCTGGCCGCGCGCGCCGCGGTCAACATCACCGACGACCAATTGCGCGAACTCAAGGAGATCCAGGCGCAGCTCGAAGACGCCTATGCCGGCGACGACCACGAGCGAACCGTTCGGCTCAACCACGAATTTCACCGGGCCATCAACGTTGCCGCGGATTCACCGAAGCTCGCCCAACTGATGTTGCAGATCACGCGCTACGCACCGGAATCGGTGTTCCCCAACATCAAGGGGTGGCCGGAACAATCGATGAAGGACCATCGCCGGATCTTGTCCGCGCTGAAAAAGCGCGACGACAAACTAGCCCGGGCCGCGATGTCAGAACACCTTGCCGCCGGCGCCGTTCCGCTGATCGACCACCTCACGGCCCATGGGGTTGTCGTGGAGGTCAACGGTTCACGGGATTAGCTGTTGTTGTGCGAGCGCGGCTGGGCTTACCCTGCCATTGGGGTGGGCAACGGTACGGAGATGAGAAATGCCCCCAATACTTCGCACGTCGGCCGTGGTCGCCGCATGCATGATCGCGGTCGCGCCTCCGGCGATCGCCGACCCGATCGACCCGATCCCCGGTAATGGCGTCTTTGTCGTAGGACCGGACATTGCGCCGGGCCTGTATCACACGGGCGGCTCGGGGTCAGCTTTTGGCGTCTGGATCAACAATGTGCCGACCCAGGACTCGATGTGCTCGTGGTTCACCTACAGCACGCCCGATGCGAACAAGGACCATGTGCTCCAGACGAACACCTCGATCGGTCCGATGTTCGCGAATATCAACACATCGGTGAAGGCCTTCGAGTCGCAGAACTGTCAACCCTGGACGCGCGTTCCCTGACCCGTCACCGGCCGGCCTTGTCCCGGAACGTATTGCGATAACTCTGCGGTGCCACCCCGACCAGTCGGCGAAACTGTTCACGAAAATTCGTCGCCGATGCGAAACCAACTCGGCGTGAGACGTTTTCGACGCTGTCGGACGTTCGCTCCAGCAGCTCCTGCGCATGCTTGATCCGAATGCCGTTGACCCACTGCATGGGTGTCTGCCCGGTCTCCTGCTTGAAACGCCGATTGATCGTTCTTTCGCTGGTGGACGCCTGCCGCGCGATACCGCGGAGGATCAGCGGCTGGTGCGCGTTGTTCTCGATCCATGCCAGCAGGCCATCGAGTTCGGTGTTGGACATGCGGCGGTTGCGGATGATGAATTGTGCTTGCCCGCCGGCACGATGGAGCGGGGCGACGGCCAAGCGGGCGGCGTCGGCGGCAGCCGCGGAACCGTAGTCGCTTGCGACCATATGGAGGCAGAGGTCCAAGCCGGCGGATGCTCCGGCCGACGTGAGAATCTGTCCCTCGTCGACGTAGAGGGCATCGGCGTCGAGCCGGACGTTCGGATAAGCGGCAGCGAACAATTCGGCCGCCAGCCAGTGGGTGGTCGCGCGCCTGCCGTCCAATATGCCCGCGGCGGCCACGGTGAAGGCTCCGCTGCAAATGGACGCGATTCGGGCTCCGCGGCCGTGGGCCGACTTGAGCGCGATGGCGACGTCGTCGCGAACCGGCGCCGTGACGTCGTTGCGTCCCGGCACGACGATGGTGTCGGCGTTGCCGAGTTCTTCCAAGCCGAAATCGGTGCAGATGCGGATCGGTCCGGCCGCTAGGAGCGGCTCGCAACCGCACACTCGGACGCGGTAGCCGGGCGCGCCGTCCTCGAGCTGGACACGGCCGAATACCTCGACCGCGATGGCGAGGTCGAACGCGATGACGTCCGGCTCCGCCAGGACTGCCACGCGGTGCATGGCTTGGCAATATACCGGCGCATTGTGTCAATCCAGCCACTGGTCCACCGCCGCCGGACCCGTGACGATGGCGGAATGCATGTGCAAATCGTGCTGTACGACGGGTTTGACCCGCTCGACGTCGTCGGGCCATTCGAAGTGCTGGCCGCGGGCAGCGACAGCCTCGGGGGCGAGTTGGCCGTGACGCTGGTGTCGGCGGAAGGGGCGCGCAGCGTGACCGGGGGAACCCGTGGACTCGCGCTGACTGCCACCGCCACGCTCGATCCGGACAGCCGCGGGTGTGTGATCGTGCCCGGCGCCAGCGGGCCCGTGGCCGGTGACCCGGACGATGGCGTCGAGACCATTCCGGTGGTTTTGGCCCGGGCGAGCCAGACGGAGCTAACACCGTTGTTGCGGAAGGCTTTCGCCAACCCGGAGGTGACGATGGCGGCGGTGTGTGGGGGATCGGTGGTCATGGCGATGTCGGGTCTGATCGAAGGACGCCACGCGGCGACTCATCATTTGGGGTTGGACCTGCTCGAAGCCTCCGGCGTGCACCCGGTGGCGGCCCGGGTGGTTGACGACGGGGACCTCATCACCGCGGGTGGCGTGACATCGGGGCTGGATTTGGCTCTCCACCTGCTGGAGCGGTGGTATGGCCCACGAATCCCGCATGCCGTCGAGGAACTGTTCGAGTGCGAGCGTCGCGGCACCGTGTGGCGCCCCAGCGGGCGAGAACCAGTGGAGGCATGAGTTGGGCGTCGAAGGCGAATGGGATGTGACGATCAAAACCCCGATCGGCACACTTGCGGTGGAGTATGCGTTCACGCAGTCCGGTGCCGGGCTCGGTGGGACGGCGACCTATAAAACCGAAACGGTTCCGTTGCAAGACATTACGAGCACGATCGTGGAGGGCGGCACCCGGCTGACATGGCGACAATCGGTGACCAAGCCCATCCGGCTGAATCTGGCATTCGACGTCGTGGTCGACGGTGACGTCATGACCGGTCATTCTCGCGCGGGCCGGTTGCCGCGGTCGGCGGTGTCGGGCAGTCGTCGTTAATCGCGCTCCGCGCCGAGCAAAACCTCCCGCAGACGATGGATGTCGACCTTGCCGGTGCCGCCGCGCGGAACGTCGTCGTCGGATCGCAGCTGGAGCCACACGGTCGGCACTTTGAAGGCGCTCAACAATTTTCGGGCCGACGCGCTCAGTTGTTCGGCGGTGACCGCCCCCGCGCAGACCACCGCCGCGGCGACCCGCTCACCCGACGGCCCGGACACATTGGTGACGTAAGCGTTGTCGACGCCGTCGATCGTGCGCAGCGCCCGCTCGACCTCGCTGGGGTACACGGTCGCGCCGCTGACCTTGAACATGTCGTCGGATCTGCCGTGGTAGAACAGGAACCCGTCTCGATCGAGGTGGCCAAGGTCGCCGGTGGGGTAGAAGCCGTCGGCGGTGAACAGCTCTTCGCGGCTGCGACGGCAAATGCCGCGCAGCGTGTGCGGTCCCCGGATCTGGATCATGCCAACGGTTCCCGCGGCAACCGGCCGACCGCTGTCCGGGTCGACGATGCGGACCTCCATGCCCTCGAAGGGTTTTCCGCAGCTGCCCCACGCCGTCGGCGGCATGTCGGTGTCGGCGGGATAGCCGCAGTAGGGCCCGAACGCCTCCGTCATGCCGAACAGCGTGGCCCGCGCCCCGGGAGCGGCGCGTTGTTCGGGCGGCAGCAGCGCTTCCAGGCTGCCGGGCCGCAGCGCCGACAGATCGGCGCCAACCGTTTCCGCGTGCCGGGCCAGCGCCTCGGCCTGGTCGGGCCAGCCGCGAAACAGTGTGACGCGCTCGGTTTCGAGGAGCCGCAGGGTGGTGTCGGGACGCGGGATTTCCTCGGTCACCAGGGTGGCACCGGCCAGCAGCGCCGACAGTATCCCGCTGCCGAAGCCGCCGACCCAGAAGAACGGCATCGGGAGGTACAGGCGCGTGTCGGCGGTGATGCAGCGCGCCGCCAGGCCCGACTCGACCGCGCCCAACGCGTTGCCATGCGAGTGGATGACGCCCTTGGGTGCTCCGCTGCTGCCGGAAGTGAACATGATGACCAGCGGATCGGAGGGGGTGACTGTTTCGGTCATGGCGTCGACGATCCGGCAAGCGCCCTCGCCTGCCGCGGCGTGGGCGGACCGGTCGGCGGGCCAAACTTCGCGTAGGGCAGGAAGTTCGAGCCGCGGCACGGAGGAAACGTCGTCCAGGTAGCGATGGCCGCGGAATTCCTCGACGCTCACCAGGAACTGCACCGAGGCGGCCCGTAGTTGGGCGACCAGTTCGCCGGCTTGCAGCAGGGTGCTCAGCGGAACCAGCACGGCGCCAATGCGGGTCAGGGCAACGGCGACCTGCACCCAGCGCACGCAGTTGGGCATGATGAGCCCGACGCGCGTGCCCTTTCCGACGCCGGCGTCGACGAAGGCCGCGGCCAAATCGCGTGTGGTTGCATCAAGTTCGCGATAACTGATCCGGGCCGTCGGGTCGATCACCATCGGTTTGGCGCCGTGCTGTGCGGCACGCAACCTGACCAGCCGGTCGATGGTGTCAGTCATCGAATAGCTTCCTCAGCCGCTGCGTGTCGACCTTGCCGCTGGACAGCAGCGGTATTTCCGCACGCGGTAGGGCGACGAACCGCCTCGGAATTTTGTACGCCGACAATTCGGCCTTGAGCCGCTCGCGCAACGCGCCTTCGTCGAGATCGGGCTGGACAACCACGGCCGCAACCAGCTCTCCCCGCCCCGCGTCCGGAATGCCCACGACGTGTGCCTCGGCGCCGGTGACCTTGGCGATGGCCTTCTCCACCTCGGCCGCCGAGACGTTGGCGCCCGCGGTTTTTATCATCGCGCTGAGCCGGCCGACGAAGTAAAAGAAGCCGTCCGCATCGACGCGCACCAAATCGCCGGTGTGGAACCAGCCGTCGGCGTCGAAGCATTCCTCGCGGCTGCGCTTGTAATACCGCTGCATCACGTACGGCCCACGGATGCACAGCTCCCCGACTCCCGCGGAATCCGGGTTGACGACCATGGTCTCGAAACCGGGCGCCGGCTTGCCGAACGACCCGCGCCGCGATTCGGGTTGATCGGATTCGTCGTCGCTGATCAATACGACGCTGCCGGCCTCGGTCATTCCCAGCATGTTGTGACGCAGTTCCGGGTCGGCCGGGCGAACATCGGGCGGCATGATCGGATACAGGTTGCCCCGGCGCATCGAGGTCAGATCGCGTTCGGCGAAACTCGGATGGTTGATCAGGTGTGCGATTCCTGCGGCGAAACCGTTGGTCATGGTTGGCTTTTCGGCCTCCAGCAGGTCGAGCGTCTCGCCGGCTCCGCTGGCATCAGAGCCGGCGTTGGAGCACACCAGCGTCGACCCCGCAACCAGCGTTGCCAGCAAGCCGAACGCGAACCCGCCGATCCAGAAGAACGGCGAATTGCAGAACAGCTTGTCGGCCGCGGTCAACCCGCGGATCTCGTTGAGGTTTTGCTGATGTTCGAGCAGGGCGGCGTGGGTGTGCACCACTCCTTTCGCAGCGCTCGCCGATCCCGACGTGTATACGACGGCCAGCGGATCGCAGCCTTCGACGTCGTGTTCCATGGCGGCCAGCAGTGCGGGCTCGACGGACGCGCCCAGCCCGCACACCCGCTGATGCGTGAAGACCACGTGGCGCAATTGCGGTGCGGTGGCGATAAACAGGCGCTCGCCGGAATCGAAGCGCGGGTCCGCCAGCGCCTCGGCGATTCGTTCCGCGTAGTCGTGGGAGCGGAACGACGCTGCGCTCAAGAGAATTTCGACGTCGCTGTGGACCAGTTGCTCGCGCAGCTCGCGAGCGGTGACGAAAGTGGAAAACGGGATCACGACGGCACCGATTCGCGCGGCCGAGAGCATCCCGACGACGAAGTCGGCGCCGTTGGGGTAGAGCAGGCCGACATGTGTTCCCTTGCCGGCGCCGAGGGCGATCAGTCCGCGGGCCAGCTCGGCCGACCGCCGATCGGCCTCGGCGTAGCCGATGCGGTCGGCGTCGCAGACCAGAAGCGGGTGGTCGCCGCGCGACTGCGCCTGGGTCCGCAGGATATCGGCGACCGTCAACTCACCGGGCATGGTCTCGCTGCGCGGCGGATTCGTCGAAGAAGCCCTGGACCGCACTCAGATCGGCTTTGCCCGAGGGTGTTCGCGGGATCGTGTCGACGACCGCGATTTCGGTCGGAATCTCGTAGCGGGCCAGTCGCGTTCGCAGATACTCCACCAGCGCGTCGGCGTCGGTGTCTTCGGCTTCGCGCAGTTCTACCATGGCCACCGGAGTCTCGCCGAGCCGTTCATCGGGTCGCCCGACCACCGCGGCACCCGCCACCGCGGGGTGGCCCTCGAGCGCGATCCGCACGTCGTCGGGCATGACCTTGAACCCGCCGCGGATGATCGCCTGATCGGCCCGCCCGACGATCCACACAAAGCCGTCGGCGTCGATTCGCGCCATATCCGTGGTCCGCATCCACGTCGCCGACGGCCCGAGTTGCCCGGGTTTCACCTCGAGCAAGCCCACCTGGTCCGGCTCGAGCGTCTCGCCGTCATCGCCGACTACCCGCAGTTGCGCACCAGCGTTCGCCCGGCCGACGCTGCCGTGTTTTGCGCGCCAGTACTTCTGGTAGTCGGTGAGCGTCCAGCCCGCGACGCCTCCGCCGAATTCGGTTGCGGCATAGGAGGTCAACACTGGGATGCCATACTTGTCGGTGAACGCGTCCGCGTCGTCGGCGGAGAGCGGAGCCGTGCCGCAGGTGACCGCCCGAATGCTGTCCAGGTCGGCCCGCGGCACATCGGAGTGCAACACCGTCCGCAATGCCGCCGGCACCAGCGAGACCGCGCGGGGCCGGTGCCTGCGCACCGCCTCGGCCCAGGCATTGAGTTCGAATCTTTCCAGCAGCACAAACGATCTCGCCTCGGCGATGCATTGCAAAACCCGGAACACACCGCCGATGTGCACCAGCGGCGAATTGACGATCGCGACTCCCCGCCTCAGTCGGGTGGGCGCCGGCGTGTTCTCCGGGTCGGGACCCATCACGCTGCGCGCCAGCATGTCGTAGCTGAGGTCAACTCGTTTGGGAGGGCCGGTGGTTCCGCTCGTCAGCATCCGGACCGCCACGCCGGGCGGGTCAGCGGTCCCCGGGGTGTGTCGCGCCGACCCGCCGACATCGTCCAGGAGGCCCGAGATCGCGACCGTCGGGGTCTCCGGGGTGACCAGCGTCGCCAGGTCGTCGGGTTCGCCGAGGACCAGTGGCAGTCGTAGCGCTGCGATATCGGCTCGGGTGCGCTCATCGCCGCGAGATGGGTTGATGGTGACCACAGTTCCGCCGCCCAGCAGCACACCCAGGAATGCCGCGACGTGGGCTGGCCGGTTGCGCAGCAGCATCCCGATTCCGGCTTTGTGGTTGGGGGTGAGGGATGCGATGTGCCCTGCCGCGTCGCCAACTTGACGCCACGCGAGCCACTGGCCTTCATACTCGATGGCGTGCGAGTCCGGCTGCAGGGCCAGTACGTCGGCGATGCGTTGGCTGAGTGGATGAAGAGGCATCAGCGGATCTTCGGCTGGCGGGGGCCCTCGCTCTTCTGGGCGGCTAACTCGGCGGTGCCGAGCGGGTTTCCCAGCCGGGTGTAGATCAGCCCCTGCTCCAACGCGGCTCGATACGGCTTGTCCAGCGACTCCCAGATCGCTTTCACGGTGCCCTGGGTCGCCGAAGGCGGCTTGGCGGCGATCGCCGTGGCGATCTCACGGGCACGGTCCCACAGCCGGTCGGGGGAGACCACCTCCGATACCAAGCCGATTCGCAGCGCGGTGTCGGCGCCGACCCGTTCGTCGTTGCCCATCAGCGCGATCCGCAACGTCTCGCCCAGACCGATGCGCCGCATCAGGCCGATCGGCTCCAACGCGCAGACCAGGCCGGCCGACACGTGTGAATCGAAAAATGTTGCGTCCGTTGAGCAGATGACCACGTCGGATTCGTTGAGGAAGTAGAACGCGCCGGCGGTACACATACCCTGGACGGCGCACACCACGGGTTTCCACATCTTTTGCCACTTGGGGCTCAGCGTCTCGCCGGGATCTTCGTGGTTCCAGACGTTTTCGGGTTGGCCGTAGGGCGTCTTGATGTCCAGGCCGGCGCTGAACGCCCGGTCGCCGGCCGCCCGCAGCACGACCGCGTGCACCGAGTCATCGAGTTTGACTGCGCGCCAGGCTTCGGTCATCTCCTCGCACATGGCTCGGTTGAACGCGTTGAGTTGCTCGGGCCGATTCAGCGTGATGGTCGCGACGTGGTCGGAGGCGTCGACGTCGAGCAGGATGGTTTCGAAATTCATCGACACTGCCAATCGGGCTTCCGCTTTTCCACGAACGCCTTGGGCCCCTCGAGAGAATCCTCGGTGTGCAGGTTGCGTTCGCGGAATGACTCGGCCAGCATCTCGGCTTCGTGCAGCGGCAGGTCCAGGCCTTTGATAATGGCGAGCCGGGTACCCCGGACCGCCAGCGGCGCATTGGAGTTGACGATGTCCGCGATCTCGTGGGCGCGTTCCAGCAGGCGGTCGTGTTCGACGATCTCGCTGATGAGCCCAAGCTCGTATGCCCGCTGTGCGTTCATCCGCTCATGCTTGCCCATGAGGGCCATGCGCAGGGCAATCGAGCGCGGCAGCACTCGCGCCACCCGGACCACCTCACGCCCGGCCACGAGCCCGATGCTGACATGCGGATCGAAGAACGTCGCTTTGTCCGACGCGATGACAATGTCTCCAGTGGTGACCCAGTCCAGCCCGGCACCACAACACAATCCGTTGATCGCGGCGAGCACCGGCTTGGCCATCGTGCGAAACGGCGGTGTGCCCTCCTGCGGTGCCTCCCACTGTTCGTAGGTCGACAAGTACGGCCGTTCGTTGATCACCTTGCCGTCGCCGGGAATGGCTTTGACGTCTGCCCCGGTGCAGAAGGCGCGTCCGGTGCCGGTCACGATGAGCAGCCACACCTTGTCGTCATTCTCGGCCTCGTCGTAGGCGGTCCGCAGTTCGGTGATCATGTGGGGGCTCAGCGCGTTGAGGGCCTCCGGCCGGTTCAGCGTGATGGTGGCCGTGTGCCCGTCGACGTCGTAGTTGATGGTGTCGAACGAGTCAGTAGGCATCCCTGCTCCTCATCGGCCGTTGAACTTCGGGGCGCGGCGTTGCCGGAAGGCTTCCAGGCCTTCTTTGAAATCGCTTGTCCGACACGAAAGTTCGAGATTGAACAGCTCCTGGGTCAGGGACTGGCTCAGCGTTGCATGCTGACCGAAGCCCAGCGCTTGCTTGGCCAGCCCGAGTGCGACCGTCGGCCCGCAGGCCAGCCGTCCCACCAGCTCCTCGGTGGTGCCGTCGAGTTCGGCAGGGCTTACCGCCTGGTGTATCAATCCCCAGTCGGCGGCATCCGCCGCGCTGACCTTCTCGCCGAGCAGCAGCATCCGCCGGGCCCGGGCCAGGCCGACCAGCCGGGGGAGCAGCCACGTCGAACCGGAATCCGGGCTGAAGCCACGGTCGACGAACGGCTCCCAGAACACCGCATCGGTCGCGGCCACGGTGAAGTCGGCGGCCAGCGCCAGGTTGCAGCCAAACCCCACCGCGCGTCCCTGCACGCTGCACACCACCGGCAGCTGAATGCTTCCGACGAGCTCGATCGCCCGATGGGCTTCGTGGGGAACGCGCCGCACCAGATCACCGGTGCGCGGACGTTGCCGATCGTTGGTCGCCACCCAGTCGACACCCGCACAGAAGTCATCTCCGGCACCCCGGAGGTGAATCGCCCGCAGCGAGTCGTCGGCGGCGGCATCGGTCAACGTCTCGACCAAAGCCCCGATCATCAATTGGGTCAACGAATTACGTCGGGATGGGCGGTCGAGCGTGATCCGCAAAACCGCGCCGTCTCGGCGCACAGCCACCGAACCCTCGGCACCGGCCTTCTCGGCCTCGTGACTCACCGTCGAATCCGGCCTTTCTCCGCCGATACGGTTACCCATACAGTAGGGAATACGATTGATACGCTGTATAAGTTAGCAAGGAAACGCTGCCGACGGAAATATCCGGGGCCTGACCCGGCGAAAAGGGGGAAGCATGGCCTTCGAGCGAGGGCAGGCCGCACCCGCCTCGACGCGCACCCACGCTGCCGGTCCGAACACCAAATTCGGCGAGGCCCCGCTGGCCCAGACCACGGCCGCCGCCGGCGCCATGCGTCGTCTCAGCTCTCTGCTGCTCAGCCTCGAGCACGATCACCCCACTGTCGACGTCATGCTGGCCAAGTTCGCCGAGTGGGAAAGCGAGCTGGCCGCCGCCGCTCCGAAGGACTACGCGCCCCGAATCGGTGAGATGGAAGACGATCCCCGGCGGGTGTACCTCAATCACGCCACCGACATCGGCGCCTACAACCCGTGCTTTCCGGAGTATGGGTTCGACCATCTCGACGCCGAGAAGGCCGGCGGCCGGGTCGTGTTTCCCCTCGTCTACGAAGGGCCGCCCGGACTGGTGCACGGCGGCTTTCTGGGCGTCTTTTTCGACTGCGTCATACAGCATCACAATTGCGTCACCGGCCTTTCCGGCAAGACGCGATCACTGCTTGTGACGTTCCGCAGGCCGACGCCGATCCTGACCGAGCTGCGGTTCGACATCGTTCGCACGCAGGTCGAACGGGGGATCACGTCGACGGCCCGGCTCCTGCTCGACGACGAAGTGCTGTGCAGCGGTGAGGTCAACACGTTGGCCTCACCGCCGGAGAAACTGACCGGATTCAAATTCGGCAGGCGGCGAAAGGAATCCGACGGATGACTGCCTCGGGTGACCCGGACGATCGCATACTTTTCGAGGTCGATCCGGAGCGGCGAATCGCGACGATCACGCTGAACAATCCCAAGCAACGCAACTCCTACGACGCCGCCATGCGCGACGCCGTCGCCCGTTGCCTGGATCGGGTGGCCGACGACGACGACCTCACCGTGGTCCTGCTGCGCGGGGCCGACGGCGTGTTCAGTACCGGCGCCGACATGAACAACGCATACGGCTGGTACGGCAAGGAGGGTGGTCAGGACGATGCGGCGGCCAAGCGCCGTCCCAGCCAGCGCAGGCGACTTACGGTGGACCGCAAGTCATTTGGCTTCTACCACAACTTCCTGGGCTTCCCCAAGGTGACGGTTGGCGAGATCGCCGGCTACGCCCTGGGCGGCGGCTTCGAGATGGCGCTGATGACCGACATCTCCGTCATCGCGCGCGACACCAAGATCGGGATGCCGGCGACGCGCTTCCTCGGCCCGGCGCTCGGCAGCCTGCACATGTTCTTCCATCGACTTGGACCCGTGCTGGCCCGGCGGCTGCTGCTGACCGGCGATGTCATCGAAGCCGGCGATATCGAGCAGCTCGGAATCTTCACTGACACATGCGATCCCGGATCCGTCACGGCCCGCGCCCGGTACTGGGCCGAGAAGGCGGCCAAAATGCCGGCCGATGGAGTCGTCATCGCCAAGGAGGCGTTCCGCCTCGTCGAGCAGACCCAGGCGTACCAGGGCGAGGAGGTGGCGAGCTATCTGTTCCACGCCTTCGGCACCAACCTGCAATTCGGGCCGGACGAGTTCAACTTCGTCAAGACGCGCGCACAGCACGGCACCAAGGAGGCGTTTCGGCTACGTGATGAGCACTTCCACGTGCCCGAACCCGAAGCGTGATAACCCGATTCGCTGGCTGGCTAGCGGGATGCCGGCGCCTTGCTTCGCGCCCGCTGAGAGGGTGACTTGGCCGCCTTGCGTTGCCGCGATGGCGCCGGCTTGGCGCCCTTCGACCCCTTGCCCTCTTCGATCAACCGGTCGGCGTGGTCGAGGATGCACGTGAGACCGTATTCGAAATTGGTGTCATCGGGGGCCCCGATGCGGTGGCCGATTCCGGTTACCTGGGCCAGCAGGGGAGTGGTTCCCGGATCGATCGCCACGGCGTCCTCGATTGCGCGCTGTCCGAGGTCCGAAGATTGGTTCTTTTCGTAGAGTCGCTGCAGCACGACCGACCCGCGGACGTGCATCGAAATCGCGGAATAGGTGTCAAAGGCGTCCTCGGGCGTGAGGCCGGCCTCGACCAGGTTGGCGATCGCTTTTTCCATCTCCTGGGCCCCGAGGCGCGCGGCTTTGGGACTCAGCGCCGCGCGAATCAGAATCAGGTCGCACAGAATTGGGTTACCCATGAACGTCTTACGCATCAAACGTGCATGGTTGCGCAACGTCTCGCGCCAGTCGCTCGCTTCGACATACGGGGTGGCGAACACGTACTTGCTCAAAGCGCGATCGGTCATTGCGTTGAGCAGATCGTCCTTCTTGCGGAAGTACCAGTAGATGCTGGTAACGCCGACGCCGAGGTGTTTGCCAAGCAGAGGCATGCTCAAGTTGTCGATCGACACCTGCTCCGCGAGTTCGAATGCGCCGCTGATGATGTCATCGGGATTGATGGATCCGCGTTCGCGTCGCTGCCGCTTATCAGCGGTTGCCTGCTTTGCCACTACGGGCACCTCCATCAGAATGTATCCTGCGTCTGCGGTCTTGAAGAACCGTGCCACCCGTGCAGGTGAATCTACCGGCAGATCCTCTCCCACCTGCGCATACGCGGGCGTGTCGCTGTTCGCCTTTGACCAGTCAACTCGGCTCTTGTGCGGATTTCCATCTGCTACTGTAATACCTATCGTAGGCTTTTTGGTAAATAAGGCTGGACGGGCGAAGATGGCCGGGCACAACCTTTTGGGTGAACCTCCCGACGAGCCGCGGATTACACCATGGATTTAGGACTGGCGAACGCCGCTGCGGTGGTCGTCGGCGGTAGCCGTGGCATGGGCCTGGCTACGGCGCGTTGCCTCGCCGAGGAAGGCGCCCGGGTGGCGGTCGTCGGCCGAACACGTGCCAGCCTCGACAGCGCGGTGACGGATTTGACGGGGCGCGGCAGCCCCGATGCCCTCGGGCTCGCCGCCGACATCGGTGATGCCGGCGAGGTCGACAAGCTGTTCGCCGAGCTTGGCGAGCGGTGGAACGGCGAACTCAATGTGCTCATCAATACGGTCGGGCCGGGCGCGCCGGGCAACTTCGAAGTCCTGACCGACGACCAGTGGCGCGAGGCCGTCGAAGAAGGCGTGCTGGGGATGGTGCGTTGCGTTCGCGCGGCACTTCCGTTGTTGCGCAATGCGCAATGGGCTCGGATCGTTAACTTTTCGGCGCACTCGACCCAGCGACAAAGTGTGATGCTGCCCGCCTATACGGCGGCCAAGTCGATGCTCACGAGTGTCTCGAAAAACCTGTCTCTGTTGCTGGCGAAGGACGAGATCTTGGTCAACGTCGTGTCGCCGGGCAGCATCGCGTCCGAGTCGCTCGTCGGCTGGGCGAATTCGGTCGGCGTCGACGGCAGCGATCCCTATCGCCTGATGGAGGCCATTGGCAAGCACTTCGGGCATCCGGCGCAAATGCCCCGGGCCGGGCTGCCGGAAGAAATCGGGCCCGTCGCCGCGTTCCTCGCGTCGCGGCGCAACTCCTACATGACCGGGGCCAACATCAATGTCGACGGTGGTTCCGACTTCACCTGACTTCAAATCGTTTGGCTCACACAAGGAGTGGACTATGGCGACGGCTACTGAGGCTCGCGTTTGGGCGCGAGGGGCGTTGCGGGGAATCGGCGACTCCCTCTATACGCCGTTCAGCGGCACCGACGGTGATGACATCGACTGGGACGCCTATCGGACGCTGGTGCGCTACTGCGTCGGCGACCTCGGCCACCCGATGTTGTGGTGTACCAGCGGCATCGCCGAGTTTTGGTCGCTGACCCTCGATGAGCGCAGACGCCTGTTAGAGGTGGCGATCGAGGAGGCGCGCAGGCTGAATCCCGATGTCGTCGTGCAGGCCTGCACGGCGGCGATGTCGGCGAAGGACTGTTTGACGTTGACGCTCCACGCCCAAGAGGTGGGGGCCGACATCGCCTACATCCAAACGCCGATGATGGAGGCCCACGGCGGCGAGGGCGTGCTGAGGTTCTTCAAGTACATCGCCGCGCGCACCGATATCGCGTTGGGAATGTTCAACTCCCCGTCGTCCGGCTACGTGTTGACCCCGGCCGAAAGCGCAAGGATCTACGACGAGGTACCCGCCGTGTGCGCCACCAAGGAGGGCGCCTTCCGGCCTGAGGCGAGCCGGCGGCTGCACGAGTTGGCGCCCGACCTGGCGGTCTGGGAATGCGACCGGACCGTGTACCGCGCCGGGTGGTTGCGTGCCGGCATCGTGTGCCCGGCGCAATTGGGTACGGCCGGCTACCTGTTCGAGACCCCCAAGCGGCGACTGTTTTCCGAGTACTGGGATCTGGTGTGCAACGACAAGCTGCTAGAGGCGATGGACTACGGGCGCGAGTCCGGAATGGACCAGTTCGACCTGGACGTCGGGTCCTGGTGGACCTGTTACCCGGGGCGATCGGATTACTTCACCCATTGGGGTGGCGCTTTCAAGTACGCGGCCTCGCTGCTGGGTCTGCCGATAGGTGACTATCCGCATTCCCGGCCGCCCCAAGCGGAGCTGCCGCCCGAGGCGAAGGCGCAGATCGAGAAGGCCTATCGCCGGCTGGGGCTCATCGACCAGTAGCCGGCGCCGAAAACGATTGGCAGCAGAGCACTTTCAAGGCGAAGGCCCGGCCTGGACTGGGCCGGGCCTTCGACGTACAGTTCCTGATTACTGTTGTTCGGCCTGCTGGCGCTTCTCCGCGAGCTTGGCCGCGCTGCGGGCGGATTCGGCTTCGGCCTCCTTCTTCGCCGCATTGCGCTGGGCCTGGGCCTTGTCCTGCTGGGCCTTACCCTCGTTGAACAAGTCGTCACGACCGATCACCGCGCCGATGACGACCTTGGCCTTGCCCTTCACGTCTTCCACGACGCCCTTGACGGCTTCCGCCACACCGCTGTTGATGTCAACCATTGCATTCCCTCCCCTCGCTAATCGATGTCTTCTGTCCGTCTTCCCGGTCGCCGGGCGGGACCAAACGTGGTTCGCGGCGTGTCGCTCGCCACAATCCACGGGAGAGTTATCCGTCGCCTCGTGAGCGGGGGATTCGCGCGTCGATTGGAAACTTCCGCGACACGGAATTCGCTGTTTGGCCCGGGTTTCATGTGGCCCCGGTGGCAGTTGTGGAATGCGGTACCGATAGGTATACAGTATGGGTACAAAAAGCCCACCGAATCCGGTAGTCAAGCACGAGGGGGTGCCGCGCACGATGTCCGGCAGCGACGGCGCCTCAGACGCCGAAGACGCGGTGCTGTACGAGACCACCGACAGTGGAATCGCGATCCTCACGTTCAATCGCCCGGACCGGCTGAACGCCTGGGGCCCCGACCTTGCCGCCGGGTTTTACGCGGCCGTCGACCGCGCCGAACAGGACCCGGACGTCCGGGTCATCGTGCTGACCGGCCGGGGCAGGGGATTCTGCGCCGGCGCCTACCTGGGCGCGCCCGGTTCGGCGGCCAAAATGGGCGAAACGATGGAGAAGGCGGGTCAGACCGACCTGGCCGACTTGGTCGGCGAACGGCCGCCGCATTTCGTGACCACGCTGCGCAAACCCGTCATCGCCGCGATCAACGGTTCCTGCGTCGGCATCGGTCTCACCCAGGCGCTGATGTGCGACGTCCGGTTTGCCGCCGCGGGAGCAAAGTTCGCCGCCGTGTTCGCCCGCCGCGGGCTGATCGCGGAGTTCGGCATCTCCTGGATACTTCCGCGGCTGACCAACTGGGGCGTCGCCCTCGACCTGCTGCTGAGCGGGCGCACCTTCCTCGCCGAGGAGGCCGCGCAGCTGGGCCTCGTCAAAGAGGTCGTCGCGCCGGAAGACCTGATGAAGCGCGCGCTCGACTACGCCGAGGACATCGCGCGCAATTGCTCGCCGGCGTCGATGGCGGTGATCAAGACCCAGGTATACGGCGACGCGACGCGCGATGTCGTGGAAGCTACTTCGCGTGCCGAGGTGTTGCTGCACGAGGCGATGCCGCGGCCCGATGTCATCGAAGGGATCACCAGCTTCCTCGAGAAGCGCCCGCCGCAGTTTCCCTCGCTCGCGGGTCCTGGAAAGGAATCATGATGGGTACCTTGCGGTACAAGGCGATTGACGTCGACAACCACTACTACGAACCGCTCGACTCATTCACCCGCCACCTGGACAAGGCATTCAAGAGCCGCGGTGTGCAGATGGTGACCCAAGGCAAGCGCACTTTAGCCGTGATCGGGGGCCGGGTTAACCATTTCGTTCCCAATCCCACCTTCGACCCGATCATCGTGCCGGGCTGCCTGGACTTGTTGTTCCGCGGTGAGATTCCCGAAGGCGTCGACCCGGCGTCGCTGATGAAGGTCGAGCGCCTGGCCGAACACCCCGAGTACCAGAACCGTGATGCGCGCATAGAGGTGATGGACACCCAGGACATCGAGACCGTGTTCATGCTGCCGACATTCGGGTGTGGGGTCGAGGAGGCGCTCAAGCACGACATCGAGGCGACGATGGCGTCGGTGCACGCCTTCAACCTGTGGCTGGACGAGGACTGGGGCTTCGACCGGCCCGACCACCGGATCATCGCCGCGCCGATCATCTCGCTGGCCGATCCGGTCCGGGCCCTCGCCGAGGTGGAGTTCGTGTTGGAGCGCGGCTCCAAGCTCGTGTTGGTGCGACCGGCGCCGGTGCCCGGCCTGGTCAAGCCACGGTCGCTGGGTGATCGCAGCCACGATCCGGTTTGGGCGCGACTGGCCGAGGCGGGGGTGCCGGTGGGATTCCACCTGAGCGACAGCGGCTATCTGCACATCGCGGCGGCGTGGGGCGGCAAGTCAACGTTCGAGGGGTTCGGCGCCAAGGACCCGCTGGACAACGTTCTTCTCGACGACCGCGCCATTCACGACACCATGGCCTCGATGATCGTGCACGGCGTGTTCACCCGGCATCCGAAACTCAAGGCGGTCAGCATCGAAAACGGTTCGTACTTCGTCCACCGGCTGGTCAAACGCCTGAAGAAGGCGGCCAACACCCAGCCCCGTGATTTCCCCGAGGATCCGGTGGAGCAGTTGCGCAACAACGTCTGGATCGCCCCCTACTACGAGGACGATCTGCCGGAGTTGGCCGAAGTCATCGGCGTCGACAAGATCCTGTTCGGCTCCGACTGGCCGCACGGCGAGGGCCTCGAGTCTCCGGTGTCGTTTGTCGAAGAGCTCAAGGATTTCAGCGAAGCGGATATTCGAAAGATCATGCGCGACAACGCCTTAGATCTGCTGGGCGTCAAAGCCCCAGTGGCGGCTTAGGCGGCCTGCCCGGTGAGCGAATGGACCGTCGGGGCGGTGCTCGACGCTATCGCCGAGGTCGTACCCGACCGCCTGATGACCGCCTGCGGCGACCGGCGCAGCACCTTCGCCGACTCGGCGGTTCGAACCACTAGGCTGGCAAACTTCCTCATCGACAAGGGATTCGGGGTTTACGCGTCGCGCGACACGCTCGAACGATGGGAATGCGGTCAGGACCGAATCGCGCTCATCATGTACAACGACCTGTATCCGGACATGCTGATCGGATGCCTGAAAGCGCGCGTTGTCCCGGTCAACGTCAACCATCACTACTCGGTGCGCGAGATCGGCGACCTGCTTGACTACATCCGTCCCCGGGGCATCATCTATCACCGCTCGCTCGGCGCCCGGTTCGCGGAGGTGTTGCCGCCCAACGGCACTGAGTTACTGGTGTCCGTCGACGACGGCAGCGGCGCTTCCGAACTGCCGGGCGCCATCTCGCTCGATGACGCCTTGGCCGCCGGCGCCGCCGACCTCGACCTGGCTGGATCGCCGGACGATTTGATCATGATGTGTACCGGCGGAACGACGGGGCGGCCCAAGGGAGTGCTGTGGCGCCAAAGCGACATGTACGTGTCGTCGATGGTGGGCGCCGATCACGACAGCGTCACCGAGATTCACGACAAGGTCCGTTCCGGCGGCCCGCCGTGGTTCGCGGTTTCGCCACTGATGCATGCGGCGGGCATGTGGACCGCGTTCGCGGCGCTGTGTGCGGGCCTGCCCGTCGTGCTCTACGACGATCGCCGCAAGCTCGACGTGCGGTCGGTGTGGGAAACCGCCGAGCGGGAAAAGGTGGGCATGATGACGATGGTCGGCGACGCGTACGCCGGCCCGCTGGTCGCGGAATTACGTGCGCACACCTACGATCTGTCGGCGCTGAACGCCATCGGCACCGGCGGCGCGGCCACCAACGCGAAATACAAACGGGCACTGATGGAATGCCTGCCGCACATCACCATCATCGAAGGCTACGGATCATCGGAATCCGGAAACATGGCATTCGGGCACAGCCGCGACGGGCACGCCAGCGAAACCTTCGAACCCAGGGTCGGCGCCACCGTTGTCTCCGCCGACCGCAGCCGGTTCCTGGAACCCGGTGAGCAGGAAGTCGGCTGGGCCGCGAGGACCGGCCGGATTCCGCTCGGCTATTTCAGCGATCCCGACGGCACCCAACGGACATTCCCGGAGATCGACGGCCAGCGAGTCGTGATCCCGGGCGACCGGGCGTCCCTTGAAAAGGATGGCACCATCCGCCTTTTCGGCCGCGATTCACTGGTGGTCAACACCGGCGGCGAAAAGGTGTTCGTCGAAGAGGTCGAGGAGGTGCTGCGCGCACATCCGGGCATCGCCGACGCCCTCGTGGTGGGGCGGCCGAGCGAACGGTGGGGCCAGGAAGTCGTCGCGCTCGTCGCCGCACACCCGGGCGCCGACCTCGCCGGCGACGGGCAGGACCTCTACACCTTCTGCACCGCGCAGCTCGCGCATTTCAAGGCGCCCAAGGCATTCATCTTCGTCGAGCAGATTCAGCGGCTCGGCAACGGTAAGCCCAACTACCGCTGGGCCCGAGAGCAAGCCGAACAGAAGGTGTCATGAACACAGGAGCGATCGACTGCCTGATCAATGTGCACTTCGGTGAGACTGATTCCCAGCCCTCCTGGATGCTCAAGGTCCGCGACGACTACTTCAAGGGGCCGGAGTCGATGTTCGCGCCGGTCGACCTGTCCGAGCTGCTTGACGAGATGGACGAACAAGGTGTGCAGAAGGCGATCCTGATGGACTCGCTCGCCAATCCGTCGACCACCGCGCGCAAATTCGTCGAAGCCAGGCCGGATCGGTTCGCGCTGGCCATGGGCGGGGTCAACCTGCTGCGTCCGGTGCGGTCATTGCGGGAGCTGAGTGGGATCGTCGGCGACCTGCCGGTCGCGTACGCGGTTGTGGGGCCGAGCTTCTGGGGCGACGGGCAGTATCCGCCGAGCGACGCGGTCTACTATCCGCTCTACGCCAAATGCGCGGAGATCGATCTCCCGCTGTGCATCAACACCGGTATCCCGGGGCCGCCGATTCCCGGCGAGGTGCAGCACCCCATGCATCTCGACCGCGTGTGCGTGCGGTTTCCAGAACTGAAGCTGTGCATGATCCACGGCGCGGACCCGTGGTGGGACGTCGCGATCCGGTTGTTGCTCAAGTACGCCAACCTGCGGTTGATGACTTCGGCATGGTCGCCGAAGCGGCTGCCGGAAAGCCTGCTGCACTACATGCGCACGCGCGGACCGGACAAGGTGATCTACGCGTCCGACTGGCCGGTCCTGCGCATGCGTCGCGTGATACCCGAAGCCCGTGCGCTGGACCTGCCGGCCGAGGTGCTGGACAACTACCTCTACAACAACGCGCAGGAATTCTTCTTCGGACAGGAGCACTGACCATGGACCGCTTCGAACTACGCAGACTGGACTACAGCCTGTCCGACGATCACGTGGATCTGCAGAATGCGTACAAGCAATTCTTCAAAACCCACTGCTCGATCGAAACGGTGCGCGCCGCAGAGCCTTCCGGCTTCGACAAGAACCTCTGGGAGCGGTTGTGCGCGATGGGTGCGACCACGATGGCGCTGCCGGAATCGTGTGGCGGTGACGGGGCCACGCTGGTCGACCTGACGTTGGTGGCCGAAGAGATCGGCCGGTCGCTGGCCCCGGTCCCGTGGATCGACCATGTCTGCGCGGCCCGGCTGCTGGGACGCCTGGGAGGGCTCGGTGCCGACACCGCCGGGGTGGCAAACGGAGACCAGCTCGTCGCGCTCGATGCGCGCCTCGACGACGGGCCGGGTGCCCGCCTGATACCGACCGGCTCGATCGCCGACCACATCATCGTCCGTGACGGCGGCCAGGTGGTGCGCCTGACGTTCGGCACCCGGCCGGCCAAGGTCGACAACATCGGCCGGCTGCCGATGGCCTGGGTGGATCCGGCCGCCGCCGACACCCGCGCGGTCATCGCCGAAGGGCCCGACGCGGTCGCGAATTACCAACGGGCGCTAGATGAATGGCGGCTGCTGACCGCGGCGGCCCTGGTCGGCCTGGTCGAGGAAACGATGACCATCGCCGCGGAGTTCGCCAAATCCCGCTACACGCTGGGTGTGCCCATCTCGACGCTGCAGGCGATTTCGCATCCGCTGGCGAATATGGCCATCACCGTCCAGGGGGGACGAAACCTCGCCCGCCGCGCCGCCTGGTTCCTGGACAACGAACCCGACGAACGCCCTGAGTTGGCGCCGTCGGCGTTCGTGTTCATGGCCGAGGAGGCCGCCAAGGCCGCGACCATGGCGGTGCACATCCAAGGCGGCCTTGGGGTTTCGTCGGAGGCCGCCGCGACGGCGTATCTGGTCCGAGCGAGGGGATGGCCGCTGGCGGGCGGCGACCCGGGTGCGACCGCCCAGCGGGTTGCCGAGATTGTGACCGCCCGAGAATGCGCCCCCCAACGGTAGGACAGGAGCATTAGATGGATTTCTCCCGGGTTGAGCTGTCCGACGCGGACCAGGCCTTCCTCGACGAGGCGCGGAACTTTCTGGGCACCCACATGACAGAAGAGGTCAGGAGGCGAGACCGCGAGACCGGCGACAACTTCGACGAAGGTCTGCATCTCAAATTCGGCGCCGCGGGCTACTTGGCCAAGGAGTGGAAGCCCGAATCGGAAGGCGGGTTCAGCCGGGTGCATCGGCGCATCTGGGAGCTGGAGAAGCGCCGGGCGCACGTGCCATGGGTGACGTGGGGGACCACCGCCATGGTGGCGCGCTCGGTGCAGAAGTTCGGCTCACCCGAAGTCCGCGACGAGGTGATGCCCAAGGTCTTCAGCGGCGAGGTCAGGCTGTGCCTGGGCTACACCGAACCGGAAGGCGGCTCCGACGTTGCCACCTGCAAGACCCGCGCGGTGCGCGACGGTGACGCGTGGGTAATCAATGGCTCCAAGATGTTCACCACCGGCGCGCACAACTGCCAGTACGTCTTTCTGATCACCAACACCGATCCCGGTGCGCCGAAACACAAGAGCCTGACCATGTTTCTGGTGCCGCTGGATACCCCGGGCATCGAAATCCAGGGCATCCGCACCGTCGACGGCGACCGGACCAACATCGTCTACTACAGCGACGTCCGCGTTGACGACAAGTATCGGCTCGGCGACGTGAACGCGGGCTGGACGGTGCTGCGCGAGCCGCTCAACACCGAGCACGGCGCGGTTGCCGCCGCGCCCGACGGGCTGCAGGACACCTCGATCATGATGCACCAGGCGGGCTCTCTTGCCGAGGCGGTGGACAAGGCCGTGGTGCGCGTGACGCAGCCCGACCCCACCGGCCGCCGGCTTGTCGACGACAAGTCGGTCGCGTACCGACTGGGCCGCAGCTTCGCCCGGCTGGAGGCGGCGCTGTCGTCCCCGAACATCTACGGCCGGGTCGCCATCGCGCAAACGATGCGGGAGATCTCCCCGGACCTGATGGACATCCTCGGGGCGGCGTCGGCCCTGCCGTTCGGCACCGATGGTGCCGCCGACGACGGCAGCGCGGAATACGCCTACCGGTTCGCCCCCTTGGTCGGAATCTACGGCGGCACGCTGGAGGTGTTCCGAAACATGATCGGCGAGTACGCGCTTGGGCTGGGCAAGCCCGCCTACGCGCCGCCGAAAGTTTCCTGAGGCGCCGTTTCGGCGCAGCGTCAGGTCGTCAGTCAATATCGTTGCGGTTCCTAAGGCGACGCCGTGGCATTCGTCGCCTGCGCGTCGCTCTTGAAGGCCTCGCGTCGGATCATTTCCCACACCGTGGGCGTGTGCTCGGTTGTAGAGACGACAACCGTCTTCCGCCTTGCCGTCCTGTCTTGGGCAAGTTTGACGAGGTAGTCCGCCAGGTCGATGCGCGCCGTGAATGCGCCCACCGGATCAACTTCTCCAGCAACATAATTGGTAACCTGAGGCAAATCGAACAATCCCGACGGACGCACGATCGTCCAGTCGAGGCCGCTCTCGCGCACCAACGCCTCCATCCGCCGGATGTCGTCGTAGACGGTCTTACCAATTGTGCGGGTGATGATCGGCTCGAACAGCCGCAGCATCAGGGGCGCTTGGCGGCGGCCTGGCGCAGGGTAGGCGCCGGTGGAGCTCACGACGACGAGCCGATTGACGCGGGTTTCGCGCATCGCGTTCACGACATTGCGGGTGCCGACCGAATACGTGTCGACGGGCTGGCGGGTGAACGGCACACCGAGCGTCGACAGCACGGCGTCGGCGCCCGCGACAATCGCGGCGAGGCCCTCGCGCCGCACGTCCGCGCCGGCAACCGTCAGCCGCGGATCGCTGATGGGGAAGTCGTCGGGTCGTCGGGTCACGGCCACCGCCGAGTGACCGGCGTCGAGCACGCGCCGCGTCAGCAGCCTCCCCGTCGAGCCATTGGCACCGAAAATCACGATATGCATGAGCACTCCTTCGATAGTTACCGGCGGCGGGTTGCCGTCTTGTGCCGCTGAGGCAGGGCGGGGATCAGGACCGCTGCGGCCACACAGTGCAGCGCGGTCAACATGAGTTGGGTGTCTAGGTTCGCGGTCGTCCGGAAGATCGGCACGATGGATACCACCAGAACGACCAGGGTCAGCGCGATCCAAATGATTCGGGGAGATGAGGCGTAGCGCTCCAGCAACGCGATCGCGATCCAGCCGGCGATGCCCGCGGCCGCGGTGGCGACGATGGTCAGCGCGAGGGTGATTTCCCGGGTGCCGATCGGCGTATCCACTATGTAGTCGACGTGGGCGATCCGTCCCAACAGCCACGCCAGACCGGTTGCCGCGGTGGCGATCGCGACGACGCCGGCACGACCGGCGTGCCACCGCACTGCGAGTTGTCCAGTCAAATGCGACATCGCAATTCCTTCCGTCGAGCTGCTGTGCGGGAAGCGAATTTCCCCGCTCGCTACTACGACGAAACGGCCCGCGCGAAAGTTACAGCGATCTGCGGGGTGGCGGACTCGGCGCTGCGTCAGGTCGTCAAAATCGTGGCGGCGGCGGTGCCGGGCGCCCCGTATAGCTGAGTGAACCCGACCTTCGGATTGCCCGGGACCTGACGGTCTCCAGCCTCGCCGCGGAGTTGACGAACGATTTCGTGAATTTGGCGCAGTCCGGAGGCGCCAATCGGCTCACCGTTGGCGATCAGCCCACCATCGGTGTTGACGGGCATCGCACCGCCGATCTCGGTGGCACCGTCGGCGAGAAGCTTCTGCTGATCCCCGTGCGCGCAGAACCCGCATTCGGCCATGTGGATGATTTCGGCGCCGGCGTCGGTGTCCTGCAACTGGATCACGTCGACGTCCTCGGGCGCCACGCCGGCCTTCTCGAATGTTGCCTGCGCCGCGTAAACGGTCGGCGACACGTCCTCGTCGACCGGGGCGAAGGTGGTGTTGACCTCGTAGGCGCCGTAGCGGCGAGTGCGGACCTCCGCTGCCCGCAGGTACACGGGTTTGGAGGTGTAGCGGTGCGCGATATCGGCCCTGCACATCACCGCGGCCGCGGCGCCCTCGTCGGGTGCGCAAAACATGTACTGGGTCAATGGGTAGTTGAGCATCGGCGAACTAAGGATCCGGTCCTCGGGGATTGGCTTGCGGCGAAAGGCGTTGGGGTTCAACGCTCCATTGCGGAAGTTCTTCGCGGCGACCTTGGCGAGCGTGTCAGCAGAGATGTTGTGCTCGTGCAAGTAGCGGTTCGCCTTCATGCCGAAGAACTTGGTGGTCAGGTATTGCCCGTTCTCGGCATACCATCTCGGCATACCGACCAGCGCCGGGTCTTCGGTGAACGCTCCGCGCGGGTGCTTGTCCAAGCCAATGGCGATGCCGATGTCGTAATCGCCCAACCGGATCCCATCGGCACAGGCCTTGACGGCACTGGCCGCGGTCGCGCACGCGTTGAACACATTGGTGAATGGGATTCCCGTCAGGCCGACCATGGCGACAATTGCGTCGGGGTTGGCCACCGTCCAACTGCCACCGGTGGCGAACTGGATGTCCTGCCACGCGACACCGGCGTCGGCGACCGCGGCAAAAATCGCGTCGGCTCCCATCTGCATCGCGGATTTGCCCTCGAACCGACCGAACGGGTGCAGCCCAACCCCAATAACGGCAACGTCATTCATGCGCGCCGCTCTCCCCCGCAAGCGGGAGGTGCCCCCACCTCATCGCTTCGTCCCCCTCGCCGCTTCGCGCCTGGGGGTGCCCCACTGCATCGTCGCCGGCGCGATTCACGCAATGGCTCCCGATTCCTTCAGTTCCGCGATGCGATCCCAATCCATCCCGAGCTCCATCAGAACGATTTCGGTGTGCTCGGAGGCCTGGGGCGCCCTGGTGGTCACCAGCGGCTCGTGGTTGAACTGCACCGGGCCGCGCACGACCTTGAACGGTTCGCCGCCGCTGGCGAGCTCGATCTCGCTGATCATGTCGTTGGCGATGGCCTGCTCGTCGCCGGCCAGGTCGATCAGGCTCTGGAACGGCGCCCATTGACCTTTCATCGTTTTCAGGTGCTGGCGCCAGTATTCAAATGGCTTGCCCGCGAAGGCCTTCGCGATCAGTTCGGCGGCCGCGTCTGCGTTCTGTATCAACGGGAGCACATCCGCGAAGCGCGGATCATCTGCTGCCTCGGGGATGCCGAGATGCTCGAAGGTGTCGCGGATCAACCCGGTCGGGCTGATGATGCACAGGTTGATGGTGCCGCCGTCGGAGGTTTCGTAGTTGCCCATGAACGGATTGACCGACGGCGCTCCGGAGCCCGGCATGAACGTGCGCATGACCTCGCCGGTCTCCATGCCCTGCGTCACGCTGGCCCCCGCTGCCCACCAGGCGGTGCTCAGCAGCGACACGTCGAGCTCGAGGGCCTCGCCGGTGCGCTCACGATGCAGCAACGCGGCCGAGATGCCGCCGGCGATGAACATGCCGCCGATGGAATCGCCGAACGCGGGAATGCCCTGTCCCAGTGCGCCGCCGAGCTCCTCGGGTGTCAGCGCGTATCCGATGCCGCTGCGCGTCCAGAACGCCGTCCCGTCGTACCCGCCGACGTCTCGCTCTGCGCCCTTGTCGCCATACGCAGAACCGCGGGCATACACGATGTCTGGGTTCGCCGCGCGGATGTGTTCCACGTCGAACTTGTGCTTCTGCCGTTGCGCGGGCATGTAGTTGGTCAGGAACACGTCGGACGTCTTGGCCAGTTCGTAGATCACTTCCTGGCCGCCCGGCGTGGAGACGTCGATCCCGATGCTGCGCTTGCCCCGGTTGGGGTGCTCCATCAGCGGGTGTCTGTCCGGATCGACTTGGATGCCGCCCATGTTGAGGAAGCCGCGCTGGGTGTCGCCGCGCAGCGGGTGCTCGACTTTGAGGACGTCCGCGCCCCAGTCGGCGAGGATGGCCCCGGCCGCGGGGACGAACGTGAACTGCGCAAGCTCCAGGACCCGAAAGCCCTCCATTACCTTGACCATTCCCGGACCCTACTTCGCGTCGAACGTCACGGGAAGCGCCGTCGGCGAACGGAAGGGTTGACCGTGGATGTGTGGGTCGTCGTCCGCCAGCAGCTTGATGTTGGTCAACCGATTCAGCAGGCATTCGAGTGCGACGCGGGTTTCCAGCCGCGCCAGGTGCAGTCCCAAACACGTGTGCTCGCCGGCGGCAAAGGAGATGTGCGGCATGTGCTTGCGGAAGATGTCGAACTCCTCCGAACGCTCCCAGCGCTGCTCGTCGCGATTCGCGGAGCCGATGCACACGCCGATCACCGAGCGTGCCGGGATCTCAACGCCTTCCACTTCGGTGTCCTCGGTGGTGAACCGCTGCACGGTGGTTAGCGGCGTCTCGAAGCGCAGCCCCTCCTCGATGGCCTGGGGGATCAGGCCGCGGTCGGCTTGCACCGCGTCGAATTGGTCCGGATGGGTCAGGAGCAGATATAGCAGGTTTCCCGACGACCGGTAGGTGGTCTCCAATCCGGCGGGCAACAGCAGGCGCAGGAAGGAGTAGATGGCTTCGTCGCTGAGCTTTTCGCCGTCGATCTCGGCGGTGACCAGGTCGCCGATGATGTCCTCGGTGGGTTTGGATTTGCGCCGCTCGATCTGCTCGACGAAGTAGTCCTTGAGCGCCGCCGACGCCTCGAAGGCCCGTTCGTAGTTGACGTGGTAGCTGATCAACTCCACGGCGCGCTTGTGGAACATCCCGAGGTCTTCGTCGGGCAGACCGAGCAGTCGGGCGATGACGCGGGTGGGAAACTCGAAGGTGAAATTGTGTACTAGATCCGCCGTACCGGCGTTGATGAACTCGTCGATCAACGCGTTGCAGACCGGGCGCACGATGGCGGGCTCCCACTGCGCCAGCGCCTTCGACTTGAACGCCGCGGACACCAGGTTGCGATGATCGCGATGCTTCTTTCCCTCCATCGCCAGGATGGTGGGCCCCATGAACAGGCCGATTGTTTTGTCGTAGGGCTCGGAACTGAAGACCCGGCCGTCGCGAAAGACCGTGTTGACCGCATTGAAAGAAACCGCGGAATACTCCCGCTTGGGCATCAGGGATTCCGGCGTCTTCGAGTAGTCCATGACGGTGCCGCGGAAAACGCCGGCCTGCCTGCGCTTATGGGCGAAGAACGGGTAGGGGTCGCGCAGGCTGACGGTTTCGTCGCCGGTGCCGGCGGCGGTGTGCACGTTGGTCGTCACCGGATCTCCAACATCATGGCCTTGAACGGACGGTCCTCGCGTAAGATCGTACTGTAATCCTTACAGTAGACAATATGGGGGGGTTATCTCCCTACGGGTGCACGCGAGTTCGTCAGCCTTGCAACGCGAGCCAACAGGCCGGCGTATTGCGCACCGAGGACACGGGGCAGCGCCGCCATCGCCCGTCCATCGGGACCTATGAGGATTCTGGCGCGGTTCTTCTCGGTCCCTCGGAGAATGATGCGGGCGGCCTTCTCGGGAGCGGTGAGCGCCGCGCGGTCGAACAGTGACTTTGCGAGGTCAGGATCTTCGGTATCCGCGGTGCGCATGTTGGCCCCGAAGTTGGTGCGCACCACGCCCGGGTGCACGCAATGCACCGTCACGGGATGGCGCTCGATGATCATCTCCTGCCGGAGGGCCTCCGTGAGGCCGCGCACCGCGAACTTCGAAGCGCTGTAGGCGCCTTGGTACGGGACCGCGATCAGCCCGAAGGCGCTGGACAGGTTGACCAGGCGGGCGGGGCGCTGGGCGGAACCGGACTCGATGAGCTGCGGCAGAAACGCCTTGGTTCCGTTGACCACACCGCCGACGTTGATGCCGATGAGCCAGTCGAAGTCCTTCCAGGACATGTCGGCCACACCGGCGAAGAGATCGACCCCGGCATTGTTGAAAACCATTGAGGCGGGCCCGAGTTGGCTGCGCACGTCGTCGGCGTATGCGAACACCGCGTCGCGGTCGGCGACATCGACCTGGAACGTCGTGACGTGGCCGGGGCGGCACGCCGCCTGGGTTTCGGCCAGACCCCGTTCGTCGATGTCGGCCGCAGCGACGTGTGCCCCGTCCTGAGTGAGGGCAGAGGTCAAAGCACGGCCGATACCGGAGCCGGCACCGGTGACGACGGCGACGCGGCCTTGATATTTCATGCGTTCACCGCCTGCTCGCGCGCCCACCGGTAATCCGCCTTGCCCGACGGGCTGCGCTCGATCACCGGACGGAACACCACCGCTTTGGGAAGTTTGTAGCGAGCCAGGGATTGTGCGGCGTGTGCGACCAGCTCGTCGGCGCTGGCGTCGGCGCCCTCGGCCAGCGCGACTACGGCAACGACCTCCTGGCCCCACCGCTCGCTCGGCCGCCCGGCCACCACCACATCGGCGACCGCGGGATGCGACGCGATCGCGGTCTCGACCTCCTCGACGAAGATCTTCTCGCCGCCGGAATTGATCGTCACCGAATCGCGGCCCAGCAACTCGATGCTGCCGTCGGCGCGGTGGCGTGCCCGGTCGCCGGGGATCGCATAGCGCACGCCGTCGATCACCGGAAATGTCTTGGCCGTCTTGGCCGCGTCGCCCTTGTAACCCAACGGAACGTAGCCCCGCTGCGCCAGCCAGCCCATGCCGTCGTGTCCCGGCGGCAGGATCGAGCTCAAGTCCTCGGCCGCCACGAAGGTGTCCGGTCCAGCGTTGAAGGTTCCGGTCGACACCGCCCCCGACGTCGACAGGTGGTGCATCTGCGCACCGGTCTCCGAGGATCCGACGCCATCGACGACGACGGCGTTGGGCAGCGCTTCGATCAAGCGCTGCTTGACATAAGGGGTGAGCAACGCGCCGCCGTTGGCGATCACGCCCAACGACGACACGTCGGCTGTGCCTTTTTCGATGGCGGCAAGCAGCGGCCGCGCCATTGCGTCGCCCACTACGGTCACCACGGGCAATCGTTCCCGCTCGATGGTGCGCACCACTTCGTCGGCGTCCAAATGATCGACGACGGAAGGGAAGACGACGGACTGCCCGGTCGTGATCGCCATCATCACGCTCCACTGGGCCGCACCGTGGATCAGCGGCGGCAGAATCATCAACTTGGTGCCGGCGCCCGCGGCCACCGCCGCCGTGATCTCGTCGATGGAGCCGAAGGGCTCCCCGGTCATCAGACTGCGCCCGCCGAACGACGTCATGAAGATGTCATGCTGGCGCCACAGCACGCCCTTCGGCATCCCCGTGGTGCCACCGGTGTACAGGACATACAAGTCGTCGGGCGAATGCTGCACCGGTGGCGGCGCGGGCGAGCTGGCGGCGACGATGGTCTCGTAATCCACTGCGCCGTAGACCAAGTCGTTGCCCGAGTCGTCGGCGATCTGAATCAGCACGCGTAGCTGCGGAAGATCCGGCAGCACTTCGGCCACGCGCGGCGCGAACGCGGAATGGTAGATCAGCGCGGTCGCCCCCGAGTCCGCCAGCAGGTACTGCAGCTCGCTCTTGACATACCGGAAGTTGACGTTGAAGGGCGCAACCCGCGCGGCGAAGGTGCCGAGCAACGCCTCGACGAACTCATTCCCGTTGTAGGCGTAGATGCCGAGCAGATCCTGGCCCACCTCGTGTCCGGCGAGCGCTGAGCGCTCGGTGTGACATCCCAATCCCCGCGAATGCAGGTATGAGGCCAGCCGGTTCGATCGCTCGAGGATTTGCGCATAGCTGTAGCGCCGCTCGCCCTGAATCAGCAACTCCCGATCGGGAATCGCGGCGGCGACGGCTGTCGCGACGGCTGGCACCGTGAATTGTGTTGCGGTGTCGGTCATGGCTGCGTCCATACCCCCAGCAGGTCGTCGGTTGTGGTGATGGTCGCCAGCAGCGACAGCGTGTTGTCGATGATGGCCTCGCCGTAATTGGTCGGGATGCCGGTGACGGCATCGCGGGGCACGACGACGCGATAGGCGGCGTTGACTGCGTCCATGACGACGTTGGGTATCGCGATATTCAACGAAACACCGACCACCACGATGGTGGATACTCCGAGGTTGCGTAGCACCGCGTCAAGATCGGTACCGCCCATCGGCCCGACGCCGTGCCACCGGCTCAGCACCAGATCCGTTGGTTCGGGACCCAATTCGGGAAGTACCGCCGCACCGGGCGTGCCGGGAACGATGTCTACCTCGCCGCGCCCGAGCGCGAAGATCTTTGCGTTGTGGCTGGAGCCCAGCCCGTCGGGCCGTCGCTGCACCAGGCAGTGCACGACGCGCACACCGGCCGCCCGCGCCACCGGCAGCAGCCGCACGATGTTGGGCAGCGCGACGCGACGCGCCTCCTTCGCGAGCGCGGCCAGGCCGGCATGCGGGCCGATGACCGCGCCCTGGCATTCTTGGGTGACGATCGCGGTGTGCGCGGGGGCCGCGAGGTCTTTGAGTGCCGTCATGCCGGCACTTCGTAGAATTGGGTCGCCCACTTGCGCAGTGCCATATACCCTTTCGCGTCGACCTTGGAGAGCGGCGGGCGCTCCACATATTTCTGATAGCGCCAGATCTGCAGATCGTCGAAAACGGTGGATAGGAACTGCTTTTCGATGACCTCGCGCAGCTTGCCGTCCGGCACGTCGGACGTGTCGCCGGGGATTCGGGGCCACCAGATCGAGTAGAAGAGGTCGGAGCACTCGTCGTCGACCGGTGTGCAGGTGAAGATCAGCCGATGGTTCTGCGCGCCCTCGAAGACGCTGATCGCCCCGCCCAGGCCGAACAGGTGGCTGTGGAATCGCAGCGCGAGATCCTCCGGGTCGTCGCTGCTGGCGTCCGGCCAACCCGCGACGAATTGCCATTCGCGGTCGACGATCTTCCAGTCCAGCACCCGGGGCGTCACGGTGGCGTGGTGCACATACTCGAAATGGGCGCTGTCGGGGGCGTTCTCCGCCACGATCTGCGGATGCACCGGTTCGCTTTCCGCGCGCCGGGAGAACTCCGGATACGCCCGGTAATAGGCCGCCGGGTCGGTCTCGAACTGAGGGAACTTGCGGAAGATGTCCGGCATCTCCCACTGCGGCTCCTTGCCGTCCGGCTGATGCCAGACGAACACGCAGTCGTACTGCTCCCGCACGGGAAAGACCCGCAGCCGCAGCGCGCGGTTGGGCCGCTCCGGCTGGTAGGGGATGTACCGATTGGTGCCGTCGGGGCCCCAGCGCCACCCGTGGAAGGGGCACTGCACGCAGTCGCCCACTACCGTGCCGCCGTGGCCGATGTGCGCGCCCAGGTGTTTGCAGTGCGCCTCCAGGACATGCAGCTCACCCGACTCGTCGCGGTAGGCCACCAGGTCCTCGCCGAAATAGCGGAGCGGCCGCACCTCGCCGATCGGGAATTCGGGCGACCACCCGACCATGAACCACCCGGTTACCTTCCAGGTGAAGGGCACTTTCACGCCGGCGCCTCCCGTGAGCGTTGATACTAAGTCCGTTACAGTATAGATTTCAGCAGTTCGGTCGGTGCGCGGCAAGGAGCGAAATGACGACAGCGGCTGACGAGCTCGAAGCCATCCGGCAACTCAAGGCGCGCTACTGCCGATTTCTGGATGCCAAAGACCTCGAGGGCTGGCGTGGCGTGTTTACCGCCGACGTGGTGGTGTACCTCGATATGGCGGTCTCTACCGGTGGGGCCGACCCCAAGACGGCGCCGCCAATCGAGGGTGTCGACAACTTCGTCCCGACGGTGCTGGGCGGGCTCGAGAACGCGGCCACCATGCACCACTGCCACACCCCGGAGATCACCCTCACCTCGGACACCACCGCGATGGGCATCTGGGCGATGGAAGATTGGATCGTCTTCGGCGACGGCCACGAGTTGCGCGGGGCCGGCCACTACCGCGAGACATACGAGAAGCGGGACGGCGACTGGCGGATCAAGTCCCTGCATCTGACCCGAACCATCCTGAAGCTCAGCGATGGCGGTTAAGGCATTGAGCGCTTTGGGCCTCGCAGCCCGCGAGCTGGGCATGGTGCTACCGCGCACGGTGTCGGGCCTCAACGAGTCGACGGGCTGGGTCCCGGCGTCGCGGCGCGGCGTGCGTCAGTTCGGCGAGGTCATGCTGGACGAGCTTGTGCTGAGCGGCTTCTCGCTGCTGGGCGGGGTGCCCGGTCCGCTGCGGTCGCTGGGTTCGTGTTCCGCGGCGGCCGAGGAGCTGTCGGAGCTGGGCATCGACCGTGCGCACGCCGATCCAAAACCGTTGCGGGTGACGTCGTTACGGCGACGGCGGATCGCGGGACTGGCATACGAGCGGATGATGTTCGAGCACGATCCGGCGCTGCCGCGGACGCTGGAAGCCGAGGGTCTGGGTGGCCCGGCGCGCGCGGTGGCGCATCTGTGCCGGCACCGCGGTCTCCCGAGGCCGTGGCTGGTGTGGGTGCACGGCGCCGGCCAGGGCGGCACGGAAGACCTGTTGTTGTCTCGAATCGGCCGGATACATCACGGGCTGGGGTTCAACGTCGCGATGCCGGTGCAGCCCGGCCACGGGTGCCGCCGCCGCGAATGGCCCGCCTACCCCGACGTGGATCCGCTGGGCAACGTCGCCGGCATGATGCGCGCGGTCTCGGAGGTGCGCGCGGTGGTGCGGTGGGTGCAGCCGCAGGCGACCGCCGTTGTGGTGGCGGGGATTTCGATGGGCACCCCGGTCGCCGCGCTGGTTTCCCACCTGGAGAGGCAGATCGACGCGGTTGCGCTCTACACCCCGATTCTGGGGCTCAACGCGATGATCGCTCGACACCTGGCGCGGTGGGGTCCGTCGCGTAACGGGTTCCGGGAGCTATTGGGGTCCCCGGAGATCTCGAAGCTGACCTCGGTGATCGACCCGCTCGCGGCCGACCCCGCCCCGCCTCCGGACCGCAGGCTCATCGTCGGCGCGTGGCACGACCGAATGGCGATGCGCGAACCCGCAATCGCGCTGCAGGAACGCTGGGGTGGCCAGCTGTACTGGTACGACGGCGGCCACGTCGGCCACGTGTTCTCCCGGCGCGTGCAACGGGTCACCGAGCGATTCCTGCGCGGGGTCGCCGACGACGCGGCCGCCGGCTGATGGCCGTTCGGACCGCGCGCGAAGTGGTCGAACTCTACAACCTCGTGGTGTGGAACGAACGCAACCTGACGCTTGCCGAGGAGTTGTTCGCCGACAGCGTGATTCGGCACGAGGTGGGGGAGGCGCACACCCTGACCCGGGAGCAGGCGGTCAATCGCGTCAAGGACCTCTGGGAGTTGTTCGACAGCTTGCGCTTCGATCTGAACATCGTGGTCGCCGGCGACGACGGTGAGCACGTCGCGATCGTCTACGACTCGACGATGACCACCAAGGACGGGACCGATACCAACGTCGCCAGCATCGAGGTGTTCCGCGTCGTCGACGGCAAGATCATCGAGGTCTGGAATTGCGGCTACAAGCAAGGGGTTTGGAATTGAGCGATCGCGCGCTGGACGAATTGGGCTACTACCTGCTGGCCGGGGCCGGCGGCGAGGGACCGGCGACCTTGATGGACGAGGCGCGCCGCGGCGAGGAGCTGGGCTTCGGCACCGCGTTCATCTCCGAGCGCTGGAACCTCAAGGAGGCCTCGTCGCTCGTCGGTGCCGCGTGCGCGGTGACCACGCGGATGCAGATCGCCACCGCCGCAACCAATCACAACACCCGTCATCCGCTGATCACCGGATCGTGGGCCACCACCATGCACCGGCTTTCCCGCGGTCGATTCACCCTCGGCATCGGCCGCGGCATCGCCGCGATCTACGGAGCATTCGGCATCCCCGCCGTCACGACCGCACAGATGGAGGATTGGGCCCAGGTCATGCGCCGGCTCTGGCACGGCGAGGTGATCTTCAACCACGACGGCCCGATGGGCAACTACCCGATCCTGTTTCTGGATCCGGACTTCAACGAAGACATTCGCCTGGCGTTGGTGGCCTTCGGGCCGCAGACGCTCGCGCTCGGCGGCCGGGTTTTCGACGACGTCATCCTGCACACCTACTTCACCCCGGAGACGTTGCAGCGCTGCGTCAAAACGGTGAAGTCCGCCGCGGAGAAGGCGGGCCGCGATCCCGACGGCGTGCGGGTGTGGTCGTGCTTTGCGACGGTCGGTGACCACCTTCCCGAGGAGTTGCGGCTGAAGAAGACCGTCGCGCGCCTGGCCACCTATCTGCAGGGCTACGGTGATCTCTTGGTGCGGACCAACAAGTGGGATCCAGCTGTGCTGCAACGGTTTCGGGAAGACGCGGTGGTGACGTCGATCGCGGGCGGGATCGATCACAAGGCCACGCCCGAGCAGATCGAGCACATCGCGACGCTGATACCCGACGAATGGCTGGAACCGTCGGCCACCGGGTCTGCGGACCAGTGTGTGGACCGCATCCGCGAGGAGTTCGACTACGGGGCCGACGCGGTGATCCTGCACGGCGCGACGCCCGACGAGCTGGAACCCGTGGTCGCTGCCTATCGCCTCACGGCATGATGACGGTTCGGGTCACCGGTTCGGCGGCGGCCTGACGGCTGGACAGACCCCGAAGCAGGGATGCGAGCAAGGCGTCGCGTGTTTCGCGGGGGTCGATGAGTTCGTCGAATCCCATGCCCTCGGCCGACCGATACGACGCCTGCAACTCGGCATTGCGCAGCTTTTCCGACAGATCCTCGCCCGCGTGCGACGCCTTGCTCAGCGCCGCCGCGCTCATGGCGCCCATCGTCGCGCCGGGGTAGGCGAAGGTCGCGACCTGGTGGTCGAAGCCCAGCAACGACATGACCATGGAACCGAACCCGTACGCCTTGCGCAGCGTGAGGTGCAGTTTCAAGGTGGTGGCCGCGGTCTGCGCGGCGAACATTCGGGCCCCGGCGCGCAGCACGCCGCTGCGCTCGGACCGACTGCCGGGCAGCATCCCGGGGTTGTCGGCGAGGAAGACGATCGGCAAGTGAAACGAGTCGGCCACCATGATGAAGTGCGCCGCCTTGTCCGCGGCGGCGGCGTCGATGGAGCCGGCGAGCACCTGGGGCTGGTTGGCCACCACCGCGACCGGATGGCCGCCGAGATGGGCCAGCGCGCAGATGATCGCCTTGCCGTACTGCGGCTGGACCTCGAACCAGTCGGGCCGGTCGAAGATCACGTCGAGCACCGCCCGCATGTCGTAGACGCGTCGGTTGTCGCGGGAGACGATGTCGAGCAGCTCCGGTGTCTGGCGCGGCTCGCTGGTCTCGGAGGCGGGCAGCGGCGACGGGTAGGACCAGGCGCTCGGCGGGAAGTACGACAGGTAGCGCCGGATGTCGTCGAGCACGGTTTCGTCGTCCTCGGCGACGTTGTGGATCACCCCGCTGGGCAAAGCGACGTCGGGTCCGCCGAGGTCCTCCTTCGAGATGTCTTCGCCGGTGGACTCTTTGACGACCGGGGGCCCGGCGGTGAAGATCGCGCCCTGCGCGCTCATGATTCGGAAGTCGCACACCGGGGCCACCAACGCGCCATGGCCGGCCGAGGGGCCGAGTACGGCGGCGACGGTCGGCACACGACCCGAGCACTGCGCCTGGGCCAGCAGGTCGGTCGGGCTGCGGCCGTAATGCCCACCGGTGGGACGAAAGCCCGCGCCTTCGAGCAGCATCACCAGCGGAATTTTGTCGCGCAGCGCCAGTTCGGCGATGCGGTATCGCTTGGAGTTGCCTCCGGGTCCGATGCTGCCGGCCATCGTGGTGAAGTCCTCGGCGCCCAGCATCACCGGCGAGCCGTTGATCGCACCGGAGCCTACGACGAGCCCGTCGGCCGCGACTTCACCGCCGACGAGGGTGCCGAGCTCGCGGAACGTGCCCGGGTCGAGCAGGTGCTCGATCCGCGCGCGGGCGTCGAGCTTGCCCTTGCCGCGGTGCTTGTCGAGGCGCTCCGGCCCGCCCATGGCCAACGTGCGTTGCCGGCGACGGTCGAGATCCTCGAGCGTCTCGTCCCAGTCCTGGGCTTTCGTCATGCTTCTGTCCTACCTCGTGCGGCTGCGATCGCCTAGTTGGAACTTGCAGGGTCACATACTGGATTGCTTACTGTAAAGTTACCCGCATGGCTGACGCCCCCCGCCTCAAGATCGACGGGGGCATCCCCAATCGACTCGCCGGGGTGACCGAGGCGGCCGCGGACCTCGAGCGGCAGGGGTACGACGGGGGCTGGACCGCTGAAACTAGCCATGACCCGTTTCTGCCGTTGCTGCTCGCCGCCGAACACACGTCGCGCCTCGAGCTCGGCACCAACATCGCGGTGGCGTTCGCGCGCAATCCGATGATCGTCGCCAACATCGGTTGGGACCTGCAGGCGTATTCGGAGGGCCGATTCATCCTTGGGCTGGGCACGCAGATCCAGCCCCACATCGAGAAGAGGTTCAGCATGCCGTGGAGCCACCCGGCGCGGCGGATGCGCGAATTCGTCGCCGCTCTGCACGCGATCTGGTCGGCGTGGAAGGACGGCACCAAACTCCGCTTCGAGGGCGACTTCTACACCCACAAGATCATGACCCCGATGTTCACCCCTGAGCCGCAGCCACATCCGGCGCCGAAGGTCTTCCTCGCCGCCGTCGGCGAGGCCATGACCGAAATGTGCGGCGAGGTCGCCGACGGCCACCTCGGTCACCCGATGGTGTCGAAGCGCTACCTCGACGAGGTGACGCTGCCGGCGCTGCGGCGCGGCATGCAGCGCTCCGGCCGCGACGGCCGTGATTTCGAGGTGTCAACCGAAGTGATGGTGGCGACCGGCGACAACGACGCCGAACTGGCGGCCGCCGCCGCCGCGGTCCGCAAGCAGATCGCCTTCTACGGGTCCACGCCGGCGTATCGGAAGGTCCTCGACCTGCACGGCTGGGGCGAGCTGCACACCGAGCTGCACCGCCTGTCCCTCGCGGGGGAGTGGGACACGATGGGCTCGCTCATCGACGACGAAATGCTGGCCGCTTTCGCGGTCGTGGGCCCGGTCGACACCGTCGGCGCGGCCCTGAAAAGCCGCTGCGAGGGCGCCGTCGACCGGGTCCTGCCGATCTTCCCGACCGCTTCGAAGTCCTGTATCACCGCCGCACTGAAGGAGTTTCGCGAGTGAGCACAACGACGATGGACGAGGCCGCCAAGTTGTTGGCGGATCCGCTGGCGTACACAGACGAGCCGCGCCTGCACGCCGCGCTGGCTCACTTGCGCGCCAGCGCACCCGTGTCCTGGGTCGACGTGCCCCACTACCGGCCGTTCTGGGCGATCACCAAACACGCCGACATCATGGACATCGAGCGCGAGAACATGCTGTTCACCAACTGGCCGCGCCCGGTCCTGACCACCGCGGAAGGCGACGAGATGCAGGCCGCCGCGGGCGTGCGCACGCTGATCCATCTGGACGACCCGCAGCACCGGGTGGTGCGTGCGATCGGCTCCGACTGGTTTCGCCCAAAGGCCATGCGAGCGCTGAAGGTTCGCGTCGACGAGCTGGCCAAGATCTACGTCGACAAGATGATGGCCGCGAGCCCCGAGTGCGACTTCGTTCAACAGGTGGCGGTCAATTACCCGCTCTACGTGATCATGTCGCTGCTGGGCCTGCCGGAGGCCGACTTTCCCCGCATGCTCAAGTTGACGCAGGAATTGTTCGGCAGCGACGACTCGGAGTTCAAGCGCGGCAGCACCAACGAGGACCAGCTGCCGGCGTTGATGGACATGTTCCAGTACTTCAACGGTGTCACGGCGGCACGCCGCGAGCACCCGACCGAGGATCTCGCGTCGGCGATCGCCAACGCCCGAGTCGACGGCGAGCCCCTGTCGGACATCGACACCGTGTCGTATTACCTCATCGTCGCCACCGCGGGCCACGACACCACCAGCGCCACCATCTCCGGGGGCATGCAGGCACTTATCGAGAACCCAGACCAGCGTGAGCGGCTGCGCGACAACCTCGACTTGATGCCACTGGCCACCGAGGAGATGATCCGCTGGGTCACCCCGGTCAAGGAGTTCATGCGCACCGCCGCCGAGGACACCGTCGTGCGCGGGGTGCCCATTGCCGCGGGCGAGTCCGTGCTGCTGTCGTACGTGTCGGCGAATCGCGACGAGGATGTCTTCGACAATCCGTTCCGCTTCGACGTCGGGCGCGACCCCAACAAGCACCTGGCCTTCGGCTATGGCGTGCACTTCTGTATGGGCGCCGCCCTGGCTCGCATGGAGGTCAACAGCTTCTTTTCCGAGCTGTTGCCCAGGCTCAAATCCATTGAGCTGACCGGTGATCCGGAGCTTGTCGCGACGACCTTCGTCGGCGGCCTCAAGCATTTGCCGGTGCGCTACTCGCTGGCCTGAATCGGGCCGCGGCCGCTGAGCGCTCCGCTTAGATCGCGCTCGCTAGACTCCCCGTGGAGGACCAGGCAATGGCGCGCAGGACGATTCTCATCACGGGTGCCAGCGACGGCATCGGTGCCGCGGCGGCCCGTCGGCTGCACAGCGACGGCGAGAACGTCATTGTGGTGGGGCGCTCGGAAAGCAAGACCGCCGCGGTGGCCGCCGAATTGGACGCCGACTATTTCGTGGCCGACTTCTCCGACCTGTCCCAGGTTCGGGCGCTGGCGGACAAGATTCGTTCCCAATACCCGCGCATCGACGTGTTGGCCAACAACGCCGGCGGCATGTTCACCAAGACCCACAGCACCGCCGACGGTTACGAGACGACTTTTCAGGTCAACTATCTCGCGCCGTTTCTACTCACCACGCAATTGATCGAGGTGCTCGTCGAGTCGCGTGCCGCCGTCATCAACACGACGAGCTCGTCCCAGCGGCTGCTTCCCCGAGCCAGGATCTCCGACCTGGAGAGCACGGCGGGACGACGACCCAGCGTCGCGTATGCCTTCAGCAAACTGGCAATTGTGTTGTTCACCATGGAGTTACATCGGCGATACCATGCCAGCGGGCTCTCGGCCGCGGTGTTTCACCCCGGCTTCGTCAACTCGAATTTCGGCGACGCGTCGGGATCGCGGTTTCTCACGTTCATGAAGTACCGCGTGCCGATAAGCGCCCGGTTCACGGTCACCGCGGACCAGGGAGCCGACCAGCTGGTCTGGTTGGCGTCGAGTCGGCCCGGCGTCGATTGGACGTCCGGCGCGTACTACGCGAAGCACAAGATCGCCAAGGCCAATCGCGCGGCCTATGACCCCGAGCTAGCGCGCGAGCTGTGGGAGCGCACCCTGGCCAAACTGAGGTCCGCGCAATGACCGCCCTGGTGACGGGCGGCGGGTCGGGGATCGGGCGCGAGGTGGCAGCGCGCCTGCGCGAGGCCGGTCACGGCGTCGTGGTGTGGGACCTGTCCGGCGGCGACATCGCTTGCGATGTCAGCGATCCCGACGCCGTTTCGACCGCGATGGAACAAACCGTGCGCGACCACGGCGTGCCCACCCGGATAGTGACCTGCGCGGGAATCGGCGCGTCGGGCATGCTGCTCGAACAGCCGCCCGCGGAATGGGAACGGGTGTTGGCGGTCAACCTCACCGGGACATGGCTGACGATCCGGGCGGGCGCGCGGGCCATGGTCGACGCGGGCGTGGGTGGCTCGATCGTCGCGGTGTCGAGCATCAGCGGCACCCTCGCCGACCGCGATATGGGCGCCTACTGCGTGTCCAAGGCGGGCGTGGACATGCTGGTGAAAGTCGCCGCCGTGGAATGGGGCGAGCACGGCATCCGGGTGAACGCCGTCGGGCCCGGTGTCACCCGGACGCCGATGCTGGCGAAGCCCGAACAACTTCCGGGCTGGGTGGAAGGACTAGCCGAGCGGACGGCGCTGGGCGGCGTGGGTGACGCGGGCGACGTGGCCGACGCCATCGTGGGCGTTCTCGAATTGCCCTGGGTGACGGGCCAAATCGTGCATGCCGATGGCGGCTTGGCGTTGCACAGCCCGATCGACGCCTACGGGCAAGCCCAGCGCGCGACAGGCAGTGTCAGGCGGTCCCGTAATCGATGATGCCCCGGACGATCTTGCCGTTGAGGAGGTCGTCGTAGGCGTCGTTGATGTCGTCGAGGCGATATCGCCTGGTGATCATCTCGTCGAGCTGCAGCTGCCCGGTCTGGTAGAGCCTGGCTAGCCGGGCGATGTCCGACTTCGGGTTGCAGGACCCGAATATGGTGCCCGCCAGCGTCTTATTCATCAGGATGAAGTCCTGCAGATCGATGTTGACTGACCGAGTCAACTGTGAGGTCATCCCGGTGAGCACACAGGTCCCGCCCTTGCGGGTGAGTCGCACCGCGTCGCGCACGTCGTCGGGGGTGATCAACGACGGCGAAACCACCACGGCGTCGGCCATTACCCCGTACGTCAGACCGCGCACCAGGTCGAGCGCCTCGTCGACCGTCGCGACGCTGTGGGTCGCGCCGAACTGCAACGCCGACTTCTGTTTGAACTCAACGGGATCGACGGCGACGATCTGCGCGGCGCCGTTGATGCGGGCGCCCTGGATCGCTCCCGTGCCGATCCCACCGACGCCGATCACGACGACGGTGTCCCCGGCGCGCATGTTGGAGCGATTCGCGACGGAGCCGTAGCCGGTCGGGATCGCGCACGACAGCAGCGCGCTCGGCCCCAGCGGCAGGTCGGGCTCGATCTTCACGAGTGAATTCGTCGATACGACAGTGTGTTCGGCGAACGCACCGACCTTGGCGATGTGACCCAGATTGCGGCCGTCGGCGGTGTGATGGCGGAAGGTGCCATCGGTGGGCATTCCCGGGATCATGGTGCCGATGCCGACGTCGCAGATGTACTCCATCCCGGTCGCGCACCAGCGGCACTGTCCGCACACGGCGACAAACGACATCACCACGTGGTCGCCCGGCACGAAATCTGTTACACCGTCACCGACTTCACGCACGACACCGGAGCCCTCGTGGCCGCCGATCATCGGGAACATGGTGGGCAGCCCGAGGGATCGCATCACCTCGTTGGGCGCCGACATGTCGCCCTTGAGGATGTGGTCGTCGGAGTGGCACAACCCGGCCGCGGCCATCTCGACCAGAACTTCGCCGGTTTTGGGCGGGTCAAGCTCGAATTCCTCGACAGACCAAGGCCCTCCGACATCGTGGAGGATGGCCGCGCGGCTTCTCATGCGGCCGGGCTGAACGTGACCGGAAGCTTGTTGGGCGACCGGAAGGTGAGCCCGACGATTTTCGACTCCTCGCCGGTTCCGTCGTCGGGCACGAACGCCAAATCCTTGACGCGGTCGAAGAGGCTGTTCAGCATGACCTGCGTTTCCAGGCGCGCCAGATGCATGCCGAGGCACATGTGAATCCCGCCGGCGAACGCGATGTGGGCCTGGCGGGGCCGGCGAATGTCGAACGTGTTGGGGTCGGTCCAGCGGCTGTCGTCGCGGTTTGCCGAGCCCATGCACATCCCAATGGCTGCATCGGGCGGGATTGTCTTGCCGCCGATTTCGACTTCTTCGGTGGTAGTCCGCATGACCGTGGTCAGCGGGGTTTCGTAGCGCAGGCCTTCTTCGATCGCCGCGGGAATCAGAGACCGGTCGTGATAGACCATCGCCAACTGCTCGGGATGCGTCAGCAACAAGTACAGCAGGTTGCCCGACGAGCGATATGTGGTCTCCAGTCCGGCGGGCAGCAGCAGGCGCAAGAACGCGATGATCGCCTCGTCGCTGAGCTTCTCGCCGTCGATTTCGGCGGCGACCAGATCGCCGATGATGTCGTCGGTGGGTTTGCGGCGCCGCTGTTCGACCTGGTTGAAGAAGTAACCGTGCAGCTCGGCTGCGGCGTTGAGCCCCGCCTCGATGTCGGTCGGGATCGAGATGAGGTCGAGGGACAGTCGCCGGAAGAGGTCGAGATCCTCGCGGGGGAGTCCGAGCAGCGTGGAGATGATCCGGGTCGGAAACTCGAACGTCACCGCCTTCACCAGGTCGGCGTGGCCCTCGTTTTTGATCTCGTCGACCAGCCGATCGCAGACCGGTGCGATGACCGACGGCTCCCAGCGCTCCAGCGCGGTGGCGCGGAAGGCCTTCGCCACCAGGTTGCGGTGGTCGTGATGTTCCTTGCCGCCCATCGCCAGGATGGTATGGCCCATCACCAAACCGATGGTCTCGTCGTACTTGTGCGAGCTGAAGATGCGGTCGTCGCGGAACGCCTGGAACAGGGCGTCGTAACCGAACAGCACCCACTCGTCGGTCGGCCGCAGTTCCTCCGGCATCTGTGTGTGGTCCGCCAAGGAACCATGCCAGACCGGGTCGGTACTCCTCATGTATTCGAAGAACGGGTATGGACTGGTTTCACCAGTGAGGTCGAGAGTGACGGACTGGCCGCCGGGGTCGGTGCTGAGCGTCATCGGCGCTCCTCCTGAACAGCCGGTATGGCGGATATGTATCGCAGGGAATATCGCTATCATAGTATAAATAGCAACGAAGCCCAATGGTCTTGTAGTAGTTACCGTAACGGGCACAGTATTGACCCTGGTGTCAAGAAGGCGGTGATTCAGCAGGTGCCCACGCGGCGTTTCGTGTGTTCCCTCGACGAGCTGCCACCCGGCGGCATGAAACTGGTTGACGTCGGGAAGTTCGGTGTGGGTGTGTACAACGTGCGCGGTGCGTTGTATGCGATCGTGAATTATTGCTCGCACGAGGGTGCGCCGTTGTGTCTGGGGCTGATCGGCGGCACCAACGAGTCGGCTCCCGAATTACCTGACCGGATGCGCCGGGCTCGGGACGGCCAAATCGTTCGATGCCCTTGGCACAATTGGGAATTCGATGTCACTACGGGACAAAACATCGCCGATCCGCGGCGCCGCGTCCGCACTTACGAAGTCGACGTCACCGACGGTGAGGTGTACCTGACGGCATGAGCCCCAACATCGTAGATACCAATGTGCAGCCGCACTTCCGCTACAACGCCGAGATCCGGCGCTATCTCCCCGATGCCCACAAGCTGCGGGCGATCCCCGACGTCGAGCAGCAGTGGTACCAGGCGCCGGGCGGCGATTACCGCCAAGACCTCTACGGAGAGAGCTACCCGGGGTCGGATCCCGACACAGTCGGCCGGCATCTGTCCTCGCAGGGCGTCAACTACGCGATCCTGAACCCGCTGACCCGCGGAAACATCGCGGATTACCTGCTCAACAGCAGGATCTGCGCCGCGGTCAACGACTGGCTGCTGGACCGGTGGCTGGAACCCGACAGCACCGACCGCTTCACCACCCGTTTCCTAGGCACCATCCGCGTCAATCCCGAGGACCCGAAGGGCGCGGTCGCCGAGATCGAGCGCCTCGCTGCGCATCCCAAGCTGGTGCAGGTCGGCGTTCCGATGCAGTCACGCGAGCCATATGGCAAACCGATGTTCGAGCCCATCTGGGAGGCCGCGGCCGCCCATGGCCTGCCGGTCGCGGTGCACATCAACGGCGGCAACGGCGTCGACCATCCCCCCACGTTCGCCGGCCACGCGCACACCTACCCCGGATATGCGGCGTTCATGCCATTGAACTATTTCGTGCACCTGGCCACCCTCATCGTCGAGGGCGTGTTCGGCCGGCACCCGAGCCTGAAATTCGTGTTCGCCGACGGCGGCTACGACATCCTCACCCCGTTGATGTGGCGGCTGGACACCTTCTGGTTGTCGATGCGCGACCAAACACCTTGGGTGGACCGCTATCCCAGCGAGTACCTGCCCGGCCATGTCCGGTTCTGCTCGTCGGCGTTCGACGGGCCGGTCGACACGGGCGCGATGCAGCGCTGGATGGAGTTCAGCGGCAAGTCCGACCTGCTGATGTACGGGTCGAGCTACCCGCACTGGTCCACCTCGTCGCCGGAGGTGCTGGCCGAGGGGCTCGACGATGCGCAACGCGACAAGGTGTTGTGGCGAAACGCCAATGAGCTCTACGGGTTTGCGGTGAAGGAGAGTGCGGTATGACCACGATCGAGCGAGTCGATTCCCCAACGGGTCAAGAGGACGAAATTGCGGTCACCATCGTCGACACCGATGTGCACCCACTGCCCGTCTCTGCCGACGTGTTGAAGTCCTATGCGCCGGCCGAATGGGTGGACAAGATCTGGCCGACGGGAAACGCCGTTAGCCCCGTGCCGCACTTCTACGACACCCCGGACTCCTACAAGACGATGTCGCTGCGCCTTGATGCGGCCCCGCCCAACGGCGGAGTCGCCGGCAGCGACCCGGATTTCGCCGCCAAGCAGTTGCTGCTCGACGCCGGGGTCAGCATCGCGACGCTGGAGCCGATGTGTGACGCGCAGCTGCCGCAGGCCGAGCATGTGCTCAAGTCGACCCACAACGACTGGCTTGCCGACGTCTGGCTCGACAAACACAACTGGCACGGCCGCTGGCGCGGGTCGATCAGCGTCAGCGCGCAAACGCCCGAACAGGCGGCCCGCGAAGTCGAACGGTGGGCCGGGCATCCGTACATGGCGCAGGTGCTGATGACCCCGCAGACGCGTGGAATCCCTTTCGGCAACCCGCATTTCGACCCGCTCTACGAAGCCGCCTCGCGCAACGGCTTCCCGGTGGCCACACACCTGATGGGTCAGACACCCTTCGAGTTGATTCCGCTGTACCCGGTCGGCAACCCCGCGCATTGGCATGACTTCTTCGCGTCCTGGCCGCTGCTGTACGTCTCGCACCTGATGAGCCTGGTGTTTGACGGTGCGTTCGATCGCCATCCCGACCTCCGGGTGGTCTTCGTCGAGGGCGGCTTCACCTGGGCGATGCCGGTGATGTCGCGGATGGACAGGATTTGGGAAGCCCGCCGCGGCGACCTGCCACACGTGCGTCGCCGCCCGTCGGACTACGTGCGCGAACACATCCGGTTCACCACCCAGCCGCTCGAGGACATCGACACCGTGCAGTTCCGCGAATACCTGGAGATGATGGACCTCGGCGACAATCTCATGTTCTCGACCGACTACCCGCACTGGAGCTACGACGCCCCGACCTACGCCATCAACCGGTTTCCCGCCGACCAGCGCGAGCGGATCATGCGCGGTAACGCGACAGCGCTCTACGGGCTACCCGCGACGGTCAAGGCGTTGCCCGGGGAACGGTGAGCGATGGCCGATCTGACCGCCAAGTTGAGCGCTCTGATCGGCGAATACGACGCGAAATGGGCGGCGCTGGATGTCGCCGCGGTCGCCGACCTGTGGGAGCGTGACGATCCGCGGCCGATGTACATCGGCGACGAGTACGCGATGCCGCTGATCGGCGCCGACGCACTCGACCGGCATTGGGCCCGGCACGCCGGCCGTTTGAAGCGAGCGTCGATGTCGTCGGGGCTGTGGTCCGCCGAGGAACTGCCCGGCGGCATCGTTCGCTGCGTCGTGCTGAGCCGGTGGAGCTTCACCGGAGAAGAATCTGATACCGCGCACACCGGCGCCAGCTGGATCACCTGGCTGCTGGCGCCGCGCGGCGAGGGGTACCGCATCTTTCACCACATGGAATCGCAGGTCTACCTTGAAGAGGGTTTCCCGGACGGAAGTTGAGAGGGTATGACACAAACGGATCTGACGCGGCCGCAAGGTCTTAACCGCATCGACCCGGTGCTGCGCGAGGCCGCGATCGATGTGGGCATCGTCGAATTCCAGGCCGAGACACTTTCTGCCGAGCGGGAACACGCCAACCGGCTGGCCGCAAAGCGTGCCGCGGCGGTCGGCGCCGATGGCGTGACCATCGAATCGCGATCGATACCCGGGCCGGGAGGCCAGCAGCTCGACCTCCGGTTGTACCGGGGACCCTCGCACGACGCTTCGGGCACACCCCTGGTGCTCTATGCCCACGGCGGCGGCTTCGTGACCGGAAGTCTCGACACCGATCACGCGCAATGCGTGGAGCTGGCCAGGGACGCGGGATGCCTGCTGGTCTCGGTCGACTATCGGCTGGCGCCGGAAAACCCTTGCCCGGCAGCGTTGGACGATGTCGAGGCGGGCTTTTACTACGCCATCCGGAACTGCACCGCACTGAACGTGGATGTCAGCCGGATCGCGGTGATGGGCCGTGACGCCGGCGCCGCACTGGTCGCGGGCCTGACCCAGCGCATGTTCGACGACGAAGGTCCGCAGATCCTGGTGCAGATCCTGCATCAGCCGATGCTGGACTCCGACGCCACCCAGTCGCGGCGCGAATTCCAGCGCACGCCGGGGCTCAACGGCCCCGCGGTGAGCCGGGCATGGAACCACTACCTCAGTCAGGCCGGCGCCAACGGTCAACACGTTCCGGCGCATCGGGCGAACCTGGAGGGCCTGCCCCCCACGTTTATCAGCTGCTCCGAGATCGACCCGTGCCGCGACGAGGCGATCGACTATGCCAACAGGCTGTTACACGCCTACGTTCACACCGAGTTGCACGTTATTGCGGCGACTTTCAACGGATTCGATTCGCTGGTGCCGGATTGGGTTGTGTCCCAAGAGAACCGGGCCCTGCACGCGCAGACGTTGCGCCGTGTGTTCGCGATGTAGCGCTCGCGTCGCGCGGCTTAGATCGGGTCGAACTTGGTGATCAGCCAGTTGTTGTCGACCCTGGTCAGGGTCACCAGCACATTGCTTTCCGCCATCGACGGATCGGGCTTGTCCTTGCTCGTGGTGCTCTGGTCGACGAAGACCAGGACGACGGCCGAGTTCGGATGCAACTCCGACACCGCCGCGCCCATGATGTGAGCCGTGGTTTTCAGCGACTTTTGTTTGGCCGCCGGAGCCACGATCTCCGAGGTGAACTGGTTGTAGTAGGACAGGAAGTCCCCGGTGAGGTGCGACTTGGCGGCGGCGAAATCCTTGTCGAGCGACTCCGGCGAATAGGACAGCAACGCCACCGTGCCATCCGATGCCGCGCTGACCACCACGCGGGCCACGTCGGGGCTGGTCTGCTGCTGGGGCTTGTACTGCTTGAAGTACAGCCACGCCGCCGAGCCGGCGGAGATCAGCAGCAGCACGATCAAAATCACGGGAACGAGCTTCACGTTTCGCAGCATGCGCAACCGCTTCCGGGTGGGTCGCGCTGGGGATTCCTGCGGTGCGGGCTTGTCGGTTGCCTCGGGCGTCTTTTCGGTCATGGCACGAAGTCAACTTTCGACATCTTGTACTGCCCGCCGTCGTCGGTCACGGTTACGCGGAGCCGCCACGCGCGCGGTTCGTCCTTGGCGCCCGCGGAATTGGTGATCTTGGAGGTCGCGGAGACCAATACCGATGCCGAATGGTCGTCCATGGATTCAAGGGCCGCGCTGTTGACCGTTCCTTCGGTGACGACCTTGGACTGCTCGACGACCGTCGTGAAATCTTTTGCACGCTGCTGGAAATCGTCCCTGAACTGTCCGGTGGAGCTGTCGATGACGCGCTGGACGTCGTGCTGGGCTCTGTTGAAGTCCAGGGAGGTCATGTTGATGACGCCCTGTCGGGCACCGGCGATGAACCTCGCGGCGCGCTGGTCTCGCTCAGTGGCGGAATTGTGTTGCCAGATCATGTATCCACTGGCCGCGCCGAAGCCCACGATCAGGATGATCGCCGCGGCTTTCCACGTCACGGACAGTGACGGCAGCCAGCGCCGCCACCGGGCCGGCCGGGACGCCGGTTCCGTAGCGTCGGCGGTCTCGTCGGAGACTTCCTCATCGGCCGTCTCTTCGGGCTCGGCGTCTGGGGCTTCCGCATCGGTGGCCTGGGCCTCGGTCTCGGCGGCGGGCTCGCTCTCAGCCTCGGGCTCGGGTTCGGGCTCATCTTCGGGCTGGGCCTCGGCCTTGATCTCAGCTTCGGCCTCGGGCTCGGGCTCGGCCTTGGCCAGTGCCTCGCGGCGCAGCCGGGCGGCGCGGGCGCGGGCGCGTGCGGCTGCTGCCAGTGCTTCGGCCTCGGCGGCCTCGGCCTCGGCCTCCTCGAGAAGGGCCATGGCGTCGGCTTTCGATGTGGCCGAATCCTCCGGGGGTTCCTTCGCCTTAGTCATCGCGCTCACCGCTGGTCAACATCATTATCGACTGGACTCCGGTATCTCTTACTGTATTGCTCATTGATAGCATCAGAGTCTCCAGCGAACTCCGACGAGGACCGATGAGGCGGACGATCATCCACCCACACTTTCCACCTTGCATCCCTGGCAGCGGCGATCGAATGCCCAGGAAGGCCCTGTCGACACCATGACCGCCGTCGACTCTCCCGAAAAGATACTCTTCGCTTCGACAACCCAAGCCTTTCTGCAAAAGGAAGCGCCGCTGCGTCATGTCCGCGAGCTGCACGCCGCGGGCGCGTCCTTCGATCCTGCATGGTGGCAGCGGGCCGCCGAACTCGGGTGGACGGGTCTGTTGGTTCCGGAGGAATTGGGCGGCGGCAGCGTGTCGGGCAGCGGGGTGGCGGACCTCGCGATGGTCGCCGAGCAGCTGGGCAAGACGGTCGCGCCCGGACCGCTGTACCCGGTCAGCATCGTGCTCGCCGCACTCGCCGGCTGCGCCGAGGCGCACGCGCACGCCGACACGATCGAGTCGCTGATGTCGGGCGAAACGGTGGCCTCGTGGGCGGTGTCCGAGCCAGGGCGGGGCTGGGCGCCGCTGGACCCGTCCCTGACGGCCACCGAAACCGACTCCGGCTACCGCATCGACGGCACCAAGGACCGCGTCGAGGCCGGCGCCCAGAGTGCCCTGCTGCTGGTGGTGGCGCGGTGCGGCCCAAATGCTTCTGACGTTCGCCAATTCCTGGTGCCGACGGACGCGCCGGGCGTACGGATTGTGCCCCAGCAGTCGGTCGACCTGGTTAAGCAGTACGCGCGGGTGCAGTTCGACGGTGTGGACGTGGAGCGGTCGGCGGCCGTGGGCGGCGCGGCCGAGACCCCAGCGCTGATCGAACGGCAGAGCCAGATCGCTCAGGTGCTGCAGTGCGCGGAGGTGGTCGGCGTCCTGCAGACGGTGTTCGACTTCATCGTCAAATGGGCGTTGGACCGGCACACGTTCGGTCGTCCGCTCGCGTCATACCAAGCGCTCAAACACGGGTTCGCCGACATGAAGCTGTGGCTGGAGGCGTGCCGCGCCACCACTGCCGCGGCGGTCGCCGACGTGGCCGCCGGCGCGTCCCAGGCGGGCCTATCGGCCAGCATCGCGAAGTCCTACGTCGGGGAGACGGCGGGACGCGTCGTTCAGGCCTGCGTGCAGATGCACGGTGGCATCGGCGTGACCTGGGAGCACGACCTGCACCTGTACCTGAGGCGGGTTACGTTGTACCGCTCGATGTTTGGCACTCCCGAGGAGCACAACCTGAGGGTGTACGAGTCGGAGAAGGCGGTCCGGTCGATGGCGAACGCCGGATGACGGCAGCCGAAACAGTCGCGGAGTTCGCCGCCCGCGCGCGAGAGTGGTTGGCGGACAACATGCCTGCCATCGACCCCGACTCTCCGCCGGGCGCACCACGCGACGACGAACGGTCCTGGCTGCGGGCTCGCGAACTGCAAAAGCGGCTCTATGACGGGGGATTCGCCGGCATCTGCTTTCCCCGCGAATACGGTGGCCTGGGGCTGGAGTACGCATACCAGAAGGCATTCGACGAGGAATCCCGCAACTACGAGATGCCGTTGATCCTCAACACCCCGACATTCACCATTTGCTGCGCCACGCTGCTCGACATGGGGAGCGAAGATCAGAAGAGGCAGCACATCGCCGCCGCCCTGCGTGGCGATGAGGTTCTGGTGCAACTGTTGTCGGAGCCCAGCGGCGGATCGGATCTTGCCGGCGTCCTCACCCGCGCCGAACGGCGGGACGACCGCTGGGTGCTCAACGGCGCCAAGACGTGGAGCACCAGCGCGTTCGCCGCCGATTACGGACTGTGCCTGGCCCGCACCGACTGGGAAGTGCCCAAGCACGAGGGACTGACGATGTTCCTCGTGCCCATCGCGCACCCGGGAATCACGTTGCGGCGCATCACGATGCTGAGCGGTTCAACGGAATTCTGCGAGGAGTTCCTCGACGAGGTCGACGTCGGCGACGACGCCGTCGTGGGGGAGGTCAACGGTGGTTGGGCGGTGGCGTCGCGGCAGCTGTATCACGAACGCCGGGCCGTCGGGCAGGGCTCGGAGTTCTCCAGCGGCGCGGGCCACGAAGGCGGCCACACGACCCCGGTCGACTACGCCGACCTCGCCGAGAAGACGGGACAGGCCGACAACGAACGCGTGCACGAAATGGCCGGCCGGGCGCTGGTGCACCGCGCGGTGGCCGAGCAGCTGATCGATCACGTCTACCGCAACGTCAGGGACGGCGTGCTGCCCCCGGCCGGCGGCACACTCATCCGGCTCTTCCACTCCGAGACCGTGACCCTCGAGATGGACACCGCGCTGGCGATCACGGGGGCGGCCGGTGTGGTGGGCGACATCGGCGAAGGGCTGGAGGCCGGGCTGCGGTATCTGTCGCGGCAGAACGTCGCCATCGGCGGCGGCACCACGGAGATGGCCCGCAACGTCATCGGCGAACGGGTGCTGGACTTTCCGCGGGAATACGCCGCCGACCGCGGGGTGCCGTTCAATCAGGTGCGTCACGGCAAGGCGCGCTGACCTAATCTTCGACGAAGACGTTCTCGATGTCGCCGCTGACTACGGGGATCTGGACCAGCGACAAGACATGGTGCGCCGGGCTTCCGGGCGGTGCCACCAGCAGACAGTCGCCACCCTGCATGCGCGCCCGGTCCCGCGCGGCGGCGAGCGCGCTGATGCCCGCCGATCCCAGGTGGGTGACCGCGCTGAGGTCGATCGTCAAAGATGCTATGCCCGAGCGGCTTTCGACTGCAATCTGGCGATCCAGGGTGGATGCGGTGTGGGCATCGACATCGCCGCTGACGATGATGTGACCGGCTTCGTCCACCATGGAGACGAATTCGGAGTTCATCGCCCGCTGGTAGGTCGGCCGGCCGATCATCGGGTCGGAGACGAAGTTTGCCGGTCGGGACAGGCGGTGCGTGAGACTGGCAGTCGTCCCGTCGGCGCCATGCGTGACGAGCACCCGGGATACCAGGGCTTCGGCCATCGCCAGTCCGCGCCCGCGACCCCCTGCGCCTTCCCGGTAGTCCTTCCACTTGCCATGATCGCTGACCGAGGCATGGAGGTTGCCATCGCCAGACAAGGACGCCTCGACGACGACACCGTCGGAAACGTCAGTGGCGTAACCGTGTTCGACGGCATTCTCGACGAACTCCGAGATCGCATGCACCACGTCGGAGATGTCGACGTCGTCGGCACCGATCTCCGCCAACCAATCACGAAACCGATGGCGCACGGCGCGCGCGGCGTGGATCGTCGCATCCAAGGTCATGTGCAACGGCGAAGGTGGCGTACGCCGTTGCGCCGCAAGCAGTGTCACGTCGTCGTTGTAGCCGGTTGACCGGAGCAGCAACTCGAGGGTTTCCGAACAGATGCGGTCAATCGGCCGCGCCCCCGCGTCGATGAGAAAACCGCGGCTGCCGCCGGCGATGTTGGCGGCCAGGTCGGCGAATTCCGCGGTGCTGGCAACCAGCGGCCGCCCGGGACGTTCGATCAGGCCGTCGGAATACAGCAGGACCGAGTCGCCGACGTCGAGGAGCTCGGAGCGCACCGGAAATCCGGCCCCGCTGCCGAGAGGGCCCGCGCCCGTCGGTTCCACGTACCGCGACTGCGCGTCGGCGCTCACCAGTAGCGGTGGCGGGTGTCCGGCGGTGCAGTACTGGAACTCCCCGGTGGCGTGGTCGAGCGAACCTACGCAGATGGTGGCCGACTTCGATCCGGGTACGTGCTCGTGAAAGCGGTCCAAAGTGTCGAGGGCCTCGGCGATGGTGCTGCCCGCAACAATCTGCATCCGAAGAGCGGTGCGCAATTGCGACATCACCGCGGCGGCTTCGACGCCGTGGCCGACGACATCGCCGACGATCAGAACCAGCCGATCGCCGAGCGCGATTGCGTCGAACCAGTCGCCGCCGGCACCCGTGTCCTCGGCGGCGACGAGGTACTGCGCGGTGATGTCGGCACCGGGAACGACGGGCACCGACGGGGCCAGGAGCGCCTGCTGCATAACGGTGGCCGAATCGCGCATGTTTCGGTAGCGCTCGGACAGCTCCTCGATGCGCGCCTCGGCGGCCAGCCGTGCCCGCACCCGGGCGGTGACATCGTCGAAAATGAGTTGCACACCCATGATCGATCCGTCCTCGCGTCGGCGGGGTGTGACGACGAAGTCGAAGAACTTCTCCTGCAATCCGGAACCGTCGTAGTCGGCCTGCAGCCGCCACTCCGATCCGGACTGTGGTTCACCGGTTTCATACACCCGGTCGAACATGTAATAGATCTGCTGGCTCTCCAGCTCCGGAAAGACCTCCCGCGCAAGCTTTCCCACGGGGTTACCGGTCGGATTGAAGGCGCGGTAAGCCGCGTTGACGGCGACGAAGCGATGGTCCGGGCCCTCCAAGCCGACGAGCATCGCGGGCACATTCTCGAATATGCGGCGCACTTCGTCGGCCGGACCCACGGTTTTGTCCCAGTCCTTTTCGGCGACCATATGGCCGTCCCTCCTTTGCGGACCGGGCAATGAACCCGCGCGAATCCAATTACTCGCAGGTAATAAGCCTATCAACGGGTAACGGATGCTCAGCGCAACAGTTTGCTAACGGCCTGCAGGTGCCGTCGTCAGTGCGGCATCGGTGGTGGGATGCAGGGACAGAACGTCGCGGAGATTGCATGCTTCTACCACCCGGGCGACGCTCGGATCGCAGCTCACCAGCCGAAGATCGACTCCGCGACGACGGCACCGCTCCGATTCGGTAGCCAGGACGGCGAACGCGCAGCAACCCATGAAGCCCAGGCCGTTGACGTCGACAACGAATGGACCGGGTTCGCTGGCGACTGCGGCCGCCTCGCCGACCAGCCGCTGCCAAATGTGCTCGTTGGAGGCGTCGACCTCACCGCCCGCGCGAACGATTACTACCGTTCCGCTGCGTTGGGTGGTTGCCCTCAGCGTGCTGTGCGGATCGCCCAGCTCCGACAGCAGTCGAGGGCTCAAAGCGACCTGAGTGGGGAATGACTCCGCGGGAGCCAGATTCATCGTGCGCTCCTAGTCGGCCGCCTCGGCGAGGCCGCGATGGATGCCCGTCTATCTCTGGATACTGACCGTGGTGTTGCGTGGGTTCTTTTCTATAGCAACACGGGCGGGCCCGTCTATAGGCCGAGTTTTCACCAGGGCAGACAAAGTTGGGCCCCTCCGAACGGACCTCGGAGGCGGGCGCTAGGTGTAATCCGGGGACGCCGTCAGGCGGACACGGGCTTCTTGGCCGGCTTCGAGACCTTCATCAGCTTCATCAGGTTGCCGCCCATGATCTTGGCGACATCGTCCTGCTCGAAATCGGTGAGCTCGTCGACGAACGAGATGGGATCCTTCAGGCCCTCAGGGTGCGGCCAGTCGGACCCGAACAGCACGCGGTCGGTGCCCACCATGTTGACGATCTCGGTGAACCGGTCCTCCCAGAACGGGGTGATGTAGACGCAGCGCTTGAAAGCCTCGACCGGATCCTCGCTGAACGACTGCGGCATCTTCTTGTAGACGCCCTTGAGACCCTTGAACAGGTCGGGCACCCAGTCGGCGCCGTTTTCGATGGACAGGATCCGAAGCTCGGGATTGCGCGACAGCGCGCCGTGGCAGACCAGCGCGCCCATGGCGTCCAGGATCGGCCGATGGCCCATCGCGAAGCTGCGGAATGGAGTCGGCTTGAACGGCAGGAACTCGTCGCCCGGCTCCCACACGTTCGCGAACTCGGAGTAACCGCTGTCCGAGGCGTGCATCGACACCGGGAGCTCGGCCTTGATGCAGGCCTGCCAGAACGGGTCGAACTCCTCGAGGCCGAACGAGCGGCTGCCCTTGAAACCGGGAACCGGCGCGGGGCGCACCAAAACCGTGCGGGCGCCGCGCTCGAGCACCCATTCGAGTTCTTCAAGCGCGCGCTCGACGATCGGCAGGGTGATCACCGGGGTCGCGAAAATGCGCTCCTGGTAGTTGAACGACCACGTTTCGTACATCCATTGGTTGAGCGCGTGGATGACGTCGTGAGTCATCTCCGGGTCGTCTTTCATGCGCTCCTCGACGAGGCTGGCCAGCGTCGGGAACATCAGGGCGTAGTCGATGCCGAGCTCGTCCATGACCTCAAGCCGCGGCGCGGGCTCGCGGAAAGCGGGGATGGCCTTCATCGGCTCGCCCAGGATCTCGCGGTAGCTCTTGCCCTGGGCACCGTTACGGAAGTAGTCCTCCTGGGCTCCCGGCTTGGCGACCTTCTCGAACGTCGGGTTCGGGATGTACTCGCTGATGTGGCCGCGCACCACGATCTTGGTGCGACCGCGCACCTGGACGTAGTCGATCACATGCTTGCGGTTGTCCGGGAGGAACTTGGTCAGCGCTTCCTGCGGTTCGTACATGTGGTTGTCGGCGTCGAACACGGGGAAGGAAAGTTCGCGAGACGGCATGGCGATCTCCTTGCAAGTCTTGATTCTCAGTCGGTGGTAATGACGTTACCACCATTGCGCAACAACGTGTACCCGTCCCCGGACGGCTATGCGTCTGGCCAGCTGGGGAGCTTGGGCGTGGTTCCCTCGATCACCGCGAAGTTCACCGTCGCCGTCGCGAGGAGTTCGTCGCCGTCGCCGTAAATGTCGACCTGCATGACCATCGACCGGCGCCCGGACCGCAGCATCCGGGGCACCGCGAACGCCGAGCCTTGCCGGATCGGCCGCAGGTAGCGGACGAACAGGTCCGCGGTCGTCATCGTGGTGCCCGGTTGCAGGTACTCGAGCCCGAACTGTCCTCCGGCCACGTCCACGAGCGTCGCGATCAAGCCGCCCTGCAGCGCGCCGGAGGTGTTGACCACCTGCGGGCTGACCGGCATCGTCATCGCGAATTCGCCCTCGCGCGAGCCCGGCCGCATGCCGATCTGCGCGAACAGCTCCGACAGGGAGGGCGCCGTCGACTCCTCGTCGGTCTCCCGGATGCCCAGGGCGCGGCTGCAGAAGTCATACAGCTGGCCGGAGTCGATCGGTGTTCCGTTCAATTCGCTTCCCAGCCAATGCAATCGCTGCGCGCCCACGATCGTCTGCATCACGATCGCGGCCGCCGCGCCGAGGTCGAGACCCGGGTTGAACACGCCCTCGGTGATGCCTTGCCCGACGATGTCCCGAATCAGTTGATGCATGGGAGACAGCACCCGCGCGTATTCGCGGGGACGGGTCTCGGCCAGGTACTGGTTGTAGAGGCCGAGCGCGCGATTGAGGCTGTCCTGGGTGGTTGATTCCGGTTGTTCGCTGACGCGGTCGATCAGCAGCTTCAGTGCGGCGGTGCTGTCCAGCCCGGTGATCTCGGCGCGCCAGGCCTGCACGGATTGCGCGATGGTCCGGTCGAACAACGCCAACAACAACTCGTCCTTGCTGCCGAAATGCTGGTAGAAGGCCCGCAGCGAGGTCTTGGAGCGTGCCACGACCTCCTGCACGGTGAAGTCGGTGCGTCCGGTTTCGCCCAGTATCGCGACTGCCGTTTTGATGAAGCGCTCGGCGCGCGTTACGTCGGTTTCCTCGTCGGGGCCGGTCATGAGAATGAGGTTACCGCGCGTTGTGGCATATCCGCGAAAGTGGAATGCGAATATTCTTCCGCCATGGCGTCGACGGTGTCAGGGAAGATCGCATTCATTACCGGCGGCGCGTCCGGCATCGGTGCCGCGTTGACCGCCAAGCTGTTCGACGGGGGCGCCGAGGTCTGGATCGCCGATCGTCAGATCGGACCGGCGCAGGAGCTGGCACAACGCCTCGACAGTGGCGGTCCAAGGGCACACGCGGTCGAGCTCGACGTGCGCGACTACTCGTCGTTCGAAGGCGCCGTCGCCGCGGCGGTAGAGCAATCCGGGCGGATCGACTACCTGTTCAACAATGCCGGCATCGGCGTCGCCGGCGAGGCCGATTCATACACGCTCGATGACTGGAACGACGTCTTCGACGTGAACCTGCGCGGTGTGGTGCACGGCATTCAAGCGGTCTACCCGCACATGATCCGACGGCGCACCGGGCACATCGTGAACACGGCGTCGATGGCCGGTCTCGTTGCCTCGCCCGGCTCGGTGAGCTACACCGCCACCAAACACGCGGTCGTCGGAATCTCGAAGGCGTTGCGGGTGGAGGCCGAGCGCCACGGGGTGCAGGTATCGGTGCTTTGTCCGGGCGCGATCCGGACGCCGATCCTCACCGGCGGCAAGTACGGACGGGTCGACATGGCCGGCGTCAGTGACGAGGACATTCTGAAATCGTGGGAGCGGTTGCGGCCGATGGCGCCCGAGAAGTTCGCCGAGCGCGCGCTTCGCGCCGTGTTGCGGGGAGACGCGATCATCGTGGCGCCGGCATGGTGGAAGGCATTTTGGTACCTGGAGCGGCTCTCGCCGGCGTTGTCGATGCGATTGACGAAGGTAGCGCTGCAGCGCATACGTGAATTGGAGTCCGCCGCTTCCTGATTGAACTCTCAGGAAAGCAGTACCGACGGTACGAATAACCCGTCCCTCGGGCGGGTACGCGCTTGAGTGAACAGTTGTTCCGCGGCGCAGCGCCGTTCGCTTCGCTGGTGGCTTGATTGTTCGTTTTCGAGGCAACGAAGGAACCGGCGGAGGCGCTTCGTCGGCGGGAGGAGCTTCTCATGCCAGAGGTCCAACTTCACCACGAAGGACACCCGAAGTATCGGCGGATGGTCCGTTTCGATTGGTCGGACACACCGCTGCACTGGGTGCCCGGCGACCCGTTCTCGACCCACATGATCAACGTCCTGCATCTGCTGCTTCCCGAGGGCGAGCGGCACTTCATCAAGGCCGTCCTGGAGGCGTCGTCGCTGGTCGACGACCCGGAGCTGGAGGCGGCCATCAAGCCGTTCATCCAGCAGGAGTCCTGGCACGCCTGGGCGCACCAGATCGTGCTGGACCACCTGGCCGAACAGGGCATCGACACCAAGCCGTACACGGACCGGCTCGGGAGACTGTTGTCGATAACGCTGGGCGATGCCCCCAGGTGGTTTCCGCCCGCGATGAAACGGTGGTGGCTGTATCGACGGCTGGCCGACGTGGCCGCGCTGGAGCATTACACCGCAATGTTGGGCCAGTGGGTGCTTTCGAACCGGGGCCTGGACTATGCGAAGGCCGACCCGATGATGCTCGACCTGCTGCGCTGGCACGGCGCCGAGGAGGTCGAGCACCGCTCGCTGGTGTACGACGTCTTCCAGCACGTCAGCGGCAACTACTGGATCAGGGCGTTCTCGATGTTCTTCACGACACCGTTGTTCGTCGGCTGGTGGATCGCCGGAGCTCGGTACCTGATGGCCCAAGACCCGACCATCGATGCCAAGTGGCGCTGGCGGGACTGGCTGTGGGCCGCCCGCGAGTACCGGTTGCCGGGCCCGTGGAAGCTCATGGTTACGACGCCGGTCCGGTATCTGCGGCCCAGCCACCATCCCAACGACGAGGCGTCCACGCAGATGGCGGTCGACTACCTGAACTACTCGCCGGTGGCGAAGGCGGCCCAGGAACGGGCGCGGTCCCAGGCGAAGTCGGGCGGACCCGACGGTTCCCGCGGGGTTTCCGGCGTAGCAGCGGAAAGGGCTGAGGTTCGATGAAGGTTTCGGTGGATCTAGACACCTGCGACGGCAACGGCGTCTGCATGAGCATTTGCCATGAGGTGTTCGACGTGCGAGAAGACGGGCTCCACTTGCTCCAGGACGAGCCGCCGGCGGAGTTGCGCCAGCAGCTGATGGGCGCAGAAGTGTCTTGCCCGACGCAGGCGATCAAGGTGGAGGACTGAGCCGATGCGGAGTCGTCAGCTGAATGATGTGGTCGTTGTCGGCGCGGGCGTGGCAGGCACGCGGGCGGCAGAGACGCTGCGGCAAGAGGGCTACGACGGTGCGCTGACCATCGTGGGTTCCGAGCGGCAAGCCCCCTACCATCGCCCGCCGCTGTCGAAGAAGCTGCTTACCGGCGAGGTGCACCGCGCGGGTGTCGACCTAGCGCCGCAATTCGACTTCGAGGCTCGTGTGCTGCGCGGGGCATCGGCGCTCAAGTTGGACATGGCCGCGCGCGTGGTCCACGTGCGCGACGAAAACCAGGATCTGGCAGTGAGATTCGACGGGCTGGTGATTGCCAGCGGTGCGGTGCCGCGCCAATGGCCGGGCCCGGTTCCCGACGGAGTGTTCTTGCTGCGCACGGTCGAGGATTGCCTGGCGATCCGCCAACGGTTGGGCTCGCGGCCCCGGGTCGTGGTGGTCGGCGGCGGGTTCATCGGTGCCGAGGTTGCCGCGAGTTGCCGGTCGCTGGGCCTGGACGTGGTGCTGATCGAGAAGGCCAGCAGTCCACTGCTGGCCGCCTTGGGCGGCGAGCTGGCACCTCGTTGGGCGGACCTGCACCGCGACCATGGCGTGGACTTACGGGTCGGGGTGGGGGTCGACGCGTTCGTCGGTAACGGTCGCGTGGAGGCGGTTCGGCTCACCGATGGTTCGCAGGTTCCGGCCGATCTCGTCGTCGTCGGACTGGGCGTGACTCCCGCGACCGATTGGCTCGAGGGCTCGGGATTGCGTGTGGACGACGGTGTGGTCTGTGATGCCACGGGAGCGGTCGACGGCGGCACCGACGTCGTCGCCGCCGGCGACGTCGCGCGCTGGCTTCATCCGCTGTATGAACGGCACGTGCGTACCGAGCACTGGGACGATGCCGGACGTCAGGGCGCGGCCGCGGCCCGGACGCTGCTGGCGGGGCCGGACGACGCGGAGGCGTACGTCGACGTGCCATATTTCTGGTCCGATCAGTACGACGTGAAGGTGCAAATGCTGGGCGTACCAACCGATTACGATGCGCTCGAAGTTATCGAAGGCGATCCCGATACCTGGGAGTTCCTCGCGGCGTACGGACGTGGCGGTCGCACCATTGCCGTGCTGGGGACGGTCTCAAATCGGGTGTACGCCTACCGCGATGCCATCGCGCAGCGCGCCGAATTCCCGCCGAGACGGCCTGACTAGCCGCCCCGGGCCGCGATCATCGCCGAGCGATTGACCTTGGTCGCCGCTGTGCGGGGAATCGCGTCGACGAACTCGACGGTCTTGGGGGCTTTGTAGTGGGCGAGCCGGCTTTTGGCGTACTCGATCACCTGCTGCTCGGTGAGTTCGTCTTGGCCGTCGGCGAGTTGCACCACGGCATGCACGCGACGTCCCCACTGTGGATCGGAGAGCCCGATGACCACGACATCGGCAATGCCCGGGTGGCCCGCGAGCGCCGACTCCACCTCGGCGGGAAAGACATTGGCGCCGCCGGTGACAATCATGTCGACGCGGCGGTCGACGATATAGAGGTAGCCGTCGTCGTCCAGGTATCCGATGTCGCCGGCGGAAACGAAGCCGTCGTCGGTCGACGGCAGCGGCGCCGCCCCGCCCAAGTAGCGGGATCCCGCGCTCATCGGCGCGCGCAGATACACCTCGCCGTGTTCGCCCGGGCCAAGCGGTTTCTTGTCGGCGTCCAGGATCCGGATCTCGGTGTCGCGGAAGCCGCGGCCGACGCTGCCCGGGTGAGCGAGCCACTCGTCGGCCCGCAACGCGGTCAGCCCGAGGTTCTCGGTCATGCCGTACGCCGTCACGATCCGCTCGGGGCTGAGCAGCTCGCACCAGGTGCGCATGAGCGACGGCGGCATCACCGCGGCGCCCTGCAGGATGAAGACGACGCTGGACAGGTCGCGCCGCCGGACATCGGGTCGGGCCGCGATGCGCGACAGCATGGTGGGCGTGGCCGTGAAGTTGGTGATCCGATAGCGCTCGATCACGTCCAAAACCAGTGCCGCGTCGAATTTTTCGAGCACCACCAGATGGTCGCCGGCGAGCAGGAAAAGGAAGGTGGCGAAGCCGTTGGTGTGATACATGGGGGCGGGCACCATGATGGTCTGGGGCTGGGCCACAGGCGTCCAGTTCGACAGAAACGGTTCACCGTGCTGCGGCGTCCACAGCGACGGCGCGAGGCTGAGAATCACCTTCGGCACGCCGGTCGACCCGCTGCTGCAGATGCCGTTGGAATGGGGGGCAACGGCCTCGGGCAGCGGGCTCGTGGACTCACCGGCCGCGCGCGCCTCCAACTCCCAGCGGGTGGTTTCGTCGACGACGACCGCAGGGTCGATCACCTCGCGCACCCGCTCGCGCTCCCACTCGGGCAGGTCCCAGTGCATGGGCACCGGAACCGCGCCGATCTTCCAGCACCCCAGCGTGGCGAGCACCAGGTGCACCGAATTCGGGATAGCAAGCGCGACAAGGGAACCCGACTCGGCACCGCTGGCCGCCAGCGCACGTCCCCACTGGTTGGCGCGTGCATCGAGCTCACCGAAGGTCAGCGACGGCGCGCTGCCGTCGAGCCCGACGACGGTCACCGCCGGGTGGTCGCGCCGTTCTTGGGCGAGCTGCGCCAGTTTGGTCCCGAACGGGATTCCGTCTTCGAGCGGATTGGGCGTTGCCGAAGGCGCGACGGGCTGGGTGCTCATGCCGATACCGGAGCGCTGAACAGTGTCTCCAGCGAGCCGTCCGGCACGCCGGGTATCAGCCGCAGCGCCAACTCCTCGGTGCTCAACGGCAATCGGATCAGCGGCTGGGTGTGCCGGTCGAGCACGCTCACGTCGGACTCGTCGCAAAAGCCCAGCGCGCCGAGCAATTGATGCGAAGTGCGCAGCACCTGCCTCGCGGTATCGGATGCCCTGAGCCGAAGGACGAGCGCGTCGGCCGAACGGACTTGCGGTGCTACCGATTCCGGACGGGAGATGGTGTATTTGGCGAGCTCATGGAGTCCGCGCACCGCGACGGCGGCATCCGCGACGGCGAACCGGACCGCCTGGAAATCGGCCAGCGGCTTGCCGAACTGGATGCGGGCGCGCACATGTTCGGTGACGATCCGCAGCGACTGCTGCACCGCTCCCAGAATCCGCCATGATCCCAGCACGAGATGAAGATTAACGTCGGCGGCCGGGACGGTTCCATCGGGTGCGCTCAGGGTGGCCGGCACCAGAAACGGCCCGAGTTTCGCGTTCGTCCGCGGCCCGGGCTGCGGGTGGTACCGGTTGCCGTCCAGATCCGCGGCGATCCAGTCGCCGGGCAGGTCGCCGTGATCGATGCGCGGCGCGTCCGGATTCACCAGGGCCAGGCGGGCGCCGTCGATCGTCAGCAGCTCTTCGACGAGCGGATAGGGCAGCGCCGTCGCGCCGGCGGACTGGCAGAGCACCGCGGCGGCCAGCAGATCATCGACCGCCGAGCGGACGTCGAGCTCGAACGCGCCGACCTCGCTCAGCGCCGCGCGCGCCGACCGCCGAACCTCGTCGTCGGTCTCGGCGCGCAGCGCCGCCGGCGGCCCGCCTAACCGAGTGAGCCGCTTGGTGGCAACGTCGGCGAAGTCGCAAATATCTTGTGGCAGATCGGTTTTCACCGGTGTTCTCCCAACACGTCACGTGCCACCAGCATTTTCTGCACCTCGATGGTGCCCGATGCCACGGTGGCCGCCTGTGCGTAACGCCAATGGTCTTCGATCGCTCCGTGCAACGGTGCCGAGGCGCCGCTGTCCAGCGCGGCCGGACCCAGCACGTCGAACAGGAGCTCGGCCACCTGCTGATCGCACGTCGTGGTGACGATCCGCGCGGCGCTGGCCGCCGCGCCTGCCGCGGCATCGTCCTGCAGCGACACCGCCCGATAGGCCAGCAGCCGGGCCACCCGGAGGTCCACCAACGCCCGCACCCAGCGGGCGCGAATCGATTCGGGCAACCCATTCCAGTCGTCGCCGAGTTCGGTGCGCATCCGGTCGAGCAGCGATTCACAGCGGGCGTACCGCGCGATGCCCACCCGCTCGAATGCGAGCGCCTCGCGCATCACCCGCCACCCGTCGCCGATCTCGCCGAGCACGTCGCCGGGGTACGCCGGCACGTCGTCGAGAAACATCTCGTTGAGGTGATGCGGCCCGAGCATCGATCCGATTGGCCGGACGGTGAAACCGGGCCGGTCCATCGGGATCAGAAAGAGGGTGAGCCGCTTGGGCTTTGGGGCCTCGGGGTCGGTGCATGCCGCCAGCACGCACCAGGACGCCATCAGCGCGTACGACGTCCAGACCTTCTGGCCGGTGATGCGCCAGCCGTCACCGTCGGGCGTGGCGCGGGTACGCAACGACGCGAGGTCGGTGCCGGCTTCGGGTTCGGAGAATCCTTGACACCAGATCACGTCGCCGGAGGCGATGGCCGCCAGATGCTTGGCCTTCTGTTCGGCGGTGCCGTAGCGCATCAGCGCCGGACCCACCCAGTTGATCCCCATATATTGCGGACCGCGGGGCTCGTGCTGGGCCCACATCTCCTCGCGCAGCACCGTCTGCTGCCATACCGAACCACCGCCGCCCCCATGCTCTTTCGGCCAGGCAAGCGCCAGCAGGCCCTCGGAAGCCAGCAGCTTGCAGAAAGTTTCGGTGGTCGCCAGGTCGCGCGGATCGTCGGTGCAGGCGCCCAGGAAGTCCGCGGGTATGTGATTGGCTATCAGCTCCCGCAAGTGGTTTCGCAGTTGGCCGGCATCGTCGCCGAGGTCATAGTCCATCGTGGTCATCCCTTCGGCAGCCCGAGCAGCCGCTCGGCGACGATGTTGCGCTGGACCTCCGACGTTCCGCCGTAGATGGTTGCCGCCAGCGCATCCTGGCGTTCGAAGAGCAGATCCGGGTCGCCTGCCGAACGCGGACCCGCCGCGGCGGCGCTGAGTTCCCAAACACGTTGCAGGGTAACCGATCCGAGCAGTTTCAGGATGTCCGCTTCGGGGCTAGGTCGACCGGCCAATTCGTTGCCGAGCGCGCGGTAGCCGGTGGCTCGCAGGGCTTCGGCATCGGCGAGCAGCGAGCCGAGCTCGGTGTAGAGGTCGTCGTCGTGGGTGCCGCGGACCGAGTCGAGACCCCGCTTGATCTCGACCCAGTTCATGACCCAGATCATCTGGCGCTCGTGCTGCAGCGAGGCCAGCGCGACGTTCCAGCCGCCGTTGAGCGGCCCCAACAGGTTTTCCGCGGGCACCTCGACGTCGTCGAGGAAGACCTCGCAGAACGTCTCGTCGGAGATCGACGCCATCCGGATGGGTTCGACGCGCACCCCGGGCGAGTGCAGGTCGAGGATCAGGCAGGAGATGCCGCGGTGTTTCGGTGCGTCCGGATCGGTGCGGGCGTACAGCGTGCACCACCGCGACTCGTGCGCCTGGGTGGTCCAGATCTTGTGACCGTTGACCCGGAACACCTCTCCGTCGCGCTCGGCGCGGGTGCGCAAGCCGGCGAAATCCGACCCGGCTTCGGGTTCGGACATGCCCAGCGCCCACCATTCATCGCCGCGCAGCAGGGGCACGAGCAGGCGGTCGATCTGCGCGGGTGTGCCGAACTGACGAATTCCGGGCGCGGCGACGTTGGGGCCGGCGATGTTGGGCAGCTTGGGCGCCGAGCGCAGCGCCCCCTCGAGCCGCACTTCCATGGCGTCGCGCAAGCCCAGCGATCGACCGCCGTGCTCGCGGGGCCAGGTCGGTTGGATCCATCCGGCCTCGAACGCGACCCGCTGGTAGTCGCGCCGCAGTGCGAGGTCCCAGCGGTACCGCCGGTAGTTCTCGTAGTAGTCGTTCGGCAGGAATTCCGTCAGCCAGGCGCCGAATTCCCGCACGACGGCGCTCACGCCGCGCCTCCCGCAAAACGGCGGCCCACCGCGTGGTAGAGCGCGCGACTGTCGCCGAGCAGCGCGGCGCCCTGCCAGGCGTGCCGGACATAGAGGTGGATGTCGTGCTCCCAGGTCTGCGCCAGCGCGCCGTGCACCTGCACCGCGGTGCGTGCACAATTGGCCGCCGCGTCGCCGGCCGCCGCCTTGGCCAGCGCCGCGGCGGTCCAGGCGTCCGCGGGTGCGACGCCGGGGTCGCCGAGGCGGGCCGCCGCCGCATACGTGAGGCTGCGGGCGCGTTCCAGGGCGACGTAGTTGTCGGCCAGCGCGTGTTTGATCCCCTGGAACGCCCCGATCGGGGTACCGAACTGACGGCGCGCCTTGGCGTGCTCGACGGATCGGTGCAGGGCGGCGCTCGCCACGCCGACCAGGTCGGCCGCGGCGGCCACCAACGGCGCGGTCAACGCCGACCCGACACCGACCGGCGCGGTCGCCAACGGCTCGACGTCGATCTCCACGTCGGCCACCGGTTGTGCGGGGTCGGTCGATTCACCCGACGACGCCGGCGTCACCCCGTCGCCGCAGCGGGCCACCGCCACCAGGACGCCGCCATCGGATCGGGCCAGCGTGACGATCAGCTCCGATCGGGACAGGTTGGGCACCGCGACGGCCCGGCCGCGCAGGCGCCCGTGCCGGAGGGTCATCGGGGCCCCGGGCAGGCGGCGGTCGGGGGAGTGCACCGCCAGCGTCGCGACGACGCCGCCGGCGATGTCGGCCAGTACCGCGTCGAGGCCACCGGCGCGCAACGCGCCCGCGGCCAGGCCGACACTGCTGAGCAACGGGATCGGCGCGATCGCGGCGCCGCACTCCTCGAGAACCACCGCCAGCTCGACGGGCCCGTAATCGCCGGTAGCCCCTTCTTCTGAGGGTGCGGCAAGTTCCGTCCAGCCGAGGTCGACGACCGTCTTCCACACGGCGCGCCAGCGCTCCGGGTCGGTCATCGCTTGGCGGGCGGCGTCGGGGGGACACTCCGTGCGCAGGATGTCGCGCACAGTGTCGCGCAGCGACAGCTGCTCCGAAGTCAGACCGACATCCATAAGACCCCTAACATAATAAAAATAGTAAACTAGCGACGCTGTTGCAATCGGCGCGAGCATTAGGTGGGTGCATGGTCGAGTGGTATCTGTTCCTGCCGCAGGTGAGGTTGTCCGCGGCCGCCATCGCCGACCGGGCACTGCACGCCGAGGCCAGCGGCTTCGACGGAATCGCCTTCATCGACCATCTGGAAGCACCCGGGCTGCCCAACGAAAGCATTTGGGAGGCAATGGCGATTGCGACGTGGGTGGCGGCCAAGACCCAGCGGCTGCGGATCGGCCACCTGGTGCTGTGCGACGCCTTCCGGCATCCCGCCGTGCTGGCCAAGCAAGCCGTCACCCTCTCGGAGGCTTCCGAAGGGAGATTCGACCTCGGCCTCGGCGCGGGATCCTGGCCCGCGGAATTCACCAGATTCGAAGTGGGCCAACAGGATCCGGTGGCCCGCGTTGCGCAGCTCGGCCGTCACCTGGCCCTGCTCCGCCAATACTGGGGCGACGGCGCCGACGAGGACGGCCCCGTTCAGCTCCCCAAACGGAACCATCCGATACCGCTGGTCCTGGGCGGCAGCGGACCGCGCATGATGGAACTCGTTCGTAACCACGCGGATTGGTGGAATCTGCAGGCGGATCGCATCGACCGGCTGCCGAAGCTGGCCCCGCAAACGGGATCCGCGCGGATCTCGGTTCAGCAGATGATCGGGTTCGCCCGGTCGGGCGACGATCCGAACACAGTCCGCGAGGTGAGCACCCGACGATTCGGCAACCTGGGGTCGGGCCTGGTGTGTGGCGACGCCGACGAGCTGATCCGGCACTTCGCCGCTCTGGCTGCCCAGGGGGTCGAGCGGTTCTATGTGTGGTTCGCTGATTTCGCCGTGCCCGATTCGCTGCGTGAGTTCGGCGAATCGGTGATCAAGGCGTTTCCTGACGCCGGCGCCGGGCTTCGGTAGGCACCACCGGCGGGCGGGCATACGGACCCCGCTGCACGGCGGAAAGCCGTATCTCCGGCAGGTCGACCGAGGGGTCGACGGTGTCCAGCCACGCGACCGCTTCCGCGACGTCGGACACCCGAATTGCGTACATCTCGAAGGGAACATCCTGCAGCATCTCGGTTTCCACCGGGCCCGGCGTGACGATGTGCACGGCGATGCCGTCGCGGTCGACCTCGAGCGCCAAGGCGCGTGCGAACGCGTTCATGCCGGCCTTCGACGCGGAGTAGGCGGTGCGAGCCATCATCGGTTCGTGCGCCGCCGACGACGAGATGAACACGAACCGCGAGCCCGCGCGCATTCGGGGCAGCGCCGCGGCCGTGACGACGAAGCACGAATCCAGGTTGGCCGAAATGATCGTCCGCCACTGCTCGAAAGTCTGCTTGCGCGCGTAGGTTCCGCCCAACGTGCCGGCCGCGTGGACGACGAGGTCGATCTTTTCCAATGTGCTTATCGCAGAAGAAAATCCGTCCGGGTCGGACGCGTCGGCCACGACGTATCGCGCACCGAGTTCCTCGGCGGCCGCGCGCAAGGGGCCCTCGCGCCGCGCCACCAGCACCACGTCGTAACCCAGGTCGCACAGCTTGCGACCGCATCCCTTGCCGATCCCGCCGCTGCCGCCGGTGACCACTGCGGTTCGCATGGACTTGCCACTCACCCAGCGGGCTGCCTCTCAGGAGTGCCGGATATCCCGCGGGCGGGACAACGCCTGCGGCGAAAGCGCATAGATCCGTTGATCGGGCCGACCGGACAGCACATACGTTTGCGTGTCCGCGAGGTGGCGCCCCGCGATGCGGCGAGCCCGGTCGACGTCACCCTCCGCGATGGTCTCGGTCAGCTTGGTGTGGGTGGCCAGAACCGCACGGCGCTGAGCCAGCGACGGGTAGGTGCCGCGCGCGGCGCTCTCGTCGGCCCACTGCTGTTCGTGGCTGGTCCACAGCGTCTCCAGGCTGCCGACGACCGCGATGATGGTGTGGTTTCCGCAGCCGCGGACCATGAGATCGTGGAATTCACGGCCGATTTCGGTGAAAAGCCGGCCGTCGTCGAGGTGCTCGGCCATCGCATCGTTGACCCGCTTGAGCTCGGGCACCAAGGTGTCGGCCCGGTCCGGCCGCTGGGCCGCCAGCGCGGCGCAGGCCGGCTCGAGTTCCTGCAACGCCATGCCCAGATCGGCGACCGCTACGGACTCGCTCTGCAGCAGCAGGCCGAGCATGTAGGCCGCGCTGGTCTTCGCCGGCGCATGCACGACGGCGCCGCCCCGGTTGCCCCGGCGAACCGAGACCAGCCCCTCGGTCTCCAGGATCCGCAGCGCCTCGCGCAGGGAGACCAGGCTGACGTTGAACTGTTCGACCAGCACCTCCTGGCGGGGCAGCAGATCGCCGTCGGCGAGCTCGCCGTCGATGATCTGGCGGCGCAACTCGTCGGCTACGATTTCGGCGATCCGCGGCGCCGACAACCGGCGCCTTGCGTCGGTCCCAATTCCCAAGGCGGTCATCCGATCCTCGTTACAAGCAACTGGCTGGCTTAGCTATCTTAGCAGTAATGGTATAAATAGCTGGGTGAGTCGCGGATCCGACACCCGGCCGACACCGCTGCACGACCTGCGTGTCGTCGAGATCAGTGACCGGATCGCCGGCAGCTACTGCGGCAAGTTGTTGGTCGACGCTGGGGCGCAGGTACGGAAATTCGAACCACCGCAAGGGGATTCGTTGCGGCGGTATTCCGCCACCTGTTCGGCGGTGCCAGAGGGCTCCACTTCCCCGTTGTTCGGCTACCTCAACGCGGGCAAGCGCAGCATGACCATCGCCGAGGACGCCGAACGCTATCGCGCCGAACTGGCCGCCGCCGATGTCGTGGTCGTCACCGCGGGCCGGTCGCGGGCGGCGGCGCTGGGGATCGATCCGGATGTGCTCCTGGCCGATTCGCCGCGGGCGGTCATCGTCACCATCTCCGACTTCGGCTGGACCGGACCATACGCCGACCGCGCCGCCAGCGAGTTCACCTTGCAAGCGTGGGCCGGCTCCCCCGGCTTCCGTGGCGATCCCGCCGGGCCCCCGATCACCATCGGCGGAGACCTCGGCGAGTACATGGGGGGCGTGTTCGCCGCGTTCGGTGCGCTGGCGGTGCGCCGACGCGTCGAGCGCGGCGGGCCCGGCGAGCATCTCGACCTGTCCATGCTCGAGGCGATGACCCTGATGCAAAGCAGCGAGTGGTTGCATTCGCAGCTGCTGCGGGTGCCTCCCATCAGCCGCACCACCGAGGTGCCGTCGATCGAACCGGCCAAGGACGGCTACGTCGGGATCACCATGGTCACCGGCCAGCAGTGGCTCGACTTCCTGGCGATGGTCGAATGCCCCGGGCTCGAGGAGATCGAGCAGCTGCGCTTTCAGATCGGCCGTTGGGAATACCGCGACCTGATCCGCGAGCAGATTCACCCGTGGCTCGCCGAACGGACCGTGGCAGAGATCGTCGAACTCGGGCAGTTGTTCCGGCTTCCGATCGCGGAGCTGGGCAACGGCTCCACCATCCGGGACATGGAGTACATGACGCAGCGTGGGGTGTTCGTCCGCAACCCCGCGGGCTTTCACCAGCCCCGTTCGCCGTGGCTGATGGACGCGTGCGCCCCCGCGCCACCCGCGCCCACCGCAGCCGTCGGTGCGGATAACGACGAGTCGCCTTGGCGGAAGAGCGAATTCGATCCGGAGCCGGCGCCGAGGACGCGACCACTCGAAGGCGTACGCATCGTCGACCTGACCGCATTCTGGGCCGGGCCGGCCGCGACCCACCTGCTGGCCGCCTTCGGCGCCGACGTCGTCAAAGTGGAGTCGGTCCAGCGGCCCGACGGCATTCGTTACTCGGGCGGGATGCGCACCGATGTGGACGATTGGTGGGAGTACGGGTGGGTGTTCCACGCGATGAACACCAACAAGCGTTCGGTCACACTGGATTTGGGCTCCGACGACGGGCGCCGCCTCTTCAAGAAGCTGGCTGCCGGCGCCGATGTCGTGATCGAGAACTTCTCGCCGCGGGTGATGGAGCAGTTCGGACTCACCGCCGACGTGCTGTTGGAGGTCAACCCCAAACTCGTCGTCGCCCGGATGCCCGCGTTCGGGCTGTCCGGCCCGTGGCGCGACCGCGTCGGATTCGCCCCGACGATGGAACAGATCGCCGGCCTGGCCTGGGTGACCGGACTGCCCGACGCTGCGCCGGTGGCGCCGCGGGGAGCGTGCGACCCGCTGGCCGGCGTGCACGCCGCCTTCGCCGTGCTGGCCGCGCTGAACTTCGCCGAGCGCACCGGCACGGGACAGCTCGTCGAGCTGCCGATGCTGGAAGCCGCGTTGAACGCCACCGCGATACAGGCGATCGAGTCCGAGGTCTTCGGGGTGACCTTGAGCCGCCGTGGCAACCGCGGGCACTGCGACGTGATCCAGAACCTCTATCGCTGCGCCGGCTCGGACGATTGGATCGCGGTCACGGTGCAAGACGACCGGCAGTGGCGAGCCCTGGTCGATCTGATGGATCGGCCCGCGTGGTGTGACGAGGGCCTGGGCACGGTCGCCGGCCGGCGCGAGCATGCCGACGACATCGACCGCCGGCTGGCGGAGTGGTTCGCGGCCCAGCCCCTGGACTCGGCGGTGGAGCGGCTGGCCGGCGCGGGCATTCCCGCGGCACCTGTCGTGTCGCCGTCGCTGGTGACCGACAACCTCCAACTTCGTCATCGGGGATTCTTCGAGGCGCTGGACCATCCGAGTACGGGGGCCGGTCTCTATCCGTGCCCACCGTTCGCGGCGCTGGCCGGTCAGGAAAGGTGGCTGCAGCGTCCGCCGCCGCGGTTGGGCGAGCACAATGGAGAGATACTGCGCGATCGGTGCGGGCTGACCGATGACGAACTAAGGAAGCTTGCCACCGGCGGGGTGATCGGGACCCGCCCCAAAGGCCTATAAGAGTTAGGGGACATCTGATGCGCGTCACCGTCGACGAGAACCTGTGTGAAGCCAACGGCTTCTGCGAATCCATCGCGGCCGACATATTCGAACTGGGCGACGCCGACGTCGTGCAGATCGCGGACGGCCCGGTGCCGCCCGAGCGGGAGATCGACGTCCGCGCCGCCGTCGACCAGTGCCCGAAGGCCGCGCTGCGGTTGGTCGACTGACCTATCGCTGGTTGAGCGATATCGACATCTCGTCGTAGATCGACATGTTGGTGGTCAGATTCGGATAAGTCACTGTGGCCGGGCCGATTTCGATGTCGTCGCAGCGCAGCAGCAGTTCGTCCAACACCGCGCGAAGTTCCGCGCGTGCGAGCATCGCGCCCAGGCAGTGGTGCGGCCCGCCGCCGCCGAAAGCCACGTGGGGATTGGGCTGTCGGCCGATGTCGAAGGTGAACGGCGAGTCGAAGACCTCGTCGTCGCGGTTGGCCGAACGCAGCATCGACACCACCCGGTCGCCCTGCGGGATGTGCTGACCGTCCATCTCCACGTCGACCTTGGCGGTGCGCGTCCAGTACGCCACCGGCGACGCCCAGCGCAGCACCTCCTCGACGGCGGTGGGCCGCAGTTCCTCGTGATCGCGATACCGCTGCGCCTGTTCGGGATTGGCCACGAACGCCTGTAGCCCGATGGCCAGAGCGTTCTTGGTGGTGTCGCTGCCGGCGAACGTCAACACGAAGAAGAAGAACTCGAGTTCGTTGGCGGGCAGGCTGAACTCTTCGCCGTCGTCGCCGGTGATCACCGCGGACGCCAGCGTGCTCCAGATGTCGTCGGCGGGATTGCGCCGCTTTTCCGCGGTGAGCTCCATGGCGTACCCGAAGATGGTGGCGTAGAGATCGGTATAGTCCTGCCGGCTCGGCCGGGCCCCGGGCGAATTGGCCTTCAGGATGCGGTCGAGCGAATCGAAGATCCGCGGCCGGTCTTCTTCCGGTATGCCGATGATGTCGCCGATGACCGTCATCGGGAGCGCGTCGGCGACGTCGGAGATCCAGTCTCCGCCTCCCTCGGCGAGCAGGTGGTCGATCATCCGCGCCGCGCGCGCCCGAATGCCGTCCTCGAGTTTGGCGATCGCGCGCGGATTGAACGCGTGGGAGATCAGCTTGCGGCGCTTGTTCAGCCCCGGCGGGTCCATGTTGATGATCGTCGGATACGACGAAAACATGCCGACCGGCTGGATCAGCGGACCGTCAACCGCGGTGAACGAATCGGTGTCCCGGTGCAGGCGAACCGCGTGGCGGTGCTTCGTAGCCACCCAGAATTCGCGCCGAACCGTGTCCGAAAACAGCTGGGTGACGCCCGGCGTCAGCTCGTGCCGGAAAAGCGGCCTGGCGCGGCGCAGCTCGGTGAACAGCCCGTCGGGAAAACCGTTGCGCCACAAGGCGAGGTCGGATAGATCCACCGCCGCAGCCGTCATATGCAACCTCGCTCTAACCGGACGCGCCTGGCGCCGCGTTGACGTTCAATGCTTAAGATAGTAAAAATAGATCCAGACGTCGAACCGCGGTCGGCCCAGTAGCGCTCGGCTCCTGCTGGTCCAGGCGGGATACGGAGTACTCGTGACGCATACGATTTCAGACCCAACCGAGTCCGATCCGTCGGAACGGGAGTTCGGACAGGGTGGCATCGCGCTGTCGACCTACCGGTTCCCCACGGGCTGGTTCATTGTCGCCTTCGCCTCCGATCTGCGGGCCGGCCAAGTCAAGCGGCTGCACTACTTCGGCGAGGAGCTGGTGCTGTTCCGCACCGAGTCCGGCGAGGTCCATGTGATGGACGCTTATTGCCAGCACCTCGGCGCCAACCTGGGCGTCGGCGGCACCGTGGAGGGCGAGAACATCGTCTGCCCCTGGCATGGGTGGCGCTGGCGCGGCGACGGCACCAATGCGCTGATCCCGTACAGCAAGATCGGCTGCAAGAACAACGTCCGCATCCGCACCTACCCGAGCCAGGAGTGGTACGGCTTCATCGTCGTGTGGCACGAACGTCATGGCCGGGCGCCGTACTGGCAACCGCCGGTGCTGCCCGAACTGGAAACCAACGAGTACTACCCACTGCACCCGCACACCCAGATGCTCAACCGGGTCAAGGTGCACCCGCAGATGATCATCGAGAACGCGGCCGACCCGTACCACGTGCAATACGTGCACAAGGCCGCCAACCCCGCGACAACGGCCTCATTCGAGGTATCGGGTTATCACCTGCACGCCACGGTCAACGCGCATTTCGGCGGCGGCCGGGCGTCGACTTGGTTGACCCCGAACGGGCCGGTCGACGCCAAGATCATCTACGACAACTACTCGCTGGGACTGGGCATCGTGCGATTCCCCAGCGACTTGGTCGGCACCATCCAGGTCACCGGGCAGACGCCGGTCGACGAGGACTACACCGACTACTTCTACACGCAGGCGTCCGTTCGCGAGCCGGGCGACACCGGCGACGTGCCCACCGGCCGTGCCGCCAAATTCCTGGCCCTGCAGCAAGAAGTCATCAAACAGGACTTCTTCACCTGGGAGAACATGAAGTATCTGGAAAAGCCGAACCTGGCGCCCGAGGAGGCACACGACTACGCCGCCCTTCGCCGCTGGGCCCACCGCTTCTACCCGGGAACCCAACCTTCGCCCACCGACTTCGGCTACACCGCCGCGGGTGAGCCCGACCCGGCGGCTGCCAAGGCCTGAGACTTGCTCGGTCCCTCCGATTTCGGCGTCGATCGTTTCACCGTGCCGGCCGTGCTGGATCGCCGGGCCGAGCAGTACCCCGATCGGGTGATGATGTCGATCGGCGGAGTCGACGTGACCTTCGACCAGATGCGCCGACGATCCTGCGCCGCCGCGCATGTGCTGACCGAAATGGGCGTCGGCCCAGGGGAATGCGTGGCGCTGTTCACCGCCACCTGCCCGGAGTGGGTCTACTTCTGGCTGGGCGCGGCGCGCATCGGCGCGGTAAGCGCCGCGGTCAACGCCGCGAACAAGGGTGACTTCCTGCTGCACACTCTGCGATTGGCCCAGGCCAAGGTGATCCTCACCGACCCCGAGCGACGCTCACGCGTCGACGAGGTCGCCGACGAGTTGGACACGGTGACTCACATTGTGGTGCAAGACGATTCACTCGCCGCAGTGCTGAGCGCCGCGCCGGCGGGCGGCGGCGGTGACGCAGCCGCAAGCGCCGACCAGCTGGGATCGCTGTTTTACACGTCGGGCACCACCGGGCCGTCGAAAGCGGTTGCCACGACGTGGCATTACCTGTTCTCGGTGGCCGCGACCGCCGCCGCGGCATGGGAATTTGGCGCCGGGGAGGTGCTGTGGACGGCGATGCCGTTGTTCCACCTCAGCGCCGCGCCCAGCGTGCTGGCCCCGATGCTGGTCGGCGGAACGACCGTGCTGGCGCAGGCTTTCCATCCCGGCGAGGTATGGGATGACATCCGCGCCCGCGGCGCCATCGGTTTCGCCGGCGCCGGCGCGATGGTCTCGATGCTGCAGAACCTGCCGGCCGATTCGCGTGACGCGCAGTTGCCGCTCCGTTTCATCTCGGCCGCACCTATCGACGCGAACTCCTACCGTGCCATCGAAAAGCGTTACGGCTGCCGCATCGTCACGATGTACGGGATGACCGAAGCGTTTCCGATCGCCGTCAAGAGCGTGGCCGACGACGGGGTTCCCGGGACGTCGGGCCGGCCCAACCCCAACTTCGATGTGCGCATCGTCGACGAGGACGGCAGCCCGGTGCCCGCCGGCGCCGTCGGAGAGATCACCTGCCGAGCCAGGCACCCGCACGTGATGAGCGAGGGCTATGTGAGCCAGGGCCTGCAGGTTGCACCGCACCCGGAGTGGTTCCGCACCGGCGACCTCGGCCGGCTCGACGCCGACGAGAACTTGACATATGTGGACCGGATCAAGGATTCGCTGCGCCGGCGCGGCGAGAATGTCTCCTCGGTTGAAGTGGAAGCCGTCGTCATGCGTCATCCCGCGGTGGCCGAAGCCGCCGCGATCGCGGTGCCCAGCGAGCTGGGCGAGGACGACATCCTGCTGATCGTCACGTTGCGCCCCGGGGCGACACTGGATTACGCGGAGCTGCTCGACTTCTGCGCCGCCCGCATGCCGTACTTCTGCGTGCCGAGATTTGTCGAGACGGTCGATGAACTCCCAAAGAACGTCATTGGACGAATACGTAAAGATCTCTTGCGAACTCGGGGATTGAATCCCGGCGCCTGGGATCGTGAAAGGCACGGTTATATCGTTGCGCGTTGAATTGAGTTAGCGTTACAAGCAGGCAATTTGCCCCCGTGATTTCCCAGAGAGGCTGGAGAGCCAAGATGACCCTGACGTATCAGCAAGAGCAGTTCCTCCACGCCGCGATTGCCCGGGCAGCCATCCTCGACCTGACCGCCCGGCACAACCGGGCCTACTCCAACGGCGACCGTGACCGCTGGGTTGCGACGTTTCGCCATTCCGGCGGCCGCTACACCCGCGATGGCGAGGTGTTCACCGATCTGCACGCGGCCTTCGACGGCGGCGACGGGCAGCGCCTGGTGAGCGTCGATCACGAGATCCGCATCGACGGCGTCCAGGCCACTCAACGCTGTGTAGCCGTGCTGTATGCCGCCATGTACGGCGACACCACACTGCGCGCGACCGGGATTTTCCGGGACCACCTGATCTACGAGCGCGGCGGCTGGTATTTCGAATCCCGGGAGCTTTCTTGGGATTCGGTGCCCAGCCGGCACCCGCTGGTGATGTAAGCGGCACCGATACGTGGACTCCGACCTCAGCTATGAGCTGACCTTCGGCACCTACGAGGATGCGCTGCGCATGGTCGGCGCGGCGGGCGAACCGCGAACCGCGAGAACCCCCGTCAGCGGTGCGCGGATCCAACTGTTCGCCGCGATGGTGCACGACGGCAATCGTTCGTATTGGGATGCCGACTTCGCCCGGCGGAAATGGGGCGGCCTGCTCGCCCCGCCGGCGCTCTTGATGGGCTGGTTGATACCGCCGCCGTGGGAACCGGCGGGCAGACCGCCGGCGGCGTCGATGGTGCTGCGGGTGCCGTTGCCCGGCACCACATTCATCAACGCGGCCAACGACGTCGAGTTTTTGGAGCCGATTGTCGAGGGCGATCTGCTGACCGTCGTCGAGGAGCTGGTGTCGGTGTCGCCGGAAAAGCGGACGCGACTCGGCGTCGGTCATTTCGTCGAGACGCTGGAGACTTATCGTCGTCAGGACGGGACCGTCGTCGCGACGTGTCGCAATACCTTGTTTCGGTTCACCCCGGATGGTGCCTCGTGACCGATCTGGACTGGAACGACATCCGCGTTCCCGTGGAGCTGCCGGAGGTTGTCGACCACATCAGCTACCAGCGGGTCGTGGAGAATGCCGGGGCAACGTGGGATTACTTCCCGGGCCATTTCGATCCGAACTATGCCCAAAACCAGGGCAACCCAACGATTTACGTCAACACCATGCACCTCGCGGGATTCGCCGACCGCGTCGCAACCGATTGGGCTGGCCCGAGCAGTCGCGTGGTGCGCCGCTCACTACGACTTGCCAGCCCGGTCTACGCCGGCGACACCATCACCGGCCGCGGCCAAGCCTTGGCCAAACGCCGGGACACGTCGGCGCAGCCGGCGCGCTGCCTGGTGGACATCAAGATCGAGGTCACCAATCAGCATGGCGCCCTGTGTTGTCCGGTCGAGCTCACGGTGCAGTTTCCCAATGGCTGACGGCATGGGCGAACTGCATCTGGCGGTGTGCCGGCGGTTCGGCGAGGCGGTTCGGTCGGCGGACGGCAAGTGGGACCGCCGCTCCCCGTGCGAGGAGTGGGATGCCAGGGGAGTGCTGGAGCACGTGATCGGTTTTCACGACGTGCTCGTCCTTCGCCCCCTCGGACTGAAACCCGCTCGCCCACGCGAAGATCCGCAGGCGCGATGGCAACTCACCTATGACTCGCTGGCGAACGCCTTCGGATCAGGCAGGATCACGGAGCTGGTCGCGTACAAGCTGATCCCCAGCCTGACCCGCGACGTCTTGGTGCACACTTGGGACCTGGCGCGTGCGGTGGGCGCCGACGACCGGCTCGACCCGGGATGGTGTGAGCTGTTCTACGCAGACTTGCCCGCGGATCTCAAGGCCTTGGGCCCGCCCGGAATGTTCGGCGCGCCGGTCGCGGTACCCGACGAAAGCGATGCGCAGGCAAGGCTTCTCGCGCGGCTTGGCCGCGATCCCTTTTGGGATCCGCTATAGCGGCGGCAACTGCCCTTTGCAGACCAACGTCTGCAGCTCGACGTACTCGTGCAGGCCCTCGGGACCGAACTCGCGCCCGATGCCCGATTGCTTGAAGCCGCCGAACGGCGCACCGATGTCGAGCGTGTACATGTTGATCCCGTAGGTGCCGGTGCGAACGCCCGCGGCGACCTCCAGGCCGTGCGCGATGTCGGCCGTCCACACCGAACCGGCCAGGCCGTAGTCGCTCTCGTTGGCGATCCGGATCGCGTCGTCCTCGTCGCGGTAGCGCAGCACGGTCAACACCGGGCCGAAGATCTCCTCCCGGGCGATGCGCATGTCATTGGTGGCGTCGGCGAACAGCGTGGGCCGCACGTACCAGCCGCGATCGGCCGGGCTGTCCTCGCCGCCGAGGACGATGCGGGCGCCTTCGCTCTGGCCGGACCGGATGTAGTCCTGGACGCGGCGTTGTTGCCGTTGGGCCACAAGCGGTCCGATGTCCGTCGACTCCTCGGCCGGGTCGCCGACGTTCAGGCCTGACATCATGCCGGCGAGCGCATCGACGACCTCGTCATGGCGCTTCTCGCTGACCAGGATGCGGGTCTGGGCGACGCATGCCTGCCCGTTGTTCATCAGGCCAGCCGTCTTCAGGCCGGCCACCGTCTTGTCGATATCGGCGTCGTCGAGGATGATCGCCGCCGACTTGCCGCCCAGTTCCAAGCTGTAGCGCTTCAGCTGCTCGCCACACAGGGTGGCGATGCGGCGCCCGACGGCGCTGGACCCGGTGAACGCGACCTTGTCCACACCGGGATGGCGCACCAACGCCTCGCCGACGTCGGTGCCGCCGGGGAGTACGGACACCACGCCTTCGGGCAGGTCGATCTGCTCGAGCATCTCCGCCAACCACAAAGCGTCCAAAGGAGTTTCGGGTGCCGGCTTGACGATGACCGCGCAACCCGCGATCAGGGCGGGGATCAGCTTGGGCATGATCAGGAATTGCGGGACGTTCCACGGCACGATCGCCGCGACCACTCCGACCGGAGCCCTGCGCAGGTGTACCTCGCCGAGCACACCCTGGCGGCGTTCGACCCATGGGAAGTCGCGTGCGGCGGCCAGCGCGAGGTGGATCAGCGTCGCCGCGGCCGCCCCCTGGCCCATCCGGCTGAAGCTGCGCGGAGACCCCATCTCATCAGTGATCAGGTCGGCCATCTCGTCCATGTGGGCGGCGTAGATCGCCGCGAGCTGTTCGACTTTGGCCATCCGGTCCGCGTGACTCATCCGTGGCCACGGGCCGTGGTCGAAAGCGTGCCGCGCCGCGGCGACGGCGGCGTCGACGTCCTCGGGTCCGGCCACCTGGACATGGCCGACCGGCTCCTCGGAGTGTGGGGAGATCACGGCGAGCTGCTGCGGGTTGGCGGGCTTGCGCCACTGCCCTCCGATGAACAGTTCGTCATAGGAACGATGGTCGGATTTCTCTGTCATCGGGGCACTTCCTCGGGGAATGGGACCGCGACCGCAACTTCGCTATTGACGCTAACATAGCGAAGAAAGCAGGATTGCGCCGTGGCATGGAAGCGCGCATCGTGAGCGACGACTGGCGCAGTTACCCGTTTCGGTTGGTGCCCGGCGACAGCCAGTTGGAGTTTCCCGCCGCCGAAGGCGAACACCCCGATCAGGAGTCGGACACCTGGTTCATCGCCGGGCAGCTCGACGCAACCGACAGCGGCCGCTCGTTCGCCTTCTTGACGATCTTCAACAAGAACCGGCCCGGGGGGACGATCGTCGCGGACTTCTACACGATGGCGCTTTTCGATCTGGATACCGGCGACTACGGCACCTATACGGACTACGACATGCCGCCGGCCAACATGGAACCGGGAGCGCAGCGCAAGCTCGCGATGGCGGTGGGCCATCTGGACGTCAGCTATCACAGCGGCGCGGGCACCGCGTCGTGGACGGCCTGCCGCGACGGCGACGGCGAATTGCTGCCCTACACCTACCGGGTCAGCCTGGTCGGCGAGGACCACCACGGCCGGACCATGCGACTGGATTTGGCCGTAACGCCCACGCGTGCGCCGACGCCGGTGGGCGCGTCGACGTACAACGGGAAGATCGTCTGCTTCGGCCAAAGCGATACGTACTCCTACTTCCAGACCGGAATGTCGATGACCGGAACCTTGCGCTGGGGCGACGTGGTCGAGGAAGTGTCGGGCAGCGGCGGGCATGTCGACAGGCAGTGGTTTCCGAAATACGCCGGCGGCGGCGGAAGCGGGGGAGACCCGCGGGCCCGGTCGCACGAATGGCGCACCATCAATCTCGACAACGGCGTCGACATGAGCATCTGGCGGCAGTTCGACCGCACCAACGGCAATGCGCTGCAACCGTTTACCGGGGTCACGACGAGCTATCCCGACCCGGCCATGCCGCCGGAATGCGCCGAGGACGTTGAGGTAAGCGTCAGCAGCTACGTGCGATGGCCGGAAATTGTGCGGCCCCTGGTGCGTCCGCTTGCGCGGGCCCGCTACCTGCCCGATCGGCACCGGATCACCTGCGCCACAATGCAATTAGATCTCCTCGGGGAGCCACTGGTGGCGGCTCCCGCGCACGGCCTGCCGATCGAGTACATGGAGGGCCCATATCGCTACCGCGGGACCCTGCGCGGCGAACCGGTGACAGGCTTCGCGTTCAACGAGCGTTCATTGGCGCTGTACCGGGATTGGGAGCTGGTCGGGGTGCTGGCCACCACGGTCGCGAACGCCGAACCGCCGATCCCCGAGGTGCAGGCGATGGTGGATCAGCTGGTGCCGTTGATAGCCGCGGGAAAGCGCGGCGAGGCGCTCGAACTCCTGGCCGGCGCGAGTCCAGGCCAAAACGACACGCTGACAACCCTTTTCGACGACCTCGCGGCGGCGCTGTCCGACTGACCTGTGCGCCGAGCCTGTAATTTTGCAGGCCTCTACTCGCACTTTCCCTGCGAAATTACAGTCTCGACGTTGCCGAGCGGGCCAGCGCCTCGGTCCAGGCGATGTGGCGATGCTGCAGTCCGGGTTCGTTGCGCCCGAACCGAAGCCGATCGCGCACGCCCGACTCGAGGTTGGCCTGCAGCCCCTCGACCAGATTGTAGTCCTCGTCGCGCACGGTGGCGTGCGCGTACTCGAAGACGGCCTGCGCCCCGGCGGCCACGGATTCCTCGGACAGGTCCAGCGGCGTCGAGTTCTGGTGCACCGTGATCGACCGGCCCGGTCGGTCGCCGGGGTAGATCCGGAACAGCTCGCCGTTGGCGATCGTCACCGACAGCACGATGTTGGGGAACAGCGCGTAGATGACGACCATGTTGTGGAAGGGATCCCACTGCTCTTCGGGAACATCCTCCAGTTCGAGAATCGTGTTGAGCGGGAAGATCAACCGGTGATGCGGCCCGTACGAGTCGAACACCGTGCAGTTGCTGCGCGCGATCCTGGCGAAGGTCTGCTGGTGGACGGTGGCGAAATGATAGTTCTCCGCGAAGGTGTCGACGGCCAGCTTCCAGTTGATCGGGCAGTCGAGCACCTTCTCGCCCAGCGGCGACCACCGTCCGATGCCCCACGAGTCGAGTTCGTCCGCCAGCGGCCCCAGGTGCGCCGCCACGTCCAGGGTGGCGCCGGGATCCAGTGCCACCCAGAGGAATCCGGCGAATTCAGCCGCCGGAAGCTCCGTCAGACCGTCGGACTTGACTGTGATCTCGGGGAAGCCCTCGCGCCCCGGCAGGCCGACCAGCTTGCCGCTGTTGTCGTAGGTCCAGGCGTGGTACGGGCAGGTGAACCGCTTCGCACTGCCGCAGCCCGTCACCACTTGCGACTGGCGGTGCAGGCAGACATTGTCGAACGCCTTGACCGTTCCGTCGGATGTCCTGGTCAGCAAGACCGATCGCCCCATCACAGTCTTGGTGCAGTACGCGCCGGGAGCGGGAAGCTCCGAGACGTAGCCGACCAATTGGGGAGTGGCCAGCAGCAGGGCCCGGTCGCGGTGGTGCCGCTCGAGTGACGTGTAGTCGGCCGCGTCGACCGTGTGCTCGCCGGGCGCGAGGTCGGTGGTCTTGTCGCGGGCCAGTTTCAGGGCCCGCCGGGTCAGGTCGATGAGCTGATCACGGTCCATCGTCCCAGTACAGACCTTGCGACGGTTGTAAGGTCAAGGGGTGGCTGAGCAGTTGCTGATCGGCGACGTCGCAGCCTTGACGGGCATCGCCTCGGGTCGGATCCGCCACTACGAGAAGATCGGGCTGCTGCGCGCCGAGCACCTCTCCAACGGCTATCGGGTCTTCGACCTCGAGCAGGTCCTCGACCTGTTGCGCATCGACCTGATGAGAAGCCTCGGCGTCAGCATCAACGACATTCAGCGGCTGGTCGACGGGGGTCAGACCACACTGGCCGCCCTGCTCGACGAGCACCGCGCGTTGCTGGTGCGGCAGCGGGATCGGCTGGATCAACTGATCGCGGCCATCGACGAAGCCACCGAGCCCGGCGCCGCGGCCGTCAACGAACAGATTCTGCGCCGGCTGGCGACCACGCACCGGGACAGCATCGGCGTCATCGGGCGCCTCAGCGCGCCGTTGTCCGCGCCCGTCGCCGCGATGTATGCCGACCTGTTCGACGAATGGCAATTGCCCGTGCCCGCCCTGTTCGGCCAGATGGTGCTGCCGCCTGCGGCCAGCACGCTGCTGGAAGGGCTCGCCTCGACGCCGGGAGGCCGGGTGTTATTCGACCGGTTGCGCAGCCTCGCCGGCGACGTCGTCGCGTTGGGCGAAAACCTCACGGCCGCACAAGAGCTCGCGCGCACCTGGATCGATCAGCAGGTGGCCGACCCGCTGCCCGACGACGTGGTCAGCGCGCTGCGCGGCGTGCGACCGCTGCTGGAGCACGACCCGGTGATCGTGCAGGGCTTCCGCGCGTGGGCGGCGTCGATAAACCCAGCAGCCGCCCACTTCATCGATGAAATCGCCATCCAGACCGCGCGGCGTGGGTTGGAGGCGGTCAGCGTCATCGTGCTGCCGGCCTCGGGCTCGGCCAGCCCCAGCGCCGACGTTGCCGCAATGTGATACAGATGTGACTAGTGTGGTCAATGTGTCTGGTGGTGTTTGTGCCGTACCCTGTGGCTTGTGTCATCGGTTTCGCGACGTGACCTGCTCAAATTCGCGGCCGCCACCCCAGCCTTAGTCAGCCTGGGCGTCGCGGCGTCGTCGTTGCGCGCCGCGCCGGCGTCGGCGTCACTCGGAACCCTGTTGGACTACGCGGCCGGCGTGATCCCGGCGAGCCAGATCAGGGCCGCCGGCGCGGTGGGGTCCATCAGGTACGTGTCCGATCGGCGGCCCGGCGGCAACTGGATGCTGGGCAAGCCGATCCAAGTCGCCGAGGCGCACGACCTCAATAGCAACGGGCTGAAGATCGTGTCGTGCTACCAGTACGGCAAGGGCAGCACCGCCGACTGGCTGGGCGGTGCCGCCGCCGGACAGCAGCACGCGCAGCGCGGGATGCAGTTGCACGCCGCGGCCGGCGGGCCCGCCAGCGCCCCGATCTACGCGTCGATCGACGACGACCCGTCCTATGACCAGTACAAGAACCAGATCGTCCCCTACCTACGGTCCTGGGAGTCGGTGGTAGGGCATCAGCGGACGGGCGTTTACGCCAATTCGAAGACGATCGACTGGGCCCTGCACGACGGCCTGGGCTCGTACTTCTGGCAGCACAACTGGGGCTCGCCGAAGGGATTCACCCATCCGGCCGCCAATCTGCACCAGGTGGAGATCGATAAGCGCAGCGTCGGCGGGGTAGGGGTGGACATCAACGAAATCCTCAAGCCTCAATTCGGGCAGTGGGCCTAGCCCGCGCGCGTCGCCTCGACGGTTCCTCGGCCCGATGATCGGCCCCACGCGGGCGTCGGGGCCGCGCGATCCAGCAAACACTCGTTCGCCGTTCGTTCGGTGCCGCGGCCGCCGAGCCTTGCGCGCCGGCCCGACGCGCACGCCATCGGATGCCCGCCGCGAGTGCGAAATTTTAATATAACGATTTGATAACAAAACTGCGTTAACCAGCGCAGTTATAGCTACTCGACCGTAACCACCTGCATGCAGGAGGTTTGTTTGCGGCGTTCGCGGCCGGAGTTGCGCCGGGTGTTACCCATGACACGGTTACCCGCGCGTAGAACTCACCAGTAACTGCTCAACATGCAAAAAGGGCCTTGATTCTTATGACACTCTTAGTACAGCCGATGCAGTCCGTCGCGCCGCTCGGATCCATTCGGTTCAAGGGGGCGGCCCGCCGACAAGACACCGGTCAGCCATTTTTTGGCTTGCGATTCGACGCGGAATCGACTGGAAGCGACAGGCCACGCGCGCCGGTGCGGAACCGGCCAGCGAACCGAGACGTAAAGACGCATACAGGGAGATATAGAAGGTGACGATCCACGAGCCCGACCGGGTGTCCGCTGACCGCGACGGGAACAGCCCCCAGGCGACGCATGCTCTGGTCGACCGGTTGACGGCTGGCGAGCCGTACGCCGTCGCTTTCGGCGGCCAGGGCAGCGCCTGGCTGGAAACCCTGGAAGAACTGGTGTCGTCGGCCGGGATCGAAACCGACCTGGCAACGCTGGTCGGCGAGGTGGAGCTGCTGCTCGAACCCGTGGCAAAAGAGCTGGTCGTGGTGCGTCCGATCGGCTTCGAGCCGCTGCAGTGGGTGCGCGCGCTGGCGGCCGAAGATCCGATTCCGTCCGAGAAGCACCTGACGTCCGCCGCGGTGTCGATACCCGGCGTGCTGCTCACCCAGATCGCCGCCGGGCGTGCCCTGGCGCGTCAGGGCATGGACTGGGCCGCGACGCCCCCGGTGGCCGTCGCCGGGCATTCGCAAGGCGTCCTTGCCGTCGAGGCCTTCAAGGCGTCTGGCGCGCGTGACGTCGAGCTGCTGGCGTTGGCCCAACTCATCGGCGCGGCCGGCACCCTGGTGGCCCGCAGGCGGGGCATCTCCGTGCTCGGCGACCGTCCGCCGATGGTGTCGGTCACCAACGCCGACCCCGAACACATTCGCCGGCTGCTCGACGAGTTCGCACAAGATGTTCGCACCGTGCTGCCGCCGGTGCTGTCGATCCGCAACGGCCGGCGCTCGGTCGTGATCACCGGGACCCCGGAGCAGTTGTCCCGATTCGAGCTCTACTGCCGGCAGATCTCCGAGAAAGAAGAGGCCGACCGCAAGAACAAGATCCGCGGCGGCGACGTCTTCTCGCCCGTCTTCGAGCCGGTGCGGGTCGAGGTGGGCTTCCACACGCCGCGGCTGGCCGACGGCATCGACATCGTGGGGACCTGGGCCGAGAAGGTTGGCCTCGACGCGGAGTCGGCCCGGGAACTGACCGAGGCCATCCTGGTGCGCGGCGTCGACTGGGTGGACGAGATCACGCAGGTCCACAACGCCGGAGCGCGCTGGATCCTCGACCTTGGACCCGGCGACATCCTGACCCGGCTGACCGCGCCCGTGATCCGGGGCCTCGGCATCGGCATCGTGCCGGCGGCGACCCGCGGCGGTCAGCGCAACCTGTTCACCGTCGGGGCCACCCCCGAGGTGGCTCGGGCGTGGTCGAGCTACGCCCCGACAGTGGTGCGCCTGCCCGACGGCCGCGTCAAGCTGTCGACCAAGTTCACCCGGCTGACCGGGCGGTCGCCAATCCTGCTGGCCGGCATGACGCCGACCACCGTCGACGCCAAGATCGTCGCCGCCGCGGCCAACGCGGGCCACTGGGCCGAGCTGGCCGGTGGCGGGCAGGTCACCGAGGAAATCTTCGCCGACCGGATCGAGGAGCTGTCCGGGCTGCTCGAGGACGGCCGCACCTACCAGTTCAACGCGCTGTTCCTCGACCCCTACCTGTGGAAGCTCCAGGTCGGCGGCAAGCGTCTGGTGCAGAAGGCCCGCCAGTCCGGCGCGGCGATCGACGGCCTGGTGATCAGCGCCGGCATCCCGGATCTCGAGGAGGCCGTCGAGCTGATCGAGGAGCTCAACGAGGTCGGCATCAGCCACGTCGTGTTCAAGCCGGGCACCATCGAGCAGATCCGCTCGGTCATCCGCATCGCTACCGAGGTGCCCACCAAGCCGGTGATCATGCACGTCGAGGGCGGGCGCGCGGGTGGTCACCATTCCTGGGAAGACCTCGACGACCTGCTGGTGGCAACGTATTCCGAGCTGCGTTCGCGCCCCAACATCACCGTCTGCGTGGGCGGCGGCATCGGCACCCCCGAGCGGGCGGCCGAATACCTGTCCGGACGCTGGGCGCAGTCCTACGGCTTCCCCCTGATGCCAATCGACGGGATCCTGGTCGGCACCGCGGCGATGGCCACTCTCGAGTCCACCACCTCGCCGTCGGTCAAGCGCATGCTGGTCGAGACGCAGGGCACGGACCAGTGGATCAGCGCCGGAAAAGCCCAGGGCGGCATGGCTTCCAGCCGCAGCCAGCTCGGCGCGGACATCCACGAGATCGACAACACCGCCTCGCGTTGCGGTCGGCTGCTCGACGAGGTCGCCGGCGACGCCGACGCCGTCGCGGAGCGCCGCGACGAGATCATCGCGGCGATGGCCAACACGGCCAAGCCGTACTTCGGCGACGTCGCGGACATGACCTACTTGCAGTGGTTGCGGCGCTACGTCGAGCTGACCATCGGCGAGGGCGACTCGACCGCCGACACCGCTTCGCCGGGCAGCCCCTGGCTGGCCGACACCTGGCGCGACCGCTTTGAGCAGATGCTGCAACGCGCCGAAGCTCGTTTGCACCCAAAGGATTTCGGCCCGATCGAGACGTTGTTCGCCGATCAGGCGCTGCTGGAGAATCCCGACGCGGCCATCGCCACCCTGCTCGAGCAGTACCCGGACGCCGCAAAGGTGCAACTGCATCCGGCCGATGTGCCGTTCTTCGTCACGCTGTGCAAGACGCTGGGCAAGCCGGTCAACTTCGTGCCGGTGATCGACAAGGACGTCCGGCGCTGGTGGCGCAGTGACTCGCTGTGGCAGGCGCACGACGCCCGCTACGAAGCCGACCAGGTGTGCATCATCCCGGGTACCGCTTCGGTCGCCGGCATCACCCGGATGGACGAACCAGTCGGTGAATTGCTCGACCGCTTCGAGCAGGCCGCCATCGACGAGGTGCTCGAGAGCGGAACCGAGCCGCAAGCTGTCCGGTCACGCCGGCTGGGCCGCCCCGACGTCACCGGACCGCTGGCCGTCGTGCTCGACGCCGCCGACGTGTTGTGGGCCGGTCGCACCGCCACGAACCCGGTTCACCGCATCGCCGATCCGGCCGACTGGCTTGTACACGACGGACCCGAAAGTCTCCGTGCCACACACTCATCCACCGGCGCGCGGCTTCACGTCAAGTCCGACGACGGGGCCGGCACCGAGCAAGTGGTTCTCAGCGTGCCGGTGTCCGGCGTATGGGTGGATATTCCGTTTACCTTGCACCCCAACACCCTTGACGGCGGTATTCCGGTGGTCTCCACCGAGGCCGCCGCCACCGCGATGCGCGCGGTCCTGGCGATCGCCGCCGGCGTCGACGGGCCGGAGTTCCTGCCGCGGGTTGTCGACGGGACGGCGACGGTGAGCGTCGACTGGGATCCCGAGCGGGTCGCCGACCACACCGGCGTCACCGCCACCTTCGGTGAGCCGCTGGCGCCCAGCCTCACCACCGTGCCCGACGCGCTCGTGGGTCTCTGCTGGCCCGCGGTTTTCGCGGCCATTGGCTCCGCGGCCACCGACGCCGGCGTCCCGGTGGTCGAGGGACTGCTGAGCCTGGTGCACCTCGACCACGCCGCCCACGTGGTGGGTGAGCTGCCGGCTGTCCCGGCCCAACTGACCGTCACCGCAACGGCTTCGTCGGCCACCGACACCGACATGGGCCGTGTGGTCCCGGTCTCGGTGACCATCACCGATGCCGACGGGACCGTGATCGCCACCCTCGCCGAGCGTTTCGCGATCCTCGGTCGTACCGGTGCGGCCGAGCTGACCGACCCGGTGCGGGCGGGCGGCGCGGTCTCCGAGAACGCGACCGACACTCCGCGACGTCGCCGCCGCGATGTCACGCTGACCGCACCCGTCGACATGCGTCCGTTCGCGGTGGTGTCCGGCGACCACAACCCGATTCACACCGACCGGGCCGCCGCGCTGCTGGCCGGCCTGGAATCGCCCATCGTGCACGGCATGTGGCTCTCGGCCGCTGCGCAGCACGCGGCGACGGCCACCGACGGGCAAGCCCGCCCGCCGGCCCGGCTGATCGGCTGGACCGCGCGTTTCCTGGGCATGGTGCGCCCGGGTGACGAAGTGGACTTCCGTGTCGACCGCGTCGGAATCGACCGGGGCGCAGAGGTTTTGGAAGTTGCGGCGCGCATCGGATCGGATCTGGTGATGTCGGCTACCGCCCGGCTGGCCGCGCCCAAGACGGTCTACGCGTTCCCCGGCCAGGGCATCCAGCACAAGGGCATGGGCATGGAGGTGCGCGCCCGGTCCAAGGCGGCCCGCAAGGTGTGGGACACCGCCGACAAATTCACCCGTGACACGCTGGGCTTCTCGGTGCTGCACGTAGTGCGCGACAACCCGACCAGCATCATCGCCAGCGGTGTGCACTACAACCACCCCGAGGGTGTGCTCTACCTGACGCAGTTCACTCAGGTCGCAATGGCGACGGTGGCCGCGGCCCAGGTTGCTGAGATGCGCGAGCAAGGCGCCTTCGTCGAAGGTGCCATCGCCTGCGGGCACTCCGTCGGCGAGTACACCGCCCTGGCCTGCGTCACCGGCATCTACGAGCTGGAAGCCTTGCTGGAGATGGTGTTTCACCGCGGCTCCAAGATGCACGACATCGTGCCGCGCGACGAGCTGGGTCGCTCCAACTACCGCTTGGCTGCGATCCGGCCCTCACAGATCGACCTGCCCGACGACGAGGTTCCCGCGTTCGTCGCCGGAATCGCCGAGAGCACCGGTGAATTCCTGGAGATCGTGAACTTCAACCTGCGCGGTTCGCAGTACGCGATCGCCGGCACGGTGCGCGGTTTGGAGGCGCTGGAAGAGGAAGTCGAGCGTCGCCGCGAGCTCAGCGGCGGCCGGCGGTCGTTCATCCTGGTGCCCGGGATCGACGTGCCGTTCCACTCGCGGGTGTTGCGGATCGGTGTGGCCGAATTCCGTCGCTCGCTGGAGCGGGTCATGCCGCGCGACAAAGACCCCGACATCATCATCGGGCGCTACATCCCCAACCTGGTGCCCCGGCCGTTCACGCTGGACCGCGACTTCGTTCAGGAAATCCGGGACCTGGTGCCCGCCGAGCCGCTCGACGAGATCCTCGCCGACTACGACACCTGGCGTAACGACAAGCCCCGCGAGCTCGCCCGCAAGGTGTTGATCGAGCTGCTCGCTTGGCAGTTCGCCAGCCCGGTGCGCTGGATCGAGACCCAGGACCTGCTCTTCACCGAGGAGGCCGCGGGCGGTCTGGGTGTGGAGCGCTTCGTCGAAATCGGCGTGAAGTCGGCGCCGACCGTTGCCGGGCTGGCCACCAATACCCTCAAGCTGCCCGAATATGCCCACAGCACAGTCGAAGTGCTCAACGCCGAGCGCGACTCCGCGGTGCTGTTCGCCACGGACACCGACCCCGAACCGGAGCCCGAAGACGAGGCACCGGTCGCCGAGGCCGCACCGGAAGGCGCCGCCGTGGAGGCCGCACCGGCGGCCCCGGCTCCCGCCACAGCTCCGTCGGGCGCTCCACGCCCCGACGACATCGGGTTCGACGCCGCCGACGCGACCCTGGCGCTGATCGCGTTGTCGGCCAAGATGCGCATCGACCAGATCGAGGAACTCGACTCCATCGAGTCCATTACCGACGGCGCGTCGTCGCGACGCAACCAGCTGCTGGTGGACCTGGGCTCGGAGCTGAACCTGGGCGCCATCGACGGTGCCGCCGAGGCGGACCTGGCCGGGCTGCGGTCGCAGGTGACCAAGCTGGCCCGCACGTACAAGCCTTACGGCCCAGTGCTTTCCGATGCGATCAACGATCAGCTGCGGACGGTTCTCGGGCCCTCGGGTAAGCGACCCGCCGCTATTGCCGAGCGGGTCAAGAAGACCTGGGAGCTCGGTGACGGTTGGGCCAAGCACGTCACGGTCGAGGTCGCGTTGGGCACCCGCGAGGGCACCAGCGTTCGCGGCGGCTCGATGGGCCACCTGCACGAGGGTGCGCTGGCTGATGCTGCATCGGTCGACAAGGTCATCGACGCCGCGGTCGCATCGGTCGCCGCCCGCCGCGGGGTTTCGGTGGCGCTGCCGTCCGCCGGCGGTGCCGGCGGGGGCGCGACCATCGACGCGGCCGCGCTGAGCGAATTCACCGATCAGATCACCGGTCGCGACGGCGTGCTCGCCTCGGCGGCCCGCCTGATCCTCGGCCAGCTGGGCCACGACGACCCGGTCAGCGTGTCACCGGCGGCCACCGATGCCGAGCTCATCGACCTGGTCACCCTCGAACTGGGCGCCGACTGGCCACGTTTGGTGGCTCCGGTGTTCGACGCCAAGAAGGCGGTCGTGTTCGACGACCGCTGGGCCAGCGCCCGCGAGGACCTGGTCAAGCTGTGGCTGGCCGACGACGGCGACATCGACGCCGACTGGTTGCATTTGTCCGAAAGGTTCGAGGGCGCCGGACATGTCGTCGCCACCCAGGCCACGTGGTGGCAGGGCAAGGCGTTGGCCGCGGGCCGGCAGATCCACGCGTCGCTGTACGGCCGCATCGCCGCCGGCGCCGAGAACCCGAATCCGGGGCCCTACAGCAGCGAAGTCGCGGTGGTGACAGGTGCTTCGAAGGGCTCGATCGCAGCGTCGGTCGTCGCGCGGCTGCTCGACGGCGGGGCCACCGTCATCGCAACGACGTCGAAGCTCGACGACGAGCGCCTGGCGTTCTACCGCTCGCTCTACCGCGACCATGCCCGCTACGGCGCCGCCCTGTGGGTGGTCGCGGCCAACATGGCGTCCTACTCCGACATCGATGCCCTGGTCGAATGGGTCGGTACCGAGCAGAGCGAAAGCCTTGGGCCACAGTCGATTCACATCAAGGACGCGCAGACCCCGACACTGCTGTTCCCGTTCGCGGCGCCGCGCGTGGTCGGGGATCTGTCCGAGGCGGGATCGCGCTCCGAGATGGAGATGAAGGTGCTGCTGTGGGCCGTGCAGCGGCTGATCGGCGGGCTGTCGAAGATCGGCGCCGAGCGCGACATCGCGTCGCGACTGCACGTGGTGCTGCCGGGTTCGCCCAACCGCGGCATGTTCGGCGGTGACGGCGCCTACGGCGAAGCCAAGTCGGCGCTGGACGCCCTGGTGAGCCGCTGGCACGCCGAGTCGTCGTGGGCGGCGCGAGTCAGCCTGGCGCACGCGCTGATTGGCTGGACCCGTGGCACCGGGTTGATGGGCCACAACGACGCCATCGTCGACGCGGTCGAAGAGGCCGGCGTCACCACCTACTCCACCGACGAGATGGCCGGCATGCTGCTCGCCCTGTGCGATGTGGAATCCAAGGTGGCCGCGGCGGGTGCGCCGATCAAGGCGGACCTGACCGGCGGGCTCGGCGAGGCCGACCTCGACATGGCCGAGCTGGCCGCCAAGGCGCGCGAGGAGATGTCGGCTGAGGCCGCCACGGACGACGAGGGCGAGACCGAGGGCACCATCGCCGCACTGCCGTCGCCGCCGCGCGGATACACGCCCGCCCCGCCACCGCAATGGGACGACCTCGACGTCGACCCGGCCGATCTGGTGGTGATCGTCGGAGGCGCCGAGATCGGGCCGTACGGCTCGTCGCGCACCCGGTTCGAGATGGAGGTCGAGAACGAACTCTCGGCGGCCGGCGTCCTCGAGCTCGCCTGGACGACCGGAATGATCCGCTGGGAGGACGACCCCCAACCGGGTTGGTACGACACCGAATCCGGCGACCTGGTCGACGAAGCGGAGCTGGTCGAGCGCTACCACGACGCCGTACTCGAGCGCACGGGCATCCGTGAGTTCGTCGACGACGGCGCGATCGATCCCGACCACGCCTCACCGCTGCTGGTGTCGGTCTTCTTGGACAAGGACTTCAGCTTCGTGGTGTCGTCGGAGGCCGACGCCCGCGGCTTCGTCGAATTCGACCCCGAGCACACCGTCATCCGGCCGGTGCCCGACTCAACCGACTGGCAGGTAATCCGCAAGGCCGGCACCGAGATCCGGGTTCCGCGCAAGACCAAGCTGTCGCGCGTCGTCGGCGCCCAGATTCCGACCGGGTTCGACCCGACGGTGTGGGGCATCAGCCCCGACATGGCCACCTCGATCGACCGGGTGGCGTTGTGGAACATTGTCGCGACCGTCGATGCATTCCTGTCCGCCGGATTCAGCCCGGCCGAAGTGATGCGCTACGTGCACCCGAGCCTGGTGGCAAGCACGCAGGGCACCGGGATGGGCGGCATGACGTCGATGCAGACCATGTATCACGGCAACCTGTTGGGCCGGAACAAGCCGAACGACATCCTGCAGGAAGTGCTGCCGAATGTTGTTGCCGCGCATGTGGTTCAGTCCTATGTCGGCAGCTACGGCTCGATGATCCACCCGGTGGCGGCCTGCGCGACAGCGGCGGTGTCGCTCGAGGAGGGCGTCGACAAGATCCGGCTGGGCAAGGCCGAACTGGTGGTGACCGGCGGCCTGGATGACCTGACGCTGGAGGCCATCATCGGCTTCGGCGACATGGCGGCCACCGCCGACACCGCGATGATGCGCGGACGCGGCATCGACGACTCGAAGTTCTCCCGGCCCAACGACCGGCGCCGGCTGGGCTTCGTCGAGGCCCAGGGCGGCGGCACCATCCTGCTGGCGCGCGGCGACCTGGCGCTCAAGATGGGGTTGCCGGTGCTTGCGGTGGTGGCCTACGCACAGTCGTTCGGCGACGGCGTGCACACCTCGATCCCGGCCCCGGGCCTGGGTGCGCTGGGCGCGGGGCGCGGCGGCACGGATTCTCCGCTGGCGCGCGCGCTGGCCAAGCTCGGTGTGGGCGCCGACGACGTCGCGGTGATCTCCAAGCACGACACCTCGACGCTGGCCAACGACCCCAACGAGACCGAGCTGCACGAGCGGCTCGCCGACTCGCTGGGCCGCTCCGAGGGCGCACCGCTGTTCATCGTGTCGCAGAAGAGCCTGACCGGGCACGCCAAGGGCGGCGCGGCGGTCTTCCAGATGATGGGCCTGTGCCAGATGCTGCGCGACGGGGTGATCCCGCCGAACCGCAGCCTGGATTGCGTCGACGACGAACTCGCCGGCTCCGCGCACTTCGTCTGGGTGCGAGACACGTTGCGGCTGGGCGGGAAGTTCCCGCTCAAGGCGGGGATGCTGACCAGCCTCGGGTTTGGCCATGTGTCCGGGCTCGTCGCGCTGGTCCACCCGCAGGCGTTCATCGCCGCGCTGGACCCGGAGCAGCGTGAGACCTACCAGCAGCGCGCGGAGGCACGCCTGCTGTCCGGTCAGCGCCGACTGGCCTCGGCCATCGCCGGCGGCGCGCCGATGTACGAGCGGCCGGCGGACCGCCGCTTCGACCACGGCGCCCCGGAGAAGCGGCAGGAGGCGGCGATGCTGCTGAATCCGGCCGCCCGGCTGGGTGACGACGAGGCCTACGAGGTCCCTGCCGGATGACGCCGGTCGTCCGTTAACCTGGCCAGCCATGGGCATCGTCGGAGTGGGGATCGACCTCGTCTCCATCCCTGATTTTGCGGAGCAGGTCGACCAGCCGGGAACCGTCTTCTCCGAGACGTTTACGCCGGGTGAGCGCCGTGATGCCTCGGACAAGAGTTCGTCGGCGGCGCGGCACCTGGCGGCGCGCTGGGCCGCGAAGGAAGCCGTGATCAAGGCCTGGTCGGGGTCGCGGTTCGCGCAACGTCCGGTGCTGCCGGAGGACATTCACCGCGACATCGAAGTGGTCACCGACATGTGGGGACGACCGCGGGTGCGGCTGACCGGTGATATCGCCAAGCATCTGGCCGACGTGACGATCCACGTGTCGCTGACGCACGAGGGGGATACCGCCGCCGCGGTGGCCATCTTGGAGACTTCTTGACTGACCTGGCGAAGCGGGTCCGCGAGGTGTTGCCGTCGGTACGCCGCGATCTCGAGGACTTGGTGCGCATCGAATCGGTGTGGGCCGACCCGGGCCGCCGCGCCGAGGTACACCGCAGCGCCCAGGCGGTGGCGGACCTATTGTCGCAGGCGGGTTTTGGCGATGTACGCACCGTCAGCGAGGTCGGTGCGCCCGCGGTCATCGCGCATCATCCGGCGCCGGCGGGCGCGCCCACCGTGCTGTTGTACGCCCACCACGACGTGCAGCCCGAAGGCGACCGCGGCCAGTGGGCTTCGCCGCCCTTCGAGCCCACCGAGCGCGACGGGCGCCTCTACGGTCGCGGCAGCGCCGACGACAAGGCGGGCATCGCAACGCATTTGGCGGCGTTTCGGGCGCACGGGGGGCGGCCCCCGGTGGGGGTCACGGTGTTCGTCGAAGGCGAAGAAGAATCCGGGTCGCCCTCACTGGGCCGGTTGCTGGCTGCCCATCGCGACGCGCTGGCCGCCGACGTGATCGTGATCGCGGACTCGGACAACTGGAGCGTCGACACCCCGGCGTTGACTGTCTCGCTGCGCGGCTTGGCCGACTGCGTGGTGGAGGTCGCCACGCTCGACCACGGGCTGCACTCCGGATTGTGGGGCGGCGTGGTCCCCGATGCGCTGAGCGTGCTGGTGCGGCTGCTGGCCAGCCTGCACGACGACGACGGCAACGTGGCCGTCGCCGGCTTGCACGAAAGTAGCGCCGCGCCAGTCGATTACCCGACCGAGCGGGTGCGCGCCGACTCCGGTCTGCTCGACGGCGTGTCCGAAATCGGCACGGGTTCGGTGCCGCAGCGGCTGTGGGCCAAGCCGGCGATCACCGTGATCGGTATCGACACCACATCGGTTGCGGCCGCGTCGAACACGCTGATCCCGCGGGCCCGCGCCAAGATCAGCATGCGCGTCGCGCCCGGCGGCGACGCGGCGGCGCACCTGGACGCCTTGACCGCGCATCTACAGGAACAGGCGCCATGGGGCGCACAGGTCACCGTCACACCCGGCGACCTCGGCGAGCCATACGCCATCGAGGCCAGCGGCGCGGTGTACGACGCCGCGCGGGCGGCATTTCGGCAAGCGTGGGGCGTCGACCCGGTCGACATGGGCATGGGCGGCTCAATCCCGTTCATCGCCGAGTTCGCCGCCGCGTTCCCCCAGGCGAAGATCCTCGTCACCGGCGTCGAGGATCCCGCAACCCAGGCACACAGCGTCAACGAGAGCCTGCACCTGGGTGTGCTGGAGCGCGCGGCGATCGCCGAAGCGCTGCTGCTGGCCAACCTGGCCGACCTGACCGGCGTCTAGACGGACAGGTCGCGCCGGAGTTTCGCCACGTGGCCGGTGGCCTTCACGTTGTACTGCGCGACCGCGATCTTGCCTTTTTCGTCGACCACGAAGGTGGAACGGATCACGCCCTGCACCGTCCTGCCGTACATCTGCTTCTCGCCGTAGGCGCCCCAGGCCGTCAACACCTTGCGATCCGGATCGGACAGCAGCGGGAACGTCAGCTTCTCGGCGTCGCGGAACTTAGCAAGCTTTTCCGGCTTGTCCGGGGAGATGCCGATGACGTCGAGTCCGGCGTGGTTGAGGTCGTGCAGGTTGTCGCGAAAATCGCAGGCTTGCTTGGTGCACCCGGGCGTCGAAGCGGCCGGATAGAAGTACACGACGACGCGGCGCCCCCGGTAGTCGGCTAGGGACACCTTGTTGCCGTCGGCGTCGGGCAGGCTGAAGGTGGGCGCTTTGTCGCCCGGGGCAAGCCGCGTGGTCTCGGTCAACGTGAGTCCTTTCGGTTCACCGGATCGTGGGGTTATCGCCAGCTGATCTAGGGTAGTGCGTCAGGTGCACAAGGCGAGTTGGAGGAAGAGACGTGGCGGATCGGGACCCCGAGACCATCAAGCGGGACATCGACGTCGCCCGCGACCAGCTGGCGTCCACCGTCGACTCCCTCGCCGAGCGCGCAAATCCTCGGCGCCTGGCCGACGACCTCAAGGCCAAGGTGATCGGGTTCGTGACGAAGCCCGCGGTGGCCGTCTCGCTGGTGGGAATTGGCTCGGTGGTTGTGGTCGTGGTGGTCCGAAGGATCAGGAATCGCTGATCCGCAGCGAAACCCGTTGCGGCCCAAGGCTCATTCGCCCGCTTGAACGGCCCCCGCCCAGGCCAGTGGGTTGAGTTCGTGGAAGGGATCGTCAGCGCGAATTGCAAGCAGCTCGCTCAGTATGGTTTCGAGCGATCGCTGAGTGCTGTCCCTGACTGACGCCACCCACTGCTCCGTCGATTCGCCGTTCGGCTTCGCGGTGTCGATCGGTTCCCCGAACCGCAGATACATCCGTTGCGGACGGGGGAGCAGGGTGGGGCCGACTCCACGCATCAAGGGCAGGGCCATGTCGGCATTGCCGGCTAGCTTCGCGCTCGCGGCCCGGCTGAGCCGACCCAACGCGCTGTCGCGGGTGACCAGGCTCTTGTAGACGTCGTCGCCGCCGACCAGGCCGACGGAGACGATGGGGTAGTCGTTTTCCACGGCGAGGCGGGCGAAGCCGGAACGACCATCCCAGTTCAGGTGATACTCCTCGCCCTTGAATTTCGCGATCTCGCGGCCGCCTCCGGGGAACACGAGGATGGTTTCGTTGTGCCGCATCAGCTCTCGTGCGGTCTCCGGCGCGCCGACGACGCCGCCGTAGGCGGTCATCAGGTCGCGGGCAAACCCGGGTTGTTGCCCGAACCGGCGATCGGCCAGCGGCCGGACCTGGGTGCCGATCGCGCGACGCACGAAGTGCGGAATCAGCAACACCTCACCGCCGACGAACTGGGTGTGGTTGCCCACCAACAAGAACCGCCCGTCGGCGGGCAAGGTCGCCAACCCGCTCACGTACGGGCGGAAAAGATCGATGACGGGCGCGATGCCGTCCTGGACCCGGTCCAGCGCGCTGCGCAAAATCTGGACACGGCGCGGGTGGTTCATCACCGCGTTGATTGGTTGGTTCACGACATTCCTCGGATCGGGGCGGGGAGCTTTCCCACGATCTTACCAAACGAACTAGTTCGTCTGAGTATGATCTTCCTGTGCGAACCACCAGCGAACTTCGTGACACGATCCTGACCGCCGCGCGGTCCGAGTTCGCCCAATACGGACTGGCCGGCGCCCGAATCGACCGCATCGCCAAAGCCGCCGACGCCAGCAAGGAGCGGCTCTACGCCCACTTCGGAGACAAAGAGACCCTGTTCCGCAGCGTCGTCGCCGCCGATGGCGCGGAATTCTTCGCCGCCGTCACGCTGCGTCCAGAGGCGGTGCCGGAATTCGTCGGCGACATCTACGACCTCGCCTGCCGGCGGCCGGAGCACCTCCGGATGATCACCTGGGCCGTCCTCGAGGGGCTGACGCTCGACCCGCCTCCGATGGACGACCTTGAGTCGATCCAGGCCCGCGACCTCCGCGTGATCGAGGCCGCCCAGGCCGCCGGTTACGTCGACTCGGTCTGGCGCCCCATGGATCTGCTCGTGCTGTTGTTCGGCGTCGCGTTGGCGTGGGCGCAGTCACCGCATCCTGATTCCGTCGCCACCGATCCCGCGATCATCGCCGCACGGCGCGCAGCGGCCGTAGAGGCCGCGCGCCGGATCGTGACTCCGGGAAAACCGGAAATGTGATTGGGTGCGCCGTCAGGGTTTCGAACCCCGGACCCGCTGATTAAGAGTCAGCTGCTCTACCAACTGAGCTAACGGCGCCTTGGACGGCCGAGACCGCGTACGCGACAATAACAGGCGTCCTGCCGCGGAGCGAAATCACCGATACCTTCCAGGGTAGCTGCTGAGCCGCGAGCGAACAGAGTCAAAAAAGCGTCCCGCAGTACGGTGCTCGCTCGGTGCTGAAGGCGGCGTCCAGCTCGCGTAGGGCACCCGGGCGCACTTCGGTGATCCGGTTCGCACGGACAAGCTCGGACGCTCGATGAGCGCCCATATAGAGCGTGGCCAAGTCGGCCAGGCCGAGTTCCACGTCCGGGGGCCCTTCGTGCGGCACACACTTCCCCATGCCATCGCGGATCTGGAGGAGGAATCGTCCCCCGCCGAGATTGAGCGGGTCCACCACTTCCAGTGCGACGTCGGCGTCGGCGAAGTACCCGCGGGCACCGAGTGCTTCGGGCACGTCGTTGATGCGTACCCAGAGAAAGTCGTTGACGCCCGCGGTTCGAGCGGAACGCTGGTCGCGCAGTTTGAGCGGAAGCGGATCATCGACCGGCACGTCGATCTCTATGTCGTCGAACATCTCCAAAACCAACAACGTCTGCAACAGCTCGGTATGTGCCTCGTCGGTGATGGGGCAGAAGTCTTGCACGACAACGGTTCCCAACGGCGGCCGAAAGCCGTGCTGTGTCTCGGTGATGACGCGATAGGTGAGGAAGCCGTCCGGGTGAATCGTGCAATTCAGCGCGGATCGGTTGCCGCGCTGCGTTGATCGGTCTTCCAGGTAGTCGGTCCACCACGCGTCGTTGCGCTCCACGGCCCCATCGGTTGCGGCGCACCACCTTTCGTAGAGTTCGGGCAGATGTCGTCGCGCTTCGGCGGCGTTGACCTCGCGGCCCCGGTTATCGCTCGGTGCGTCCCGCAACTTCGCCGAGCGCCGGTCGATCGAGTAGGTGCGGCTGTAGCTGGCCACGCCGGCGCCGAAGTTGTCGTACATCGCGGTTTGGGTCGGGACCCCGCACACGACCGGATAGCCGCGCTCCAACAGCTTGCCCAGTCCCTGGGCGCTGAGCTGCGCCCATATTCCCTTGCCCTGATGAGTTGACGCGACGGCGATCATCGACAGCCACGCGGCTCGCAGGCGGGCGCCGCCGGGCACGGTAAGCCGCGTGCGGTAGATGATCGACGTCCCTACCAGGAATGGCCGCCGCGGATCGGAGAAATCCTCGGCGACCAGAATGTCTTCCAATTCGACGCGGCGTTTCCAGGCTTCGACGTCCCGCGCGCCCACCGGATCCCCGAAAGCGCGAGCCTGATTCGCATAGACAACCTGCCAGTCGTCTTCGGTTGGATGCCTAATCCTGATCGACTCGTCCGTCGTGTTCATCGCCTATCCAATCCGCTTCTACCCCAGCCAAACCCATACCCGAGTGGCTCACCGTCAAACCTGGCCGCACTTCCGGCGGGTCAGAACGGCCACGTTTGGGTATGGGATACGGCAATGCTGCAAGGAATCACCCGGCTCGATATCGCCGTTGTGCTTGCGCTGGGTTCCGCGCTGTGCATCGCGACGGGCGACGTGCTGCAGCAACGGGCGGCGCACTGCGTCACCGACGGCGCGGTCGGCCACATCGAATTGTTCGTGGGCCTGCTGCGCGACCGGCGGTGGTGGTGGGGCACATTGCTGCTCGCGGCAAGCCTCGCGCTGCAGGCGGCCGCGCTGGGCCAGGGATCGGTGCTGCTGGTGCAGGCGCTGCTCGTGCTTTCGTTGCTGTTTGCGCTGCCGATCAATGCCAGGCTGTACGACCGCACGGTGAGCCGCGGCGAGTGGATCTGGGCGGGCCTGCTCACTGCGGCGGTGATCGTGATCGTGGTAATCGGCAATCCGCAGGCCGGTCGGACGAGCGCGCCACCGCAAACCTGGGCGGTCGTCGGTGTGGTCCTCGGGCCGCTGCTGGTCGCGTGCGTCGCGGCCGGCCGCATCTGGGGTGGCTCGGTGGCCGCGGTGTTGTTCGCCTTCGTGTCGGGCTCGCTCTGGGGGGTGTTTGCGGTGCTCGCCAAGGAGGTCGTCGCCCGGCTCGGCGATCGGGGATGGGCGGCGACGCAGGCTCCAGAGCTCTACGCCCTGCTGCTGGTTGCGGCGGGGGGTGTGGTGTGGAGCCAGGCGGCGTTCCGGGCCGGGCCCTTGACCGCATCGATGCCGACCCTGCAGGTGTCGCAGCCGGTCGTGGCGTCGGTGCTGGGTGTTGTCGTCCTGGGCGAGACGCTGAGTGCGGGTGGCGCCGGGAGCCTCGCCCTGGTGGCGGCGGCGCTGGTGACGACGGCGGCCATCGTCAAACTCGCGCGCGTCGAAGCCGTCTCGGCCCGCGACGGCGCAGCAGCGGAGAATTTGTCGCGATTGTGACGCCCGTTGCCGCTCGATGTCGGCATGGGGAGCGGCCAGAACCCATTAGAATGCATGCACCGATTCTGGTCAGCGGTGACCAAACTCAGCCGATCTTATTGGAAGGCAGCTCGATGACGCCTTTGCGCAGACGCCGATCATGGCTGCTTGTAGCCATGATCATGTTTGCTGTGGTCGGTGTTGCCTGCAGCAGCAGCCAGACGGCCGCGCCGGCGAAGGTCATCTTCGACAAGGGCACCCCGTTCGCCGATCTGCTGGTTCCCAAGCTCACGTCGTCGGTGTCCGACGGCGCGGTCGGGGTCACCGTGGACGCACCGGTGACGGTCAGCGTTGCCGACGGGGTGCTGGCGTCGGTCAGCATGGTCAACGAGAACGGCAAGACGATAAACGGGCAACTCAGCCCCGACGGGCTGCGCTGGTCGACCACCGAGCCGCTCGGCTACAACCGGCGCTACACGCTGACTGCGAAGGCGCTCGGACTCGGTGGTAGCGCGGCGAACCGCCAGATGAGCTTCGCGACCAGTTCCCCCGCCCACCTGACCATGCCTTACGTCTACCCCGCCGACGGCGAGGTGGTGGGCATCGGCGAGCCGGTGGCGATCCGGTTCGACGAGAACATCGCGAATCGCGCCGCGGCCCAGAAGGCCGTCACGATCACCACTAACCCGCCCGTTGAGGGCGCGTTCTACTGGTTGAACAACCGCGAAGTGCGTTGGCGCCCAGAGCATTACTGGAAGCCGGGCACCACCGTTGATGTGGCGGTGAACACCTACGGTGTCGACCTGGGTGACGGGATGTTCGGCGAAGACAACGTCAAGACGCACTTCACCATCGGCGACGAGGTCATCTCGACCGCCGACGACACCACCAAGACGGTGACGGTGCGGGTCAACGGCGAAGTCGTCAAGACCATGCCGACGTCGATGGGCAAGGACAGCACCCCGACGGCCAACGGCGTGTACATCATCGGTGGCCGGTTCAAACACATCATCATGGATTCGTCGACTTATGGGGTTCCGGTCAACTCGCCCAACGGATATCGCACCGAGGTCGACTGGGCCACGCAGATGTCCTACAGCGGCGTCTTTGTGCATTCCGCGCCGTGGTCGGTCGGCGCCCAGGGGCACACGAACACCAGCCACGGCTGCCTGAACGTCAGCCCCAGCAACGCAGAGTGGTTCTACGACCACAGCAAGAGCGGGGATATCGTCGAGGTTGTCCACACCGTCGGGCCGACGCTGCCGGGGACCGAGGGGCTGGGCGACTGGAACGTTCCATGGCCGGTGTGGAAGGCCGGCAACGCCAACACCTGAGTGCGTCGGGCGCGCGCGGGCGCTCCGAAGGTGGGGTGGCTGACGGGACTCGAACCCGCGACACCCAGGATCACAACCTGGTGCTCTACCAGCTGAACTACAGCCACCGTGGCCGCGCCTAGACGCGCAGCGACTGTCGATACTAGCCGGTTGGTGGCTCGGCGGCCGAATCGATTGGCCCGCCAGCTTGCTCTCCGCCGCCGAGATCGGCGACCACCGCCTCGATTTCGCTGGTAGACGGGCCCGGCTGCGGCACGAATGCGGTCTGCCGATAGAACTTCAATTCCCGGATGGATTCGTGGATGTCGGCCAGCGCCCGGTGGGCGAGCCCCTTGACCGGCTGGCCGTAGTAAATGCGTGGGTACCAGCGCCGGCACAGTTCCTTGATCGAGCTGACGTCGATCATCCGGTAGTGCAGAAACGAGTCCAGCGCGGGCATGTCGCGCGCGATGAACGAACGGTCGGTGGCGATCGAGTTGCCCGCCAGCGGCGCCGTCTTGGGCTGCTTGACGTGGTTGCCGATGTAGTCCATCACCATCGCCTCGGCGGTCGGGAGGTCGACGGTCGATGCCTTCACTTCGTCGATAAGGCCCGAGCGCGAGTGCATTTCGGCGACCACGTCGATCATCGACGACAGCGCGGCGTCGTCGGCGTGGATCACCACGTCGACGCCGTCGCCGAGAATATTGAGGTCGGCGTCGGTGACCAGGGCTGCGATCTCGATCAATTTGTCCGAACCCAGGTCCAGCCCGGTCATCTCGCAGTCGATCCACACCAATTCGTCGCGCACAGCGCTCAGCGTAGGCGCACGTGGGACCCCGTCGGGCCCTGCCCCCGCCTGCCGACGGGCAGTAGGGTGGGCGGTGCTGAACCAACGACAGGGGGCGCGGCACGATGAGCACCGAATCGGCGGCGACACCCGCGCAGCGGATCGCGAGCGGTTACGCCGTCAAAGGTCAGGCGCTGGAATTGGGCACGGTCGTCGTCGACGGCGCGGCCGACCCGAGCGCTCAGATTCGTATCCCGCTGGCCACCGTCAACAGGCATGGCCTGGTGGCCGGGGCGACCGGAACCGGCAAGACCAAGACACTGCAACTGATCGCCGAGCAGCTCAGCGCCGCGGGCGTGGCGGTGCTGATGGCCGACGTCAAGGGCGATCTGTCTGGTCTGGCCCGGCCGGGGGAGGCCAACGACAGGACCGCGGCACGCGCCGAAGACACCGGCGACGATTGGGCGGCGACGGCGTTCCCGGTGGAGTTCTTGTCGCTGGGCACCGACGGGGTGGGCGTACCGATACGGGCGACCGTCGCCAGCTTCGGCCCGATCCTCTTGTCAAAAGTGTTGGGGCTCAACGCGACCCAAGAGTCGACGCTGGGCTTGATCTTCCACTGGGCCAAGGACAACAACCGCCCGCTCGTCACCCTGGACCAGCTGCGCGGCGCCATCAGCCATCTGGCCAGCGACGAGGGCAAGGCCGACCTGAAATCGCTGGGTGGGGTGTCCTCGACGACGGCGGGTGTCATCCTGCGGGCGCTGGTGAATCTGGAGGCCGAGGGCGGCGACACATTCTTCGGCGAGCCGAAGCTCGATCCGCAGGATCTGCTGCGCACCGACGGCAACGGCCACGGCATTATCTCGCTGCTCGAGTTCAGCGGTCAGTCGCTGCGCCCGGTCATCTTCTCCACCTTCCTGATGTGGGTGCTGGCGGATCTGTTCACCGTGCTGCCCGAGGTCGGTGACGTCGACAAGCCGAAGCTGGTGTTCTTTTTCGACGAGGCGCACCTGCTTTTCACCGACGCGTCCAAGGCGTTTCTCGAGCAGGTCGAGCAGACCGTCAAGCTGATTCGTTCCAAGGGTGTCGGGGTGTTCTTCTGCACGCAGCTGCCCACCGACCTGCCCAATGACGTGCTCTCCCAGCTCGGCGCCCGCGTTCAGCACGCCTTGCGCGCGTTCACCCCGGACGACCAGAAGGCGCTGTCCAAGACCGTGCGCACCTATCCGAAAACCGATGTGTACGACCTGGAGTCGGCGTTGACGTCGTTGGGAATCGGCGAGGCCGTCGTGACCGTGCTCTCCGAGAAGGGCGCACCGACGCCGGTCGCGTGGACCCGCATGCGAGTGCCCCGATCGCTGATGGCCGCCATCGGCACCGACGCCGTCTCCGCCGCGGCCAAATCCAGTCCGCTGCAGGCCAAATACGGCCAGACCGTCCCGCAGCCGTCGGAACCGCCGCCGCACGCTCCGTCACCCCCGCAGGCTCCCGGCGGCCAGTACGACCGACTGCCGTCGCCCGACCAGCTCGACGTGCCGCCGATGCCAGCGCCTTTCGAGCCCAAGGGGCCCGCGATGTGGGAGGAAATCCTGAAAAACCCGACGGTGAAAAGCTATGTCAACACCGGCATACGCGAGATCATCCGCAATCTGTTGCCCGGCGGAAGGCGCCGCCGCAAGTAACGCCTACCCGCCGCCGAGCTTCTTGTAGAAGCTGCCCACGATCGGGGCGACGATGGCGCGGGGCCCGTAGCCGCTCGCCACCGACATGGCCTTCGACGTCAGGCCCGGGACGACGCGCATTTTGTTGCGCGCCAACGCATCCAGCGATACCTGGGCGGTGTGCTCGGTGGAGATCCACAGGAAGTCCGGCACCAGCCGCTCGACCAGCGTGGCCTCGGTGTCGTCGGGCAGATCGGTGCGCACCGGGCCCGGTGCCAGCAGGGTGACGTGTACGCCCGAACCGCGCAGTTCGCCGCGTATCGATTCGCTGAAGGTGTTCACGAACGCCTTGGTGGCCGCGTAGGTCGCGTTGTAGGGGATCGGCGAATTGCCCGCCGCCGAGCCGGAAATCAAGATGCCGCCGGCCCTGCGCTCGATCATGCCGGGCAGTACCGCCAACGTAAGGTCGTGCACCCCAAGGACATTGAGCTGCAGTTGCGCCTTCTCGCCGGCCGGGTCGAGGGCCGCGACCGGGCCGAACGTCGCGGTCCCGGCGTTAGCGCACAGGATGGAGATCGGGCGGGCGGCCAGCTCGTCGCACAGTTTCGCGCGATCCGCCGGGTCGGCAAGGTCGGCCGGTCGCACTTCCACCGTGACGCGATATTTGTCGGCCAGTCGCGCGGCCAGCTCGGTCAGGATGTCTTCACGCCGCGCCGTGACGATCAAACTGTGGCCGCGCGCGGCGAGCTCGGTGGCCAGCGCTTCGCCGATGTTTTGCGAAGCTCCGGTGACCACGGCCCGCGCGTCAGGGCTGGGAGCGGGTATCGGCATGCGCCAATCGTAGACAGCCCCCCAACACATAGAGTGCCGGGCATGAGTCAGCCGGATTCGGGTTCGGGCACCGTTGCGCGATCCCGAATCGTGGCGTGGGCGCTGTGGGACACCGGATCCACGGGCCTGAACGCGATCGTGACGACCTTCGTGTTCTCCGTCTACCTGACCAGCAGCGTGGGGGTCGGCCTGCCGGGCCCGACGACGCCGGCGAGTTGGTTGGGTCGCGCCGGGGCCGTCGCCGGGCTGACCGTCGCGGTGCTGGCGCCCGTCGTCGGCGTGTGGGTGGAAGCCGCGCACCGCCGGCGCGTGGTATTGAGCGTGTTGACGGCCCTGGCGGTGACGCTGACCTGTTGGATGTTCTTCATCCACGACCGCCCCGGCTACCTGTGGGCCGGGCTGTTGCTGTTGGGGGCGACCGCGGCGTGCGGTGACCTGGCAAGCGTTCCGTACAACGCGATGCTCCGTCAGCTCTCGACACCGGCGACGGCGGGTCGCATCTCCGGACTCGGCTGGGCGGCAGGCTATCTCGGCAGCGTCGTGCTGCTGGCCGTGATCTATACGGGATTCATCGCCGGATCGGGCTCCGGCCCGGGCGCGGTGCGCGGGCTGCTCCGGCTTCCCGTCTCCGACGGGCTCTACGTCCGGGTGGCGATGCTGGCGGCCGCGGCGTGGCTCGCGGTGCTGGCGCTGCCGTTGCTGCTCGCCGCGCACCGGCTGCCCGACTCGACACCCGCGCGCCCGCCCGCCGGCCTGCTCGGTGGCTACCGCAAGCTGTGGCGGGAGGTTTCCGCGGAATGGCGGCGCGACCGCAACCTCGTCTACTTCCTGGGGGCAAGCGCGCTGTTCCGGGACGGACTGGCGGCGATCTTCGCCTTCGGCGCGGTGCTCGGGGTCAACGTGTATGGCATCTCGCAAGCGAATGTGCTGATCTTCGGCGTCGCGGCCAGCGTGGTGGCCGCGGTGGGTGCCGTCCTAGGTGGATTCGTCGACCATCGCATCGGATCCAAACCTGTGATCCTGGGGTCGCTGGTGGCGATCGTCGCCATGGCACTCACCCTGATGGTGCTGTCCGGGCCCGTGCCCTTCTGGATATGCGGACTGCTGCTGTGCATGTTCATCGGGCCGTCGCAGTCGTCGGCGCGCGCCCTGCTGCTCCAGATGGCACACCACGGCAGGGAAGGCGTGGCGTTCGGCCTCTACACCATGACCGGTCGGGCCGTCGCATTCCTGGCGCCGTGGCTGTTCTCGGTGTTCGTCGACGCGTTCGGCGCCGTCCGCGCCGGCCTCGGCGGCATAGCGCTGGTGCTGATCGCCGGGCTGCTGGGCATGGCGCTGGTTCGGGTCCCGCCGCGCCACGCGGGGTTAGAACCGTCCTAGTGTGCGGCGTCGCAGATGGTGATGCCCACTCCGACGCGTTGGGTCACCTGGGCCCCGTCCACGGTGAGCGTGCAGGTGACATTGTGGCCGATGTTGATGATCGTGACGCTGGCCGGATGAGTGGGCGACCGTGACAGGCTGACCTGCTTGCTCCACGGCAGCGCCACGTTGAACTCCGTCTGTATGACGTCGCCGGTGTCCCAATAGGTAATGCTGATCGCCCGCCCGTCGCCGTTGACGTCGTAGACGACGCTTTGCATCCCGGCGGGTCCGGTGGTCTCGGTGGGCGTGGCGGAGACGGACGGCGGCGGCAGCGGATATCGCGACCGCGGCGAGGTCCGCGTGGTCGGGGTGGTGGTTTCCGGGCTCGACCCCGGCATGGCGGGCAGCGGCGGCACGGCGGTCTGTGTTTTGACCGCGCCGTTGGCCAGCACCAGCGCGATTACCAGCGCGACGACCAACAGCACCGCAACGCCGGCGGCGATCAGCAGCCACCGCGGCGACTTCGGGCCTTCCGGCGGCGGGGGACCGGCGCCCTCGGACGGTAGCTCGCCCGGCGGAGGCTGGCCCTGCTGCCAGTACGCCGGCAGCTGATCGGTCGGGCTGGTCTCGTTCAGGCTCTGCGTCCATTGCGGGCCATACCCACCGCCATAGGTCGGCGCATACGGCGCCTGCCCGGCGTAGGCCGGATCGACGGGCGCGGTATTCGGCTGACCCTGCGGGCCCGGCGGTTCCGATCCCGGGAGAGGGGGACTGAACCGCTCCGTCGGGCGTGGATCGTTCATGTCCGCCTCATGGCATGCAGGGTACCCGGCGGGACGCTACGGGCTCCGCTCACTGGCCAGCAACGCGGCGACCGTCATCGCCCGCATCACCGCACGTGACCGCGCCGCCCTTTGCCTGGTGAGCGCGCTTTCGCCCGCCTTCATGCTGTGCGGCGTCGAGTTCAGCAAGCCGAAGACCGCGTGCGCCGTCAGCCGGGCGTCGGCTTCGGCCCGCCCGGGGTTCAGCTCGCGCAGCACGCTCACCCACACCTCTACATACTGGCGCTGGGCTTTGCGCACTTGCTTCTCGGCGGCCTCGGGCAGGTGGGCCAGGTCGCGGTCCTGGATGCGGATCAGGTCCGGTTCGCCCAGCGCGAAGTCGAGATGAAAGTCGATGAGGCCGTCCAGCGCCGAGGCGGCGTCGGGGCTGCGGGCCTTCACATCCCGGGCGCCGGCGAGCAGCCGAGCGCTGATCCCGACCAGCAACTCGACGAGCAGCGATTCCTTGTTGGGGAAGTGCCGGTAGATGGCCGGGCCGCTGACGCCGGCCGCCGCGCCGATGTCCTCCAGCCGCACCGCGAGGAAACCGCGCTCGGCGAACAGCCGCTCGGCGGCGGCCAGCAGTTGCAGGCGCCGGTCGGATTTCAACTGGCTGCGGCGATTTCGGGCGTCAGCCGCCCCGGTCCGGCCGTTCGGAACGGACGTCGTCATGACCTGCCTCCGTCCCACTTGAGTTAATTGCGACTAACATAGCACGAGTTATCGGTTATTAACTCAAGTTTCGGCATGGTCGTCGATGTCGGCGACGGTCTACGTTGGTAACCGACCGAGCCGGAGGAACCGTGGCAGCAACCGGATCCGCACACCTGCAGTCCTACGAACGCGGTCCCAGCGAGCCTCCGCTGCTCGAGACGACCATCGGAGCCAACCTCGCCGCCACGGCCGCTCGGCACGCGCATGCCGACGCGCTCGTCGACGTCCGGGCCGATCGGCGGTGGAGTTATGCCGAAATGCTGGTGTCCGTGCGGCGTTTGGCGACGGGATTGGTGCGGGCGGGGATCGGTGTGGGCGATCGGGTCGGCATCTGGGCGCCGAACCGATGGGAGTGGGTGCTCGTCCAGTACGCGACCGCCGAGATCGGCGCGATCCTGGTGACCATCAATCCCGCCTACCGCGCCGGCGAATTGGAGTATGCGCTAAGGCAATCCGAGGTCACGATGGTTATCGCCGCCCGGAGCTTCAAGACCGGTGACTACGCCTCGATGCTGGTCGAGGTGGCGCCGCGTTGCCCCTGCCTGCGCGACGTGGTGCTGCTGGACAGCGACCGCTGGAACGCGCTCGCCGACGCCGACCCCGACCCCGACACGCTGAGCGAGATCGCGGCGGGGCTGGACCGAAACGATCCGATCAACATCCAATACACTTCCGGCACAACGGGATACCCCAAGGCCGCCACCCTGACCCACCGCAACATCCTCAACAACGGCTACCTGGTGGGCGAGCTGCTCGAGTACACCGCCGCGGATCGGATCTGCATTGCGCCGCCCCTGTATCACTGCTTCGGAATGGTCATGGGCAATCTGGCGGCCACCAGTCACGGTGCGTGCATGGTGATTCCGGGGCCCGGCTTCGAACCGGCCGCCACCTTGCGGGCGGTGCAAGCGGAACGGTGCACCAGCCTCTACGGCGTGCCGACGATGTTCATCGCCGAGCTCGGCCTCCCGGAATTCGCCGACTACGAGCTGCGCAGCCTGCGCACCGGGATCATGGCGGGCTCGTCCTGCCCGGTCGAGGTGATGCGCGAGGTGATCGAGCGCATGCACATGCCGGGCATCTCGATCTGCTATGGCATGACCGAAACGTCGCCCGTCTCTTGCCAGACGCGTACCGGCGATTCGCTGGAACGGCGCGTCGGCACCGTGGGCCGAGTGGGCCCGCATCTGGAAGTCAAGGTGGTGGACCCGGCCAACGGTGCGACCGTGCCGCGCGGCGTCGCCGGCGAGTTCTGCACCCGGGGTTACTCGGTGATGGCCGGCTATTGGCGCGACCCCGAGCGCACCGCGGAGGTCATCGACGCCGACGGCTGGATGCACACCGGCGATCTGGCCGCCATGGACGCGGACGGATATGTCCGGATCACGGGCCGGATCAAGGACATCGTCGTTCGGGGTGGGGAGAACATCGCGCCGCACGAGATCGAGGAATTCCTCCATACCCATCCCGACATCGTCGACTGCCATGTGATCGGGGTGCCGGATGAAAAGTACGGGGAGGAGATCATGGCCGTGGTCATGCTGCGCGACGGCGCGCAGCCGCTCACCGTCGAGCGCCTGCGGGACTTCTGCACCGGCCGAATCGCCGGGTTCAAGATCCCGCGGCACCTGTGGATCGTCGACGAGTTCCCGATGACGGTCACCGGCAAGGTCCGAAAAACCGAGCTGCGGGAGCGAGCCGTCGACCACCTCCGTGACCAGGCATGAGCTCCCTGGACGCGGCGGCACGGGTAATGGTATTCTCACCCAGTTAATGAAAATTAACTGAAATCGGCTGGCGCGGCGAGGAGGCATTGCGGCAATGGACAAGGTGTTCGCGACCGCTGCCGAGGCAGTGGCGGACGTCGCCGACGGGTCGTCGTTGGCGGTGGGGGGATTCGGGGTCTGCGGCATCCCGGAAGCGCTGATCGTTGCCCTGGTCGATAGCGGTGTCACCGATCTCGAGACGGTGTCGAACAATTGCGGCATCGACGGCGCCGGGCTGGGGTTGCTGTTGCAGCACAAGCGGATTCGCCGTACCACCGGTTCCTATGTGGGCGAAAACAAGGAGTTCGCCCGCCAATTCCTCTCGGGCGAGCTCGAAGTGGAACTCAACCCCCAGGGCACGCTCGCGGAGCGGCTGCGCGCCGGCGGCATGGGAATTCCGGCTTTCTACACACCGGCCGGGGTCGGCACTCAAATCGCCGACGGCGGATTGCCCTGGCGCTACGACGCATCCGGAGAGGTGGCCGTGGTGTCGCCGGCCAAGGAGACCCGCGAGTTCGACGGCGTCACCTACGTTCTCGAGCGCTCGATCCGCACCGACTTCGCCCTGGTGCACGCCTGGAAGGGTGATCGCCACGGCAACCTGGTCTACCGCGAGGCGGCGGCCAACTTCAACGCCGACTGCGCGGCGGCCGGTCGGATCACCATCGCCCAGGTCGAGCACCTCGTCGAGCCCGGAGAAATCGACCCCGCCACGGTCCATACCCCGGGTGTCTTCGTCCAGCGGGTGGTGCACGTGCCCAATCCCACCAAGCTGATCGAGAAAGAGACGGTGCGGCCATGAGTTGGAGCAGAGACGACATGGCCGCGCGCATCGCCGCGGAGTTCGAAGACGGCCAATACGTCAACCTGGGCATCGGGATGCCCACCTTGATCCCCAACCACATCCCCGAGGGTGTGCACGTGATCCTGCATTCGGAGAACGGGATTCTGGGCGTCGGGCCGTACCCCAAGCGCGAGCAGCTCGACCCAGACCTGATCAACGCCGGCAAGGAAACGGTCACCACGCTTCCCGGCGCGGCATTCTTCTGCTCCTCAACGTCATTCGGGATCATCCGCGGCGGGCACCTCGACGTCGCGGTGTTGGGTGCCATGCAGGTCTCGGCCACCGGCGACCTGGCCAACTGGACCATCCCGGGAAAGATGATCAAGGGCATGGGCGGCGCGATGGACCTGGTGCACGGCGCCCGCAAGGTGATCGTGATGATGGAGCACGCCGCCAAGGACGGCAGCCCCAAGATCCTCGAGCGCTGCACGCTGCCGCTGACCGGGGTCGCCTGCGTGAATCGCATCGTCACTGAGCTCGCGGTCATCGACATCTGCGCCGACGGCCTGCACCTGATCGAGACCGCCCCCGGGGTATCGGTCGAGGAAGTGATCGCCAAGACCCAACCGCCCCTTACGATTCGAGCGGCCGCACAGTGACCTCCGTGACGGCCGCGCCGTCTTTCGCCGATGAGCACCGCAGGCTGGTCGCGGAGTTGAATTCGAAGCTCGCGGCGGCGGCCCTGGGCGGCAACGAACGCGCGCGGGAGCGTCATGTCAGCCGCGGCAAGCTGCTGCCTCGCGAACGGGTGGACCGACTGCTCGATCCGGGCAGCCCGTTCTTGGAGTTGTCCCCGCTGGCGGCGGGCGGCATGTACGACGATGAGTCGCCCGGCGCCGGGATCATCACCGGTATCGGCCGGGTGTCGGGGCGCGAGTGTGTGATCGTCGCCAACGACGCGACGGTCAAGGGTGGCACCTATTACCCCATGACGGTCAAAAAGCACCTGCGGGCACAGGAAGTCGCGCTACAGAACCGGCTGCCCTGCATCTACCTGGTCGACTCCGGCGGCGCCTTCCTGCCGCGCCAGGACGAGGTGTTTCCCGACCGGGAGCATTTCGGGAGGATCTTCTACAACCAGGCGACCATGAGCGCCAAGGAAATTCCGCAGGTGGCCGCGGTCCTCGGATCGTGCACGGCGGGCGGCGCCTACGTGCCGGCGATGAGCGACGAGGCCGTCATCGTTCGCGAGCAGGGCACGATCTTCCTCGGCGGGCCGCCGCTGGTCAAGGCGGCCACGGGCGAGATCGTCTCGGCCGAAGAGCTCGGCGGCGGCGACCTGCATTCGCGGGTGTCCGGGGTCACCGACCACCTCGCGGACGACGACGAGCACGCGCTGCGGATCGTCCGCGCGATCGCGGCCACCTTCGGTCCGTGTGAGCCCAGCCAATGGGAGGTGCGGCCCTCCATCGAGCCCACGCACGCACAGTCCGAGCTCTACGACGTCGTACCGCCGGATCCGCGGGTGCCCTATGACGTGCACGAGGTCATCGTGCGGTTGGTCGACGGCAGCGAATTCAGCGAATTCAAGGCCAACTACGGCAAGACCCTGGTGACCGCGTTCGCGCGCATCCACGGCCATCCCGTCGGCATCGTCGCCAATAACGGTGTGCTGTTCAGCGAATCCGCTTTGAAGGGTGCGCATTTCATCGAGCTGTGCGACAAGCGCAAGATTCCGCTGCTATTCCTGCAGAACATCGCCGGGTTCATGGTCGGCCGCGACTACGAGGCCGGCGGCATCGCCAAGCACGGCGCCAAGATGGTCACGGCCGTGGCCTGCGCACGGGTGCCCAAGCTGACCGTCGTGATCGGCGGATCCTATGGCGCGGGCAACTATTCGATGTGCGGCCGCGCCTACTCACCGCGCTTCCTGTGGATGTGGCCCAACGCGCGGATCTCGGTGATGGGCGGCGAGCAGGCCGCGTCCGTGCTGGCCACCGTGCGCGGCGAACAACTCGCCGCGGCGGGTAAACCCTGGTCGCCCGACGACGAGGAGGCGTTCAAGGCGCCGATCCGCGAGCAGTACGAGGACCAGGGCAACCCGTACTACTCCACGGCCCGCCTCTGGGACGACGGGATCATCGATCCGGCCGACACCAGAACATTTGTCGGGCTTGCCCTTTCGGTGTGCGCCCATGCGCCGCTGGAACCGCTCTCCTACGGCGTCTTCCGGATGTGACGATGTTCGAGACCGTGCTAGTGGCCAACCGCGGCGAGATCGCGGTGCGGGTGATCCGGACCCTGCGGCGGCTGGGCATCCGGTCGGTCGCCGTCTACAGCGATCCCGACGCCGCCGCACGGCACGTGCTGGAGGCCGACGAGGCGGTGCGGCTTGGGCCCGCCGCGGCGCGCGAGAGCTACCTCGACATCTCCCGCGTGCTGGACGCGGCGGAGCGCACCGGTTCGCAGGCGATCCACCCGGGCTACGGGTTCCTTTCCGAGAACGCCGATTTCGCGGCGGCATGCGAACGCGCCGGGGTGGTGTTCCTGGGCCCGCCGGCGCTTGCGATCCAGGTGATGGGCGACAAGATCACCGCCAAGAATGCGGTCGCCGCCTTCGACGTGCCCGTGGTGCCCGGGGTGGCGAAGCCGGGCCTGACCGACGACGAGCTCGTCGCGGCGGCCGACGAGGTCGGCTATCCGGTGCTGATCAAGCCGTCGGCCGGCGGCGGCGGCAAGGGCATGCGATTGGTCGACGACCCGGCCCGGCTGCGCGAGGCGCTGCAGAGCGCGCGCCGGGAGGCGGCCTCCTCGTTCGGCGACGACACGTTGTTCCTGGAACGATTCGTGTTGCGGCCCAGGCACATCGAGGTGCAGGTGCTCGCCGATGCGCGCGGCAACGTGATCCACCTCGGCGAGCGCGAGTGCAGCCTGCAGCGGCGTCACCAGAAGGTCATCGAGGAAGCGCCTTCGCCGCTCCTCGATCCCGAGACCCGGGCGCGGATCGGTGCGGCGGCCTGCAACACCGCGCGCAGCGTCGATTACGTCGGCGCGGGCACGGTGGAGTTCATCGTGTCCGCCGACCGGCCGGACGAATTCTTCTTCATGGAGATGAATACCCGTCTGCAGGTCGAACATCCGGTCACCGAGGAGGTCACCGGGCTGGATCTGGTCGAATGGCAGTTGCGTGTCGCGGCCGGCGAGAAGCTGGCGTTCGCGCAGGACGACATCGAGCTGCGCGGGCACGCGATCGAGGCTCGGGTGTATGCGGAAGATCCGGCGCGCGGATTTCTGCCCACCGGCGGGCGGGTGTTGCAGGTGTTCGAGCCCTCGGGCGCGGGAGTGCGGGTGGACTCGTCGTTGTTGGCGGGGACGGTGGTGGGCAGCGATTACGACCCGATGCTGAGCAAGGTGATCGCCTTCGGCGCCGACCGCGACGAGGCCCTGGCACGACTCGACCGGGCGCTGGCCCAGACCGCCGTCCTGGGCGTGCAAACCAACGTCGAGTTCCTGCGTTTTCTGCTCGCCGACGAGCGGGTGCGGGCCGGTGACCTGGACACCGCGCTGCTCGACGAGCGGGTGGCCGATTTCGCGCCGCTGCCCGCCCCCGACGACGTGCTCGCCGCGGGCGGTCTGTTCCGGCAGTGGGCCCTGGCCCGTCGCGCCAACGGCGACCTGTGGGCCGCGCCGACGGGCTGGCGCGTCGGCGGCCGCGGCTCACCGGTACGTACCGCGATGCGGACCCCGCTGCGCACGGAGACCGTGTCGGTGTGGGGGCCGCCCGAGGCCGCCAGGGTTCAGGTCGGTGACGGTGAGAAGTCTTCCGCGAGTGTGCAAGTCGAGCGATCGCGGCTAAGCATGACGCTGGATGGCCTGCGCCGCGACTACCGGTGGGCCGAGGCCGACCGGCATCTGTGGATCGCCGACGAGCGCGGAACGTGGCACCTGCGGGAGGCCGAGGAGCAAAAGATCCATCGCGCGGCCGGCGCCCAACAGGCGGAGATTGTCAGCCCGATGCCGGGCAATGTGATTGCCATCGCGGTGGACTCCGGTGCCGAGGTCTCCGAAGGCGACGTCGTCGTGGTGGTCGAGGCGATGAAGATGGAACATTCGCTGAGCGCACCGGTTTCGGGACGAGCCGAGGTGCTGGTCTCGGTGGGCGACCAGGTGTCAGTGGACCAGATTTTGGCCCGGCTGATTCCGGACGAAGAAAGTAAGGACGAGTCATGACCACAATCACCGCGGGGACTTTGCCCAAGGAATACGAGGATCTCCGCGACACCGTTGCCGACTTCGCGCGCACCGTCGTTGCGCCGGTGTCGGCGAAACACGATGAGGAGCACAGCTTCCCGTACGAAGTCGTCGCCAAGATGGGCGAAATGGGATTGTTCGGCTTGCCGTTCCCCGAGGAATACGGCGGCATGGGCGGCGACTACTTCGCCCTCGCACTGGCGCTCGAGGAGCTCGGCAAGGTCGACCAATCCGTCGCGATCACGCTGGAGGCGGGGGTAGGTCTCGGCGCGATGCCGATCTACCGATTCGGCACCGAGGAGCAGAAGCAAAAGTGGCTGCCGGACCTGACCGCAGGCCGCGCGCTAGCCGCTTTCGGGCTCACCGAGCCGGGCGCGGGGAGCGACGCCGGCGGCACGCGCACCACAGCCCGGCTCGAGAACGGGGAGTGGGTGATCAACGGCAGCAAGCAATTCATCACCAACTCGGGCACCGACATCACGTCGCTGGTCACCGTCACCGCGGTCACCGGAACCATCGCCGAGAACAAGAAAGAAATCTCGACGATCATCGTGCCCAACGGCACACCGGGATTCACCGTCGAGCCTGTTTACAACAAGGTCGGCTGGAACGCCTCGGACACCCACGGGCTGACGTTCGCCGACGCGCGCGTCCCGGAGGAGAACCTGCTGGGCGCCCGCGGGACCGGCTACGCCAACTTCCTGTCGATCCTCGACGAGGGACGGATCGCGATCGCCGCGCTGGCCACCGGGGCCGCGCAGGGCTGCGTCGACGAGAGCGTCAAGTACGCCAAGGAACGCCAGTCATTCGGCCAACCGATCGGCTCCTACCAGGCGATCAGCTTCAAGATCGCGCGGATGGAAGCCCGGGCGCATGTCGCGCGCACGGCGTACTACGAGGCGGCCGCAAAGATGTTGGCGGGCAAGCCATTCAAGAAGGAGGCTGCGATCGCGAAGATGATCTCCTCGGAGGCGGCCATGGACAACGCGCGCGACGCCACCCAGATTCACGGCGGCTACGGCTTCATGAATGAGTATCCGGTGGCGCGTCACTACCGCGACAGCAAGGTGCTCGAGATCGGGGAGGGCACCACCGAGGTGCAACTGATGCTCATCGCGCGATCGCTGGGGCTGTCATGACCGAAGGCAGGTCGATTGTCCAGCGGGGCTTGTGGTTCGAGGAATTCGAGATCGGCACGACGTACCTGCATCGGCCCGGCCGCACCGTCACCGAGGCCGACAACGTGTTGTTCACCACGCTGACCATGAACACCCAATCCCTGCATCTCGATGCGGCCTGGGCGGCCGAGCAGCCCGGCTTTCGCGGTGAGCGGCTGGTGAACTCGATGTTCACCCTCTCGACGCTGGTCGGGCTGTCGGTTGCGCAGCTGACGCTGGGCACCATCGTCGCCAACCTCGGCTTCTCCGAGGTGTCGTTCCCCAAGCCCGTCTTCCACGGCGATACCCTCTACGCCGAGACCGTGTGCACCGGCAAGCGCGAATCGAAGAGCCGGCCCCGCGAAGGCATCGTCACCCTCGAACGCACCGGGCGCAACCAGGACGGCGATATCGTCGCGCGTGCGGTGCGCACCACGCTCGTACAGAAACGGCCAGCCGAGGAGACCGAATGAACCTGCGCGCCGCCGGCCCGGCATGGCTGTTCTGCCCGGCCGACCGTCCCGAGCGTTTTGCGAAGGCCGCGGCCGCCGCCGACGTGGTGATCCTGGACCTCGAGGACGGCGTCGCCGAAGGGGACAAGCCCGCCGCCCGCAAGGCCCTGCGCGAGACGCCGCTGGACCCCGAACGCACCGTCGTGCGCATCAACGCCGCGGGCACCGACGAGCAGGCCCGCGACCTCGATGCCCTGGCCGAGACCGCGTACACGGCCGTGATGCTGTCCAAGACGGAATCGGCCGCGCAGGTGACCGCACTGGCGCCGCGTGACGTCGTCGCACTGGTGGAAACCCCACGCGGCGCGGTGTTCGCCGCCGAAATTGCCGCGGCCGAGGGCACCGTGGCGATGATGTGGGGGGCCGAGGACCTCGTCGCCACGCTGGGCGGCAGCTCCAGCCGGCGGCCCGACGGCACCTATCGCGATGTCGCCCGCCACGTCCGGTCGACGATCCTGCTGGCGGCGTCCGCGTTCGGCCGGATCGCGCTCGACGCCGTGCATTTGGACATCGGCGACATCGAAGGCTTGCGGGCCGAGGCCGACGACGCCGTCGCGGTGGGCTTCGGCGGGACCGTCTGCATCCACCCGACCCAGATCCCGGTGGTGCGCGAGGCCTATCGCCCCAGCGAAGAGAAGCTGGACTGGGCGCGAAGGGTTTTGGCCGCGGCGCGAACCGAGCGAGGGGTGTTCGCGTTCGAGGGCCAGATGGTCGACTCGCCGGTGCTCAAGCACGCGGAAATGATGCTGCGGCGAGCCGGCGAGCCCGCCTGAACCAGGCGCGACACGTTCGCTGCGAATACCGCGATCAACCAGGACTCTTCGCGTTCGGGCGCATAATGGAAAGTGCGCCAGTGTCGCGGCGAGCGGAGCCTTTCGTGCAGCTGGTTTGCTGACCTGACCCGTCACGCGGCCCTGAGCTAGGGAGGCGTTGTGGCGGATATGTCTCGGATGCCGATGACCGTCGACCTCGAGCCGGTGCAACTGATCGCCGCGGACGGCACGCCGACGGCCGAACGCCGATATAGCCGCGACCTTCCCGCCGAGACACTGTGCTGGCTCTACGAGACGATGGTGGTCACCCGGGAGCTGGACACCGAATTCGTCAACCTGAAGCGCCAAGGGCAGTTGGCGTTGTTCGCATCGTGCCGCGGCCAGGAAGCCGCTCAGGTCGGCGCGGCCGCGTGCCTGCGCAAAACCGACTGGCTGTTTCCCCAATATCGCGAGTTGGGCGCCTTCCTGGTGCGCGGCATCCCGCCCGGACACGTGGGGGCCGCATGGCGCGGAACCTGGCACGGCGGGCTGGACTTCACCAAGAAATGCTGTGCCCCGATGTCGATTCCGATCGGCACCCAGACGCTGCACGCCGTCGGGGCGGCGATGGCCGCACAACGCCTCGGCGAAGACTCGGTGACGGTGGCCTTCCTGGGCGACGGCGCGACCAGCGAGGGCGACGTGCACGAGGCACTGAACTTCGCGGCGGTGTTCACCACGCCGTGCGTGTTCTACGTGCAGAACAACCAGTGGGCGATCTCGGTGCCGGTCTCCAGACAGACCGCCGCACCTTCGATCGCGCACAAGGCGATTGGCTATGGGATGCCCGGTATCCGGGTGGACGGCAACGATGTGCTGGCGTGCTATGCGGTCATGACCGAAGCCGCGGCCCGCGCCAGGGCCGGCGCCGGCCCGACGTTGATCGAGGCGGTCACCTACCGGCTGGGCCCGCACACCACCTCCGATGATCCGAGCCGGTACCGGACTCAGGAAGAAGTCGACCGCTGGGAAGCGCTGGACCCAATTCCGCGCTACCGCACGTACTTGCAAGGCCAGGGGCTGTGGTCGGAGCGCCTGGAAGACCGGGTCGCCGCCCGATCGAAGCGAATGCGGGCCGAACTGCGCGACGCGGTGTTCGACGCGCCCGACATCGACATCGACGAAGTTTTCACCACCGTCTACGCCGAGATCACGCCGGGATTGCAGGCGCAGCGCGAACAGCTGCGCGCCGAATTGGGGAGGCTCGCATGACCCAGCTCGCCGATCGTCCGGCCGGTCCCGATGAAGCGCTTGCGACGACCGTCGACGACGTCGCTCTCGGCGCACAACAGCTGACCATGGTGCAGGCACTCAACCGCGCGCTGCACGACGCGATGGCCGCGGACGACCGGGTCCTGGTGTTCGGCGAAGACGTGTCGGTCGAGGGCGGGGTGTTCAGGGTGACCGAGGGACTGGCCCGGACGTTCGGCGAGGACCGATGTTTCGACACTCCGCTGGCGGAGTCCGCGCTGGTCGGGATCGCGATCGGACTGGCCCTGCGCGGCTTCGTGCCGGTGCCCGAGATCCAGTTCGACGGCTTCTCCTATCCGGCGTTCGACCAGGTGGTCAGCCACCTGGCGAAGTACCGCACTCGCACCCGCGGCGAGGTGAACATGCCGGTGACCGTCCGCATACCGTCGTTCGGCGGTATCGGTGCGGCCGAACATCATTCGGATTCCACCGAGTCGTACTGGGCGCACACCGCGGGCCTGAAGGTGGTGGTGCCGTCGAACCCTTCCGACGCGTATTGGCTGCTGCGGCACTCGATCGTCTGCCCGGATCCGGTGATCTACCTAGAGCCGAAGCGGCGCTATCAGGGTCGCGGCGCGGTCGACGCCGACCGGCCCGAACCGCCCATCGGCCAGGCGTTGGTGCGCCGTCCTGGGAACGACGTCACGGTCATCACCTACGGCAGCCTGGTGAATACCGCCGTCGCCACCGCGGAAGACGCTGAGCGCCAACGCGGTTGGAGCCTGGAGGTCATCGATCTGCGCTCGCTGGTGCCTTTGGACTTCGACACCGTCGCCGCATCGATCCATCGGACCGGGCGCTGTGTGGTGATGCACGAGGGGCCCCGCAGCCTGGGCTATGGCGCCGGCTTGGCCGCACGAATCCAGGAGGAGATGTTCTACGAGCTGGAAGCGCCGGTGTTGCGCGCCTGCGGATTCGACACGCCCTACCCGCCGGCGCGGCTGGAGAGGTTGTGGCTGCCGGGCCCCGATCGGCTGTTGGACTGCGTCGAGCGCGCGTTGGAGCAGCCATGAGCGCCGACGAGCGGATCAAATCGTTCCGGGTGCCCGATCTTGGCGAGGGCCTCCAAGAGGTCACGGTGACGTGCTGGAACGTCGCGGCCGGCGACGACGTCGAACTCAATCAGGTTCTGTGTTCGGTCGAGACCGCCAAGGCCGAGGTGGAGATCCCGAGCCCGTATGCGGGCCGGATCGTCGAAACGCACGGCGCCGAAGGCGATGTGCTCAACGTGGGCGCGGTACTGGTCCGGATCGACACGGCGCCGGCGAGCGGGGAGGTGCCGGCGGCCAACGGCCAGCCCGAGGTGCCCACGCTGGTCGGGTACGGCGCGGACGCCGACATCGACATCAGCCGCCGCCGCGGCCGGCCGCGCGCCGCTCCTCCGGTGCGCAAACTGGCCAAGGAGCTCTCCGTCGACCTTGCCTCGATACAGCACCGCGGGGTGATCACCCGCGGGGACGTGCTTTCGGCCGCCAAGGGGACTGAGGCTGAATCCGATATTCGGCCGGTGCACGGTGTGCAGGCTCGGATGGCGGAGAGAATGGCGTTGTCCCACAAGGAAATTCCGGCCGCGAAGGTAGCTGTGGACGTCGATTACAGCGAATTGCTGCGGCTGCGCGACCGTTTCCGCGCGGCCCACCACGAGATCACGCCGTTCGTGCTGACCCTGCGGATGCTGGTTGTCGCGTTGACCCACAACCAGATTCTCAACTCGACGTGGGTCGATTCATCCGACGGGCCGCAGGTGCACGTCCATCGTCACGTACACCTGGGCTTCGGGGTGGCGACCAAGCGGGGGCTGCTCGTTCCGGTGATCACCGATGCTCAAAGCAAGACAACCCGCGAATTGGCAAGCCGGACAGCCGAATTGATCACCGGCGCACGCGGCGGCACGCTGGCGCCCGCCGAGCTCCGCGGGTCGACATTCACCGTGTCGAATTTCGGGGCCCTGGGCGCCGATGACGGCGTGCCGGTGATCAACCATCCCGAGGCCGCCATCCTGGGGATGGGAGCGATCAAGCCGCGCCCGGTGGTCGTCGCCGACGAGGTGGTGGTGCGTCCGACGATGACGCTGACATGTGTGTTCGACCACCGCGTCGCCGACGGCGCCCAGGCGGCCCAATTCGTCTGCGAGCTCAGGGATCTGATCGAGTCGCCGCAGACCGCGCTGCTGGACCTCTAGCTGCCAAGGACAACTCCATGGGAAACGAACTCGCATTAGACTTCAACGTCATTTGCTGGATCATGTTGGGCCTGTTCCTCGTATGCCTCGTCGTGGGACCCGGAGAAATGCGGCGCGACCGGGCTCGAGCGCTAGAGGCCGACGCCGCGGCCGCGGTGGTGGCGGCGGCGGAGGCGGTGATCGCCGCCGCTGAGGTGCGATTATTCCGCGAGCATCCCGAACTATTCACCTAAACTTGCCGAGATCGGGAGGGCAAGAACTGATGACAAAGGCATTCATCGGCGCGTCGGCGGCGGTGGCGATAGCGTTGGCAGCCGTCTGCATTCCACCGGCACAAGCCCACGCCGACGATCCCTGTGTCGGCATCACCGATCCCGCCGCTTACCAGGCTTGCATCGACGGACTCCCGCAAAATGATCCGACGCGCCGATACCAGGGCAACTGCCAGGCGAGCCCCGATTACGGTGCGGAGGGCCAAGTTTGCCGGGACTCCTGGGTCCGAAAGTCCCCGAATGGAGCCACCGGCGTCCACGGCGCTCTTGCTTGGCGTCAGGGGTGGGGCGGCACCGGGCACCAGAACAGGCCGCAATTGAAGTTCGGCTGGTGGAATGGCGGTGGCGGCGGGTTCGGTGGCGGATTATCCGTGTCCCAGCACTGATTCCAGTATTTGTTCTCGCCCCATGCCGGGTTCCAGGGCTGGTTCGGGCACCAGTAGACCTGCGGCGCAACGCCCGGCTGGGCGTGTGCGACCCCTGCGGCCAATCCGAATCCAGCGGTGGACAGCAGCGTTCCGGCGATGAGCCGCTTGACACTGATCATGGTGTCCTTCCTTCGTGTGAGCCACATCGTTCGGCGTCGTCGCGGAAAGTCCACATGTGCCGGCTAGCTACCGATCCCAAAAACAGGCGTTACCAACCACAGCGGGGCCGAACGCTACTTACCGCGTGCCGCCGCCAACCGCGCGGCGAACTCCGGTGACTGGATGGAGTAAACCTGAGGGCCCAATTCGGTGCGCATCGCGAGTTCGTGATGCTCGTTGTCCAGCGCTCCGGGGCTGGCGGTGGCGCGCATCGTGGCCTTGGTTGCCAGGACCACGTCGCGCGGTGCGCCGGCGGGCCCGGACGCCAGCTCCAGCGCGGCGGCGACGGGGTCGTCGGCCACGCCAAGAGCCAGCCCCTGGCGCACGGCGGATTCGGCGTCGAAGCGCATGCCGAACAGCAGCGCCGCGCGCGCCACCTGCGGGCCGACCGCTCGCTGCAGCATCCAGGTCGCGCCGCCGCCGGGGTGCAGTCCGAGCTTCTGGAAACGCGCGTCGAACAACGCCGCCGGCCCGGCGATGCGGATGTCGGCGGCCATGGCCAAGTTGAGCCCGGCGCCGACGGCGGGGCCGTTGACCGCGGCGATGGTGGGTAGCGTGCAATTGCCGACGGCCATGAAGCCGTCGTAAATCCGCGTCAACCCCGACTCTGCCGCCCCGCCGCCCGCGGCGCCCAGCGCGCTCAGGTCGGCACCCGCGCAGAACGCCTTGCCCGCCCCGGTGACGACCACGGCGTGCACGTCGGCGTCGGCTTCGGCCCGCTCCACGGCAGCGCGCAGCAGCGCCGACATCTCGGCGGTGAAGGCGTTGCGGCGGTCGGGGTCGTTGACGGTGATGAGTGCGACGTGATCGTCGACGCGGTAAAGGACTAGGTCGGACTGGGCCATCGCCAAAGACTACGTCGCGGACTCGGGGGGCCCGCGCCTAGATTTCCTCCACCTCGTCCGCGTAGCGGCCGGGGCTGACCAGCGACGCCAACGCGCCGGTCAACGTCATGAGTGCCGCGGCGACGAACACCACCACCAGGCCGGCGTGGAACGGCCCCGAGATCAGCTCCGGGAAGAACGACTTGCCGGTCAGGACGCCCGCGTTGACGCCAGGTTGTTGTAGTGCATGCGATCCGGCGAGCAATTCGGCGATCGGGTTGTAGCCCAGAAACGCCGCGAACAGGCTGCCCACCGGGGGCATCCCGGCGACATCCCGCGCCACCGCCGCTGACACACCCTGGGCTTGTAGCCCGCCGTCCAGTGCCTGCGGCAGCGTGCTCGCCAGGCCCACGACCATCAGCGAGAAGAAGACGCCGATCGACAGCGCCGAACCGGCGTTGAAGAACGTCGCCCGGACACCGGACGCGGCTCCGCGTTGATCGGCGGGGACGCTCGACATGATCGTGGCGGTGTTGGGTGCGGTGAAGATGCCCCCGCCCAGCGCATTGAGGAAAATCAGCAGCGCGAAAACCGGGTAGTCGAAATCCACCGGAATCATCACCAGGCCGATGAACGTGGCCGCCATCAGCAGCATCCCGGCGACCGCGAACGGCCGCGCGCCGAACCGGTCCGCGAGCCACCCCGCCAGCGGCGCCGCGATCAGGAACCCGACCGTCGCCGGCAGCATGTAGATGCCCGCCCACAGGGGCGTCGACTCGAAGCTGTATCCACGAAGCGGCAACCAGATTCCCTGCAACCAGATGATGAGCATGAACTGCAAGCCGCCGCGGCCACTCGACGACATGAGGTTGGCCAGGTTGCCCATCCCGAATCCCGCCGAGCGAAACAGCCGAATGTCGACCATCGGCTGCGGCGAACGCAACTCGATGACGCAGAACGCGACCAGCAACAACAGCCCGAAGGCGATCGAGCCCAGAACCAACGGGTTCGTCCAGCCCGTCGCTCGGCCACCGTACGGCTGAATGCCGTATGTGATGCCAACCAGCACGACGGTCAAGCCGACGCCGAACGTCACGGTGCCGGGCCAGTCCAGCGGGCCCGGCGTGCGCACGCCGATCTCGTGCAGCGAGCGCATGCCCCAGACGGTGCCCAGCACGCCGATCGGCACGCCGACCCAGAAGATCGCCCGCCAGTCCCACTCCGCCAGCACGCCCCCGATCAGCAGGCCGAGGAACGAGCCGGCCACCGCGGCCACCATGTTGAATCCGAGTGCCATGCCGCGCTGGTTGCTCGGGAAAGCGTCGGTGAGAATCGCCGCCGACAGCGCCATCAGGATCGCGCCGCCGATGCCCTGGATCACGCGCCAGCTGATCAGCCACATCGCGCCGGCGCCCTGGTGGAAAGGGTCGAACGACAGCGCGATCGCCGCGAAGGTGAACACCGCGAAACCCACGTTGTAGATGCGCACCCGGCCGAACATGTCGCCCAGTCGACCGACCAACACCACCAGGACCGCGGTGACCACCAGATAGCCCATCAGCATCCACAGCAGATAGCCGATGTTCGACGGGGCCAGCGGCTCCAAGCCGATGCCGCGGAAGATGGACGGCAACGAGATCAGCACGATCGACGCGTTGATCATCGCCAGCAGCATGCCGAGGGTGGTGTTCGACAGCGCGACCCACTTGTAGTGGGGGTGGTCGACGTCCCATCGCAGCCGACGACCTTCCGGTTCGGGTGGGGCCAGCGTCGGGTTCGTCGCGGCGGGGCCCATCAACCCAAAACGCATAGGCATACAAACTAATGGAAGCCGCTCGGGCGCTTGTCCCCGGGGCTAACACGCGGCGCCGGATTTCCCCGCGCCCCTCGGTTGAGTTAGCTGGCGGCCCGCCCGCGTCACGCGCAACGGGGCGCTCACCGCCTTCGTATCGCGTTGACCACACCGGCGACTCGGGCCGCCAAATTGTCTGGAACCGCGGCGAGGCGTTTGCCGGTGCCCCCGGCACGACTCGAACGTGCGACCTAGGGATTAGAAGGCCCTTGCTCTATCCACCTGAGCTACGGAGGCAATGTGCAGGTCAGTCTATCTAATCGGGCCGCCGATCCGATTAGCTGGCCGCCACGCGCGCGGAAAGTCTTCCCGCGCCGGGCTTATCGGTTATGGTGTGAGCCTCGACACACGCACAACACCGGCTGGTAAACAGCCGTTAACCGCAACGAGGCGTGTGCATAACGTCGAGGGGTGGCGGTGCAATGGGCGTGGCCATGGACTTGACCTCGCGGTGCTCGTGGGCGGGTGCCCAGGCACTGCGCTTGGCGGCCGATGCCAGAGATACCTATCGGGCCGGCGCGCTGCTGCTCCGCGGCTCGCCCTTCGCGGTTGGCTGGTTTGCCGGCTGGCTGTCCGCGGAGTTTCCCCCGCACGTCGTGACCGGGCACGCCCTGTCCCGGGTATCGCGCCCATCCATCGGCCGCGTCGGCACCAGCTGGGCCGCGCAGCGCGCGGATCAAGCCCTCACCGCCGCGCTCGAGGAGTCCTTCGGAGCGGACTTCCGCGAGCTGGTGTGCCATCCGACCTGCGAGGAGTCCGAGTGCGCGCCGCGCGACGGGCTGATACGGATGCCGGGGCCGCACCGCAAGTACGCGCGGCACACTTCCGACATCTCCTACGGCCCCGGCGGGCGCCACCTCCTGGACATCTGGCGGCGTCATGATCTGCTGCCGGGCCGCCGTGCGCCGGTGCTGATCCAGGTTCCCGGCGGGGCGTGGGCCGTCAACGGCAAACGTGGCCAGGCGTACACGCTGATGAGCCGGATGGTGGAACTCGGCTGGATCTGCGTCTCCATCGACTACAGCAGGAGCCCGCGGTCCACATTTCCGGCGCACATCTTCGACGTGAAGCGGGCCATCGCGTGGGTTCGAGAAAATATCGCCGACTACGGTGGCGACCCCGATTTCATCGCGATCACCGGCGGGTCCGCGGGCGCGCACCTGGCGTCGTTGGCTGCGCTCACCCCCAACGACCCGGAGTTTCAGCCCGGCTTCGAAAATGCGGACACCACGTTGCAGGCGGTCGCACCGTATTACGGCGTCTATGACTTCACCAGCACCGAGAACATGCACGAGCTGATGATGCCGTTCCTCGAGCAGATCGTGATGCGCGCTCGCTACGCCGATGCCCCCGAACGGTTCAGGGCGGCATCGCCGATTTCGTATGCGCATGCCCAGGCGCCTCCGTTCTTCCTGCTGCACGGCGAGAAGGACGAACTGGTTCCCTGCGGCCAGGCCCGCGCGTTCTGTGCGGCCCTGCGCGCGGCCGGGGCGCCCACGGTGGCCTACGCCGAGCTCGCCAATGCCCACCACGCGTTCGACATCACCCCGACGGTCAGATCACGGCTGGCCGCCGAGGCCGTCGCCGACTTCCTGGGCGTCGTCTACGGGCGACGCGCCCACTCGCTGGTGGATTCATTGCCGCTGCCGGCGACTTCGGCCAGCTGAGCCGGGCCACCCGCACGCGATCCAGGCGCCGGGGCCGCGCCTTTCACCAGCGCGTCAAGCCGACTAGCGTTGTGTTGGCTACTGGATTGGCAAGTCTGAGGCAGGAGGCTTGGTCGGCGGTGAGAAGGTTGGCGCGTCGAGTAGACGATCATGGCTGAGTCCGTCGAGGCCGTTGGGCTGTCCGACGAACTTGGGCCGGTCGACTATCTAATGCACCGGGGGGAAGCGAACCCCCGGACCCGCTCGGGAATCATGGCGCTGGAGCTCCTCGACGCGACGCCGGACTGGGAGCGGTTTCGGGCGCGGTTCGAAAACGCCTCGCGACGGGTATTGCGCCTGCGGCAGAAAGTTGTGGTGCCGACGCTGCCGACGGCGGCGCCGCGCTGGGTCGTCGATCCCGATTTCAACCTCGACTTCCACGTGCGCCGCGTGCGCGTCTCAGAACCCGGCACCCTGCGTGAGGTATTCGATCTGGCCGAGGTGATCCTGCAGTCGCCGATGGACATATCGCGGCCGCTGTGGACCGCCACCCTGGTCGAGGGCCTGGCCGACGGCAAGGCCGCGACGCTGCTGCACGTGAGCCACGCCGTCACCGACGGTGTCGGCGGTGTCGAGATGTTCTCGCAAATCTATGACCTCGAGCGCGATCCGCCCGCCAGACCGACGGCCCCGCAACCCATTCCGCAGGATCTAACGCCCAACGACTTGATGCGGCAAGGCATCAACCACCTTCCCATCGCCATCGTCAACGGCGTCTTGGGTGCGTTGTCCGGGGCCGCAACGGCGGCCGGGCGAGCGGTCTTGGACCCGGTGTCCACAGTCTCGGGAATCGTCGGCTACGCCACCTCGGGCATGCGGGTGATCAACCGGGCCGCCGAGCCCTCGCCGCTGCTGCGTCGGCGCAGCCTGGCCACCCGCACCGAAGCCATCGACATCCCGCTCTCCGATCTGCACAAGGCCGCAAAGTGCGGCGGCGGATCGATCAACGATGCGTACCTCGCCGGCCTGTGCGGCGCGCTGCGGCGCTACCACGAGGCCCTCGGCGTCCCGATCAGCACGCTGCCGATGGCGGTCCCTGTCAACCTGCGGGCCGACGCCGACACCGCGGGCGGCAACCGCTTCACCGGCGTCAACCTGGCGGCACCGTTGGGCACCGCCGACCCGGTCGCCCGGATGAAGAAGATCCGTGCGCAGATGACGCAGCGCCGCGAGGAGCCTGCGATGAACATCATCGGTTCGATCGCGCCGGTGCTGAGCGTGTTGCCGACGGCGGTCCTCGAGGGAATCACCGGTTCGGTCATCGGCTCCGACGTGCAGGCGAGCAATGTCCCGGTCTATCCGGGGGACACCTACATCGCCGGCGCAAAGATCTTGCGCCAGTACGGGATCGGCCCGCTACCGGGGGTGGCGATGATGGTGGTGCTGATTTCCCGCGGCGGCTGGTGCACCATCACCGTGCGCTACGACCGGGCTTCGGTGCGAAACGAGGCGTTGTTCGCCCGGTGCCTGCTCGACGGTTTCGACGAGATCCTGGCGCTGTGCGGCGACCCGGCACCGCGCGCGGTCCCCGCGTCGTTCGACGAGCCGGCCGCGTCGGCGCCGCGATCGGTGTCCGGCTCATGAGCCCCGCCGATGAGCGGAAGACCCCACGCGGCACACCGAAGCCGGAACCGGAGATGCGGCTGCCCGGCTCGGTCGCCGAGATCCTCGCCAGTCCGCCCGGCCCCAAGATCGGCGCGTTCTTCGACCTCGACGGCACCTTGGTTGCCGGGTTCACCGCCGTCATCCTCACCCAGGAGCGGCTGCGGCGCCGCGACATGGGCGTCGGCGAGCTGCTCGGCATGGTTCAGGCGGGTCTGAGCCACACGCTCGGACGCATCGAGTTCGAAGACCTCATCGGCAAGGCCGGCTCGGCGCTGACCGGGCGGCTGATCGACGACCTCGAGGAGATCGGCGAGCGCCTCTTCGCCCAGCGGATCGAGTCGCGGATCTATCCGGAGATGCGCGAGCTGGTGCGGGCTCATGTGGCCCGCGGCCACACCGTGGTGCTCAGCTCGTCGGCGCTGACCATCCAGGTCAATCCGGTGGCCCGCTTCCTCGGGATCACCAACATGCTGACGAACAAGTTCGAGACCAACGAAGACGGGTTGCTCACCGGCCGGATAGTGAAGCCCATCCTGTGGGGGCCGGGCAAAGCCGCTGCGGTGCAACGGTTTGCGGCCGAGCACGACATCGACCTCAAAGACAGCTACTTCTACGCCGACGGCGACGAGGACGTCGCCCTGATGTACCTCGTCGGCAACCCGCGGCCGACGAATCCCGAGGGCAAGATGGCCGCCGTCGCCAAGCGCCGCGGCTGGCCGATCCTGAGATTCAACAGCCGCGGTCGCGTCGGCCTGCGGCGGCAGGTGCGAACACTCGCCGGCTTCGGTTCGATGTTTCCGGTCGCGGCCGGCGCAGTGGGCATTGGTCTGCTGACCGGCAGCCGGCGCCGCGGCGTGAACTTCTTCACCTCTACTTTTTCCCAGTTGTCGCTCGCGATCGCGGGTGTGCACCTAAACGTCATCGGCAAAGAGAACCTGACCGCACAACGGCCCGCTGTCTTTATCTTCAACCACCGCAACCAGGTTGACCCCGTCATCGCCGGGGCGCTGGTGCGCGACAATTGGGTCGGCGTGGGCAAGAAGGAACTGGAAAAGGACCCGATCATGGGCACGCTCGGCAAGCTGCTGGACGGGGTGTTCATCGACCGTGACGACCCGGTCGCCGCGATGGAGACCATGCACGCGGTCGAAGATCGGGCCAAGAACGGGCTCTCGATCGTGATCGCGCCCGAGGGCACTCGGGTGGACACCACCGAGGTCGGGCCGTTCAAAAAGGGGCCGTTCCGCATCGCGATGGCGGTGGGAATTCCAATCGTGCCCATCGTGATTCGCAACGCCGAGATCGTCGCGGCCCGAAACTCCACGACGATAAATCCGGGCACGGTCGACATCGCGGTGTTCCCGCCGATCCCCGTCGACGGTTGGACATTGGACACGTTGCCGGAGCGCATCGCCGAGGTGCGTCAGCTCTATCTGGACACCCTGGCTGACTGGCCCGTCGACGAGCTGCCCGAGGTCGACCTGTACGCCGAGAAGAAGGCGGCGAAAAAAGCCAAGCCGGCCGCCAAAACCGCCGCGCGCAAGGCCCCGGCGAAGAAGGCCACCGCGAAGAAAACCGCCGTAAAAAAGACCGCCGCGAAGAAGGCGGCGAGTAACGCCAACACGGATCCGCATGAGTCGAAGGTCGCTCTCAAAGACGGTGAGGTACAACAGCCTTCACGTCCCAGAGGGCGGCCGTGACGCAACCGGCCGCAGATACCAGCGCGGTATTGGCCGCGCAGGACTCGCTGGTATTGGCGTCCATGCACACCGGTATCGAAACGGAGCTGGTGATGGATTGGCTGGGCCAGCAGCGCGCCCGGCACCCGGAGACCAGTTTTGACGTATTGAAGTTGCCGTCGCGTGATGCGCCCCCGGCGGCGCTGACCGCTCTCGCCGAGCAGCTCGAGTCCGGCTCCGAATCCGCCGACGACCGGTTGGTCGTTCCGGTGCGCGTGTTCTGGCTGCCGCCCGCGGACCGCGGCCGGATCGCCAAGGTGGCCGGGCTGCTGCCGGGCCGAGATCCCTACCACCCCAACCAACGTCACCAACGACACATCCTGCGCGATGCCCCCCACCGCGCTCGGGTGGTCGCCGGCGAGCCCGCCAAGGTCTCCGAACTCCGCCAACAGTGGCGCGACACCACCGTCGGGGAGGACAAGCGCGACTTCGCGCAGTTCGTCACCCGCCGCGCCATCTTGGCGATGGAACGCGCCGAGTACCGAATCCTCGGGCCGCAGTACAAGTCTCCGCGGCTGGTGAAGCCGGAAATCCTGGCGTCCACCCGGTTTCGCGCGGGACTGGAGAAAATCCCGGGCGCCAGCGTCGAGGAAGCCGCGGGGATGCTCGACGAACTGGCCACCGGGTGGAGCCGGGTGTCAGTCGACCTGGTTGGCGTCCTCGGCAGGGCGCTCAGCCGCGGCTTCGATCCGGAGATCGACTACGACGAGTATCAGATCGCGGCGATGCGCGCCGGGCTGGAAGCTCATCCCGCGGTGCTGCTCTTCTCGCACCGGTCCTACATCGACGGCGCGGTGGTGCCGGTGGCGATGCAGGAGAATCGGCTGCCGCCGGTGCACGTGTTCGCCGGCATCAACCTGTCGTTCGGTGTGATGGGGCCGCTGTTGCGCCGCGCCGGCACGATCTTCATCCGCCGCAACATCAGCGACAACCCGCTATACAAATATGTCCTGCGCGAGTACGTCGGCTATATCGTCGAGAAGCGGTTCAACCTGAGCTGGTCCATCGAAGGGACCAGGTCGCGCACCGGAAAGATGTTGCCGCCCAAGCTCGGTCTGCTGGCCTATGTGGCCGACGCCTACCTCGACGGCCGCAGCGAAGACATCCTGCTGCAGCCGGTGTCGATCAGCTTCGATCAGCTACACGAGACCGCCGAATACGCCGCGTACGCCCGTGGCGGCGAAAAGACGCCCGAGGGCGTCCTGTGGCTGTACAACTTCATCAGGGCCCAGGGCGAACGCAACTACGGCAAGATCTACGTGCGCTTTCCCGAGGCGGTGTCGATGCGCGAGCACCTCGGCCCGCCGCACGGGCCGCTGGCCCAGGATCCCGACGCCAAACGGCTTGCACTGCAGAAGATGTCGTTCGAAGTCGCGTGGCGGATTCTGCAAGCGACGCCAGTGACGGCGACGGGATTGGTGTGTGCGTTGCTGCTGACCACCCGCGGCGCGGCGTTGACACTGGATCAGCTGCATCACACCCTGCAGGATTCGCTGGACTACCTCGAGCGCAAGCAGACCCCGATGTCGACCAGCCTGTTGCGGCTGCGCTCCCGCGACGGGGTGCGGGCTGCGGTCGACACGCTGTCCAACGGTCACCCGATCACCCGCGTCGACAGCGGCCGGGAACCGGTGTGGCGCATCGCACCCGAGGAGCAACATGCCGCGGCGTTCTATCGGAATTCTTTAATACACGCCTTCCTGGAGACGTCGATCGTCGAACTCGCCCTCGCGCACGCTCGACGCGCGAAAGGCGATCGCATGGAGGCGTTTTGGGCTCAGGCGATGCGATTGCGCGATCTGCTGAAGTTCGACTTCTACTTCGCCGATTCCGCGGCGTTCCGGCACAACATCGCCGAAGAGACGGCGTGGCACGACGATTGGGAGGCCCACGTCGCCGCCGGGGGCGACGAGATCGACGCGATGCTGTTTTCGAAGCGGCCGTTGATGGCGGACGCGATGTTGCGGGTGTTCTTCGAGGCGTATGAGATCGTCGCCGACGTGTTGCGTGACGCACCGGCCGACATCACCCAGAAGGAACTGACGGAGCTGGCGCTGGGGGTGGGCCGGCAGTACGTGGCGCAGGCCCGGGTGCGTAGTAGCGAATCGGTCTCGACGTTGCTGTTCGCCACCGCTTACCAGGTGGTCGCCGATCAGGATCTGATCGCACCCGCCGCCGACCTCGCCGAGCGACGGATCGCGTTCCGGCGGGAATTGCGAGACATCATCCGCGATTCCAATCATGTCGGGCGGATCGCGCGCGACCAGTTCGTCGCCCGTGAGACCAAGGCCCGGCTGAGCCATCTGGATAGCCAACCTCTGTAGTCGTAGCGCCCGCCCATACCCTGGGTACATGACGGTTTCCCGGCCCGCCGGCAAGCCCGCCGCGCTGGTGTGGCCGCTACTCGCCGGCGTCGCGGTGCTGGCCGGCTGCACGGCGGCCGGAATTGGGGCGCTGTCGCTGGCGGACGCGCTGACGCTCACGGGTCTGCCCAATCCGGGCCCGGCGACCACGGTGGGGCTGCCGTTCGTCCGGGCGGCCGGTGAGATCGCGGCAGCGCTGGCCGTCGGATCGTTCCTTTTCGCGGCGTTTCTGGTGCCCCCGCAGGGCAGCGGCGTGCTCGACGCCGGGGGATACCGCGCGCTGCGGCTGGGGACCGTCGCGTCGGGCGTGTGGGCGGTGTGTGCGGCCCTGCTGGTCCCGCTGACCATTTCCGATGTGTCCGGGCACCCGTTGGTCGACCACCTCAACCCGGTGACGATCTGGAAGCTGGCCGACCTGATCTACACCGCGTCCGCGTGGCGCTGGACCGCATTCTTGGCCGCGACCGTGACGATGGCCGGTGTCGCGGTGCTGCGCTGGTCCTGGACGCCGGTGCTGCTCGCCGGGTCGTTGTTGACGCTGGTCCCGCTCGGGCTGACGGGTCACTCGTCGGCGGGCGGCTCACACGACCTGGCCACCAACAGCCTGCTGATCCACCTCGTCGCCGCCACCCTGTGGGCCGGCGGACTGCTGGCGCTGCTGACCCACGCGCTTCGCGCCGGTGAACACATCGGCCTGGCCGCGCGGCGCTTCTCGGCCATCGCACTGTGGTGTTGGGTAGCGATGGCGCTCAGCGGTTTGGTCAACGCGGCGGTGCGGGTGGCGCCTTCCGAGCTGTTTACCACCGGTTACGGGCGGCTGGTGGTCGCGAAGTTCGTCGCGCTGTGCGTGCTGGGTGTCGTGGGCTGGCGCCAGCGACGCGCCGGAGTTGCTGCGCTGCAAGCGGATCCGAGCCCCGCGCGCGGTGTCTTGATCCGGCTGGCCCTGACCGAGGCGGTTGTTTTCGGTCTGACCTTCGGCGTTGCCGTTGGGCTGGGCCGTACCCCACCGCCGCCACCGCCGTCGCGGTTGCCGTCGATTTCCGAAGCCGAGATCGGCTACGACCTCGACGGTCCGCCCACCCTGGCGCGCGTCCTGTTCGACTGGCGCTTCGACCTGATCTTCGGCACGGCCGCAATCGTTCTCGCCGGTTTGTACGTGGCGGCCGTGGTGCGGCTGCGCCGCCGCGGCGATCGCTGGCCGCCGGGGCGGATCGTTGCCTGGCTGCTCGGCTGCGTGGTGTTGCTGTTCGTGACGTCGTCCGGGGTGGGGCGCTACATGCCCGCCATGTTCAGCATGCACATGGTCGCCCACATGGGCCTGTCGATGCTGGTCCCGATCCTATTGGTGCTCGGGGCGCCGGTCAGCCTGGCGTTACGCGCGCTGCCGGCCGCCGGACGCGGCGATCCGCCGGGTATGCGGGAATGGATCCTGGCCGCGCTGCACAGCCGGCTCTCGCGGCTGCTGACCAACCCGGTCGTCGCCACCGCGTTGTTCGTCGCGGGGTTCTACGGGCTGTACTTCTCGAACCTTTTCGACACCACGGTCAGCAGTCACGCCGGCCATATGGCGATGAACCTGCACTTCCTCATCAGCGGCTACCTGTTCTATTGGGTCGTGATCGGGGTGGACCCGACGCCGCGGCCGATCCCGCCGCTGGCCAAGGTGGGCGTCGTGTTCGCCTCGCTGCCGCTGCACGCGTTCTTCGGCGTGGAGTTGATGGGCACCCGAACCGTGCTGGGCGCCGCCTACTACCGGTCACTAGGCCTGCCCTGGCACACCGATCTGCTGGGTGATCAGCGACTGGGCGGCGGAATCGCTTGGGCGGCAGGGGAAGTGCCCCTGGTGATCGTCATGATCGCGCTGCTCGTGCAGTGGGCACGCAGCGATGCGCGCACCGCGCGGCGGCTGGACCGCGCGGCCGAACGCAACGACGACACCGACCTGACCGCCTACAACGCGATGCTGGCCGAGCTGGCGCGCCGCGAAACGCCGGAACCGCGTAAGTAGACGACACGGTAGACGAGTCTGTGCTCCCGGACGAATTTCTTGATGTCCCAGCCCGTTTGAGCTTCGACGTGGTGCTGGCAAGCGACCGGCCCGGGTGAGGGCCTAGTTGTTTGTGGGTGGTGGTTGCGGTTGGAAAGGTTCGTACCACCACCAGTCGGCGCGTTCGCCGGTGGGCCCGGGACACGGTGCCACCACGGGCGGGGGGTGGTTG